>VXSP01000012.1:173160-227012 GCA_009837885.1 Holophagales bacterium | reverse complement strand
CCCCCGATCCCGCCACCACCACCCAACCGCCCATCTTCATCGACGCCGCCCCTGCCGCGAACCTCGACTTCGTCTACTTCAACGGCATGTCCGGCGAGCACTACTTCAACGAGATCATGGGCGGCGGCGCCGCACTGTTCGACTTCGACAACGACGGCGACCTGGACGTCTACCTCGTCCAGGGCCGCATGCTCGGCCCGGACCTGACCTTCCCGCCGCCTCCCGGAACGCCGCTCGCCGACCGCCTCTACCGCAACGACCTGCCGAAACCAGGAGCTGGCGGCGGCGCCGGCGCCAGCCTCCACTTCACCGACGTCACCGGCGCAAGCCGGATCGAAGCCGACGGCTACGGCATGGGCGTCGCCACCGGCGACTTCGACAACGACGGCTGGACGGACCTGTACGTCACGAACTTCGGTTCCAACCAGTTGCTGCGAAACCGCGGCGACGGCACCTTCGACGACGTCACGGCCGCCTCGGGCGCCGACGATCCCCGCTGGTCGGTCGCCGCCACGTTCTTCGACTTCGACCGCGACGGCTGGCTGGACCTCTATGTCGGCAACTACGTCGACTACTCGCTGGCTGACAACACGCCGTGCCCGCTCCCGAGCGGCGTACTGACGTACTGCGCCCCCGGCGCCTACCGGCCGGCGACCGACAGCCTGTTCCGCAACCGGGGCGACGGCACCTTCGAGGACGTGTCGACGACCTCGGGAATCGGCACCGAGCCCGGTTCGGGGCTCGGCGCCGTCGCCGCCGACTTCAACGGCGACCGCTGGATCGACCTCTACGTGGCGAACGACCTGATGTGGAACCGGCTCTGGATCAACCGGGGCGACGGCACCTTCGCCGACAACGCCCTCCTGGCCGGAGTCGCCGTCAACCGCGAAGGCCAGCCCGAGGCCGGCATGGGCGTCGACGCCGGGGACTTCGACGGCGACGGCGACCCGGACATCGTCGTCAGCCACCTGGAACAGGAGACGAACACCCTCTACGTCAACGGCGGCGCCGGACTGTTCCGGGACCAGTCGGCGTCGAGTCAACTCGGGCCGCCGAGCCTGCCGTTCACCGCCTTCGGCATCGGCTGGATCGACTACGACAACGACTCCTGGCTCGACGTGCTCGTCGTCAACGGCGCGGTGATCGGCATCGACGCACAGATCCGGGAAGGCGACCCCTACCCGCTGCGGCAGCCGGACCAGCTCTTCCGCAACCTCGGCGACGGCACGTTCGCGGAAGTCACGACCGAGGCCGGCGCGGTCCTCGAGTCGTCCGAAGTCAGCCGCGCCGCCGCCTTCGGCGACCTCGACAACGACGGCGACCTCGACGCCGTCGTCGTCAACAGCAACGCGCCGACTCGCCTGCTGCTCAACCAGGTCGGCCAGGACCGCTCCTGGCTGGGTCTGCGACTCGTGGCCCACGGCCGCGACGCGCTGGGCGCCCAGGTCCTGATTCACCGGCAAGACGCACCGCCGATCTGGCGCCACGTCCACACCGACGGCAGCTACGTCTCCGCCCGGGACCCCCGGGCGCTGGTCGGCCTCGGAAGCGAAGACGGTGCAACGGTCACCGAGGTCGAGGTCCGGTGGCCGGACGGCACCGTCGAGCGCTGGACGGACGTGCAGCCGGGCCAGTACTGGACGCTCGTCCAGGGAGAGGGAGAAGCGATCGCTTCGCGCGAACCGGCCGTTCCGCCTGGGTAGCGCTGGCCTGAGCGTGGGCGGCCGCGCCGCCGAACAGCAGGCGTTCAGTTAGCCGGAGAGGAACCTCTCTCAGGAACAGACCGTCGGGGCACAAAGCAGCCCAGCGCCAAGAAAACGACGTTCATCGCGAATCTGTCGCTATTGTCCCGCAGATTCTCACGATCACATCACATCGTTCTGTCAGGCTGAACGGTAGTGTGAACAAGAGGGGACGGTAGCCATCGTGGAAGCGCATACGGACGAAGGGCGAGAAGCTCCGAAGTGGCGAGGGATCCTGCAGCTCGTGGTCATCGCCGCGGTCGTCCTGGCGGCGATACTCCTCGCCCGGGCGCCGCGCCAGGAGTTTCTCGAACTCGACCCGGAAGCTGTTCCAGGCGGCGTTGAACCGACGGCTGCCGTCATGCAGCCTCGACCGACCAGCGCGTCGCACAGCGTGACGCTGACGGGCACCGTGACCACGCTTGGCAACGTGATGGTGATCCCGGAGGCGTCCGGCGACGTTGTCTTCGTTTCGGAGAAGTTCCGTGCCGGCGGCGTCTTCGCCGCCGACGAGACGCTTGCCCGTATCGACGCGACCGAGTACGAGATCGGCCTCGCCATGGCGAAGCTGGACCTGGACTACGCCGAGGCGCACCTGAAGGAAGTGAAGGACCGGCACGGCCGGAGTTCCGAGTACTACGCCACGCAACCGAACGGAACGGTTCATCCCTGGCCCGCGCTCGATGGCGCAATCGAGAAGGCGGAGTCGCTGGTCGAAACCGCCAGGCACCGGGTCACGCTGGCGGAGATCCAGTTGGACCAGACCCGCATCCGCATGCCATTCGCCGGCTACGTGCGTGCGACCTCGCTGTCCGTCGGCCAGGTGGTCAGTGCGCGCACGTCCACGCTCGGTGATGTCTTCCCGAGGAACCAACTGCGGGTACGCGCACAGATCTCCACGTTCGACCTGGACTCCCTGCAGCCCGCCATCGGACGTACCGCCTCGGTGGTGGCCGACGGGCGCGCGTACGAAACCGAGGTGGAGCGGGTCTCCCGCGTGGTGGACCTCGAGACGCGTCTCGCCAGCCTCTATCTGCGGGTGCTCAACCAGGGAAGGCAGGAGGTCCTTCCGCGACCGGGGACGTTCGTCGACGTGACGGTGGCGGGCCCGGTTCGCGAAGATGTCTTTGTTCTGCCGGAGTCGGCCATGCAACTCAATTCCAGCGTCTGGCTGGTCGACGACAGCACGCTGGTTTCCTTCCTCCCAGTATCCCGAGGCTTCCGGGACGACGGCTGGATCGTGGACGCCTTCGATGCGAAGGGCGGCGTGGTGGTCGGAAGCGTCGCCGGCGCTCGCGAAGGACTGGCGGTCAATCCGGTCCCCGTAGACGCCCCGTGAAGCGCACCTTGACGGCGCAGGCGTCCGACCAGCAACTCGGCGCTCATGGCTGAACCGGACGGCGCCGGCGACGCGGCGCGAACCCGCCCGGGCCTGGTTGCCTGGTTCGGCCGCAACCCGGTCGCCGCCTACGTCCTGCTGTTCCTGGTGTTCGTCAGCGGACTCCTGGCGTTCAACCTGGTACCGGTCGAGACGTTCCCGAAGTACGACCCGGGAGTGATCCGCGTGGAGGTGCCCTATCCGGGCGCGACGCCGATCGAAGTCGAAGAGGACATCGTCAAGCGCATCGAGGAGAGCCTCGTCGGCGAGATCGGCATCTCCCGCTTCGTTTCGTCGTCCCGGCACGCGCTCGCCGTCGTCGACGCCGAGATCGACGACTACGCCGATCCGGTAGACGTGATCAACAACGTGCGTACCGCCGTCGAGCGAATCGAGGACTTCCCTCCGGGCAACGCCGACCAGCCCGAAGTCACCCGGGTCGAGGTCACCCGCAACCTGCTGACCCTCGCCGTCAGTTCCGATGTCCTGGGCGCGTACGACCTGCGCCGGGCCGCCGAGTCCCTGCGGGACAGCCTCCTGCTGCTGCCCGGCGTGTCAATCGTCGAGTTGTTCGGCACGATCGATCAGGAGATCAAGGTCGAGGTCAACGAGGAGACGCTGCGCCGCTACGGGCTGACCTTCCAGGACCTGGTGCAGGTCATCCGCACCACCTCCGTGAACATCACGGGCGGTGAACTGAGCACCGACACCGGCGAGATCGTCATGAGCACGCTCGCCAAGCGGGGCTACGCGGACGAGTTCGCCGACGTCGTGGTGATCTCGAGGCCCGACGGATCCCTGGTGCGCCTGGGCGAGATCGCGGAGCTCCGGGACGGGCTGCTGGAACAGGACGTCCGCACGACCCTTGACGGCAGCCCTGCCGTGCTGGTGCAGGTGAAAGCAGTGCCCGGAGTCTCGCCCCGGGAGGCCAGTAGCCAGGTGCGCGGATTCCTCGAGGGCTGGCAGCCCCCTGCGGGCACGCGGCTGCAGGTTTGGGAAGACGAGTCGTGGGCCGTCACGGACAGTCTCAATCTCGTCATCCAGAACGGCGTCTACGGTCTCGTACTGGTCTTCCTGACGCTGATGCTGGTCTTCGACTTGCGGACCGGCGCCTGGGTGACGATGGGGGTTCCGGTCGTGTTCGTCGGCGCCCTGATCTTCTTCCCCGTTTTCGGACTCTCCATCAACGTCATCACCCTGTTCGCCTTCTTCATCCTGATCGCGCTCGTGGTCGACGACTCGATCGTCGCCGCGGAGAGCGTGGCGACGGCCCGGTCCCAGGGGCTCGACCAGGTCGATGCGTCGATCGTCGGCGCCCGCCGCGTGCTCGGCCCCCTCGTGGTCGCGGGGCTCACGACGGTGGCCGCGTTCGCCGCACTGCTGCCGCTTGGCGGCGTCATCGGCCAGATGTTCACTCCGATTCCCATCGTGGTGGGCGTCGTCATGCTGCTGTCCCTGCTGGACACGTTCCTGGTGCTGCCCGGGCACCTGGCGAAGGGCGCGGGCGTGAAGACCTGGCCCCTGTCGGTCGTACAGGACAGGCTCCGCACCTCGATGGAGGGTTCGATCGAGTCCAGCATCGTGCCGTTGATCACCTGGTCGGTGCGACGACCCGTCTGGCCGCCCGTCATCGTCGCGGCGGCTCTCGTCCTCGCAGGGGGAGCGCTGCTGATCGGGTGGGTGCCCTGGAGCCCCAGTCTCAGCGTCGCGGACGATCAGACCATCCAGGCGGACCTCGTGCTGCCGGTCGATACGCCCGTCGCCGACGTCGTGGCGGCAACCGATCGCATGGTCGATGCGGCGAGACAGCTCGACGAGGAACTGGGCGGCAACATCATCGGCGGCCGCGTCGTGGTCATCGGCCGGCACATTCCTCTGGCGACCTTTGCCGGCAGCGATCCCGGGCGCTACTACAGGGGCAACGTCGCCTCGGTCCAGTTGAGACTGCACCGGGACCCGGACCGCGAGGTCACGAAGGACGAGTTCCGCTTCCGTTGGCAACGCAAGCTGGCCGACCTGCCGCTGACCTTCCCGACCCGCCGCAGCCGTCCGACTGGCGCGGTTTCGTACGCCCTGATGCATCCAGAGGACCACGTGCTGCACGACGCGGCAGGCTCGCTACGCGACATCTGGTCGCGTACGGCCGGCGTTGCATCCGTGGACGACACCCTGGGCAAGGGCAGCCGCCGGCTCGAGGTGACGCTGAACGCGGCCGGTCATGCGGCAGGTCTCACGCCGGCGATCGTCGCCACCCAACTGCGGGATGCGTTCTACGGCGCCGAGGCGCAACGGATCCAGCGAGGCCGCGAGGAAGTGCTGGTCATGGTGCGCTATCCGAGCGAGCGCCGCGACAGTTACGCAGAACTGCTGAACGAGCGCATCAGTCTCCCGGGCAGCCGCGATCAGGTCCCCCTGTACACGGTGGCCGGGATACGCGAAACCGAGAGCCAGGCCAACCGGCTTCGCATCGATGGCCGCGCCGCCGTCGTCGTCACCGCGAATCTCGACCTCGGCGCGGCGCTCTCCGGCGACGTTGCCGAACACGCGGAAGACGAACTGGTTCCGCAGTTGGAGGCGCGCCATGAGGGCCTGGAGCTACGCAAGCACGGCGGGTCGCGGGACGTCGAGCGCCTCGGCGACACGCTGCTGGTCTCGGTGCTGATCGCCCTGTTGGTCATCTACTGCCTGATCGCGTCGTTCCTGCGCAGCTTCATCCAGCCGCTGCTCGTGCTTGCCGGCATCCCCGTCGCGTTCGTCGGCGCCGCGGCAGGCCACTGGGTGCTGGGCTACGAGTTCACGATCACGTCCCTGTTCGGCCTGATCGCCGTGTCCGGCGTCGTGGTCAACGACACGATCCTGCTGATGCACCGTTACAACGCCATCCGGGCCGAGCTCCCCGACGTGCCCGAGATCGCGGCGATCTCGGCGGCGGCCCGGCAGCGCGCCCGGGCCATCCTTCTGACGTCCTTCACGACGGTGATCGGCCTGCTTCCGATCCTGTTCAGCCGCGCCGAAGCGATCCAGTTCCTGGTTCCGCTCGTGGTCAGCCTGACCTTCGGCCTTGTGTTCGCCGGCGTCGGCCTGCTGTTTCTGCTGCCGTCGGTTCTGATGATCGTCGAACTGGCCAAGGTTCGATTGCACGCGGCGCAGGCCGCGGCGGGAGCGCCCGCATGAAGGTTGCGGCGACGGAGGCCGAAGGGCTCCGGCATGGCTGACGGCGCGCATCCGCGATCCGTCTTCGAGTACATGGCGGGGAACCGCATCGCCGTGATGCTCGGGACGATCGGCCTCCTCGCGCTCGGCCTGATCGCGCTCGCCAACACGACGGTAGAGCGCTACCCCGCGATGGACCTGCGCAGGATCACGATCACGGTGCCCTATGACGGCGCGACGCCCCGGGAAGTGGAAGAGGACATCCTCCGCCGCATCGAGGAGAGCCTCGCTTCGCTCGACGGCGTGGACCGCATCACCGCCAACGCCTGGGAGGGCAAGGGGGAGGTGATCGTCGAGTTCGAGCAGTGGCAGGACACGGTCGCCAAGCTCGATGTCGTGAGGACGGCGGTGGAGGGAATCGAGGACTTCCCGCCGCCGGGAGCGGACGAACCCGAGATCGTCCGCCACGAGATTCTCCGCGGCGCCCTGTCACTTGTGCTGACGTCCGCCACTGCGAGCGAGCACGACCTCACGCTGGCGGCGGAGGAACTGCGTGAACAGCTCCTCTTCCTGCCGAAGGTGACGGTCGTCGACCTGTACGGCGCCCGCGAGCGCCAGATCCAGGTCGATCTCGACGAGACCCGGCTGCGAAGTCACCACCTGACCGTCGATGACGTGATCGGCCGCATCCGGAACTCGTCGATCAACCTGTCCGGCGGAGAACTGGGGACCAGAGCCGGCACCCTGGTGTTGAGCGTGCTGCAGAAGCGCAACAGCGGGCCCGAGTTCGCCGACATCGTCATCCTGAGCAAGTCCGACGGATCGATCGTGCGACTCGGCGACATCGGCACCATCCGCGACGGCTTTGTCGACGATCCTCTCGTCAACACCGTCGATGGCGTACCAGCGGTCTTCATCGAGGTCAGCGCGCCCAACGGCGTGGATCCGCAGGACGTTCGCGACGAAGTCGACGCCTACCTGGCCGCCAACGGTCCGCCCGCCGGCATGAACCTGGACCTCTGGATGGACCGGGTGTTCTCCGTCAAGAAGCCGCTCCTGTCCGTGGCGGACAGCGCGCTCGTGGGCGCGGCGCTGGTGTTCGTCGTCCTCGTGCTGCTCCTCGACCTGCGATCCGGCCTCTGGGTGGCCGTCGGGGTCCCGACCGCCATGGTGGGCGCCTTTACCGCCCTCTACCTCCTGGACATGACCTTGCACATCATGGCCGTCATCGGACTTGCCGTCGTGGTGGGCATCGTCGTGGACGATGCACTCGTCGTTGCCGAGAACATCGAGCGCCACCGCAAGTCGGGTGTACCACCGCTTCAGGCATCGATCCGCGGCGCGAGAGAGGTCATGGCGCCAGTCACCGTCGGGGTGCTGACCACCC
This sequence comes from Holophagales bacterium, assembly GCA_009837885.1. GTDB lineage: Bacteria > Acidobacteriota > Thermoanaerobaculia > Multivoradales > Multivoraceae > Multivorans. The sequence goes on along the minus strand of VXSP01000012.1, from coordinate 219,352 downwards.
TGTTCATGTTCGCCGCGCTGCTTCCCCTGGACGGCGTGCTCGGCATGATGTTCAGTTCGATGGCCGTCGTGGTCATCGTCGTGCTGCTCTTCTCTCTTCTGGACGCCTTCTTCCTGCTCCCGGCGCACCTGTCCGGCACGGGAGAGATCAGCGGCTGGCCCCTGCGAATCTGGCAGCGGGCTGCCAGACGCCGGTTCGAGGAGTTCATCGAGCACCGGATAGGGGCGATGATCCGGTTCTCGCTCCGGTACCCATGGACGTCCACGGTCGCCTTCGCGGCGGTCGTCGGCCTGGCCGTCTCGCTGCTGGCGGTCGACGTCATCCGGTTCAACACGACCGGCAATCGACTCGACGAGCAACAGCTTCAGATCGACCTGACCATGGCGCCCGGTTCGACGTTCCCGGAAACGGTGCGGGCGGTGGAAGGCATCGCGGCGGCCGCCCACGAGGCGAACACCGTCACGGGCGGCACGGCCGTCAACGCCGTCAACGTCCTCGTCGGCCAGCACAAGTCGATGGAAACCGCGGCCGGCGTGAATCAGGCCGAGCCCGGGCCGCACCTCGCCTCGGTCCAGTTGCGGCTCAACACCTATCCGGAGCGGGAGGTGTCGGTGGCCGAGCTCCGCAAGGTCTGGGTGGAGACGATCGGCACCGTACAGGGCGCGGAGACGATCGCGTTCCCGCAGGCGACCGGCTACAGCTCTGCCGGCGTCGGCTTCGTGCTCACTCATCCGGACGAGGACGCCCTGATGGCGGTCGCGACCGAGCTCAAACGCAGGATGACCGCGCATCCACCGATCTACCAGGTCGACGACACGCTTGAACTCGGCAGCCGGCGCTACGAGGTCGAACTCACGGACGCGGCGCACGCTTCGGGGCTCACCGCCGCATCTGTCGCGGCACACCTGCGGAATCGGTTCTACGGCGCGGAAGCCCATCGCGTGGTCAGAAACCAGGAAGAACTCGAGGTCATGGCGCGCTATCCGATGGAACGGCGCACGCGGCGGGCGGACCTGGACGACGAACTGATTCGCCTGCCGAACGGCGAACTCACTTCCTTTGCCAGCCAGGCGCGCCTCGTCGAGAGTCAGGAACTGGCCCAGCGCCAGCGCATCGACGCCCTGCCCTCGGTGACGATGACCGCCCTCTACAACGTCGCGGCGACGAGTTCCAGGGAACTCCGGGCGCTCGTGCTGGGCGACTGGCTCGAGGAGCTGTCGGCGCGGTATCCGGAACTTCGATACCTGCCGGACGGATCGTCCCGCGACACGGCGAAGATCGTCCGCATGCTGGGCGTCAGTTTCCCCGCGGCGCTCCTGGCCATGTTCGTCCTCATGGCGATCCAGCTCCGGAGCCTCGTTCAGCCGCTCTACGTGCTGGTCGGACTCCCGCTGGCGATCGGAGGCTCGCTGTACATGCACCTCGCCCTCGGCTACGACATCGGTCTGGTGTCGATGTTCGGGATGATCGCGGCCACTGGCGTCGTGGTCAACGACGCCCTGGTGCTGCTCGACATGCACAACCGGATCCGGCGGAACGAACCGGGCGTGACGGTCAGGGAGGCCGTGACGCGAGCAGCCCTCTTGCGCGCACGGCCGATCGTGCTCACGACGGTCACCACCATCGTCGGACTCACGCCTCTCCTCTACAACAGAGCCGAGTCCGTCGAACCGTTCCTGCCCGTGATCGTGAGCCTGGTCGGCGGCCTGTCGCTGGCCGGCGTCGGACTCCTGGTGTTCCTGCCGGCCGTCATGGTGCTGGTCGAGCGTGGCGCCGGCGTCGCCGCGCGGTGGCGCATCGCCCTGGCGCAACGCGCGGGCGGACTTCCGGCGGGGGCCGGCCACGCGCGCTGATCCGCGGCTCGCCACCGGCCTCGTTCTCAGAACCTGTCCTGATGGTTGAACCCACGCGTTCAAGCTACGACATCGCAATCGTCGGCGCGGGCCCCGTGGGCAGCTTCTGCGCGCTCGTCCACGCCAGGAAGGGCGCTCGAGTGGCCCTGCTGGAAGCGAACCTCAAGGCGTCCAGGAGACTGGCGGGTGAGTGGCTGCACCCTGCCGGCCTGCGGATGCTGCGCGACGCCGGCATCCGACTCGAGGAAGAACCTTGCAGCAATCCCGGCAAGGGGTTCGTCGTGCTACCCGAAGGGCACGGGGAAGAGCCCATCGTGCTCCCCTACTCGGCCGGATCTTCCGGATTGAGCTGCGACCACGCGACGATCGTCTCGAAGCTGCGTGAAGCCGCGCAACGTGAGAACGGCGTCGACTTCATTTGCGGCGCCCGCGTGCGCGAAGTCGAAGACGGGCGGCTCACCTTCGCCCGGCAAGGCGCCGTCCATGCCCTGCGCGCGAGGCGGGTTGTTGGCGCCGACGGTCGCGCGTCCATCGTGCGCAAGTCGCTGGGCCTCTCAACGAACCGCGTCCCCTGTTCGTGGATGGTGGGCCTGCTGCTGGAGAGAGTCAGCCTGCCGTTCCCGGAGTACGGACACGTCCTCCTGGGCGGACCGGGGCCGGTCTTCATGTACGGGCTCGGGGAGCAGTGTGTGCGGGTCATGGTCGATGTCCCGCTGGAGCACCGTGCGCCGCGGGACCGTATCGCGCTCCTTGCCGACTCCTACGCGGCCTTCCTGCCGGAGGCGCTCAAGTGCGCGTTCCTCAAGGCGCTGCGGGAGAAGCGGGTCAGCGCCGCGGCCAACGAGATCCGGGTGCGCATGAGCTATGGGACTCCCGATCGCGTACTGATCGGCGATGCGGCCGGCCACCACCACCCGATCACGGCGATGGGGTTGACCCTGGGATTCGAAGATGCGCTTGCGCTGGCCGAGGGCGGAGACTTCGACGAGTTTTCCGCACGCCGCCTGCGGTCGACCCGCGCCCCGGAACTTCTCGCCAACGGGCTCTACGAGGTGTTCGTCGACCATCGGGCCGAGGTCGTGGCAGTCAGGCAGGCGGTCTATCGGCGCTGGCGGGCCAATCCCGCCCTGCGCGAGCGGACGATGGCCCTGCTCGCCTGCGAGGACACGTCGACGCGCCACCTTGTCGTCGCGTTCGCCGGACTGGTGGCGCGTGCCTCGGCGAGGGTGACTCCGCGATCCCTCGACCGGCGTGCCTGGCGCCGGGCCCGAGGCACCGTACGGGCCCTGGCCCTCCGCCTCGGCTGGTTTCTACGCGCCCTCCATCAACTGGTCAGGGCGAGAAAGGCAGGGCGAAACCGGGACCGGCTGGACTCCGAGGCCGAAGAACGGGTGCGGGACACCTTTGCGCGCGCGTTCCCGACCTCCATGCCACCCCGGCGCACCGCCTCCGAGCGCACCCGCCCGACGGCCGCCGTCTCCCTCGACGCCGACTCCGGCTTGAGGCGCGCAACCGCGCACGTCCTCGCCCTTCAGGGTGAGGACGGCGCCTGGGAGGCCGAACTCGTCTGGTGTCCCATGCTCACCGCGCAGTACGTGCTCGTACACCACATTCTCGGACTCCCGCCGAACCCCGGTCGTCGCCGGCGTCTGCTGCGCTACTTCGAGCGAACGCGTCTCGGCGATGGCCAGTGGGGATTCCACCGGCACTCGCCACCCCACCTGTTCGTCACAACCCTGGTGTACGTAGCCGCAAGGCTCCTCGGCGTCGCATCCGACGATCCCCTGTTGGTGCCGGCCCGGCGGTTCATTCAGGGAGAGGGGGTGACGAGCATCCCAAGCTGGGGAAAGTTCTGGCTCGCCCTCCTGAACCTCTACGACTGGCGCGGCGTCAACCCCATCCTGCCGGAACTGTCCAGCTTGCCGCGCCGACTGCCGCTGCATCCGTCGAACTGGTACTGCCACTCGCGGCTCATCTACACGGCGATGGCACTCATCTACTCGCACCGGTTCTCGACCCCGGTCACGCCGACGATCACCGCGCTGCGGGAGGAGCTGTTCCCGGAGGGCTTCGCCGGGGTCGACTTCGCCGCCAGCCGCAACCGCCTCCGGGAGGCGGACCTGTACATCAGGCCTACCGTCTGGCTCCGGTCGGCCTACCTTCTGGCCCGCGTGTTCGAACGGTTCCACGGCAAGCGGCTGCGGGCCCGATGCACCACGGAGATCGTCCGGCGCATCCGCTGGGAACTGCGGGCAACGACCCACGCGAACCTGTCGCCGCTCAACGGCCTGCTAGCCGTTCTCGCCCTCTGGCTGCGCGACGCCAAAGACCCCGACCTGCCCGACGCGCTGGCACAGCTTGAGCGCTGGGTCTGGGAGGACGCGAAGGGCGGAACCCGGGTCGCCCTGCAGAGAACGCCGACCTGGGACACTGGCTTCGCCCAACAGGCGCTCGCGACCGCGCCCGCACTTGAAGGCGTTCGCGACGCCTTGCGAAGGGGAGCCCACTATCTGTCCAGCGAACAGGTCGGCGACGGCTTCGACGGTTTTCTCGAGGTGGACCGAGCGGACCCGAGCGGAGGCTGGTGCCTGGGAAGGGCGTGGCAGGGCTGGCCGGTGAGCGATTGCACAGCAGAGGCCGTGCTCGGGATCCTCGCCGGACGGCGCGAGGCCGCGAATGCGGTAGCCCTCGAAAAAGCTGTTCGCTTCATGCTGCACGCCCAGAACGCAAATGGCGGGTTCGGCAGCTACGAGGCGCGACGCACGGCGGTCGGCCTCGAGTGGCTCAACCCCTCCGAGATGTTCGCCGACGCGATGACCGAGAACTCCTATGTCGAATGCACGGCCTCCTGCCTCGCCGCGCTCGCCGCCTGTCAGCGGGACTTCCCGCGGATCGCCGGTGCGGACGTGGCGAACGCCGTCTCGCGGGGCGGCGCCTGGCTCCGGCGGACCCAGGCAAACGATGGATCCTGGCCCGGGACCTGGGGCATCCACTTCATCTACGGCACGCTCTTCGGCGTCAGAGGGCTGGTGGCCGCCGGCGCGCGGCCCGGCGATCCGGCGCTGGGCCTGGCCTGCGGATGGCTGCTCGATCGCCAGCGAAGCGATGGAGCGTGGGGCGAGCACCACAGCAGCTGCCTCGCCGGCCGCTTCGTGCAGCATCCGGAGGGGCAGGTCGTTCAAACTGCGTGGGCATTGATCGCGCTGCTCGAGGCGAACGACGGGGATTGGAGCGCGATCACGCGGGGGGTCGGCTTCCTGCTCGACACGCAGGAACCCGGGGGAGGATGGCCAAGGCAGGACGCGGCTGGGGTCTACGCCCGTTCCGGAATCCTCGAGTACCCGCTCTATCGCCAGTACTTTCCCCTGCACGCGCTCGGTCTCTACGAACGAAGACGCCGGGCGCGGCCCGCACGCCAACCGTAGAACCGGCGTGCCCGCGCGCCGGGTGTGCGCGCGTCAGGCGAACCCGTCGTCCCGCTTGGGTAGTCTGCGGAGGGAAGTGCGCGCGAGATGACTGGAGAACCCCCCGGGAGAGGGCTGCCGGCCGGCCTTGCGTCGAATGCGGCAGTCCGAAAGGCGTTCACCGTGCTGACGGTCGGATTCGTCTCCGGCATCAGCCTGATCATCGGCGAGGTGGCCCTTGTCAGCCTGGCCTTCTCGGGACAGCTCGCCCCCTACCTGTCCCAGGGCATCGGGCTGATCCTGTTCGGCACCGCGGCCGCCTGCGTGGTCACCGGGCTCAGAAGCGGCTTCGCGGGCGCCGCCGCCGGGCCCACGATGGCGACGATGATCGCCCTCGGGGTGATTGGCGGTTCGCTCACCGCTACCGGCGACGAGCTGCTGCCCACCATGGTCGCGATCATCGTTCTGGGTTCGGTCGCGACGGCGGCCTGCGCCCTTCTCATCGAGCGCTTTCGCCTCGCCAACCTGGTGCGCTTCTTTCCCTACCCCGTTTCGTCGGGCTTCGTCGCCGGCACGGGCGGACTTGCCTGCGTCGTGGCTCTGAGGCTCATGGGCGTGCGACTCGACGCCGAAGCGCTCGCGTCGCTGTTCGATCCGCTCGTCGTCACGAACTGGGGCGTCGGCGTCGCCTACGGCCTCGGCCTGTACTTCGCCAGCCGACGCTGGCCCAGCCCCCTGCTGATGCCGGGGAGCTTCATCGCCGGCACGGGCCTCCTGCACTTCGGCATGGCGCGTTTCGGTGTCTCGACCCAGGAGGCGCAGGACAGGGGCCTCCTGTTCGCGGGCATCTCGGGATCGGACCTGTGGCCTCCCATGGCACTCGACGATGCGACACGCATCGACTGGAGCGCGGTCGGCCCTCAGATTCCGAACATCCTCGTCCTGATTCTGGTGACCCTGCTCTGCACCGCCCTGTACATCGGCGGCATCGAGCTCGCCTCCGGTCGCGAGCTGGACTGGAACCGGGAGTTCGGCGCCGTCGGACTCGGAAGCCTGGCCGCCGGTCTCGGCGGCGCGCCGCCCGGCACGTACGTCGTTCCGACCTCTCTGCGCAACCTGATGCTCGGCGCCGGCCTCAAGTCGACCAGCATCGCGGTGGCGGTGGTGACGGCCTCGCCGCTGATCTTCGGCGATGTCCTGCTCACGCTCGTGCCCGTGCCGCTCATGGGCGGGGTCCTGCTGTTCACGGGCGTGGCATTGCTCGACCAGTGGCTGCTGAAGGTCCGCAAGCGCCTGCCGCCGAGCGACTACGCGATCATCGTCGTGATCTTCGTGACGATCCTGGCCCTGGGATTCCTCGAAGGCGTCGCCATCGGCATGCTGATCACGATCCTCTTCTTCGTCGTGCGCCTGAGTCGGGTCGACGTCGTCGACGCCACCTTCTCCCTGCGGGACGAGCGTAGCCACCGTGTCCGCCCGATACCGGACCGGGCCATCCTGCGGGCCGAGGGATCGCGGGCGCGGGGCTACAGGCTTCGGGGCTACATCTTCTTCGGCGCCGGCTATCCGCTGGCGGACCGGCTCCAGGGGTCACTCGGCGAAGAGCCCAGGCCTGCGTGCATCGTGCTCGACTTCAAGGCCGTATCCGGCCTCGACTTCTCGACCGTCAGCGCCATGTGCCGCTTCATCCTGGCCGCTCGCCGCGCCGGCACGCAGGTGGTCATGAGTCGTGCACCCGCGACGCTCGAGAAGGAACTGCAGCGGAACCTGCCGCCGCCGGTCTTCGGCGGCGTCGTGTTCGCTCCGAATGACGATCAGGCGCTGGAGCACTGCGAGGACGTGCTGATCTCCACCTACCAGCCGACCGACGACGCGGAAGGCGGAGGGCCTTCCCTGCTGGAAGCCGTGGGCGCCGACATGGAGCGTCAGCTCGACCGGCAGGTCCTCTTCGAGGAGCTGATCGGCGATCTCCGGGACTGGCTGGACACCCGCGAGCACGCCGCGGGCGAAGCTCTTCTCGCCGCCGGCGAAACGAACGACACGCTTCAGTTGATCACCGCCGGACGAGCCTCCGTGTTCGACGCCGACGGCGCGCGCCACCGCCAACTGGGGCCGGGCGACGCGGTCGAGCCCCGCGCGCCTGTCGCCGCCACGGCAGCCGCGTCCTCGGTCGTCGCGGACGAGCCCTGCACGACGGCGACGCTGACCGCTTCCGCCCTGCGGCTGCTCGAGGAGAGCGACCCGAAGCTCACGGCGAGGCTGTACCGTTACCTTCTGAGTGCCGGAGCGCCGACGACGGCTGCCTAAGCACCCGCCCGCAACCGGAAGATCTGTAGCGCCCCGTGCCTACCTCTGCTGCCCGATCCCATCCGGGTCGCGACCGAGTTCCTCGGCGATCTCCTCGAACGCCTCCAGCGCCGATCGCAGGTCCTCGGCGATCTCGGCCGCAAGGACTTCGGGCTCCGGCAGGTTGTCGCTGTCCTCCAGTGAACGGTCCCTCAGCCATGACAGGTCCAGATTGAGCTTGTCCCGCTCGACCAGCTCTTCGTAGTCGTACGCCCGCCATCTCCCGTCGGGGTCGTCCTCGCTCCATGTCGGCTGCCGCGTGTGGCGCTCGCTCGGGCGGTAGCACTCAACGAACTCGTCCAGATCGGAACGGCGGAGCGGCTTCATCTTGAGCGTGAAGTGCTTGTTGGTCCGGAGGTCGTAGACCCAGAGACGTTCGGTCCACGCCTTCTCGCGCGCCGGCTTCGCATCGAAGAACAGGACGTTCGCCTTGACGCCTTGGGCGTAGAAGATGCCCGTCGGCAGCCGGAGCAGCGTGTGGACATCGAATTGCTGGAGCAGATTCGTGCGCACGACCTCGCCGGCGCCGCCCTCGAAGAGCACGTTGTCGGGCACAACGATGGCGCACGAACCGTTGATCGTGAGCAGCGTCTTCACGTGCTGGAGGAAGTTGAGCTGCTTGTTCTTCGTGCTGGTCCAGAAGCCTTGACGCTCGTAGGCGTCGGACTCCGTCTCCAACTCGCCTTCCTCGTTGACGATCCGGACGGTGCTCTTCTTGCCGAAGGGCGGATTGGTCAGAACCATCGAGAAGCGCTGGCCGCCGGGGTCGCTCGCCAGGCTGTCCACGCCGGACCGGACGGGGCACGGGTCCGCATCGATCCCGTGCAGATACAGGTTCATGATGCAGAGCCGGGCGGTCGCAGGGACGATGTCCATGCCCTGGACGAAGCTCCCGCGGAGATGGCGCTTCTGGTCGGGGTCCAGCGTGCTGCCGTGCTCCCGCAGAACATGATCGTGAGCAGCAAGCAGGAAACCGCCGGTGCCGCAGGCAGGATCGCAAACCGTGTCGTCCGGCCCTGGCCGCATGACGTCGACGATCGCGCGGATCAGCTCGCGCGGGGTGAAGTACTGCCCGGCGCCCTTGGGCGACTCCTGGGCGGACCTCGCGAGCAGGCCCTCGTAGATGTCGCCCTTCACGTCGGCCGCGAGCGAACTCCAGTCCTCGGGGTCGATCAGATCGACGATGAGCCGCTTGAGGGTCGCGGGATTCTGGATCTGCTGCCGGGCCCGCCGGAAGATCTCCCCGAGCATGCCGTCCTCGCGCGAGAGCTCGGTCAGTATGTGGCGATAGTGCGATTCAAGGTCGGCACCGTCTTCCGCCAGCAGGCTCGGCCAATCCAGCCCGTCCGGGACCATCGAAGGCTGGCTCCATGGCGGCTGGGTTCTCTCGTGCGCCATCTTGAGAAAGAGCAGGAAGGTGATCTGCTCCGTGTACTCCATGTACGACAAGCCGTCGTCCCGGAGCAGGTGCGCAAAGCTCCACGCCTTGTTGACGATGCGTTGTGTGTGGTTGTCGGACATGGTGCGCTATGCGCCGGGAGAGCCGGTAGCACCGCCTCCCGGCTCTCCGCTCGGGTCACTCTTCCTCGAGGCCGAACTGCCGGCGGAGTAGTCAGCCCGCCTTGTACGCCCGTACGGGCAGCTCTTGAGTCTCCAGGGTCGCCAACTCGAGCCGTTCGGCGGCATGGTCGATGTCAAAGCCGACGACGTTGCCGCTCGCGTCGAAGTCCACGTTGAGACCGTCAGCGATCTCCCGGGTTTCCACGCTCGGTTCGCGCCTGAACTCCACATAGAGGCTGTCCGTGTCGGGGTAGTAGTGCAACTTCATTGCCTGTCCTCACGGTAGCTGCGATCGAGAAACGCGTTGTGGATGGTCTCACCGTCCTCCAAGGTCACGACGCGGAGAACTCGGTCAGTGACCTCGCCGGACAGCCTGATTCTGCCCCAGAAGCGTATGCGGCCGTCCTCCTGGCGTTCCCTCCGCAGCGGTGAGGCGATCACGGACCGGCACAAGTCCACGTCGACGTAGGGGCGCTTGCGCGAGACTTGTTCGTCGAAGTAGCGAGTCGTCTTCATCGAAGCTACCGGGTTCATGGGTGCTTCCGTGTGCGGTGGCTGTCTAGTTCGCCGCTCACCCCCTTGCCGGCGGCGGGGTCCACGACGGACGCAGCCAGCGTAACCTACGCTTCCCGTGCAGCGCGGATGCGCTTCAGGAGGACCCCAGCGGGCTCGTCGTTCGAGTCCTGAGGGACGAGGCGGCCCTCGAACGCACGTTTGAGGATCGACTGGCGGAGAACTGAGACAAGCCGCGATGCCTTGGCAGTGCTCTCTTCAGCTGACTCGGTCTTGCTAAGGCCCGCCCCAAGGGCCTTCCGCACCTCGACTCGTTCCCTTTCCGGTGGAATCGGCACTGGAATCGCGAGAATCGAGCCTTGGTTCACCGTGTGCTGACCCGCACTGGAGACCTTCGTCCTTGTTATCTTCGATCGGAAGCCCTCAGAATCGGAGTACGTTCGGAGCCAGCGTCCGAGCTCTTGATTGACGCACTTGGCTCGAATGAAGTGGTCACAAAAGAGGACGTCTTGAGGAGTATCCTCGCAGCCCACCAAGCGACCCACCAAGTTGGCACTTCCGTTCACTCGGATGATGAGCACGTCGGCGGCACCCACTTTGTACTTTGCGATCTGAGCGGGAGTGCAGTCCAGGTACCGCGGCTTCGAGTAAGAGATTCGGCCGTTCTTGACGTCGGCAAGCCGCAGGACCATGCGCGGCTCACCCCCGGGCGTGTCGGAACGTCTTCCGAAGCCGTTCATCGTCCTTGACGTCACCTGATCCATCGTGGCCCAGCACCACCCTTCCGGCAACGACGGTAGGTCAGCGGTGTCCGCTGCGAGCGGCTCCTTGTAACTCGTCTTCCAGTTCCGCGGCGGCTTCCGGCCCTTGGCCGCGAACGCGGCGAGCTGCTCCTCCTCCCACCGTTTGCGGCGCTCATCCAGGATACGCCGGAGAAGCTGCTCGCCGGTTTGGTCCGGTGGATTCTCGCTACGCCACCGCTCCGTCAACCGGCCCTCAACCGCAGCCTTGAGGACGGATGCCCGATAGCGCTCCAGGTTGGTCTCGGAGCGCTCTAACGCGGCGATACCGTCGTTCAGTCCGGCGAAGAGGGCGTCGACTCTGGCGACGATTCGGTGCTGCTCGGGAACGGGAGCTAACGGGAACACCAGCAAGGCCGCTCTTCGTTTCGAGAGCTCCTTGAACGTAGTGCCGCTAGCCGCCGACAGTGCAAGGCCTTTCGCCGACCGCAGGTAGTAGTAGAGAAAGGACGGGTCGATCCCGGATGGCGGCACGAAGCTCTTGAAGCCTTGGTTCGTTGCCATTGGCGTTGCCGCAATAGCAACGTATCCGATCGGCGCTCTTGAGCTGAAGAGAACGGTGCCCGTAGGCAGGAGGTGGGCGGATGAGCCCCTGAGGCCGGCTGCGGTGATGTACCTCTCGCCGCTGCGTATCTCCTTGCGCTCGTAGCCCGACAGATCGGCAGGCGTGATCCAGGGGATATCCCCGTTCCAGTACTCCCCTCGGCTGGTCTTGGGCGTTCCTCCGCCCACTACGGACGTCACTTCTCCAAGCGTGGTCCAGCGCCACGAAGCTGGAATGCGCCAAGGCTCCCTCACGCCACCAACCTCTCATTCAACTCGTCCAACACCGCGCCGAGCTCCTCGCCGAACGCCCCGTACACCGCGCCGAGTCCGCCCATTTGGCTGAACGGCGCGTACTCGAAGTCGTCCCGGTCGATCACCAGGCTGCTGGCGATGTGGTCCTTGATCGCGTCCAGCCACCGGCGTTGCTCCAGCGTGAAGGTCTGGCCTCGACCCTCCTTCTCGGCCAACCAGTCCCGGAAACGCGCCTCGACCTGGTCGGCCAGAGGAGCGAGCGGTTCCGCTGGGCTGATCTCGTGCCTGACCAGGGCCACGAGATCGACGAGGGCATCCCCGCCGGCCCCCATCACCTTCTCGGGTTCGGCCGTTTCGTACAGCCGCCAAAGGCCGCGAGCCGGGTCCGGGAGTCCGAGCGGCGGATTCCGCAGTGCATCACGAAGCTCCTTGACGTGCCGGAATCGGAGACCGGCTCGGTACGGGCGGCTGTAGAGAATCCGCAGCGCCTCGATCCGATCGCGGTTGTCCTCAAGGAAGCGCCTGAAGTCGTCCAGTCTTGAGCGCGCCTTCTCGACGGCGGTTCCATCGGAGCCAGCGCCGAGCAACTCGTCGATCGCGCCCTCGTCGATGACCTGAAAGAAGCTGCGGCCGATCTCGACGATCACGGCCCGTAGTCCCGGCCGGGTGAACGGCTTGAGAGCAGCGGTCATCCGCTCGCGCTCGATTCGTAGAAGCTGCTCGCTGGTTGGCTCCGCGTCAACCTCCAAGCCGTACTCGGCAATCGCCGCTTCGCGCGTTGCGTCGGGGTCGATGCTGTGCAGGAGCTCTCCGGTGAGCCCCTCCAGAGTCGCACCGTCCGCTTCCCGAGCGATGCGCGATCGCTGCCGCTCGTCGACCCGCAGGCCGAGGCGCGCCAGACGCGAAGCCAGGCTCGAAACGAGATCGGGATGGGCCATGCCCTGGGCCGCCATCTGCAGCAGCTTCTCGGTGCTGACGGAGGGCTGGCGTTCCAGCGGTCTGGAGTCCGTCTTATCGCGTTCACAGACGCCAACCGCATCGACGATCACGAAATGTGTCTTCGCATCGGCGTCCGGCGTCACGCCCTGCAGATCGTCGCGTTCGATGACCCGCACGCCCCGGCCCTTCATCTGCTCGAAGTACGAAGCGGAGTTCACGTTGCGCATGAACAGCAGGCACTCGAGGGGCTTGACGTCCGTGCCGGTCGCGATCATGTCCACCGTGACCGCAATACGCGGGTTGTAGGAGTTCCGAAAGCTGCTCAGCAGATCCTCCGGCTTGGCACCGGTCGTCTTGGACGTGATCTTCTGGCAGAAGTCGTTGCCCTTGCCGAACTCCTCCTTAACGATCTTGACGATGTCGTCAGCGTGGCTGTCCTGCTTGGCGAAGACGAGCGTCTTCGGGACTTCGGTGCGGCCCGGAAAGATCTCGGTGAAGAGCCGGTCCCCGAATGTGCGGACGACGAGCCGGATCTGGTCGGGCGCCACGACGTCGCGGTCGAGCTGATTCGCCGTGTATGTGAGGTCGTCCTCCATCTCGGCCAGTGTCACCCTGCGCGTTCGACGGTCGCGCCGGGGAACGTGGCGCCCTGCCTCCACGGTGCTTCCTTTCTCGGAGATCTTCGTCTTGATCCGGTAGACCTCGTAGCCGACGTTGATCCTGTCCGCGACCGCCTTCGTGTGCGAGTAGTTCTGGACGACGTTGTTGTTGAAGAAACCGACCGTCTGCGGGCTCGGCGTGGCGGTTAGCCCGATCAGGAACGCGTCGAAGTACTCCGCGACCTGGCGCCAGACGTTGTAGATCGAACGATGGCATTCGTCGATGACGATGAAGTCGAAGGTCTCGATGGGAAGGTCCGGCGCGTACTCCACTGGCACGGGTTCCTCGCCGCGCAACCGACCCGGTTCGAACAGGGACTCCTCCTCGTTCTCCGGGTCGTACTCCGCCTCGCCCTTCAGGATGGAGTAGAGCCGCTGAATGGTCGTGACTACGACCTTGCTCGCCGGGTCGATCGCGTTGCCCTTCAGGCGCTGAACCACGAACTCCTCGGCGAAGGTATAGCCCGACGACGGATCCCGGAACTGCTGGAACTCGTTCAGCGTCTGGCGCCCGAGGTTGTTGCGGTCGACGAGAAACAGGATGCGCTTCGCCTTCGCGTGCTTGACCAGCCGGTAGCACGCCGACACGGCCGTGAACGTCTTGCCGCTGCCGGTCGCCATCTGGATGAGGGCGCGCGGCCGGCCGTGCGCGAGAGACCGCTCCAGGTTCCGGATTGCCTTGAACTGCACACGCCAGAGTCGCCCTTGGTCGAGTTCCGGCAAGCGGCGGAGCATGCCTCGCAGTTGCTCGGGTTCGAGGCGGTGGAGCCGAAGCAGTTCTTCCGGTCGGTGGAAGGTGAACGTCTCGCGGCTCCGCGGGTCCGGGTCGAGACCGTTCGTGAACTGGGTCACTTCGCCGGTCGCTTCGTAGGCGAAGGGGAGAGGGCGTTGCCAGGCGGGGACCCACTGGTGCAGTCCCTCGGTGTACTTCCGGGACTGGAGGATGACGCCCTGGAGCGTGTGGCCGGCGGGCTTGGCTTCGACGACACCGATCGCCTGTCCGTCGACGTAGAGGAGGTAGTCGGCGAACCCGCTCTTCGCTTCGCCGCCCTCCTTCCACTTGAGCGGGTACTCCCGGACGGCTACGCCGGTATCGGCGTGGATGTCCATGTCGCGGTGGTCCTGGACGACCCAGCCAGCGGCGGCGAGCTGGCGGTCGATCTTCTCGCGGGCGCGCTGCTCGGGGGTCAGGGGCACTGGCGGACTGAGGCTAAGTGGAAAGCCCACGGAAAGCGCTCCCGGCGGTTCCCTACCGGTTCGCCGACAAGTCTCCGTAGTGCTAAGGGGGCGGCAGCATGTTACCGGGCGAGCAGAACCGCTTCTCACTGTCACCGCGCCGGGCCACCACACGCCCGGCACAGAGGAAGCGGCTAGCCTTAGGATCTCACCATCGCCCAAAGGCCATCTTCCCGAGAAGCAGCTCCAACGTCACCCGATGGAACTCGGGCATCTACATTTCACTGCGTCCCTTGAACACAGAGAGGGTCGCTGGCGGACCTCCTGCCCAGAGTTGGCCTGTTGAGCGAAGCGGACGCCGAGAACGACGCAAGAACAGCGCTAAGGGAGTCCATCCTCTTCTTCTTGGAAAGACACTTCGCCAACGGCTCCTTGCCGCAACTCTTGACCGCGCCGGCTGGGGGCGTGGGCCATCGGCCAACCTCAACCTAAGCCGCCGATGCTACACGACCGTCGGGAAACCAGACGCACCGCCCGACAATGCCCGCGGTCAGGCGATGTACCATCTGCAGCGATATGGCCTCCAAGCCGCCACCCAACGCAGTGCGCGAGTCCCAGCCGCTCGCCCAGGACCTACAGGATGCGGTCCGAGTCCTCCCGGTTCTGCAGATCGGCGATTTCCCCCTCCGCCTAGAGGAGTACAGAGCTGCCGCGCTAGGTATCGTATTGCCCGTGTTTCAGCGCCTCTACGACGAGCGGATCGAAGAACTCGACGGCTCTGGACTAGCGGCCGACGCGGATGCCCGACTACATGTACACGACACGATCGAGTCCGCTGAACAGACTACGGCCAAGGCCATCGTCGTAGGGCTGCATCACATGTTCGAGCAGCAGCGCAAAGAGGTACTAAAGGAGAGCCGGAGCCTTCACCACTTCCAGAAGCTCCTGAAGGAGCGGACAGGGCTGGATGCCAGAACCTGGCCCTGTGACAAGCAACTTGAGGATCTCCGATGCGCCGCGAACGTCGTCAAGCACGCCTCGGGTCGCGACGTGAGAACGCTCAGGAAGCGAAGGCCCGGCCTGTTCCGATTCGAAGACGACGACTTGGTTTTCCCCGCGTTGACGGACATGGGCTTCTATGTTTCCGAAGAGGATCTGGGGTACTGGTTCGATGCCGTGAAAGCGTTCTGGACCACGCTACACGAGCGTCTTGCGCGCCTCGCTCGACACGACCCCGAAATCTGCTTGCGGTTGGAGGGGAACTTGCCTCCGAACGGCGACCGAGATTGAAGATCCATAGGCGAATGGGATTTCGATGACCCAGAAGCTACTCGCCGAGAAGATCGTCTTCTACAAGAAGCACTTCGACGAGTTCCGTCGTACCTACGCCGGCCGCTATCTCCTTGTTCACCGTTCGAGGTTGGTCGGCGACTAGGAGAACGAGTTGGAAGCCGCCTACGAGGGCTATCGAGACGTCTTGCGGACGCGGAGCGAGAGGTTTGCCTACTTCGTCGTGAGGGCCGGCGAGCCGGCCGTCAAGACCGTTACGGCGCCTACCGTTATCTGAATGCGGCTCGCGGAATCGTCGAGGGAGTCAGAACCCGATCTCAAGGCTCTGCTCTTGGCGCCCGAACCGAAGACCGACGAACTGGCCCTTCCACGGCGGCAGTTCCGCTATCGGGACGCGCTCGATGCGGTTCTTGAGCGGGTGCGTTTGGAGCAACCGCCAAGCGGCAGGGCAGAAACAGGCCGCCGTCCAAAGGCCGGCGACGATCTCCCGCCGCCTTCGGCGGCAAGCTGGTCAGAGGACCCGCGGACCCAGCGGATCTAGTAGGGGCAATTCGTAGAGCTATGGCCACCGTGGCCCAAATGGCGGCGTCCAGGACGTGCAATCCTGAACGTCCGCCGGATCGTGAGCGACCTACTAAGGGAATCGCCGCATGGTACATGCGTGAGTTTCTTGGGTACACCAGACCTGACCAGTTCACTGGCTCCTGATCCGGGGGTGCCGCCCCTCGCAGCGCCCCAGCGTGGGTGCCCCACAGTGTCAGGAGCGGTCAATCCGAGGCTGGTGGCGCAAGGTCGAAGTCGCCCAGGCGCTCCCCCAGCCTGTCGATGGAGTCCCACTGCGCAGCCGAGCCATCGTAGAACGCCCTGACTCTCTCAAGGACCCGACCGACGAACGGGAACTCGATGCTCAGCGCAGCTGACCATCTCCCGTAGCGATCAGCCAACTCGCTCTCCTCCGAATCGCCAGGGAAGCGCATGGAAGCGCCTCGCCCTTCAATCACGCCGCTCTCGAACCCCTCCATGAGGCACCTCGACCCGATCGCCTCCATGATCTCGCAGGCCGGTCGGCACGGCCAGAGATCGTCATCGCCGGAGGGACTCTTCGACAGGAGTTTTCCGATCCAGAAGTCCGTGCTCTCTTCCCGGCCATGCTCTCTTCCCAGAAGCCGGACTTCGTCGACCCAGCCCCGAAGCTCCTCGAAGTGGATCTCCTCGCCATGCGTACCCGGGATCCGAGTGATCCTGGAGAGCACCGCATAGGCGGAAGGGCGAAGAGACGAACGGCGTCGGGAGTCGCCAACGGGCCAACCTTCGGGGTCAGCCCGGCCGTCCCGCCGTTCGTGAATGACGGAGACGAGCCGGACGAAGTCTCTCGGCGACTCCGCCAAACTGCGCTGGAGGTTCGGAATGTCGTAGTCGCCGAATCTGAAGGCCTCGAAGAACGCAAACTCCAGGTACGCCATCTCGTCGCGGCTCACGCCCGTTCGATCGTTGAGAGATCTGACCGCACGCTCCAAGTCGTAGGCGCCTATCTCAAGGTCGCTGTCTTCCTTGCCGCCGCCCGAGGCAATGTCCACTAGAAGATCTCTCAGTCGCGACGTCTCGACCGAGTCCGGACGAAGAGACAGCGCGAAGAAAGCGGCGCGAGGACGTTCGGCCGCAAGTAAACCGTCCAGGAGCTGGGTTCGCTCATCCTCGGTGAACTTCCGGCCGCGGTGGGGCCGTACGTCTCGCCAGTACGCCCTGGCGCTCTCGACTCCATGCTTGCTGACCGCACGCCAGGTCCGTTCCTCAAACGGCGCCCACTTGAAGAGGAGATTCACCTGGTCCTGAGGCAGTGTCTCCGCAACGCTTGAGAGAAGCTCCTCCCTCGCGTCTTCCCGCACACCGAAGAGGAAGCCCCTGACGAACTCGCCGAGCTTGTCGGCCTCTATGTCCAGCTCGGCAGCCAGGTCGCCCATCAGGCTGGCCCGGAGGGTCTCCCCCCTCTCACTCTGGCAGGGCGTGCATCGGGCGACATGCAACCCGACCTGGTCGGCAGCTTCGCTCCCGGGAAGCAAACCGAGTGCGCCGGGAAGACCGGCACTCTCGAGTATCTCCCTCATCGCCTCGGTCCGCCGTTCCTGGACGCGCGCTTCCCGCTGTCGCCAGTCCGCGGTTTCATCTGTGTCTTCGGGCCACTCCTCAATCCCGTAGCGAGCGAACAGCCGTGCGTGGCGACTCACCGGATCCGCTGGCAAGAGCCGTTCGTACATCTCTCGGACACGCTCCCGAACCTCGGGTTTCACCTTCGTGAAGGGTCCCCGGATAGCGAAGGCAATACGACGCAGGCGCTCACGCAACTCGGCCGTTTCCGAATCGCTTCGCTGAGCGGAAAGCCAATCGGCCACAAGGGACCACACCTGAGCCTGGTTCGACTCGGGCATGACGCCCAGATTCTCGATCAGGTCGCCCAGCTTCGCGGCATCGTAGCCAGGCTGCCAGTCGAGCATCTGCTCAAGAGCCTTGAGCCTGAACTCCAGTCCCTCCCTTGGCGACACGGGCTGCCCAGCGCCGGATGCGTCGCCACGCCACTTGGGACGACGGGTGGAGTCGAAGACCCTCAGGCCGCTCGCGACCTGCTTCGCGCACAGGCGCCACCCAACCTCGGGAACTCTGCGGCAGAGAAGGTGGAGGACCTCCACGCGCTGCCGCAGGGATGCTGCAGTCTGCGGCATCCAGTACCGGAAGACGGCTTCCAGGCTACAAACCGGCTTGTTGGCCAAGTTGTCGTCGATCCTCGCCTTCGACATCCGCGCGAGGATCAGCGCTACCCGAGAGAGGCTCGAAGGACTCCACGCCAGACACTCCAACGCCCACAACAGGCCGACGCCCGGGGGCCGGTTGAAGATCGAGACTTCAACCGGCTTCAGCAGTTCACGGACGGCCGATCCCGAGCGGTCGAGATCTTCTTCGAGAAAGCTCAGGAACTCGTCGGGCGCTGTCTCCGCGAGCGTCGGGAGATCCTGATCGTACGACTCAAGCACTTCGACGGTTAGGGGAGCTTCATCCCCGTCGGGTCTGAGGAGCCGCCTGACCAGGGCCGCTACCTCACCCTCCACATCGATTCCGAGTCGACGGCGGAACAGGTCGTTGCCATGCACCGAAAGCAGGACCAGGGTCTCACCAACGCCGGTGCGCAGTGCCTTCGAGTGATTGCGCACCTTGCCATGGAGATTCGCCAGCCATCTTTGGTTCCGGGGCAACTCCACCGCCGGGTCCGCCTCCGACAACACGCTCTCGGCCACCGCCAGGAAGCGATGAAGATCCATCGACGTCATGTGTCGCCCGATGGAGAAGAGCCCGTCGAACTTGGACACCACGCCCCGATGCTGGTCGACCGACCAGACCGGGCAGTCGTCGGAGCCCAGCAAGGCCGCGACATCTTCCTCGATCTGTCGAAACGGCCTGTCCGCAAGTACGCCGAGCACGTCCTCATCGGCCTTCGATGCGGTACGCCATGCCCCGACGAGGACCATCGGCACCAGCTTCCGGGCGACTTCCGCCTCTTCGGCCCACCATGGCTCCCGAATCGCGCCGACGTTCGAGAGACATCGCCGCAGAACGGTCAGCGAACGCCCGGAAAGACGGGCAAGGCGGGCGACTTCGTCGCGCGCCAGGCCCATCGCCAAGAGCGCCGTCTGGAACGTGTCTTGGCGAAGCAGGCCTAGACTGACGTCGGGCGCCTCGACAGCGTTTCGCGGACGCACGACGATGCAAGGTCGCCTCCGGTACAAGGCAGCGAGTTCACGCTCAGCCTCCTTCCCCGCGACGATCGGGATGAACCCCGACGTTGACGGCGCCAGGAGCTTGAGGGTCTGTGCCGAGTTCACCACGACGCCTCGGTCGGCCCACTCCCGAGGCACGTTCTCGTCCCGAAAGAGGCAGGACAGGAAGGCAAGGGCCTCGCCCGTCGAGTCGGCAGCGACAAGAAACGGACGATCCCACGCACCTCTCCCCAACCAAGAGACCACGTTGGCACGGTGCTCCCCGACCGCCGGGGCGAAGAGAGCGTCGATCATCGGTGGCTCGCTGGCCTCGGACCACTCGTGCCAGGCTCGGTTCAGGGTCATGCAGTCGTGCAGCGACGGCAGGCCGAGCTGTTCGGCTAGCCAGACCTGTCCCTCGACGGATTCCTCCAGCCATTGCTCCAGGTCGCTCGCATCCAGAGCCACGACGTTCTCCCACGGGGCGTCCTGCCGCCTGGCCCTGGCCCACTTGTCCTTCTCGGGCCAGTTCCGCGACGTGACGAAGACGAACGTGTCCACCGCTTCGCCGGCATCAGCCCCCTGAAGACGCTTGGCAAAGTCGCGGTTCGCCTTGCGGCGCGCGTCCTTGCCCGTGCCCAACTCCCATCCGGACTTGCCCTTCGGGATGTAGCGCGCGGCGCTCTTCGCTTCCACCATGCCGTCCCACCCTTGCCGCTGGGCTTCGCCGTAGCCCGGAAAGTCCACCCGCCGAAGTTCACTGCCGGTTGAGCGGATCAATCGTCGCACTAGGACCGGCAAGCTGCTCCGCGCTTTCTCGCCCTTGTCCGCCCATTCGTGGATCTGGGAGGCAGTGATCTTCAGGAAGGGCGGCACGTAGCTCCGTATGGTCAACTTCCTCTCCTCTTCTCGGCGGCGCTCTCGCAGCGCTTCTTCCTGGTACCTGAGTAGCTCGTCTGCATCGGCGCCGAACGCTGTCTTCAGGCGGAGCGCCATCTGGCGAGACAGTGAGGCTCTCCCGTTCAGGAGACTAGAGAGCGCTACCCGGGTGACGCCCAGAATCTTCGCCGCCTCCGTAACGGTCATCCCTTCCGGAACGATCCGCTGCCTGATGTAGTCGCCGATTGTGGTCCGACTTCGTGACGCCGACATGGCCGGACCGTAAAGCGGGACTTTACGGCTGTCAAGCCCGGCTGGGGTGCTGAGAGCAGGCGCGGGAACGGCTGCCTGAAACACAGCCCGCAACGGGAACGGGACGAGGAAGTCGCGACTAGCTCGCCACGCTCCCGGTGAATAGAGTGTCCTCTAGGCGACTGGAGGCCGCTCAATGCCGAACACCCACCAACCAGGTTCTCCGGACGGCCCGCCCCGCGAAGAGCCGGTAGCGATCATCGGCATGGCCTGCCGCTTCCCCGGCAGCAAGGATCTGTCCGGCTACTGGAGACAGCTACTGGCCGGCGAGAACGCCGTCGTGGAAGGCCCGCCCGGCTCCGTCATCGGGCGCCCGGGGCGGCAGTTCCCCCAGTTCGCCGCCAGCAACGAGGCGATCCGTTTCGGGGCGTACGTCGAGGACCTCGACCTGTTCGACGCGGAGTTCTTCCGCATCTCCCCGATCGAGGCGCAGATGCTCGATCCCCAGCAGCGCATGATGCTGGAGGTGAGTTGGTGGGCGCTCGAGGACGCGGCCATCGACCCCGGGAGCCTCAAGGGCAGCCGCACCGGCGTGTATGCCGGCATCAGCATCATGGACTACCGGGACATGGCGATCTCGGATCCCGGCACGAGCGAGGCCGCGGCCGGGCTCTACGCCGCCACCGGCAACGCGCTGAACACCGCCATCGGCCGGGTCTCCTTCGTTCTCGGCCTCGAAGGGCCGTCGATGGCGATCGACACCGCCTGCTCATCCTCGCTGGTCGCCATCCACCAGGCCGTGGCCGGGCTCCAGCGTGGCGAGGCGGACCTGGTTCTGGCCGGCGGCGTCCATGCCCAGTTCGCCGGACGGCCGCTCGAACTGCGCGCCAACGCGGGCATGCTGTCGCCGACGGGCCAGTGCTGGACTTTCGACGCGGCCGCCGACGGTTTCGTCTCCGGCGAGGGCTGCGGCCTGATCGTCCTCAAGCGCCTCAGCGACGCCAAGGCGGACGGTGACCGGATCTGGGCCGTCATTCCCGGCTCGGCGGTCAATCAGGACGGCGCCAGCCAGGGCTTGACCGTGCCCAGCGCTCCGTCCCAGGAGAAGGCGATGGAGGAGGCTCTGGCGCGGGCCGGCGCCTCCCCCTCCGACGTCGACTATCTGGAGGCCCACGGCACCGGCACGATCGTCGGCGATCCCATCGAGCTGAACGCGGCGGCGGCCGTCTACGGACGCGAGCGCGACGCGGAACACCCCTTGCTGGTCGGTTCCGTCAAGACGAACATCGGACACCTCGGACCCGCCGCCGGCGTCGCGGGCCTGATCAAGGCGGTCCTGGCGATGAGACACGGGGTCATTCCGCGTCACCTGAACTTCAGCAACCCGAACCCCAACATCGACTGGGACCGCCTGCCTGTCCGCGTCACCGACGGGATGACGGACTGGCCCGTCCACGCCGATCGGCCCCGTCTGGCCGGCGTCAACTCGTTCGGCTGGTCGGGGACCAACGGCCACGTGCTGGTGCAGGGCTACGACGAGCTGGAGGCCGAGGCCGGCGCCGCCCGCGCGTCCTTTCCGACTGGCCTCCGCCTGCCCGTCAACGGCCGAACGGAGCCGGGCGAGGAACCGGCGCTTCGCGAAACCCGCTTCCTGCCGCTCTCGGCCAGGTCGCCCGAGGCCCTGCGCGAGGTGGCCGGACGCTACGTGTCCTGGCTCGACGAAGAGACGGACCCGGACCTCTCCGACCTGGCCTGGACGGCCTCGGTCGGGAGGAGCCACTTCGCGCACCGGGCCGGCCTCGTCTTCAGCGACCTGGGAACCAGCGCGGCAGAAACTGGGTGCGCCGGCGTCCCCGCCGGCATCCAGCGCGAAGCGCCGGCTTCCGGAACTTCTGCCGCGCTCGCCCAGCTCCGGCAGCAACTCGAGGACCTGGCCGCTGGCCAGGATGGCGACCCACCCCGCGCAGCGCAGAAGGTGGCCTTCGTCTTCACCGGCCAGGCCAGTCAATGGCCCGGAATGGGCAGGGCCCTGTACGAACGAGAGCCCGTGTTCCGCTCGGTGCTCGACCGCTGCGACCGGCTGCTCTCCGAGGACCGCGGGATCTCCCTGCTCGACGTCATGTTCGGTGAGAACGGGACCGATGGCCTGCTCGACGAACCGACCTGGACCCAGCCCGCCATCTACTCCCTGGAGTGCGCGCTGGTCGCGCTCTGGGAGAGCCTGGGCGTCCGGCCGGGCGTTGTCGTCGGCCACAGCCTGGGCGAGATCGCGGCGGCGCGGGCAGCGGGCGGCTTCACCCTCGAGCAGGGCCTTCGCTACGCCTCCGCACGCGGCACGCTGATGGGCGCCACCCGCGCCGACGGCGCGATGGCCGCCGTCTTCGCCCCCGCCTCCCGCGTCGCCGAAGCGGTGGCCGCGCACAACGCCGGCTCGGACGACGAGGACCTTTCCGTCGCCGTCGACAACGGAGCGCAACAGGTGGTGAGCGGACCGGCCGCCGAACTCGACGCCGCGCTCGCCCGCTTCGAAGCCGAGGGCGTCAAAACGCACCGGCTGCGGCGGAGCCCCGCGTACCACAGCGCCCTGATCGAGCCGGCTCTGGACGAACTGGAAGCAGCCGTCCGGGAGATCGCGCCGTCGCCTCCGGCTCCCTCCGTCCCCCTGGTCAGCAACATCACGGGCCGCTTGCTCGACCCGGACGACCGGATGGACGCCGCGTACTGGCGTCGCCACGCCCGCGAGCCGGTGGCGTTTCGGGCCAGCGTCGAGACCCTGGCGGAGATGGGAGTGGACGCGGTCGTGGAGATCGGCCCCCACGCCGTGCTGGGCCCCGTGGTTTCGATGATCTGGCCCGCGTCGGCGCCTGCGGGATCACCGCCGGTTCTCGCCAGTCTGCGGCGTCCACCGCGCGACGCCGAGGAACCGCCCATCGACACCAGCGGCGGCTTCACCGAGGCCGTTGCCGGCGCCTGGGAGGCGGGCCTCGACATCGAGTTCGAGGGTCTGTTCGCCGGCGAGGAGCGGCGCCGGATCACCCTGCCGGGCTATCCGTTCCAGCGCATCCAGCACTGGGTCCGGACATCGAAGCGCCGGCACAAGGACGACGGACATCCGCTGCTCGGCGTCCGCCACGAGTCGCCCCGCGGCGAGGTCATGTTCGAGACGGAGGTGTTCGCCTCCGATCCCGCGTGGCTGCTGGATCACCTGGTGTACGAGCAGGTCGTCGTCCCCGGCGGGCTCCACGGCGGCATGGCGGTCTCGGTGGCGCTGAGCCATGGCGACGGCCCGGCGGTCGTGGACGAACTGCAGATCTACAGCCCGCTCATGCTCGACGAGGAGGACCCGGAAAGCGGCGCGAGCGGCGGGGGCCGCACCCTGCAGTTCGTTCTGGACGGCCCGGACGACCTCGCGGAGCGCCCCTTCGAGATCTTCACGAAGGGGGAGGGCGAGGAGGGCTGGACCCTTCATGCCGGCGGTCGACTCTCCTCGGGGAGGCCGGACGTCGAACCGCTTCCGCCGCTCGACCCGGAGGCGCTCAAGGCCGGGTTGACGCCCCAGGACCCCGTTGAGTTCTACCGGATGCGGTCCGCGACCGGCATCTACCTCGGCCCGTCCTACCACACGATCGAATCCGCCTGGGCAACGGAGGGCGAGTCCCTGGCCACGCTCACCCTCAACGACTCGGTCGACGCGACGGGGATGGAACTGCATCCCCTGCTGCTGGACGGCTGTTTCCAGGTCCTGTCGCTGGCCCGCCACCACACCGTTGCCGAGCAGGGGGCGGTGTACATGCCCTTTGGCTGGCAGAGGCTGTGGGTGGCGGGACCGATGCCGACCAGGCTCCTCTGCCACGCGACCGTGAGGACGTCCGGTGAGCGCAACGGAGCGGACGCCGCGTCCTCCGAGCCGCCCGAGGTCGTGACGGGGGACGTCAGGTTCTACTCCACCGAAGGGGCGCCTCTCGGCGGCCTGTTCGGCTTCACCGTCAAGCGAGCCACCCGCGGCGCCCTCCTCGCCTCCAGGGCGGGGATGAAGGACCTGCTGTACGAGGTCGCCTGGCGGGAGCAGCCGCTGGACGGGAGCGTGCCGGCCGCGGACTTCCTGGCCAGCCCGGCGACGGTCGCCGGCCAGTCGCGCACCCTTGCCGAGCACTTGGCGGAGCGTGGCGTCGAAGCGGCGGACCGGGTCACCCTGCTCCGGGATCTCCAGCGACTGTCCCAGGCCTACGTCCTCTCGGCGCTGGAGGGAATGGGGTGGCACCGTCAGGCCGAGGCCGAGGTCTCGCCCGAGGACCTTCGCCGCGAACTCAACGTCGTCGACGAGCACCGGCGCCTGTTCCACCGGCTCCTGGCCATCCTGTCGGAGGCAGGCGTCCTGCGTCCCTCGGACGGGGGCTACGTCGTGGCGGTCGGAGCGGGTGACGCGCTCCCGGACGAAGCCCTGGCGGACCCCGAGCGTCTCGCCGAGAGGCTTCGGAACAAGCACCCCCACGGCTCCAACGAGCTCGGCCTGCTCAGCCGCTGCGGCCCGGCTCTCGCCGGGGTGCTCCAGGGAAGCACGGATCCGATGACGCTGATGTTCAGCGACGAGGGGCCCGGCGCGGCGGGCGTGTACCTCCAGGCCCCGGCCAACCGCTCCGCCAACCGGATGCTGGGAGACGCGGTCGAGGCGGCCGTCTCCGACCTGCCGGAGGATCGCCGGCTGCGGGTACTGGAAGTCGGGGCGGGGACCGGGTCCGCCACCGAGGCGGTTCTCCCGCGCCTGCCCGCCGACCGGATCGACTACACGTTCACCGACATCTCGGCGGGCTTCTTCTCGCAGGCCGAAGAACGCTTCGCCGCGACCGGCGCGGCGATCGAGTACCGGCGCCTGGACATCGAGGCGGATCCGGCGGCACAGGGCTTCGACGCTCACGCTTACGACCTGGTCATCGCCGCGAATGTGCTGCACGCCACCCGGGACCTGGGCGAGACGCTGTCGCACTGCCGCGACCTGCTCGCCCCGTCGGGCCAACTGGTCGCCCTCGAAGGTCTGCGGCACCGGACCTGGCAGGACCTGACGTTCGGACTCCTGGACGGCTGGTGGCGCTTCACCGACGTCTATCGGACCGAGCATGCCTTCGCCAGGCCGGACGAGTGGCGGAGGGCACTGCGCGACGCCGGTTTCTCCGACGTGGAGTTCCTGGGAACCCGCGATCCGGACACCGACGAACACCTCGGTTCGAGCGTCATCCTCGCCCGGGGCCCGGCCGACATCGCCCCGGCGCCCGGCGCCTGGGTCGTCGCGGCGGACGGCGCCGGCACGGCGGAGCAACTCGCCGCCGAGCTGGCCTCCCGCGACCAGACGGTTCTTCTGGTCCGCGCGGAAGGCGAAGCCGCGGCTCCCCCGGCCGAGGTTGCCGGCGTCACGACGGCTGCCCTCGAGCCGTCGGACCGCGAAGCCTGGCGATCGCTGCTGGAGGGACTGCCCGAGGAACCGCCTCTCCGGGGCGTCGTCCATCTCAACGCCCTGGATGGACACGGAGCGTCGGCGACCACGGAGGAGATGGCGGCGGACGTCACGCATGCCGCGTCTACGGCGCTGGCTCTGGCGCAGGGCGTGATCGATGCGGGCGTCGTCCCGACCGGAGGTGTCTGGTTCGTCACCCGCGGCGCGCAGGTCCTCGAGCAGGATCTTCTATGGAACTGGCCACCAGAACGGAGCCGGCCTGACGGCCGGCGCAGTTCTCAGGCCGCCTTCGGCGGCAGCCGGCGGGGACGCCGGCGCACCCAGTGGGCGGCCAGTTCCATGGGCGAACTTGCCGGCGCCACCCTCTGGGGCTTCGGCAAGACGATGTCCTGGGAGGCGTCCCACCTTCAGCCGAGACTGATCGACCTCGACCCCAGCTCGGGAACGCCGGCGGTCCCGGAACTCGCCCAGGAACTGCTGTTCGCCGATTCGGAGACCCTCATCGCCCACCGGGCAAGCATCCGCCAGGCCGCGCGCCTGATCCGGCCCGGCGCCGACGACGCGCGTCTCGCCCTGCCGGAGGACCCGGACTGGGTCGTCGGCCCCGAGGATCCGGAGGCCGGCCTCACGACCCTCCGGGCGAAGCCGCGGCCCCGACCCGATCTCGAACCCGGCGAGGTCCGGGTCGCCGTCGAAGCGATGGGCCTCAACTTCGTGGACGCGCTGATGAGCATCGGCGCGGTGTCCACCGGAGGCGAGATCGGCCGTGAACTGGTCGGCCGCGTCCTGGAGACCGGCGAGGATGTCGAAGGCCTCGCGACCGGCGACCTGGTGACCGGGATGGGATTCGGTTCGTTCACCCCGGAGATGGTCACGAACGCGGCGCTGCTGGCGCCCGCTCCGGCCGGCCTCTCGACGGCCGACCTCGCGACCGTGCCCATCTGCTTCGTCACCGCCGATCTCGCGTTCCGAACGGCGGATCTCAAGGCTGGCGAACGCGTGCTGATCCATGCCGGGGCCGGCGGCGTCGGCCTTGCCGCGATTCAACTGGCTCAGGCCGCCGGCGCCGAGGTCTTCGCCACCGCCAGCGCCGCCAAGCAGTCTTTCCTCCGCTCCCTCGGCGTGGCCCATGTCTTCGACAGCCGGCAGACCGCGTTCGGCGACGAGATCCTGCGAGCGACGGACGGCGAGGGCGTCCACGCCGTCCTGAACAGCCTGACCAGCGAGGGCTTCATCGAAGCGAGCCTCGCCTGCCTGGCTCCCGGCGGCCGCTTCGTCGAGATAGGGAAGCGGGGCATCTGGAGCGAACGGGAGATGTCCGCGTCGCGTCCCGATGTCGCGTACTCCGTCCTCGATGTCGATGAACTGAAGCGGACCGATCCGGTGCGCGCCGGCGCCTCCCTCTCCCGGATCATGGATCGCCTCGCGGCCGGCGAACTGTCCCCTCTGCCGCACACGGTCTGGCCGCTCTGCGAGATGGAATCGGCGATGGACGCCATGCGGGCCGCCCGGCACACCGGCAAGAACGTCCTCCGCATGCCGCCGCTCGCCGGGGGCGGTCTCCGGCCGGATCGCGCCTACCTCGTCACCGGCGGCCTGGGCGGGATCGGCTGCGCGGTCGCCCGCTGGCTGGCCGAGCAGGGCGCCGGCGCCGTCATTCTCAACGGCCGCCGGGATCCCGATCCGGAGGCCGAAACGGTCATCCGCGAGTTGCGGGAAGCCGGCGCCGACGTGCAGGTGGAGATCGCCGACGTCACGGACTTCGCCGCCGTCGACGCGTTGCTCGCCCGCATCGATCAGGGTCCGAAGCCGCTCGGAGGCGTCATCCACAGCGTCGGCGTCCTCTCGGACGGGGTCATCGAGAATCAGACCTGGGACCGCTTCGAGCAGGTGCTTTGGCCGAAGGTCCTCGGCGCCTGGCATCTCCATCAGGCGACCAGGACCAGAGACCTCGACCTGTTCGTCCTGTTCTCCAGCGGGATCGGCGTGGTCGGCAACCCGGGACAGTCGAACCACTCCGCCGCCAACGCCTTCCTCGACCAGCTCGCCGCCCACCGGCGCGGTCTGGGCCTTCCCGGCCAGTCGATCGCCTGGGGGGCCTGGTCGGGTATCGGGGAGGCTGAAGAGCAGAGGGAGCGGATCAGGAGACGCTTCGACCACACCGCCGCGGAGTGGATCACTCCCGAACAGGGCATCCAGGCGCTGGACCGGCTGGTCCGGCAGGACGTGACCGCGCCCATGGTCACCGCGACCGACTGGTCCATCGTCGCCGAAGAGTTCGGGACACCGCCGCCGTTCTTCGACGAGCTGCTTGCGACGAGGAAGGTCCGGCGCCGGCAGACGGAGGAGCCGACCGCCTCCAGCGGCCTGATGGCACAACTGCGGGAGGCGCCGTCGGAAGAGAAACGGAATCTGCTGGAGGCCTTCATCCAGCAGGAGCTGCAGTCCGTGCTGCACCTCCCGTCGCCGCCCTCGGCGACGGTCGGCTTCTTCGACGTAGGCATGGACTCGCTGATGGCGGTGGAGCTGCGGAACCGGCTGAACCGCGCCTTCGCCGGCGAGTACACGACCTCCAACACGATCGTCTTCGACTACCCCAGCACGGCTGAACTCGCCGCTCATCTGGCCGGGGAGATCGAGGCTCTCACCGGCGCGCCCCGCGTTCCCGAGAAGCCGGTCGCACAGCCCCGCCGTCAGACGACCGAAACGGACCAGGAGGGCATCGCCATCGTCGGCATGGCCTGCCGTTTCCCCGGCGCCCCGGACGTGTCGACCTACTGGGAGCAGCTCCTGGCGGGCGCCGATCTGGTCACGGAGGGACGCACCGGGGTCGACTACTGGCTCGACCGCGTCGGCGATCCCGAGGCCGAGCACCCGGCCTATCGCTGGGGCGGCTATGTCGGCGGTCTCGAACTGTTCGACGCCAGATTCTTCGGCCTCCGGCCGATCGCGGCGGAAGCGATGGACCCGCAGCAGCGGATGCTGCTGGAGACGAGCTGGCAGGCCCTGGAGGACGCCGGGATCGATCCCGCAGATCTCAGGGGCAGCCGCACGGGCGTGTTCGCCGGGCTGAACGCGAGCGAGTACCGGGACCTGATGATCGCGAGCGGCTCGGACGGCGGTTCCGTCGGCACGATGTCCAGCATGACCGTGGGACGGGTCGCCTTCATGCTCGGTCTCATGGGCCCTGCGCTGCCCTTCCAGTTGCAGTGCGCAGCGTCTCTCGCGGCGGTCCACGCCGCGGCTACGGCGCTGGAGCGTGGCGAGGTCGACATGGCGCTGGCCGGCGGCGTCAACGCGATCTTCTCGCCCAACTTCAGCAGGCTGCTGCTCGAGCACGGCCTGCTGACGTCGACCGGGCGCTGCGCCACGTTCGACGCTTCGGCGGAAGGCTATGTCCGCGGCGAGGGATGCGGCGTCGTCCTCCTCAAGCGGCTGAGCGAAGCGGAGGCCGACGGCGACCGGATCTGGGCGGTCATCAGGGGGTCGGCCGTCAACCACAACGGCACCGCCGCGGGAATGACGATGCCGAGCGGTCCCGCCCAGGAACAGGTCATCGAGGAGGCGCTGTCCCGCGCCGGCATCGCGCCCGCCGATGTCGACTACCTGGAGGCCCACGGCGGCGCATCGGAGATCGGCGACTCCATCGAGGTGCAGGCAGCGGCCGCAATCTACGGCCGCGGGCGCGACGCCGATCGCCCGCTGCTGATCGGGACGGCGAAGACGAACATGGGTCACCTCGAATCGGCCGCGGGCATCGCGGGACTGATCAAGGTCGTTCTCGCCATGCGTCATGGCGTCATTCCGAAGCACCTGCACTTCGAGACGCCCAACCCGGAAATCGACTGGAACCGGCTGCCCGTCCGGGTGACGTCGGAACGAATGCACTGGCCGCCCGCCAACGGCCGTCCGGCCCGCGCCGGAGTCAGCGCCTTTGGTTTTTCCGGGACGAACGTGCACGTCGTCGTGGAGGGCTACGCCGCGACAGACGGGGAATCCGCGTCCGGTGAAGAACTCGGCCCCCGGGGAGCGCCGAAACCCATTGCCGTCTCCGTTCCCGAGCCCGCGGTCGATCCACGAGCGGACGGCAAAGAGCGTGAACCACGCCGGACCCGCATCCTGCCGCTCTCCGCGAAGTCAGAAACCGCCTTGCGGTCGCTCGCCGGACGCTTCCTCGGCTGGGTCGACGGGCGTGGCGGCGCCCTCGAGTCCGATGGCAGCGCGGCGGGTCCGCTCCTGTCCGATCTGGCTTGGACCGCAGGCACCGGCCGGAGCCACTTCCCACACCGCGCCGCGGTTGTGTTCCGGGACGCGGTATCGCTCGCCTGTGGCCTTCGGGAACTGTCCCAAGTCAACGGTGGGCCGAAGCCCCGAGAGGCAACGAACGTCGCCTTCGTCTACGCCGGCCTTGAGGGCCGGTGGCCCGGACTGGGAGAGGCGCTCTACCGGACCGAGCCGGTAGTGCGAGCGGTTCTCGACCGCTGCGACGAGGCGCTCCGGGAGCAACGCGGCGAATCGCTCCTGGAGATCATGTTCGGGCGAACCGCGGGCGAGCTCGACGATCCGGCCTGGGCCTGGCCGGCCGTCTACGCGCTCGAGTGCTCGCTGACCGCCCTCTGGTCGAGCATCGGCATCCGGCCGAGCGTCGTCGTCGGGTTCGACGCCGGTGAGCTCGCGGCGGCCCACGCCGCCCGGATCTTCAGTCTGGAAGACGGCCTCCGGCTGGCGGCCGCCGCGGGCGAGTCGGAGGCGGCGGACGGGCTCGCCGGGTGTACGGAGCGACTCGCCGAGGAACTGGTCCTCGAACGCCCTTCCCTCACGATGGTTCGCAGCGTGGACGGTCGCCCGCTGGCGGCAGACGACGCGCTGGACGCCTCCTTCTGGCTACAGCGCGACGCCGAGCCCGCTACGCCGGGAGCAAGTGCCGCGACCCTGGCGGACCGAGGAGTCGAGGTTGTGCTGGAAGTCGGCCCGGGGCGGTCCCTGGCTCCGGCGATCGCCGACGCCTGGCCCGCGTCCGACGCCGAAGCCGCCGGGGACGAAAGAACCGACAGCGCCCCGCTCGTGCTGGCGAGCCTGCGGTCGTCCGGCGACGCCGCAGGGGACCGCTCCGGCGACGGTTTCCTCGAAGCGGCGGCAGCCGCCTACGAGGCCGGACTACCAGTGTCCTTCGCGGGCCTCTTCGCCGGCGAGAATCGCCGCCGGATCTCGCTACCCGGCTACCCCTTCGAGCGCAGGCGTCACTGGGTGGACCCGCCCAGCAAACCGGTCTGACGCAGGAAAGCCCGGAGCATGGCCACGCATTCCGCCGGCTTCTCCAGTTGCAGGAAGTGGGTCGAGTCCGCGATGAAGTCGTAGTCCACGTTCCGGATGTGCGCGAGGTCGAAGCTCGGCAGGTACGCAAACGGCAGGGTCGGATCGGCCCCGATCACCTTCGTCGGACAGGAAAGCAGGCTCAGGTCCAGCAGCGGGGCAAAGCTCCTCACGTACTCCGAGACCTGCGCCTCGAACTCCCGCGGACAGCGGAGCTCATGGCCCTCGCCGTCGGCTGCCCTCCTGAGGGTCGTCGTCGCGACGAGTTCCCGCACGCCCGGCAACACCCGGGCATACACCGGGGAGTACCGGAGCAGGTCCGAGAACTCCTCTTCGGACTGGAAGCGGACTGCCCGGCGCCGGGTCAGCGCCGTCGCGCGGTCGGCGGCGTCGTCGAACTCGGCCTCACTCGCGGCGGGCTTGCAGAAGGGCGGATCGAACAGCACCAGAGCCGAGTACGGGTCGGAGAACGAGAGGATGGCGACGATCGTCGTCAGCGAATGGAACACGCCGACAGTCGGCTTGTCCCCATAGCGCTCGGCAATGGCCACGGCGAGGACGTCATGGTCGTGGATCATCGCCGGGATGTTGTGGTTCGTCTGCTCACCGACGGTGTTCCAGCCGTGGCTTCTGACGTCGTAGACGACCAGGTCGAACTCGTCCGCCAGGAGCGACCAGAACGGGTAGTAGGCGTCGATGGCGAGGCCGTTGCCATGACTCAGGACCAGGCGGAGCGGTGCGTCCGGCCGGCCATGCCGCCGCACCGTCGTGACCGTCTCCTCGTCGAGCCGCACCTCGTCCAAGGCAAGGGGCTCGGGTACCTTCCAGACAGTCAACGGGCTACCGCCTTCGCTCTCGCCTATGCGAACCGCGGCTCGTCACTGTCCGCGGCGTCCGCCGCCGGCAGGTCCTCCACGGCGAGCGCCGCGGCGTAGCGCCGGTTGCCGAGGTTCTCCAGACGCCACCTGACCGAGGGCGTCACAGGAAGGCGCACGACACAACTGGTCGCGCCCCGACTCATCGCCGTCGGAATCTCGAAGCTCGTCGTGTCGATCCTCAGGCCGACGCCTGCCGCCTTGACCAGCGCTTCCTTCATCGTCCAGAGACTGTAGAACAGGTCGGCCTTGCGGCTTCCCTCGACGGAAGCGAGTCCCGCCCGTTCGCCGGGCGCGAAGAGGAGACGGATGTCGTCGTCCATGTCGCGGCGCGCTCTCCGGTCTTCCACGTCCACGCCGATACGCCCCCGTGGCGCGATCGCGATCAGGCCATGCCGGCCGCTGTGGCTGACGTTGAAGGAAACGGGCGCGGGAAGCCCTCCGACCAGCGCGAACGGCTTGCCATGTTCGGAGGTTCCGAAGGAGAGTTCCTCGTTGCAGCAGTCGAGTTCCCGGCAGAGCAGCGCCCGAAGCGCCGCGCGGCAGAGAGTGAACTCGCGTCGCGGTCCGGACCGCGCGAACTGGCGCCGCCGGGCCAGCTCCGGGCCGTCAAGCCACGTCAGGGCCTCCCGCTCCCGGGACGAACAAGGTCCCAGGTCGACGTACACGACGGTGACCCGACCGGACCTGTGAATCGCACGACTCGACACCGGGAAGGGCTCGGCGCGGTGCCCGCCTAGAACCGAGGATCGAGGCAGGCCCCGCCGCCGGCGGCGCTCAACTGGCGCCGGAATCGAGAAACGCCGCGAAGTCCCGCAGGTTCTTCCAGTTCGCAACCTCCTCGGGGGGAACCTCAACGCCGAACGCCTCTCCGACCTTCTTCACGAAGGCCACCGCGTCGAGCGACGAGATGTCGGAGGAAAGCAGACCGGCATCCAGATCCAGGTCTCTTCCGATGTCGAGGTGTTGACGGGCGAGTTCTTGAATGCGGGATTCGGTTGCACTCACAGTGAGGCTCCTCTGGTTGGAAGTTGAAGAACGGCCGATCCTACTACGGGATCCGGGGCCCCTCAGGCCGCGTCGAAGCGCTCGACCCTGATCTGCTCCGCACGCTCGCGAACCTGCCACAGGTCGTAGGCCATCTGCATCCCGAGCCAGGTTTCCGGGCTTGAACCGAACGCCTTGGAAAGGCGCACCGCCATCTCGGTCGAGATGCCAGCATGGCCGTTCACCACGTCGGAAAGCGCCTGCCTCGTGACACCCAGGCCCTGAGCGGCGCGCGTGACGGAAAGGCCCAGGGGCTCCAGGCACTGCCGCCTCACGATCCCGCCTGGATGTGGTGGGTTGCTCATCGTCATGGCCGATCTCCTCAGTGGTAGTCCACGTAGTCGACATCCGCGGCCGAGCCGTCTTCGAAACGGAACGTCACGCGCCAGTTGCCGGACACCGAAACCGCGTAGTGAGCCTTCAGCCGGCCTCGCAGCTCGTGCAGCCTGAAACCTGGCAGGTTCATGTCAGCCGGTACACGGCTGCGGTCGAGCGCCGCCAGAATGTCCCTGAGCTTCTCCACATGATTCGGCGCCACTCGGCGCGCTGTTCTTCCATCGTAGAGCGCCTTGAGGCCACGATGCCTGAAAGACGCGATCACCCCGAAACGCTATAGTGTCGCCTGTCGGTTGACAACCGCTGCCCCCAGTTGGCGGTGGCGAGCATGCAGCGCGAAGCACGGGACGGCGGCCTGGACCAATGGAGCCTTGAACGGGTGAACGCGGAGATCGACGATCTACGCCGACATCGTTGAACTCAGTACGGCGGAAACGCATCCGCCACCCGGGCGCAGCAGGCCTCCCCACGTTCATACCGCTCCAGGTTGCGGGTCAGGCGCCGCTCTTCGCCGGTGCGGCCTCGCCGCCGCGCCTCCTCGACGAGCGTGCGCTGGATGCTGACAGCCTCCTCGAAGCGGCCCACCTCGGCCAGCGCCATCGCGGCGGTCTCCGCGTTCGGCGCGGCGTTGTCGGCCTGCAGGATCGCACCGGCGATGGTCATGGCTCGCCGACCGTCGCGGAGGGTCGGATCGGGCGCGCCGGCGAGCAGTCTCGCCAGGGAGTGAGCGGCCCGGCCGTCCGTCGAGTCGACTCGCAGCCGTTCCTCGAGCGTCGCCCTGGCGTCGGCGAAACGCCCCAGGCCCATCAGCACGGTCGCCTCGCGCAGCCAGGCGAGGCTCTGGGCCGGGTCGAGCTCGCGGACTCGGCTGTAGTGCGGCAACGCCTCCGCGAGCCGGCCGGTGCGCACCAGGGCCTCGGCGAGGCCGAAATGAAGCCGGGGCGTCCGCCTGCTTTCCGGGACCTGGCCCAAGGCAGCCAGAAGTTCGACCACCGCCTCCTCGAAGTTGCCCGTCTTCGCCAGCACGGCGCCAAGCCCCAAGCGGGCCTCGCCGTTCCCTGGATCGAGTTCGACCGCCCGACCGAGATGCTCCAGGGCCCGGTCGTTTCGTCCCAGTTCAGCCAGGAGCACGCCGAGGTCCGAGTGGGCCTGGGCGTTCTCCGGATCAAGCCGCACCGCGACGCCGAAGTGCTCGATTGCCCCCTCCCGATCGCCGCGACGAACCAGCACTGTCGCCAGGCTCTCGTGCGCGCGCACGTTCGTCGCGTCGGCCGCGACCGCCTGCCGGTAAGCGGCTTCCGCATCGGCCAACCGACCCTCGCGGGCGGCGGCATGGCCCCGGTCGAGGTGGGGCAGAGCGCCGATGGCGAGCGTGGTCAACTCGTGCATCAGCGGATCGGCCATCGCGACTCGGTTCGGCCCGCTCCGCGCCAACGCTTCCTCTGCCCGGTCGAACTCGCCCAGTTCGCGGTAGGCCTGACCGAGGTGGTAGTCGATGACGGACGCGCGCGGCTGAAGCGTCAGCGCCCGCTGGAACTGCGCGATGGCTTCCGCGTACTCGCCCCGCTCTTCGGCGACCCGGCCCATCCCATAGGCCACGGCCGCGGAGTCGTCCACCACCGCGGCCCGGACGTAGAGGAGTTCGGCCTCGTCGACCTGGCCATGTTCGAGTTCGAGGTCGGCGAGCCGGACAAGGGTCGGCGCGTCGTCGGCTCGCAGTTCGAGGGCGCGGCGAAATGCCGGACGCGCGGTTTCGATGTCACCGGCGCCGGCCGCGAGAACACCGAGGTAATAGGCCCAGGCGAAAGACCCGGGATCCAGCGCGTGGGCTTCCCGGTAGCAGGCCAGCGCCGGTTCCAGCAGGCGGTGGGCCTGGTAGAGCCGGCCCAGGCTGCCGAAGGCCTGGGCCTGGTGGGCGATGCTGGCTTCCTGGTCCGCGAGAAGCGCGTCGAGGCCGGCGCGCCGGGCCTCGAGCTCACGGGCGAGAGGCGGGTCGAGCTCGCCGAGCTCCGGGTGCGGGATTGTCGGCTCGGCCGGAAACGCGGCAGGCTCGTCGGGCGTGGGGGCGCAAGCCAGAAGGGCCACGGGCAGGAGGACGGTCGCGATCGAACGAACGCACACACCCAAGGCTCGGGCCGAGCCGTTCATTGATCGATCCTAGCGCCGCAGGATCGTCGCCGCTCCGCGGCGCGTCCACCTCAGAGGCCGGCGGGGACGCCGGCGCACCCAGTGTGCACTGTCGACGGTCCAAGGCGTCAGCGTGTAGTGTGATTCGCACCAACCGAATGCAGTACTGCGGCTCTAGCGCGATCTTCCGGACCGCGCTGCTCCTCATCGTGATCGCGGCCTCGGCGCCTGGCGGTCCGGTACGGGCGCAAGCGGTGGTCCCGAACGCGTCGCCGCCCGTCGTCTCCGGCTACGAGCACCTCCGCCTTGCCGGCGCTGCAAGCGACGCGGAACTCGGCGAGCTTCTGCTCGGCGAACTGAACTGTCTCTCCTGTCACGAGGCGACGCCGGCTCTGGCCCGGCGGATTCCCGTGCGCACGGCGCCCGACCTCGACCGCATCGCCGGGCGCGCCACCGGCCGCTGGCTCACGGACTACCTGATGGCGCCCCACGCGCAGAAACCGGGCTCGGCGATGCCCGAGGTTCTCCACTCACTGGAGCCGGACGACCGGGAAGACGCCGTGCGCACCCTCGTCGGCTACCTCGCTCACCGGGGAGCGAACGCGGACCCGGACGAGAGCCCTCCGGACGAAGTCGCCCTCGGCGACTTCCCCGTCCACCGTTTCCAGGCCACAGTCGAGCGGGGGCGGAAGCTCTTTCACTCGGTCGGCTGCGTCGCCTGCCACGCGCCGGAAGCCGCGGAAGGCGAACCCGCGATCCCGTCCGTTCCGCTTCCCGACCTGAACGCGAAGACGTCCGTCGCGGCGCTGGCCGAGTTCCTGCTCGATCCGCGTGCTGCGCGGCCGGGCGGCCGCATGCCGCCGCTCCACCTGGAGCGTAAGGAGGCGGAGGCCATCGCGATCTACCTGCTGCGCGGTCAGACACCCCTGGTCACCGAACGTCGCCGGGGCTTCGAGTTCGAGTACTACCTGGATCCGGAACAGGACGAAGACGTACCGGGCTTCTTCCTCCGCCCGGCACCGAACCTCGACGCATTGCGCCCGGCCGGGGTCGGCCGCATCGCCACCCTCGCGCTGGATCTGCCGATCTCGATGAACAACGGCAACCACGCTTTCCGCTTCAGCGGCCTGTTGCGACTGGCCGCCGCCGGGAAGTACACCTTCACCCTGGCGTCGGACCGGCGATCGGGTTCTTCGCTGCGGGTCGGAGACGAGGTCATTGCCACCAAGCCCCCCTTCAGCCGCCGCGAGACGGAGGCCACAGCCGAACTGCGGGCGGGCGACCATCCCGTGCAGGTGACCTACTTCATGCGCGGCAGCACGGGCCGGCCATTCGTCGACGTTCGACTCAACGGAGCGGTACTGCCGGGGCCGACGCCACTTCACCAGATGACCAGCCACGAGAACGTCCGCCTGCGGCCGGCGAACGGCCCTGCCGCGCCCCACCGACGCTACGAAGAGGACGGGAGCATCCTCTTCGCACGCTACGGCTGCTCTTCCTGTCACACCTCGCCCGGCGTCGATCCCGAGCGGGGTCGTTCCTACGCCGTGTCTCGCGCCAGGGCTCCGGCGCTCGAGGCCCTGGATCCCGAGAAGGCGCTCGCCGAACCGGCCATGCACAGCGGCGAAACGTCGCCGCGGTACCGGTTGACCAGCCACCAGAAGCAGGCCATCCGGGCCGCCCTCGAGACGCTTGCGGACCCGCCACGGGAACGCCCTCCCGAGGACGAGATCACCCTCACCATGGCGAGCTTCAACTGCTTCGCGTGCCACCAGCGCCATGTCGGCGAAGTGGACGTCGGCGGTCCCGATCCGGTGCGGGCCAGGTACTTCCGGGTCGTCGACGACCAGGACCTGGGAGACGAGGGACGGCTGCCGCCTCCTCTCCACGGGGTCGGCGGCAAGCTCAAGCCGGGGGCGCTGCGCTCCACCCTCACGGGCGACCGGCTCCACGTCCGACGCGACTTCATGGAAGTCAGGATGCCGGGCTTCCCGGCGGGCCCGGCCGAGCGCCTCGCGGACGCGCTGGAAGCGGTCGACGCGTTGCCCGGCGATCTGGATGAGCCGCCTCTCTCCGCAGCCGCCACGGGAGATGGCCTCGAACTGATCGGCACGGGTGGCATGGGCTGCGTGACCTGCCACGACATCCACGTGCATCCGGCGCCCGGGATCTCCACGATCGACCTGGCGACGGCCTACGACCGGTTGCGCCCCAGCTGGGTCGAGCGGTTCCTGCGCGATCCGGCCGCGATCCGGCCGGGAACAAGGATGCCCGCCTACTGGCCGGAGGGTGAGGCGAACTTCCCGCACCTCGGCCGCGGCACGACCGGGGGCCAGATCGAGGCGCTCTGGAGCTTCCTGTCGCTCGGCGCCTCGATGCCGGCGCCGGAGGGCATGGACATCGGTTCCGAACTGGTCCTGGTTCCGGACCAGCACCCGCTCGTCTTCCGCACGCACATGATCGACGTCGGCCCCAGGGCGATCGCGATCGGCTACCCGGAGAACGTCCACGCCGCCTTCGACGCGAACACCGTCCGCCTGGCGAAGGTGTGGCGCGGCGCCTTCTTCGACGCGAAGGGAACCTGGCAGGGCCGGGCGGGCCAGTTCTTCGGCCCCTACGGCACGGACGTTCTCACCCTGCCGGCGGGTCCGGCCTTCGCCGATCTCAACGACATCGACAGCCCCTGGCCGGCGACCGGCCGGTACGACCGGAACATCGGCGGCCGTTTCCTCGGTTACCGGCTGGACGATCTGGGACGCCCGTCTCTCCGCTACCGTCTCGGGAACGTCGTCATCGAGGAAACCCCGACGCCCCTGCCCGGCGCCGGCGGCGCGGATCTCGCGCGTCGCTTCCGGCTCGCCGGCGGCGCCACGCCGCGTCCTCTCTTCCTGCTACTGGCCGAGGGCGAGGAGATCGCGCCCGGCCCGGACCGCACCTGGTCCGTGGACGGCACGCTCGACGTCTCTCTCGCCTCCGAAGAGGACCTCACGCCGATCGTCCGTGACTCCCAGGGTGTCCGGCAGCTTCTACAGCGGATCGAGCTTGAACCGCACGGCACCCTCGAACTGGATGTGATCCTGTCCTGGTGATGTTCCCCCGCTGCCACCGAACGAAGGCCGGCCACGCCGCCGCCACCGCACTTCTCGCGGCGCTGCTCGCGCTGCCGGCGACCACCCAGGAGCCGCCCGACGAGGAAGACCGGCGAGACCAGGAAAAGGCGCTGCTCGCCAGCCAGCGGGAAGCGCTCGGTTCGCAAACCGCCGCCGAGGAGCAGTACTACCGCGTGCTGACGATGCCCCTGCCCGAAGGCATGTCGATGGAGGTCGGCGGCCTGTTGCAGCTCTCCGACGGCCGCATCATGGCGGCCACCCGGCGCGGCGAGATCTTCATCCTCGAGAACGCGTTCAGCGATCCGCCGGCGCCCGTCTTCAGGCAGTACGCCTTCGGGCTTGGGCAACCGCTCGGCCTGCTCGAGCTCGACGGCTGGATCTACACCTCCCAGCGCGGCGAGCTGACCCGGATCAGGGACACGGACGGCGACGACCGGGCCGACGTGTTCGAGACCGTGTCCGACGCCTGGGACACCAGCGGCGACTACCACGAGTACGTCTTCGGCCCCCGGCTGACGCCGGACGGCAGGCTCTGGATCACCCTCAACATTCCGTTCGGCGCCGAGCCGTACGGTCCGGTCGACTGGCGCGGCTGGGCGGTGCGGGTCGATCCGGCAACCGGCGCCACCGAGTTCGTGGCCGCGGGGCTCCGCTCCCCGGCCGGCGTCGAGGTCAGCCCCTGGGGCGAGGTCTTCTACACCGACAACCAGGGCGAGTGGAACAACGCCTCCAAGCTCTCGCTGATCGAGGTCGGCGACTTCCACGGACATCCGCACGGCATGGCCTCGACCCTGCTGCCCGAGTCCCTGGTCGAGCCGCCGCCCGACGGGCAGCCCGAGGGCGGGACCTTCATGAAGGACCTTCCCGGGCTGATCCCGAACTTCCGCATGCCTTCGGTCTGGTTCCCCTACGTGAAGATGGGCCAGTCGCCGTCCGGTCTCAAGTGGGACACGACCGGCGGCAGGTTCGGACCCTTCGCCGGCCAGGTCTTCGTCGGCGACCAGCACCACGCGATGGTCATGCGGGTGTTCCTGGAGAAGGTGGGCGGCCATTGGCAGGGCGCCGCGTTCAACTTCCGGCGCGGCCTCGACAGTGGCGTGATCCGCCTGGCATTCGCCGACGACGGCTCGCTCTTCGCCGGCCTGTCCGAGCGCGGCTGGGGCAGCATCGGTCCGAAGTCGCACGGTCTCCAGCGGATCGTCTGGACCGGGGACACACCCTTCGAGATCCACGAGATGCGGGCGCGGCCGAACGGCTTCGAACTCACGTTCACCAGGGCCGTCGATCCCGAAACCGCGGGCGATGCCGCGTCCTACCGGATGGCGAGCTACACCTACCGGCTCAGCGAGAACTACGGCGGACCCGAGGAAGACAAGCTGGACGTCGCCATTCGTTCGGCCGATGTGGCCGGCGATGGCATGTCCGTCCGCCTGATCCTCGATCCGCTGCGGGCCGGCTACGTCCACGAACTGCACCTCCACGGAGTCCGCAGCAGCGACGACGGCGAGCCGCTGCTTCACCCCGAGGCCTACTACACGCTGGTCAACATCCCAGCCCCGAAACCCCTCGCGAGCTCGGTGTTTCGGCCCATCCCATCCTCACCCGGGAACTTGCGTCCCGAACTCGCTTCGCTGCGTTCCGGGGCGCAACCTCCTGGGCTCTGAAAGGAGCATCATGATGCGGCATCACGAACTTCGTCCCGCTCCGTTGACCATTCTGCTCGCCCTGGCGATCGGCTGCGCTCCGGCGCCGCCAGCCACTGAAGAGGCCGCACCCGGCACCCACGACGACCTGCTTCAGCTCTTCGAGGACTTCCGCGTCTTCCAGGAGCCGGAGATCGTCGACGGAGTGCCGGACTACACGGCCGAGGCGATGGAACGGCAGCGCCAGGAGCTCGAGGACTACAAGAGCCGGCTCCACGCGATCGACATCTCGGAGTGGACGGTCTCCGACCAGATCGACCACCACCTGGTCCGGGCGGAGATGAACGGGCTCGACTTCCACCACAGGGTGACCCGGCCCTGGTCACGCGACCCGGCGTTCTACCTGATGTCCCAGGGCGGCGCCGGGCCGGCCATGTCGGGCTTCCGGTCGCTGTTCCGGTTCGAACCGCCGTTCGACGAGGCGGAGCTTGCCGAGTACAGGACGACCCTGCAGGCGGTGCCGAAGGTCTACGAGCAGGCGAAGTCCAACCTGACCGAGGCGGTGCCCGATCTCGGCGGGATCGCGACCTGGGCCGCTCCGCGGGAGGCGCGCATCTACGACGAGATCGCGGAACAGCTCGCCGAACATCATCCGGAACTCGTCGCCGACGCCGAGGCCGCCCGCGATGCGGTGCTCGCTTTCGGCGGCTGGGTCGAGGAGAACAAACCGTCCTGGAGCGGCGCCGCCGGCATCGGCAAGGAGAACTACGACTGGTGGCTCCGCAACGTCCACCTCTCGCCCTACGGCTGGGAGGAGAGCCGGATGATCGTCGAGCAGGAGTACAACCGGCTCGTCACCTTCCTGGCGCTCGAGGAGCACCGGAACCGCGATCTCCCGCCGTTCGAGATCGCCGACACCCCGCAGAAGTACGCCGACAACCTGCACGAGGCGCTCCGCTACGTCGTCGACTTCCTGCGCGACGGCGAAGTCATGACCGTTCCGGACTGGGTCGACCCGACGGACTACAGCGACCCCGACGAACCGCCGGAGCCGTTGCCGTCCGACACGAGCATCGACCACAAGGCGCGCGAGCGCGAGATCCTGCCCGGCGAGACGCACGAGTACGTCGGCCACATGCTCGACGACCAGCGGCGCCAGCGCGACGACCGGCCGATCCGCGGCGCCGACCGCCGCTTCAACATGGAGTGGATGCGGATGGAGGGATGGGCGGTCGCCCTCGAGGAACTCACGATGCAGGCCGGCGTCCTCGACGAACGGCCCCGCCGCGGCCGCGAGGTGGAGTACCTGATGAACATCTCCCACATGAGCCTGGCGCTGCCCGACCTCGCCATGCACGCGAACCTGATCACCTTCGACGAGTCGCGGGCGCTCTGCGCCGCGCTGATGTCCAAGGGCTGGTCCCAGGAGGACGAACGAATGGTCTGGTACGAGATGGAGTCGAACCTCCGATTCCCCGGCTTCCATACCGGAGTCGTCGTCGGCAAGGCACACTTCATGAAGCTGTTCCGCGAACGCGCGATGCAGCTCGGCGACCAGTTCGTGCTCCGCGATTTCATCGACGAGTTCCTCGCCGGCGGCATCATCCCGATCTCGCTGATCCGTTGGGAGATGACCGGCTACGACGACGAGATCCGGTTCCTGCTGGGCGAGGACGACGTGCCGAACCGCGTGTTCGATCCAGCGCTGCAGTTGGCCGACCGCATGTAGGCAGGCACTCGTCGTGCCAACAGTCCTGTTGCCAACAGACTTGTTGGCAATTGCCCCGGGACGATGGAAGAGTCCCCGCTGACATGCAGTACCGCACACTCGGCCGCACCGGCCTGAAGGTCTCGCCGCTCGGGCTCGGCACGAGCAACTTCGGCGATGTGACGCCGGAGGACGAGGCGCGGCGGATCATTGAGCGGACGCTCGACGCCGGCGTCAACCTGATCGACCTCGGGCACATCTACGGCGACGGTCTCGCCGAGCGCGTCGTCGGCAGCGTGCTCAAGCAGACCGGCCGGCGACACGAGGTCCTGATCTCTACCAAGATCTATCCCGGTGAGTTCGACGATCAGACCGGCCTTGCTCGCGCGGAGCACGTTCCCGGGCAGAATCCGAACGAGCAGGGGCTGTCGCGCGCCGGCATCCTGAACGCCTGCGACGCGGCGCTACGCCGGCTGCAGACCGACCACATCGACCTCTACCAGACCCACCGGCCGGACTTCGGCATCCCGATCGACGAGACGCTGCGCGCCTTCGACGACCTGGTCCGGGCCGGCAAGGTGCGGTACATCGGCTGCTCGACCTACCCCGCCTGGGGCGTGATGGAAGCACTCATGGTGAGCGAGCTGAAAGGCTACGTCCGCTTCGCGTCCGAGCAGGCCCCCTACAACCTGCTCGACCGGCGGATCGAGAACGAGCTGATCCCGCTCTGCCAGAGGCATGGCCTCGGCATCCTGGCCTGGGCGCCCCTCGGGATGGGGGTGCTGGCTGGCCGGTACCCTGAGGCGCAGAGCTACCCGGAAGGTTCCCGAGCCGACCTGCTCGGCAAGTACTACGCGCGGCGTGTCACGGAACGCGCCGTCCGCGTCGGCGTCGAGTTCGCCAGGCTCGCGGCCGAGGCCGGCATCACGCCGGCCCAGTTGGCGATCCTCTGGTGCAAGGACCAGTCGGGCATCACGGCGCCGCTGATCGGACCGCGTCGGCTGGAGCACGTCGACGAACTCGTCGCGGTCCAGGAGATGACGCTCGATCCGGGGACCGCCGCCGCCTGCGACGCCCTGGTCCCGCCCGGCAGCGCCGTGTCCGACTTCCACAACACGTCGGGCTGGATGAAGACGCAGCTCGCCTGGTAGCCGGCGTGGCCGCCTCGGCCAGGACCGAAGGGAAGGGTCCCAGCGGCCGCTTGTTCAACGATCTAGCTAGCGGATCAGGATGAGCTCCGTCTGCGGCGGCGAGAGGTACTCGATGCCGTCCTCACCGGCGAGCGCCTCCTCGTGGGCCCACCAGAACAGGTACTGGTCCTCGCCCTCCGGGGCCGGGGAAGGCATGTAGAAGAAGTACTCGATGACGAAGTGGTGGTACGGCGCGAGCGGGATGTCCTTCGACCAGTCCGGGCCCAGGGAGCCGATCCGGGGGCCGAAGTAGGTCTCGACCGAGGCGGGCCGGGCGCCCAACGTCTGTCCGTGGGAGTCCATCGACATGTGCGTCTTCGACGTATCGAAGCCGGCGGCGTAGGCCGGGAAGTCGTTCTTCGGCGTCACCATGTGGAGCTGGTTGTCGCGCACGACGATGCCGGCTTCCTCGAACATCTGTTCGTAGTCGCGAATGATCTCGCGCGGCGTCAGACCGGACTTGATCGTCTCGGCCAGGATCGCCTCGACGCGCAGGTACTCGGCCCAGAGATCCTGAATCTCCGGCGGCGGCTCCGTCTCGCCGTCGCGTAGCACGTAGGCGTACATGCCGATGCTCGGGTTCGTGAGGATGTCCCCGCCCTGGACGACCGCGTCCTCCCAGCCCTCGCTGCGGCCGCGCTGCGACTGGCCGGTCCGCAT
Source organism: Holophagales bacterium (assembly GCA_009837885.1). Taxonomy (GTDB): domain Bacteria; phylum Acidobacteriota; class Thermoanaerobaculia; order Multivoradales; family Multivoraceae; genus Multivorans. The sequence goes on along the minus strand of VXSP01000012.1, from coordinate 175,679 downwards.
GCGGCGCATCACGGTGAGCCGCGCCTCGTCGACTCTCGTGACGCCCGGCTCGATCGCGTCCAGCGCGTCCTCGAACAGCCAGAGTTCGTCGCGCCGCAGCCGCTTGAGCAGTTCGACCTCGCTCGGCACCTGGTGGTTGATGTAGTCCATCATCAGCCACTCGGACGAGATCAGCCGGCTCGCGTACCGGTCGCCGAGTTCCTCCGAGAGCAGCAGGTAGTCGGTGTGCGAGAGGCCGTCGATCTCGCCCCGGTAGGTCGGCCACGGGCCGAGCTCGTGCTTGAAGTTGACCGCGATGACGTCCGGGTCGCGCTCGGCGACGAAGTCCCTGAGTCCTTCGAAGCGGTAGTCGTACTCCGTCAACGGGCCGCCGACCGGCTCCTGGACGCGGACCGCGGGCGCCACGATGTCGTAGGCGCCGCTCTCTTCGACAAACCGGTAGTCCGTCTCGCCCCAGCCGCGCTGGGTGGCGCCCCAGCGCCGTCCGAGGATGGCCCGCTCGATCCGGTCGCCGCCGCGGTCCGTGAACACGAAGACGCCGGAGGCGCTGCCCAGTTCGTCGATGCCGAAGTCGTCTGCAATCGACTCTCGCATCACGTGGATCCACATGTCGACGCCGCGCTCCCTCATGATCTCGGGGAGCACGAGATCGAACTTGTCGCGCCGGATCTTCCGGTTCGCCGCTTCGTAGGGAGAGCGGAATTCGTACGGCTCGATCACGAGCGGCGTGGCCTCGTAGTTCCCGTCCGGGATGACCATCGGGATCCGGTACTCGGGATCGTTCAGGATCTCATAGAGGACGGGCTCTCCTTCCTGGAGCTTCTCGGGCGTGTTGAGCGGCCACTCCTGGCCGATCTGGTCGAGCCGGCCCGGCAGGTCCTGCGCCCCGATCATCGACGTGTAGACCCAGTAGATGTACTCGGAGGCCATGCAGCCGTAGTCGCAGGTCTCGTCGTCGTAGGTGTACCAAGCGCCCTCCGGGTACTCGTCCGGCGGTCCGTCGAAGGCGCCGCCGCGGGCGATGTCCATCGCGTCGGTGAGCGCGGTCCCCGGCTCCGTCCCGAACACGTCGGGGTAGGCCACGCCGTAGCCGTTGTCGGTGACCATGTGCCAGATCTCTTCCAGGGCCGCGTCGAACACGCCGCGCGCGCGGGCGTCGATCTGGGTTTCCTCGTCGTAGAGGCCCTGGCCCCGGGGCACGTTGGCCCAGTCCATGTACTCGGCTTCTTCCTGGGTGCCGGTCATGACGATCGTGCCGCCGGTGTCCAGCATCGCCTGGTGGACCTTCGGGTTGTCGATCTCGCCGTCCTCGTCGTTGTCGAGGAACTGGGCGAGGACGCCCGCCGCGTGGAGGAGCTTGTCGTCGCCGGTCGTGTTCGTGGCGTAGATCGGCACGCCGTGGACCATCACCTTCTTGACCCAGGCGATCTCGGTCGCTGGCTCGCCCGCGTCGGGTGCGCCGGCGCAGGCAACGACGATCATCAGGCCCAGCAGAGCAAGAGCGGTCTTCATGGTTCGTCCTCCTTGCAGCGTTGCCGCACCGACGACCTGGAAGCTACGGAGCCAGGAGTTCGCGCCGGACGGCGTCTTCGATCAGTTCCTCGGCGTAGCGCCAGAGCTCGGGCGCGCCGTCCTCGATGCAGCCGTTGATCTCGCGTACCTGGTCGGCCCGGACGCCGTGCTCCTGCCAGGGGCCGCCGCCGTTGATGTAGTTGAGCACCATCGGCTGCAGGCGGTCCAGCGCCCTCGCGAACTTCGCCTCGGGGCTCTCCCGCGCCTCGAACTCGTCCCAGATCGCACGCAGTTCGGCGCCGCTCTCGGCCGGCAGCAGTCCGAAGATCCGCTCCGCCGCACGCTCTTCGCGCTCCTCCTGGTCCTTCAGACCCGCCTGGTCGTAGACGAAGGTGTCGCCCGCGTCGATCTCGACCAGATCGTGCACGATCAGCATCTTCAGCACCTTGAGCTGATCGAGGCCCGAGGCGGCCGCGTGTTCCGACAGCACGAGCGCCATCAACGTCACATGCCACGAGTGCTCCGCGGAATTCTCGAGGCGCTCGTTGCCGACGATGGACGTGCGCCGCAGCACCTGCTTGAGCCGGTCGACTTCGACCAGAAAGCGCATCTGCTGCGCCAAGCGTCCGTTTCGTTCCCGCATCCCGCAACGGTATCCAACCCTCTCCCGCTGCCTACTCTTCCGACTGGTCCAGTTGCACGACGCCGTCGCTGAACTGCAGGGACTCGACGCCGCTCAGCGTGTCGACGCCGTCCCGGTCGGGCTGGGAGTCGCTCACCGTCGCACTGTCGCCGTCCTGGGTCACTTCGTAGTCCGCCGCCGGGCCGCTGAACACCGCGGTGTCGTCGCCCTCGCCGCCGTCCAGGGTGTCGTTGCCGCCGCCGCCCTCGAGCCGGTTCGCGCCGCCGTTGCCGGTCAGCACGTTGTCGTGAGCGTTGCCGCGCAGGTCCGCGTCGCCGTCGCCGGTGAGCGCGACGTTCCGCAGATGCTGCGTCTTCATCGTGTA
>VXSP01000012.1:0-173060 GCA_009837885.1 Holophagales bacterium | reverse complement strand
CGTCGCCGTCGCCGGTGAGCGCGACGTTCCGCAGATGCTGCGTCTTCATCGTGTAGCGCACCTCCGGGTCGTACGTCATCGAGAAGGTGCCGCTGAAGTCCAGCGGCAGCTCCGGGGTGAAGGTCAGATGCGGCGGCACCCACTTCCGGATCAGGTCGAAACCCAGCGGGTCCTTCTCCGGCATGGCCGCGCGACTGCCGGCGAAGTACACGCCGAAGTGCGAGTGCCCCTCCGGGACGTCTCCGGGACCGATGGGGCGCCCCTCGTACAGGGTCGGGATCACGGTCCACAGGTCGTAGTAGTTGTCGTGCAGAACGCCGACGTACTCGTTCGGGTGGTTCTCCGGCTCGTCTTCCGGCCAGCCCTCCCAGCCCTTCGCCTCCGCCTCGTCGTTGGCCGTTTGCATCTCGGCGATCATGTCCGGCAACGTCGGCACGACGCCGTAGTCATGGATCAGGTGCCAGATCTCCTCGTAGGAGGCGTCGCGGGTGACGTGAGCCATGTAGTCGGCGTCGCCCGGGGCCGGGCACTCGTTCGCGCGCAGATCCTGCATGCTGAGATCGGTCGCGTCGCCCAGTCCCCCCCTCATCGCCTGGACCAGGTCGGGCTCGGTGTCGAAGAACACCATCGTCGCCTTGCGGTCCGCCATCGCGTGCGCGATGGCGCTCTTGTCGTCACCGTACTCCGAGCCGGGGAAGTCGGCCAGCAGGTGCTCCATCACGTTCAGGCCATGCTTGATCTGGTCGCGGGTCCAGCCGGAAGAGACCAGGAAGTGGATCCGCCTGCCGTCCGGCGTCGGCACGTAGGCGTACCTGTTGAAGTGTTCATGGAACACCTCCGGCACGTCGGCCGGCAGGTCGACGATGCCGTCGGGCGAACCCGACGTGTCGATGTCCGGCAGGGTGACGAGTTCCCGCGGGGCGCACGAGACCGCCAGCAGTGCGAGAACCGCGATCAGAACGCATGTCCGAATCAACCTCGCGCGTGTCCGAGTCAACTTCATCGGCTTCTCCTGTTCTCTACTGTTCCAACTGAACCGTCTCGTCGCTGAACTCCAGGGACTCCACGCCCCGCAGCGTGTCGACGCCGTCCCGGTCCACCTGCGAGTCGGTCACGGTCGTTCCGTCCGCATCGGTGGTCACTTCGTAGTCGGCCGCCGGCCCGCTGAACACGGCCGTGTCGCTGCCTTCGCCGCCGTCCAGGGTGTCGTTGCCGCCACCGCCCTCCAGCACGTTCGCGCCGGCGTTGCCGGTGAGCACGTTGTCGTGAGCGTTGCCTCGCAGATCCGCGTCGCCGTCTCCCGTCAGCGCGACGTTTCGCAAGTGCTGGGTCTTCATCGTGTACCGCACGTCCGGATCGAACGTCATCGAGAACGTCCCGCTGAAGTCCAGCGGCAGTTCCGGCGTGTAGGTCAGATGCGGCCCGACGAACCCCGTGACCAGCGCGTAGCCGGGCGGGTCCTTCTCCGGCATGGCCGCCCGGCTGCCGGCGAAGTACTGCCCGAAGTGCGAGTAGCCCTCGGGAATCTCATCCGGCTCGATGGGGCGCCCCTCGTACACGGTCGGCGGCACGGTCCAGAGGTCGTAGTAGTTGTCGATCAGGGCGCCGACGTACTCGTTCGGATGGTCGTCCGTCACTTCCCGGGGCCATGCGTACCAGCCCTTCTCCGCCGCCGCGTCGTTCGCCGTTCTCATCTCGGCGATCATCTCCGGTAGGGTCGGCTTGATCCCGTAGTCGTGGATCAGGTGCCAGATCTCCTCGTAGGACGCGTCCCTGGTGACGTGGCCCATGTAGTCCGCGTCGCCCGGGGCCGGACACTCGTTCGCGCGCAGGTCCTGCATACTGAGGTCGGTCGCTTCGGGCAGTCCCTCGCTCATCGCCTGGCGCATGTCGGGTTCGGTGTCGAAGAAGACCATCGTCGCCTTGCGGTCCGCCATCGCGGCGGCGATGCCGGATTTGTCGTCGCCGTAGACCGAGCCCGGGTGGTCCGCCAGCAGGTGCTCCATCACGTTCAGGCCGTGCTTGATCTGGTCGCGGGTCCAGCCGGAAGAGACCAGGAAGTGGATCCGCCTGCCGTCCGGCGTCGGGTGGTAGGCGTACCGGTCGAAGTACTTGTGGAACACCTCCGGCACGTCGGCCGGGAGGTCGACGATGCCGTCGGGCGAGCCGGAGGTGTCGATCTCGGGCAGCGTGACGAGGTCCCGCGGGGCGCAGGCGATCAGGAGGATGCAGCCGGCGACGAAGGCGAGCGCTGTCGCGAAGGAACCACGGAAGGCCGGCGCTTTGCGCCGGATGCCGGCGGGGACGCCGGCGCACCCAGTGTGTGCCGCGCGCGTTCCCTGCAACGTCCCGGGCTGCCTCATCTGCTTCTCCCCCTCAGTCCTGCAGGTACAGCTCCCAGAAGCTGGCCTGACCCTCGTCCTGTGAGCGGTTCACGATCTTGCCGTCCTTGATCACCATGGACAGGCTGCGCAGGTGCGAGATGTGCTCGAGCGGGTTCTTCTCGAGCACGATCAGGTCGGCGAGCTTGCCGACCTCGACCGTGCCCAGGTCGTCCAGCATGCCCATCATCTCGGCGCTGTTGCGCGTCGCCGCCTGGATGGCGCCCATCGCCGGGATGCCGTGGAAGACGAACTGTTCGATCTCGAGAATGCCGATCTCGGAGATCGGGTTCGAGTCGCTGCCGGTGGTCAGGCGGATGCCCGCGGCGTATGCCTTGTTGATCACGTCGCGCGCGTGGTTCGCGTACTCCGGGCTCCGCTCGTCGGCGCGGGAGACCCGCACCCGGCCTTCGATGACTTCCGGTGGCGCCACGTACCCGGCCTCCGCGATCAGCCGCTCCCGCTCGACGATGAACTCGTCGCTCAGGTTGCACTGGATCGTCGGGTCGAGGAACATCCCCGCCTCGGCCATCATCCGGATCGTGTCGTCGGAGAGGTCGTTGCCGTGCTCCATGCTCTCGGCGCCGGCCATCGCGGCGATCCGGGCCGTTTCGTCCCCGCCATGGATGGTGACCGGAACGCCGTGCCGGTGCGCTTCCTCGATCCCGGCGATCAACTCCTCGGGCGGCATCCGGCTGCCCAGGAACTTGATGAGCTGGACCCCGTTCGCGATGTTGTCGGCGACGACCGCCCGGATCCCCTCCGGCCCCTTGCCGGTCCGCACCAGCCAGTCCGTGTCGCCGTCGGTCGAGAGCGGCGGGCCGCCGGCGACGATCCGCGGTCCGACGAAGGCGCCGGAATCGAACGCCTCCTTCCAGGCGACGTCGATGAAGTCGCGGTCGCCGGTGATCCGCAGCGTCGTGAAGCCGGCCTTGAGCGCGTCGATCGCATTGCGGCCGGCCCGGATCATGGCCCGCGGCAGCGGTTCGTCCTCCAACAGGCCCTTCGGGTCCGGCAGCAGGTCGCCGAGGTGGGAGTGGTTGTTCCACAGCCCCGGCAGGACGTAGGCGCCGCCCAGGTCGATCACGCGGCCGTCGTCGCCGGGGTCGGGCGCGGAGGACGACGGCGTGTGGATCGCGGTGATCCGGTTGCCCTCGATGACCACCGCGGCGTCCTCGATCGGCGACGCGCCGGTGGCGTCGATGACTGTGGCGTTGCTGAGGACCGTCGTCTGCGCGACGGCGGGGGCCGACGCCAGCGACGCGATGATCGCCAGACAACACAGGGCGGCGACGCTCCCGGAGGCCGGCGCTTCGCGCCGAATGCCGGCGGGGACGCCGGCGCACCCAGTCTGCAACTCACCGCCTCGGAGGGCCCGGTTCCGTGTGCTCCGCTTCATCCCTCTGCCCTCCTGCGATCTGTCGATCGCGCTATTGATCCGTTGCCGTGTTGCCGCGCTGGAAGCCCGCCGCCGCCTCGGACTCAGCGAGGAAGCCCTCCGGCAACTCCATCGAGCCGTAGTAGTCCCAGTAGGTCGCCGTTCCGAGTTGCCCGTCCAGGTCGACGATCACGCCGCCCTTGAGCACCATGACCGTCTCGCGGATGTTCGAGATGTTCTCGAGCGGGTTGGCCCCCAGGACGACCAGGTCGGCCAGCTTCCCTTCCTCCACCGTGCCGAGCACGTCGAGCACACCCTGTACCTCGGCCGCGTTCCGCGTTGCCGCGATGATCGTGTCCATCTCGCTGACTCCAGAGATGACGAACTGCTCCATCTCCAGGAATCCCATCTCGCCGACCGGCATGGAGTCCGAGCCGATCAGCAGCTTGACGCCCGCCTCGGCCGACTTCTTCAGGATGCGCCGCTGTTCGCGTGCGAACTCCGGCGACCGTTCGTCGGCGAAGGCGACCATCGTCCGCAACCGCACGATCTCCTCGTCGTCCGCGTATCCGAGTTCCGCCAGCCGCGCCTCGCGCTCGGCGATGTACCCGGCGCTCAGGTTGCAGATGATCGTCGGGGTGTAGAACGTCCCCTTCTTGGCCATCAGCTCGATCGTCTCGTCGGTCAGGCCGTAGCCGTGCTCGAGACAGTCCACTCCTGCCTTCACCGCGGCAAGCGCCCCTGGTTCGCGGACGTGGGAGGTCACGTGAACGCCCAGGCTGTGCGCCGTCTGGACCGCCGTCTCCAGCTCGTCCGGCAGCATCTCGACGCTGAACAGCTTGATTACCCTGGCACCCTTCTGGACGCGCCTCCGTACCTCCTTGCGGATCGCGGCCACGCCGTCGGCGCCTTCCTCGACGTAACCGCGATGTCCCGCGGTCGGGCTCACCGGCTCGCCGCTGGCGAAGACCCGCGGACCGAGGAAGAAGCCATGGTCGAACGCCTGCTGCCAGGCGACGTCGATGTAGTCCTCCTCGCCCACCGAGCGCACGCTGGTGAAGCCGTGGCGCAGCCCGTCGATCGAGTTCAGCCCCGCGCGGATGACCTTGGACGGCATCCGTTCGCCGGCAAGGGCGGGATTGTCCGGGAACATCACGCTCAGGTGGGCGTGCATGTTCCAGAACCCGGGCAGCACCCAGGCGCCGTCGAGATCGTGGACTTCGGCGCCGTCGTCGGCATCCGCGGCTTCGTAGGCGCCCTCCGTGATCGAGGCGATCCGCTGGCCCTCGATGACGATCGTCATCCCCTGCTGCACCGGACCACCGTTGCCGTCGATGATGTTGACGTTCGTCAGGACGATCGTCTGCGCGGCGAGGCCGGCCGGCAGCAGGCCGGCAAGGAGTATCGGCAGCGCCCGAACCAAACGAACTCGGAGCGTTTTCATCTCAGGGGATGCGGACCGTCTACTGTACACGGTCGCATCGGAGGTGTGGCCGGCTCCGCTAGTCTGGGGGCCGGTACGTCACTTCGACGACCCGATCGAGGCCATCGACGTCCACTGCCTGGCGGGAACCGTCGGGCCACAGCACGTCGACCCGCGTCAGGTCGTCAACCGACGCCACCTCGCCCAGGCCGATCGTCACCACCGGTTCGACCTGGCTTTGGTAGCTCCGGGTCGGCATGACCCGCCGGCGCTGGACGACCGGTCCGGCCGCCGTCCGCTGCTCCACCTCGACCCAGGCGCCGATCGCGTCCCGGTTCACGCGCTGGCCGTCGCCGCGTAGCAGGAAGCGCAGCCAGCGGTGGCCGGTGTCCTGGTCGTTGCGCAGCAGCAGCGGCCGGTCGCCGGTCTGGAGCAACAGCACGTCGAGGTCGCCGTCGCCGTCGATGTCGGCGTAGCTCGATCCGCGGCCGACGAGCTCCACGGTCAGGCCGTCTCCCGGCGACGGCTCCACCGGCACGAAGGTCGACGGCGCGTCGGAACCCGCGTTCCAGAACAATTGCGGCGCCTGCCGGTACTGCTGGCTCGGCTCGACCACCTCGATGTCGTCCTCGAGGTGGCCGTTTACCTGGAGCAGGTCGAGGCGGCCGTCCAGGTCGTAGTCGAAGAAGAACAGCCCGAAACTCAGCACGCGGCGGCTCGGCGCGCCGATGCCGGCGGTGATCGCCTCGTCGCTCCACAGGGTCGGGTCGCCCTGGGAGACGTAGAGGGAAGTCATCTCGTTCGCGAAGTTCGCGATGGCGAAACCGAGCTCGCCGTCGTTGCGGAAGTCGGCGGCGTCCGCGCCCATCGCACCGGTCGCGGCGCCGTCCCGGCCGTAGGCCAGTCCGTAGAGTTCCCCGTCCTCGGTGAACACGCCGCTGCCGTCGTTGACCAGCAGGAAGTTGCGCACCGTGTCGTTCGCGACCACGACGTCCATGTCGCCGTCTCCCTCGATGTCCACCGGCGCCAGTCCGAGAGTCTTCGCCACCGGCGTGTCCGTCGCCGGATTCAGGATGTGCAGGCCGGCCTCCTCGGACACGTCGGTGAACGCGCCCGAGCCGTCGTTCCGGTAGAGGTCCATCGTCGTGCCGCCGTAGTTGAGCGGCGGACCGTAGGCGCGCCCGACGCCGGTCAACTGGTAGCCGACTTCGATGTCGATCTCCCGCGACCAGCGGACGTAGTTCCCGACCAGCAGATCGAGGTCGCCATCCCCGTCGGCGTCGAAGAAGGCGCTGCTGCTGCTCCACTCGGTGGCGGCGCCGCCGACACCGGCGGCCGCCGTCACGTCCTCGAAGCGGGTTCCTCCCACATTGCGGAACAGCCGGTTCGGGCCAACCGCCGAGACGAAGACGTCCGTCCAGCCGTCACCGTCGACGTCGCCGACCGCGACGCCCGTGCCGTAGAAGCTGACCTCCAGGCCCGAGCCCACCGTGCGGTCCGCGAACCTGCCGGCGCCATCGTTCTCGTACAGCGACATCGTCGGTCCGGCCCCCGGCCCAACCTCTGCCCCCGAGAGAACTGCGTCCCAGGTCGTCGAGTTGACGAGCAGGAGGTCCTGGTCGCCGTCGCGGTCGACGTCGAGGAAGGCCCCGCCGGCGCCCATCGTCTCCGGCAGCAGGGCCTCACCCGCGGCGCCGTTGACATGGACGAAGTCGATGCCGGCCTCCGCGGTGATGTCCGTGAACGGCACCACGGGCACGTCCCGCGGCGCCGCCTCCACGGCGCGCGGCGCGGCAACGGGAATCTCGACCGCTTCTTCCGGCCCGGACCGGAACACGTAGCGGAGCGCCACGACGATGAGCGCGGCGGCCGCCAGGGCCGCCAGGACCTTGAGGGAACGCGTGAAGACGCGGCCGATGACCGCATCGTCTTCCGGCGCGAGTTCCTCCTCGGGGACCGGTTCCCCGGCCCCCGGCCCTTCCCCGAACTCCTCCGGCTCCTCGTCCGGGCGATCCGGCCTCAACCGCCGCCTCCGGCAACTGCTGCCCGGCTACCCTCGAAACGCTCGGGCCGGTGCAGGTCGTAGATGACGATCGCCTCCGCGGCGTGATCGGCCGCGGCGTCGGCGCGCCTGGCGATGCCGATCGCCCGGTCGCGGGCGTTGTCGTCGGGCTTGTAGCGCGCGTGAAGCTCGCGGTGCCGGACCGCGCTGTCCGCGTCGCCGAGCTGGGCGTGGATCAGGCCGAGGTTGTAGTGGGCCGTCACGTTCTCCGGATCGATGACGAGCGCGCGGTCGAACGACTCGCGGGCTTCGCGCAGCCGCTCCGCCCGCGTATCGGTGCGGGCCGGTCCGCGCTCCCGCTTGGCGCGCTCGAACAGGGCGAGTCCAAGCTCATTGTGCAGCCGCACGTCCCGGCTGAAATCGAAGCCGCGCCGGCGCATTTCCTCGCTGTCCGCCTCGAGGATGGAGCGGAAGTTCGAGATCGCGTCGTCGACCGCTCCGTTCTGCAGGTTCACCAGGCCCGAGAACCAGGCCACCGACCAGCTTGGCGCCGGCGGATCGAACGCCGCCGCTCGCTCGAGCGCTGCGATGGCGTCGTCCCGAACCGTGCCCTGGGCCAGGTAGACGCGCGCCAGGTTGAGCGGACCGTCGGGGCGACCCAGTTCCTCGACCCGCGTGAAGGCTTCGATCGCCTGGCGAAGCTCGCCGCGGCCGGTGCCGCCCTTGCGCAGCAGGCCGATGCCGTAGTCGTTCCAGCGTTGCCACAGGGGCTTTCCGGGCTCGCGGACGGACGCCGCGGACGACTCGGCGTCAGCGTCGGGCGCCGCCGCGCCGCCACCCACCTGGAACGTCACCGAGTCGCGGGCCAGGTCGAGGATCGGCAGTTCGTTCGCCGTTTCCGGACCGTAGATGTGGCGCAGGTAGGTCGTGTCGAACTTCCGGTATCGAAGCGCCGCCTCCACCGTCAGCGCGGCGGCAACGCCCGCCGGCGGCACCTCCAGCCGGTAGTGGACCACGTCGCCCGCTCCCGGCGGGATCTGGTGGTCGTAGAGCGGCACGAAGATGTCCTCCGCGTTGCGACGATCGATCCGCGCGCCGTCCCGGTCGAGCATGTAGACGTTGATGAAGTGCGACCAGGGATCGACCCGGTTGCCTTCGCCCAGGCCGCCGCTGCGTCCGACCAGGTTGCCCAACTCGTCGCGCACCTCAACGTCGAGCCAGAGCTGGTTCGAGTCCGCGGTGCCCTGGGTCAGGTGGTGGCCCAGGCCCAGGGTGCGCACGACGACCTCCAGGAGGTAGTCCTCTCCCGGCTCCAGCGCGGGAACCTCCGGCCGGAGCGGCGCGATCAGCTCGTCCTCGATCGTGCCGCCCGGCTTGACGCCGAAGATGTCGATGTCGACCACGCCCTCGTTGAACTGCCGGTGCGCCTCGATCACCCAGTCCGGAAAGTCCAGCAGGTGGGGGATGCCGGTGTTCGCCGACGGGAACAGGTGATCGTGGACCTGGTTGACGTCCGGCTGCTCGCTCTCCGCGTAGCGCCGGGAGCCGAAGTCCTCCGACGGCAGCAGTTCCATGTGGCAGCCGTTGCAGTTGGGCTCAGCCTTGGGCGGGTAGTAGAAGCTCGCCACGCCATGGCCCGAAACGCCCGAAAGCAGGTGCGAGTCGTAGTGGTTCTGTCCGCGCAGGAACTTGTAGTGGTTCAGCTCTTCCGGGAGGTGGACCTTGTGGCAGGAGCCGCAGAACTCGGAGGTCGTGTGCAGGGGCTTGAGGAAGGTCCGCTTGTGCAGCTCCGGCTTGGCCTTGACGAGCTGATGGTTGACATAGCGGAGCATTGCGGAATCCGAGAACGCGAACGGGTAGTGCTGGGGTTCCTCGATCGTGTAGTCGGCGTTGCCGCGCGGGCTGTTGATGTGGGTGATCGCGTGGCAGGATGTGCAGGTGATCCCGGCGTGGGCGGCCGGCTGGTCGATGTCGAAGTCCGGGTCGTCGAAGGCGCCCGAGAAGAAGATGACCGGGTCGTGGCAACCGGCGCAGAAGCGGGACGCCTGAACGTCGCCCGAGCGCTCGTAGGCCTTGTCGCGCGTCTGCTGCACCGAGAAGCTGTACGCCGGATTGTTGAAGGAGCTGAACCGGTGGGCGCTGTAGCTCCAGCGCTCGTGAACGTCCGCATGACACTCGACGCAGTAGGCATCGTTGCTCAGCGCGTGCTCCGGGATGAAGCCGCCGCTCGCGGTGCGCGCGAGCGACGGGAAGAAGTACTGCTCGCCCGACGCCGGCCCCTCCACGTTCCAGGCCCGCGGGTCCTGGAACTGGAGCACCAGGGCGACGCCGACCAGCACGACGGCCGCTGCCGCCACTCGGCCGCCGATCCGCCAGTTGATCCGCTTGCCCGCGAGCCGGTGGAGCACGAACAGCCAGGCCGCCACCAGGGGAGCGAGCACGTGGAGCCAGTAGGCCACGCCGCGGACCGTCGGGTCGTTCACGGTGATCACGCCCTCGATCCGGGTCAGCACGATGCCGCTGAACAGAAGGACCAGCGCCGTACCGAAGAGCGCGTACCCGACCTTGACCGCGCGCCGGTTCGGTCGCGTCCGCGCGTTCCGCATGTGGGCCAGTCCGAACCAGATCACCGGCAGCACGAACAGCGCCCCCACCGCCAGGTGCAGCAGGAACATCGAGATGTAGAACCAGTTCTGGTAGGTCTCGCCCGTCGCCGCCTCGGCCACGCGGACGCCGGAGAGGTAGAACGAGTTCACCGCCAGCAAGGCGAAGAGCCCGAAGACCACCCACAGCAGAGGCTTCAGCCGGGGTCCGATGACCGGCCGGTAGCGACGTCGCGGGGGCCGCCGAGCGGAGCCCGCGTCCGCGGTCACGGTCCTGCTCCGGTCGCGGCATCCGACCGCCCGCGGACGGGCGCTCGGACTGCGACGCTGTCGGCGCGAGGACGCGCCGCCAGGGTTCCCGTAAGCCGCACCGCCGCGCGAGCGCCGGCCTCGATCTCTTCGCCGACCAGCCCGTCGAGTGCCCGCAGCAGGCGATTCGTCACGGCGTAGCCCGCGCGCCGAATGCGAGACGAAGTCGGTTGCGCGGTCACTCGCACCGCGAAGGCGTATCGCGGCAGTTGGCCCCTGCCCGAGGGGAAGAAGCCGACGTAGTTCACGTGGAACGGCTTGTCCGGGCCGCGTGCGGTCCCCGTCTTCATCGCCACCCGCAGGCGCCGCGGCGCCACGCGGTTCGCGGTACCGCCCGGCGACACGACGGCTCGCATCGACTCGTGGAGCGGCGCCAGCCAGGACGGATCCAGGACCGCGACCGCCTCCGGGTCGTTGGCGACCGGCGTCCGCGGCGAGATACCGAGCAGGCCGTCCGCCTGCAGCACGAACCTGGGCTCTCGCCGCAGCCCGTCCGCGAGCGTGGCGGCGAACACGGCCGCGCCGAGGGGCGTGATGGACGCCTCCTCCAGGCCGATCGAGAGATCGCCGAGCCGCTTGCCGGGATGGCGGTACTCATGCACCACGCCGACCGCGTTCCTCGGCACGGCGGCACCCTGAGGGCCGCCGATCACGAAGCCGTAGCGCTCGTACTCCTCCACCAAAGCCCGATCTCCAACAGCCATCGCGAGCCTGGCGAAGGAGACGTTGCAACTGCTCGCCATCGCGTCGGTGAGCCCCCTGAGCCGCCCGCGGATCGCGGCGCAGTAGAGGCGCTCGCCGTCCATCAGGACGGAGCCGCGGCAGGTCATGTCGGCGATCTCGCTGTCCGGGTCGAGGCCGGCCCGCATCGCGGCCGTCGTGGTGATCAGCTTAGCGATCGACGCCGGTTCGCGCGGATCGAGCACGCTGTCGCCGCGCGCCCGCCAGCGGCTTCTTCGATTCCGGTTGCTGACCGCCGCCAGCACCGCGCCCGACGGGATCTCGAGGATGGTGATCGCACCCTCCTCCCGTCCCAGCGCCCTGGCGGCCGCCTCGCTCCAGGCCCGGTCGATCGTCAGCCGCAGCGCCCTCGCGCCGGCCGTGGAGGCGGCCATCGCCCCCGGGCCGGCCGCGGCAAGGCCGGGCGGCTGAAGCGCGGGAGGCAGCAGGTGAGTCGCCAGCTCGGGCGGGACCAGTCCCGCCGGCAGGTTCGCCTCCAGTGTCAAGGAGCGGTCATCGCCGATCGATCCCAGCGGCCGGCCCCGGCGGTCAAAGAGCAGTTGCTGGATACCCGAGGCGTCGACGAGTTGCGCCCGGCGCAGCCGCTTCTCGAAGGCCGACGCGGGCGGTTCGGGCAGGGACTCCCCCGACGCTTCGCCAGCGTCGGCCGCCGCATCCTCGGTGACGGCACGGTCCAACCCGAGTTCGACCTCGGCGGCCTCCAGCAGTGCCGGCGGCAGGTGCTCGGCGTACTCGTCGTAGAGATCCGCCACCTCACGCCAGCGACTCTCTCCGGCCGCCTGGCGGGCAGCCAGGCCGAGTAGCTGCGGCGCCCTCTCGGCGAGACCGTCGAAGTCCGCCCCCGCCAACGCCGCTTCCGTCATCCGAAGGTCGGTGCGCGCCTGGCGCACGTCGTGCCGGACCCGGAACAGAAGAACGGCCGCCACGGCGAGCGCCAGCACCAGCACCGCCTGAACCCGGCGGCGCGGAGGCCAGAGAACGCGCCACGTCTCCGCAGCGCCGCGCCCAGCGTTCTTCCGGTTACCGCTCATTTCCTCGCCGCGCCCGCAGGCGGCTCAGAATATCAACTGCACCCACTCTCCATCGATCTGGGTGATCGTCGAGCGCACGCCGGGCAGGATCGACTCGGTGAGCAGCGTGCCGCGCCAGGAGTCCAGCTCGGCCTCCAGCCGCGCAACGACGTCCGGTTGATCCGCCGCCAGGTTGTTCGTTTCGCCGACGTCCGCGTCGAGGTCGTAGAGCAGGGTGAGCTGGCCGTGGGGCGAATCGGTCGGCCAGCCGCCCTCCGGCGGCTGCAGGCGGCCGTCCCCGCGCAGGTTGTCGGGCCGGAAGTCCGTCCGGTTCAGCTTGATCAGCTTGTACCGCGCGTCCCGGATCGCCAGGCTCGCGCCGGCCCGCCAGTAGAGGTACGCGTGCGGCGCGCCTTCGGCTTCTCCCGTCATGTAGGGCAGCAGGTTCACGCTGTCCTCGGTCTCCGCCTCTTCCCCCGCGGCCGCGGTGAACGTCGCCATGTAGTCGAGCGTGATCACCGGATGGTCGATCGTCTGCCCGCCTTCGACCTCCGCCGGCCAGCTCATGATGAAGGGAACGCGCACGCCGCCCTCGTGGTGGTACCGCTTGAAGCCGAAGAGCGGCGCGTTCGAGCACGCGTGACCGATGTAGCCGGCGCAGCCGTTGTCGCTGGCAAAGGCGATCAGGGTGTTGTCGTACACGCCCTCCGCCTTCAGCGTCTCGACCACCCGACGCACGCTCTCGTCGAGTGACGCGACCATCGCGGCGTAGACCCGCGTGCGCGGGTCCTCGATGTGACGGTAGCCGTCGACGTACTCGGCCGTCGCCTGCAGCGGGGTGTGCGGCGTGGTGTGGCTCAGGTAGAGGAAGAACGGCTCATCCCCGGCCGCGCTGCGCTCGATGAAGCCTGTCGCCTCGTCGGTGAAGACGTCGGTCAGGTAACGCTCGACCTTCTCCTCTTCGAAGCCGCGCAGGACCTTGTTCCGGCGCTCCGTCGGCCCGCTCTCGCCCCGAATCGAGCCGTACTCCACGCCCGGCAGGCTGGAGTCGATGAAGATGCTGCCGCCTTCGAGCACCCCGAAGTACTCGTCGAAGCCGCGGCTCATCGGGTGGTGCGGCTCCTCGTGGCCGAGATGCCACTTGCCGACCATGCCGGTCCGGTAGCCCAGAGCCTTCATACGGTCGGCCAGGGTCGCTTCCTCGAGACTCATGCCGGCGTTCACATCGCGGCCGGCCGGGTTGAACTCCCAGCCATGGCGCTGCTGGTAGCGACCGGTCATCAGCCCGGCCCGCGACGGGCTGCACACCGGGTGGCTGACGTAGCCCGCTGTGAACATCACGCCGCTCGCCGCCAGCGCGTCGATGTGCGGCGTCGAGATGATCTCGCTGCCGTAGATGCCGACGTCGCCGTAGCCGAGATCGTCGGCGAGGATCAGGACGATGTTCGGGGGGCCGCCGCCCAAAACCGAGGCCGGGGCGTCGGCATCCAGCACACCGCAGGCCAACGCGAGCGCGGCGGCGGCCACCACAGCTGTCCTCCACCCACCGCGCATCCGAACAGCGTACCGGACGCGCGTCTCTCTCGTGGGCTACGCTCCGCGCTGCCATGACCTCTGAAGACGCAGCCCAGCCAACCGCAGCCGAGCTTCCCGCCTCGGTCCAGCGCATCGAGCTCGAAGACCGCGAGGTGTTCCTTGTCGGCACGGCCCACGTCTCGCCGCAAAGCGTGCGCGACACGAACGAGACGATCGAGGCGATCGAGCCCGACACCGTCTGCGTGGAGCTCTGCGAAGCCCGCTACCAGAACCTGGAAAACCAGGACTCCTGGCGCAAGCTCGACATCTTCCAGGTCCTGCGCGAGGGCAAGGCGGCGCTTCTGCTGAGTTCCTTCCTCATGCACTCCTTTCAGCGCCGCATCGCGCAGCGCTTTGGCATCGAACCCGGCGCCGAGATGCGGGCGGCGATCGCCCAGGCAAGGGACCGGGGCGCCCGGCTGGAGCTGATCGACCGCGACATCCAGGTTTCGCTCAAGCGGACCTGGGCCTCGCTCGGCTTCTGGCAACGGGCGAAGGTGATGACCCAGCTGACGGGCAGCGTCTTCGTCGGCGACGACCTGAAGGAAGAGGACATCGAGAAGCTCCGCGACAGCGCCAACCTCACCGACCTGATGTCCGCCCTGGCCGAGGCCCTGCCCAGCGTCAAGGGCGCGCTGATCGACGAGCGCGACGCCTACATGGCGGAGAAGCTACGGCAGTCCGCCGGTCCGCGGACGGTCGCGGTAGTCGGCGCCGGGCACCTGCCCGGCATCTCCGGCCTCGCGGACTCCTCCTGCGATCTCGACGAACTCGAGAAGGTGCCGGACCCGCCGGTGTGGCCACGCGTCGTCGCCTGGCTGGTGCCGATCCTCATCGTCGCCCTCTTCGCCTATGGTCTCGTCTGGGGCGATCGGGAACGCACCGTCGAATCGGTGTACATCTGGGTCGGGCTGAACGGTGGCCTGGCCGCCCTCGGCGCCGCCATCGCCCTCGCCCACCCGATCACGATCCTGACCGCGTTCGCCGCCGCGCCCCTGACCAGCCTGAACCCCCTGATGGCCGCCGGCTGGGTCGCGGGCCTCGTCCAGGCACTGTTCCGCAAGCCCCTGGTTGCCGATCTGGAGAACCTGGCCGACAGCCTGGGCTCCGTTCGCGGCTTCTGGAGCAACCGCCTCACCCGCATCCTCCTCGTCGTGGTCCTGTGCAACCTGGGCAGCGTGCTGGCCACCTTCGTCGCGGGCGCGTGGATCGCCGCGAGGACCATCTAAGGTTCTTCGCATCCCTCCAGGTTCTGGGGCGGTCGCCGGCACTCCCAAGACACCGCCAAACACCGACGATCGGCTGAGATTGTCGTAAATCTCACGTCTGCAGGCGGATAAGCGACAATCTCCGGTCGCCGCGACAATACCGTCGCAACTTGTTCTTGCAAGTTGTACTCCGCAAGATCTATCCTTGCTCCGTCCAACTCCGACCTAGCAAGGAGCCAGCCGACACCATGCCCATGTCACCGATCGGCAAACGCATCAAGGCGCTGCGGGAGCAGCACCAACTCACGCAGGAAGACCTCGCCCGCGTGTTCGGCTTCAAGGACCGCCAAACGGTCTCAACCATCGAGAACGGCACGCGCCGTCTGACGGCTGACGAACTGCTGCTGGTCGTGGAGAGGTTTCCCGTCTCGCTGGACTACTTCACCGACCCCTTCCTGCTTGTCGGCGAAGGGAAGTTCTCCTGGCGCCACTCGGGACTTCCTGAGGAGGCACTCCGCGAGTACGAACAGCGCGCCGGCCGCTGGATTGCCGCCTATCGCCACCTGGCGCCTCAGATTGGCGTGGCCTCTCCACTCCTGCGCCGCTCGCTGCCGCTACGACTCAGCTCGAGCTACGAAGCCGCAATGGAGGCCGGGGAGCGCTTCGCGGCCGAGTTCGAGATGGGTCCAACGCCCGCGCGGGGCCTCGCCCGGGTCATGGAAGAGGAACTCGGGATCCTGGTCCTGATGGTGGATGTCGAGCCGGGAATCTCCGGCGCAGCCTGCCGTCTCCCGGAACTCGACGTCGCGCTCATCGCACGCGGAGAAGTCGCCGGCCGGCGCCACTTCGACCTCGCGCACGAGTTGTTCCATCTCCTCACCTGGCGGGCCATGCCGCCAGCCCATTCGGAACGGGCAACGACTACCGGAGGCAGTCGGGCAGAGCACCTGGCGAACAACTTTGCCGGCGCCCTGCTGATGCCGGCGGACATCATCAGGCGGCATGGCCCCTGGTCCGGACTCGATGAGTCGGCCCTCGTCGTGAGGCTGAACCGCGTAGCGGATGAACTACTCGTCACCTCGTCCGCCCTTCGTTGGCGTCTGGTCGCGCTCAAGGAACTCAGCAAGGGTGCCGGCGAGTCGCTACCCGAGACCGCGCTCAGGAACAACGGCCGCCCGAGCGTCGAGATGAGGGACGGCGCCAGTCACGCGGAGAAGCCTCCGCCCAGGTTCTCGAGGCGCTTTGCCGAAGTCATGGCCCGCGCCGTCGACAAGGGCCTCATCTCGCTTCGCCGCACCGCCTCTTTGCTCGAATGTCCAGTCGAAGGTGTCGGCGACCTGTTCGCCGAGCATGGTCTCAAGCGTCCCGTCGAACTGTGATTCGCGATGCCTCCTCACTCCGGTCCCGTTCTGGTGGACACGAACGTCATCTTCGAGTGCCACCGCACGGATACGTGGCGCGCGTTGACCGGCGGCTACCGCCTGGAGACGACGGAAGACTGCGTGGTCGAGACCCAAGGCGGGAAGCAGAACCGTGAACGGCGCACGGAAGTAGACGAAACCCGACTGCGCCAGGCGCTGAGCGCCGTCCACAGCGTCAGCGACCGACAATTGGCCCAGTTGCTCCTCCGCCAGGGACCCACCCTGGATCGTGGCGAGGAGTCTCTCTGGGCCCACGCGATGGACCGCGAGGACGACACCTGGCTGCTCGCCGGGCCCGACAAGGCGAGCCTCCGCTGCGGGGTCCTTCTGGGGTATCGCGACCGCCTCGTGTCGCTGGAACGCCTTCTGGCGGACATCGGCCACAGACTTCGCGATCGACTCCATGAGGCTTACACCGAAGCCTGGCACCGGCGAGCGATGAATGAACTGGTGATCGAACTCGGACCGTAGAAGATCCGCGAGATCGGGTGACAAACTGAGGGAGCGATGAAGGAGCTGATTGATGACTGAACCCACCACCTACGAACAGGTCGGCGACGTGGCTCTGGTCACGATGAACGACGGCAAGGCCAACGTCTTCGGACCGCCCATGATCGGCGCGGTGAATGCCGGGCTCGACCGTGCCGCGGACGAGGCGAAGGCTGTCGTCCTGACCGGCAGGCCCGGCGTGTTCTCGGGCGGGTTCGACCTCAACGTGTTTCGCGATGGTGGCCCGGCGGAGGCCCGCGCCATGGGCCTCGCCGGAGCGCGCCTGATGATGCGCCTGTACGGATGGCCGCAGCCCCTGGTGGTCGCGGCCAGCGGACACGCCATCGCGCTCGGCGCGCTCTGCGTGCTCACCGGCGATCATCGTCTGGCTGCGGACGGTGAACTCCGGTTGGGCCTGAACGAGGTCGCGATCGGCAGAACGCTGCCGCCGTTCGCCTGGTTGCTGGCGAAGGAGCGGCTCTCCAAGCGCGCCCTGACGCAGGCCGCGCTGACCGCGAAGATGTACGACCCCGAGGGCGCGCGGGATGCAGGCTTCGTCGACGAGGTCGCACCGGCCGACGAGCTGCGCGCTGTCGCCCTCGAGCGGGCGGCGCAACTGGCCGAGTTCGACGCGAACACGTTCTCGGCGATGAAGCAGGGCCTGAGAGGCGAAGGCATCGACGCCGTCCTGGCCGGTCTCGGGGAGGCGCCGTCCAATGGCCCTTGACGTCTACTTCAGCGCGACGCCCAACGGGTGGAAGATCTCGATCATGCTCGAGGAGCTGCGGGAGGCGGGAGTCGAACTGCCCGAGACGCGCGTCCACATGGTCGATCTCTCGGCCGGCGATCAGTTCACGCCCGAGTTCACCGCCATCAATCCGAACCAGAAGATGCCGGCCCTGGTGGACGACGGTCGCGCCGTCATG
Source organism: Holophagales bacterium (assembly GCA_009837885.1). Taxonomy (GTDB): domain Bacteria; phylum Acidobacteriota; class Thermoanaerobaculia; order Multivoradales; family Multivoraceae; genus Multivorans. Next base: position 155,594 of record VXSP01000012.1, on the reverse strand, counting down.
GAGAGTTGCGCGATCCTGCAGTACCTCGGGGAGAAGTACCCGACCCCGCTCTACCCGACGGACGAGCGACGCTGGGACGTGCTTCCGTGGCTCTACTGGCAGGCCGCCAATCTCGGCCCGGCGTTCGGCAACAAGCTGAGCTACACGCGCTACATCGATGTGCCCGAGGACGCCAAGGCGCATCCGCTGGAACGATTCGGCAGGGAGTCGCTTCGGCTGGTGGCGATTCTCGGCCGCCGGTTCGAGAAGCACCCCTACATCTGCGGCGACGACTTCACGGTTGCCGATATCTCCGTGTTCCCCTGGATCCGGGCGTACAAGTGGGCCAAGGTCGACATCACGACCCAACCGGGCGTAGTGGACTGGCTGAAGCGCGTTCGCGCCCGCCCGGGCGTTGACCGCGGAGTCGCCTACGGCGTGCCGAAGGACGAAGTCGACAGCTTCAGCAAGGAGCGCCGGGAGCGCTACAAGGCACGCGGCGCGCAGATCGCGGCCAACGAGAACCTCAGGACCTCGATCTGATCCCGGCCGGGACCACCCCCGCCGCTACAATTCTCGGGTTCTAGGATCGAGCAACGATGAGCCAGGAAGCCACAGTCCAGCAGGTCCAGCTCATGGGCCACCGGATCCGGCGCCTGCGGCGGAAGAACAAGCTGACGCAGCCGGCCCTGGCCGAGCGTGTCGGGATTCCGGCCTCGGATCTCTCACGTATCGAGCGGGACGAGCTCCGCGTCAGCCTGGACGTCCTGATCCGCATCGTGGCCGAGTTCAACGTCGGGCTCGACGAGCTGATGGGCAAGCCGGCTGGTGGGCGTGGCCGGCGCCGCTAGGGGCCGCCAACCTGGCGTCGCCGGTTCCTCGATCTACGGGACCAACGCGAGATCCGTCAGCGAGAAGTCCTCGCCCTTGCATAGCAGCGGTTCGCCGAGCTGGCGGGCAAGCGCGTGGACGAAGCAGTCCCCGTATTTGAGTCCGGCCGGGTGGCGCCCCTTCCCGAAGTCGGCAAAGGCCTGACGCGCGATCCTGGCTTGAGCCAAATCAAGCGGCACCACGTCGACGCCGGCCGACTCGATCAGTAGGTCGAGCAGTCGAACACCTTCCGCTCCGTGACGCGACTCGAGGACCATCGAGGCCTCCACAAAGCTTGCCGCCGAGATCCGGCACACGGCCGCCGCCGCGATCTTCTCGGCGAAGGAGCCACGTTCCGGCTCATCCTGCAGGATCGCGAGTATTGCCGAGGTATCGAGGACCATCAGCGAGGAAGGCCGTCCTCGTCGTACCCGAGGATCTCATCCGCGGACCGCTGGTCGCGCACTGGCAGCTTCGCGCACCGGCGTCCGATCTCGCTGAGTTCGCCTGCCAGGGTCCGGCCGGACTGTTCGCGCCGGCACCGTTCCAGGTGGTTCCGCAACGCCTCGGTGACCGCTTGCGTCTTGGTCTGTCCGGTCAGCCGCGCCAACTCGCCGGCCAGCCGCTCTGTTTCCGCGTTTCTGATGTTGAGTGCCACTACTACATGAATAACACGAAAGCTACACGTATCGGAGTGTTGCACCGGTAGCGGCGGGGACTCCTAGGCCACAGCATCGATCAAGCGGCGCAGGCTGGCTTCGACGTCACCGTCGATATGGACAGCGAGGATCCGGCGGTCCCGTTCGACCAGCACCTCGCAGTCGCCCCATGCCTGTGCGAGCTGGACCTGGCCGAAAGTCAGGTCCTGGCCCGGCACCAGGATGTCGTCAGCCGGCGGATCGGCGGTGAGCTGCAGGAACAGACCGCGATTCGGGCCGCCTTTGTGGGCCTGCCCGGTCGAGTGCAGGAAGCTCGGCCCGAAACCGAGCACGGACGCGCCGCCGATACGCTGGGCGAGGCCACGACGCAGGGCATCGAGCAGCTCGCGGTTGCGGTGACTGCGGTCCAGGTAGGCCGAGACGACAGCGTAGCCGCGGTCCGGAAACGTCGCGAGGTGGGTGCCCAGGAGCTGGGCCAGCCCGAGCTCGCTGACCTCGCTTAGCCGGACGACGCCGACAGGCACCTGAGCATCGCCGGCCTTCATCCGCTCGACGTAACGCCGCGTGACGACCTTGGACGATTCCACGTCCGGCTGGTCGAAGGGGTTGACGCCCAGCAGTGCGCCGGCCACCGCCGTGGCGAACTGCCAGCGGAAGAGCTCGCCGCCGAGGTCGGCGGGATCGAGTTCGATGTCGAGGCGGTCAGGCGCAGGGTCCGCCGGCAAGCCCGCCGCCGCGACCGGCAGCAGCAGCACGTCGCCCTTGCCGAGGGACTCGGCAATCAGTTGCTCGACCCAGGCGACGATCTCTGCGGATCCGTCCGGCGCATGCAGGTAGAGCTTGTCGCGGCCGCAGTCGTGCGCCGCGGCGAGCAGCAGGCCCAGTTCGACACCCGGATTCGTCGCTTGCTCCTCTCCGTCCACGCGGCAAGCGTCGGCCATCGCGCGGGCGCTCGCCAGCAGCGGCTCCGGATCGATCCCGGCGACCGCGGCCGGAGTCAGGCCGAACGCGGAGAGCACGGAGTACCGGCCGCCGATGTCCGGGTGTCCGAAGACGACCGGGACGCCGGCGGATTGGGCGCGTGCCGCCAGCGCCGAACCCTGGTCGGTGATCGCCAGGGCGGCCTGCGGCACGGCTTCGCCCAACCGGTGGAGCATCAACTCGAACGCCAGCCGGGTTTCGAGCGTGCCGCCCGACTTCGACGCCGCGATGACCCGCAGCGCCGACGGATCGACTCCGTCCAGCGCCCTGGCGATCTCGCGAGGGTCCGTCGTGTCGAGGACGATGAACTCGGCATCGACCCGCCCCGGCAGCGCCCGCCACAGCAGATCCGCGCCCAGCGCCGAGCCGCCCATGCCGAGCAGCAGGCAACGCTCGAACGGTGGCCCGGCGAGATGCTCGGCGAGCTTCCCGGCCTCCGTGTCGACACGCCTGCCGTCGACGTCGACGAACGTCAGGCGACTCAGGCGTTCGACATCAAGCCAGCCGAGCCACTCCTCCTCGCCCGAGTCGGTCCACAACGAGCCGTCGCCGGACCAGAGGCGGGCGGTGCCATCGAGATCACGCCACTGTCGGCGGCGGCGCTCCAGAGCCGCCGTGAGTTCAGGGTCGAACGACGTCAGGGCTCGAAGCGCTCGGAGTAGTTCTCCGGGCCCTCCTCGCGAATGTCGCTGAGCCAGTCGCCTTCGTAGGGCCATGCCTCGGGATCCTCTTCGCTCGGGCCCTGCCAGAAGCGCGCGAACGAACCCTCGGCGCCACCTTCGAGCGACCAGGCCTGGCGGCGGAAGGACCAACTGTCGGGGACCAGGCGGTGCGCCTCGCGGAAGTGGCGGATCGCCGCCTCGTGGTGACCCTCGAGCTCCAGGTGCGAGGCGAGTTCGAAGTGGGCGTGCCCGAGGGACACGTCCGCGTCGCGCGGCCTCGACCGTTCAACGACTTCTTCCGGCGAAAGCGCGAATCGACTCGCCGTGCCCTTCTCCACCCAATCGCGCAGCGCCCGGTGGTAGGCGTCGGTGTCGACCGGGATCTTCGCCGCCTCCTCCAGCATCTCGCCGAAGCGCCCCGGAATCCCGGAGCCTGAGCCGAGCCTGGGCATCCCGTCGCTGGGCGGTGCCGGCGCCGCCTCCGCCGGCCGGACGATCGTGCCCGACTCGTCGATCCAGACCGAGCTGGGGATGTTGATCACGCCGAAGAGCCGGGCCAGCAGGTGATGCCGGTCGACAAGGGAGGGGTGCTTCGGCTCAGCGGCCTCGATGAACCGGCGGCAGCCTTCAGCCCCCAGCGTGTCGAGACCGACCGTGACCAGTTCGAAGCCCTGAGGATGAAGCTCGTCGCGCAACGCCTGCCACCCGGGCAGGTGGGCCGAGCATCCTCAGTAGGGCGCCCAGGCGTAGACGACGACCTTCTGCCCGCGCAGGCTCGAGAGCCGGAACGGCTTCCCGTCCAGATCGGGCAGCTCGAAGTCGGCGTCCTCGGCCGACACCAGGGCTCGTGAGCCGATCGACTCTGGGCCCACGGCCCACACACGTTGCTCCTCGTCGTGAACGACGGGGAGACCGATGGACTCGGCAACGGCAACCGCGTCCACCTGGCTCGACGACGCCGGGGCACGGTCGAAGAGGGGCACGCACGCTGAGCCCTTGCACGCGCCCTCGGGCTTGAGGGCCCAGCCCGTACCGGTCTCGAACTCCGCTCTGGACACTGTCTTGTCTGTGAGGATCATGCGGCCAGTCTAGCTCCCAGCGACCCACACCGGGTGCGCCGGCCGTCAGGTCGGCTCCGCCCTGCTGCGGAACAACCCCCACTCGCCGCCTGTTAGGTTTGGCCGATGCCCCGCGCACCTATCAACGGCCCAACCGAACGGCCGCGGATCGCCGCCACGGCGGGTCTGCTCGTGCTCGCCGGGCTTGCCTTCCTGCTGGGCTCGCGGTGGCAGGGCAACGTGCTCCAGGCGGAGGGCCAGGGCGAACCCCGGCCGGTGACGCCGAGTTCCGGGCTACTCCCAGAAGAGCGCGCAACGGTCAACCTGTTCCGCGAGACGCAGCCGTCGGTCGTCTACATCACGACACAGAGCGAGCAGCGGGTCAGCTTTCTCGGACGTCGCTTCGACCGCGTTCAGGACGGTACCGGCAGCGGCTTCCTGTGGGACGACAAGGGCCACATCGTCACCAACTTCCACGTGATTCGGAACGCCCAGGCCGCCGAGGTCACGCTCTACGACCAGAGCACCTGGCCGGCCTCTCCGGTAGGCAGCGACCCGGACATGGACCTCGCCGTGCTCCGGATCGAAGCACCCCCGGAGAAGCTGCGGCCGATCCCCGTCGGGTCTTCGGCCGACCTCCAGGTCGGCCAGTCGGTGCTTGCGATCGGCAACCCCTTCGGGCTCGACTACACCCTGACCACCGGCGTGATCAGCGCCCTCGACCGTGAAGTGCAGTCGATCAGCGGACGCGAGCTGGAAGGCGTCATCCAGACCGATGCCGCGATCAACCCGGGCAACTCCGGCGGTCCGCTGCTCGACTCGAGCGGCCGGCTGATCGGCGTGAACACGCAGATCGTCTCGTCCGGCGGCGCCTGGGCCGGCATCGGCTTCGCGATTCCGGTCGACACGGTGAACTGGGTGGTACCGGAGCTGATCGCCCACGGCAGGGTCAACCGTCCGCAACTGGGAGTCACCCTCGTCGAAGGCACACGCGTCCGGCCGGCCGTCAACGGCGTAGTCGTCTGGGAGGTTGCCCGAAACTCGGGCGCTGACCGCGCCGGGCTGCGCGGCGTGCGCCAGACCGGGCGCGGGAACATCCTGCTCGGCGACGTCATCACCGCGATCGAGGGCGAACCGGTCCGGTCGGTCCCCGACATCCGCGCGGTGCTCGAGCGGCAGCAGCCTGGCGACACGGTCACGGTAAGCCTGCTCCGCGGCGAAGAGGAGACCGAGGCGGAAGTCCGGCTCTCGGCACCTCGCTAGCGCCCAACTCCGCTAGAGTCCCTGCTTCTGTGACTCAGCGCGATCTCTTCCGCCGGCTGGCGTTCCTCGCCGCCATTCTCGTAGCTGCCCCGAGCGTTCGGGTCGCCGAAGCACAATCGGCGCCCGAACCGGAACGCGGCGACATCGTCCCGGTCACGGACGCCATGCTCCAGAACCCGAGCGACGACGACTGGCTGATGTGGCGCCGGACGCTCGACGGCTGGGGCTACAGCCCGCTGGACCAGGTCACGCCCGAGAACGTCGGCAAGCTGCGGCTCGTCTGGGCCCGCGGCCTCAGCGAAGGCCGCCAGCAGGGGACGCCGCTCGCCTACGACGGCGTGATGTACATGCCGAACCCCATCGACGTCATCCAGGCCATCGACGCGGTGTCCGGTGACCTCATCTGGGAGTACCGGCGCGAGCACCCGGAGAACATCCTCCAGCAGGTCGGAGGCCTCGCGGCGAACAACCGCAACATCGCGATCCACGGCGGCCTGATCATCGACACCAGCGTCGACAACTTCGTCTTCGCGCTCGATGCCGTGACGGGCGAGCTGGTCTGGGAGACGATGATCCTCGACTACAAGACGCAGCCGGCAATGCACAGCTCCGGCCCGATCATCGCCGACGGCAAGGTGATCTCGGGCCGAAGCTGCCTGCCCCGCGGCGGGCCCGGCTCCTGCGTCATCGTCGCTCACGACGCGGAGACCGGGGCCGAGCTCTGGCGGCGCCGCACGGTTCCCGCTCCCGGCGAGCCGGGCGACGAGACCTGGGGCGACACGCCGTTCGAGGACCGCACCCACGTCGGTACCTGGATGGTGCCGAGCTACGACCCCGGGCTGGAGCTGATCTACATCGGCACCTCGGTGACGTCCCCGGCGCCGAAGTTCCTGCTCGGCGGCAGGGATCTCAGGCACCTGTACCACAACTCCACGCTCGCGCTCGACGCGAACACAGGCGAGATCGCCTGGCACTACCAGCATCTGAACGACCACTGGGACCTCGACCATCCCTTCGAGCGCATGCTCGTCGATACCGCCGTCGCCCCCGACGCCGACGAAGTCGACTGGATCAACCCCCGCCTCGAACCCGGCGAGACGCGCAAGGTGATGACCGGGATTCCCGGCAAGACGGGCGTCGTGTACACCCTCGACCGCGAGACCGGCGAGTTCCTCTGGGCGCGGCCGACGATCCGCCAGAACGTGATCAGCACGATCGACGGCGCCACCGGCGCGGTCACCGAGAACTCGGAAGTCGTGTTCCGGGAACTTGGCCAGGAGGCCTACGTCTGCCCCACGTACATCGGCGGCAAGGACTGGCAGGCGGGCGCCTACAGTCCGCTGACGAACGCGATGTACGTGCCGATGCGCAACTCCTGCGCCCGGATGACGGCGACCCGCTCCGGCCGGCTCCAGATCTACGCCCTGGACGCCGAGCACCAGATCGCGCCCGGCACCGACCTGAGCGGATCCGTCCACGCCGTGTCCGCCGAGACCGGCAAGTCGCTCTGGACCTACGAGCAGCGCGCGGGCCTGATGTCCCTGTTCGTGACCGGCGGCGGCCTGGTCTTCATCGGCGACGGCAACGGCCGGTTCCGGGCCCTGGACGATGAGACCGGCGAGAGCCTCTGGGAGATCAATCTCGGCTCGCCCGTGACCGGCTTCCCGATCACCTACGCCGTCGACGGACGCCAGTACGTCGCGGCCAGCACGGGCAACCGGTCGGCGGCCCTTCTGTCCGGACTCACGCCGGAGCTGCGTCCCAGCTCAGGCAACAACCTGTTCGTTTTCGCGCTACCCTGACACTCAACCTACGGCCAGGAGGGCCCCAACAATGGCTGGATACGCGATCATCAGTGTTCAAGTGAAAGACGAAGACGCCTACAACCGCGCCCTGGAGCAGGTGCCGGCGGTCGTCGAGGCCCACGGCGGCCGCTACCTGGTGCGCGGCGGCGCCGCCGAGGCCATCCGGGGCGACTGGAAGCCCGACCGTCTCGTCATCGTCGAGTTCGACAGCGTCGAACAGGCCAGGAGATGGCAGGAAGGGGCCGACTTCGCCGACCTGAGAGAGAAGCTCAGCCAGTCGACCAACACGGATGTCGTGATCGTCGAGGGCGTGTAGCGATTCGCTTGACTACGTGAGCCTGCGGTAGCGGCGAGGCACGTCCATTCGAGCGTGCAGCACGCGAGCGATGCGAACGGTCGCTTTGCGCTGCACGAAGGCGGCCTTTCGGGAGAGCCTAGACCACCCGCGCCGATTCCAGGATCGCCTTCCGACGAATGTAGTTTCGGCTGTCCTCGACAACGGCGCGGTTGATCAGATCGACCCTGCGCGCGAGAAGCTCGGTCAACTCCCTCTCCATGCCGGCGGTTTCCGCGAGCCCGGGCGCACGCTCGGCCTTGAAACGGATCAGCACGTCGATGTCGCTGTCAGGCCCGAAGTCGTCCCGCAACACGGAGCCGAACAAGGCGAGTTCCTTCACGTGCCACCGGCCGCAGAATGCCTTAATCGCGCCCATGGGGACGCCGACCCGGGAAGCCAGTTCTTCCCGAGCTTCAAGCCTGGCTTGCATTAGCGATCCCTCCGAGGGCGGTTCCGAAGACGCACGCACCGAGCGCGGCTCGCTACCAGACGCCGAGCCGAGCCTCGCGCGGCTGGCTGGGAGGCAGGGATTCGAACCCCGATTCTACGGTCCAGAGCCGCATGTCCTACCGTTAGACGACCTCCCAGCGGTAGCGGCAGGCCGCGCAGTTTACCGCGAACGGCGGCGATTGTCCGCCGGCTGCACCCTGACGCGCCGGGATGCAGATCAGTCGAAGGCGTCGTCCAAGGCCGGCCGGTACTGCATCTTCGGCTGCTGTCTCCCCTCGGCGAAGAAGTCGTCCGAGAACTTCCCAGCGACCCCCTTGAGCCCCGCCTTGTGCCGCGTGCCCGGCGCGGGCGGCTCTTCCGGCCCGCCGGCGAAGCACTGCGCCATCCCCATCCACTCGGTGGCGACGGCCCCCACGACCTCCAGCGAGGTATCGGCGATGTTGCGAACCTGGGTGACTACCTGGGCGAACTCGACCGCGGCGCCGCTGATCCGGTTGGTCGTCTCATGCTCGTTCCAGGTCCAGACCTCGCCGGAAGGCGCCGTCAGCTCGAGCGCCGGAACGACGCCCGGCACTTCGAGACCACGCACCGCGTAGGTCCAGCCGAAGGTGTTGAACCCGAGGAAGGCGATGTTCCTGATCCTGTCCGACTCGTCGCGGTCGAGTCCGAGCACGTCGAAGACCTCCTGGCCGTGGGCCCAGGTCTCCATCTGCCTGGCGGTGACCGAGCTGCGCACGCTCATCGGCGGGCCGAACCACTCCACGCGCTTCCTCGGATCGAGCCCCTCCAGCCGGTCGCACATCCGCGGGTAGTACTCGCGCCAGACGTCGTAGACGGCGCGGTTGCGCTTGCCCTCGAACCACTCGTCGGTCAGCTCGCGCAGGTTGAGCCGGCCGCGACGCTCGGCCATGAACTGCCTGAAGCCGTCGAAGGCGGACTGGTCGTGGTACGAGGCGTCGGCGGCGTAGTTGAAGATGTGGAGATGCGCGACGACGTCGTGGAGCGTCCACCCCTTGAACAGGGTGGCCCGCTCGAAGTCCGCGTCCGCCAGGGGCTCCAGGACCTCGGCGAGGCAGTCGCACTCGTCCCGGAAATCGGCGACCTGCTGGAAGCTGCTCATCTCGTCCCGCGCGGGCGAAGCCTACCGGCTCTCGCGCGCCGGCCCCGTTTTCTGTCTGCTAGCCTGCCCCGGTTTCGGGCTGCTGGCGCCGCGTCGTGAGCGAGAACAGGAAGTACGACGTACTGATCATCGGCTGCGGACCGACGGGCGCCACGCTGGCCAACCTGCTTCGGGCGCGCGGCCGCTCGGTCGCGATCTTCGACCGCGAGCCGGAGGTCTACCCCACGCCCCGGGCGATGGTCCTCGATCCGGAGAGCTGCCGCATCTACACGTCCATGGGGATCCTCCAGAGGCTGATCCCCGAAGACGCCTCGCCCTACGCGCGAAACGAGTTCGTCGACGCGAAACGCCGGCCGCTCATGACGCTCGATTTCCTGCGGGCCCGGAAGCGGTTCGGCTTCCCGATGGGCGGCATGGTGTTCCACCAGCCCGCGCTCGAGCGCCTGCTCCGCGACGACTTCCCGAAGGGCGCCGGAGTCGACGCGTTCCTCGGCTACGACGTGCGCGCGGTCGACGGTTCGGGCGAAGCCGCGAAGGTGGTCGCGACGCACCGCGACACGGGCGAGCGCCATGAGTTCACCGGACGCTACGCCGTCGGAGCTGACGGCGGCGGCAGCTTCTGCCGCTCCGCGATCGGGGCGGAGCGAGTCGATTTCGGCTACCGGCGCCAGTGGATCGTCGTCGACCTCGTCGTCCACGACCAGAAGCTCTTCGATTCCCTTCCGGACGGCTCCGAGATCAGGTGCCGGCCCAACCGTTCCGTCGTGTACTTCAAGGGGCACCACAAGCACGTCCGTTTCGACTTCGAAGCCGGCGAAGCGCGCGCCCGGAACTTCACCGCCGAAGACGCCCTCGAGGCGATCTCCGAGTACTTCGACCCGTCTTCGTGCGAGATCGTCCGTACTCAGCCCTTCCTCTTCCATGGCTCGATGCCGAAGGCGTGGCGCGCCGGTCGACTGTTGCTGGCCGGAGATGCCGCCCATCAGTCGCCGCCCTTCTCCGGCCAGGGCCTCAACATGGGCATCCGCGACGCCCTGAACCTGGCCTTCAAGTTCGAACTCCTGTTTCGGGGGCTCGCCGGGCCGGCGCTTCTGGACACCTACCAGGAAGAGTGCTGGGACCACTGCGCGCGCCTGATCGAGGGCGCGTCGGAGCGGGGCAGGATGATCAGCGCCTCGAGCCCGCTCGCCATTCTGAACCGCAACTACTCCTTCTTCCGCGGCCGCAGGAAGAGAAAGACCGGCTTCTCCCTGATGCGGCGCATGACGAACCGGCAGCCCTATCAACAGGGGCTGATCGGAGGGTCGGAAGCCTCCGGGGGACGCATGATCAGGCCCCGCGTGACGACCGCCGGCGGCGAAACCTGGCTCGACGACCTGCTGGGTCCGGAGTTCTCACTCGTCGTGAGCTCCCCGACCGCCGGCGCCGACATGGACTGGTTCAGGGAGGTTCTCGGCGGCATCGTCCTCCAGCTCGGCCGCGACCTGTCCGACGCGAACGGCGAACTCACCCGCTGGCTTGGCCGGAACAACGCGTCCAGCGTGTTGATTCGGCCCGATCGCTACGTCTTCGAGACGGGCGACGACGGTTCCAGCCTCTGCCGGTCCCTCAGGGAGAAGCTGGAGGCACTTCAGGACTGAGCGCTGCATCGGGGGCGACCCCTTGACCTCACCCCGCGTTTCATTCACTGTATGACCAGCCAGTAAGTCGCCGCCCCGCAACGGCCCTCGAGGAGAACGAACATGGCGATCGCCTTCACCCTGAACGGCAAGTCGACGACGGTCGACGCGCCGCCGGAGATGCCCCTGCTCTGGGTACTCCGCGACGAACTCGACCTCAAGGGCACCAAGTTCGGCTGCGGCCGGTCCTTCTGCGGGGCCTGCACCGTGCACGTCGACGGCGAGCCGGAGCGCAGTTGCCGCATGCCGGTCTCGCGCGCCGAGGGCAAGGAGATCACGACGATCGAGGGCCTGTCGGAGGACGGCGCCCACCCGGTGCAGCTCGCCTGGCAGGAAATCGACGTACCCCAGTGTGGCTACTGCCAGGCCGGCCAGATCATGTCGGCTTCGGCGCTCCTCGCGAGCAACCCGGCGCCGACCGACGGCGACATCGACGAGGCGATGAGCGGGAACATCTGCCGCTGCGCGACCTACAGCCGCATCCGGACGGCCATCCATCGCGCCGCGGACATCGCGCAGGCTCCATCGGCCACCAGTCACGAAACGGCCACGGGCGCGGGAGGGAGTGAGGCATGAACGCCGTGGACAAGACAGGCAACCTCTCCCGGCGCGGCTTCCTTCACGTCACCGCCCTCGCCGGCGGCGGCATGCTCCTCGGAGCCCGCTTCCCGCTGGACGGCGCGCGCGGCGCCGCCGCCGCCACCGCCGGCGCCGGGACGACCCTCAACGCCTTTATCCGCCTGACGCCGGACGGCATCGCGACGATCATGGCCCAGAACCCCGAGATCGGTCAGGGCGTCAAGACGATGCTGCCGATGCTCATCGCCGAGGAGCTCGACATCCCGTGGAGCCAGGTGCGCGTCGAGCAGGCGGACTTCGATTCGACGAAGTACCGCGGCCAGATGGCTGGCGGCAGCATGGCGACGCCAATGCACTACCAGTCGATGCGCCGCGTGGGCGCCGCCGCCCGCGCCATGCTCGTCGCGGCCGCGGCCCAGCAGTGGAAGACGAAGCCGGAGAACTGCACGACCGAGGCCGGCGTCGTCCACTTCAAGAAGAAGTCGCTCACCTACGGCGAGCTGGCGACCGCCGCAGCGGAGATCGAGCCTCCCAATCCCCGGACCGTCCCGCTCAAGGACCCCAAGGACTTCAAGATCATCGGGCAGGAGATCCCCGGCGTCGACAACCCGCAGATCGTCACCGGCGAGCCGCTCTTCGGCATCGACGTCACCGTGCCCGGCATGAAGTACGCCGTGTTCGAGAAGTGCCGGGTCCACGGCGGCAAGGTGAAGAGCGCCAATCTCGACGCGGTCAAGGCGTCGCCCGGTGTCACCGACGCCTTCGTCGTCGACTCGACCGCTCAGGCCGGAAGCGCCGCGCCCTCGATGTTCCAGGTCGGGCTGCCCAACGGCATCGCCATCGTCGGCGACTCCTGGTGGCTGATCAACGAGGCCCGCAGCAAGCTGGAGGTCACCTGGGAGGAGGGGTCGACCGCGACCCAGAGCACCGCGGCCTTCGACCGGCAGGCCGAGGAGCTGTCGAAGCAGGCGCCGGAACAGGATCTCAGGAACGACGGCGACGCGGCCGGCGCCCTGGCCTCGGCGGCAAAGACGCTCGCGGCCGCCTACCAGTACCCCTTCCTCGCCCACGCGCCGCTCGAGCCGCAGAACACGACCGCACACTTCCACGATGGCGGGCTTGAGATGTGGGCGCCGATCCAGACTCCACAGTTCGCGCGCGGAGACCTGGCCAAGGCACTGAGCATTCCCGAGGACCAGATCACGATCCACCTGACCCGGATGGGAGGGGGCTTCGGGAGGCGCTTGTACTGGGACTACATGCTCGAGGCGGCGCTGATCGCGCGGCAGGCGGGAGTTCCGGTCAAGCTGGTGTGGAACCGCGAGGACGACACGCGTTTCGACTACTTCCGCCCCGGCGGCTACCACTATCTGCAGGGCGGTCTCGACGAGGCCGGCAAACTGACAGCGTGGCGCGACCACTTCGTCAGCTTCGGCGAGGGTCGGCGGTTCGCCCCGAGCGCCGAAATGATGCCGAACGAGTTCCCGCAGGGCTTCGTGCCGAACTTCGCCCTCCAGGCGTCGAAGATGCCCCTCGGCATCCCGACGGGAGCGCTGCGCGCTCCCACCAGCAACGCGATCTCGTTCGTCGTCCAGTCGTTCATCGACGAGCTCGCGGCGGAGGCCGGGAAGGACCCGCTCCAGTTCCGGCTCGACCTGCTCGACTCGGTTCCGGCCGGGACCAGGACCGCGTTCGACCCCGGGAGGATGAAGGCCGTGCTCGAGCTGGTGCGCGACAAGTCGGGTTGGGGCAAGGCCGACCTGCCCGAGGGCACCGCCCAGGGCGTCGCGTTCCACTTCAGCCACCGTGGCTACTTCGCCGAAGTCGTCCAGGCCACCGTCAGCAAGGAAGGCGAACTCGGCGTCGACAGGATCTGGGTCGCCGGCGACGTCGGAAGGCAGCTCGTCAACCCGAGCAACGCCGTCAACCAGGTCCAGGGCGCGGCCCTCGACGGCCTCGGCCAGGCGCTCGACCAGGAGATCACCTTCGACGGCGGCCGCACGAACGAGAGCAACTTCCACAACTTCAAGCTGCTCCGCATCGACCAGGCGCCGCCGGTGGAAGTCCACTGGGTGATGAGCGACAACCAGCCCACCGGTTTGGGTGAGCCGGCGCTGCCGCCGGTCCCGCCGGCGTTGTGCAACGCGATCTTCGCGGTGACCGGCAAGCGGATCCGCTCGCTGCCGATCTCGAAGCACGACCTGAGCTGGACCTAAACACTGGGTGCGCCCCACACTGGGTGACGGCGCCACACACTGGGTGCGCCGGCGTCCCCGCCGGCCTTCCGGAAAGAACGCGCCGCGAAGCGGCGACCATCCTGCCGCGTAGAATCCCCCCGTGCGCAACATCGCCATCGCAGCAGCCCTGGTCACCCTGGTCGCCGCGCTAGTCCTGGCCGCGCAGGACGCCAAGCCGTCGCTAGACGGCATGGCCATCCCCACCTACACCGCCGACGGCGACCTCATCCGCCCCGACGGCTACCGCACCTGGGTCTTCGTCGGCGCCTCGCTCGGCCTGAGCTACGACGAAGACGCCGCCGAGCGCGAAGGCCCCGGCGCCTTCACCAACGTCTACATCCAGCCGGAGGCATACCGCTACTTCATGGCGACCGGCGAGTTCCCCGAGGGAACCATGCTCCCCATGGACGTCTTCCGCCCCGGCTCCCGCGAGTCCATCAACCAGGCCGGCTTCTTCGAGAAGGACTTCCTCGGGATGGAGGTCGCGGTCAAGGACAGCGAGCGCTACCCCGAGAGCTGGGCCTACCTCAGCTTCCGCGACCGTTCCGGAGGCTTGAGGGAGTCGGCGTCAGCGTTCCCGAAGGAACGGTGCTACGACTGCCATGCGGAGCACGCTGCGACGGACAATGTGTTCACGCAGTTCTACCCGGTGTTGCAGCGGGGGGAGTAGGTTAGTTTCACCGGCGGTACCGCGCTCGCGGAAGACGATGACAGCCCTTGCAGAGCTGGTTCGTTAGCGAGTTCCGGCCCGTTGACGAGGAGCATCGATGGCCAGAGTCTTCATATCCTACTCTCACGTTGACGAGACGTTCCGTATTGAACTCGAGAAACACCTCTCCGCCCTTCGTCGCCAAGGCGTGATCAGTCTTTGGCACGATCGTCGTATCGGACCTGGCGAGGAACTCCACCAACAGATCAGCAAGGATCTTGAAGCGGCCAACATCATTCTGCTCCTGGTCAGCGCCGACTTCCTAAGCTCCGATTACTGCTACGACACCGAAATGGGTCGCGCAATGGAGCGCCACGAGCAAGGCGACGCTCGGGTCATCCCTGTGATCTTGCGCCCCTGTGACTGGCAAGATGCCCCGTTCGGAAAACTCCTCGCCGTGCCCGAGGACGGCAAGCCAGTGAGCAAACACGCCTCGCTGGACGATGGGCTGCTAGAGGTAGCGCAGGCCGTCCGTCAAGCGGCGGCCTCGATCCTTGGTCCCGCTCCTAGTTCCTCAACCGAGGCAAGCGCTCAGTCCCCCACAGCGGCCACGCGGGAGAAGCCGGCGGTGACCTCACCAAGGTCAAGCAACCTGCGGATACCGAGAGAGTTCACCGACCGGGACCGGGATGTGTTCCTGACCCGGGGGTTCGAATACATTTCGCGCTATTTTGAGAACTCGCTTGACGAACTTTCTGCCCGAAATGCGCATGCCGAAACGGCGTTCCGTCAAGTCGACGCCAACCGGTTTGAGGCCACCGCCTATTTGGCCGGCCGGGAAGAAAGTCGATGCGGTATCTGGATCAACCTCGGGGGATCGTGGGGAATGAAAGGAATCTTCCTCTCGTACGCCGGACTTGGCGATGGCAACAGCTACAACGAATCAATGTCGGTAGTCGACGACGGCTTCGCACTTCACTTAGAGCCACACGGGCTTCCTCACATTGGATTTGGAGAACGCAGTGCGCTTACCTACGAAGGCGCCGCAGAGTACTACTGGTCACTCTTCATAGACCAGTTTAGCCGCGGCCGAGGGTGATCAGGACGTCCGCAGTCGCCGTGGCGACACCGCGACAGTAGCTCCATTGAGGGCTGACGGAGGTCGGCGCAGGGGACACTCGGTGACGAATGCACTTGACCCAGTCGGCGGCTGCGTCTCTGTAGATGCCGACACGCCAGCGACACCCGCCGACTCCGCGCTGTTACAGGAGGAAACATGAACACTGGCCCATACGTGTCGACTATCTGCAACCACCACTACGACCATCCGACGATTCATGAAGCCTACTTCTGCGCTGGTGAGAGCCTGAAGCCAACCGGGCCGCTCGTCCCCACGGGATCAGGCAGGGGATTCTCCATCGTCCGTACCGACGGGCGGCCACTGTCGCCTGAGGAGAAGGCCCAGATCGCGCGCGCCCGAGACGCTTTCAACCGCTCACGTGTCTGAGTGGGGCAATGTCTCGGAAGGTGCTGGTCGGTGTCCGCTTCGTAGCGTCGGATAAGCAGCCCCTCCACCGCGTCACCTAGGTTGTTGCCATGATCGGGCGTTGCCAGACGGAGTCGCTGAGCTAGCGAACGTGTAGAGCCTGCCTGCCACCGATCCGAGGATCGCCTTCTCTCCATCCGCCTGCGTGACTTTCGACTCATTCTCGGCGTCACCGAGTCAGAGTGGCCCCACGTCCGCTCCTGGCTGCTTCCCCGACGATCCCCCTCAAACGGTATGGGGCGCTACACTACCGCCCTCCGTACAGTATCGAGGGATTCTCCAGTGAACCTGACTGCCGACCACCTAGTCGGTATCGAGCGGTTCGAAGCGCCCCTTTGGAAGGTCGCCGACAAACTGCGGGCCAACTCGGGCCTAGCCTCCAACGAGTACTTCATGCCCGTCCTGGGGTTGATCTTCCTCAGGCACGCCACCAACCGCTACTACGCCGCACGCGAGGAGATTGAGCGGGAAATGGAGGCCGGCACTATGCCGCGCCGCTCGCTGATCGAGGCCGACTTTAGCCGGCGCCGAGCCATGATGCTCCCTGAGGGGGCTCGCTACGACGTTCTGCTCGCACGCTGCAAGGACGGCAAACTCGGGGCTGCGCTAACTGCCGCCATGGAGGCCGTGGAGAAGCGCTTTCCGCCTCTGGCCGGCCAACTGCCCAAGGACTACGAGCGCTTCGACGACGATGTTCTCGAAGAGATGATGCGGTGCTTCGACTCCGAAGCGCTGCGGTCCGCGTCCGGCGACGTCTTCGGTCGCGTGTACGAGTACTTCCTTGCGGAGTTTTCGAAGCAGAAGGCCCACGACAACGGCGAGTTCTTCACCCCGCCTTCGATCGTCCAGACCATCGTGAACACCATCGAGCCGGACCATGGCGTCGTGCTTGATCCAGCCTGCGGTTCGGGCGGGATGTTCGTGCAGTCGAGCTACTTTATCGAGCGCAGGGGCGAGGACACTATGGAGCGGGTGACGTTCTACGGCCACGAGAAGAACGAGACCACCGCGAAGCTCGCCCAGATCAACCTCGCCGTGCACGGCCTGCAAGGGGCCATCCGAGCGGGCAACGAAGCGATCACGTACTACAAGGATCCCCACGAACTCGCGGGGAGGTGCGACTTCGTGATCGCAAATCCGCCGTTCAACGTGGACGAGGTGGACGCCAAGAAGGTCAAGGGCGAACCGCGCCTGCCGTTCGGCCTGCCGGGCGTCAACAAAGACAAGAAGGTCTCCAACGCCAACTACTTGTGGCTCTCGTACTTCTACAGCTATCTGAATGAAAACGGCCGTGCCGGCGTCGTCATGTCCTCCCAGGCTTCCAGCGCGGGCCGCGACGAGGCCGAGGTCCGGCGCAAGTTGGTAAAGACCGGCGCCGTCGACGTGATGATCGACATCCGCAGTAACTTCTTCTACACCCGAACGGTCCCCTGTCAGCTCTGGTTCTTCGACCGCGCCAAAGAACGGGATCCCGAACGGGCAGGCCACGTGCTGATGCTCGATGCACGGGGCATCTACCGCACTGTCTCCCGCTCGATCTGCGACTTCAGCCCCGAGCAGCAGCAGAACATCGCCGCGATCATATGGCTCTACCGAGGCAAGTCGGAGCGCTTCTTAAGGCTGGTCGAGGACTATCTCGCCCGAGCCATCGTTGAAGGGGAATCGACCGCCGAGCCGCTCGCAATCTTCGAGGAGAGTCTCCGCAAACTGATCGACCTGCTAACCCCCTTCGCGACCGAGTGCCGCCACTCCGCCAACCTCGCCGGCACGTGGAAGGAGTTGGTTCGCGTATCAGGCGGAGCGCACGACTACATCCGCGCCTTGGCATCTGAAGTCCGAACCCAATCCGCCAACTGGGACGATCGACCGAACGGCAAGGAGCGAGACAACGCCTCGCTGCAATCCGCGCGCACACGGTTACACGGCGTCGCGGAACACTGCCGAGACCTGACGAAGCAGATCGATCTGGCTATGAAACTGGCCCGTCGAGTGATCGACATAGCGGACAACGAGCTTGGTGCAAGACACTCCGATCGCTGGCCAACCACGGAGATCAATCGGTCGCGCAGAATCCTGGAGAATGTGCGAGGGGATGCCGACGAGCCGCTTCGGCGAACGCGGTATCTCGTGCGCCAAGCGGACTGGCTTCAGGAGCGCTTCCCCGACGCCAAACTTCGCGACGTTGAGGGTCTAGTAAAGCTCGTGGGCCAAGACGACATCAAGGCGCAAGATTGGAGCCTGACGCCGGGACGCTACGTCGGCGTCCCACCAGATGAGGAGGATGACGACTTCGATTTCGAAGAGGCGCTTCGGGCCATCCACGTCGACTTGGTTTCCTTGAACGACAAGGCTACGAAACTCGCCGCGAAGATCGCCCGGAACTTCGAGGAGTTGGGCGCGTGAGTTGGCGACCCAAGGCCCTCGGGGAGGTAATGACCTTGAAGCGCGGTCACGACCTTCCGGAGCGGCAGCGGCTCCCCGGCGATGTGCCTGTCGTGTCGTCCTCGGGCGTCACAGGCTTCCACAGCGTGGCCAAAGCTGAACCGCCCGGAGTAGTAACAGGTAGATACGGTACTCTAGGGGAGGTTTTCTTTGTACAGGAGCCCTACTGGCCCCTAAACACCGCTCTTTATGTTGTCGACTTCAAAGGGAACGATCCGCGTTTCGTCGGCTATCTGTTGCGAAACACACTCCGAAAGTACCGGTCGGAGAAGGCAGCTGTTCCGGGGTTCAACCGAAACGTCCTCCACACGCTAAGAGTGCTCTCCCCTGGACCGAGCGAACAGGAGGCCATCGTCTCGATCCTCTCCAGCTACGACGACCTGATCGAGAACAACCGGCGGCGTATCACGCTGCTGGAGGAGACCGCGCGGTTGCTGTACCGAGAGTGGTGTGTCCACTTCCGGTTTCCCGGACACGAGCACGTCGGGATTGTCGACGGCGAAGGCGTTCCGGAAGGGTGGGAGGCACGAACCTTGGGCGAGTCGGTGCAAGTTGTGAAGCAAGGCGTGCGACCGGCGGACTTCCTAGAAGACGACGCGCATATCGGCTTGGAACATATTCCCCGTCGTTCGTTTACATTGGCGAACTGGGAGCCTGCCGACCGTGTCGCAAGTACGAAGTGGCGCTTCCGCGCCGACGACATCCTCTTCTGCAAAATCAGACCTTACTTCCACAAAGTTGGCTTCGCCCTGCGAGGAGGCTTGGCGTCGTCGGACGCAATCGTCCTGCGGGTCCTTGACAAGGCCGACTGGCCCTTGGTGCTGTGCGCGATCTCGAGTGACCACTTCATAGCTGTAGCCTCGAAGACAGTCCGAGAAGGTTCGAAGATGCCTCGCGCCGATTGGGAGGTTCTTAAGCAGTATCTCGTTGCAAGACCCCCACCGCGACTGCTCCGCGATTTCAACGATGCGATCCGGGCGATCTCGAGACAGTGCAAAACGCTTGCGCTTCAGAGTCGAGGACTCGCGGAGGCCCGCGACCTACTCCTCCCGCGCCTCATGAACGGGGACATCGTGGCCCGATGAGAGGTCGAGGCAGTGTCACGGGCAGGTCGAGATCGTGGCTATAACGTCCGTTAACAGCGAGGACCGACTGGTTCAGGCTACGTTCGCGGAGTATCTGGAGCGAGAGCTAGGCTGGGACAGCATCTACGCGCGGGACAGGGAGACCTTTGGAGCTGACGGTACGCTCGGCCGCACCGATAGGAAGGAAGCCGTGCTCACTCGCGATCTGCGAGCGGCGCTGCGGCGTTTGAATCCCGGCCTACCCGCCTCTGCAATCGACGACGCGCTGCGGGACCTAACCGTGTACGACGTTAGCCGCTCCACTTTGCAGCATAACCGCGACTTCTACCGACTGCTCCGCGAGGGCGTGCCCGTGGAGTACCGTGGGCCGGACGGTCAGCCGAAGGCCGGTCGCGCCCAGGTGATCGACTTCGACAATATGCCAGGCTCGAACCGCTTCCTCGCCGTGCGCGAACTGAAACTGACCGGCATCCGCACACCGCACTACAACCGCCGTGCCGATCTCGTCTGCTTCGTCAACGGCCTGCCACTGGTACTCGTCGAACTGAAGGCAGTCTACAGGAACGTCCGCGAGGGATTCGACAAGAATCTGTCCGACTACATGGACGAGAGCGTCATCGCCCATGCGTTCCATCACAACGCTTTCCTGGTGGTCTCGAATGGGGACCGGGCGCGCTACGGCACGATCACGAGCCCGTGGGACCACTTCGCGGAGTGGAAGAGACTCGACGAATCAGATAGCGGAACCCTCGAAGCGGAGACGCTGTTGAAGGGCATGCTCGACCATGACCGACTGCTCGACATCGTCGAGAACTTCATCCTGTTCGACGAGAGCAAGGTGGGCGCCACGCGAAAAGTCATCGCCCGGAATCACCAAGTGCTCGGGGTGAATCGCGCGATCGAGTCCGTGCGCAAGCAGGAGGAACTCAAGCAGGAGTTCCCAGTCGGCCGGCGTCTCAAGCACCGCGTCGTAGAACTCCCGCTCGAAACCCGGACGTCCGCAGGAGCGAGACGGGCGTCGATGATGGTCGCGAGGGAGACCAGCCACTACCTTCCCGATGGACCGGCGGACA
This sequence comes from Holophagales bacterium, assembly GCA_009837885.1. Taxonomy (GTDB): domain Bacteria; phylum Acidobacteriota; class Thermoanaerobaculia; order Multivoradales; family Multivoraceae; genus Multivorans. Next base: position 135,120 of record VXSP01000012.1, on the reverse strand, counting down.
TTGTCGAGCGGGCGCATCCCGACCTCGGTCGGCTGGGTGTGTTTTGGCACACACAGGGCAGTGGGAAGTCCTACTCCATGGCGTTCTTCGCCGAGAAAGTGCGTCGCAAGCTCGAGGGCAACTTCACGTTCCTGTTGATGACCGACAGGAACGACCTCGACAGTCAGATCTACGGGACTTTCGTCGGTACCGGCATCGTCGACAAGAGGACACCGCGCGCCAGGTCAGGCGACGATCTGGAACAGCTGTTGAAGAAGAACCACCGCTACGTCTTCAGCCTGATCCACAAGTTCAACAAGGACGTCGATCCGAATCGCCCGTACAGCAAGCGTGACGACATCATCGTGATCTCCGATGAGGCGCACCGCACCCAAGCCGGTCGGCTGGCCCGCAACATGCGAGCGGCCTTGCCGAACGCGGCGTTCATCGGTTTCACCGGAACGCCGCTGTTCCAGCACGACGAACTCACCAGGCGCATCTTCGGCGACTACGTCTCGCGCTACGACTTCAAGCGTTCCGAGGAGGATGGCGCGACGGTCAAGCTGGTCTACGAGAACCGGGGCGACAAGCTGGGGGTGGCGCGGTCGGATCTGAACGAGCGCATGGCGTACAGGATCGAACAGGCCGATCTCGACCCAGACCAGGAGGCGCTCCTCGACAAACTGCTTGGCAAGGACTACGAGGTGATTACCGCTGACGAGCGGCTAGAGCGAATCGCCGAGGACTTCGTCGACCACTGCGCGAAGCGGTGGGAGTCGGGAAAGTCGATGCTGGTGTGCATCGACAAGATCACGTGCGCCCGGATGCTCCAGCTCATCCGGCCCCGGTGGTCATCGAAGGCGGCGAGCGTGCGGGTAGCGGCGGCGGCCAAGCGCGCCGAAGCGCTCAATGCGGTCGACCCCGATTTTCGCGCTGCGCGGGACGAGGAAGCGAAGAAGCTGACGAGCCAGGCCGTCTGGCTTGAAGAGACGTATGTCGGACTGATCATCAGCGAGGCGCGGAACGAGGTGCGCGACTTCGCGAAGTGGGACTGCGACATCGTTCCGCACCGGGAACTGATGAAGCGGGGGTTCGAGGGTGCCGACGGCACACGCGTCGATGTCGACACTGCGTTCAAGGACCCGGATCACCGCTTCCGCGTCGCCGTCGTCTGCGCCATGTGGCTCACGGGTTTCGACGTCGAGTGCCTTTCGACGCTCTACATCGACAAGCCGATGAAGGCGCACAACCTGATGCAGGCAATCGCGAGGGCGAACCGCGTCTGGCCGGGTAAGGACTTTGGTCTGATCGTCGACTACAACGGCGTTCTGAAGAGCTTGCGCGAAGCGCTTGCGCAGTACGCCCTTGGCGACGAAGGCGACGAGGGCGACGAGATCATCGTCCCCATCGAGGAGCGGGTCCTGGCCTTGATCGCGGCAATCGAGACGACGGAGGCGCACCTTCGCCGCCTGGGGTTCGATCCCCGGGCGTTGATCGGTTCCAAGGGTTTCACGCGCATCAAGGGACTGAAGGACGCTGTGGAGGCTCTCTATGCATCCGACGACGGCAAGCGATGCTTCGAGACCCTCGCCCGCGAGGTGTTCAACCGCTTCAAGGCGTTGCTGACGGAGCCGTCTGCGTTCGTCTACGCGGAGCGGCACGATAACATCGAGGCGATCTACAAGAAGCTCTCGGAGCGACGCGACACAGCGGACGTTACGGAACTACTGAAAGAACTGCATCGGATTGTGAACGAGGCGATCCGAACGGAGCAACCGGGTCGCGACCAAGCCGAAACCCTGAAACTGGATCTGAGCCAAATCGACATGGAGAAGCTGCGCGATGAGTTCACGAACAAGGTCGACCGCAAGGCAACGGTGCTCAAGGACATCCGCGAGACCGTCGAGGCGGCGCTGGCCGGGATGCTCGCCCGCAATCCGTCACGGATGGACTACCAGCGAAGATACGAGGAGATCGTCGCCGACTACAACCGCGAGAAGGACCGAGTCACCGTCGAGGTGACCTTTCAGCGCCTGGTGGAACTCGTGCAGGAACTGGACGCCGAGCAAAGCCGCGCCGTCGAAGAGGGGCTCAGCGAGGAGGAGCTGGCCTTGTTCGACCTGCTGAAGAAGGACGGCCTCGGAAAGGCCGAGCGCGAGCGGGTGAAGCAGGCCAGCCGGGATCTACTAGCCTCGATCGGGGCCCTCCTACAGGAACTGGATCGATTCTGGGAAAAGGAACAGACCAAGGCAGAGGTACGGGTGTTCATCCTCGACCAACTCCACGGAGCACTTCCTACACCGCCGTTCACGCCCGAGGAGAAGGAGACGATAGCAGGAGAGATCTACGACCACGTCTGGCAACGGGCCGTCCGTGGCGAGTTCTCGATAGCTGCGTAGGGTCGCCTCCACGCTGCCGGTCCCCTCAAGCCAAGTCACCTCCAGGCTAGCTGCCTACTGCCTAGCACTAGCTCTAGGCACGTTGAGGTGCCCATGGAGCCCGCCATGAGGGAGCCCGCGAGTCTTGACACGCTGTCTCCCGAGGACAGAAGCCAGCGCATGCCACGAGCGAGATCGAGGAACACGCAACCGGAGATGCGAGCGTGCCGTGTTGCAGACGCCTTGGGGTTCCGCAATCGGCTACACGCCCCCGACCTTCCCGGCCGGCCAGAACCGAAAGCGCCGGAAGGTCGTTCTCCATCCTCAGACTTTCGGCGTCCAACGCTTGGTCAGCACACCAAGGTACTTATCGAGTGATACGAAGCTACTACCTGCCTCCCTGAGTTCCCGCGCCGCGTGGCTCCAGAAAACGACGTCGAAGACATGGCCGTCCGCAACGAGATCCCGGACCACTGGAACATAGTCCTTGTCGCCAGCAACGAGTGTGATCTCATCGACGCCTTTCCTGATGACACCTGAGTAAGCGTCCTTGGTGATCTGATGTGCAATGGCGACGTCCACCTTCTTCTCTTTTCCAGCGACGTTCCTCTCATACGTCGTCACTCGGAAACCGTAGCGCTCAACCCTTTCCCAAAAGGAATCTCCCGGCGGCGGCGAGCCCCACAAGTACGCCGCACCAATCTCATTTGGCTGTCCGCACGCGATCTCGTGCAGTGCTCCATAGTCGAGCCTCCATCCATAGTCAATGATACGCCGGTTCATGGCATCCACGATGCTCTCCGCTTGACCCAGCGTCACCGCAGACACTCTCTGGCCTTCGATAAAGACGTTCGAGTTGTCTACGTACGTGAAGTTCTTTCCCACGCTACGATACTCTCCTTCGGGTGTTGTGTCACTTTCACAACTGGACGGCTACCCCGGCAGTGCAGGAAGATCGGCACTCGTCATAGTCTGCACTCTATCCCCAGAGGCACCAGCGCACCGTTCAGCCCTCCGCAGCCTCGCGGATCAAACGGTCGTCCTCCGACAGCTCTAGCCGCACGAAAGACCGAGCCCTCTCAGGAACCTCGTTGTCAACCACAATGACCTGCAACTCCTGGTGCGCCTGTGACGTCTCGATGAGCAGATCGTATATCGCATCTAGTCGTTCCGGGTCCAGCCCCTCCTGCCCGAGGTGCTCGCTGAGTCCATCTATGACGAGTAGATTCGGCAGCTTCAACCCCAGCTCGGCCGCCGTCACGTGGTGAGCCAAGGCGTGAGCGACGTTGATCAGCGTCACCAATCCGGGGGAGCTGACCTCTCCAAACGGTCTACCGCGATAGACGGGCAAGTAGGTGTTTGGATTGATGTCCGACAACTCTTGCTCACCAAACCGCGGCGGTCTAAGCCGTTCGAGCATCTCGTTGAATCGCTCCTTAAGATGGCTCACTCTCCGCTGACTGTCGGTCGAGTCTGCCACGGCCGCCGCAAGCTCCTGCTCAAGGGCGTCCTTTTCCCTCGTGAGGTGGCCCGCCACTCTCTGAGCCTCGTCGATTCTCCCTAAGACCTCCAGGTACTCCCCCAGCTGAGCCGACCTCGCCGACAAGGCCGCTCTTTGGCTGGCCGTCGCCGCGATCCTCTCTGCCCGTTCCGAGACGAAGGCTCTGGTCCGGAAGTCGAGTTCCCGCCGCGTCCTTACCAAGTTGTCATGCGCCTCTTCAAGCTGGCGTTCGAGAGCGGAACTCCGCATCTCCCGCTCCTGAAACAAGTCCTGGACTTCTTTCAATTGTTGTTCGACTGCTCCTTGTTCCTTGACCAGAAGGTCGCGAGAAAACTCAAGCGCGGGCTCCTGAGCGCACAGATAACAGATATCCGCGGATTGCTTGGCGGAGTCGAGCTCACTGCCGCAACGAGGACAGACTACGAAGTCCAAATCCATCAGGTGCTTGTGTGAGACGACAGATCGAGTCAACTTGGCTGATTGCGCTTCGAGTTGTGTTGCGAGAGTCTTCAAGTTGGCTAGGGACTGTCGTTCCGCCCCAATCTCCGCCTGCAGGCCAGCCGTATGCTTCTCAAGGTTGAAGATCTCCTCCTGCAACTGCGCCGTATCGGCGCTCTTCCGCGGCTCTGAGGCCAAGTCAGCGCCGGCGCCCTCCACGTCTGCAAGTTCTGCGTCTACTTCACGAAGCTCCTTCTCGATGCGGGCCCGGTTCTCCAGGGCCGTGCCATCGAAGAACGTGCGGAACAGTGTCTGGCGTGACCTCACTTCCCTGAGTTGGCCTTGGACGTACCTCAGACGCTCCTGAATCTGCGCCGCCTTGAGGTCGTAGAAACCGTACGTGATGTCGAACACGTACTTCCTCTTAATGTTCCTGAACGGGTCGCGGTGGCCGAACACTGAGGATCCCAACTCGTCCTGCGCCAAGTACGAATAGAGGAGGTAGTCGTTGATGCTGACTGGAGTAGGATCAGAGTCCGGTCTCGTTGGTGCCGAGGGGACATCGATCTGCGGGAGGCTGAGTTGTGCGAGGAGCCAGTTCACGTAGGTTTGCCGATCGGGCGCCGAGGTCGCTGGCAATCTCCAAGTCTCGTCGTCGCCCGCTATCTCAACGCGGGCGGTCGCTGTCGTGACGGCTGGCCTGATGATGAAGAACGTCTTGTCAGCGAGATCTACCGAGCCCGAAACCGCAACGACGTTGGTGCGGGCTTCGATAGGAGCGTGCCGGAAAGAGCCTCCCAACAAGAACCGAAGGTACCGAACCAATGTTGTCTTGCCGGACGCGATCGGTCCTGTGATGATGTTGAGACCAGGCGAGAGCGACACGGAACGATCCGCTCCCTCCAGGCTAACGTCGTTGACCCGTAGCCTCATAGTGATTCCCCCCAAGTCGCCTTGGTCACCTCGGGGAAGTGCTCATAAATGAACTTCTTCAGAAAGGCACCGCTGAGATCGAAGTGGCGGCGAAGGACTTCGGTCCGCTCGGCAGTGTCGACCCACGCCGGCTCATGGCGCATCGCCTGCGCTAAGGCACGGCCCTTGTCTGTGGCTCGATAGCCGATACCACGGTTGAAGGGTGCTGGTCTGACGAGCCGCTTTCCGATCAGCCGCCCGAGTAGGGCGTAGTACGCCGGGTCCCATGGACCGAACCGGTATCGCACCATCCGCGATTCGAGGTCGGGTTCCGGTTCGTCTGTCGCGTCCGCCAGTTGCGGTCGCCTGATTTCGAGAGCCCGCGTGTAGTAGCTCGGATATCGGAGCAGAAAATCGAGCTTTGCGAGCTTGGTGCGGCCTTCAAGCACCTTCGCACCCCGACTGAAGGCCTCAATGAGAAGCAACAGCCGCGCCTCGCCTTCAAGAGATGGCTGAAACTCGGTCGCCGACATTCTATTGTCCGCCCCAGTCAAACACGCATTCATCCGACAGGATGCAGCTCTCGCCCATCAAGAGCATCGGATCCGCCCGAACCAGCTTGTGGCGGTCGATCTCCTCAGCGTCCCTGCCGAACGTCTCGAGCAGGTCCCTCCAGATTCGGACCGCCGGCTGGGGGGACGACGCATGCATAGCCACAGCCGTGTCTGCATAGGTACCGAGCCGTTCATGCAGATCTGTGACCAGAGCATCGTCAGAGGCGACCTTCTGTGCCGCTCGCACGAAACGATGGTGGCGCGCATTGGCCTGGAGATTGCGCGCCCGATCAATCAAGGCCGGAGTCGCCCCTCCTAAGACTAGCTTCTGCACTAACGCTGAAACCGGCCCTCCGCCCGGTTCTACCAAGCGCTTCAAGAGCGGACGTCCCGCGTTGGTCAGGGATGCGGCTATCCGGGACAGGCGCTCCGCGTCCAGTGTCTTGGCCCGGAGTCGCTCTTCCATTTCTCCGGATCGCCTCTCCGGCTGCACCACGCTTCGTGGCCAAAGCGGGCTCAGTGCATCACATCGCATCGCCTTCTCGATTTCTGAAAGCAACGCCTCATGCAAAGCCTCGAGCTCCGGTTGCGTCAGTGACGGCGCGTGCTGATGCAATAGCCTCGAATTGGTCGCATGGATGTCCGTTCGATAGCTTGGGCTCTCGTTGAGCGTCACTCTCCTGAGGAAGTCCTCAGCCGTTGCTTGAGTTGCCTTCAGCCTCTTCATGACCATTGGCACTAGTGGTGTACGGTCTTGACCCTTGCGAAGTGCCCGTATCGGATTCCCGGTCTTGACCGCCCCTTCTAACACGAGCTCCAATGAGTGATCTTCCCCTGCGGTCAGGGAGTAGGTCCGAAACAGCGAGCGAAGGGCACCACCCTTCTTCGCGAAGAGAGCTGCCGCCGTCCATACGCCGCGCTCCGGATTGCGGCTCTTCACCTGCAGGAATCGCCAGCCCGTCGTGGTCTTCACGGCAATGTCCTCCATATGTTCCGCGACGACCGCCTCAATCTCGTTCAGAGACAAGAGCGTGGACACGCAATACGGCAGAGTCACTTCTGCCTGGTAACGGAATCTCGCCAGCGTGTCGCTGCCCGCGTCGCTCTCGCTCATCACACCAGTCATCCCTTCTGCCCTTGAGTAGTTCATCGCGGCCAGCCGCTCCACGACTTCGCGGAAAGTACTCGGCCACGAAGCTCGCCGCCTCCTCCTGTCCTCATTCGTCTGCGCGCCTTGGCCCCGAAAGGCACTGGCACCGCAGCATTAAGTCGTTCAAGACCCGTCTCTGAGTAAGCGGCCGGCAGACTACCAAGTCGGCTCGACTCGCGCGATGTACGACCCAGTGAGACCGTCCGACAGGCGACGACCAGCGAACCGACCGCGTTCCCAGCGCTAGCCCCTGATGTGGACCTTTGCGCCGGGAATCGGCTCGCCGCTAGCTGGGTTCATCGCCGCTCGCGCATCGGATCCCAGGAAGTGCAAGAGCGCCGGGGCATCGAGAATGGCCACTCAGTCGTTCTCGCCTCGCCCGCCGCGGAGCCGATGAAGCTCACGTGCCGGCTCCGAGACTCGCCGCCAGCCGCTCCCCTTCACCGCCCGCAAGCGCTTGACAGCTTCGCCGAGCGGTACGTCGTCGAGCGGTTCAAAGTCGCGAATGTCGAATCGCAGCAAGCTCCAGTTGCCGTCCTGGTCGCGCTCCCAGCGTCCCTCACCGTGGACGCGGAGGATCGCGCCGAAGAGATTCGGCGCGAGGCGACATGCCACCTCACGGTTCGCGTTGCAGACGTGGACCTTGTCGCCGTCGAGTAGATGGACCGATTCAGCGTCATCCTTGCCGCCAACTCGAATCAGAACGCCGTCGAGTGTCCCTCTGTCCCTGAGTGGACCATACGCGAGTCCGCGCGTCTGTTCGACGGCGAAGTGAGACGTGCGCGTGGGCTTGCTCATGGTCGGGTCGGTCGTCCGGGACTAGACGTCATGAGCCGCAAGTGACTCCGTGACGAAGGTGTCAGCGAAGTTCAACTCTGCCACACTGCCTCCGCAGGTCTCCCGCTACCGCGTTCGGGCGGCTCGGCATTCGCGCTGGTAGCTGCGGCGTGCGCCGATCTCGAACCGGCCTTCCCGGCTTGGGCTTTAGAGTACGGTGCCATGACCGTTCGTTTCGAGGTCGACGCGGTGCAGAAGCTCCTCTGCGAACGTCTCTGTGCCGAAGTGCGCCTCGCACGGCGTCCGGACGACGCCTTGATGCTACGCACGCACTTCGAGTTCCCGGACGGCGACCGATTCCCGATCCATGTCTCTGAGACCGGAATCGGCGGAATCCGGCTCTCGGACCGTGGTCACACGCTCATGCACATCAGCTACGACCACGACATCGACGCCTTCCTTCAAGGGGCGCGCGGACAGATTCTCGAACGCATCGTCAACGAGACGGGTGTAGAACGAGACGGCGGCTCTTTCCGCCTCGACACGTCCATCGAGCGACTGCCCGAAGCAGTCTTTCGATTCGGCCAGGCGCTGACCAGAGTTCACGACCTGACACTGCTCTCCAGGTCCCACGTGAGGTCCACCTTCTACGACGATCTTGCCGACCTGCTGCACGGCCTCGTCGACGAAGACAAGATCCAGGCGGACTACTCGCCCGAGGGTCTTCCCGACCCCGAACCGTACCGCGTGGACTATCGGATAGACGGACGGCTGGATACACCGCTGTTCCTGTACGGCGTGCCGAATCGCGACAAGGCCCGTCTGACCACGATCATGCTGTCCCACTTCCACCGTCACGAGATTCAGTTCGAGTCGATCCTCGTCTTCTCGGACCAATCGGAGATTCCCCGTCTCGATCTGGCTCGGCTCTCCGACGTAGGCGGTGAGATGATCTCCTCGCTTGAATCGACCGCCGATCTGGAGCGGAAGCTGCTGCGGCGCGTCGCCTGAACCCGAGACACCGGCGGTCACTCCCGAAGACTGGTCAAAGAGGCTCCATCCGATGCAGAACGCCTACGTGGGCGACATCGGCGACTTCGCGAAGTACGGCCTCCTTCGTGCCATCCGCGGCGAGGGGCGGCTGGGCGTCGCTTGGTACCTCCATCCCAGCCCTGAGCGGCCGGCCGGGAGACAATCCGGCGACGGGCGTCACACGACGTACCTGTCCGACCGCGACAACTGGCGGAACCTCGACCCCCAACTGTTCGACACGCTCGGGCAACTCGTGAGGGGCGGGCACCGGAGCGTGAGGAGAATCGAGGACTCGGGCCTCTTGGGCGAAGCCGACTTCGCGGGCGAACCCCTCGACATCCGACGTGTTCCCATTGCCGCCAGAGCAGCTTGGCGACATCGCTGGTTTGAGGGTGCCAACAGCACGTTGGCAAACTGCGATCTGGTGTTCGCCGACCCAGACAACGGCCTCTACCCTGACGAGAGATTCAGGCCCACTCAGCAGGTGAGCGCGAAGAGAATCCCGGTCGCCGAAGTCGCCCGGCTTGCCGAAGGGCGGCCAGCGGTGATCTACCACCACAACACACGGCGCCCTGGCGGTCACCACAACGAGATTCAGTACTGGATGCAGCGATTGCCAGGCTGCCGATGGGCCTGGTACTGGCGCCGGTGGAGCAACCGCACGTTCTTTGTACTGAATCCGGACACCGCTACCGAGCAGCGTCTCCGCGGCCACGCGAACCGTTGGAAGGACCACAGCAAGCTACTCCCGGTGCCGGACTAGCCCGTGTTCGCTCACTTCGTCCGAGCCGCTTCGGCGTCTCTGTCTGGTGGCGCTCGCGCTCAGAGCACCTGCGCTTCTTCAACCACTCGGTCCCGGAGTGCCGGGTGCAGGCTTCGCTCCGTCACCACTTCGACCCGCCTGCCCAACAGATCCTGGACATCCATGAGGAGCGCTCCGAGCGCCAGACCTGTGCGCCCCGGCGGCAAGGTGACCAGCAGGTCGACGTCACTCGCCTCATCCGCGTCTCCGCGGACCATTGAGCCGAAGATGCGGACATCGCGGAGGCCGTGTCGCTCCGCGAGGGCTCGGATCTCGGCTCGGTGGGACTCGATCAAGGCGTGCATGACTCGTACGCTTCGAGTTCCTCACGCAGGTCGGCTAGCTGGCTCTTCATGGCCTCCAGTTCGGCGCGCCGCAGCCTCGGATGCACATTTGTGCGTTCGGATGACTTCGCCTCGAACTCCTTGATCGCACTTGCGAAGTCCGCTGCCTTTCTCCGCGTGATCCTGTACTGCCTCTCGTTTGTGATCATGGCAAGCTCCCCAGTTCGACCAGTACGACGCCCTTCTCGACGGAGACTATTCATATGCGCCTCCCCGCCCTGCTGACATCGGTCTGCCTCGCCCTTCCGGGCATCGCCCTCGCGGCGGATTCGCCCGCGGACCGATGCGCCGCGCTCTACCTCCTGACCGACTCGGACCACGCGGTGGGGCCGGGCGTACTGGTCCCCGCCGCGGGCGAGGTCCCGGAACATTGCCGGGTCCGCGGCACGATCGACGCGACGATCCGCTTCGAGGTCCGCATGCCGGCCGAAGGCTGGACGGGACGGTTCATGTTCCACGCGCCCGGGGGTCTGGCCGGCGTGATCGGAGACACGAGCAGCCTGCTCGACGACGGCTTCGCCATGGCGACAACCGACACCGGCCATGAGCCGGAGAACGACCCGTCCTTCTACCGGAACGACCACGCGCAACTGGACTTCGGCTTCCGCGCCAATCACCTGACTACGGTGCTGGCGAAGCGGATCATCCAGGAGTTCTACGGCCGGCCCGTCGCACACGCGTATCTCTGGGGCTGTTCGAACGGCGGGCGCGCCGCGCTGATGGAGGCGTTGCGCTTTCCGGACGACTACGACGGGATCATCGCCGGCGCGCCGGCCGTCGACTACGGGTTCGGTCTGCTGACGTTCGCGCTCGAGACGAGCCGGCACCAGAAGCGGAACCCCCTCACCGCAGACTCCGTGGCGCTGCTGGACGCGAACACCCGGAGAGCCTGCGACATGCTGGACGGCGTCGCCGACGGCATCGTCGGCGACCCTCGCAAGTGCACGGTCGAGCTCCTTGAACTCGACGCTCTCGAATGCCAGGACGGTCCCGCTACCGACTGCCTCACGGCCGGCCAGATCGAGACCGCGCGCTTCATCTACACCGGGATCACGGACGACTCGGGCGCCGTCGTCGTGCCGGGCGTCTATCCGGGCGCGGAGCTGAACGGCGACTTCCAGCTCTGGGCGACGGGTCCCGTGCCGTTCCTCGAGGGGACCGCGTCCGACGTCACGGTCGACGTGCTCGTGGCGGCGATGCACCGCACGCCGGGCTTCGACATCGACGCCTTCGACCCGGTGAAGGACCTGCCCGCGCTGAAAGACGCCATGGTCGCGGTCGACCTCCCGGCGCCCGACTTCAGCAGGTTCGAGGAGAGCGGCAGCAAGCTGATCATCTACAACGGCTGGCACGACTTCCCCTGCCGCGCCGCGGCGCTGGAGAAGTTCCTGGTGGAGGCCGGGGAAGTGAACGGCGAGATGGGCGACTACCTGCGCACCTTCATGGTTCCGGGCATGATCCACTGCCTGGGCGGAAACGGCGCCTGGGCCGCCGACTACATCCAGGCGATCGTCGACTGGGTGGAGAACGGCGAAGCGCCCGACCGGATCCTCGCGGAGCACCCCGGGAACTTCACGTTCCTGGAAGGCCAGGTGGCCCTCGGCGACAGGACGGTCAGCTGGAGCGAGGCGATGCTCGAAGCCGGCGAGGCGCTGGAAGACAGGAAGCGCTTCTCCCGCCCGCTGTGCCCCTATCCCCAGTACGCGCAGTACAACGGGTCCGGCGATGTGAACGACGCGGCGAACTACGACTGCGTCGCGGACTGAGCACCGGGCTTTCTAGCTGCACGGAAACGCATAGGTATCGGTCAGCGGTGGGCTTCCGCCCGGCTCTGAGAACCACCTCTTCTCCCCTCGCGCAGCCGTGTCTCGCACGATGATGGTGTAACCAAGGTCAGTAGCGGCTGCAGCGAAGACCCACCACTGCCCATTGATCGCGCAGCCCTCCAACACCTTGAACAGGATCTCCGCGTTGGTCGGGTTTCCGAAGTGAAACAGCGCCGAGGCGGTGCCGGGCAAGTCCACGTCAACCACGCTGGCAACCCGTCGTACGCCGTCGGCAGTGAACTCGATTTCCGCCACGAAGCGGCCGTGGAGTACGACGCTGGTTGCGGTGTGGTCGGGGGCCGGGTCCGGTGTCGGATCAGGAGTCGGATCGGGGGTCGGGGTTCCAGCGTCGCATGAGAACGCCGTACGGTCAGCGACCCCTTCAAGGCTTCCGGCAGAGAGGGTGTAGCGCTTGACGTTTCCCGTTGCCGTGTCTTGCACAGTCGCTTCACCTGGAAGATCGGTGAGGGCCGCCATGAAGACCCACCAATGGCCGTTGAGGGAGCAGCCATCGACCACCCGGAACAGGACTTCGGGGTTGCTCGGGTCGAAGAACCAGAACAGCACGGCGCTGTCGCCCGGCAAGTCCGTCACGACGCCGACAGAGTCGCCGCCGTCGTGCGTCACGGTGATCTCCGCCAGGAAGCGGTTGTTCAGAGTCGCGGCCGCGGCGACGTGCTTCGGTTCGCCGCCCCGCGACGACGCAGCTGCGGTTCGGGTCTTCGTCGCTGGCTCTACCGACGTTGAACTCGACGCGGTACACAGAAACGCACGAATGTCGAGGAGACTCTGTGAAGCATGGCCCGCGGCGGCCCGGTAGTGCCACACGCGGCCGGTCCGCGATTGCACGATCACATCAAGCTGACGATCCGTGGCGGCCGCTACGGCCACCCAGCGATGGCCGTTGAACGCGCAAGAGTCCAGCACTTTGACCAGGACCTCCGGGTCGTGCGACGTGTCGAAGTAGAACAGCTCCATGTCACTTCCCAGGCCGACCTCAACCACGCGGGCCTCTACATTCCCGCTCCTGACAGAGACGTCGAAACCGCCGTCGAGTGTCGCCGCGATCACCGCTGTCGGGATCAGACAAGACACGGCCATGCCACAGGCCACGAACACCCACCGGGCGGGCAGGGGACGGCGCGACGAGGCTTGCATGCGCCGGACCCGTGGACACGGGAGGCTTGACTCGGTTGGGAGTGTCAGCCGACAGACCATTCGATTCCTCGTTGCCCCAAACTCAAGTGCATCTTCGTCGGTGAGTTACTTCTAGCAAGGAAGGTGTTGCTTTCGCATCTCCCATCTTGGAGGTTGATCGGACCGACACCGGGAGACCGGCACCTCTTCGCCGACGGGTCCTGTCGGTCGCGGCGATCACACGTCACGGCCAGACCATCGCGCATCTGGTCCCGGCGCGAAGTCAGGATCGTGAGGCTCGGAAGTTGGCCGTAGCGAACTTCCGGAAGCGCCGTCGACAGTGGCGACGCGTCTGGATGACGTCCGAGGAGATCGTCGCCGCCATTCACGAAGGCCGCCGCTAGATGGCACAGTCGGCTAGCGGCCAATGCCGGAGGCGGCAGTAGGCGGCGCCGCCACTCGAGAACGGCTGGCTATGGTCCTGATCCAGGAGAACCGGGTACCTGGCACTCTCGTGTGGCGGAGAGGGAGGGATTCGAACCCTCGGTCCGAGTCACCCCGGACAACTGCTTAGCAGGCAGCCCTGTTCGACCACTCCAGCACCTCTCCCGAGCCGGGGAGTGTAGCAGCGGTGGCACAGGCTCATCAGCGGACGCACGCCCGAAACGCGGTCGCGTCCGTGATCGCAACCGCCGGCCGGCCCGGCTCGTTGCCGTACTCCTTCACCTCACCCGTCACCGTGTCGGTCACTTCAATGGTGTAGCCGAGATTCGTCGTCGACGCGCTGAACACCCACACGTGGCGGTTCATCTCGCAGCCGTCCAGGATCTTGATCAGGACCTCCCAGTTGTTCGGATCGAAGAAGTGGAAGATCCCCGAGTCATTGGTGCCGGCGTGTACCACGCTGCCCCGGCCGACGGCGCCCCCGGCGGTCCGCCATTCGACCGAGACCGCGTAGCGCGAGTCCTGGAGGCAGCGCGTGTGGGGGTCGGCAACGCAGGTCCCGGACGGCGCCGCCGGCTCGACCAGGAACGTGAGCGACACCGTCGACTCCCTGGTGCCGTCGCTCGTCCACAGCGTCACCTCGTAGAAACCCGGCAAGGACCAGGCACGTCTCACGGTTCGATTCCGTGACTGGCCGCCGTCCCCGAACTCCCAGAGCCGCGAGATCACGGCGCCAGTACTCTCGTCCTCGAACGACACGGGCACACCACTACGAGCAACGCAAAGGCCGGCTCCTGGGCACTCCGCGTCCGTCGCGATCATGGACCGGACCGGACCGTGGCTGACCGGGATACCGCCGTCCCTCTTCCGGTCGTCCTCCCCGTCGGACGCGGGACGCGAACCACTACCGCCCCCACCAGAGCCACCCGTGCCAGGGCCTCCACCGCCGCCGACGTCGCTGATCGTGATGGTCGTTTCGCCGCCGCCCGTCACACGCGGCGGCAACGACACGAAGCTCAGCACCACTCGCTCGCCGTCGTCGTCGAACTCGTCGTCTGTCGCCACCACCGAAAGCGTCCGGCTCCTTACGTCCGAACTGAACGTCACGCTCGCTGGAACGCCTGAGTAGTCCGCGTCCTCGGCTCCGCCGTGGTGCGTCCGTTCCAGGAAGACCTCAAGATCCCGCTCCGGGTCGCGGTCGATCCGCACATCCACATTCGCCGTGCCACCCTCGGTGACGTCGTAGCTCACCGACTCGAACGACACCTCGACGACCGGGTCGTCGTTATCTTCGATCGTCCCCAGAACCCTCAGCGTCGAGCCTCCGCCCGCGAGCTCAGCGTTGTTCGCACTACTCAGCGTCAGGCGCAACGTCTCTTCTTCCTCTTCGTCCACCGTGTCGTCCATCACCGGCACGGCAACCTGCCGAGGCGACGCCGTCCCCGCCGGGAACGTCAGCGTCCCCTGGACCGAGGAGTAGTCTTCGCCGCCGGTCGCGCTACCGGTTCCGCCAACATCGGACGTCGCGTAGCCAACCGTGACGTCGGAGCCGCTCGCCACGCTCAGGTCCACCGTGAAGATGATGGAACCCGCACCTTCCAGGGCACGCGCGTCTTCGACCGAGATGGTCGGCGTGTCGTTCTCCACGATCGTGACAAGCACGGAAGGCGCCGCCACGGCGTCGTAGCCACCGCCGCTCACCGAGTGCTCGAGAGTGACCGGAGGATCCGCGACACCGTCCGCGTCCTCCCCAGCCGTCACTCCGACTCTCTGCGCCACGTTCCAGTCGCCAGGGGCGAACGTCAGCGATCCCTGGTTCAGCGACAGATCGGTGCCGGACAAGCTCGTCGTGACGACCACGGTGACAGCCGCCGACGGCTCTGAACTCAGAACCACGCTGTAGGCCCTCGATGTTCCTTCGGTCAACATCAGGTTGGCAGGCGTCACCTCGACGCCCCGCGGGCGCAGGACCCTGACCTGGAACGTCTGCGTCGCGGAAAGGTTCACTCCACCAACATCGGTCGCCGTCACCGCTATCTCCGCCGAACCAACCGCCAGCGGCGTGACCGTGAGAAGCGATCCCGACACGCCGACGCCTGCGACCGCCGGCGCCGTCGATGTCGCGGCATAGGTCAAGGCATCCCCGTCCGGGTCTTCGAAAGCGCCAGACGCCTCCACCGATTGCGCACCGTCCTCCACCCTCAGTGCCAGATCGCTCAGGGTACCCACTCCAGCGGGTGCACTGTTCGACGGCAACTGCGAGACGGTCGAACCGGCTGAGGACGGATAGTAGTAGGCCACGTCGCCATCCTCGGGGTAGGCGAAGACCCGGAAGTACTTCGTCTTGCCGTCGTTCGGCGCCGCGTACGTGTACGAACGCACGTCGAGGTACACGTCCTTCTCGATCGCCGAGAACGCCTCATCGGCTGCGACCTGCAACCGGTACTTCCGCCCCTCCGCCGTCTCGTCCGAATCCCACGTGACCTGCCACTCGGAAACGGAGTCCACGACTACGCCCAGGTCCTGGGGAACCGGGGACATCACTTCCTTGCTGATCCACGCCAGACCGTACGCCAGGTCATCCGTACTGCCCCCGTCTGCCTTCACGCTCACTTCCATGCGATAGCTGCCGGCGGGGAGCTCGATCTCTACCAACTCCACATTGGACGTCAAGCTATCGCTGTGGGCGACGCGTACGTCGTGCTCGTCGTAGATGCTCAGCGAGTAGTCAGGCAGGTAGCTCCTGAAGCTGTCGTCGATGTACCGATGCCACACCAGAACCGCGGAGAACACGGAGTTCGCGCGGATGTCGAGCGAGTAGGTTTCGACATCGCCCACGCTCAAGTCGCTAGCGTAGTCCCATCCCCGTTCCTCGACCGCTTCCGAACTGCCCGAGTCGAACTCGCCCGAGTCGAGGATGTCGTACGTCGCCATGATGTTCAAGTGCCCGGCGCCGTACTTCGCACTCGTAGGATGCGCGTCCGACCCTCGCTCCCATTCTCCGTGGTAGAACAACGGCAACGCCCCGTCCACCGGAGGTGTGCTGATCTCCTGCGTGTCCTTCCACTCGGTGCTGAGCCGGTAGTTGTAGCGCGTCGCCCCCGCCATGATCAGCGCCTTCACCACCACGCTGTTGTAGGCACTCACGACCGCTTCGTCGACACTCGCCCGCTCGAGCAAGGCCGCCGCGGCGGAACACACTGTCGGGGTCGAGTAGCTCGTGGCGGCCCCGGTTTCCGAGCGCGCCACCACGTCGGGCTTGTACCGGGGAGCCCCGTGGTCGTTCAGTTTCGCGCCGGGGAACCCGCCTGGATTGCCGTAGTACTGATCCACGACAATACTGTTGTACGATGTCCCGCTCGTGGTCAAGTTGCCTACCGACAAGCTGCTATGGGCCGTGCAGGCGACCATGTCGTTCTCCTCCACGAACTTGTCGAAGTGCCGCACAGTAGAAGCCAGACTTCCACCATTGGTGTTGCTCACGTTCAACAACTTGGCGGGACTGATTGCCACATCGTCGTACGTCTTCCCGGGGTAGCTAGCCGAGCTGGACATCGTAGAAGCGAAATCCCGCAGGCGGGTGGTCGTGGCTGTATGGAAGCTGTCAAGATCGAGTGAAAATGATCGGTATCGTGTGTATCGAAGGGTGGAGGTCTCCTCTTCACTCAGAAACGAGGCCACTTGCCTGCTGTGGGAGTCTGAGGCCAGATCTTCAAAGAGCTGTGTCACGTCGCCGATATCATCGGGCGTGTGGAACCTCTCAGCCTGAAGGACGGTGATCCCGTCGCCAGTCGGCAGGTATCGATCAAACTTCTCCAGCAGCTCCTGGTAGCCCGTGTACTTGGCGAAATCGTAGTTGAGCACGTACCAACTCGTGCCCGCCTCGTAGACGTACCTGAGGGAATTGAACCGATCAGCCGGAAGCTGTTCGAAGGACTCTGAGTGATCAAAGTCAGCCTGCGCCCCGCAGGGCGGGTGCAGCAGCAGTACGATGATCGCCCCCAACAGGAGCGCCCGAAGAGGAAGCGCCGAGACCCCGAGCGGTCGTCGGCGCAACCGGCGAGGCCACGTGCCGGAGAGAAGGGGATTCGAACCCCAGGCCCGGGTCCACGCCTGCCCAATCGCTAGCAGGCAGCCGTGTGCGACCACTCCTGCCCCTCTCCCCGGACGGGGATCTCAGCAGCGGGGCAATGTGCTGTAGCGTTGATGGGAAGTTACCTCAGGCGCGGGCCGCTACGTCGACCCGAGCCTGCGCGGTATCGACGCGGTCCTTCAGGGCACCCTGGTCCTCGAAGCTCGCGCGGGCATACTCCGCGGCCAGCTCGTCGTGCTCGGTCGTCGCGGCCGCGGCGTCGATGTCCTCGGCCGGCTCCGCCGTCTCGGTCAGCACCGTGACCGTGTCGTCCGCGACCTCGCAGAAGCCCGGCGCCACGGCGACGAAGCGGCGCGCGCCGCCGTCGGCCGGCTGGTAGCTGAGCTCGCCGGGGCGCAGGGTGCTGATCAGCGCCGCATGGCCGGGCAGGATGCCCATGTCGCCCTTGCGGCCGGGCAGGCCGACGTCCGAGCACTCGATCTCGAGCAGCTTCTCGGCGTGGGTTACCAGGATGAGGTTCAAGCCGGCCACGTTCGTTCGCTCCGTTGGTTTCGCCTCTGCGCCTCTAGGCCGCCAGCAGCTTCTTGCCCTTGTCGACGGCCTCGTCGATCGTGCCGACCATGAGGAAGGCCTGCTCGGGCAGCTCGTCGAGGTCGCCGGAGAGGATCGTCTTGAAGCCTTCGACGGTGTCCTCGATCTTCACGTAGCGGCCTTCGAGGCCGGTGAACTGGGTCGCCACGAAGAACGGCTGCGACAGGAAGCGCTCGATCTTCCGCGCCCGGGCGACGACGAGCTTGTCCTCTTCGGACAGTTCCTCGACGCCGAGGATGGCGATGATGTCCTGCAGGTCCTTGTAGCGCTGGAGCACCTGCTGGACCTGGCGGGCGACGGCGTAGTGCTCGTCGCCGACGATCGCCGGCTCGAGGATCTTGGAGGTCGAGTCGAGCGGGTCGATCGCCGGGTAGATGCCCTTCTCGACGATCGCGCGGGACAGGGTCGTCGTCGCGTCGAGGTGGGCGAAGGCGGTGGCCGGCGCCGGGTCGGTCAGGTCGTCGGCGGGGACGTAGATCGCCTGCACCGACGTGATCGAGCCCTTCTTGGTCGACGTGATCCGCTCCTGCAGGGCGCCCATCTCGGTCGCCAGGTTCGGCTGGTAGCCGACGGCGCTGGGCATCCGGCCGAGCAGGGCGGAGACCTCGGAGCCGGCCTGGGTGAAGCGGAAGATGTTGTCGACGAAGAGCAGCACGTCGCGGCCTTCGACGTCCCGGAAGTACTCGGCGACCGTGAGCGCCGAGAGACCGACGCGGAGCCGGGCGCCGGGCGGTTCGGTCATCTGGCCATAGATGAGCGCGGCCTTGCTGTCCTTGAGCGCGCCGTGGTCGACCTTCGTCAGGTCGAAGTTGCCCGTCTCCTCGTAGTTCTCGAGGAAGCCCTCGCCGAAGTTGACGACGCCGGCCTCGACCATCTCGCGCAGCAGGTCGTTGCCCTCGCGGGTGCGTTCGCCTACGCCGGCGAACACGGAGAAGCCACCGCCCTGCACGGCGACGTTGTTGATCAGCTCCTGGATAAGGACCGTCTTGCCGACTCCGGCGCCGCCGAACAGGCCCGTCTTGCCGCCGCGGGTGTAGGGGTGCACCAGATCGACGACCTTGATCCCCGTCTCGAACATCTCGGTCGAGGTCGCCTGGTCCTCGAAGGCGGGCGCCTCGCGGTGGATCGGCCAGCGTTCCTGGGCCTCGACCGGTCCCAGCGTGTCGACCGGCTCGCCGAGCACGCTCAGCACCCGGCCCAGGGTCGCTTCGCCCACCGGCACGGAGATCGGTTCGCCGAGGTCCCTGGCCTCCATGCCGCGGACGACGCCGTCCGTCGGCTGCATGGACACCGCGCGCACCAGGTTCGAGCCCAGGTGCTGGGCCACCTCGGCCGTCAGGTCGATGCTGCCGTCGTCGTTCTTGACGCTGACCGCGTTCAGGATCTCGGGCAGTTGCTCGGCCGGATACTCGATGTCGAGCACCGGGCCGATCACCTGGACCACCTTGCCGGTGGCGCCGGACGTGTTGTTCGTGTCGTTCACGGTTTGTGCCTCTCTTGTCTCTATCCCTCGAGGGCGTTCGCGCCGGATACGACCTCGATCAGTTCGGTCGTGATCTCGGCCTGGCGCGAGCGGTTGTATTGCAGGGTCAGTGTGTCGATCAGTTCGCCGGCGTTCTTCGTCGCGCTGTCCATCGCTGTCATCCGAGCCGCGTGCTCGGCCGCCTGCGACTCGAGCAGCACCCGGTAGATCTGGAAGGTGACGAAGCGCGGCAGCAGCTCGTTCAGGATCTCCGCCTCGGACGGCTCGTACAGGTAGTCGCGGTGGCCGTTCGCCGACGCGCCCTCGTCGCCGAGGACATCTTCGCGGGCGATCGGCAGCAGGCGCTCCCAGCTCACGCGCTGGCTCAGCACCGAGATGAACTCGTTGTAGACGGCGTACACCGCGTCGTACTCGCCGTCCGCGTACGCCTTGGAGATCTCCGCCGCCAGCTCCTGGGCCGTCGCGTAACTCAGGTCCTTGAACACTCCGCGGCGGGCGCCGCGCATCGGCGCGCCGCGGTGGGTGAAGAAGTCGGCGCCGCGGTTGCCGAGGGCGAGGATCTCGCCGCCGCCGTTCAGGGCGGCCATCTCCTGCTCGGTCCGGCGCTGGACGTGGGCGTTGAAGGCGCCGCACAGGCCCTTGTCGCCCGTGACCACGAGGACCAGGGTCTTGCCGGAACCGGCCTCCGCGGCCGCACCTTCGCTGCCGCCCGCCGGAGTCAGCAGCGGGTGCTCGACCTCGCCGGCCGCCACGGCGGCCAGGTGCTCCGTCACCTTCCGCAGCTCCAGGGCGTAGGGACGGGTCGCGAGGATCTGGTCCTGGGCCCGGCGCAGCTTCGCCGCGGCGACCATCTTCATCGCCTTGGTGATCTGCTGCGTGTTCTTCACCGTGCGGATGCGCCGGCGAAGATCGATCAGGCTCGCCATCGTTCGGGCCTACCTCGGAACCTTCCCGCTCGTCTCGTTCTAGTTCTCTTCCAGCGCGGCGTCGGGGTTCTCGGCCACGAAGAGCTGGAAGGCCCGGCCGATCGCCTCCATGATCTGGGCGTCCAGTTCGTCGCTCAGCTTGCCCTCCGCGCGGATCCGGTCGCGGAGCTCCGGTTCCTCGTTCACGAAGTGCCGGTGCATGAAGTCCTCGAAGGGCCGCACCGCCTCGACCTTCAGGTCGTCGAGCGCGCCGCGGGTGCCCGCCAGGATCGAAAGCACCTGGTCCGCGATCGACAGCGGCGCGTACTGCCCCTGCTTGAGGAGCTCGACGAGCCGCTCGCCGCGCGCCAACTGCTGCAGCGTGACGCGGTCGAGGTCGGAGCCGAACTGGGCAAAGGCCGCGAGCGACCGGTACTGCGCCAGGTCGAGGCGCAGGGTGCCGGAGTTCTTCCGCATCGCGCCGATCTGCGCGTTGCCGCCGACCCGGCTGACCGAGATGCCGACGTTCACCGCCGGCCGCACGCCGGAGAAGAAGAGGTCGCCCTCGAGGAAGATCTGGCCGTCCGTGATCGAGATCACGTTCGTCGGGATGTAGGCCGAGACGTCGCCGGCCTGCGTCTCGATAATGGGCAGCGCGGTGAGCGAGCCGCCGCCATTGGCGCGCGAGAGCTTCGCCGCCCGCTCCAGCAGGCGGGAGTGGAGGTAGAAGACGTCGCCCGGGTAGGCCTCGCGGCCCGGCGGTCGCCGGAGCAGCAGGGAGACCTCGCGGTACGAGGCGGCCTGCTTCGAGAGATCGTCGTAGATCACCAGCGCGTGCTGGCCGTTGTACAGGAAGTACTCGCCCATCGCGCAGCCCGCGTAGGGCGAGATGAACTGGAGCGGCGCCGGCTCGGAGGCCGAGGCGGAGACGACGATCGTGTGCTCCATCGCGCCGTGGTCCTCGAGCGTCTTCACCACCTGGGCGACGGTCGAGCGCTTCTGGCCGATCGCGACGTAGACGCAGATCACGTCGCCGCCCTTCTGGTTGATGATCGCGTCGACGGCCACGGCCGTCTTGCCGATCTGCCGGTCGCCGATGATCAGCTCGCGCTGACCGCGGCCGATCGGAATCATCGAGTCGATCGCCTTGATCCCGGTCTGCATCGGCTCGGACACCGGCTCGCGGTCGACGACGCCGGGGGCGATCCGTTCGAGCGGGTAGTTGTCGGCGGCTTCGATCGGCCCCTTGCCGTCGACCGGGTTGCCCAGCGGATCGACGACGCGGCCGACCATCGCCGGTCCCACCGGGACCTCCATGATGCGGCCGGTGCGGCGGACCTCGTCGCCCTCGTCGACCAGCCGGGACTCGCCCATCAGCACCGCGCCGATCTGGTCCTCTTCGAGGTTCAGTGCCAGCCCGTAGACGTCGTTCGGGAACGCCAGCAGCTCACCGGCCATCGCCTGCTCCAGCCCGTAGACGCGGGCGATGCCGTCACCGACGCTCAGGACGGTGCCGACCTCGGCGACGTCGACCTCGGCCTCGTAACCCGCCAACTGGCGCTCGAGGACCGCTGCGATCTCATCGGCTCTTACCTGCATGTTCGTTCTACTCCCCTAAGGTGCACCCCGGGGTCCGGGGCGTCTCGAAATCGTGACGTTTCTAGGCTTCCGCCGCCGCCGTCGCGGACTCGGCGGTCAATCTGGATTCCAGCACGGCCAACTGGCCTCGAACGCTCGCGTCGTAGCGGTAACTCCCGAACTGGGCCACGAAGCCGCCGATCAGGCCCGGGTCGACCCGGCTCTCCAGCCGGACTTCGGCGCCGGAGAGCCGTTCGAGGGCTCCCTGGAGACGCGCCTGCTGATCAGCATCGAGTTCCTCGGCCGCGGTCACCGTGGCGCTGACCACGCCGTGGGCCCGGTCGAGCAGCTCGTCGATCGCCTCCAGAATGGACGGCAGGTGGACCAGGCGGTAGTTGTCGAGCAGCAGCCGCAGCATCCGCTGGGCCAACGCGCCCGCGCCCTGCATGCCGGCGATCTCGTCGACCACCGCCCGCTTGGTCGCCGGTGGCACGCCGGGATTCGATGCCATGCGGCCCAAGCGCGGCACGGCCCGCATCGCCTCGGCGAAGGCGGTGAGTTCGTCGCGCGTCGCCTGCGCCGCCTCGAGCGAGCCGGCGGCGCCCATCAGGGCCTGGGCGTAGGGCCTCGCGTAGCGATAGATCATCGCGCGTCGGCTCCGGCCGAGGCGTCGTCCGCCCGGCTCTCCAGGCTGAGCAGTCCGCGGTCGAGGATGCGCCGGCGGGCGGCGGAGTCGACTTCCCGCTCCAGCCGCTCGGCCGCGAGCGCCGTGGCGAGCCGGGCCGCGTGCTGCGCCAGCTCGACCCGGGCGCGCGCCGTGCGGTTTCGGATCTCGGCCCGGGCCTGCTCCAGCATCCGCTCGCGTTCCCGCTCGGCCAGGGCCGCGATCTCCCGCGCGTCGCGTTCGCCTTCCTGGCGGGCGCGCTCGGCGGCCTGGGCGACCTCTGCCTCCAGAGCGGCGAGCTGGCCGTCGAGACCGGCGTGCAGCTCTTCCGCGTCCGCGCGCTGGCGCCGGGCGGTCATCAGGCTGTCCCGGATCTGGCCCCGGCGATTCTCGAGCGCGCTCATCGCCATCGGCCCGACCAGGTAGGCGAGGCCGCCGAAGAAGACGAGCATGTTGAACCAGGAGAAGATCACCCGCGGTACGCCGAGGAAGTGAGTTGCTTCGCCGACCTCCGCGCCGAACGCGGCGGCGACGCCGCCGAACAGCGCCCACAGCAGCGTCAGCGAGGCGACCTTCAGGGCCGCGGAGCGCCTCACGAGGGGGCTCCCATCAGCTTCGCGGTCATGTCGGCCGCGAGCCGCTCGGCTCGTGCTTCGAGCGTCCGGCGCTGTTCCGCGGTCTCGGCGTCGAGCGCGGCGATCGCCTGCTGGAGTTCGACGTCGGCTTCCTGGCGAGCCTCGGCGACAAGCGTCTCGCGGGCCTGCTGGGCTTCCTTCCGCATCCGGTCCCGGTGCGCGGAGGCCTCGGCGCGGGCTTCCTTCAGCTTCTCGCGCTGCGCCTCGACTCTCGCCTCGACCTCGGCCTGGGCCCGGTCGAACGTCTCCTGGGCGGTCACGATCTCGCTGTCGCGCTCCTTGAGCATGCGCATGATCGGGCGGACGAGGTAGAACCGGACCACCACATAGGTGGCCCAGAAGATCGCCATGATGACCAGGAGGCTGGCGTCGAAGTCCACAGCTACTCGTCCCGCGGTCGTCCGGGCGCACCTTCACCCGGGCCTGAAAGCGGCGGAAACGTAACACGGCTGTCAGGGGTGGTCAACGGCCGTTGCGGGCACAGACCGGGCTTCAAGAATGCCGAGCTTCGCGAGCTGCGACCGGCGCTCGGAAGGACCCGGACCAAACGTCGACACTTTCCACTACAGTCGAAAATGTCCACGGGCATTTTCGACTACGGTCGAAAATCTTGGTAGTCTCGCGTGCCGTGGCGACCGCAACCAGGTACCTGGCGGATCAGATCGAGCGAGACCTCGAGCGGAAGATGGTCTTCGTCGCCGGCCCCCGGCAGGTCGGCAAGACGACGCTGGCTCGCAGCCTGCCCGGCGCCGACGACGGCTACCTCAACTGGGACGTCGCCGAGGATCGCGAGCACATTCTGAGACGCGAACTCCCGATCGCCGATCTCTGGGTCTTCGACGAGATCCACAAGTACCGGGACTGGCGGAACTACCTCAAGGGACTGTACGACGCACGGGCCGCGGCAGAGCGTCGGCTCCTCGTGGTCGGAAGCGCCAGGCTCGACGCCTACCGGTTCGGCGGCGACTCCCTCCAGGGCCGCTTCCATCTCCTCCGCCTGCACCCACTGTCCGCCGCCGAACTCAAGCTGCGAACGACGAGTGAACTCCAGGACCTGTTGCTGCTTGGCGGCTTCCCCGAGCCCTACTTCGGCGCCAGCGAAGTCGAGGCCCGCAGATGGTCGCGCGAGCACCGCACCCTGCTGATCCGCGAGGAGGTGACGAGCCTGGAACGCATTCAGGACCTCGGCCGGCTCGAACTGCTCATGCTCCGTCTCCCGGAGCTGGTCGGCTCGCCGCTCTCGATCAACGCTGTGCGGGAAGACCTGCAGGTGAGCCACAAGGCAGTCGCCGACTGGCTGGGAGCGTTCGAGCGGCTCTACGCGATCTTCCGGCTGTCGCCCTTCGGCGCCCCGACGATCCGGGCGGTCAAGAAGCAGCAGAAGCACTACCACGTCGACTGGACGGTCGTGCCGGCGGACGCGCCACGCTTCGAGAACCTGATCGCCTGCCACCTGCTCAAGTGGGTGCATCATCAGCAGGACACCCAGGGTCTCGACCTGGAGCTTCGCTACTTCCGCGACACGGACGGCCGCGAAGTCGACTTCATCGTCACCGACCGCCGGCAGCCTGTGCTCAGCGTCGAATGCAAGTGGGCAGACGGGCGGCTCGACAAGAGCCTCCGCTACTTCAAGGTCCGGTTCCCGGACTGCGAGGCGTGGCAGGTGTCGGCCACGGGGACGAAGGACTTCGTAACGCCCGAGGGCATCCGGGTTGCGCCGGCCCTGGAGCTACTGGGTCGGCTGGTGTAGCGCGGGCCTTGCGGCCCGGACGTCAGGGAGGGACCTCGCGGGCCTAGTCCGTTGGCGAAGGTGGGCACACGACCAAGACCGTTGCATTGTCCTGCCAGGAAAGCGCCCGCTGCTCGATCCGTCGGATGATCGCCTCGGCGATCCGCGATGCTCCCGCTGAGCGCTGGTCGCCGCAGGTCGCGGCGATCTCCTCGTCGGAGAGCGTCTCGATGCCGTCGCTGGCGAGAACGACGACGTCGCCGTCGGCGAGATCGACTTCGCCCTCCGCCACTTCGTCGAGTGGCAGGCCCATCACGGCGCTGGTGATGGCGGCGCGCTCCGGATGCAGGGCGGCGTGCATCGCGCTGATCTCGCCGCGGCCGGCCCGGGCGTCGAGTTCCCGACCGTAGGTGTGGAGCGGATTGACGCGCTCCAATGCACCGCCGCGCCAATGGAAGATGTGCGAGTCGCCGACGCTGAGCCACTGGAAGCGGTCTTCGAAGAACAACGTCGCCACCAGCGTGGAGCCCATTCCCCGAAGCGACGGGCCGGCTTCGATCGCCTCCCTCATCGCGTGGTTCGCGTGGCTCAGCGCGGGCCGCAGGCGCTCGGCCGGAGGTTTCGTGATCAGCGGATAGCTGCCGGCGAAGTTCCGGACCGTGATCCGGCTCGCCTGGTCGCCCGCGGGCAGACCGCCCATGCCGTCGGCGACCGCTGCCAGCAGCAACTCTTCGCCTGTGCCGGCGTCGGCCACGACCTGGACGCTCCAGGCGTCCTCCTGACGCTTGCGCGCGCCGATCATGGTGGCCGCCGCGAAGTGGCGGCCTTCGATCATGCTCCTCCGAAGTCCAGGACCGGAATTCCCATCGCTCTGGCTGCGTGAATCACCGATCCTCTCGGTCTGCGTCCAGCCCGACGAGGAGCTCGTTCAGTGACATGACGGGCGGGGGCTTGGAAGGTGGACCCTTACCCCACATAGCCGGCGGTGCCAGTAAGCCGTTGCGCACGGTTTCGGCCAGCAGGACATCGGCCACAAGAGAGCTCCGCGCGGGCCGCGGCGGCACCATCTCGGCGACTACGCGGTCACGATCCGTGATGAGAACGGTTTCGCCCGCGGCCGCCAGCCGCACATAGCGACTGAGCCGTCTGCTCAGCGTCTTCAGACCGACCGACCTCATTGCGACCAAATGGTGACTTCCGTAACCACCTTAGTCAAGGTACGGCGGGGAGAGCAGGCGTCCGGCGCGCTAGCCTGACCTCATGGTCCGACTGGAGTGCGTTCCGAACATCAGCGAGGGTCGGCGCCGCGACGTGATCGATGCCTGCGTGGAGGCGGCTTCGACGACTGGGGTGCGGGTGCTCGACGTGTCTTCGGACCCCGACCACAACCGGACGGTGCTGACGTTGCTGGGCGAGGGCGGCGATCTGGTGCGGGCTGTGACCGCGTTGGCGGCGGTAGCGATCGAGCGCATCGACGTGGCCGGGCACTCCGGCGTGCACCCGTTTCTCGGCGCGGTCGACGTGGCACCGTTCGTGCCCCTAGAGGCGCAGCAGATGCCCGCGGCGGTCGCCGCCGCGCTGCGCGCCGCGGACGAGTTGGCCGCGCTCGGCCTGCCGGTGTTTCTCTACGGCGAGGCCTCCTCGACACCGTCACGAGCCGTTCTTGCCGACCATCGCCGCGGCGGTCTCGCGCGGCTCGGCGAACGGATGGCGAGCGGCGAGTGGCTGCCGGACCGCGGCCCGAACCGGCTGCACACGACCGCCGGCGCGGTGTGCGTCGGCGCCAGGCCACCACTGGTCGCCTTCAACCTGCTGCTCGACACGAATCAGGTTGCCACAGCGAAGCGGATCGCGGCGTCGCTGCGCGAGTCCGGCGGCGGCTTGCCGGGCGTGCGCGCGCTCGGGTTCTTCCTGGAGAGCCGCGGACAGGCCCAGGTCAGCGCGAACCTGACGGACTGCGACCGGACGTCGCTGCTCGACGTCGTCGACCTTGCAGACGAACTGGCGGCCGCAGCCGGCGTGCGCGTGGTGGAGACGGAACTCGTCGGGCTCGCGCCGCGCCGTGTGTTGCCAGAGAGTGGCTCGGAGGCGCTCAGGCTGCCAAGGCTCTCGGAGTGGCAGATTCTGGAGAGCCATCTGTAGGGCGGCCGATATGGCCGCCGCTTCGCGGCGCGTCTTCTTCAGAAGCCGGCGGGGACGCCGGCGCACCCAGTGTGGGGCGTCTAGCTCGCCAGGCCGTCGGCCAGGCGACGGGGCATGCCGTCGAAGGATCCCGAGGACATCGTGACCAGAACGTCCCCCGGCCGAGCCTCCGCGAGCGCCGTCTCGGCCAGCTCGTCGTTCGAACCACACGCCTTAGCCGCCGCGCCGAGTCCTTCGATCTCCGCGGCCACCTGCGCCGGATCGAACCCCTCGTCGCCCAGTCGCTCGCGGTGGAACACGGGCGCCAGGAAGACACGGTCGGCCGAGGCCAGCGACGCCGCCAGGTCGGCCGCGAACTGCAGCCTGCCCGCACTCAGGCTTCGGGGCTCGAACAGGGCGACCAGCCGGCGGGCGGGAAAGCGCTGCCGGAGCGCCGCGAGGGAGGCCGCGACCTCCGAGGCATGGTGGGCGAAGTCGTCGATGACGATCATCCCCGCGGCCTCGCCGATCACCTCGAGCCGCCGCTTGACGCCCCGGAAGGTGGCGAGCGCTTCCAGGACGGCGTCCCGCTCCAGTCCGTCGGCGCGAGCCGCCGCCCAGACCGCCATCGCGTTCAGCGCGTTGTGCTCGCCCCAGACGCCCAGGTCGACCCGTTGCCGCCGACCCTCTTCCTCCAGCTCGAACGAGATCCCGCGCTCGCCGCTCTCGACCGGACCGGCCAGCCGGATATCGCCCGCCCCGGCACCGTAGGTCACGACCCGGCACGGGCTCGCCGGCAAGAGTCGCTCCACCGTCGAGTAGTCCGCGCAGGCGACCAGGAGTCCCGTCGGCGGCAGACGCTCGACGAGGCCGAGGAAGGCCCGCTCCAGCCCCTTGAAGTCGGGATAGAGATCGACGTGATCGTGCTCCAGGCTGGTCAGGATCGCGGTCTCCGGCCGGTAGTGCCAGAACTTCGGTCCGCGATCGAAGTAGGAGGCGTTGTACTCGTCGCCCTCGATCGCGAAGCGCGAACCGCCGCCGAGAGCGAACCCCGAGGCCAGACCGATCGGCGCGCCGCCGATGAGATAGCCGGGATCGGCGCCAGCGCGGGAGTAGACCCAGGCCGCCATGGCCGTCGTCGTCGTCTTGCCGTGGCTGCCGGCGACGACCAGCGGCCGGCGGTCCCGGAGGACGAAGCGGTCGAGCGCTTCCGGCATCGACAGCCGCGGCAGGCCGAGTTCTTCCGTCGCGACCGCTTCCGGGTTCGTCCGCGGCGCCGCGTTGCCGACGATCACGAGGTCCGGCCGTGGCTCGAGGTGGGCCGGGTCGTAGCCCACCAGCGGCTCGATTCCCGCATCGGCGAGGATGTCGCTGGTCGGCGGGTAGAGGGGCCCGTCCGAACCTCGCACCTGATGGCCCAGCTCCCGGAGCAGGCAGGCCAGCGGCGCCATGCCGGTGCCGCCGATCGCGATCAGGTGGATGTCCAGAGTGGCTCCGCTAGCGGCAAGGACGACCAGAGGCCGGCGCTGCGCGCCGGATGCCGGCGGGGGCGCCGGCGCACCCAGTCCCGGAGCTAGTCACGGGGAGGCCGCTTCCAGATGCTGGCCTCGTCCTTCGCCTTGGCCGGACCGCTGCGCCGGCGCTCGATCGCCTCTTCCATCTCCGCCAGGCGCGGCGCCAGGCAGCTCTGCTGCAGCTCGGTCAGCTCGGCGATCCCGGCCAGCGCCAGGTCGAGCAGGCCGTCGAACTCGGATCGCGTGAACACCCGGCCCTCGGCGGTGCCCTGGACCTCGATCAGGTTGCCCTCGCCGGTGGCCACCACGTTCAGGTCGACCTGGGCGTCCCGGTCCTCGACGTACTCCAGGTCGAGCAGCAGTTCGTCCTGGCAGATCCCGACCGAAACCGCGGCCACCGAGTGGACGAGCGGCCACTTCTTCAGATCGCCCTCGAGCAGCATCTTCGCCAGCGCGGCGACGGTCGCCACGTAGGCGCCGGTGATCGAGGCGGTGCGGGTGCCGCCGTCGGCCTGGATGACGTCGCAGTCGACGGCGATCGTGACTTCCGGGAGCTTCCTGAGGTTGACCGCCGACCGGAGCGAACGACCGATCAGCCGCTGGATCTCCGCCGTGCGCCCGGAGGGCCGCCCGCGCGACACCTCCCGCCTCGAACGGGTCAGGGTCGCTCGCGGGAGCATCGCGTACTCCGCGGTCAGCCAGCCCTGGCCCTTGCCGATCAGAAAGGGCGGCACCCGCCGCTCCACGCTGGCCGAGCAGAGCACCTTCGTATCGCCGCACTCGATCAGCGCCGAACCCTCTGCGAACTTCATCGCGTCGAGCTCGATCGTCACCGGGCGCAGGGCGGCGAGCGACCTGTCGCCGCTCCGGCTGAAACCGCCGTCTCGATTCGTCACGATGTCTCGACCTCCTCCGTTTCAGGCTCGTCCACGTCGATCCACTCGAGCGTTGCCGGCTCGCCGAGGATCCGCTCGGCCAGTCTGGCAAACCGTGGACCGGCGTCGGTGGCGAAGAGTCTCACACTCGCCGATTCGGGACCAGCGCCGTCCGTCCAGCCCCTGCCGCAGAGCGCCTGTTCCACCAGGGCGCCGGTCGACTCGGCCGAGTCGACGAGGGTGACCTCCGGGCCGCAGACCCGCTCCAGCACGCCGCGCAGCATCGGGTAGTGGGTGCAGCCGAGCAGCAGCGTGTCGATCCCCTCGGCCAGCAGCGGTTCGAGATACCGCGCCACGATGTGCCCGGTGATCTCGTCCTCCTCCCAGCCCTCCTCGACGAGCGGAACGAGCAGCGGGCAGGCCTGCTGACTGACGCGGAGCCGCGGGTCGAGGCGGCGGATCGCTTCTTCGTAGGCGCCCGACCGCACCGTCGACTCGGTGGCGATGACGCCGATGTGCCGGCTCGCCGCCGCCACCGCGGCCGAGGCGCCCGGCTCCAGCACGCCCCAGTGCGGCGCCCGCACGACGAGGTCGTCGAGCGCCATCGCCGAGGCCGTGTTGCAGGCCACGACCAGGGCGTCGACCTGCCGGCGCTCCAGGAAGTCGACGTTCGTCTGGGAGTAGCGAAGCACCGTTCGCCGCGACTTGGTCCCGTAGGGAAGACGGGCGGTGTCGCCGAGATAGAGGATGGCGGCGCCGGGCAGGCGGCGCCGGAGCGCCGCGACCACGGTCAGGCCGCCGACGCCCGAGTCGAAGACGCCGATCAGGGGCTGTGATCCGCGCATCGCTCAGAGGTCCGCGGAAGGCTCCGCATTCCGGTCGAGGTCGGGCAGCAGTGGCCGGGTCGTGTCGACGTGGCCGGCGAAGGTCAGGCGTTGTTCGCCGTTCCACATCAGCACGACACGCTCGATGCCCAGGTTGCTCGCGGTCAGACTGTTCACCAGGCTGTAGACGGCGAGCAGTTCCTCGCGCAAGCCCATCGCCGGCCGCTCGAAGCGCAGCGCGGCGCCGGTCCGCGCGACCGTCAGGTCGACGTAGGCGACGCCGTTGACCAGGTCGAAGGCCTGCAGCCTGACGGAGGGCGGCAGCACGGGGAAGATCTCGTCGTCCAGCGGGTCGTCGCCGACCGGAGCCGTACCGGGACCGTCGATCAGGGCCTGGACGATCGTCGCCGCCGTCTCCTCGACGCTGCCGGCGGCCGGGATCGCCCGCGGCTCGCAGCGGAGCAGTCCGTCGGCTGCCGGGAAGCAGAGGGTCGCGAAGAAGTCCTCACCCTCCGCGACGAGTTCCACCTCGCCGTCGACCGCGCCGTCCACGTCGCCGTCGCCGCATGCCCCAAGCACCAAGAGCAGCACGGGCAGCATGAACGCGGCGAGGGGCCAGAGGCTCGAACGCGGCCGCTTCACGATCGCGTCCCGTCGGCCGTCGTCTCCGCGGCGCCCGTCATGACGCCCCGGTAGAGCCGGATCGCCCGGCCGATCGCCTCGAACACCTCGCGGCCACGCGGGCCGTCGAAGACCGGAGTCTTCTCGCCCTCGCTGTCCACGACCTCCTCGTACCCGAACTCGATCAGGACCGCCGGCATCGACGCCCCGGTCAACACCCGCAGGGGCGCGTGCCGGAAGCCCCGGTTCGGCAGTCCGAGCGCGTCGCCGACCTGGGTCTGGATCAGCCGGGCCAGCAGCGCGCTGCGCTCGAGCTGGCCGTCCTGCACCCGGTCCCAGGGTTCGAGCGGCGGGATCACGACCGGAGGCTCTTCCTCCTCCGGTTCCGCCTCGAGGTCGCCGAGCTCCTCGTCCTCGAAGGTCTCCGGCTCCCGATCTGGTCGCGGTTCGTCCTCGGCGACCTTGGGACCGGCTTCGTCTTCCGACTCGGTCGCCTCCTCATCGAGCGGCGCCGGAGGCGGATCGAGAACCCAGGTCTGAAACGCGCTTCCCGGCATGGCCGCCGCGGCGGCGCCCACGTGCAGCGACACGAAGAGGTCCGCTTCGTACTGGTTGGCCAGGGAGGTCCGGTTCTCCAGCGTGACCGTACTGTCACCGTTGCGGGTCAGCACCACCCGCGCCCCCAGTTCGAACTCCAGATAGGACCTGAGCGCCTCGGCGATCCCGAGCGCGAGGTTCTTCTCGCTCTCGCCGAACGGAGCCCGCACGCCGTTGTCCGTCCCGCCATGCCCCGGGTCGAGGACGATCCGGAACTCGCGCCGTTCCTCCTGCTCCCGCGACGTCGCGCGCGGCTGAAGTCCGGGCCGGCGCCGCGTGATGTCGAAGACGAGCTGGACCCGTGGCGGACGGCCCAGGAGGTACGGCTCGGACGCCTCGGCGAGAGGCGCCAGACCGACGTCGACCGAACGCTCACGCACTTCGATCCAGCGCACGAGGGGATCGTTCAACCGCACTCGGCGGCGCGGCTCCAGGACCCCGCTCAGCAGCCGCAGCCGCACGCCCGCGCGGTAGCGCTCGACCTGGAAGCGAGGCCGATTGGAGAACGTCACGACCAGTGTCGTCGCGCCCAGGTCGTGGACGCGGTCCACCTCGACGTCGAGGCGGCGTTCGCCCGTCCTGTCGACGCGAAGCAGGCCCCGCCGCCGGTCGAAGTCGAAGCGGTAGCCGAGGGTTTCCGGATACGCCCGCGCCAGCGCGTCGACCGGCACGAACAGCTTGCGCGGCTCGATCGGCTCAGGGGGCAACTCGGGCTCTTCCTCTTCCGGCGCGGGATCTTCCTCCTCGCCGTCTTCCTCCTCCTCTTCGTCGGGGTACTCCGGCTCTGGCTCGATCCAGGGCCTGATCGACAGGTTGTGGACCTCGTCGTCGACCACGACCGTCCTGCTCAGGGGTCCGACCACGACCACCCGCCCCGCTACGCGCAGCGTGTGCGCCTCGCCGAGCGGACCCCTCTCGAGATCCCCTCCCAGCGCGTCGACGACGGGGCCCAGCGCGACGAGCGGCCCGGAGGCCGAGCGGGCCCACGGCAGGGCCGCGGCGTCACGGCCGACGATGATCGTCCCCTCCTCGTGGGAGAGGATCTCCGTCTCCGGCTCGTCGTCTCTCTGCGCCGAAGCCGGCGCGAGCGGCAGGAGCCCCAGGGCCACGGCCGGCAGTCCGGAGGCGCACCAGAAGATGCCGCGTCGGAGAGACACTACGGCAACCTAACACCACCACGGGGAGCCCTGATTCCGGGCGTGCCGGCCAAGCTGCAAGCAGGCCGACTGTGCTAAATTGCGCGGCCCTGCGCACGCGTGGCCCGTTCGTCTAGGGGTCTAGGACGCTGGCCTCTCACGCCAGTAACACGGGTTCGAATCCCGTACGGGCTACCACGCGCGCCGCAGGCGCGCGGGCAGCCCGTCCGGGATATCGGCGGTCGCAGCGTCGCAAGCGCCGCTGCTCGGGAACGAATCCCGTCGTACACACACCAGCGACTCCGCAGGGCGCGCGCGGGCAGCCCGTCACCGAAGAAGGCGCCGCACACTGGGTGCGCCGGCGTCCCCGCCGGCTGCCGCCGAAGGCGGCCAACAAAACGCGCCGGCCAACGGCCGGCTCCACTCCACCGCGCTGACAGCCCGTACGGCCTAAGGCACCTCAGCAGAACCACCGCTAACCGCAACCCGCGTATCGGGATTCAGGTCCTGATTGGGGTCGACGAGATGACCACCCGGGAAGCTGACGGAGACCGCGGGGGCGGACGTATCGAGGCACAGCAGGTGGTTGTTGTCATTGTCCCCCAGATCCGCGAGCGCCGCCGGAACGATCTCGTCGGTCGAGCCGTCCGGCCGCTTCACGGTCACGCGATAGAGGGCGCGCTCAGCGTCGCCAGCGTCGGCGCCATCCGGCAGTCGTACGCCTCCGGCCCAGGTCGCCCGGACCACCTGTTGGATGCCTTCCGGACAGGCCGACCCCCGGCTCTCCGTTGACCATCGGTCCTCGGGTACCACCTCCGCGAACACGAGAGAGGGCCCGGCATCCAGCGGTGTGACACTCGTCTCTGTTCCGCGGAAGTTCACCGGATCACCCGTCACTCCATCCGAGAACAGGTCACCGACAACGAGCACTTTCGCCGGCGGGTCGTCGGTCGCGTCGCCGAACTCACCGATGAGGAGCACGGTCCTGAGTTCGCCTGGATCGCCGGCCGGGCGAAGGGTTGAGCAGATGGGAGTGCGTTCGGACCCGGACCGCGTGACGATCCGGAAGTCCCCGGGCTGCAAGGTCTCCGCGTCCACGGTATGGGACAGCACGATCGGCATGCCGTCCTGCCCCGATGCGCCCTGGCAGAGGAAGTTCGCCCCGGCCGGCAGGGCGTTGTCCAGCCCGAAGAAGGCCGACAGCGGGCGTGCCGTTTCGCCGTTCGCAGCCTGCGCGACGGGCATCATCGCTGCCAGGCCACCTGCGACAAGGTAGATAAACGTCTTCATACGCCACCCATGCGGATCAGCTTACTCCGCAACACGCCACCTCCCCGGCGCCACGAACTCCTCGCGGCCTTCCCAGAAGATCGGCACATGCTCTTCGGGCTGCAGGGCACGGAAGGCGAGGGCCTTCCCGGTCAGACGCTCGGCGATCTCCGGGTGCTCGGCCGACAGGTCGTTCTGTTCGCCGGGGTCGTCTCCAAGGTGAAAGAGCATGGTCTGGGATTCGCCGAGCGCCGCGCGGTCGAGCGGCTCGGGTCCGATGACGATCAGCTTCCAGTCGCCCTCCATCGCCATGAGCTGCTCGCGCTCGTCGCTCAACTGAGCGCAGTAGGAGTAGAAGTCGCGATCGCCGGCGACCTCACCGCCCCGAAGCGCCGACAGGGCATCGCGGCCATCCAGTTCGAGATCGAAACGGTCCGAAGCGGCCGCGGCCTGCATCAGCGTCGGCATGACGTCCAGGTAGTTCAGCGGCGCTGACACGGCGCCGCCACCGCTCACTCCGCCGGCGGGCCAGCGGGCCGCTGCCGCTACGCGGATGCCCCCCTCGAAGACGTTGCCCTTGGAGCCACGGAACGGGCGGTTGTCGCCGATGCCCGTGTCGCCGCCGTTGTCCGAGAAGAACCACACCAGGGTGTCGTCCGCCACGCCGGCCTCGTCGAGGGCCTCGAGGATGCGACCGATGCCGACGTCCATCGCGTGGACCATCGCGCCGGTGATCCTGCGGTTGCGGAGCCGGCCTTCCACGTCTTCGAGGCGTGCCCGGCTCATCGCGTGGCCGCCGAACCACTCGTACTTCTCCGGCGGCACGCCCGCGCCGACGACCGCCTCGATCGCCACCGGCTCGAGGCCCGCATAGAGCGGCAGATCCTCGTCCTTTGCCTGGAAGGGCGAG
The DNA here is from genome assembly GCA_009837885.1 of Holophagales bacterium. Lineage (GTDB taxonomy): Bacteria > Acidobacteriota > Thermoanaerobaculia > Multivoradales > Multivoraceae > Multivorans. The sequence goes on along the minus strand of VXSP01000012.1, from coordinate 100,301 downwards.
TGCGGCGCGTTGTAGGGCACGAACAGGAAGAAGGGCGCCTCGCCGCCGGCGTGTTCGCGGACGAAACGCACCGCATGCTCGGAGATCAGATCCGTGCTGTAGCCGGGCTCGTCGACCGACTCTTCGTCGTGGAACCAGTCGACCTCGCCGTAGCGCTCGTGCGTGAAGTAGTCGAAGCCCCAGCCGAGGTGGCCGACGAAGCGGGTGAAACCGCGCTCCAGGGGGTGGTACTCCCTGCGCGACAACCCAAGATGCCACTTGCCGACGAGGCCGCGGTGCTCGTAGCCGGCCTCGGCGAGCACCTGCGGCACGATCGTCGCCTCGGGATCGAGACCGTAGTCGTGGTACCCCATGACGACGCCGCGCATCATGCCGTAGCGGATCGGATGCCTGCCGGTCATCAGGCCGGCGCGCGTCGGCGAGCAGATCGGAGCCACGTAGAAGCGATCGAGCCTGACGCCCTCCGTAGCGATGCGGTCGATGTTGGGGGTGGCGATCTCGCCGCCGTTGAAGCTGACGTCACGCCAGCCCAGGTCGTCGGCCACGATGAGCACGACGTTGGGCGGTCGCTGCGCCTCCGGCGCCTCGACCTCCTCCCCCGCCGCGCAGCCCAGCAGGACCGAGGCCAAGAACAGAATCCACTGCTTCGTCTTCGTCACCGATCTGTTCCTCCGCGCGTGGTTTTCGAGAATACTCACTCACCGTCCCACTCCAGGAGAACGAACGATGAGCACAGCTTCCCTCGCCTACCTCGGAGTCCGCTCGGACAAACTCGACGACTGGAACGACTTCGCCTGCAACCTGCTCGGCATGCAGCAGGTCGACCGGGGCGGCAAGTCCCTGTCCTACCGGATGGACGACTTCGAGCAGCGGCTGCTGGTGTCGGACGAACCGGGCGACACGCTCTCCTTCATGGGCTGGGAGGTCGCCGGGGAGGACGATCTCGAGGGCTTCGCCACGAAGCTCGACGCGGCGGGCGTGGAGGTGGAATGGGGAAGCCCGGAACTCGCCGACCGACGCTTCGTCGAGCGGCTCCTGGTCTGCCACGACCCGGACGGGAGCCGCGTGGAACTGGTGTGGAATCCGATGCGCACGAGCGAGCCGTTCCTGCCGGGCAGGACGATCTCGGGCTTCAAGACGGGTCCGCTGGGCATGGGCCATGCGGTCCTGCACGTCACCGACATCGAGAAGCAACTGGCCTTCTACCGCGACCTCCTGGGCTTCGAGCTCAGCGACTTCGGCAACATGCCGGTCCCCATCCACTTCCTGCACGTCAACGGTCGCCACCACAGCCTGGCGATGATCGCCTCCGGACAGAAGGGCTTCCACCACTTCATGGTCGAGTTCCAGTCGCTCGACGACGTCGGACAGGGCTACGACCTGGCGGGAGCGACGGACGACCGGGTGGGCTTCACCCTCGGCCGACACACCAACGACTTCATGACGTCCTTCTACGCGAGGACTCCCTCCGGCTTCTTCGTGGAGAACGGCTGGGGCGGCCGAATCATCGACCCGGCGACCTGGGAACCCGTCGAGATCTTCGACGGCCCGAGTCTCTGGGGTCACGACTGGGTCGACCTGCCGGACGAAGCCAGGGCCATGGCGCTCAGCCAACGGATCGACCTCGCCTCGCGCGGCGTTCAGTCTCCGCCCTTCATCGATTGCCCGTGGCTGTTCGAGCAGGTGGCGAAAACGTAGCCCGGAGTGCGTAGAACAGTGGAGACGCAGGTCACGGTCATCGGGGCCGGCCCGGTCGGGCTGACGCTGGCGATGGACCTCGCCTCGCGCGGGGTCGACGTCACCGTCGTCGAGAGCCGGTCCGAAGACGAGCCGGCCGACGCGAAGTGCAACACGGTCGCCGCGCGGACGATGGAGATCTTTCGCCGTCTCGGGGTCGCCGACGAGGTCCGGGCAGCCGGACTCGCCGACGACTTCACGACCGACGTCATCTACTGCACGGCGATCGCCGGCGAGGAGTTGACGCGCATCCGCCTGCCCAGCCGAAACGAGCGTCTGGGCGACGACGGCCGCTCCGCTCCCGGCTTTCTCGACAGCGAGTGGCTCACGCCGGAGCCCGTCGTTCGGGTCAGCCAGTTCTACCTGAACCCGATCCTCTACGAGCACGCCAGGACCTTCGACCGCATCAAGCTGGTGCCGGAGACCGCCTTCGTTCGCTACGACGACTCAGGCGACGGCGTCACCGCGACCTGCGAGAAGAGGTCCGGCGAGACCCTGACCATCCGAAGCCGCTACCTCGTCGGCTGCGACGGCGCCTCGAGTTCCGTCCGCAAGCAGATGGGCGTCCGTCTCCTGGGCGATGCCGAGATCTCCAAGGCCCGCTCCTCGCTGATCCGCTGCCCGGCGATCAAGGACCTCTTCTCCGGCGATCCCGCCTGGATGAGCTGGGTCGTGAATCCGCGCGGATCAGGAACCATTGTCGCGATCGACGGCGACGAACTCTGGCTCATTCACCGGATCGTCTCGATGAACAGAGACTTCGAGTCCGTGGACCGCGACGAATCCATCCGCAACGTCCTGGGCGTCGGCGAGGACTTCACCTGGGACGTGGTCCATCACCAGGACTGGACCGCGCGCCGGATGGTCGCCGCGAGATTCAGGGACGGCAACGTCTTCATCGCCGGCGACGCCGCGCACATCTGGATCCCGTTCGCGGGCTACGGCATGAACGCGGGCATCGCCGACTGCACGAACCTGTCCTGGATGATGGCCGCCGTTCTCAACGGACAGGCCGGCGAGCGCCTGCTGGAGGCGCACGAGCGCGAACGGCATCCGATCACGGAACAGGTCAGCCGCCTCGCCATGGGCAAGGCCCTGGAGTACATGGACAGGGCCCAACGACGATCGATCCCCAAGGTGCTGGAGAGCAAGGGCTTCCTCGGCAGGCTCGTGCGCAAACGCCTCGGCAGACAGCTCTACGACATCAACTGGCCGCAGTTCGCCTGCGAAGGACTGAACTTCGGCTACTTCTACGACGACTCGCCCATCGTCCACTACGACGGCGAGCAGGCCCCCTCCTACGACATGGGCCATGCGACGCCCAGCACCGCGCCCGGATGCAGGCTGCCCCACTTCTGGATGGAGGACGGACGCTCCGTGTACGACCTGCTGGGTCAGGGCTACACGCTGCTCAATCTCAGCGGGGAGGAGGCCGGGGAGTCGTTGGCACAGGCGTTCGAGCGGACCGGCTTGCCGCTCGTGACTCTCGACCTGCCCCGCAGGCCCGAGAACTACGCTCACGACTACGTCCTGGCGAGAACCGATCAGCACGTGGCGTGGCGCGGCGACGAACTCCCCCACGACCCCGATGCGTTCGTCGCGCATCTCACCTGTCTGCAACCTTCCTAGGAGCTCCCATGCCCACCTTCACTTCCATCGCCATGGCAGCCCTCACAGCCGGCCTTCTCCTCGCCGCGCCGCTGACCGCCCAGGGCAGCGACTCGTCGGATGCCCCGCCGATCGAGAGCTTCCGGCACGAGGCCGCCGGCATCGACTTCTACGTGGAGAAGAGCGGAGACGGCCCGCCGGTCGTGCTGGTCCCGTCCGGACAGGGAGACTGCGGCGCCTACCGGTATCTCGCCGACACCCTGGCGAGCGACTTCACCGTCATCACGTTCGACATGCCGGGCTTCTCCCGTTCCGGCCCGCCGCCGACGTGGGACGGCATGTCGGCAGCGACCCTCGGCAACCAGGTGGCGGCGCTGGTCGAGTCCCTCGGGATCAACGAGGCGACGTTCTACGGCTCGAGCTCCGGCGGCGTCGCGGTGCTCGCCCTCGTCGCGGACCACCCCGGGCTAGTTCGTCACGCCATCGTCCACGAGCCGGCCGTCGTCAGCGACGTGCCTTCGACGCCCTTCAACGAGGCCTTCGCCACCTGGTTCCCCAAGGTGAACAGCCAGCGCGCGGCCCTGTTCGGCGGCTTCGCGGAGGCAGAGCGGGCGGGCATCGAATCCGAGAACGACGCCATGGTCCTCGATCCGAAGGCCGTGAAGCGGCTGGGAGAGGACTACATCGAGCGGCGGTCGAACAACGTCGAGACCTGGTTCAACCACTACCTGGACCCGGACACGCCCTGCTGCAACCGCGTCTTCACCGCGGAGGAGCTGAACCGTGCGCCCGTCACGGTCACGGCCGGGATGCAGACGAACGCCTGGTTCGCCGCCAGCGCGATGGTCCTGGCGCAGCGAGGCGATCTCGACCTGCTCTGGATTCCGTCGAAGCACTACCCCTACATCAGCGTTCCGGGCGTCGTCGCCGAGGTGATCAAGGCGAAAGCGGGCGACTAGCGGGCGGTGCGGGCCGCCGCGCTCAGAGGCCCGTGTCGGCCGCCGCCTTCATCGCCTCGCGCAGCACCTCGCGATCGCCGATGTGGTTGGCGAGCAGCAGGATCAGGCGGGCGTTGATCGAGTCGCTCTCTTCCTTCGAGCGGCCCTGGTGAAGCTCCAGGAGCTCTTCGTAGAAGCCGTCGCCGTCCGGGATGTTGGGTTCGGTCCGGAGTCGGGTCATGAATCGTCGGTCTCCTGAGCGCTCGCGCGCCGAAGGGCGGCGGCGATCCGCTCGGGGTCGTAGTCGGTGAAGCGCGCGGCGACGTGCTGGTCGGGACGGAGAAGATACAGGGCGCCGGGTGCACCGCCGAGATACCTCTCGTCGAGCAGCGGGTGCCGTCTGGCCGGCAGGCCGACGACTTCCAGGCCCGGCTCGTCGTCCGGAACGTCGATGCCCACGGCCAGAAGCTGGAAGCGGTCGCCCAGCCGCGCCAGCAGCCAGCCGTCGTCGACCGGTGCGTCGACGGCAGGCGAGCCGGGCCGCGTCCGCCCGGGCAGGCCATCCGCGTCCGGGCTCTGGAGGGGCGAGTCGAGAACCACGTGGGGCAACGACAGCCGTCCCGAATTCACCAGGGGCCGCGCCATGGGCTGCGTCTCCGCGAGGTTCAGGACCGCGTCCCGGAACAGTCGGCTGGTCTCCGACTTCGGACTGATGAAGTCAGTCGAGCGCGTCGAGTTCAGGATGTTCTCGTCGGCTGCCGGTACGCGCTCGGCGTCGTAGCTGTCGAGGAGCGAATCCGGCGAACGGCCGCGGAGGACGCGCTCGAGCTTCCACACCAGGTTGTCGACGTCCTGGATGCCGCTGTTGGCTCCGCGTGCGCCGAACGGCGAAACCTGGTGGGCCGCGTCGCCGGCGAAGAGCACGCGGCCGTGGCGGAAGCGGTCGATCCGCGCGCACTGGAAGGTGTAGACCGAGATCCACTCGAGCTCGAACTCGACGTCGTCGCCCAGCATCTGGCGCAACCGCGGAACGACGTTCTCGGGGCGCTGCTCCTCCTCCCTGTCGACGTCCGGCCCGAGCTGCAGGTCGATCCGCCACAGACCCTCCGGCTGCTTGTGGAGCAGCGCCGACTGGCCCCGGTTGAACGGCGGATCAAACCAGAACCAGCGCTCGGTCGGAAAGTCGGCCTTCATTGTGACGTCGGCAATGAGGAAGTTGTCCTCGAACACCTGGCCCACGAACTCGAGTCCCAGTTCACGTCGCACCGTCGAGCCGGCCCCGTCGCACGCCACGACCCACTCGGCCTCCAGCCGGTACGGACCTTCCGGGGTCTCGACGGTCAGGAGCACGCTGTCAGCGGCGGGTTCGACCTTCGTCACCCGGCTGCCGCCCCGCAGCTCGACGGGACGGCCCTCCGACTGGAGGTCACGGAGGCGCCTCACCAGGAGCTCCTCGAGGCGGTACTGCTGCAGGTTGATGAATGCGGGCCGCCGGTGCCCTTCCTCCGCCAGGAGATCGAACTCGTAGATGCGGCGGTCGCGGAAGAAGACCCTGCCGCGGCTCCACGTCACCCCGTCGCCTGTGATCTCGTCGCCGCAGCCGAGGCGGTCGAGGATCTCCAGCGCCCTCTTGGCGAAACAGATGGCGCGCGAGCCGTAGCTGACCCGGTCGTTCTCGTCGAGCAGCACCACGGGGATGTCGCGCCGCGCCAGGTCGACGGCGGCCGCCAGACCGGCCGGACCCGCCCCGACCACGACCACCGGGTGACGGGCCGGCGCGGCGGCGTCCTGGTCGGGGCTCCGCTCGTAGGGATAGAGCGGAGTCTCGAAGATCCTCAATCCTGCAGTGCCGCCCACATCTCGAGGTCGCGCTGCGCGGTCCAGATGCGCGGCGTGTCGATCCCCCGCGCCTCGTCGTACGCCCGCGCGACGTTGAAGGGCAGGCAGTGCTCGTAGATCGCGTAGTCGGAGAACTTCGGATCGCACGCCGCCCGGGTGGCCTCGAAGGCCTCCTTGAGCGTCCCGCCCCGGGCCGCGACGCGCGCCGTCGGCTGGTACGTCGAGTCGACGAAGTCGCGCGTGCTCTCGATGGCTTCCGCGACCATCTGTTCTCCCACCAGCGCGTCGCCCCGGCCGGGCGCGATCGCACTCGGCCGGAAGGAGGCGATCCGGTCGAGCGTCCCGCCCCAGTCGAGGAAGTGCCCGTCGCCGCAGTAGCAGGCCGAGTGGTACTCGACGATGTCGCCGGTGAACAGCACCTGCTCGTCCGGCACCCGGATGACGGCGTCGCCGGCGGTGTGGGCGCGGCCCACCTGCAGGATGTCGACCCGGCGTTTGCCGAGGTAGACCGTCATCCGGCCCGAGAAGGTGGTGGTCGGCCAGGTCAGGCCCGGGATCGACTCGTGGCCCTCGAACAGGCGCGGCATGCGCTGGAACTCGCTGTCCCAGTCCTCCTGGCCGCGCTCCGCGACCATCGAGCGGGCGGTCTCGGACATGATGACCTGCTGCGCGTCGAAGGCCGACGCCCCGAGCACCCGCACCGCGTGGTAGTGGGTGAGGACCAGGTGCGTGATCGGCTTGTCGGTCACGGAGCGCACCTTCTCGATCACCTTGTTCGCGAGCAGCGGCGTCGCCTGCGCCTCGACCACCATGACACAGTCGTCGCCGATGATCACCCCGGAGTTGGGGTCGCCCTCCGCGGTGAAGGCCCACAGCCCCTCGCCGACCTCGGTGAAGCTGATCTGCTTCTCGGCGAGATCCCCCGCCGACGCGAACGCCCTTGCCATCAGCCGTTGTCCGGGTCGAAGCGCTTCTCGAGCCCGGTCCAGCAGTCCGTGTAGTCGTCCTGGAGCGGCGCCTCCCGGGCGGCGAACTCGGTCAGGTGCTGCGGGAAGCGGGTCTCGAACATGAAGCTCATCGTGTTCTCGAGCTTCTTCGGCGCGAGTTCGGCGGACGTCGCGGCCTCGAAGGCGTCGGCGTCGGGGCCGTGGGGCAGCATCATGTTGTGCAGCGACAGGCCGCCCGGCACGAAGCCCTCCGGCTTGGCGTCGTAGATGCCGTAGATGTTGCCCATCAGCTCCGACATGATGTTCTTGTGGTACCAGGGCGGCCGGAAGGTGTGCTCCGCCACGCTCCAGCGATCGCGGAAGAGCACGAAGTCGATGTTGGCGGTGCCGGGCACGCCCGACGGCGCGGTCAGGACCGTGAAGATCGACGGATCGGGGTGGTCGAAGAGGATCGCGCCGACCGGCGCGAAGGCCTCCAGGTCGTACTTCGCAGGCGCGTAGTTGCCGTGCCAGGCGACGATGTCGAGCGGCGACTGCCCGATGTCCGACGCGTGAAACCGGCCGCACCACTTGACCACCAGCCGTGACGGGACCTCGCGGTCCTCGAACGCCGCGACGGGCGTCCTGAAGTCGCGGGGGTTGGCGAGGCAGTTGGCGCCGATCGGTCCCCGATTGGGCAGGTTGAACTTCGCGCCGTAGTTCTCGCACACGAAGCCCCGGGCCGGGCCGTCGGCGACCTCGACGCGAAAGACCATGCCGCGCGGCAGGATCGCGATCTCGCGCGGCTCGAGGTCGATCCGGCCGAGTTCCGTCCAGAAGACAAGCCGTCCCTCCTGGGGCACGACCAGCATCTCCGAGTCGGCCGAGTAGAAGTACTCGTCGACCATGCTCTCGGTGGCGAGATAGACGTGGGCGGCCATCCCGACCTGGGTGTTCACGTCGCCGGCGGTCGTCATCGTGCGCATGCCGGTCAGGAAGGTCAGCGCCTCGGTCGTGTGGGGCACCGGATCCCAGCGGTACTGGCCGAGCGAGACGACATCGTCGACGATGTGGGGCGCCGAACGCCAGTACGGCATGTCGATGCTCCGAAAGCGCGACGTGTGCCTGACCGAGGGGCGGATCCGGTAGCACCAGGTCCGCTCGTTCTCGCCCTGGGGCGCCGTGAACGGCGTCCCCGAGAGCTGCTCGGCATACAGGCCGTACGCGCAGCGCTGCGGGCTGTTCTGGCCCTGCGGCAGCGCGCCCGGCAGCGCTTCGGTCTCGAAGTCGTTGCCGAACCCGGGCATGTAGCCCGGTGTCGTCCCGCAGGGGGTTTCGGCCTGGACGATCCGGCGTCCCGTCATGGGTCGAGCGCTCCCTCTCGCCGTACTTCGGCTACAGGGATTCTAGCTACTCGCCAATCAAGCCGCGCTCAGATCGACGGGCTCCTGCTTCACGATCTTCCGGCAAATCGTGAGGCAGGGCTGGAAGCTGTCCCGCCCTGTCAAGCGCTCGACGAGGCCGGCCACTCCGGGCCAGCGCGACGAGTCGAGCGGCCCGGCGACGAACTCGAACTGAGCGATCTGACACGCGAGCGAGATATCCGCGATGGTGAGCGCGTCTCCAACCAGGAACGGTCCGTCACCGACCTCGCCGTCGAGATAGTCCAGGCGCCGCGGAAGCCGTTCCTCATACGTCTTCCTGGCCGTGTCCACATCGGGCTCCTCGCCCATGAAGCGCTTGAACTGGATCGGGCGGAAGATCCCGAGGCCGATCGCCATCGCCAGCTCGGTGTCGCAGTACTCCTCCAGCCAGACCGCGCGCCCGCGTTCGTAAGGATCCGCCGGATAGAACGCGGGCTCCGGGAACTTCTGCTCGATGTAGGCGCAGATCGCGGATGAATCGGGGATCGTGCCGGCCGGGCCTTCCTCGCCCACCTCCGTATCGCGCAACACCGGAATCCGGCGCGCCGGACTGATCTCCTTGAACCAGTCGGGCATCGGCATGATGTTGACGCTCTCGAGCTCGAAGGGCGCCCCCTTCTCGCGCAGGAGGACATCCGCCTTTCGAACGAAGGGGGAGAGGGGGGCTCCGTAGAGGATCAGGCTCATCTTGACTGCCCCGGCGTCGAGTCGGAGGTGGTAGTTGAGCGGCGGCTATCTGCGACGACCCGGCATCACCAGCGGTTCGATCGGCGCCTTGAGCACGACCGTCTCTTCCTTCGGCACGTAGCAGACCGTCTCGCTGCAGGCCTGGTAGACGACGTCGACCGGAATCTCGATCTCGGTTGGCTTGTTCGGAAGCGGCCAGTCGAGAATCTCGGAGTTCAGGGCGATCGGGATGGCGATGTCGGTGGCGCCTTCCTCGTAGACGTTGAGCGTCACGCCGAGCTCGCGGAACTCGCGTTCGGAGGTCGCCGGGTAGACAGGCTCGCCGGTTCTCACGCCCCTGGTCGGCACGACGGTCGCCGTGGAGGCGATGAAGCCGTCGGGCAGGGGGTCCGCGTAGATGTGGTAGCCGTCGGCGACCTCGAACCGCACGTGGAGCGTGCTCGTGTACTCGAACTTGAGCGCCTCGTCGGCGAGGAAGACGGAGACCTCGACATGCTCGTCTCCCAGTTCGGCGGCCGGAACCTCGTGCCTGGCGAGGATGCGGCCGATCGCGCTGTCGCGAATCGTCCCGGCCGAAGTGCGTGTCGCGTAGTGGCGGTGGAAGAACTTCTCCGTCACCCGGCCGTCACGGTCAGTGACGTAGACGCCCGGGAAGGGAATCCCGTAGAAGCCCTGCCGGGTCACCGGGTGCATCGCCTCCGAGTCGGGGTCGATCGTCGTGTTCAGGATGCCGAAGCGCTTGATGACGGCCGAGTCGTGGTCCGAGAGCAGGTCGTAGGTGACGCCCCGATCCTCGGCAAAGGCCTTCAGGTGCTCCTTCGCGTCGTAGCTGATGCCGTAGACCTTGATGTCCTCGGCTCCGAAGAGTTCCAGGTTGTCTTGCAGCTCGACCAGCTGCGTGCGGCAGTACGGTCACCACACGGCGGAGCGATAGAAGACGACAACCGCCTTCGAGTCGCCCCGGTCCGCGTGAAAGTCGATCAGCTCGCCGTCCTGGTTCGGCAGCGAGAACTCCGGCAGGCGCTCGCCGATGGCCGGGCCGGTCGGGAAGTCGTGCTCCGCCGGGTAGCGGCGGCCGGGGTGGCTCGTCGGTATGGGCGGCACCGTGATCCCGAGATCGTCCTGCCGCGCGTCGGCCGGCTGATTCTCGTGAGCGCCCTTCACTCTCTCGTTCTCCTTCTCGGCGCCGTCCTGGGAAAACGCCGGAACGGCCAGGAACATCGTGACAAGGGCGAGCAAGGCAAGTCGGCCTCTCTTCATGGGTCGAACGCTCCCTCTCTCTGATTCGGATGCCGGAAGCGGCATCCGTCTTACTCTAGCCCGGAGCCCGCCTAGAACGGTGACCAGGCGGGGTTGCTGTTGGATCCTGTGCCCGTCAGTCGAATCGGATTGGAGCCATCCAGGTTCATGACATAGATCTCCCTCCCTCCGCCGCGCGAAGAATCGAAGGCGATCCGGGTGCCGTCGGGCGACACCGAAGGGTTGGAGTCGGCACCTGGGGCGGTGGTCAGACGGCGCTTGTCGGAGCCATCGACGTTCATGATGTAGATCTCATAGTTGCCGTTCTGCGGTGCCCCGTCGCGATCGGTGGAGTAGACGATCTGCCTGCCGTCGGGTGTCCAACTCGGGACCTCGTCAAGAGCACGAGTGAACGTCAATCGCTGCTGGTTGGTGCCATCGACGGCGTTGGCCAGATAGATCTCCGGGTCGTCGCGGTCACGGTCGGCTTCGAAGGCGATCCACAAACCGTCGGGCGACCAGGCGACGAAGTTGTTTACGCGCCCCAGAGGATGGTCTTCGGTGAGCTGCGTGAGGTTGTATCCCCAGTTTCCGGCGTCGACGTTCGTACGCCACACCTGAGAGCTGCCGCTGCGATTCGAATCGAAGGCGATCATCGAGCCGTCGGGCGACCAGGAGGGGCCGCCGTCGTTGGCCGCGTGGCTGGTGAGACGGACGACGTTGGAGCCGTCGGCGTTCATGATGTAGATGTCGGCGTTGTCGTTGCGAGATGATGCGAATGCGATCCGGGTGCCGTCGGGCGACCACGTCGGGGCACCATCGAAGCCCGGATTGTTGGTCAGCCGCGTCAGGTCGGAGCCACCTTCGTTCATGACGTAGATCTCCGGGTTGCCGTCCTGATTGGATACGAAGGCGATCCTGGAGGAGTTGTTCTGTGCCGCCGCTGGCTGCACATGTGTTGCAGTCGTGACGGCAAACAGAAGGCAGATGAAGAGAACGGGACCCATCGCGTTGATCTCGTAGGCTATCGCCCCAACCACTCGAAAGGACGAGAATGATGAATCGATGCGGCGCACGACGCGGCCTGGTCGCCCTCGGGCTCGCCGCGGCCTTCGCGGCCGGCGCCACGGGCGCGGCAGCACAGTTTCAACCCGCCGAGATCGGTCCGACCCAGACGATCGACTGGCAGTCCGGCGCCGATCCCGAAGGACGGCCCGCCGGGGAGCGGCCTCCCAACATCGTCGTCATCCTCGCCGACGACCTGGGCTGGAACGACCTGAGCTGGCTCGGCGGCGGCGTCGCGGGCGGCACGGTGCCGACCCCGCACATCGACTCGATGGCACGTGACGGCGTCCACTTCGCCAACGGCTACTCGGCGAACGGCACCTGCGCGCCGTCACGAGCCGCCCTGATGACCGGCCGCTACGGCACCCGCTTCGGTTTCGAGTTCACGCCGACGCCGCCGGGATTCGCCACGATGGTGCCCCGGCTCTCGAGCACGGAAGGCAGGCTCCGGCAGACAAGCGGCAACGAGGAAGGGGCGACGGTTCCCATCGACGAGAAGGGCGTGCCGCCGTCCGAGATCACGCTCGCCGAGCTGCTCAAGCCGGCCGGCTACCACACCGTGCACATCGGCAAGTGGCACCTCGGCACGGGAGACGGCATGCGAGCCCACGAGCAGGGCTTCGACGAGAGCCTGCTCATGAGGAGCGGCCTGTACCTGCCCGAGGACGACCCGAACGTCGTCAACTCGAAGCAGGAGTTCGATGGGATCGACCGTTTCCTGTGGCGCTTCGTGCGCTACGAGGCGTCGTTCAACGACAGTCCCGCCTTCGAGCCCGGCGGGTACCTGACCGACTACTACACCGACCAGGCGGTCCAGGTCATCGAGGCGAACAGGGACCGGCCCTTCCTTCTCTACCTGGCGCACTGGGCGGTGCACACGCCGCTGCAGGCGCTCCGCGCCGACTACGAGGCGCTGTCCCATATCGAGGAGCATCGCCTGCGGGTCTACGCCGCGATGGTCCGCTCGCTGGACCGCAGCGTCGGCCGGGTGCTCGAGGCGCTGCGCGAGAACGGCCTCGAAGAGAACACGCTCGTCTTCTTCACTTCCGACAACGGGGCGCCGGCCTACATCGGCCTGCCGCGCGTCAACGAGCCGTTCCGCGGCTGGAAGATCAGCTTCTTCGAGGGAGGCATCCACGTGCCGTTCCTCCTGAAGTGGCCAGCCCGTCTCAGCGCAGGCCAGGTCTACGAAGCCCCGGTGCACGGCTTCGACATCTTCTCGACCGCGGCGGCCGCGGCCGGAGTCGATCTGCCCGGCGACCGGAAGATCGACGGCGTCGACCTGGTGCCGCACGTCCTGGGTGAGGTCGAAGGCGCGCCCCACGACCGTCTCTTCTGGCGCACCGGCGACTATCAGGTCGTCCTCGCCGACGGCTGGAAACTCCAGATCAGCGAGCCCCCCGGGGGGGTATGGCTCTTCAACATGAAGAAGGATCCCACCGAGCAGCACAACCTCGCCGAAAAGGAGCCGGAGCGGGTCGCGGCCCTGAAGAAGCTCCTCGCCGAGCACAACGAGGAGCAGGCGCCGCCGATCTGGCCGTGGGCCACCCAGAGCCCGGTCAACATCGACAAGACGCTGCTCGACCCGGACGCTCCGGACGACGAGCACATCTACTGGTACAACTGAGCGGGCGGAACACTCACTCCCAGCCAGCGATCCGATAGGGCGGCGGCTCGCTGCCGTGCAGGTGGCGCACGAAGTAGTCCCACACCCGGCGAAGGGTGTGAGGCGAGCGAATGTTGTGCGCCCGATTCGGCACGTAGAGCATGTCGAAGTCCTTGTCGAGCTCGATCAGGGCATCGACCAACTGCAGCGTGGTCGAGGGGAGGACGTTCTCGTCCAGCTCGCCGAGCATGATCAGCAGCTTGCCCTTGAGGTTCACCGCGTTCTCGTCGCCGTCCGCGTTCCGGTAGTTCAGCGGCCGGGCATCGGGAGTCGGCCTCAGTACGCCGCCGCCGGCGTAACGCGGACGTCCGTGGAAGGCCATCCAGTGGTAGTCCGGGTACATGTTGTGTAGCGCGGCCATCGGCACGCTCGCGATCCCCACCTTGTAGAAGTCCGGGAACTCGAACATGGCGCGGGTGGCGGTCCAGCCGCCGTAGGAGCCACCGTGCGTACCGACCCGGTCGATGTCCATCCAGGGACGGTCCTTCGCCAGCTCCCTGATCGCCGCAACGTGATCCTCGAGTCCGATCGTGTTGAGGTTCAGCCACGAGTAGTGCGAGAACTCGCGCGAGCGATAGGTCGTGCCGCGAGCGTCGATCACCACCGAGACGAAGCCGAGTTCCGTGAGTGACGCCGGCGTGACCAGTCCCGGAATACCCTGAATCGCCATCAGGAAGTTGCGCGGCACGACGGCCGTCAGCGGACTCGCGTACTGGCTGTCGATCACCGGGTACTTCCGGTCCGGATCGAGATCCCTCGGTTTGTAGATCAGCACGTGGAGGTCCGTCTCGCCGTCGGCGGCCTTGACCACGACCTCTTCGGGGTCACGCCAGCCGGCCTCGTAGAGAGCGGTCGCGTCGGCGACCTCGAGCGGGGTGACGAGACCGGCATCGGACACCCTGCGGACGACCGAACGGGTCGGCTGATCGACTCGCGAGTAGTTGTAGACCACGTAGTCGCCGCTCGGCGACACCACCCGCTGGCCGAGCCCGCCGTCGATGGCGAGCACATCGTTGTACGGCGACGTGATCATGTGATCGGCGGGCTCCGGGGACAGGAGGACGAGGTCCGAGCCGTCGAAGTTCACCCGATAGAGATAGCGGTCGTAGGGGCTGCCCGGCTCGCGGCCGCCGGCGGTGAAGAAGATACGCCGACGCTCCTCGTCGACATGAATGAGGTCGCGCACCAGCCACTCGCCGCCGGTGATCCGGTTCTTCAGCTCCCCCGAGCGACCGTCGTACAGGTAAAGGTGCCCCCAGCCGTCGCGCTGCGAGAACCAGATCACCTCGGCGCCGTTCGCGACGACCCGCACGTTGGGGGGGTTGTACGAGGTCGAGTTCGTGTCCATTCGCGGCGCCATCGCCTCCTTGACGACCTCGCGGACCTCGCCGCTCGCGACTTCGATGTCGTAGAGAGCCGCGAACTCGAGATTGTCGCCCCAGGCCAGTGCGAACAGCCTCTCGCCGTTCTCGTTCCACCAGACCTGGCGCACGGCCAGCATGTCCTGGTGCACCGCGAACAGCTCGTCGTAAGGGAGATCGACCCGCACGCCTCCGGGTACTCCTCCCTCCCGCCGGCTGCGCTCTCCGACGTCGAACAGGTACCACTCGACCCGCGCGGGCTCCTCGCCGGTGAGGGGGATGCGCGCGGTGTGCACCTTGGGACGAAAACTGCCGTCGGCTGGCGCCGTCTCGAGCCACGCATACTCGGCGACGTGTCGCTGATCGAGTCTTGTGGCCAGCACCTTCGACGAGTCCGGAGACCACTGCGTGGACATGGGAGGGGAAGGAGTGCCTTGGCGAGTCCGTGGAATCGAGCTCGCCTTCCAATTGCCGTAGTAGACGCCGTATCCGTAGTTCTCCTCGCCGTCGTCGGTGAGGCGCGACTCGGCGCCGCTCCCCATGTCCTGCAGCCAGAGGTCGCCGTCCCGGGTCTGGACTCCCAAGCGGCCATCCGGCGACACCAGAATCCCCGGCGGCCGGTAGTCGGCCTCCGTCAGCGAGCAGTCGACCGGTTCGAGCCAGCACTGCGCCTCACCGTCGCCGACCCTGAACACACCGACGAGAGCCCCTTCGCGAACCTCGATCGACTCCAGAGGAAGGGCTTCGGCCTCCGGCGCCTGTTCACCGGACGGGGTCAGTTCAGCCAGGGCCGCTGCGGCGGCGGCGTGATCGAAGGCCAGCTCCTTCGAACCGGCGCCGGCATCGACGAGCACGATCTCGTGCCCCTCCGCCGTTTCCCGCCGGTACCAGAAGCGGTCTCCGTCGCCGATCCAGTGGGGCGCGACGAACACGTTCCTGACCAGAGAGCCGACCCTGTGGCGGAGCCAACGCTCGGCCCGGGCGTAGTCTTCCGCGGTGACGACGGCGGCGCCGTCCGCCGGTTCATTGCCGGTCTGAGCCGACAGCGGCGCTCCGGCGCCGAGACCGATAGTCATCGCCACAAAGACGATCGATGGCGCCAGCGACGGTCGGGTCCGGCTCGGGCGCTTGGCGGAGCGTGGCATGGTCATGGTTCTGCTCGTCACGGCGGCAGCAGGCACGCTACCGGGACAGGTGCCGGTCGAAGAAGCGCACGATCACGTTGTGCACCTCGTCCGACTCGGGCAGCCGGGGGTTGAACGCGAAGGTCGCGTGCCCGAGACCTTCCCAGACGTGCAGGTCGGCCTCGACGCCGAGGCTGACCAGCTTGTTATGGTTGGCCAGTACGCCGCCGAGCGCGAAGTCGCGGGTGCCGCTGATCAGTAGCGCCGGCGGGAAGCGGGCGAGCAGGTCGTCGTGGTCGCCGGGAGCCACGACGGGGTCGCCGGCTTTCACGCCGCGGAAGTAGCCGCTCGGCTGCGGCGGCTCCGCCGGCTCGACCGGGCGCGGGAAGCCGTTGATCGCGGACACGAGAAAAGCGCTCTCGCTGCGGCCCATCTTGAACACGCCCGGGGTGTCGCCGTCGGTCGTCGGTATCCCGGCGCAGAAGAGACCGATCGCGCCCGGCAGCGGCACGTCGTTCTCGAGCATGTACGCGACCGCCTGGGCGGTGAGCATGGCGCCGGCCGAGCAGCCGTAGATGCCGATCTTCGACGCCTCGTAGTCCTCGAGCACCGCCTCGTACACGGCGGTCACGTCCTCGACGCCCGCCGGATGGGTGGCCTCGGGCGCCATCCGATAGTCGGGGCTGATCACCTTGTAGCCGCCCATGTCGGCGACCTGCATCGCCTCCGTCTGGCTGAAGTAGCGGGCGCCGACGCGGAAGCCGCCGCCGTGGATGCTGATCAGCAGCCGGTCCTCCTTCTTCTCGCCGACGCCCCGTTCGGGAACGAACACCTCGGTGTAGACGCCGGCGATCGTCTCCGCGCTGATCTTCACCGGGTGCTTGGCGACGGTGTCCCGGTAGATGGCCGTCTTGTAGTAGCCGTCGGCGACGCACTGGCGCGCGGCGCGCACCGCCTCGGGGTCGCCGGCGACGTCGTTCAGGTTCGCGCAACCCTCGGAGAAGGTGCCGAACTCCGGTCCGTAGACCTCGCGGAAGTGCTTCATCGCGGCACGCGACTCGTCGCTGAAGTAGGAGGTCTCCGGCAGGTCGAACGCCGGGACGTGAACGGTGCCGTCGGCCTCGACGCGGGGACCTTCGTCCTGCTCCGCGGGCTCCGAACAGGACAGGGCGACTGCGGCAAGGGCGGCGGCGACAAGGCCGAGTTGGTTGCGCATGACCCGGATTCTAGAGATAGCCTCGATCCTCAACCGCAGGAGAACTCCCATGAGTCATCGAGTCGTACGCCTCTCCGGGTCCCTGGGCGCCGAGATCCACGATCTGCCGCTGGCTGAGGCCGGCCCGGACGAGGCCGCAACGATCCGCGGCCTGCTGCTGGACCACCAGGTGCTGTTCTTTCCCGACCAGCATCTGGACGTGGCGCAGCACGTCGCCTTCGGCCGCCACTTCGGCGAGCTGGAAGGACACCCGCACCTGAACAACCCGTTCCTCGAGCACCCCGAGGTGTTCGAGCTGGTGGCGACTCGCGGCGGCGTCGCGGACGAGTGGCACAGCGACATCAGCTTCCAGGAGAGTCCCTCGGTGATGGCGATCCTCAACATGGTCAAGTGCCCGGAGGTCGGCGGCGACACCATGTGGGCCAACATGTACAGGGCCTACGAGGAACTCTCGCCGCCGCTCCAGGAACTCTGCGAGGGCCTGACCGCCCTCCACGACGCGACGCCGCACGGCAAGCCGGAGAAGATGACGATCCACCCGGTCGTCCGCGTCCACCCGGAGACCGGCAGGAAGTCGCTGTTCGTCAACGAGCACTTCACCCGCCGCATCGTCGAGCTCAGCCACGAGGAGAGCGACCACCTGCTCGGCTACCTGACCCGCTGGGCGACGAACACGCGCTTCACCGTCCGCTATCGCTGGCAGCAGGGCACGCTCGCCATGTGGGACAACCGCTGCACGCAGCACTTCGTGCTGAACGACTTCAACGAGGAGCGGATCATCCAGCGGGTCACCGTGATGGGCGACCAGGTCGAGGCGGCCGGCGAAGCCCGCTGGGAGCCCTACGTGCGCGCCCGCCACGCCGGCGCCACCAGCCGCTACGACCGGCAGTTGAACAAGTACCTGAAGCGCAAAGTCCAGTCGCTGGAGTCGAACGCGAAGAAGGAAGTCGTACTGGAGATGTAGGGGTGGTGGGAAGCGGCATGGTCGTCCGGGGACGCCGGCGCACCCAGTGCGTGGCCGCCTTCCCACTGCTGTTCGCTCTTGCCGCGGGCCCGGGCTTCGCGCAGTCCGCGCCTGCCGGTCAGTGCGTGCCCGAGGGCGCGAACCCGCCGATGCCGAAGAGCGCCCGCGCCTACGCCGCGATGTGTGAGCCGCACCTGGGCGTGGCGCCGACCGTCGACTGCGGCCAGGGCGCGCGCATCCGCATCCGGCAGGACGGCCGGGAGATCTTCGAGAACCCGGGGCTCCACGCTTGCGACGACGGCAGTCTCCAGATCGGCGACTGCATGCCGGGTTCGAGCCTCCAGCGCTACGAGGGCCGGAACGCCGACGGCACGGCACGTCCCGAGGTGGTCTGGGTGAGCTTCTGCCGCCACGACGGCCGCGACGGCGTCTTCAACGTCGACGTCCCGGACTCGGTCCAGATGATCGGCTACAACTACGACACTGGCGCCACCTGTTTCTTCGAGTCGGCCGACAACACCCCCTGGACCCACATCGGCGAGAACAACCGGCTGCTTGGCGTGCTGCCCGGACCCGAGGACACCGGGTTCGACGACGCCTACGTCCCCGCCGGAGGCATCCAGTGCGTCCGCTGCCACCAGGCGGACCCGTTCATCCACAACCCCTGGATCAAGTCCGCGCGGCTTCCCGAGAATCCGCGCCAGCCCGTCGTGCCGGTCCTGCCCGGCCCGAACCCGCCCTACTACGTCGTGGGCGCGCCGACCTGGGACATGCGGACCATCCACATCGAGGGTAATCGCTGCCTCGGCTGCCACCGGATCCCCATGGAGACGCTGGAGGAGTTCACCGGCGACTTCTGGGACCCCAACGAGCACATGCCGCCGCACGATCCGGGCTCACTGGCCGCGGATCTCCAGGCGCTGGAGCAATGCTGGGCCGACGGCCCGGAAAACACGCCCGGCTGCGACTGGGTGATCCCGCCGGCCGGCGAATGCGCCGGCGGTGTCGTGGGACCGGACTATCCCCACGCGGCGGAGACGTTCAACCGCGGGGCCAGGAGCGCGCCGCACAGTTCGGGCAAACGCTGGATGACAACGCGCGAGCCCTAGCGCTACTGCTCCACCACCAGCAACTGGTCGGCGGCGACGTTCTCCCGCTCCGTCGTCGACCCGTCCGGCCAGGTCACGACGACCGAATCGACCGTGGCGGCTTCGCCGAGACCGAAGTGCTGGCGGAAGTCGTCCTGGGACAGGTAGCTGGTGCCGCTGCGGATGTTGCGGATCTGGCTGCGGCCATCGACCGTCACCCGAATCACCGCTCCGATCGCGTCGGTGTTCCTGCCGGCCCCGACCAGCCGCACCTGCAGCCAGCGGCCGCCGCCGGCCTCGTTGCGCAGCACCATCGGTGAGCCGTCGAGATCGTTGATCACGAGGTCCACCCCGCCGTCGTTGTCGAGGTCGCCCATCGCCAGGCCGCGGCTGACCGTCTGTTCGAGGAAGGCCGGACCCCCTCGCTCGGCCACCTCTTCGAACGTGCCGTCACCCAGGTTGCGGTAGAGCAGCTTGCGCTGGCGGTAGCCGGCCGAGGCGCCGAGCCGGGCGCCGTCGAGCTGGGGATAGACGTGGCCGTTCACCACCACGAGGTCCTCCCAGCCGTCGTTGTCGTAGTCGAAGAACGCGGTTCCCCAGCCGACGAAGGGCAGGCTCGACGCACCCGTCCTCGACCGGAAGGAGGCGTCGCTCGAGTAGTCGCCCTCGTTGCGGTAGAGCGCGTTGTACTCCTCGGCGAAGTTGCTGACGAACAGGCTCAGCCGGCCGCTGCCGTCGTAGTCGCCAACCGCGACGCCCATGCCGCCCTGCTCGCCGCCGTCCTCGCTCACCGCGACGCCCATGAAGAAGCCCGACTCTTCGAAGGTGCCGTCCTTCCGGTTCATGTAGAGGTAGTTGGGCGTCGAGTCGTTGGCGACGTAGAGGTCGAGCCAGCCGTCGCCGTCCATGTCGACCCAGGCGATGCCGAGGCCGAAATAGCCGTCCGGGTCGCGAACCCCCGCCTCCTTGCCGACCTCGGTGAAGGTGCCGTCCTCTTCCTGGCGGAACAGGAGGTCGGAGGTCCCCGGGAGGCCGCGAGGTCCGCACTGGACGGACACGCCGCGGTACTGGCAGGTCTTGTCGCTGCCGAACTCCGGCAGGTTGTCGAGATCGAACTCCACGTAGCGGCTCACGAACAGGTCGAGATCGCCGTCGCGGTCGTAGTCGGCGAAGCCGCAGCCCGTCGACCAGCCCGAGGCCGCGACGCCAAGCTCTGCCGCCACGTCGGTGAACGTGTCTTCGCCCGAGTTGCGATAGAGCCGGTTCCGGCCGATCCCGGTCACGTAGAGGTCCTGCCAGCCGTCGCCGTCGACGTCGGCGATGCACAGGCCCATTCCCCAGCCCGGGTGGGCGACCCCGGCCTCGGCGGCGATATCGCGGAACGTGCCGTCGCCGAGGTTGCGGTAGAGCGCGCTGTGCGACGACTCCGGCTGGTTCGCCGTGTCGACCGTCAGGGAGTTGACGAAGTAGATGTCGAGCAGGCCGTCGCGGTCGACGTCGAACAGCCCGACGCCGCCGCTCATCGACTCGACGATGTACTTCTTCTCGGGCGCCGAGTTGTGGCGGAAGGCGATGCCGGTGGACTCGGTGATGTCGCGGAAGAGGGGCGCGTCGCCGGCGCCCTGGGCGAGCATGGTCGCGGGCCAGAGGAGGAGGGACGCGACGGCTGCCGCGGTCGAACCCCGGAGACCGGCGCTGGCGCGCCGGATGCCGGCGGGGACGCCCGCGCACCCGGTGTGCGACGCCATCGAGCCGGCGGGGACGCCAGCCGTGCTCAACGCCCGTTCCTTGAACCCAGCGGCGGCTGGGCGCGTAGACGCAGAATGTGCTCTTCGATCGCGGCCTGAGCCTCGCGGGAACGCTGCAGGTGGCGCTCCGCTCCCTCGCGGTCGCCGAGGCGGGCCAGGGCGAGGCTGAGTTGGTAGTGGCCCTTGATCGAATCGGGCTCGGCGGCGACCGCTCGCGCGAGCGCTTCGCGGGCCTCCTCGAAGCGGCCCTCCTTCAAACGGGCCGCTCCGATTGTCACCAGTGCCGTCGGGTGATCGGGATTGACCGCCAGAGCCCGCTCCGCGAGCCGGGTCGCTTCGGCCAGCATGCCGAGACCCTCGGCGGTTTCCGACATGGCGGCCAGCGCCTCGACGTTGTCGGGCTCCAGCCGCAGCGCCTTGGCCAGGGCTTCCCGTGCCTCGTCGAAGCGGTCCACCCGGTTGAGGGCCAGGCCGAGGGCGATGTGGGTCAGGACTCGATGCGGATCCAGGGCTGCCGCGTCGAAGAGCGCCTCGGCGGCCTCCGCCATCTCGCCCACCTGCATGCGGGCCACGCCGAGCAGGTAGGCGTACTCCGCCTCCCCGGGGTGCATTCGCGCCAGCGGCTCGAGCGCCAGCGTCGCCTGGATCGGGTTGCCCCGGGCGAGCGAGAAACGCGCGTAGGCGTTCAGGACGTCCTCGGAGTTGGGGGCCAGGGCTATGGCCCGACCGAGCGCCTCGGCGGCCGCGTCGCCTTCGTTCCGCGAGGCGAGGGAGCGGGCCTGGTCGAGCAGGCCGCGGACCGACTCGGTCGCCGCGGCTTCGGGCTGGGCGCCGAGACCGGCCGGCACGAGGAGGAGCGAGAAGAGCGCCGCCTTCACTGGTCCGACCTCCCCTTGAGTCTCTGGAAGATCTCGAACTGCTCCCGCGCCTTCTCCCGGTCGCCGAGCTTCTGGTACGCCTGACCGAGCTGGTTGCGGATGTTGGGATCCTCCGGCGCGAGTTCCGCGGCCGCCAGCAACTGCGCGGCCGCCTCGTCGACGCGGCCGTCTTCGAGCAGAATCTTGCCGCGGAGGTAGCCGGCATCGGCGAAGTCGGGTTCCGCGGCGAGGACCAGCTCCACCTCGCGCAACGCGGCCTCGGGCTGGTTGTCGAGTTCGAGGACGGTCGCCAGGACGTAGCGCGACCGGTTGTCGACGGGACGGGCAGCCAGTTCGGCACGCAGCGCGGCGCCGGCCTCCTCGAGACGCCCCTGGCGGAGATAGATGTTGCCGAGCGTGGCCTGCGCCTCGGCGACGCCGGGACGAAGTTCGATGGCGCGTTCCAGGTGCTCCACCGCCGCGTCGAAGTCGCCTTCCTGCGCCGCCGCCTGGCCGAGCAGCACGTTGAGCTCGGGCCAGTCGGCGTGCTCGGCGAGCAGCCGGTCGAAGATCGGCTGCGCCTCGACGGTCCGGCCGCTCCGGACCAGGGCCAGACCGTAGGCGTACTGGAGCGAACGGTCGGCGGCGCGGCCCGGGTCGGTGGCCAGGAGCTCCGCCGCGCGATCGTAGACCTCGGCGTTCAGCCAGGCCAGTGCGAGCATCCGCCGCAGCGCCGGATCGCCGGGCGTTCCTTCCAACGCCTTCGACAGCGACGAAGTCGCCTGTTCGAACTGCCCCGCGTTGAAGCGGGCGACACCCAGCGAGTACTGGACCCTCGGGAAAGCCGGATCGACCGATGCAGCCTGCTCGAAATGACCCGCGGCCCGGGTGAAGCGCCGGGCCTGCGTCGCCATGACGCCGAGGTTGAACGAGGCACGGGCCAGCGTCGTTCGCGCCGCCCGAACGAGCTGCCCGCGAACCTCCGCGGAGAGGCCGGAGACGGGCGTCTCGCTGAAGACGGACAGGCCGACGACCCCTGCCGACGGTTCCTTGCCATGCCCGTCCAGGTAGTTCGACATGCGATCCCGCGAACTCTGGGCCAGGGCCACCGAGAAGCCCTCCGCGGCCTCGAAGTGGGGCTTCGCCCGCGCCTCGTCGCCGGTGCGGCGGAGGGCCAGAGCGAGCTGGTAGTGGAGGCTCTCCATCTGGTTGGCGTTGAACGAGGCGCCGTACCCGGCTTCCGCCAGATCGATGGCGCTCTCGAGCGCGGTGGCCGCCTCCCCCGGCCGGTCGAGTCCGAGCAGGGCCCGGCCCAGATGGTGCAGGGCGTTGGGTCGGGTGGACTCCGAGTCCACAGCGATCTCCAGTGAGGTCAGCGCCTCCTCGAAGCGCCGGGCATCGACCAGCACCATTCCCAGGTAGAGGGAGTTCACCGGATCCTCGGGCGAGATGCGGCGTTCTTCCTTGAAGTGGTCGATGGCCTCTTCCACGGCGCCGCGGCCCCGGTCCAGGAGTTCAACGGTCCCCAGGTAGAAGCGCGCCCGCGGCACCTCCGGGTCCTGCTCGATGGCCCGTTCGAGCGCCCCGCGGGCTCGCTCGTACTCGCCGTAGTCGCGCCAGGTCCTGCCGATCAGGATCCAGGTCTGCGGAATCGGGCGCTCCTCGACCACGTCCCGGAAGAGCTTCTCGGCGGATTCCGGGCGCTCCAGGCGGAGGTAGCCGCTGGCGAGCGCGAACCGGGTCTCGACGTCTTCGGGCATCGATGCGACGGCGCCTTCCAGTTGCTGCACCGCCAGCTCCGGCTGACCGGTCGCGTTGAAGGCCCGGGCGAGCAGCCGCACGGCACGACCGTCTCCCGAGCTTCGCGCGAGCAGACGCAGCAGAACCTCGACCGCGCCGTCCGGATCGCCCCGCTCGAGCGCGAGCTCGGCGAGAGCGAGCAGGGGACGCCGGGCTTCCAGGGCGGAAACCCGGGCCCGCTCGTAGGCCGCCTGCGCCTCGACCGGGGCGCCGCCGGCACGGTGCAGGTCACCGAGCAGCAGCCAGCCTTCGAGCAGCGCCTCCCGGTACCAGCTCTCGGCCGCCTGCGGTTCGTCGCGGCGCAGCATGCTCTCCGCCTCCGACAGGGCACGCCGCATGGCGGCGTCGGGCGGCGAGTCATCCTGCGACTGCGTCGCCGCCGGCAGCCCGGCGGCCAGGATCAGACCGAGAACGCCTGGGCGGATCAGCGGTCGCCCTCGCCCACGGCCAGGGTGGTCGAGACGAACGCGGTCTCGCGGGTGGCGTCGTCGCGGACGCCGACCGCGACCAGGTTGAGGCCATCGGGAATGTCGATGTTGAAGACCAGGTCGAGCAGTCGCGTCTCGCGATCCGGGGGCGCCTCCACCAGGAACGTCTTCTCGTCCCTGACCACCTTCGAGGTCTGGGCGTGCCGGCTGGCGACCTCGACCCTGATCTGCGCCATCTCCTTGTCCTCGAACGGCAGGAAGGCGACCCGCGCGGCCGGCACCATGACGTGGAGCGGCAGTCGCCGATTGCCGCCGCCGGCCGCCCGAACGCGGCCCGCGCCCAGCCGGACGCCGAGCGGGTTCTCGACCAGGCCGAGATAGAGCGCGCCGTCGAGCTGCTCGCTCATTCGCTGATCGGAACTCTTGTCGCGGTAGCCGCGGCGGTGACGCACCTGCAGGTTCCGGCCCCGAACCCGCACCCGGATCTGGTGCTCGCCCCGGTCGCCGCCGTGGGGCGGGCGGTAGGCGAGCGAGTAGTAGCTCGCCATCTCGTTCGCGATCTGCTCGAGCTCGCCGCCGAACTGGTTGCGGTTGAAGATGGCGCGGCCGCCCGTCTCGTCGGCGAGCACGGCCATTCCCCCGCGCTCGACCTCGCGGACCGAGCTGTTGAACGGGTTCGCCCCCTGGAAGTCGATCGACGACTGCTCCGCCAGGCTCAGGAACGAGGAGCGGAGGCCGTTGGTCTGGAGCGAGTAGATCGTCACGCGGTTCGCGTTGGCGTGACGGGTCAGTTCGTGAAAGCCGGTGGACAGTTCCTCGACGGGGGTGAGCGAGCGAAACCGGTCGCCGGCGGGACACACGCCGGTGATGAAGTCCCGCAGATCCGCGCCCGGAGAACGTTCCAGGGAGTCGCTGATGTAGAGCAGCGTCTTGAGGCCCGGCAGCGCGGCCAGAAAGCGGACGGTCGTCGTCAGGTGATCGAGCGTGGCGCCGATCCGGTCGCGGCCGATGCGGGCGGAGTTCTCGACCTCGGGCAGCGCGCGGCGCACGAACGACTCGCAAGGCGCCGGCGCCGTCGTCCGGCGGCTGCTGCCCGAGGAGGCGAGCACCCTCGCGTCCTGCCAGAGCTGGTTCAGCCTCTGCACCGCCAGCCGCTTCGCCTGCTGCGACTGGCCGCCCATTCCCGGCGAGGACCCGATGCGTTCGAGCGCGATGTCCAGCTCCTCGCGGCTGGAACCGAAGTAGGCCTCGGTGACCAGGTTGCGGTCCTGCCGGAAGATGAGGACCCGTTCCGCGGGGAACGTCCCCTCGTCGAGAAAGGCGCGCAGATCCTCGATCGCCTGCTTGCGGCTGGCCGGGCCGAGATGGAGATCGTCGAAGTAGAGAACGAGGTGCGCCGGTTCGGCCGGGCCCGCGCCCGCGGCCGCTTCCGGAGCGGGAGCGGCCGTCTGATCGCCCCGCTCGGCGGGTCGGGCGGCCACCGCATCGGTCACCTCGCTGAAGAACTCCACCGTGACCGGCCTTCCGTCCTCCCGGACCTCGAAGTCATCCAGGCTCAGCCCGGTAACGGGCCGGCCCCGGTTGTCGCTGACCCAGACCTCGACGTTGACGAGCTGGACGTCGACGACCTCGCTGAACGCGGGGCGATCGGCGTCCTGCGTCTGCGCCGGAGCGGCAAGCGGCGTCAAAGCCACGAGTCCGGCCGCCAGCACGGGCACGAGAGAGGGCCGGTTCTTCGGGATCATCACGTCAGTCTACTTTCGCCGTCAGGCAGTTTGTGGTTGGACTGGGGCCGACAGGCGGCGCAACAAGCCGAAGAGCAAGGCCAGGAGAACCAGGCCCCCGATCGGGGCGACGAAACCGGCCGCCAGGCCGTCGGCGCCGCCGGCAAGCCGTCCCGTGAGCCACGGCAGCACCGCGCCTCCCGCGCCGGCCAGGGCGAACACCCAGCCAGTGTTCCGGGAACGGGTGGCCGCGGTGAGATCGGCCAGAAACGAAATCGTCAGCGGGAAGAGCGGCGCCAGCCCCGCGCCCGCAGCGACAGCGGCAACCGCGAGGCCGGCTTGCGATCCGCTCAGCAGGAGGCCGAGGAGACCCCCGCCCGCCAGCACGACGCCGGCTGTGTAGAGCGTCGGCTCGGACATCCGGCGCAGCACGAGGGGCGCCGCCGCGCGGCTTGCCAGCAGCGCGGCCCAGAAGCCCGATCCGATCCAGAGCGAAGTTGCCGAGCGCCCGGCCTGGAACTGGTCGGCGAGGCTGACCAGCCAGCCTCCCACCGAGTTCTCGATCCCGACATAGAGGAACATGATCGCGGCGATCACGACGAGACCCCGCAACACGCCTCCCTGGCCGCCGCCTTGCGGCGCGTTCTCTTCAGAAGCCGGCGAGGACGCCGGCGCACCCAGTGTGAAACGCCCTGCCGCCGCGGGCCGCGCGTTCCATGCGAGACACGTCAGCACGAGGCCCGCCGCACCCGCCAAAACAAGGAGCACCGCGTCGCTCGACATCCCCGCCGGCCGAACGGCAAACAGGAGAGGGCAGGCGACCGCGCCGGCGCCCCAGACCATGTTGAGCGAGGAGAGCGCCGCGCCCCGGCGCTGCGGCTGCGCGTGCGCGACCCCCAGATTCGTGGCGGGAATCGCCAGCCCGAGACCAAAACCAACGGCGGCCATCGGCGCCAGCGCCATGGGCCAGCCCGCGAGAGACAGCGACACGAGACCCGCGGCGATCAGCAGGTAGCCGAGCCCCAGGCTGAGGCCCAACCGGTAGCTGGAGAGAAAGGAGCCGACGGCACTGGCGAGGAACTGAACGACGAAGAGCGCCCTCAACTCCTCCACCGGCAGTCGCCACTCGCGGGCGAGGTCCGGCAGCAACGGGCCAAGGAGCACCGTGACCACACCCGTGATCAGGAACCCTCCGTAGAGCGGCAGCCAACCCGGCGTCGCCCGAACCCCGCCGGGTCCCCGCGTTTCAGGCATCCCCGGGCGCCGGACCGGTCGAATCCCGGACGACGAGAGTCGGTTCGATCGTGATCGCGGGCGGCGACTCTTCGCCGGGGGCGCCCAGCTTGTGCAGCAGCTCGGCCGCGGCTCTCCGCCCCATCTCGTGCAGCGGCTGCCGCACCGTGGTCAGGCTGGGGTTCTGGAAAGCCGCACTCAGAATGTCGTCGAAGCCGACGACCGCGACATCGTCCGGGATTCGCATCCCGGCCTCGCTGAGCGCGCGCATCGCGCCGATCGCCGAAACGTCGTTGAACGCGAAGAGAGCGGTGAACCGCTCACCCGCCTCGAGCAGTTTCCGGCCGAAGACGTGTCCCTCGCGATAGCCCTCCTCCGGCGAGAATTGCTCCCCGGCAGGCTCTCCGGAGAGCTGGAGGGTCAGGCGCGGATCGATCTCGAGGCCGAGTTCCGTCGAGGCCGCGACGATCGCCTGCCACCGCGCCTCGGTGTCCGCGGAGTGGGCATGGCCCTTGAAGAAGGCGATCCGCCGATGCCCGAGTTCGGCCAGATGAGCGAGCGCCAGACGAGCGGCGACCTGGTGGTCGATGGCGACGTTCGTCACCCCCGTCATCTCCCGGTGCCCCGCCACGACCACGGCGGGCAACGGCAGCGGCTCGTGGAGCGGCGTATTCACCAGGATCAGCCCCTCGACCGAACGCTCCGTGAGGAGCTGCAGGTAGTCGTCGAAGAGGTCGGGTTTCGAGTGGTGTCCGGCGACCAGGTAGAAGTAACCGTCCTGGAGGAGCTGGTCCTCGATCCCCGCGAGCACGCCCGCCGCGTAACCCTCACTGATCTCCGGCAGCAGAACGCCGACCGCGAAGCTGCGCTGACGCCGCAGCGACCGCGCGATGAAGTTCGGGCGGTAGCCAAGCTCCGCAGCCGCCGCGCGGACGCGGTCCTGGGTCTCCGGAGGGATGCCCCTGGCCGCCGGCGAACGGTTCATGACCAGCGAGACCGTGGTGGGCGACAGACCCAGGTGAGCCGCCACGTCCTTGAGCCGGACCGGCTTCACCGGACTCCGCTCATCGCTACCGGCTTCCTTGCGTCTGGCGGGGCTCATGTTTCCGTCTATTCCCGCGCTCTTGACAAATCCGACGCGGTGTGTACAGTGGCAGACTAGCATGCTAAAACGATTTAGCCCGCCCCTTCCGTCTGCAGCGGGAACAACGCCGTCTTCAAGCGCGGCTTCCGGCTAAATCGGTTTACCCCTCAAGGAGGTACAACGTCCATGGCACGAAGACTCGCCCTCATCCTCATCCTCACGCTGCTGGCGGCGCCCCTCGTGGCGCAGCGGTTCACGGCCAGCATCCGGGGCACCGTCACCGACCCGAACGGAAGCGCTCTGCCCGGCGTCACCGTGAACCTGGAAGGGATCGAAACCGGTCTCAACAGGACGACGTTCACGAACCCTTCCGGCATCTACACGTTCGGCGACCTCCCGGTCGGCGCGTACGAGATCACGGTCACGCTGGACGGCTTCAAGTCCTCCGTGATCAGCGACATCGCCCTGAACGTCGCCGACGTCCGCGAAGTGAACGCGGAACTCGAACTCGGCGACGTCTCGGAGACGATCACGGTCGAAGCCGAGGCCATTCCCGTCGAAACGATGAGCGGCGAAGTCGCCGGCCTGATGACCGGCGAGCAGATCCGCGAGCTGCCGCTCAACGGCCGCAACTTCGTCCAGTTGACCCTCCTGCAGCCGGGCGTGAGCTCGCCCGAGGGCTTCGACACGAAGAACAAGGGCCTGCTGGCCGGCGTCGACCTGTCGATCAGCGGCAGCGGCACCACCGGCAACCTGTGGACGGTCGACGGCGCGAACAACAACGACGTCGGCTCCAACCGCACGATCCTCATCTACCCCTCGGTCGACGCGATCGAGGAGTTCAAGATCCACCGGAACAGCTACAGCCCCGAGTTCGGCGGCGCGGCCGGCGGCCAGATCAACATCGTGACCCGCGGCGGCACGAACGAGTTCCGCGGCAGCGCATACACGTTCATGCGCGACGATTCCTGGAACGAGACGAACTACTTCCTCGAGCAGGCCGGCCTGGACACCGAGCCGCTCGACCGCCAGGACTACGGCTTCACCCTCGGCGGCCCGATCCAGCAGGACAAGCTGCACTTCTTCCTCTCCGGCGAGTGGAACCAGGAGGAGCGCGGCATCGCCCGCACGGGCTTCGTCCCCACGGCGGCCGAGCGCGCGGGCGATTTCAACGGTCCGTCGATCCCGGGATGCACCCCGGCGATCCCGACCGATCCGACCACCGGCCAGCCCTTCCCGGGCAACGTGATTCCCGCGGATCGGATCAACGCCGGTGGCCAGGGCATGCTGAACCTCTACCCCCTTCCCAACGTGACGCCGGTGGCCGGTAGTTGCAACAACTGGGTCGAGGCCGTGGTCACGCCGATCGACTGGGATCAGGCGAACCTGCGGCTCGACTACGACGCCACGGACCGCAGCCGGTTGATGCTTCGCTACACGCGGGACAACTGGGTGAACGGCGCTCCGAACGCCGGCGAGGCGAACGGCCTGTGGGGCGACGACCCCTACCCCGCCGTCGATACGAACTGGGACCAGCCCGGCCACTCCCTGGTGGCCCAGCTCAGCCAGACGATCGGCGACAACAGCGTCAACACGGTCACCTTCTCCTACTCGGGCAACGAGATCAGCCTCAACCGGGGCGGCACGAACCCCGGGCTGAACAGCCAGATCAACGCGGCGATCCCCGCGATCTTCGACGGCAAGACGGGCGGCGCCGACCGGAGCCACCCGGTGTTCTGGGGCGCGGCCGGCTACGGGGCGCTGTGGAACATCGCGCCCTGGGAGAACAAGCAGGACCTGATGGTGCTCAAGGACGACTACTCGCAGGTCTTCGGCAAGCACTGGCTCAAGGTGGGCGCCCTGTACAGCGAGAACAAGAAAAAGGAGTACATCGGCGGCAGCTCGGCTTCCGAGACGCCGCAGTTCTGGGGCCCGAGCACCGGTCACAACGGCTGGGGCGCCAACACCGGCAACATCCTCGCCGACTTCCTTCTCCAGGACATGACGTTCGGCTACGCGGAGAACTCGCACCAGCCGACGCCCGAACTGAACTGGGAGGACGTCGAGTTCTACGTCGCCGACTCCTGGCAGGTGAACCCCCGCCTCAACCTCGACTACGGGGTTCGCTACTCGAACTACAAGTGGCCCTACGCCAGCGACGACCTGCTGACGGCATTCGATCCGAGAACGTTCGATCCCGCCCTGGGCGGCGACCCGTGCAACGGTCTGCTCCAGGTGCCGGGAACGGACCCCTGCGGCGACGCCGGCCTGATGGGCGGCTCGACCGGTCCGGGCCGCGGTCTGGTGGACAGCGACACGGACAACTTCGCGCCGCGCCTCGGCCTGGCCTACGACATCTTCGGCAACGGCAGGAGCGTGGTCCGGGCCGGCTTCGGCCAGTTCTTCCAGCGCGACCGCGTGAACATTCAGCTCGAGTTCGCGGGCAACCCGCCCTTCCGCTCCAGCCTGAACGGCATCCGCAAGCTGGACGAAGCGCCGGAACCGTGCCTCGATTGCGGCCTCGGCAGACCGCAGACCGGCATCGACCCGAACTTCCAGACGCCGTACAACCTGCAGTTCAACGTGGCCTGGGAGCAGCGGCTCGGCCGCAGCAGCACGATCGAGATCGCCTACGTCGGCACCCGCGGGCGCCACATCACGCGGCGCTCCGACATCAACCAGGTTGCCTCCGGCGACAACAACGGCAACGGCATCCCCGACCGGCTCGAGTACGTGACCGCACCGGAGGGTGACGGCGGCGCCGGCGTGCGGGGCGCGCTGCGACCGTTCTCGGTCTTCGGCGACGGCAACATCCTGTTCTGGGAGTCGAACGGCATCTCCGAGTACGACGGTCTCCAGATGCAGTACGTGCAGCGCTACGGCAACGGTTCGCAGTTCCAGGCCTCGTACACGCTCTCGAGCTTCAAGGCCAACGATCCGCTGAACGACGCGGGCGCGGGCGCCTTCGCCGGTCAGATCACGGATCGTGAGAACCCCGATCTCGACTTCGGCTACGCGGGCCTGCATCGGGATCACGTGTTCAACGCCAACGTGCTCCACAACCTGCCCACCCTCGAGAACCAGAGCGGCTTCGTCCGGGCGCTGTTCGGCGCCTGGCAGTTCGGCGGCATCGTCCAGTACTCCTCGGGCCAGGCCCTGACGGTGAGGACCGGGAGCCTGACGGGCGTCAACGGCGCCGGCGGCACCGGCTACACCGAGAACATGCGGCCGCTCCTCACGGGCGCCTCCTGTGGCGGCAGCGGGCTGCAAGTGATCAACCCCGACGCCTTCACGCTCGTCGGCTGGCAACTCGGCACGCTCAGCCCGACCCGGCCCGGCGTGTGCGAGGGAGCGGACTTCTTCCAGGTCGACTTCTCGCTGACCAAGAACATCCGCATCACCGACCGCGTGACCGGCCAGTTCCGGTTCGAGATCTTCAACGTGACGAACCGCGACAACTTCGTGGGCGTCAACACGGTGATGAACCCGAGCAGCGTCACCTACGACAGCGATGTCGCCACGGAGAGAAGGACGATCACCGGCTTCACCGTGCCGAACAACTTCGGCGAAGCCCAGGCGGCCCGCGATCCGAGGCAGGTCCAGCTCGGCTTCAAGCTGCTGTTCTAGAACAGACCACGGGACGCCGGGAAACGGACGACTCCTCGTCGTGACAGCCTTTCTGCTTGCGCTTGCGCTGGTAATCGCTTGGGCGGTTCCAGCGCAGGCGCAGCAGGCTCCGGCTCCCGAGGTCCGCGCCGAAGTCTGGCCCGAACTGACGCCGCCGCTTCCGCTCGATCCCGAACTCGAAGCGCGCGTCGACGCTTTGCTCGAGCGGATGACCCTCCGCGAGAAGGTCGGGCAGGTCATCCAGGCGGAAATCGGCTCGGTCACGCCCCGTGACGTGCGGCGCTACGACCTGGGCTCCGTGCTGAACGGCGGCGGCTCGTTCCCCGACGAGAACAAGCACGCCTCGCCCGAGGACTGGCTGGCGCTGGCCAACGCCTTCCACGAAGCCTCGACCGACACGTCGGACGGCGGGGTCGGCATCCCGGTCATCTGGGGCGTCGACGCGGTGCACGGCCACAACAACGTGATCGGCGCCACGATCTTCCCCCACAACATCGGACTCGGCGCGGCCCGCAATCCGGACCTGATCCGCCGCATCGGCGAGATCACGGCCCGCGAGGTGCTCGCCACCGGCCTGGACTGGAACTTCGGTCCGACCGTCGCGGTGGCGCGAGACGATCGCTGGGGCCGCACCTACGAGAGCTACTCGGAAGACCCGGAGATCGTCGTCGAGTACGCCCGCGCCCTGGTCGAGGGGCTCCAGGGCGCGGTCGGCAGCCCGGACTTCCTCGGTGAGGAGCGCGTGATCGCCACGGCGAAGCACTTCCTGGGCGACGGCGGCACCTTCGAGGGCGACGATCAGGGAGACACGCGGGCCAGCGAGGAGGAGCTCCGCGACCTTCACGGCGCCCCCTACGTCGCCGCGCTCGATGCCGGCGCGCAGGCGGTGATGGCCTCCTTCAGCAGTTGGCACGGCCGGAAGATGCACGGGCACAGAGACCTCCTCACGGACGTGCTCAAGGGCCGGATGGCCTTCGACGGGCTTGTCGTCGGCGACTGGAACGGACACGGCCAGTTGCCGAACTGCACGAACGACGACTGCGCCGACACGCTTCGAGCCGGCCTCGATCTGTTCATGGTCCCGGAAGACTGGAGAGCGCTCCACCGGAACACGCTCCGGCAGGTGCGTTCCGGCGCGATCCCCGACGAGCGGCTCGACGACGCCGTGCGGCGCATCCTGAGGGTGAAGGCCCGCGCCGGCCTGCTCGACAGCGGCCGGCCGTCGGAACGGGCGCTCGGCGGACGCTTCGAGCTGCTGGGCGCTCCCGAGCATCGCGAGGTGGCCCGGCAGGCGGTGCGCGAGTCTCTCGTCCTGCTGAAGAACGACGACGGCCTTCTGCCTCTCTCCCCTCGATCCCTGGTCCTGGTCGCGGGTCCGGCGGCCGACGACATCGGCCGGCAGAGCGGCGGCTGGACGCTGACCTGGCAGGGCACGGAGAACACCAACGACGACTTCCCGGGCGCCACCTCCATCTGGACCGGCATCCAGCGGACTGTCGAGGCCGCGGGCGGCGAGGCCGTCCTCTGCCAGGGATGCGCCTACAGCGGCGAGCTGCCGGACGCCGCCGTCTACGTGACCGGCGAGACGCCCTACGCCGAGGGCCTGGGCGATGTGCCGAGCCTCGAGTACAGCCCCGCGGACAAGTCCGACGTCGAGCTGATGGGGCGGCTCCGGGCCGCCGGCATTCCGGTCGTCACGATCTTCCTGTCCGGGCGCCCGCTGTGGACGAACCCGGAGATCAACGCTTCCGACGCCTTCGTCGCCGCCTGGCTGCCGGGCTCCGAGGGTGCCGGCGTCGCCGACGTCATCTTCGGCGCGGCCGACGGCGGAGTCGCCCACGACTTCCGGGGCAAGCTCTCCTTCTCCTGGCCACGGTCGCTGGACCAGACGGTCCTCAACGTCGGCGACCCGGACTACGACCCGCTCTTCCCCTACGGCTACGGCCTGACCTACGCCGACGACGGCGACCTCCCCGAACTGGACGAGACGCGGCCGGCCGGAACGGCGCCCGTACGCACGACGGACGCAGGCGGGACAGCGCACCGCGTTCTGTTCGAAGGACGGACGGCGGAAGGGTGGCAGTTCTACGTGGGCGACGAGGCGGACTGGCGGGTTACCGCCCCCGACGGCCGCGGCCAGACCCGCCGCCGAGTGTCCGGCGTCGTGCTCTCGGCCGTCGACCGCAACGTCCAGGAAGATGCGAGGAAAGCGCAGTGGCGAGGCCGCAACGAGGCCCAGATCTACCTGCAGTCGGCTCCCATCGACCTGCGCGCCGAAACGGCTGCCGGCATGACTCTCGAGATCGATTTCCTGGTGGAGCAGGCGCCCTCCCGGCGAGTCCAGATGCGGATGGACTGCGGCTACCCGTGTACCGGCGGGCTCCTCGTCTCGCCCATCTTCGCGGGCGTGCCCGAAGGAACATGGGACACTCTGCAGATTCCCCTCCGCTGCTTCCAGGATTCCGGCGCCGAGATGGACAAGATCGACACTCCCTTCCTGATCACGACGAACGGGCCGTTCACGCTTCGTTTCTCCCGCATCGCGATCGCCCCCGCCGATCCCACCGCGCTGACGGCCAGTTGCTGAGCGAGAAGAATGGCTTGCTGAGCGAGGAGAACGGCTTGCTGAGCGAGGACAATCCGCCATGCTGACGGCGAAGATCACCACCCTCGACTGGACCGTCGTCGCCCTCTACTTCGCCGGCGTCTTCGCCATCGCGCTCTGGGCCATCCGGCGCGTCCAGCACGGCGAACGCACCTCGTCGAGCTACTTCCTCGCCGGCCGCAACGTCGGCTGGTTCGTCGTCGGCGCCTCCCTGTTCGCTTCGAACATCGGCTCCGAACATCTCGTCGGCCTGGCAGGCACCGGCGCCGAGAGCGGCCTCGTTCTCGGCCAGTTCGAGCTCCAGGCCTCGCTCATCCTGCTCATTCTCGGCTGGCTCTTCGTTCCGTTCTACGTCAAGAGCGGCATCTTCACGATGCCGGAGTTCCTGGAGCGGCGCTACTCACCCGCGGCCCGCTGGTACCTGTCGGTGATCTCGGTCATCGGCTACGTCCTGACCAAGATCTCGGTGACGATCTACGCGGGCGGGGTCGTCTTCGAGACCCTGATGGGGATCAACTTCTGGACCGGCGCCCTGGTGGTCGTCGTCATCACGGGGGTCTACACCGTGCTCGGCGGTCTCCGCGCCGTCGTCTACACCGACCTGCTGCAGGCCATCGTCCTGATCGTCGGCGCCTCCACGGTGACGATCCTCGGACTCGCCGAACTCGGCGGCTGGCGGGTCATGGTCGAGACCGCCGGTGACGGCTTCTTCGACATGTGGAAGCCGATGTCCGATCCGGACTTCCCGTGGACCGGCATCGCCTTCGGCGCGCCGATCATCGCGGTCTGGTACTGGTGCACCGACCAGTTCATCGTCCAGCGCGCGCTCTCCGCCCGCGGCATCGACGACGCCCGGCGCGGCACGATCTTCGCCGGCTTCCTCAAGCAGTTGCCGCTGTTCCTGTTCGTGGTGCCCGGCGTGATCGCCTACTGCCTGTCGCAGTCCGGCAAGCTCGAACTCGCCTCCTCCGACCAGGCGCTGCCCGCCCTGGTCGTGGCGCTCCTGCCCGCCGGCTTCCGGGGGCTCGTCGTCGCGGGTCTGCTTGCGGCCCTGATGAGCAGCCTCTCCTCCGTCTTCAACTCGTGCTCGACGCTGATCACGATCGATATCTACAAGAAGCTCCACCCCGGCGTCTCGGAGCGCCGGCTGGTCCTGGTCGGACAGACGGCCACCGTGGGCCTCGTGGGCCTCGGCCTGCTCTGGATCCCGCTGATGCAGAACATCTCGGGCACGCTCTACCAGTATCTCCAGAGCGTCCAGGGCTACATCTCACCGCCGATCACCGCGGTCTTCCTGCTCGGACTGTTCTGGAAGCGCCTCAACGCCCAGGGCGCGATCGCGTCACTGGCCGTCGGCTTCGTTCTTGGCATGGGCCGGCTGGTGGCGGAGCTCAACAAGGACAGCCTGAGCGGCTTCCTCTACACCTTCGCCGACATCAACTTCATGCACGTCGCGATTTTCCTGTTCCTGATCTGCGCAGCCGTGCTGGTCGCGGTCAGCCTCTGGTTCCCGCCGCCGTCCGAGCAGCGAGTCGCCGGCCTGACCTGGAGCCGGGCGGGCAACGCCGAGCTTCTCGCCGAGTCCGACCCGGCCAAGCGACGGCTGGACCGGACGCTGTCCGTAGTGCTGGTCCTGATCGTCGCCGCGGTGATGGTCTACTTCTCGGCGTAGGCCGGCCGCGACCCCAGCAGAACCTCCATCATGCGATGCGCCGTTTCGGCGCCGCTGTTCTGGTTCTGGCCGGTCACCAGGCGCCCGTCGACGACGACGCGGGTCGCGAGCATGTCGCGAAACCGGGTGTCGCTCTCGAATAGCGCTCCGGCGGCGCGCAGGTCACGCTCCGGGTGCATCGGGGTGAAGGTGATGCCGAGTTCCTCGATCTGCTTGTCCGAAACGGCCGAGACGCGGCGGCCGCGCACCAGAGGGTCTCCGGCCGGAGTCACCGCCTGAAGCAGTCCCAACGGTCCGTGGCACACGCCGCCGACCACCGATTCGCGGGCGTACGCCTCGCTGACCTTTCTGCCCAGTTCTTCCGACTGGCCGAGGTCGTACGCGGCGCCCCAGCCGCCAGCGAGAAACACGATGTCGTATGCGCCTGGGTCGACGTCGGCGATCGCCAACGAGTTCTCGACCCTGGATCGAAACTCCGCATCCCGGAGATAGCGCTTGTCCTCCGGCGTGGCCACCGGCCATCGCACAGACTGGCGCTCGACCGGGATGGGGCCGCCCTGGATGCTCGCCACGTCGACCGTCATTCCGGCGTCCGCGAATGCGTAGTAAGGCACCGTCATCTCTGACGCCCAGACGCCGGTCGCCTTGCCCGAGTCGCCCAGCGTGTCGTGGCTGGTGGTCACGATGAGGGCGCGGTGGCCGGCGAGATCGATCGCGGGAATCTCGTAGTGGGCGTGAAGGCCCAGGCCGACGAGCACTCTCGGCAACCCCAGCCAGACGGCGGCCGCCAGCACGACGACGGCCAGCCCTGCTCCGGTCCATACCCTGGTCTTCATGAAGGTCTCCTTTGCACGGTCGTAGAAGTAGTTGATCGCTAGCTGTCGAGTCGGCGAGTAGAAGGCCGGCACCTCGAGCACCCCCACGCGCTCCGCGTAGGCCTCGTAGTCCGCCAGCATCTCGGAGAACCGCTCGGGTTGTTCCGCGGCCAGATCGCGGGTCTCGCCCGGGTCCTCCGCCAGATCGAAGAGGCGCCAGCGGCCGTCGCCCACAGGAGCGCCGACCCGGACGAGCTTGTGGTCGCCCTTGAAGACGCCCATGTGACCCGCCGTCTCGAAGCCGACCGCCTCCCGCGGCGGATGGACCGGGGCCGAAGGATCGCGCAGCGCCGAGGCCAGGCTGCGGCCGTCGATGGGATGCTTGCCGGACGGAGTCGCGTCGCCCGCGCCGGTGAGTTCGAGAATCGTCGGGACGAGGTCCGTCACGAAGGTGAAGGCCGGAGCGATCCCTCGCGCCTCCACCCCCGGCCCGGCGACGATCAGCGGGACGCGGATTCCCCCCTCGCCGCCGTGGAACTTGTAGTACGCGAGCGGAGCGGCCGCCGCCCGCGCGAAGTGCGGGCCGATGATGCCGTAGCTCCCCTTCTCGCCGAGCGTCTCGAGGTCGCGGCGGTAACCGACGCGCTCCGCCCACCGGTCGAACTGACCGCTCTGGCCCGGGTCGCCCGCCTCCGGGCCGTTGTCGGACAGCACGACGAAGACGGTGTTCTCCAGGAGTCCCTCGTTCCCGAGGTACTCGACCAGCCGCCCGAAGTGATGGTCCATCGCTTCGAGCATCCCCGCGTTGACCGCCATGTTCTTGGCGGCGAACGCCTTCTCGCCGGGCGAGAGAGCCTCCCAGTCCGCCTGCTCGGGCGTCGTCGACGGTACGGCCCCGGGCGGAAAGACACCCGCTTCGACGGCGCGGCGATGACGCTCCCTCCGCAGCGCGTCCCATCCTTCGTCGTACACGCCCTCGTAGCCTTCGATGAACTCGCGCGGCGCCTGAACCGGCAGGTGGACCGCCTGAAAGGCGAGGTAGGCGAAGAAGGGCTGTCGCTCCCCGTCGGTGACCCGATCCGTGTCGATGAACTCGACGAGCTTGTCCACGAGGTGCTCCGACGAGTAGAAGTCGGCCGGCAGGTCGGTCGGCTCGCCGTCGGCGAACCAGGGGGGCTCCCCGTAGATGGGCAGGTAGGGCTTCTTCTCGAAGTTGTCGGCGCCGGTGGCGTCGAGCGCGAACGTCCGATCGAACCCCCGCGCGCTGGGCAGCGAGGTCGGACCGTGACCGAGGTTCCACTTGCCACTCAGGTAGGTGCGGTAGCCGGCGGCGCGCAGCCGGCTGGCGATCGTGACGACATCCGTGCTCAACTCGCCTCGGTAGCCGGGTCGGCCGCGATGACGAAGCGGCGTGGCCACATGCAGGCTGGCAACATCGGTCAGGTGCGAGTCGACCCCGGTGAGCAGCATGGCCCGCGACGGCGAGCACATCGGCGAGGCGTGGAAGTTCGAGAAGAGGACGCCGCGCGACGCGATCGCGTCGATGTGGGGAGTGCGAATCTCGCTGCCGTAGGCGCCCAGGTCCGTGAAGCCGACGTCGTCCGCGACCACGACGACGACGTTCGGCCGGGGTGTGGCCGGGGCCTCGGCTTCCGTTGCCGTCGACGCCGACGCCTGAACGGTCGCGGCCGCCAGGAGCGTCGCCGCCAGGACCCGCCGGCCTACACGGCGCCTCTTTCGTCGGCTGAAGATGAACCCGGGTCTCATCGCTCTGAACCTCGTCTGCTAATGTCTATCATTAGTCCTGATGGAAGTCATTAGCACGCGAGAGAAGCTCCTGCGCGCCGCTGAGAAGCTGTTCGCCGAGCAGGGCGTCGGCCCGACCTCCACCCGCGCCATCCTGCGCGAAGCGGGCCAACGCAACGAATCGGCCCTCCAGTACCACTTCGGCGGCCGCGAGGGGCTCATCGACGCCATGTACGTCAAGCGCGGCGCGCAGATCGGGGAAGAGCGGGAGCGCATGCTGCACGAGCTGGATGAAGCCGGCGGGGCTCAGGACGTGCGCCGCCTGTGCGAGGTGGCGGTCATGCCTCCGGTGCGGATCGCCCGACGCGATCCGGAGTTCGCGCTCTTCCTGAAGGTCGTCGGGCAACTCGTCTTCCTGCCCGGCGAGGAGCTCCGCGAGGGCGCGATCCGCTACACGGGCGCGGGGGTGGGCGAAGTAGCGAAGCGAATCCGCGCGCAGCTTCGAATCCCCAGGGCGCTGGCGGACCGGCGCTTCGACCTGATGCACCGGATGGCGGCGCTGGCCCTCGCTCAACGGGCGCTTTCCGGCGGCAGCTTCGACGGACCCGATGCCGAGCTGTTCTTCGAAACGCTGCTGGACGCGATGGCGGCCGTTCTCGAGGGGCCGGTTTCTCCTGCGACGGAACGTGAACTCGCTATGTCTTGACAGCAAGCCAGGAAGACATCATGATGCCTCCATGCGAACGACGGTCACGCTGGACGCTGACACGGAATCCCTGCTGCGCGAAGCGATGCGGCAACGGGGCCAGACGTTCAAGCAGGCCCTGAACGACGCGGTCCGGCAGGGTTTGGCTGGAGTCGCCGGCGATCCAGAGCGGCCAGCCTTCGTGCAACGGACCTTTCCCATGGGTGTCAGGGCCGGCTATGACCTGGAGAAGCTCTCCTCCCTCGAAGCGGAGTTGGACGCGGAGGCGTTTCTCAAGGTGACTCGCCGCCTGTTCAAGGAAGGCGCGGTGACCACGGAATGATCGTCCCCGACGCGAACCTCCTCCTGTACTCCGTCGACTCAACGAGCCCGTTCAACGCACGCGCGACCGCTTGGTGGGCCGGCTGTCTGAGCGGCTCGGTACCGGTCGGCCTCTGCCAGCCCGTTCTCTTCGCCTTCCTGCGGGTCAGCACGAATCGTCGCGTCTTCCGGGAGCCGCTCTCACTCGACACAGCCGGCGACCTGGTGAACGAGTGGATCGCCCACCCCGTTACAAGGCTGCTGCTACCTGGCGAGGACCACGTGCGCCATGTCGTGGACCTTCTCGCAGAGGCGGGATCCGCCGGCGGCGACCTCGTCACGGATGCACAGGTCGCTGCGCTCGCCCGGACCCACCGAGGCGAGGTACACACCGCCGATCACGACTTCCGGCGTTTTCCGGGAGTGACCTGTCACTATCCGCTGACACCCAACGAGACGTAGGACTCCCATGCCCATGCAGCCCACTCGACGCGACCTTCTGGCCAGGAGCGCCGCCGTGGCGGCCGTGGCGGCGCTGCCGCCGCTCCGCACTACCTTCGGCCAGACCGCTCCGGCCGACGAGGGCCCCGGCGCCATCGACCTGCGGCGCGACCTCGAACAGGCGATCGCGCGCCACCGGGTCGTCGGCGCGAGCGCGGCCGTCTACCACCGCGGCGAGATCGAGACCGCCACGGCCGGGATCCTGAACGCGACCACCGGCGTCGACGTCACCCCCGAAACGGTTATGCACATCGGCTCGATCACGAAGACCCTGAACACGACCCTGGTCATGCAACTGGTCGACGAGGGGCTGGTCGACCTCGACGCGCCCGTGCTCGAGTACCTGCCCGACTTCGCGGTCGCCGACCCCGAAGCGACGCGGGCGATCAAGGTCGGCATGCTCATCAACCACACGAGCGGCATCGACGGCGAGATGATCCCGGACCACGGCCCCGACCAGGAGGCCATCCGCCAGGCGGTCGAACGCGCCCGTGATCTCGGTCAACTGTTCGCTCCCGGCGAGGACTGCTCGTACTGCAACACGGCGATGGTGGTCGCCGGCCACGTCGCCGAGCGGGTGCTCGGGGACAGTTGGTACAACCTGATCGAGGATCGCATCTTCGGCCGTCTCGGCCTGGAGCACTCCGTCGTCCAGCCGCAGGACGCCCTGCTCCACCGCGCCTCCGTCGGCCACTTCCTCGATCCGGCCACCGGCACGCAGCAGAGGACGTCGCAGGCCTTCCTGCCGCTGAGCTTCGCTCCGGCCGGCTCCACCGCCATGATGTCGGCGTCCGACCTGCTCGCCTTCGTCACCGCCCACCTCCGCGGCGGCGAGGGGCTGAACGGCGAGCGCCTCCTCTCGGAGGAAAGCTCGAAGGCGATGCGCACCGGCACCGCGGAAGTCCAGGGGATCGGCGCCGTCCGCTCCTTCGGCCTCGGCTTCATGCTCGGACCGAACGGCGACTTCGGCCACGGCGGAGGCGGCCCGGGCATCCTCTCCTGGTTCTCCGCGCACGAGGAGTCCGACTTCGCGATGGTCGTCCTGACCAACTCGGCGCACGGCGGCCTGGTCGCCTTCGAGCTCGTGAACGCCTGGATGAAGAAGGCTTCCGGCTTCGAGCCGCTGGCGCCGCAGCGGTTCCCGGCGCTCGACATCGACATCGATCCGCGGCTCTACGCCGGCGTCTACGAGGACGTCGCCGCCGAGCACACGGTCACTGAGCGCGACGGCCGTCTGAGCGTCAGCTCACGCGCCAAGGTCGCCTTCTACGACGCGACCTCGACCGACCCGACGCCGCCCTTCCCGCTCGACCCGGTGGGCGAGCACTCCTTCGTCGTCTCCCTGCCGGAGGCGATCGCGGCTACCGCGCCGCAGACGCTCCTGTCGTTCGTCAATCCGCAGGCCGACGGGCGGATGCGGCATGTGTCGACGGGTGGGAGGCTCTACCTGAGGAGGTCGTGAGCGACCGGCCGCGATACGAAGCGGGCTACGAGAGCGGATCGCCCAGTTGCTGGGACTGCTCCCACTCGGCGCGGATCGCGTCTTCGTCGAAGCGGAAGTAGGACCGCGGGGGCAGTTGACCCCAGGTGTTCGAGGCGAAAGCGTCGTCCGGGAAATGCCGGACCTGGTGGTTCGGCCCGAGGACTTCCATGTCGGCGAAGAACTCGATGAACGTGTCCTCCTCGGGCATCCGCCAGTAGGCGAACAGGTTCCGGGCCATGCCGTGGCGGCCGGGCCCCCAGACGATCGGTCGCCGGTGGGCCGCCAGGTGATCGAGGCCGACCCGCATCTCGCCCCAGTCGGTCAGCTCGAACGCGACGTGGTGGATGTGGGCGTAGCCCTTGTCGAGGAAGGCGAGCACGTGATGGTCGCGATCGGCGTGGAGCCAGCAGGCGTCGTCGCCGATCCAGTCGGTGATCTTCAGACCGAGGGCCTCGACGTACCAGTCGACGGCGCGCGGGGTGTCGGCGGTGAGGTAGTTCACGTGCTGGAGCCGCCGCGGATGGAAGCCAGGCAGGACGTCCGAGTGCTTGCAGACGTCGGGCCGCGGGTCGTCCGGCGCGACGTGCTCGACGACGGCCACGCCGTTGCCGTCCGGGTCGGCGGTGCGCAACCCGAAGCGGCCGGCCGGCAGCTCGAACGGCACGGCGAGTGTTCCGGCGCCCGAGAGCCGGCCGCCGGCCTCGGCCAGGGTCACGCCGGCTTCGAGTTCGTAGGCGATGTAGTCGACGCAGCCTCGCTCGCCGGCGGTCAGGCGGACGCAGAAGTCCTCGTAGGCGCAACGGAGCAGGGCGCCGTCGTCCGCGGCCGGGCTGAGGCCGAGCAGCCGCTGCCAGCGCGCCGAAGCCTCGGCGAGATCGGTGACGGTGAGGCCGACGTGGTGGATGCCGCGAATCACGAGCCACCTCCTGTCCCGGTGGCTGCGAACGCGGCAGTGCGTTCGCAGACCGTCTTCACGTCGCAGTAGAAGTCGAACGAGTGGTGCCCGCCCTCGCGGCCGATGCCGGAGTGCTTCGTGCCGCCGAACGGCGTCTCGAGGTCGCGGACGTAGAAGCAGTTCACCCAGATCGTGCCGGCGCTGATCCGGCGCGAGAGACGGTCGGCGCGGGACTCGTCGCCGGTGAAGATCATCGCGGCGAGTCCGTAGTCGGTCGACTCGGCCAACGCGATCGCCTCGTCGTCGTCCTCGAACGCCTGCAGGGTCAGCACCGGCCCGAACACCTCCTCGCGCAGGATGTCGGCGCCGACGGGCACGTCGGCGAACAGCGTCGGCGGATAGTAGAGCCCGCCGCTGCCCTTGCCGCCGAAGCGGAGCGCCGCGCCCTGGGCCAGCGCCTTCTCGACGTGCGCCTCGACGCGCGCGAGCGCCCGCGGGTGGATCAGCGGACCGTAGGTCGTCTCGGCCTCCCGGGGATCGCCGACCCGGATCGCCTCGACTTCCGCCAGGAACCGCTCCATGAAGGCGTCGAGGCAGCTCCGCTCCACCAGCAACCGGGTGCCGGCCAGGCAGACCTGACCCGAGTTGTCGTACTGGTAGGCCGCGGTGCGGGCGGCGGCCTCCAGGTCGGCGTCGGCGAAGACTAGGAAGGGCGACTTGCCGCCAAGCTCGAAGGAAACGGGGGTCAACTCCGCCGCGGCCGCGGCGCCGACCGTGCGGGCGGTCGCCGGCGATCCGGTGAAGGCGATCCGGTCGACGCCGGCATGGCCGGTCAGCAGCGCGCCGGTCTCCGGGCCGCCATGGACGATGTTGAGCACACCGGGCGGCAGTCCCGCCTCCTCCGCCAGGTCGCCGAGCAGCGAGCAGGTCAGCGGCGCCCACTCCGGCGGCTTGAGGACGACGGTGTTGCCCGCGGCAAGCGCCGGGCCGACCCGCCAGGTCGCCAGCATGAAGGGCGCGTTCCACGGCGTCGACACGGCGACGACGCCGGCCGGGTCGTGCCGGACCGTGTTCCGTTCGCCGCCATGCAGGATGCGCGGCGTCTCCGCCAGACGCGACACCGCGTACTCGGCGAAGAAGCGGAAGTTCATCCCGCCGCGCGGGATCACCCGCTCCCGCATCGCCTCCAGCAGCGAACCGTTGTCGACCGTCTCGACCTGGGCGATCTCGGCGGCCCGCCGCTCGACCCCGGCGGCCAGCCGCAGCAGGTGCGGCGCCCGCCCCTCCGGTCCCAGCGCCGCCCAGTCCGGGAACGCTCCGCGTGCCGTCGCGACGGCAGCGTCGACCTCCGCCGCCCCCGCCTCGGGCAGCTCGGCCAGCTTCCATTCCCAGTCGATCGGCGAGCGGACCTCGGAGCCGGCGCCCCCGCCGACCCGCCGGCCACCGATCAGGTGGCCCGTCGGTACGGGGACGCCCTCGACATCGA
The DNA here is from genome assembly GCA_009837885.1 of Holophagales bacterium. Taxonomy (GTDB): domain Bacteria; phylum Acidobacteriota; class Thermoanaerobaculia; order Multivoradales; family Multivoraceae; genus Multivorans. Next base: position 56,709 of record VXSP01000012.1, on the reverse strand, counting down.
CGCGCGGCGTCACGAGGCCGCCGCTTCCGCCGCCGCGACGATCTCGGCCTCGTCCTCCGGCACGCAGAGCGCGACGTGCAGCGTGTTGCCGGTCACCTGGGGCTGCTCGCCGACCGGCTGCAGGTCCCGGTCCAGCTCGACGATCGGGTTGCGCAGGGTGCCGATCTCGTCGCACTGCACCTCGACGACGTCGCCAGGCTCGACCGGCCGCGAGTTCGCCGGCGTGCCGGTCATGATGACGTCGCCGGGTTCGAGCGTGATCAGCCGGCTCAGGTCGGCGACCTGGTAGGCGAACGAGAACAGGAGGTCCTCGCCGGTGTTCCCCTCCTGCACCACCTCGCCGTTGACCAGGGTGCGCAGCGTCAGGTCGTTCGGGTCGACGTCGCCGGCATCGACCAGGGCCGGACCCATCGGCCCGAAGCCGTCCTGGCCCTTGACCCGCAGCATCGAGCCGCGGTCGGCGTGCCGGAAGTCGTGGATGCCGAAGTCGTTGACCAGCGTGTAGCCGCGGACGTAGTCGAGCGCCTCCTCGATCGCCACGCCGGTCGCCCGCCGGCCGATGAGGACCGCGAACTCCCCCTCGTAGTTCAGGAAGCGGCAGCCGCGCGGCCGCGCCACCGGCGCTTCGTGGGCGCTCAGCGAGGAGGTGGGCTTCATGAAGTAGGACGGCACCTCCGGGATGCGCTCCATCTGGTACTCGACGCAGCGCGAGCGGTAGCTCAGGTGGACGCCGATGATCTTCGACGGCGGATCGATCGGAGGCAGCCAGGTGCCGTCGTCGGCGCGGCGCTCAATTCTCGCGGAGGTTGATCCCGGTCTCATCGCAGTTGCTCCCGGTCATGCGGGCCGACGACTTCCACGCCATCGACGCTGTAGGCGAAGGAGAACCGGAAGCCGCGGTGCACTTCGCGCGGCGCGATCGCCTGGAGGTCCTCCAGGGTGTCCTCGCCGAAGGCCAGCGTGGCCGGCCCTTCCCAGACCTCGGTCGAGTCCCGGTCGTAGCCGCCGGCCCGGACCATCTCGAACACGGTGGGTTCGAGCCCGGCGGCGGCCGGAAAGTGGCGGGTGTTGAACATCGGCGGAGCGTTCACCGTCGGTCCCGTCTCGCTGATCCCCTCGAGCTCGACGACGGCGCGGACGATCTGGCGGTCGTTGGCGGTGCAGGTCGCCCCGAAGCGGGTGCCCGGGGCGAGCCGGCAAGCCGCCTTGCCGACCTCGAAGCTGCGGGTCATGTGGATCGAGCCGAGCTTCTTCGGGAAGCCCTGCACCCAGCCGCGGAACATCGCGAAGTCCTTGTCGACCCAGATGTAGACGCAACGCGACACCGGCTCGCCCTGAAAGCTGGCGCCGACGACGATGAAGCACTCCTTGTACTGGGACTGGATCGGGTCCTCCAGCTCGTGCAGGTCGTCGGAGCAGGACTGCCAGTCGGCGAAGATGACGCAGGCCATGTCGGGCCGCTCGGCGGGTTCGAGCTCCGCCGGCAGCAGGGCCGTGATCGCGTCAGCATCGGTGCTGTACTCGACGATCAGGAAGTCGCAGGAGTAGTGCCAGGGCGGCGCCGGCACGAGGCCGCCGCGACCGCTGGCGGAGAGGGGGCCGCTGTAGCCCTTGAGTGGCATGTGCGTTGAGCCCTCAGGCAGTTGACGGATGGGATGAGCAGAAGTCGACGAGGGCGCGGAACAGCCGGCCGCCGTCCTCCGGCGCGGTGACCTCGGGGTGCCACTGCACGCCGAGGCAGAACGGAAGCCGGGGATCCTCCAGCGCCTCGATCACGCCGTCCGGCGCGGTGGCGGCCACACGGAGCCCCTCGCCCAGCCGGCCGGCGCCCTGGTGATGGTGCGAAGCGATCTCGACGTCGCCGTCTTCCCTGCCCGCCTCCATCGCCGCCGCCAGGTGCGTCCCCGGCTCGATCGTCACCATGTGCCGCGTGAACTCGCCCAGGACGTCGCGGTGAGGCTTCATGTCGAGCCGGTCGCCGAGGTGCTGTTCCAGGTCGCCGCCGTAGAGGATGTTCAGGAGCTGGAAACCGCGGCAGATCCCCAGGATCGGCATCCTGCGTTCGAGCGCGGCGCGGCCGATAGCCAGTTCCACCCGGTCGCGCATCTCGTCGTGCTCGTCGTTCTCCGGGTGCGGTTCCGCGCCGTAGATCTGCGCGTCGAAGTCCTTGCCGCCCATGAAGACGATCCCGTCGAGATCGTCGAGCGCCGCGCCGGGTTCCTCGTCGTACGGCTCGACGCTGGGGATGATGACCGGCGCCCCGCCAGCGGCCGCGATCGCCGAGACGTAGTCGTGCGGGACCATCGAAACGACCTCGTCCCATGGCCCGATGATCGCGTCGCGGACGTCGCCGACGATGCCGATCCGCGGCCTGCGTCCCCGCCCGGAGTTGTCCGCCGCGCCCCCACTCATCGGTAGCGAACTCCCATGTGCTTGATGCCGTTGAAGAAGTTGGAGCGCAGCCGCTCCGGCTCCGAGACCAGTTCGAGGCGGCCGAGATGGGGCCGCAGCTCCTCCAAGGCGATCTTGATCTCGAGCCGCGCCAGGTACGCGCCCAGGCAGAAGTGCGGCCCGATGCCGAAGGTCAGGTGCCGGTTCGGCTTGCGGCCGACATCGAATCGGTTGGGTTCCTCGAACACGTCCTCGTCCCGGTTGGCGCTCGTGTACCACATCGCGACCTTGTCGCCGGCGCGGATGACCTCGCCGCGCATCTCGACATCCTCGATCGCCGTGCGGCGGAAGTGGTGGACCGCCGTCACCATCCGCAGCACCTCGTCGGCGGCGGTCACAGCCAGGTCCTCGTCGCCGGCGACGACGCGCTCCGCCTGGTCGGGGTGGCGCAGCAGCTCGTACATGCCGCCCGACAGTGAATGGCGCGTCGTCTCGTTGCCGGCCGCCGCCAGCAGCAGGAAGTAGAGATCGAACTCGTGCGGCGTGAGCGGCTCGCCGTCGACTTCGGCGAACACCAGGTCGGTCACGATGTCGTCGCGCGGTTCGGCGCGGCGCTGGGCCGCCAGCTTCCGCCCGTACTCGAACATCTCGAGACTCGCCGGGCTCGAGAACGGCAGGTGCTTGAAGCGCTCCCGCTCCGTCTCGTAGTCGTCGACGTACTCCGGGTCGGTCGCGCCGAGGATGCGGTTGCCGATGTCGACGATCAGCCGCCGGTCCTCCTGGGGCGCGCCCAGCATCTCGGCGAACACCCGCATCGGCAGCTCGACCGCCACGTCGTCGACGAAGTCGAAGTCGCCCCGGGCGATCGCGGTCTCCAGGATGCCCCGGAACAGTTGCCGGATGTGGTCCGAGAACGCCGTGAGCGCCCGCGGCAGGAAGCGCTTGCTGATCAGCGAACGCAGCTTGTAGTGGCGGGGCGGATCCATGTCGATCATCGACTTGCGCGCCTCGACGTGCTCCGGCTCCAGGTCCTCGAGCGACGTGCCGCCGACTTCGGACGAGAACCGCTTCGGGTCCTTCGAAACCCGGACGACGTCCTCGTGCCGCGTGATCGACCAGAAGCCGGGGCCCTTCGGCTCCGGCTGCCAGTACACCGGGGCCTCCGCGCGCAGGCGGGCGAACCACTCGTGCGGCACGCCCCGGGCGAACCGGTCGTGATCGCAGAGGTCGATCTCGGCCGCGAGCGAGGCGTTGGCTGCGTGCGCCACAGACTTGCCGCCTAGAGTTGAATCCGGTACTCGTTGCGCTCCCAGTCGGTCACCCAGCCGTGGTAGCGCTCGAGTTCGAAGCGCTTGAGGGTCAGGAAGGCGTCGACGATCTCGCGGCCGACGCCGTCGCAGAGCAGTTCGTCGGCCTCCAGCGCGTCGAGGGCCTGGTCGAGGGAGCTCGGCAGCGGGGCGAGATCCTCCCGCCGGTAGGCGTCGCCCGCGGTCTGCTCCGGCGCCTCGAGTTCCCGGCGCACGCCGTCGAGCCCGGCCTGGAGCAGCGCGGCGATCGCCAGGTGGCAGTTCGCCGTGCCGTCGCCGACGCGGATCTCCAGGCGAGCCGCCTTGCCGCGCTCCGGCGGCACGCGGACGAAGGTCGTCCGGTTGTCGAGGCCCCAGGAGACGTTGATCGGCGCCAGCGAGTCGGGCGCGATCCGCTTGAAGGCGTTGACCGTCGGGTTGAGGAAGGCCATCAGGGCCCCGGCATGCTCCAGCACGCCGGCGATGAACGAGAGCGCGGCCGCGCTCAGGCCGTCCGGGCCCGCCGGATCGCCGATCCGGTTGGCGCCATCACCGTCCTGGAGCGACACGTGGAGGTGTAGCCCCGAGCCGCCCTGGTCGTTGAAGGGCCGGCCCATGAAGGTCGCCCGCATCTCCTCCAGTACGGCCATCTCCTTGACCGTCGCCTTGAGACGGAAGGCCCGGTCGGCGGCGTCGAGGGCGGGGCCGTGACGGAGGTTGATCTCGTACTGCGAGTTCATGAACTCGTGGTTCGCGGCATAGGCGCCCAGGCCCATCCCGGCGCAGGCGTGGAGCATCCGGCCCGAGATGCCGCCGGGGTCGCTCTCGGCGCCGACCGTATAGACCCGCGACAGCGTGTCGACGTAGCGGACGGCGCCTTCAGGGGCAGCGTCGTCCGGCTTGAACAGGAAGAACTCGAGCTCCGGCCCGACGATCGGCAGAAGATCCAGTTCGGCGAGACCGTCCGCCGCCCGCCGCACCGCGCCGCGCGGGTCGAACGGATGGGGGTTGCCCTCCTCGTCGACCAGGTCCACCAGACAGGCGGCGATGTCCGGCGCCCACGGCAGGGCCGCGGCGGTCGAGAGATCCGGCCGCGCGAAGAAGTCCGGGTAGCCGATCTCGCCGCCCATCACCGGCGTGTGCGCCAGGTCAGTCGTCATGATCGCCGAGCAGAAGGCGACCCCGTCCTCGATCTCGTGGCCGGCATCGGCGAGCACGAGGTCCTTGCCGCGGGCAATGCCGTGGAGGTCGGGGTACATCACCCGCAGTGTCCTCGCGCCCTGCTCGGCCAGACGTTCGATGTCGCTCATGGTCCTTCCCTCTTAGGGGTCGCGGCCTCTTACGCCGCGTCCGGTGATTCGTCGATGAAGTGGCCCAGGCGTTCGTAGGCCTCGGCGTCGCGGCGGCGGATGGCGGCGGCCCAGACGACGCCGCACACGAAGAAGATCGGCACGGCGGCCCACAGCGAGCCGACCAGGCCGGTGCTTGCCCCGGTCAGCGCGTCCCAGTTGACGACGACGAACACCATCGCCGCCGCCAGGCCGAGCGCGCCCAGCCCCGGCGCCACCTTCGTGTGCCACGGCCGCGCGTCCAGACCGGTCCTGCGGAAGAACGCGATGACGGACAGCGAGGTCAGGCACTGCAGGCCGATGATCCCCAGCGCCGCGATGCCGCTCAGCCAGGCGAAGAGGCCGGCGTACGGATCCAGTCCGGCCAGCACGAAGACCAGCGTGATGACGAAGGCGACCTCCGCCTGCAGCAGTCCGGCGAGGTACGGCGAGCCGTAGCGCGGGTGGGTGCGGGCGATTCGCCGCGGCAGCAGACCCTCGCGGGCCATCGCGTAGAAGTAGCGCGCGGCCGCGTTGTGGAAGGCCAGCAGGGCGGCGAAGATGGAGGTGAGGATGAGCCACTCCATCATGCTCGCCGACAGCGGGTGGACGTAGCTCGCACTCGCGTCCAGGAACAGCCCGTCCGGGTTCGCGGTCGCGGCGGCGACGGCCTCGTCCTCGCCGTAGGCCTGGACGATCGACCAGGAGGTCAGGGCGTAGAAGACGGTGATGATCGCCACCGCGACGTAGGTCGCCCGCGGCACGGTGCGCTTCGGATCCCGCGTCTCTTCGCCGTAGATCGCGGTCGCCTCGAAGCCGACGAACGTAGCGAAGGCGAAGACGAAGGTCACCCCCGGCGCGCCCGAGAAGATCTCGGCCGGGTTGAACGAGTTGAGCTGGAGGCCGCCGGCGCCGCCCGTGAACACGACGGCGACGTCGAGCACCAGGAGCACGAGGACCTCGAGGATCAGCAGCACGCCCAGGACCCTGGCCGAGATCTCGATCCCGAAGTAGCCGAGCACCGCGGTGATCGCCATCAGCACGAAGGACCACCAGTACCAGGAGATGTCGACGCCCAGCTTGGGGTTCAGGATGTTCACGGAGAAGAAGCCGAACAGCCCCCACAGCGCGCACTGGATCGTGTTGTAGGAGAGGACCGCGACCAGCGCCCCGCCCAGGCCCGCCGGCCGCCCGAGGCCGCGCGCGATGTAGGCGTAGAACGCGCCGGCGTTCGTGACGAACCGGCTCATCGTCGCGTAGCCGACCGCGAACAGGGTCAGCACCAGACCGGTCAGCACCCAGGCCCCGGGCGCGCCGATGCCGTTGCCGATCGACAGCGGCGGCGGCACCGCGCCCATCATCGACGTCAGCGGCGCCGCCGAGCCGACGACCAGGAACACGACCCCCCAGAGGCCGAGCGCGCCTGAGCGCAGCGACTGGGGCGCACCCTCGCTCACGACCGCGGTCCGATCCCCAGTTCCCGCAGACGCGCCTCGTCTTCCGCGTACTCGCGCTGGATCGCTTCCAGTTCGGCGTCGATCGCCTGCTTCGACCACCACTTGTCGCGGAACATCAGGCCGCGGATCCTACGCGCGTTGCCGATGTCGTCGAGCGGGTTCGCGTCCAGGAGCAGAACGTCGCCCCGCGCGCCCGTGGCGAGCACGCCGAACTCTCCTTCCCGGTCCATGTAGCGGGCCGCCTCCGAGGTCGCGGCTTCCAGCGTCTGGTACGGCGTCAGCCCGGCCTCGACGAAGAGACCCATCTCCCGGTGGACCGTGTAGCCGGTGGCCGAGACGTCGGTGCCGACGAGGAGAGGGGCGCCCGCGTCGTGGAGCGCCTTGACCAGGCCGAGCCGCACCGAGCGCGTCCCGGTGATCCCCGCTCGCTCGCGCGGTCCGTAGAGCGTGTAGAGCCACTCGATGCCGCCGGGCGTCGTCGGGTGCTCGTACTTGCCGATCTCGCCCGCGTCACGCTGCGGCCGGTCGAACTCGGTCACCGTGCTGTCCCACAGGGCGAGGGTCGGCACGTTCCAGACCTCGTACCGCGCGGTCAGCGCCGCCAGCTCGGCCACCTTCTCCGGCGAGCACCACGCCCAGCCCTGGTAGATGTCCTGCCGGTCCGGTTTCATCTTCACGTGCGGCGCCGCACAGGCGACGTCGTAGCCGGTCAGGTGCTCGATCGAGCGCAGCCCGCGCTCCAGCGCGTGCTCGAGCGGCACGCGGATCGGCACGTGGGCCGCGACCGTGAGCCCCACCTCCGCGGCGGTCGCCATCACCGCGTCGAAGACCTCGGGGCTGAGCGTCGTGTAGACCTTGGCCAGGTCGTACCCTTCCGCCGCACTGCGGCGGACGAAGTCAGCGGCCTCCTCGGGCTCCGTGAACGTCCGCGGAATCGGGAAGAGCGGCGGGTCGCCGTCCATCAGGGGCGACGAAACGAAGATGCGCGGTCCGAACAGCTCGCCGCGCTCGATCGCGTCGCGCGCCTCCAGGACCAGGGGGCCGCCGGAGGGGTCCCTCGCCGTGGCGACGCCGAACATGACGTACTGCCTCAGGTTCTGGTCGCGCATCCGGACGCGCGAGGCGTCCGTGCCGTCCCAGGCGAAGCCGTCGAAGTGGTTGTGCATGTCCGCGAGGGCCGGGATGACGAACTTGCCGGCGCCGTCGATGACGCGGGCGTCCGCCGGCGTGCAGCCGGGACTGCTGGGACAGATGTCGGCGATCCGTTCCTCACGGATGACCAGAGTGTGGTCGTCCAGCACGAGCGGCGTGCGGGAAGTCATCGGGATGAGGGTCGCGTGTTCGATCGCGGTGGCGCTGGCCGTCTCGGCGGCCCCCGCCGTCTGCGCGGCCGTCAGGCGGACCAGGGCGCCGGGGTTGTTGAGGAGAAGGTAGATCGCGCCGTCCGGACCGTTCTTGATGTCGCGGATGCGGCCGTGGCCCTTGAACAGGAGTTCCTGGCGGGTGACCCGGCCGCCTTCGATCTCCAGGCGTCGGAGTTCCTCGAAGGAGAGCGAACCGACCAGCAGGTCGCCGCGCCATCGCTCGAAGGCCGGGCTCGTCACGAACTCGATCGGGCCGACGGCGAGCGCCGGCGTCCACTCGACGACGGGCGCCTCGATGCCGTCGGCGTGGGTCCGGTCGCTGACGACCGAGCCGTCGTAGTTGACGCCGAAGGTCACGACCGGCCAGCCGTAGTTCCGGCCCTTGACGAGAAGGTTCAGCTCGTCGCCGCCGCGCGGTCCGTGCTCGGCGGCCCAGATCGCGCCGGTCTCCGGATGCTGCGCCATGCCCTGGACGTTGCGGTTGCCGAGGGTGAACACGGCGCCGAGCGCTCCGTCCTCGCCGGCGAAGGGGTTGTCGTCCGGGATGCCGCCGTCGGGCCGGATGCGGAACACCTTGCCCGAAGGCATCGCCGGGTCCTGCGAGTTCATCGCCGCGCTCATGTCGCCGATCGAGAAGTAGAGGAAGCCGTCGCGGTCGAACAGCAGGCGGCCGCCCCAGTGCTTGCTGTCGGGCAGGTGGTACTCGGGATCGAGCCGGAACAGGTACTCCGTGTCCAGCCAGCGGTTGCCGTCGACGCGGCCGCGGATGATCCGCGTCAGCCCGCGGGCGTAGCGATCGTTCGGGTCCTCCGAGTGGCTGATGGCCGCGTAGACCCATCCGTTCTCCGCGTAGTCGGGGTCGAGCGCGATGTCCATCAGCCCGCCGGTCGAGGTCGCGACGTCGACCGGCGGCAGCCCCGTGATCCGCTCCGGGTCCACCCTGCCGTCCCGGTACCGCAGCAGGTAGCCCGCGTCCTCGGAGATCAGCGCCTCGGACGGCCCCGTGAACTCGATGCCCCAGGGGTTCTCCAGCTCGTCGGTCGCCAGGTACTCGACCCGGAGCGTGTAGTGCTCCGTCCCGACCGCCGGCGGCAGCGGCTTCGCGATCCAGACCGCCTCCGTCTGCAGGCTGTAGATCAGTTCGACCAGCGCCGCCATCTCCTCGTCCGTCAGTTCGCCGAGGTAGCCCGGCATGTCGGTGCCCGGAATGCCGTGGCGAATGTTGCTCTCGACCGAGAAGCCGTCCCGGCCGAACCGCCAGTCCGACTTGATCAGCGGCTCCGCCAGACCACCTTCGAGCGCCTGCCCGTGGCAGCCGCCGCAGTGGAGGCGGTAGAGGGCGCGCGCGTCCGGCTCGGCCGCCGCGACGGGGGCGACCGCGAGCAGGAGAAGCACGATCCCGGGAAAGAGCCAACCAGGACCTTGCGCGGCACACACTGGGTGCGCCGGCGTCCCCGCCGGCTGCCGCCGAAGGCGGCCGGAAGCACGCGCCGGCCGAAAGGCCGGCTCCGCCCTAGTTCGCACCGGCGGTGTACACCCTCTCGCCGGCGATGAAGGTCATCTCCACCTTCGTCCGCTGAACCTCCGTCGGCTCGACGTCGAACGGGTTCTGCGAGGTGACGACGAGGTCAGCCTCCTTGCCGACCTCGATCGTGCCGACCTTGTCGCCCTGGCCCATCAGGCGCGCGCCGTTCCAGGTCATGATGCGGAGAGCGTCCTCGAGCCTCACCTGTCCCTGGAGGCCAAGCGTCTCCTCGCTGCCGCCCGGCACCTGCCGGGTCACCATCGTCTCGACGGCGAGCCACGGGTCGACCAGGGGCACCACCGGCCAGTCCGAGCCGGCCGCCACGAGGGCGCCCGTCTCGAGGGCGTCCCTGATCGGCACCCATCGCTTCATCCGCTCGTCACCGACCGCCTTGCGGATGTCGATCGCCGCCATCGGCGTGGGGAACCAGATGTAGGGCGAGAACTCCCAGGCCATCCCCAGCTCGCGCGGCCGGGGAATGTCGGCCGGATCGACGAAGGTGCTGTGGCCGACATCGTGCATCGGGCCGCCGAAGCCGTTCCGTTCCCGGGCCGCCGCGACGGCGTCGATCGCGGCGCGCACCGCGCCGTCGCCGGCGGCGTGCATCTTCACGTGGAGCCCCTGGCGGTCGAACGCCGTGACCGCGTCGTTCAGCGCCTCCTGCGGCACCAGGAGCAGCCCGAGCTTCGGGCGCGGATCGTCCTCGCCGGTCGAGTCCTCGTAGGGTGCGAGCATCGCCGCGGTGTGGCTCTCCGTCGGCACGCCGTCGAGCATGATCTTCACGCAGTCGACCTTCAGGCGCTCGCTCTCGTAGGTCGCCCGGATCGCAAGCTGGGACTCGGCCGCGTCGGCGAGCGCCGGGTCGTGCGCCCAGGCGACGCAGGCCCGCACCCGCTGCTTCAATGTGCCCTCGCGCGCCAGTTGCGCCAGCGCGCCGAGCTGCCACGAGTTCGCGTAGGCGACGGTGAACGAGGTGATGCCGTGCGCCAGCATCTCGTCGGTGGCGATCTTCATGCCCTGCATCTTCTGCGCGTCCGAGGCCGGAGGAATCACCGACGCCACCATGGCGTTGGCCGTCTCGCGGAGCAGGCCGGTCGGGTCGCCGTCCTGGTCGCGCTCGATGATCCCGCCCGCCGGGTCCGGCGTGTCGCGGTCGATGCCGGCGACTTCCAGCGCCATCGTGTTGACCCAGACGCTGTGGTGGGACTCGTCGTAGAGGAAGACCGGGTTGTCCGGCGACACGGCGTCGAGGAACTGCCTGGTCTGCTGACCGGGCTCGAACACCGCCGCCACCCAGTTGCCGCCGCTTACCCACTCCCCCGGCTCGGCCTTCGACGCGCACTCGCCGACCGACTCGCTGATGATGTCCGGCGTCGCGCCCGGAGGCAGGCGGCACGAGAACTCCTGCATCCCCGCGATCAGCGGATGCACGTGGACATCGTGGAAGCCGGGGAAGACGGTCCGGCCGGCGAGGTCGATCACGTCGGTCGAGCCGGTGCGGAACGCGGCGACGGAGGCGCTGTCGCCGACCGCGACGATGACGCCGTCGCGGATCGCGATCGACTCCGCCCAGCCGTCAGGGGTGTAGACGTTGCCGCCGTCGAGGATCGTGTCCGCCGGGTCGTTGCGCGACGGCGCCGGCTCGCCGGCCTGGAACTGGGCTACGACGGGTTGGGCGGCAATGGTCAGCGCGAGGAAGGCAAAGCGGATGCCGGCCTTGCGGCCGGCGCGTTCTTTCCGCCGCCTCCGGCGGCAGCCGGCGGGGACGCCGGCGCACCCAGTGTGCGACGGCCGCAGAGGGTGGCGACCGCTTCTACTTCTCATGGACGATTCCTCCTGCGTAGAGGGTCAACTCGACGCTCGTGTCGCTGACGTCCTCGATCCGCACCTCGAAGAGGTTGCGATCGAGCACGATCAGGTCGGCGGACTTGCCGGCGGCGATCGTTCCCGCCCGCGACTCGACGCCCAGCAGCCGGGCGCCCGCGAGCGTGTAGAGCTCGATCGCCTCCTCCAGGCTCACCGCCTGCTCCGGCGCCAGGGTTCCCGGGTACTCGCCCCAGGGGTCGGCACGGGTGACCAGCGCCTCCATGCCGGGCCAGGGGTTCATGTCCGGGATCACCGCCGGCCAGTCCGAGCCGACGATGACGTGCGCGCCGGCGTCGAGCAGTTCCCGCACGGGCCAGGAGCGGTCGGCGCGGTCGCCGATGGCGGCGCGAATGGAGTCGGAGATCAGGGACGGATACCAGATGGCCGGCGACATGTCCGCGACTGCGCCGAGTTCGGCGTAACGCGGCACGTCGTCGACGGCCACGAAACCGGAATGGGCGAGCTGGTGCATCAGCCCGGAGTCGCCGTTCTGCTCGCGCGCGAACTCGATCGCGTCGAGCGCGACCCGGACCGCCCGGTCGCCCGCCGTGTGGATGTTGACCGTGACGCCGAGCGCGTCGAGTTGCTGCAGCCAGGCGTTCAGCGCTTCCGGAGGCACCAGCAGTTCGCCGTTGTGAGCCGGTCCGCCCGGCTCCTCCGGCTCGTAGTCGTCGAGCATCGCCGCCGTCCGCGCGACGGACGGCACGCCGTCGAGGAAGATTTTCACGTGGTCGGCGTCGAGGTTCGCGGCCCGGTTCTCCTCGCGCAGCCGCTCCAGGGCGTCGACGTCGAGATCGAGCGTGCCGGCGACCAGCGGAATGGCGATCGACGCCGCCATGTGGACGGTCAGCACGCCCTCGTCCGCCAGGGTCTTGTAGGCCGCGACGCCGGTGCCCGCATCGCCCGCCTCCTTGATGCCGACGATGCCGAAGCGGTTCGCCGTCCGGATCGACTCGCGGGCGGCGCGCAGGAACTGCTCCGCCGTCTTGTCGGGGATCGCCTGGAACACCGGGTACATCGCCGCTTCGAGCAGCAGACCGTTCGGCGCGCCGGTCGCCTCGTCCAGCACGACCTCGCCGCCCTCGACGACCGTGCCGGCGTCGATGCCGGCGAGTTCCAGGGCCTTGCTGTTCACCCAGCGGTTGTGGCCGGTGTCGTCCGCCAGGCTGATCGCCACCTCGCCCGAGAACCGGTCCAGCCACTCCCGCGGCGAGCCGATGTCGTGCTCGACGAAGAAGTTGCTCGTCCAGCGCCCGCCCTCGATCCAGGCCGCCGCCGGATCGGCGGCGACGCAGGCCGACAGGGTCTCCCCGATCTCCGCCGGCCCGGCGGTGGGCGGGAACAGGCACTGGAGCAGCACCTCGGTGCCGCCGAGGACGGGATGGACGTGGACGTCGTAGATGCCCGGCATCGCCATGCGGCCTTCGAGGTCGCGGACTTCGGTGTTCGGGCCGCGCCGCTCCAGCGCCTCGGCGGTCGAGCCGACGAACGTGAACTCGTTGCCGGCGATCGCGACCGCTTCCGCCCAGGGCTTCGCGGCTTCGAGGGTGTAGATGCGGCCGTTGGTGAGGATCAGGTCGGCGTCGCCGTCGCCCGCGGGAGTGCAGGCGAGAATCAGGGCGACGAGAAGGAAGCGGCCCGGCACTCCACGCCCGGTCAGAAAACGGTCGCCGCCGGCTTGACCTCGAAGGTCACGTCGCGCGGCGGCTGGACGCCGAGCAGGTGCTCGACGAAGTAGTCCCAGGTGCGGAGCAGGGCGTACGGCTCGGCGCCGCCGCCGTGGTTGCGGTTCGGAAGGTAGAGCAGGTCGTAGGGCTTGTTCGCCTTGATCAGCGCGTCGACGAGCCGGAAGGCCTGGGCCGGCGGCACGTTCTCGTCCATGTCGCCGTAGACGATGAGGAGCCGCCCCTCGAGATTCCCGGCCATCGCGGTGATGTCGAGCGGTTCCCAGCTCTTCGGCGCCTCGTCGGGACGGGTCCGGGTCCTGCCGCCGTCGGAGTACACGGCCGGGCCGGTGAACGCCTCGAAACCCGGGTAGATCGCGGCGTAGTCGTAGACGCCGGCGCCGGAGACGGCCACGTCGTAGAAGTCCGGCCGGCTGAGGATCGCCTGGGCGGTGAACGTCCCGCCCCAGGACCAGCCGTAGATGCCGACCCGCTCCGGATCCATCTCGGGCTTGAGTTCGGCCCACTGGCGGATGACCGCCACGTGATCGTCGACGCCGACCTGCGTGAACTCGGGGTAGCCGGCGTCGCGAAACGCGCTGGAGCGGCCCGGGGTGCCGCGGCCGTCCGTGACGACGACGGCGAAACCGAGGCGCGCCAGCGCCGGCTCGGCGGCGGGATTGCGCGCGCCCACGGCCTGGATGAAGTTCCGCGGCGCCACGAACACCTGCGGGCCGCCGTAGACGGCGTCGATCACCGGATGACGCCCGTCCTCGACCTCGCGCCGCGGCGCGAAGTAGACCGAGTACACCTCCGTCTCGCCGTCGGCGGCGACGAAAGCGCGCCGCTCGGGCGCGACGAAGCCCGCCTCGAACAGCGCGGAGGCATCCGCCTTCTCGACCTCGGCGAGCACCTTGCCGTCTTCGGTCGAGCGCAGCACCGTGACCGGCGGACGGTCGACGGTCGAGTACGTGTCGAGGAAGACCCCGAGATCGGGCCGGATCCGCGGCGGCGGCGGAGCGAGCCCGAACAGGACCTGCATCATCGGCACCGGCGCCGGCTCGAAGTGGTGGTCGGCCTCGTTCGCTGTCAGCAGCGTGACCTCGCCGCCACGGAACGAGCCGGGGTCGAACGGCGCGCGGTAGAGATGGCGCAGGTACGGGTCGCCGGGCTCGCGGCCGCCGCCCGTGAAGTAGACCTGCTGCCCGGCCTCGTCGACGTGGATGATGTCGAGCACCGTCCAGTCGCCCGCGGTGACCGTTCCAACGAGATCGGCCGAGTCGCCGTCGGCCAGTTCGTAAACGTAGAGGTGCCCCCAGCCGGTGCGGTCCGAGTACCAGAGCACCCGCCGTTCGTCGTTCGGACCGCGCACGAGGCGGACGTTCGGCCGGTTGTACATGTGGGTGTTCGCCTCGACCCGCGTCTCGTTCGTCTCCCACACCACCGGCGTGGCCTTGCCCGACTCGATATCGACCGCGACCAGGGCGGCGCTCTTGCCGGCGTACGCGGACCCGAGCATGTAGAGACGGTTCCGCTCCAGGTCCCAGCCGATGACGCCGCCCCCGAGCCCAGGGGTATCGATCCCTTCAGGGAGCGAAGCGCCATCGAGCTCGACCTCGACCCGGCCGCCCTTCTCCGTGTCGAACAGGAACCAGTCGACGCCCATCTCGTCTTCGTCGCCCGCGACCGGTTCGCGCAGCAGATGCACGACCGGCCGGCGGCTGCCGTCTGTCGGTACCCACTCGACGAACGGCACCGCCTCGAGCAGCCGCTCGTCGATGCGCGGCGCGAGCAGGTAGCGGCTATCCGGCGACCAGCTCGAAAGGTACGGCGGCTGCCGCAGTCCCGTCTTCCTGACGACCACGGTCAGCAGCGAGGAGTCGGGCCACTTGCCGTAGGAGAAGTACGGCTTGCCGTCCTGCGTGAGGCGGGTCTCCCCGCCCGTCTCGAGCTTGCGCACGAACAGGTTGTCGCCGCGGGTGAAGGCCGCGCGGGCGCCGTCCGGCGACGGCAGCAGGCCGGGCTCCGGCAGCGTGATCGCCTCCGCCTCGCAGCCGAAGTCGGCCACCGAGCAGGTGACGCGATGGGCGCCGTGGCTAGCGGTCAGCGTTGCGAGGTCGTCGGTGAGCGAGAGCCCGAGGAGCCCCTCGAGGCTGGCCTTGTTCCCCTGCTCCGCTGCCGCGTCGGCGTCGGCCAGGGCCTCGGCGATCGACGCCGCCATCCGCGCATGGTCGAACGCGGGCCGGCGTGATTGCGTCTCCAGGTCGAAGACCGCGAGTTCGGGGCCCGCTTCGCCGTCGCGGCCGTACCAGAAGCCCTTCGTTCCGAGGTCCTCCGCAAGCCAGTGCGGCGTGACGTCCGCGTTGCGCAGCAGAGCGAGCAGGTTGCCTTCGACCAGCGCCGCCGCGGCCTGGTAGTCGTCCGCGTCCGGACCCGCGGCCTCCTGGGCGCTGCCGGCAGTAGCCGCCAGACCGAGCACCAACGCCAGCGCGGCAGCTCCGCAGGCCCAACGGCTGCGGTAAGCTCGCACGGATCCGGACTTCTCTTGCGGGAGGGTAGCGATGACGAGTCGACGCCTGGTTGGTTTTGCGCTCTGCCTGCTCTTTGCCGCGGCGGCCCACGGCGCTGCTGGGGCGGAAGGGCCGACATTCTATGAGGATGTCCTGCCCATCCTGCAGGAGAACTGCCAGGAGTGTCACCGGCCGTCGGGCGGCAAGATCTACCGTGGCGGCGTGCCGATGTCGCTCACGACCTACGAAGACGCCCGCCCCTGGGCGCGCGCGATCGTGCGCCAGACGGCCTCGAAGGAGATGCCGCCGTGGGACGCCTCCGAGCACTTCGACGGCGTCTTCAGGAACGAGCGCGGCCTGACCGACGAGGAGATCGCGACGATCAGGCGCTGGGTCGAGGCCGGCGCCCGACCCGGACGGCCCGAAAACGGCCCCGAGCCGATCGAGTGGCCCGACGACGACGGCTGGGTGTTCACCGATCCCGACCTGGTGCTCAAGATGCCCGAGCCCTACTACGTCGAGGACGACATCAAGGACATCTACACCAAGCACCGCCTGGTGCTGACGCCGGACATCCTGCCCGAGGACAAGTGGGTGCAGGAGATCGAGTTCCGCCGCGGCAGCGAGCTCGTCCACCACTTCAACATCTTCGTCAAGGGGCCCAACGACGAGGAGACGCGCGGCGACGGCCACTTCCTCGGCGGCGCCACCTCCGGCTCGCCGCCCCACGTCTGGCCCGAGGGCTACGGCTCGCTGCTCGAGGTTGGCGCGACGCTGACCTTCGACCTGCACTACCACAAGGAGCCGGGTCCCGGCAGCGGCGGCTGGGACCAGTCGTCGATCGCGCTGAAGTTCGCGACCAGGCCGGTCACCCACCCGGTCCACTTCTTCCCGATCAGCAACTTCGAGTTCGAGATTCCGGCCCGCCACGCCTACTGGCACGACACCGCCGAGCGCACCTTCGAACAGGAGGTGACGATCCTCGGCATGCTCCCCCACATGCACATGCGCGGCCGCGAGGCGAAGTACACCGTCTTCTACCCGGACGGCAGCGAGGAGCAGATTCTCCACGTTCCCGACTGGGACTTCGACTGGCAGGAGATCTACTGGTACTCCGAGCCCAAGGTGCTGCCCAAGGGCAGCCGCCTGCGGATCGACATGTGGTTCGACAACTCGCCGGAGGAGGCGGAACGCTGGGGCTTCAACCCGGACCGCGACGTCGTGTTCGGCCCGCAGTCGACCGACGAGATGCTGATGGGCTTCATCTCCTGCGTCTACAGCGACGGGGAGCCGCCGCCCAGGCGGCAGGGACGCGGTCGAGCGACTGAGACCGAGACCGCCGGCGGCGAGTAGCCGCCAGCCGGGGGTGGCTGACTCGCTGCCGCCTTCGGCAAATGCCGGCGGGGACGCCGGCGCACCCAGTGGGGCCCGACGTCAGTAGGACAGGTTCTCCGTGACGCGCACCCAGCGTCCGTCCTGTACCTCAGCGAGGAAAGCCTCGTCCGTGCCGATCCGCTTCTCCGGCCCGAAGCTCAGGACCGGGCCGCCGAAGATGTCCTGGTAGTCGTCGATCGACTCGATCGCGGCGACCAGCGAATCGACCGTGAGATCCGGCCCGGCGTCGCGTAGAGCCCTCACCGTGAAGTCGGCGACCAGCCAGCCCAGGAGCGAGCCGGTGTTGGGCTCCTGGCCGTAGCGCTCCTCGTAGTCGGCGAGGAAGTCGCGGACCTCCTGGCTGGGATGATCGGCGTAGGGGAACTCGAACGACGTCATCGCGAAGAAGCCGTTCGTCACACCGCCCTCCGCCTCCGCGACCTCGGACTCGAACGCCGCGATCGGGCCGACGAAGTCGACGTCCCAGTCGATCCCCCGTGCCGCCGAGATCGCCAGGATCGTGTCGCCGATGATCGTTCCGAGCACGATCAGGTCGCAGTCGGCCTGCCGGAGCTTGAGGATCGCCGCGCTGAAGTCGGTGTCGAGAGGCCTGTGGGCCGTCGAGTCGATGACCTCCCGTCCCATCTCGCCGAGCTGATCGTTCGCCGCGTCGGTCATCTCCGTTCCGTAGTCGGTGTCCTGGGTCATGGTGCAGATGCGCTCCTTGCCCTTCTCCTCGACGAAGTACCTGATCGCGGCGCGCATCTGGTCGTAGTAGGTGGAGACACCGGCGAACTTCAGCCGATGCAGCGGTTCCGCCATCGAACGCGCGCCCGAGAGCGGGAAGATGTTCGGAACGCCCGCCTCGAACTGGCTGGTCATGACGGCGTTGTTCATCGGCGTCCCGAGGGCGCCCACCATGGCGAAGATCCGGTCGCGGTGGATCAGCTTGTTGGCCGCCTGAACGGCGCGAGGCACCTGGTACTGATTGTCCTCGACGATGAAGCGGATCTGGCGGCCGTGGATGCCGCCTTCCTCGTTCACGGCATCGAAGATCATTCGCGCCGCGTTGATGCTGCCGACACCGATGGCCGCGGCCGGACCGGACAGGTCGGTGTAGGTGCCGAGCACGATCTCCCCGGCCGCTTCCGAGGTCTCGGGATCGGAGCTCCCGCATCCCGCCAGGACGGCGCCAAGCAACAAGCAAGCGACAGCCAGCGCATTGAAAGGTCCGGAAGCCGGCGCTTCGCGCCGGATGCCGGCGGGGACGCCGGCGCACCCAGTTTCTACTGCGGACGGTCCCAGGTGTCTATCGGTCATGCCTGCTGTCCTCCGTACATCGAATCGATCAGGGGTCGGTACTTCTCGTTCACGAACTTGCGCTTGAGCTTCATCGTCGGCGTGAGCTCGTCGTCCTCGGGGGTCAGCTCCTGGTCGATCAGGCGGAACTTCTTCACCTGTTCGACCCGCGCGAACTTCGCGTTGACGGCCTCCACCTGACCGTGGATCAGCTCGACGATCTCCTCCGCCGCGCACAGGCTCTGGTAGTTGGTGAAGGGCACATGATGATCCTGAGCGTATTTGACGACGTTGTCGTGGTCGATCATCACGAGACACGTCAGGAACTTGCGCTTGTCGCCGATCACCACCGCGTCGGCAATGTAGGGCGAGAACTTGAGCTGGTTCTCGATCTCGCTCGGGGTGATGTTCTTGCCGCCGGCCGTGATGATGATGTCCTTCATGCGGTCGGTGATCTTGAGGAAGCCCTCGTCGTCGATCTCGCCGACGTCGCCGGTGTGGAGCCACCCGTCACGAATCGTCTCGGCCGTCTTCTCCGGCTGGTTGAGGTAACCCATGAAGACGAACTCTCCGCGGATCAGGATCTCGCCCTCATCGGAGATCCTGATTTCGCCGTAGGGAACGGAGCGGCCGACGGTGCCGGGCCTGATCTCGCCCGGCTCCAGGATGGAGGCGATGCCGGTGTTTTCGGTTTGGCCGTAGCCCTCCACCATGTCGATGCCGAGTGCGAGATACCAGCGGATCAGATCGGGTGAGATCGGCGCGGCCCCGGTGCCGATCCAGCGACAGCGGTCGAGGCCCAGGAACTTGCGAATGTTGCGCAGCACGAGCGCATCGCCGACGCGGTAGGCGAGCTCCAGGACCGCCCCCGGCTTCTCGCCCCCAAGACGTTTGTCCGCGCGTTTGAACCCGATCCCTATCGCCTTTCCATACGCCCATCGCTGCAGGAAGGTGGCGTCGGCGAGGGCGATGCTGATGGCCGAGTAGAACTTCTCCCACACGCGCGGCACCGAGAAGAACAGCGTCGGCTGGATCTCCTGAGCGTTCTCGGGCACCGTTTCCGGATTCTCGACGAAGTTGAGCTTCGTGCCGGTGTAGAGCGAACCGTAGACGAAGATCCGCTCGGCGATGTGGCACAACGGCAGGAAGGCCATGCGCTCGTCGTCCTCGTTCTGCGACAGGACGTGCGGGGCGTTGACGCACTGGAACACGAGGTTGTGGTGGCTGATCATCGCCCCCTTCGGAGGCCCGGTGGTGCCGGAGGTGTAGACGAGGATCGCGAGGTCCTCGGGCCTCGCCAGCTCGAGGCACTCGGCCCAGGCCTCGGGGTGGAGCTCGTCCTGTTCGCGTCCGAGCGCGAGCAGGTCGTCGTAGCTCATGGCCCGCGAATCCTCGAAGTCCCGCAGGCCCTCCATGTCGAAGATGACGATCTGCTCGAGCGTGGGGCACTTTTCGCGCACCTCGAGCACCTTGTCGAGCTGCTCCTCGTCTTCGACGAACATCACCTTGCAGCCCGAGTCGTTGACCAGGTAGTCCACCTGCTCGGCCGCATCCGTCGGGTAGATCCCCGCGCACACGCCGCCGGCGCCGAGCACCCCCATGTCGGCGAACATCCACTCGGTGATCGTGTTGGAGAGGATGCACGCGACGTCGCCCTTGCCGAAGCCGAGCGAGCGCAGCGCCAGCCCCGTATGGCGCGCCTTCTCGCCGAAGGTGCGCCAGGAGACGTCCTGCCAGATGCCGAAGTCCTTCTCCCGCATCGCGATGCGGTCGCCGTACCTCTCGACGCGGCTCCAGAACATCGTCGGGACGGTGCCGGCGAAGCTCGTGTCGCGCCAGAACACGAGCTCGCGGCCGTCGTCGGCCGTGCGCGTCTCACGCACGAGATCCTTGCTCTCGTATTCAATCTCCATGTTTCTGCGTCTTCAGTCGGATCCTGACCGCGTTGTCCGGGTTCGATTCGGGGCCGCCCATCCTCACCTCCAGGTCTTCCGCTTCTTCCACCGGCGGACCCCTCTCGGCATCTGGTCCTTCATCCCGAGATAGAACTCCTGGATGTCCGGCGAACTCTCGAGCTTCTCGCACGTGTCGTCCATGACCACCCGTCCGTTCTCGAGCACGTAGCCGTAGTGGGAGTGTCGCAGCGCGACGTGGGCATTCTGCTCGACGACGAGGATCGTCATGCCCGCCTCCTCGTTGATGCGCTTGATGATCTCGAAGATCTGGTGGACCAGGATCGGAGACAGGCCGAGCGACGGCTCGTCGAGCAGCAGCATCCTCGGATGCGCCATCAGGGCGCGTCCGATGGCGAGCATCTGCTGCTCGCCGCCGGAGAGCTGGCTCGCCTGTTGCGAGGCCCGATCGGCGAGCGCCGGGAAGTAGTCGTAGACGCGCTTGAGATCGTCGGCGATGCGTGCGCGGTCGCGGCGGCTGTAGGCGCCCATTCGCAGGTTCTCGCTCACCGAGAGGAAGGGAAAGACCTCTCGGCCCTCCGGCACGTGGCTCAGGCCGAGGCGCATGACGGCGTCGGGATCGCGCCGTGCGATGTCCTCGCCAGCGAAGAGGATCTCACCCTTCTGGGGATCCATCACGCCCGAGATCGTACGGAGGATGGTCGTCTTGCCCGCGCCGTTGGCGCCCAGAACGGCGACGATCCGGCCTTCGGGCACCGCGAGGCTGACGCCGCGGATCGCCATGATCGGACCGTAGTAGGTCTCGACGTTCTTGAGCTCGAGAAGCACCTACTCCGCTCCCAGGTAGGCGTCGACGACGGCGGGGTTCTTCTGCACCTCCGCGGGGCTGCCCTCCGCGATCACGCGACCTTCGTTGAGGGCGAGCACCCGCCCCGCCACCCGGCTCACGAGACCCATGTCGTGCGCCACCATGACGACCGTCACGCCAAGGTCGCGGTTGATGTCCTCGATCCAGAATCCCATGTCCTCGCTCTCCTCGGGGTTCAGCCCGGAGGTCGGCTCGTCGAGGAGCAGCAGCTTCGGCTCCAGGCAGAGCGCGCGGCCCACTTCCACGACCTTGCGCACTCCGTAGGGGAGGTTGGCGATCCTCTGCTCGCGGTAGTGGGCGAGCTCGAGGAGGTCGATGACGTCTTCCACGCGGCGCCGGTGCTCGAGCTCCTCCCGCCTCACCGCGGGGAGGAACAGGAGGTGGGACAGCGCGGTCGAGCGCCGGTGGACATGACGGCCGATGAGGAGGTTCTGCAGAACGGTGGCGTGCTCGAAGAGCTCGATGTTCTGGAAGGTGCGCGCGAGGCCGAGCGGTGCGATGCGATGCGCCGGCAGCGAGGTGATGTCGCGGCCCGCGAACCGGACGCTCCCGCCGTCGGGGGAGTAGATGCCGCTCACCAGGTTGAAGAGCGTCGTCTTGCCGGCTCCGTTCGGTCCGATGATGGCGAACACCTCGCCCTCCTCGACCTCGAAGCTCACGTCGTCGACGGCACGAATGCCCCCGAAGCTGATCGACAGGTCTAGGGCGGCGAGGTAGCTCACCTCAGTCGCTCCGTGCGCAGGTAGGTCTTCTGGCGCCGGTGCGTCGCCCGGCGGTAGAGCGGGAACAACTGGAAGTAGCTCTTGATCTTGAGCCAGCGGCCGAAGATGCCCTGAGGCTCGAAGAGGATCACCAGCACCAGGATGAGGCCGAAGATGCCCGGCTCGAGTCCGGGAGCCTGTGCGATCTGCGGCGGCAGCGTGTCGCGGGCGATGGCGAGGAGCTGAGGCAGGAAGCCGATGAAGAGCGCGCCGTAGATGACGCCCCGCATCGAGCCGACCCCGCCAACCACCACCATCAGGAGGAGCTGCAGCGAGATGAGGAACGTGAAGGCGTCGGGCGAGAGGTAGCCGAGGCGATGCGCGAAGAGAGCGCCGGCGAGGCCGGTGATGCCGGCGCTGAGAGCGAAAGCGAGAGTCTTGTAGACGGCCAGGTTGATGCCGACGCTCTCCGCCGAGATCTCCGAGTCACGGATGGCGACCATCGCCCTTCCCGTCGAGGACCGCAGGATGTTGAGCGCCGCGAGGAGCGTCACGACGAGCAGCGTGAGCGTCACGTAGTAGTGCTGCCAGCCCTGCGTGAGCGGCATCCCGAAGAGGCTCGCCTGCGGAACGGCGAGGCCGCGAAAGCCCCCGGTGAGCCACTCCGCGCGCGAGATCGTCTGCTCGGTGAGCATGGCGAAGGCCAGGGTGGCGATGGCGAGATAGATGCCCGTCATCCGGAGCGCGATCCACCCCACGCCGGCGCCGACGAGCGCCGAGACCAGGACCGCCGCGACGATCGAAAGCAGGAACGGCAGACCCGCGCCCAGCAGGAGCGAGTGGGTATAGGCGCCGATCGCCAGAAACGCCGCGTGGCCCAGGCTCACCTGGCCGGTGTAGCCAACGAGCAGCATCAGACCGACGCCGGCGATGGCGTAGATCATCACCAGGTTGAGCTCGCCCAGATAGAAGGTGCCGAGCGCCGCGGGCGCCGCGGCGACGAGCACCAGCAGCAGGCCGTACCAGAACCGGTCACCACCATGCTTGAGGTGGTCGATGTCCTGGTTGTAGTGGGTCTTGAAGAGGAACCGCATTCGATGCTCGCCGGCCGTCAGACTTTCTTTCGCTGAATCTGTGCGAACAGGCCCTGGGGCCGCAGGATCAAGGCCAGAATGAGAATGCCGTAGGCGGACATCTCCTGGAAACCGGCGGGCAGGTAGACCCCCGCGACCTGCTCGGCGACGCCGATGATCCAGCCGCCGAGCAGCGCTCCGGGGATCGAACCGAAGCCGCCGATCACCGCGGCCGCGAAGGCCTTGATCCCGATGAATCCCATCCCGGGCTGGACGAGCGAGACGGGCGCCAGGAGGATCCCGGCCACCGCGGCGACTCCCGCGGAGATCGCCCACACCAGGGAGAAGACCCGCTTGACCGGGATGCCGACGTAGTAGGCCGCGAGCTGGTTCTGCGACGTGGCCTGCATGCCGATGCCGAGCCGCGTGCGGCGGAAGAACAGGAACAGCACGAGGCAAAGGACGAGGGTGCCCAGCAGGATCGCGAGGTTCTCGTAGCTCACAACGATCTCGCCGACACGCAGCGACTTGCCGGTGTACGGAGTGGGAAAGCTCTGCGGGTCGTAGCCCCACACCAGTCCCGCCACGGCGCGGAAGATGAAGCCCAGCCCGATCGTCAGCATCACGATGGCGAACTGGGGTTCGCCCAGAACGCGGCGCAGCACGAAGGCGTCGAGCAGATAGCCGAAGACCGCCAGCGCCAGGACCGACAGCAACAACCCCAGCGCCCAGGGCAGACCGAAGTCGCCGATCAGGGTCACCGCCATGAAGGCGCCCAGCATCATGAGATCGCCCTGGGCGAAGTTCACCATCTCGGTCGCCTTGTAGACGAGAACGAAGCCGAGAGCGATCAGGCCGTAGATACAGCCGACGGCCAGACCATTGACGAGAACCTGCAGGAGCTGACTCAGGGTGACTCCCTCCGCCGGCCCGCCTCGTTGGCGCCGAGAACAGGGGACAGCGGCGTGCTGTTCATGTCGCCGATGCTAGCGTCGCAGACGCTGGCGTCCTCGCCGGCCTTTGAGAACCGCGCCGCAAAGCGGCGACCACGAGGGAGTGACGTCCATGACCATTGCCACCTCCGTAGCGACCCGAGCCCCGGCCGACCGCATCGACCTGGCCGACCCCGGTCTGCTCCGCGCCCAGGCCTACATCGACGGCCAGTGGGTCGACGCCGACTCCGGCGAGACCTTCGCCGTCGAGAACCCGGCCACGGGCGATGTCCTGGCCGACGTCGCCTGCTGCGGCGGCGCCGAAACGAGCCGCGCCATCGAGGCAGCCGGAAGGGCCTTCGAGCAGTGGCGGCACACGACGGCCAAGGAGCGCGCCGCGATGCTGCGGCGCTGGTTCGACCTGATGATGCAGAGCCAGGAAGACCTGGCTCAGATGATGACGGCCGAACAGGGCAAGCCCCTCTTCGAGGCCCGCGGGGAGATCGCCTACGGCGCCAGCTACGTCGAGTGGTTCGCCGAAGAGGCGAAGCGCGTGTACGGCGACACGATCCCGCAGCCTGCCAACGACAAGCGGGTCGTCACCATCAAGCAGCCGGTCGGCGTGGTGGCCTGCATCACGCCCTGGAACTTCCCCAACGCCATGCTCGCGCGCAAGATCGCACCGGCCCTCGCGGCGGGCTGCACGGTCGTCTGCAAGCCGGCCAACGAGACGCCCCTGTCAGCCAACGCACTGGCCGAGCTGGCGGAGCGGGCCGGCATCCCGGCCGGGGTGATCAACATCCTCTGCGGCCAGACCGAGGAGATCGGCAAGGAGCTGACGTCCAACCCCACGGTCCGCAAGCTCACCTTCACCGGCTCCACCGCGGTGGGCAAGCTGCTCATGACTCAATGCGCGGGCACGATGAAGCGGATGTCGATGGAACTGGGCGGCAACGCGCCCTTCATCGTGTTCGACGACGCCGACCTGGACGCGGCGGTCGCCGGCGCCATGATCTGCAAGTTCCGTAACGCAGGCCAGACCTGCGTCTGCGCCAACCGCATCCTGGTCCAGGAAGGCGTCTACGACGAGTTCGCCGAGAAACTCGCCGCGGCGGTCGCCGGAATCAAGATGGGCGACGGCACCGAGGACGGCGTCACCGTGGGCCCGCTGATCAGCACCGAGGCCGTGGCGAACGTGACCAGTCGCGTCACCGACGCGGTCGACCGGGGCGCCACGGTCGAGATCGGCGGCGGTCGTTCGGATATCGGCGAGTGCTTCGTCCAACCCACGATCCTCACCAACGTCACGGACGACATGCGGGTCTTCCGCGAAGAGATCTTCGGCCCCGTCGCGCCGCTGATGAAGTTCAGCACCGAGGAGGAAGCGATCGCCATGGCCAACGACACCGAGTTCGGCCTGGCCAGCTACTTCTACGCCCGCGACGTCGGCCGCATCTGGCGCGTCAGCGAGGCGCTCGAGTACGGCATCGTCGGCATCAACGAAGGCATCATCTCCAACGAAATGGCCCCCTTCGGCGGCATGAAGGAATCCGGCCACGGCCGCGAGGGGTCGAAGTACGGCTTGGACGA
This sequence comes from Holophagales bacterium, assembly GCA_009837885.1. Taxonomy (GTDB): domain Bacteria; phylum Acidobacteriota; class Thermoanaerobaculia; order Multivoradales; family Multivoraceae; genus Multivorans. The sequence continues at coordinate 31,568 of VXSP01000012.1, read as the reverse complement.
CTACCTCGAGATCAAGTACATGTGCATTGGGGGGATCGAGGGATAGCAGCGCGAGTTGTCGGTGCGAGTGTCGGTGCGCCGGCCTTCTGGCCGGCTTCCGCCGCGGGCAGCCAAGAAACGCTCCGGCCATGCCCGGCTCCGCTGGAGGCTGTGAGTGTTCCTTACACTCGCTAAGGACGGCCGTCCATGTCCGGTCTTGCCCGTCGCTCTTCGGCCGGCAAGACCGGTGGTTGCCGGATTAGAGAGCGCCCCTCTTGATCTCGACGAAGCGCGCGAGATTACAGCCCTTGTTTACCTCCGTACCATACGACTCCGGCAGCCGTGCCTCGCTCGCAAGCGCCGCCGGCGCGATGTCACAGGCCCTTGATCTCGTCGGAGTACTTGATTCCGAACAAGTGAATCATGGCCACTTTCTCGCCCTCTCCAGCGTCCTCGTACATTCGGCGAAGTTACCTGGCCAGCTCAACGGCATTCAGTGATGATCACCTCCAGATACTCGGATGGCTGGGTTCAACCCTGAAGACTCTGGATCTCTGTCGTGGCAGCGGCATGCCCTGGGGACGTGAGCTTGAACCCCCTTCTACCGTCACCAACGACAAGCCGACTAGACCGGAGGTCACTCAGCCGGGCGCCAACGGTCGTGCCCTTCTTCCCGGTCCACTCGCAAAGCTGCGCGGAGGTCACCGGATCGGGGTGTTTACTGTGGAGTAAGACCAAGATCTCGGCTCGCAGGGCGATCTGCGCATGCACCAGGCGAACACCATCGATCTCCTCCACCAGCGTGCCCACCGGCGCATTGACAAGCCTGATCAGTGCCCCAGCCTCCTCCATCGTAGTGCCCGAGGCGGAACGGACAAGCTCAGCCATGATCCAAGCCGCGCCACGATAGGTGAACTCCAAGTCGATGCTATTCGGGTCCACTTGGCCTTTGTGAGCGATGCTCCGCTTGTTTCTCAGCGTGTAGATCGCACGCGCGATCCGACTTCCACAGAGTCGTAGTCCATCGGGCAGCCTTGTGTCACCCTCGACCTGCGTGTTCAGATAGTGATCAACACTCGGTGCTGCATCGTAGCTCCCGCCCGAGATCTGCTGTAGGCCCTGGACAAAGGACTCTACAAACTTCCCAGCCGACGTGCGTTCCAGTGTGCCAGTCGCCACGTCCTGACGCAGCTTCACGAAGTCGCCCGCCAGCTCCGTCGCCAGCTTCCTCCCAACTAGTCCCTCGATCGCCTGACGGAGCCTCGCCTCATCCACGGATCATCTCTTCAACAGCTCTGACCCCGGCGTCCGTAACCTTGTACGTCTTTCGCGCTTGACGGGTCTTGCCGCTCTTTCTCAGCTGAACCACCGGTGCAGGATTCCGTCGCTTCAGCACGTTGATCGCGTCAGTGATGTTGGCAATCCTGTGTCCCAGGTTCTTGAGTTCCCTATTGGCCGAAGCGCTCTCGAAGCTGTCAGCTTCGCCGCTGGTTTGCACCCAGTATGCAGCGACGAGTGCCTTGTCCGGGTTGTCACTAGGCTGCGCCGCATCAAACAGCTCCGCAAGCGTCTCGAACGAGGAAGGCGCGCTCGATGCGCTCGTGTCATCGCTAGCCGCGACGTCGTCGTCTCGACGCTCTGGAACGGTCGGAGACTGACGCGGCGTAGAGATCCCAAAACGAGCCGTAACGTACCTCAGTACGCGTTCGCGGGAGTCCGGTTCCAAAGGTGTCAACGCTTCGACCGTTCCTTGGATCGCCGCCACTTCTTCATCCAACGCAAGCTCTCTACTGCCCATATACCGATCTCCTATTGGGGCATCCCCTCATGTCTCGCCGAATGAGAGTAGCATGGATCGGCCGCAGCCCGTGAGCAAGTAGCCGTGCTCGGTCGAATGTGCTCTCTGAGTCCACAGTCGCGAGCAGAGCCCGGCGCGCCAAGTCGCAAGGCCGGCTGCGCGTAGACCCACGTCAGCGAGGAGCCAGACCGCCCGTGAGGAGTCCCTTCTTGGCCAACTCCTCGGCCAGAATCCCCAGCTCGTCGCTTGTTTGGAAGAAGAGGAGCATCGCCTCATTCAGCATCTCCAAGGCCTCGTTGAGAGAAGCTCCTTGACTGGCCAGCCCCAGGTCCGGGCAGGTGGCGACCCACTCGCCGTTCTCTTGATGGGCTTCGATGGCGAGACCGTTTCGCGGAAGTGCCATTGCCGACCTCAGGCCGCCTCGAGCGAACCGCTCACGAGGCCCGCCAAATCGCATGCATCCCCCACCGTTTCCAGCCGCAGCGACAGCTCCCGCAACCGGTCGCTCGCTTCCGCCCCAAGCAGCGGCGTCGTCAAACCTGTCATCTTTGCCGCCAGCTTCGCGCCCTGCGCCTCGAGGTCCGTCGCCGGGATACCGGTGTCATGGAACTCCTCGAGCGAGTGCCCGTTCGCCTGCAGCTCCACCCGCGCCTGGGTGTGCCCCATACCGCGATCGGTCCGCACCTCGACCCGGTCGATCATCCGCGCAACCTCCGGATCATCCAACGTCTCGTCGACGAACGTCCCCGTGTCCGTCGTGTCGATCCCCAGCATCGCCAGCGACGTCGTAGCGACCAGGCTGAACTTCGCTTCCAACCCGGTCTTCGGCTCCGGGATGCCGCAGATATCGAGCAACCCCGGATGCACGGTGACGATCACCTTCTCGACATCACCGGCCGAGACCCCCGCGGCAGCCAACTGCGGACGCAACCGCCCAACAGACTCGATCGCCGCGTGGGTCAGGTAGCAGGCGGCGTGGTACTTGAACAGGGTGTCCTCGATCAGGAAGCGGCCATCCTGCTCCTCGATCCGCTGCCACTTGACTTCCTCGTGGCCCTTCGCCGCGGCGTCGGCGTAGCCCTGCCGCCCGTCGACCGCCTCGGGATTCGAAGTGAAGCCCCGCATCGCCAGCCGCGCCGAGAGCAGGCCGCGCTCGGCGGCGTGACCGGCGTGGAACGGCTTGGTCATCGTCCCGAAGTTCGCCTTGAGGCCGCTGGCCTGCGACGCAGCGAGGCCAACCGCGTGAGCGAACTGCTCGTTGCTCGCGCCCAGCAGGTGGCAGGCCGCCGCCGCGGCGCCGTGGACGCCGATCGTCGACGTCGAATGCCAGCCCTTCCTGTAGGCAGCGCCTCCGATCAGCGCGCCGACGCGCGACTCGACCTCGATGCCGACCACGAACGCGACCAGCAACCGCTCGCCGCTCGCGCCCATCTCCTGGGCCTGCGCCAACGCGGCCGGAAACACCGGCACCGTGGGATGCCCGCCCATCATGCTGTGCGTGTCGTCGAAGTCCAGCGCATGCCCGGCGGCGCCGTTGACCAGCGCGGCGACGCCCGGCACGCAGTGCAGCTCCGTCCCCACGATCGAGCACGGCCCGGCCTGGCCGCCCAGCTCATCGCGCAGGATCCCGGACAGCGGCTCGCGGCTGCCGGCGAGCGCGCAGCCGAACCAGTCGAGCACGCACTGGCCGGCCACCGTGCGGGCCGACTCCGGAATATCGTCAAGACCCATGCGACCGAAGCGGTCCCAGAGATGGTTCGCGAGTCTCATCGTCAACTCCTCCTCGACGGCTTCCCAAGCAGCTCGTCGGACACGATCTTCAGCATGATCTCCGACGTCCCCTCGAAGATCTTCGTCAGCCGCGCGTCACGCCAGTAGCGCTCGACCGGGTAGTCCGTCGTGTAGCCGGCGCCGGCCAGGACCTGCAGCGCGTCGGAGCACACCCGCTCCGACATCTCGGCGGCGTAGTACTTGACCATCGCCGCCTCCTTGGCGCAGGACACGCCGGTGTCGATCTTGGCGCAGACCGAGTGGTTCAACTGGCGCGCCGCCTCGACCTCGGCCGCCATGTTCGCGATCTTGAAGCGAATCGCCTGGAAGTCGGCGATCGGGCGCCGAAACTGGATGCGCTCCTTCGAGTACGCGATCGCCTGCTCCAGCGCGCCCTGGGCGAGGCCGATGGAGCGCGCCGCGGTGTGAGCCCGCGCCGTCTGCAGACCGCGCGTCATGCCGTAGAACGCCTGGCCCTTGGCCTCCCGCTGGCGCTTCGTAATCGGCACGCGGACGTTCTCGAAGTGCAGTTCCCAGGTCTTCCAGCCGTGGTAGCCGATCTTCGGAATCGGCGATCCGGTGACGCCCTCCGGCAGCTCGCCGGGCGGCTTCTCGATCCCGATCCCGGTCAGGGCGGCGTGGCGCTTCGCCGGGTCGCCCTCCGTCCGCGCGATGACCTGGATGAAGTTCGCGCCGTCGGCGAACGTGCACCAGTACTTGTTGCCGGTGATCACCCAGTGGTCGTCCTCCACCCGCGCCCGGCAGGTGATCGACGAGATGTCCGAGCCGACCTCCGGCTCCGACATGGCGAGCGCGCCGAGGTACTTGCCCTCGGCCATCAGCCGGATGCGCTTCAGGCGCTCCTCGCCATCGAAGGGGATCGACCGGTAGAAACCGTTGCCGCGGGCGATGATGCTCGCCACGCTCATCCAGCCCCGCGCCAGCTCCTCGGCCACCAGGCAGTACTCGAACGCGCCCAGCCCGGCACCGCCGTACTCCTCCGGGATCACGATGCCGAAGAAACCCAGTTCCCCCATCTGGTCGATCAACGACTGCGGGATCGTCTCCTTCTTCGGGTCGAGTTCGTTGGCGACCGGGAGGACCTCCTTGTCCGTGAACTCGCGCGCGATCCGGCGGAGCATCTCGCGCTCCGGGGTCATGTAGCCGACGGCGGTGGGTGAAATGTCGTTCATCGTGTGGTCAAGTGAGTGCCAGCACTTCGGCCGCTCGTGCTAGCATCGCGACCGCGAAACCGAAGGAGTAGGACCAATGGCAAACCTGAGTGTACGTCGCCTGGACAGTGAGGTCGTCCATCGCCTGAAGATCCGCGCGGAACGGGAGTCGCTGTCCTTGGAGGAGACCGTTCGGCGCATCCTCCGGAGCGCGGTTGTGGACGAGGAGCCGGTCGGGGCAATGATCCGCCGGATCGTCGGCGACGAGGGCTTCGATCTCGACCTGCCGGCACGCGAAGTGGACGACCCGATCGACTTCACATTGCCCGACTACGGCGAGGACGATTCGACGTGATTCTCCTGGACACCAATGTCCTCTCGGAGGCCATGCGTGTCGAACCGGACAAGCGAGTGATGAGTTGGCTGGACAGCCACGCCCCTTCGAGCCTGTACGTCTCCGCCGTCACCGTGGACGAGATCAGTTTCGGCATAGAACTGTTGCCACGCGGGCGAAAGCGGCTGCGTCTGACGCACGTCTTTGCACGGATCGTAGATGCCTTCTCGGACCGCATCGTCCCATTCGACCTGGACGCCGCTAACGAGAGCGCCAGGCTCCGCGCCCAGCGACGACTGAAGGGAGCGCCCATGAGCTTGGCGGACTCGCAGATCGCAGGCACGGCCAAGAGTCGCGGTTTCTCCCTGGCGACGTTGAACACTCGGGACTTTCGGGAGATCGACCTGACCCTTCTGGAACCCCGCTGACCAGCCGCAGCTGACCGCCTGAATCAGCGTTGCAGGTCGCTCGCAGCCGGACGAGGCTCAAGCGGCTCGCCACCGTCAAGGTACTTTCGAGCGAGCGCCTTGTACCGGACATCGTCCCGTCGTGACTCCCGGAACCTACCCCTCCACCGAGACGCGAACGTAGGAGCGCTCTCCTGGATCTCCTCTCTGAGCGGTGTCCCACTGTCCACCTTGGTCATCAGCTTCCTCTTCGTCCTCCGGCTAGCGCCTTCGGTCTGCGCCCCCCGGGGCCTAGAGACCTTACAACTCAGGCGCGGTAGCTCCTGATCTCGTCGGGCTCGATCACCAGCACCCGCAACTGCGCCGCAGCCTGGCGCCACGACTCGACCGTCTCCGCGTGCGCCCTCGCGATCGCCGGATCCCCGTCGACCCAATAGCGCCCCGCGAGCCGTTCCATCAGCGGCACGACGTCCTCCTCGCCAATCGCCACGACACCGTCGACGGCGACCCACGCCTCCGGTTCGCCAGCTTCCCGGGCCACGAGAAGCGACGCCCTCGGATCGTTCTCTAGCCGGGCGATCTTCTTGTGCGAGGCGCTGCTGAACATCAGGATCTGCTCGCCGTCCCACTCGAACCAGACGGGCACGCCGTTCGGCGATCCGTCGAGGTCGTTGGTGCAGAGGACGCCGATCCGGGGTTTGCCCAGGAACTCGTCGATCTCGGCTCGCGACATGGACGGCATGATGGCTAGCTGCCAGCCGCCGCAGCCGGCGAAAAGTCCGGCGACCCCAGCCGCGTCTGATCGCCGACGATCTCCTCCAGGACGGGCTCGATGTACCCGTAGAACCGCTCCGGGTCCTCGGACATCGGGAAGTGACCCAACCCCTTCATCGTCTGGTACGTCGCTCCCTCGATCTGCGCCGCGACCTCTTCGGACGCCGCGGGCGGCGTCGCGGCGTCGTACTCGCCGGTCAGCAGGAACACCCGCGTCTGCGACGTGTCGATCTCCGAGGCCCTGTCGCCCAGGTCGTGGTCGGTGCCCCAGTAGAAGAGGTCGCCCCGGAACACCCGCGGCGCGCCCTGGCTGTAGCACCAGCCCACCTCGCGTCGGAACGCCTCCGGCGCCTCGGGCGAGGTGATGCCGATCATCAGCTCGCTCTTGTAGCCGTTGTTGATCTCGGGGTGGTCGAGCAGATCGATGTTGCCGGGGTCCGACTTGATCGCCGCCTCCAGGCCGATGACGGCCTGGAACAGGCCCGCGCGGTGCAGGGCGAGGTCGAGGGCCAGGTGGCCGCCGATCGAGCTGCCCATGTAGACCGGGTCTTCGAGCTGGAGCTCGCCCACGAAGGCGGTGACGAAGTCAAGCAGGAAGCTCTTGGTCAGCCGGTACTCCTGCTTCCACCACTCGACGCCGGTCGGCGGCACGGACTTGGCGTGGTAGGGCAGGTCGTACGCGAGCAGGTGGAAGTGCCGGCCGATCCGTTCGTCCTCCAACTGGTGACGCCACTGGCGGCCGTCCGAGCCGGCCGTGTGCTGGAGCACCAGCGGAATGCCGTCCGGGTTGCCGGCCGACTCGAAGTAGACCTCGTAAGCAACGTCCTGGACTTCGAGGTCCAGGTAGCGGCCGACGCGCCGCGCGAAGGTGGGCATCAGGCCGCTGCCCGCTGGTCGCCCAGGAGCATCCGCTTCACGTCACCGTTCGTCTGCTGGCTCAGGATGAAGAGGTAGAGCGTCAGGAACGGCACCCCGAAGAAGAGGGCGACGACGGCGAGCAGCAGGCCGCCCGGGGAGAAACCGTTGCGCCAGGCGACCCACAGCCCCGACAGGGTGAGGAACCCCATGAAGTCGAGGTTGAACTGGCCGTTCCAGGTCATCGCGGCGATGTCGCCGAAGAAGATGCCGAGCAGACCCAGGCCGTGTTCCATCGCGACGAACACCGTGTAGACGACGATCACGCCAAAGACGACGCCGAGAAACAGGCGGAACAGGTTCATGCGGAAGCTCCCTCGGTTGGATTGGACATCTCGCGCAGCACGCCGACGAGCCGGCGCAGTGCCGGGTAGTAGGCGGCGTACTCGAGCTGATCCTGGTTCAGCTCGATGCCGTGATGCACGCTGGCGAAGAACGGGTCCTGGTAGAAGGGCCGCGGCACCTTGCGCAGAAGTTCGCGCCACTCCTCTTCCGGGCCGGCGAGGAAGACGTCGGCCGGGGCGTCGGCGTCGCACGGCTCGACCGCGGCTACAGCGCCATCCTCGAAACGGATCGCATGGTGCCGGTCGCCCACGCTCAGCCGCAGGCTCGCCGTCCAGTGCCGGATCGTGTAGCGGAACTCGGCGTCCTGCTCCAGGGTCGATTTCAGGTTGGTCCAGGGAATCATCCGCGAATCGTAGCGCGGTACCGCGACTCAACCGGCGCGAGCGCCGTTCGGCACCGGCCGCTCCGGGAGCAGCAACGCCGGCTGAATCCCGTCCTCGTAACCGACGTCGAAGATCATGCCCTCCGAGGTCTCCCCCATCATCTTCCTCGGCGCCAGGTTGACGATGAACAACGCCTGTCGACCTTCGATCTCGGTCGGGGCTTCGCGCTCCTGCTTCATCCCCGCGAGGATCGTCCGCTTGTGGTCCCCGAAGTCGACCCTGAGTCGGACGAGCTTGCTGGACCCCTCGACATCCGTGACGCTCTCGATCGTGCCGACCCGAGCGTCGAGCTGGTTGACGACATCGATGCTGATTGCGGGCTTGACCTCCGCAGGCTTCATTTCGTTCAATCGATCCTCCCGGGGAGCCTCGGTTCGAGGGCGGCTCATCGTACCGAGTGGAATCAAACGCGGCGGTCCGCCGTTCAAAGAGCGAAAGGAGTCCTTCGATGATTTGGAGAGCCCTGCTACTCGCGGCCTCCGCGGCTGCTCCGGGAGCGATCGCCCAGGAGAACGGCGCATCCCAGCCGACCCCGGTGGATGTCGTCGAGGAAGAGATCCAGGTCCTGGGAGATCTCCCTGGGCCGCCCCTCTGGAAGGTCACCAAGGACGACCATGTCCTGTGGATCCTCGGCATTCCCGAACTCGTGCCGAACGATCTCCTCTGGCACCCGGACTCCGTCGAACAGGCGCTGGCCCGCTCCAGCGAGTATCTGCCGGGAACATCCCTGCGCGTCTCGTTGACAAACCCGGTGAGGGCGTGGCGGCTGATCAAGCGCGTGCGACGGATCCCGGACCGCGGAACCCTGGAGGGCGTGCTGCCGGAGGACCTGTACCGGCTCTTCTCGGAGACCAGGCTCAGATACGCACCGAAGCGGGACGGCCTCGAAGAACTGCGGCCTAGCGTCGCGGCCGAGGAGCTCTTCGACTCGGCGGCGCAATCCGCTGGCCTGGAGTCGGGCCGCACGATTGGTCGGGCAATCGAGAAGCGAGCGAAGAAGCACCGCGTCAAGAAGGTGCCAGCGCACATATCCTGGCGCTACAAGGAGTCGCCTCTCTTCGATTCGATTCAGGTTATGTCGCCCGGTGCGGAGCAAACCTGTCTTCAGGCAAGTCTTCAGGGACTCGATGCCCAGCTTGAGGCGCACACGCGTCTTGCGGCCGCCTGGGCCGTAGGCGATCTGGCCTCGATCAGGGCTCATTCAGGCGATTCGGCCACCTTGGGCTGCGATTCCTTTGCACTCGCCTTCGATCCAGCGGTGCTGAGCCAGATCGAGTCGCGGAGCTGGGAACTTTGGCTCGAGAACGCGGAGCGCGCATTGACGAACAACGACTCCACCTTCGCCATCCTGCCGCTCGGCGCCCTGCTTCGACCCGACGGGCCCCTGTCGTGGCTCAGGCAGAGAGGCTATGAGGTCGTGGAGCCGGACGAAGCTCCTCCCCTGGGTACGCGGGTCTTCTGACCCGCTGCCGCCGCAGGCGGCCAACAACACGCGCCGCGAAGCGGCGACCATTCTCCGTCGTGCGTGGTAGAACCACTGCCGCAATGCCCGACCCGGACTTCTCCACCTTCCCGCTCAAGAAGAAGGGCAACCGCTACCAGGACTTCGAGGAAGGCCGGACCTTCCAGCACCACTGGGGCCGCACCCTCACCGAAGCGGACAACGCGCTCTTCGCCACCGCGACGATGCGCTTCACGCCGCTCTACTTCAACGCCGAGTACGCGCGTGCCCACGGCCACGACTCGGTCGTCATCGACCCGCTGCTCGTGCTCTGCACGGTCGTCGGCATGTCGGTCGAAGACCTCTCCGAGGGCGGCGGGCCGTTCCTCGGCGTGAACGACGTGAAGTTCCACCGGCCGGTCTACCCCGGCGACACGATCACCGGCAGGAGCCGCGTGGTGGGCCGTCGCGAGTCCGGCTCCAGGCCCCACTTCGGCATCGTCACCTGGGAGACGGAGGCCTTCAACCAGAACGGCGAGAAGGTCGTCAGCTACCAGCGCACCAACCTGGTCGCCAAGCGCCGCGAGGCGGCCTCATGACCACCGCCCTCACATCGCCCTCCACCTACTTCGAAGACTTCGCCGCCGGCCAGAAAATGCGCCACGCCCGCGGCACCACCATCGAAGAAGTCGAGAGCCAGCTCCTGACCAAGCTGGTCATGAACACCGCCGACGGCCACTTCGACGAGCACAAGATGAAGGCGTCCCCCTTCGGCCAACGGCTCGTGTTCGGGCTGGTCACCGGCTCGACGGTGATCGGCCTGGCGACCCAGGACACGGCCGAAAACGCGCTCGCCGAACTCGGCCTCGACAAGCTGCGCTTCCGCGCACCCGTCTTCCTCGGCGACTCGCTGACCGCCTACACCGAGGTGCTCGAGACCCGCGACGCCGACCGCGACGACGCCGGCGTCGTCCGCTTCAAGCACTGGGGCACGAAGCAGGACGGCACGATCGTCTTCGAGGGCGAGCGCGAGGTGCTGGTCAAGCGCCGCTCGCACTGGGGGTCGTAGTGAGCCCGGACGCCCGGGCGCGCGGGCCGCTCAGCGACCTCGTCGTCATCGACTGCACGATGGCCCTCGCCGGGCCGTTCGGCTCGGCCATCCTCGCCGACCTCGGCGCCGACGTGATCAAGGTGGAGCCACCGACGGGCGACATGTCCCGCCCCTCGCCGCCCATCCCCGAGGACTTCATCAACCCCAACGAGGGCAAGGCCGGCGTCGACGGCGGCTGCGATTTCGGCGGCTACTTCGGCAGCATCAACCGGAACAAGCGCAGCATCTCGCTCGACCTGAAGGACGAAGCCGACCGCGAGACCTTCCTCCGCCTGTGCGAGCGGGCAGACGCGGTGCTCGAGAACATGCGCGCCGGCGTGATGGACCGGCTCGGGCTGAGCTACGAGACGATCCGCGAGCGCAACCCGCGGATCGTCTACGCGGCGCTGCGCGGCTTTGGCGACCCGCGGACCGGCGAGAGCCCCCACTCCGACTGGCCCGCCTTCGACATCGTCGCCCAGGCGATGGGCGGCTTCGCCCACGTCAACGGCCCCCGGGGCGACGACGACCGTCCCGGAGGGGGCTACCCCGGCGGCGCCTCCGTCGGTGACCTGTTCCCCGGCACGCTGATGGCGCTCGGCGTCGTCGCCGGGGTCCACCACGCGCGGCGCACCGGCGAGGGCCAGTTCATGGACGTCGCGATGGTCGACGGCGTCAACCTGCTGTGCGAGTCCGTGTTCGCGAACTACGGCTCCAGCCTGCGCCACCAGCTCCCGCCGCGCGGCAAGCACCACCACAGCCTTTCCCCGTTCGGCATCTACGACGCGAAGGACGGCGGCGTGGCGATCGCGGCGCCGACGCCGGCGCAGTGGGAGATCCTCTGCCAGGAGATGGGCCGGCCCGACCTGGTGGAGGACGAGCGCACGAAGAACTTCTGGTCGCGCCGCGAGAACCGGGAGTTCGTCGAGGCGGTCGTCTCCGAGTGGACCGGCGCGCACACCCGCGACGAGATCGTCGAGGCGCTCGCCGGCCGGGTCCCCTGCGGCCCGGTCCAGACCGCGGCCGACATCTTCGAGAGCCCCCACACCGCGGTCCGCGAGATGGTCGCCGAAGTCGAGCTGCCGGGCGAGAACGCGCCGGTCAGCATCGTCGGCTGCCCGATCAAGTACACCGAGACGAAGACCGGCGTGCGGCGCCGGGCGCCCCTGCTCGACGAGCACCGGGACGAGATCCTCGCCCAGTTCGGCCTGGACGGCGGGCCGGACGGGGAAGGCAAGGAGAAGTGAGCATGCGACTGAGACGTTCCGAACTGGCCGTGCCCGCCAGCAACCCCAGGATGGTCGAGAAGTCGGCCTCGAGCGACGCCGACCTCGTCTTCCTCGACCTGGAAGACGCCGTCGCGCCCGACAAGAAGGAGGGCGCCCGCCAGATCGCCATCGACGGCTTGTGTGACCTCGACTGGACAGGCAAGGTGCGGTCCGTCCGCGTCAACGACCACACCACCCGCTGGGCCGTCGACGACGTGATCAGCGTCGTCGAAGGCGCCGGCGAGAACCTCGACATCATCATCCTGCCCAAGGTCAAGGAGCCGCGCGACATCTGGTTCTTCGAGACGATGCTCGACGGCCTGGAGCAGAAGCTCGGGCTTGACCGCAGGATCGGCCTCGAGGCGCTGATCGAGGAGGCCGAGGGCCTGGCCAACGTCGAGGCGATCGCCACCTGCTCAGACCGCCTCGAAGCGCTCATCCTCGGCTTCGGCGACCTCTCCGCCAGCATGGGCATGCGCTTCGGCCACGAACTCGACAAGGACTACCGCTACCCCGGCGACATGTGGTCCGCCCACCGCGTCCGCATGATCGCCGCCTGCCGCGCCGCCCGCATCGACGCCATCGACGGTCCCTTCGGCGACTTCCGCAACGACAAGGCCTACCTCAAGCAGGCCACCTACGCCGCCACCCTCGGCGCCGTCGGCAAGTGGTGCATCCACCCCAACCAGATTCCGCTCGCCAACGACGTCTTCGCGCCGTCACCCAGGGAGATCAAGCAGGCGCAGAAGATGGTCGACCTGTACAACGAGTCCGTGGCGAAGGGGGCCGGGGCCGGCGGCAAGGGCGGGCAGTTGGTGGATGCGGCGACGTTGCGGATCTACCAGCCGGTGCTGGATCGGGCGCGGGCTACGGGGAAGCTGTAGCCGCCGCTCAGGCGTTCAGGAAGCCCCTCGTCACCATCCGCTTCATGAAGGCGTTGCGACGCTCCACCATGGACCGTTCGTACATCGAGCGCCCGAACGCTTCCTCGGCGAACGGCTCCACCACCGCGGGGCCAAGGAAGTCGAAGACCAGGAACATGGCGGCCCATTCCTCGTCGACTCCGTCCTGCAGGAAGCCGCGCTCCCTGTTCACCGCGACGAAGTCACGCAGGACCTCGACCAGCCTCAGAAACAGCTTGAGGCTTCCGGGCGACTGTTCGACCATTGCCCGGCGCATGTACATCAGGGCATCCCGGTCCCTTTCGATCCACTCGACGACGTCCTCCACGAAGTGCTCGAGGGCGGACGTTCCGGAGCGTTCCGAAATCGTGCTGTAGAGCTCCTCGACCTGCGCGAGAACGTGGGCCTCGACTTCCTCTCGAAGGCCTTCCTTCGATCCGAAGTGCTTTCGGATCAGGCCGAACGAAACGCCGGCCTCGGCACCGATCTCACGGACCCCGACGCCCGTGAAGCCACGCTCGGCGAAGAGCTTCATCCCCGCCAGGATCAGCCTCTCGCGGCGCGTCGGGGCTGCTTCGGCGCTGGTCATCGTCCGTCGAGTGTCTCAGAACTCGAAACGCACGCCGATCTGACCTTCCCGTCCGGGCAGAACCTGAAGCGGCTGACCGAAGGCCGTCGGCCGGTCCTTGCCGGTCTCCACGGCGGCGGGGTTCTGCTCGTTCGTGGCATTGAAGAACTCGACCAGGAAGGTCAGTCGCCTGTCGTTGCCGAGATCGAAGAACTTCGCGAGTCGAAGATCGAGACTCTGGTACGAAGGCGCCTCGAAGCTGTTCTTGGCCACGCTCGTGTCCCGAAGCGAGAAGCTCAGATTGCCGTCCGGGTCGGAGAGCTGGGCCGCCGATTCGGAGAAGCGGAAACCGCTCGTGTAGCGGTAGATGCCGCTGAGCTGGAAACCCGCCGGCAGGTCGACCAGACCGAAGAGGACGAACTGGTCGTCGACGGCGAACGGCGACGGACCCTTGTCGAGGTCGGGACCGTTGTGAAACGTGCCCGCCCGCGGAATGAAGTTGCCGTTCCCGGCGGTGAAGGAACCGTTCTCGTTGGTCTGTCCGGTCGTCGGGTCCGTCACCACGGGCACCGTGCCGACGAACGAGTCAGTCGGAGCGCTTCCCGTCGCGGTGGGGCCGCTCAGCGCGCCGTTGCCCAGTTGTCCACTGACAAGGTTGTCGACGGCGTCCGTGTACGTGTAGTGCGCGGACAGGCTGAAGCGGTTGCTCAGGCGCTTCGTGTAGCCCACCGTCGCGGCCTTGTACTCGCCTTCGAACCACGGCCCGAAACCGCGAACGCCCACGCCGGCGCCGCCCTCGTAGGTGCGCTCGGAACCCGGAATGCGCGACACGAACTCCAGGTTCGTCTCGCGAACGCCGAGGATGTTCCTCATCTCCCGGTAGTGGAGATCGAGCGTCACGAGGTGGTTTCGCCCGAACTGCCGCCTGGCGCCCAGGTGGTACGCGCGGGTGTTGGGCGTTTCGAACCCCGGATCGATCTGGATCGGAAAGTCCTGAGCCGGGAGGAGCGGATGCGTCAACGCGCCGAAGGGCCCCCAATACCAGGCATCCGGACCGAACGCGAAGAGCGGGACCATCGCGTTCACGCGGGCCAGGTACTCGTCCGGACTCAGGCCGCTCAGGTCCTGCACGTTGTCGCGGGTGATCACCGTCTCCGGCGGGATGGGGGCGCGGCCGTCGGCGACGATGTTGTTGAAGATGTCGACGCCAAGGTGAGGCGTCGGCAGGCCGAACAGGCAGGGGGTGCCCTCCACCGCGGCGTGGGGCGCCAGCGGATTCGGGCAGAGTCCGACGAGGATCGGAATGATCGACGTGACGTTGTAGAAGCCCTGCGGGTAGGAGAGGTCCTGGATGAGGTTCATGTCGGCGCCGCCGAACGCCGCGATGTTGCGCACCAGGCCCAGGCGGAACCGGTCGTAGTACACGCCGGCGCTGCCGGAGATCACGGTCGAGTCCGTCGGGCTCCAGGCGAAGCCGAGACGGGGCGACAGGTTGTTCTTTTCGAACTCCGAGTCGCGGTCGTAGCGCAATCCCATGTTGACGACGAGCTCGCCGCCGATGGACCAGTCGTCCTGCACGTACAGCGCGGTGTAGTCGTTGTCGAGAGCGACGTTGTCGCCGCCCGTGACGCGCGGTCCGATCTCGGTCAGGGTGAACAACCCGGAGTAGACCGGGCCGAAGCGCGCGAAGTTGGCCTCGGTCGCGAAGAGCTGGTTCGCCAGGATGCTGGCTTCGCTGCCGTTGACCTGCGTCCCCAGATAGTCGAGGCCGAACTTGATCTCGTGGTTGCCGAAGCTGGCCGCCAGGCTCGGCCCGGCGGACAGGTATTCCTGATCGAAGTCCGAACCGGTGGACGGATTGCCGAACGCGACAATTCCCAGGTCGCCGAAGAGCTGGAAGGTAAAGGGGCTGCTGAAGATGGAGAACGCGGTGGCGGCACCCGCCTCGGGGTGCGCCGGCGCCTGGACGTCCGTGTGTTCCCGGTACTGGAGGTGACCTTCGAAGATCCAGTTGCCGTCGCCGAAGAGCGACGTCTGCCTCAGCCCCAGCATCGACCGTTCACGCCCGAAGTTGTTCCGGGTGGACGGGAGGTTCGCCGCCGCCGACAGCGGCAGGAAGTCGTTCACCTGGCTGTCCGACACGCTGATCTGCTGGTCGAGCCGGTGCCGGTCTCCAAGCTGTTCGGTGAGCTTCAGGAAGTACCGGTCTTCGTCCGTTGTCGCGGGAAAGTCGAACGAGTTCTCGAAGTCCCGCAGGACCGCCGGAGTCGCCGGAGGAAACGCGAAGTTCAACTCCCGCTCCTCGTCGATCTGCTCCGCCGAAGCGAAGATGAAGGCCCGGTCGCCGACGAGCGGGCCGCCCAGGTTCAGGGCGAAGTTGTCCCGGGACAGGCTCGGAGCTTCGGCCATCTCCTCGAGACTGTTGGAGGAGTCCATCCCGTCATCCCGCACGAAGCCGACGACCGCGCCGCGCCACTGGTTGCCGCCGCCCTTCGTGACGACGTTCACGACGCCGCCCGAGCCGTGGCCGAACTCCGCCTTGAATCCGCCGGTGAGCACCTCGAACTCCTGGATGGAGTCCTGCGTGAACTGCGAAGCCGCACCGCTGCCGAACTCGTCCCGGTTCGGCATGCCGTCGATCAGGTACACCGCGTTGCCGGCGCGCTCGCCCAGGACGGGCACGGCCTCGTCGCTGCCCTTGTCCTTCTCCCGGTTCACCTGGACGCCGGGGACGAGCTGCATCAGGTCGAGGTAGTCGCGGCCGTTGACCGGGAGCGTCGCGATCTGCAGGGGCGTCACGACACCGCCGGTATCGGAGGACTGCGTGTCGAGCAGGACCGGGGCGCCGGTTACCGTCACCTCGTCTTCGACGGTGCCGACCTCGAGCTCGAAGTCGAGTTCCACGCGGGAGTTGAGCAGGAGTTCGAAGCCAGACCTCACGGCCGGCGCGAAGCCCTCGGCCGAGGCTCGCACCTCGTACGTGCCCGCCGGAAGAGCCGGGAGGCGATAGCCGCCGTCGGCATCGGTCACCACTTGCCGCTGGAGCGTCTCGCTGGCGACGGTCACCTCCGCGCCGGGAATGGCGGCGCCGTCGGCGGAGCGGACCTCGCCGGTGATCGTCGCGCTGGTCTGGGCCGTTGCCGGCGAGGCCGCGAGCGTCAGGCACACGACCGCGGTCACGGTCAGGAGCGTATGTGGCACAAAGACGAACCTGGACATGCTTGCTACCCCCTCGCAAGAAGTGAACACCGAAGCCAAGCGTGTGGGATACGGTTGTGCACTTGAAAGTACACCGGCGTATACCCGACGGTCAACGGCCGCAGCGAAGCCGCCCGCTGTCGCTGCTGTCCCTGCCGGCCCTGATGGTCCTATGGCTTCCCGTCGCGCTCTGCATCGCCTGCGCCCCCCAGCCGGAACCCGCGGCGAACGAACCCGCCGCGGCGGCCATCGTCCCGCACCCGAACCTGGACGGCCTGACCGCGTTCATCGAGGAGTCCTTCCCCGACTGGAACGTTCCCGGCCTCGCCGTCGCCGTCGTCGTCGACGATCGACTCGTCTTCGCCGAGGGATTCGGCGTCAAGCAGATCGGATTGCCCGACCGGATCGACGCCGCCACCCTCTTCCAGATCGGCTCGGTGACGAAGAGCTTCGGCGCCGCGGCCATCGGCGCGCTGGTCGACGACGGTCTCGCCTCGTTCGACGACTCTCTCGCGCAACACCTTCCCTGGTTCGAGCTGGCGGAACCGGACCGCGCCGCGAAGATCACGCTCCGCGATCTCCTCGCCCACCGTTCGGGCATCCCCGAGGACTACTACCCCGCGCTCGAAGTCATCGATGCGCGCACCGTCGCCGAACGGGCCCGGCGCCTGGAGAACTTCGCTCCCTACGGAGACCACCGCTACAGCAATCTCGGCTATGGCCTGCTGAGCCTCGTCGTCGAGGCGGCGACCGGAGAGACGTGGGGCGAGTGGCTGGACGACCGGATCCTCTCGCCGCTCGGGATGGACTCCACCCACCCGAGCCCGTACGGCGTCTGGGCGCCCGGGTTCGTCGCACCGACCTTCCTCGGCACCGCGCCCGCCGGCGCGGTCAGCATCGCCGACGCTCCCGAACAGAACGTCGCGATGCCACACGGCTTCGACCGCGACGGCGAACGCCGGGTTCTGCCGTGGCAGTCCTACGACAACATGCAGGCCGCCGGCAGCGTCGCCTCCACCGTGCTCGACCTGGCCGACTGGCTTCGCATGCACCTCGACGAAGGCCGCCTCGACGACGTCACGGTGCTCCGGCCGGAGACGCTCACCGAACTCCACGCGGAACAGGTCGACGCCCCCGGCTACTTCCTCTTCGCGGACGATCCGCGGTCGTCCTACGCGATGGGTTGGGGAGTGGGGTCCTTCGCGGGCCACCGCTACGTGTCCCACGGCGGCGGCATCTTCGGGTTCCCGGCCTACGTCGCCCTGCTGCCGGAGGCCGACGCCGGCGTCGCGGTGCTGGTCAACGGCAGCATGTGGACGCCCTACTACCCGCACCAGGAGATTGCCGCCTTCGTCTTCGCCCGCCTGCTCGACCTGCCGGAGCGCGACGTCCACGCGGAAGCCATGCATGCCACGGAGGCCATTCATGCCCAGGTCGAGCAGGCGCTGGCCGCCCAGGAGGCCATGCGCAACCCCGATTCGCCTCCGTCGCATCCGCTTGAGCGGTACGCCGGCGAGTACGTGAACGCGTTCGGCGAGACGGTGACCGTTTCGGCGGCCGCCGGAGCGCTTCGGCTCGCCTTCTCAGCCCCGGGCTCCTTCTCGGGAGACCTGGAGCCGCTGGACGGGGACACCTTCCTCCTCCACTACGACGGCGGCGACGGCCAGGCGTTCTCCCGGTCGCCGGCGACCTTCAGCGACTCCGGCGCCGGCCCCGGCCTGGAACTCGATCTCGGGAACCTCGGCGTCTACCGACAGGAAACCACCAACTGACAAGAAAGAAGAGCCTTCGCATGAGAACCGCACGAGCCATACGAGCAATCGCCGTCTTCGCGGCCGTCGCGTTCGCCGCCGGCCCCCTCTGGTCCCAAAGCGTCGAGGAGCGGCTCCAGGGATTCGACGAGTGGGTCGAGTCGGTGATGACGGAGTGGAAGGTGCCGGGCCTCGGCGTGGCGATCGTCGAGGACGGCAAGGCCGTCTACGCCAGGGGCTACGGCTGGCGCGACGTCGAGCGGGAACTGCCCGTGACGGCGGACACGCTCTTCGCCATCGGCTCGAACACGAAGTCCTTCACGGCCACGCTGCTCGCAATGCAGGTGGACGACGGCGCTCTCGCCTGGGACGAGCCGGTCCGCACCGTGCTCCCGGAGTTCCACCTCCACGACCCGGTGGCGACCGCGCAGATGACCGCGGCCGACCTGCTGAGCCATCGCTCCGGCCTGCCCAGGCACGACCTGTACTGGCTGGCGACCGGCAAGAGCCGCGAGGAGATGCTGGCCGGGCTCCACCACCTCGAACCCTCCGCCACCTTCCGGAGCAGCTTCCAGTACCAGAACCTGATGTACATGACCGCCGGCATCGTCTCCGAACGGATCGGCGGCAAGTCCTGGGAGGAGCTCGTCGAGGAGCGCATCCTCACTCCGCTCGGCATCGAGCGGGCCACCTTCTCGGTGATCCAGATGCAGAAGGACGAGGACTTCTCGTACGGCTACGGCGCGGACGAGGAAATCGAGCGGGTGCCGTTCCGGAACATCGACGCGATCGGCCCGGCCGGATCGATCAACATGTCGGCCCGGGAGCTCGCCCGCTACGTGCAGTTCCATATCGACTACGGCAAAGCCGGCGACACCCAGCTCCTCAAGGAAGAGTCAGCGAAGCTCCTGCAGCAGCCCCAGATGGTCCTGAGCCCGCTGCTCCTGTCGCTGGTGCAGGACGGAGCGGAGATCAGCGACCCAACCTACGGGCTTGGCCTCATCGTTGGCGGCTACCGCGGCCGCAAGCACGTCAGCCACGGCGGCGGCATCGACGGCTTCATCTCGGCGATGGAATGGCTGCCCCACGAGAGGATCGGCGTCGTCGCCCTCTCCAACACCTCCAGCACCGGGACCGTGCCTCCGCTCGTCGCGCGCAACGCGTTCGACCGGATGCTCGGCCTCGAGCCCATCGACTGGGCCGCCAGAGCGCGCAAGCGCGAAGCCGAAGCGAAGGCCAAAGCCGAAGAGGCGAAGAAGGCCGACCGCGAGGCAGCGGTTGCGGGCACCAAGCCCTCACATCCGCTCGCCGACTACGCGGGCGACTACGAGCACCCCGGCTACGGCAAGGCGGCCGTGCGGGTCGACGGAGACGGCCTCGTCCTGGAGGCGGTGGGCATCGAGTTCCCGCTCGTCCACTACCACTACGACCTGTTCACCGTCCCCTACGATCTGCCGGCGAGTTCGCCCGCCGCGGCGCTCGGGGGAGCCAAGGTCCGGTTCGACTACGACAATGCCGGGGCGATCAACGTCGTTGCGGTGCCGCTGGAGCCGGTGATTTCGCCCATCCGCTTCGTGCGAACGACCGACTGACGTCCGAGGTCGCCGTCGGCCAGCGGTCGACCCGCGCCCCCGAATCGGGCAACCGGCAGCGGAATTCGTCCTGGTCCTTGAGGACCGGCACCAGGCCGTGTCCATGGGGCCCGGCGCCGGGGCCTGTAGTACGCTTCCTTCTGCCGTCGCGGCCGCCCGACGCATAACGATCGAGAAGGTCGGGGGCTGACGATGACGACGGAAACGGAGACGGCGTGGACAAGCGGACAGGCGGCTGCCCGGCGCAAGGCACTGACCGACGCGGGGATGGAGCGCCCTGTGGCGGAGACGCTTGTCGACCTGCTGGATGAACAGGCGGCGCCGACGATGACGAGAGCGGAAGCGGACGCCCGGTTCGCGGCGATGCTGGAGCGTCAGGACGTGGCGAAAGCCGAGGCGGATGCCCGGTTCGCTGCGATGCTGGAGCGTCAGGACGTGGCGAAGGCCGAGGCAGACGCCCGGTTCGCGGCGATGCTGGACCGCCACGATGCGCAGCGGGCACAAGAGCGGGCGGAGTTCAAGGGCGAAATGGAAGCCCGTTTCGCTCAGGTCGATGCCCGATTCGCGGAGTTGAAAGGCGAGATGAACGCCCGTTTCGGCGAGATCAACGGTCGGTTTGGCGAGATCGAGGGCCGGTTTGGGGGCCGGTTTGGCGAGATCGAGGGCCGGTTGACGGGGCTGGAAGGACAGATGCGCACGCTGAAGTGGACCTTCGGCAGCCTCATGGCCTTCAACACGCTGGTTCTCGGCGTGCTGGCGTACACCGTGGCCATCTGACGCAAAGCCAGCGAGAAGGCGTCCGCTACGTCGTCAGACGCACCCGTTCCCCGTCCAGTTCGATCGTGGTCTTGGAGTAGGTCAGCTTCTCGACGATCTTGCCGTCCCTGAAGTGCAGGATGTCGAGGCCGCGCCTGGCCTCGTGTTTGTCTCCCTGGCCCTTCTCGAAAGAGGGCGAATCGAGCTGCCAGCGAAAGAGCATCTTCTGCTCGACTTCGTCGATGAAGGTCTCTTCGGTCGTGAACTTGAAGTCTCCATGATTGGCGAACCACGGCGCCCATGCCTCACGCAGATTCTCCTTGCCACGGACCGAGCCTCCGTTCCAGTTCTCGAAGTAGATCTCGTCGTGAAACAGATCCATCACACCGTCGAGGTCGTGCTCGTTCCAGGCGGCACCCCATTTGGCGAACGCGGTGGACATTTCCTCTCGTGTCAGCATGGTCTTCCTCCCTGGTGGCGACACAGGTGATTCGCCGCGCGGGGAGTGTAGTCGACCGTACCGGAGTGGTGGGTCGGCGGTACGCCCGTGATGGAAGTCAGCCTCCAACGAGAACCGGGGGCACCAGGGTGTCTTCTCGAGTACCGCTCTTACGCACCAAGGCTCCGCCCTTGATGCCCTTCGCGTAGACGGCGCGTATGGCCTCGTCGCAGCTTGGGTAGGCACCAATGACCCGCTGGCCGCGAATCACCAGGTGCTGGTCCGGGTACTGGTGCCTGAGCTGGTCGAAGTTCCCCTCGTAGTAGTCCCTCTCCTCCTTGAGCACAGTCCTCACGACGTAGCCCCCCGAAGCACACTTCGGCTCCATTGCCGGCAGCAGTTTACTGTCGCTCCGCACGCTAGCAGCGCGCTCCGGCAGGCCGAGTGCGAAGCGAACAACCGCCCGCAGACTTGTGGGATGTCGGCGTCAGCGGACTTGGGAGGGGTTCCGGTAGCGGAGCCGACCGGGACACGTCGACCTTCACGGTGACCCTGGCGTTGGCGTCCAAAGCGGCCAACACTTTCATCAGCCGGTCCAGCGTGAAGCGCCCGAGATCGGCGTTGCGGACCCGAGAGAAGTCCGCCGCGGCGAACCCAGTGAGACTCGCCGCCTTGCGCACAGCGAGACCACGATCGTCCAACACGGCGATGATGCGCGCAGCAAGGACAGCCTTGGCCTGCTTCAGGTCGGCTTGGAGCTCACCGAAGTCTCGGAAGACGTTCGCAGTTCCGTGAACGAGCTCGATCTCTTTCTCACTCAAGGCGTTAGTCCCTTCCTGGGACGCGATTCGTCACGGGCGGATCCGGATTCGCGGCCCCTGCAGGTCGAACGTGGACGGCTTGTCACCTCGGGCCTTCCGAGTCTCCTCCCGTACTCGCTTGGCAAACTCGATCCGTTGCCGCCAATCGGGGTCAATGCTGGTCGGAGGGGGCCCAAGCGCGGGTGACTCTCGGGCGGCATCCCGACTGCGATCCGGCAGTGTGGCTTTGGGCTGGGTCATGACTGGTCCCTGCTGATTCGCATGGTCTATCGTTCCACGCGAAGAACCATGGGCACAACGCGCATCAGGATTGAGCCCGGCGATCCGGCGACCTTTCCCGAAGGGAGGATCGACGCTGCGAAGGTGGACGGCACCACCGAGGCAGAGATCCGCTTGCAGCAGCGCGAGGATGACGTCGACGCGATGCGGGGCGTGGCGCGGCACGGGCGCCAGTACCGCCGGAGCAAGCGGAAGGAGTAACTGACGCCGCGCGTCTGAGGGCGCTAGCGCGCCTTTCCCGACCGCGCCCGCAGCCTCCCCGTCCCGAACCAAACCCCCACAGCCCCAATCACCGGGTTGAGCCAGTTGAACCACGCCGGCTGAAGAGCCCCCGCGGTCGCCTCCATCATCGACACCTCATCGGGCCGCGGTCCCGCCGCCATCTCCGGCGCGATCAGGGCGTTCACCACCCCCATCACGAGCACCAGGCCGATCAGCATCGTGGCGCCCTTGGCATCGTGCGCCACCCAGGCGCAGACCTGCCCGCCGATGTACGCGCCCACGAGCCCAAGGACGAGTTGCATGACGGCCCAGCCGACGGGCACCTCCCAGGAACCCGGCTCGAAGGCGCGCGAGGGCCCCACCGTCAGCCACAGAAGCGAGAAGAGTGCGAAGAGCACGGCCGCCATGGCGACGTAGCCGACGACCGCGGCGAGGATGTTCCGTGCGATCGTCACGGTTGGCCCTTCTCCTCCTGGATCTGGATCAGGTTCCCGCACGTATCGTCGAAGACCGCGGTAACAACAGTCCCGAGGTCAGTTGGCGGCTGAACGAACCGCACACCTCTTGCCACGAGACGCTCGTACTCGGCTTCGACATCATCGACCGCGAAGCTGGCACCGGGAATCCCGTCCTCCACCAACGCCGCCCTGTATGGACCGACGGCGGGGTGTGCAGCGGGCTCAAGCAGCAACTCCGTCCCGTCCGGAGCTTCCGGGGATACGACCGTGATCCAGGCGTGCTCTCCCAGAGGGATGTCGTGCTTCACCTGGAAGCCGAGCGTTTCGGTGTAGAAGCGAAGTGCCTTCCGCTGGTCGTCCACGAAGACGCCGGTCAGGTGGATTCTCATTCCTCGATGCCTGTCCGCTAGGCGGGTTTCCACAGGCCGATGATGTTGCCTTCCGGGGCTGCGATCCAGGCGAAACTCCCTTGTCCAGGCAAATCGACCGGCGGCACAAGCGCCTTGCCGCCGAGCTCGGCGGCCTTGGTCAGCGAGGCTTCAAGGTCGTCGACCTGGACGTAAACGATCACGTAGTTCCCCCACTCGGAGGCCAACTCCCCGATATGCCCCGAGATGGGCGAATCGCCACCGGTCTGGATCGCCAGACCTGCTTCCCTACCAGTGATTTCCCAATCGAACAGTGCTGAAAGGAAGTCGCGCGTCCGGCTACCGTCCTCACAACCGATCTCGAAGTGGACAACAGGGTTTCCGGGCATGTTTCGGGTCCTCGCCGGAGGTTCGCCCGCGCCAGCACGCAAGGGCGCGGAAACCGCGCCACCTTACAGCCCCATGACCATGGCCGGCAACTACCCGTTATGGACGCCGGTCAATACGGCACCGGGTACACTTCGCCGGTTTCCGGGTGGCATCCCCAGGCGACCTTCTCGCCCTCGAACGTATAGGGAATGCAGCCCCGAGGCGTCTCTCCGGTGTGGTCCCGGACCCCCAGACGCTCGACCCAGCCGTCGGCGAACCGGAATCCTTCGGCGTCCTCGGGGACCAGCGGCAACCCGAGGAGGCGCTTCCAGTACGCCCAGGCACTCATTGAGAGGTGCCTGCGTCCGGCGCGCGCGAGCGCTTCCGCGACGCATTGCGGACCGAGCGACTCGACCATCCGGTTGCCCAGCTTCGCCGCGCCGCGTTGCTGCTGCCCCACATGGTCCAGAATGGCCCAGAGTGCGGTGCTTTCGTTGTGCACGGGCGTCCCGTCGTTCGCGGCGCACTGCCACAGCGCAGCGCGGCACAGCGCGTCCCAAAGGCCAGCCGCCCGGAGTTGTTGCGCGATGTGCCGATCCGCTGCGTTTCGACCAGGCGCGATGCGCGTGACGCGGGCGTCGTAGTTGGCGTTGTGTGAACAGTCCTCCTTCATTCCTCGCAGATGCCCTCGTCAAGCAGCAGAGTGTTGAAACTGACGGCGCGCTTCTCACGGCGCCGAAGGGGCAGCGCGCCGACAGCAGCACATCGGCGCGGACCACGGCGATTCCGAGTTCGCTCAGCGAGCCGCCGAGTCCATGCACTCGATCAGGATCTCCTTGGCCTGCTTCCAGAGCCTGTTCCCAGGGTTCGTACCCATGCGCTGCGCGAAGGCGTTGTACATGTCGGCCGCGTACGCGGCTTCGTCAGCGCAAGGGCAACAGGCCGGCGGCGTGGCCGCAGGAGCCGCAGCCGGGGCCGCCGCAACCAGCAAGGCTGCTGCGACCGCCAAGGTGACGGTGCCAGCGGCGAGGCGAAGCCAGAGTCGACGGCTTGGGTCTTGGATCGAGAAGCTCATGGTGTTCTCCGGTCAAGTTGGCGAAATCACCTTCGCGCCGTTTCGCCTGCGCGAAGGCATCGGCTACCGCGGACGATACCCCCGAACATCACCGTCTCTGTGCGCATCCGCCGTTTTGGGTTCTCTTGCTCGCGCAATCGTCGCGCGATGCAGCCGCTAGCTCGCCACAAAGTCGTTCTTGATCGCTGTATAGTCGTCGACCGCGCGGAAGCGCGATCCGAAACAAGCTAGTGAGGGGGCGGTGGAGGCTTGGCTCCAGGAGTCGCCCCTTCGTCGAAACCAACCGTAGGAGAAGCAGCAGATGCTCCGCGCCGTCCTCGTTCTCGCCCTTTCCCTGGCACCCCTGGGTCTCCACGCTCAGGAAGAGCAGCCGGAGCCTGAGCCCGACTCCACATGGACGATCTGGCTCGGTACGAGCAGCGCTTCGTTTGACGACCTGTCCTTCGGAGGCGTCAACACCGTGGGCTTTGCGACCTTCTCCGGCAAGAGCAGGCTCTTTCTGTCGACGTCCCTGGCTCAGGACGAGGCAAGCGTGAGCCGTTTTCTCGCTTTCGACTTCTACGGCTTCCCGCGCTACTACAACGCGGACGTCCGGGCAGCGCGCAGCTCGGTGGCAGTCGGCTTCACTAATCGACCGGAGAGCAAGACCCGGGCGGCGGCTTTTCTCAGCGCCAACTACACGGGCTTCTCGGCCAGCGGCACAATCTTCGGGGAGAGTTTCTCGGATAGCGACAACAGCTTCGACCTCGGCGTCGGCACTGCCGTGGCGATCAGAAAGCGTCTCGTCGCCATCGTCCAGTGGGGACGAGCTTCTTTCGACGGAGCTTCCGGGGACGTCATCACTTTCGGTCTGGGGTGGGGGTTCTAGGTCCTAGGACCTGACCTTAGCCTCGACACTCACGACGCACCTGCGTGTCCACACCAAGGAGCCCGTCATGAACCACCATTGCCCTCCACCTCAAACGCTCCGGTTCCCCTGTTGCCTCCTTCTCGGCATCACCCTGAGCACTACGCCGCTGCTTGGAGAGCGATGCTCTGTCACCGCCGGCGACACGGTCTCCTTCGCCGAGCCACAAGAGGTCTTCCGTTCGCTCTCTAGCCTGGATCTGGCCAAAGGCGAGTTCGAAACGACGGCCGCATACGAGGCCAGGAAGCGCCAACTGGTAGCAGACCACGGCCTGGACGAGCCGCTTGTGCTCCGAGGAACCTACCATCCCGATGTCGTCCGGTACGATGCCGACAACGGTCACTTCCTGCTCCCGAAGTACGCTTGGAACAACCCCACCGGTCATCAACGATTCTATGTCTTCTCTTCCGAACCTGGGAGTTGGTCGGTCCTCAAGAAGGACGGGAGATTGTCGGCCTACGGTGCTCATCAAGTCGTTCTATCCGCGGAGCGTGAACTCACTCGACGCACAGAAGCAGTGAGCGCCTCCGGAGGCAGAGCCACCATCGATCTCTACAGAGTAGAAGTGTATGGGCTCTTTGAACGGGATGCCGCCGGCACCCTTTCTTTCGAGCTAGAGAGCTGGAGCGGGTACGATAGGGAAGCAGAGAGCCCCTCCGGGCTGATGACGAAAATGGTGACAGTAGATGCGACTCCGGCCGAAGCACCGGAACTCAAGAACAATCTGGTTGTTGGCTTCCAGGCGAGCCTCAAAGAGCCCTACGCAGCGAGTGGCCTCGGTCACTTCGACGCTACGCTAAGCCACCGCGAATCGAACACCGTGACGTACTCAGTCATCTTTGCTGACATCCGGTGTGTCGTCATCGCCGGCCCGGACAACAAAGTCCTCAAAGTCGTCGACAGAGCGGGAGTGAACTAGCCTACGCTAGCCCCGTAGCTTGGCAGATCGGCAGGCCCGAAACGCGTGATCGACGCACCGGTAGAGCGGGTCTACGCGGCCTGGACCAACCCGGAGTTGCTGAAGCAGTGGCTGGCGCCGGGCAATGCCGTGGCCTCGCGCGCGGTCGCCGCGCCTCACGACGCTCACTCATGCCCCGTTCACCCAGGCCGAGGCCCGCGACGAGCACGAGCGGAGCTGGGCGGACTGTCTCGAGAAGCTCAGGGAGCTGTGTGCTGTCCGAAGTCGCCTGCGAGGATGCCCCGCATCGAGAGATCCTCGTCGAGCTCCGGCCAGTGGAGGCCGAAGGGAGAGAGCTCGATCCGTTCAAGCTCCGCTTCCGTCCCGCCTTCGAGACGCGGATTCAATCGTTCGTGACGAAGAAGTCCTCGACCTCCCGACGGAAATCCTCGAAGTTCGCCGCATCGGATGCGCAGTCGATCAGGGTGCACCGCAGTGACTCGACGAAGTCCTGGTACGCCTCGTTCAGGGTTCGACCGAACCCGAGAAGGCTCCCCGGATTCACGCCGCTGAGCTCGAACTCCCCGTCCTCCTCGTCGTAGGTCGCAAGCGCGCGGCCATGGACCCGCACGGAAGCGATGTAGCCCTCGCCGAACACGGGGCCTCCACTCTCGAAGAACAGTGCGTACTGGGTCATGTCAATCTCCCCGCCGGGGCGAAGCCGCCGCAACCTGGCGATTCTAGAATGACCCGCATGAAGCCGCGGTGCTCGTCGAGCAGCGTCGGTACTGAGACGGGACCCTGCAACCGCCTCGAACACGTCAGCGATCCGCTTGCAGGGCGGCCGCCGTCTAAACGCGCTCCCGACGCCAAGGACGGTACTACGTAGCGCGCACGGTAGTCCCAGCCCTCATTCAACCCAAGGGTTGAATGAACTCGCCAACCCCGCTACCCTCAACCACATGGTTGAACAACACCTGAACCGCGTCTTCCACGCCCTCTCCAACCCCACCCGCCGCGCCATCCTCGGCCGTCTCGCCTCAGGCCAAACCACCGTCGGCGACCTCTCCCGCCCCCTCCCCCTCTCCTTCGCCGGCGTCTCCAAACACCTCGGCGTACTCGAACGCGCCGGCCTCGTCACCCGCGAAGCGCGGGGCCGGGAGCGCGTCTGCCGGCTCAACCCGGCCGCGCTCCGGGACGCCCAGGACTGGCTCGAGTTCCACACGCGCTTCTGGACGGAGCGCCTCGATGCGCTTGGCGCCCTGGTCGAGACCGGCGCCGACGAGGAGGGCGAACGGCGATGACGGACCTGACGCTTCAACGCGTGATCGACGCACCGGTAGAGCGGGTCTACGCGGCCTGGACCGACCCGGAGTTGCTGAAGCAGTGGCTGGCGCCGGGCAATGCGGTGGCCTCGCGCGCAGTCGCCGACGTCGCGGTCGGCGGGACGTTCCTCATCGAGATGCGCGGGGCCGACGGGCAGCGCTGGCTCGCCCGCGGCGTGTACCGGGAAGTCGCGCCGCTACGTCGCCTGGTGCACACCTGGCGCTGGGAAGGCAGCGACACCGAGACGCTGGTCACCATCGAGTTCGAACCCGAATCGGCCGACAGGACGCGCCTCACGCTCACCCATGCCCGGTTCACCCAGGACGAGGCCCGCGACGAGCACGAGCGGAGCTGGGCGGACTGTCTCGAGAAGCTCAGGGAGCTGTGCGCCGCGTGAACGGGATCGCATCGACCGCCCGTCCCGACTGGGTCTCGGACGACCTGTTCCCCTTCGAGAGCCGCTTTCTCGACCTCCCGCCCGACCACCGGATGCACTACATCGACGAAGGCGAGGGCGAGCCGATCGTGTTCGTCCACGGCAACCCCGCCTGGTCGTTCCTGTTCCGGCATCCGGTCCGGGAACTGCGATCGGAGTTCCGCTGCATAGCACTCGACCACATCGGCTTCGGCCTCTCGTCACGGAGCGCGCGGCGCGAGGACCATCGTCCCGAGAGTCACGCGCGCCGCCTGGCCGCTCTGCTCGACCATCTCGACCTGCGCGGGATCACCCTGTTCATGAACGACTGGGGCGGGCCGATCGGCCTCGACTTCGCGCGCAGGCACCCGGAGCGCGTCAAGCGTCTCGTCATCGCGAACACCTGGTGCTGGCCGGTCGGGGACGACTTCCACTTCAGGTCGTTCAGCTTCCTGATGTCGAGCTGGATCGGCCAGTACCTGCTGCGGCACCACAACATCTTCGTGAACCGGGTGATGCCGAGAGCGGTCGGCGACCGAAGCGTCCTGACGCCGGAGATCATGGCTCACTACCGCGGCGCCCAGCCGTCACCCGCGGCACGGGCCGCGAGCGCCGCGCTGCCGGGCTACATCGTCGGCGCGAGCGACTGGCTGCGCTCGATCTGGCAGGACCGCGCCACCTTCGCGGACAAGCCGGCGCTCATTCTCTGGGGCCTGAAGGACATCGCGTTTCGGAGGAAGGAACTGGAGCGGTGGAAGTCGGCGCTTCGGGGGTTCGTAGGGCGGTCGTAGAGGAAGCCGTCCGCCTCACCGAGGCCGGCGCTACCGCTCCTCGCTACTGGCTCAGCGCTCTGGAACCTCTCTCGAGCCAGCTGATCTACTGCCCGTTCTCCGCGGAAAGATCCGATCGACGCAAGACGCGCCCTTCGAGAATGACGATGTCGATTGCGTCGAATGCGGAGGCGTCCTCCATCGGGTTTCTCGTCATCACCAGCAAGTCCGCGCGCTTGCCTTCCTCGACCGTCCCGATGACGTCCTGCAGGCCGAAGAGCTCCGCGTTCACGATCGTCGCGGCGCGGAACAGGCGCATAGGCGTGACTCCGGCTTCCAACCAACGGCGCATTTCCAGCCGGCCGTTGAGGCCGGGAGGGTTGGCGTAGGTCGGGGCGCTGGGAGTGTCGCTGCCGAAACTGAGCCGCGCGCCGCGCGATGCCAGATAGGAGAGCGCCTCGGTGACACGCGCGATCGGTACGGCGTCCAGGTTCTCCCAGCGGCCGTCTTCGAGTGCCCGCGCCACCCCAGGATTGTCGCGCATGCGACTACCGAACCACTGCCCGTCCTCGGTTCCATACCAGTCGATAATGGCCTTCGGCAGCACATGCCGGAGTTCGGGACTGGAGAGGTAGTCCGGGTCGTGCAGGTCACGCTCGCCGTAGAGCACCTGGATGGTCGGTTGCCAGGCGATGTTGCCGTGAACGATGGCGTCCAGGATCTTCGTGACGTCCGCGGTCAACTCGGTCGTCCCAGGATCATCCCATCTCCATATGCCGTGCACGAAGGCGTCGACACCGACCGCCAGCCCGAAGGTCTGGGCGGACTGGGAGTTGGCGTGTAGCAGCACCGGCATGGCTCGGGCGTGCGCGGCGGCCACCAGATCGCGGATGATCCGCTCGCTCGGTAGCGGCAGGTTCCCTTGACCGCGAAACCCGCCCTCGAATGTCGTCTTCACGCAGACGGCGCCGTCGCCGTGCATCCTCTCGACGACGGCCTCCGGCGTGTGCTCGGTCGGGGCGAAGCCGGCGGGGAACTCGTCGGCACGCGCCTCATCGAACAGGAAGTAAGGCGTGATCCGATAGCGAAAGGGCTTCGGGACGAAGTTCATCGGATAGCCGTCGAACACGGGCGCCGCCCCGCAGAAGTAGGCATGGGGACGAACGTCCAGGTCGTTCCACCTGGCAATCGCGTCGGGTTGCCCCGCCATCATGTCGACTACCGAAGTAAAGCCGTAGTAGAGGTAACTGCGCGGGATCTGTCGGCGGGTCTCGCGCGCGATGTCCGGATGGGCACGCTCGTGCTCGAAGGTCATCCCCGGGATGTCGCTCAGATGCGTATGCGCGTCGATCAGCCCGGGCGCGAGGTAGCGTCCCGTGCCGTCGATCACATCGGCGGAACCGTGGATGCCTTGAGGCAGCTCGCGCCCGATGGCGACGATTCGTCCATCGCGCACAAGCACGTTCGTCGCCGCGGACGGTGCCTCCCGCTCCGGCGAGACAATGGTGACGTTCTTGATCAGGAGGTCGTCGGCCGCAGCAGCGCCAGCGCTGGCGAGGCATCCAAGGGCGGCGATGACGAGTCCAACCGTGATCGCATGGACTCTCACTGGATGGTCCTTCTCTGAGGGGATCTTCAGCCTGTCGTGTGGGCAAAGCGCGGCCTTCTAGCAGTACGGCAGTGCAAGCGCGGAAGTTCCAAGAGTCCCGCTGGCGCTGCCGCGCTACATCGCGGGCGCGAGCGACTGGGCTCGATGAGGGCGCTGCCCGAAGTCGCCCGCGAGGACAGCAGCACCACCTCGGGACCGATGGTGATGAACGCGCACCTCGCCGCTCTGGCGCTCGAGCACGGCGCCTCGTTCGCCACCACCGACCGGGACTTCACGCGGTTCCCGGGTATCGACCTCCTGGACCCGACCGAAGCGACCTCGCACCAGGCGTGAACCGGTTCGAGCCCGCGTCGGGCCGTGCCGCCGCCCACGCGGTATGGTCCTATGCTCCGATGGAAGATGGACGGGCTTATCAGAACTACTCACCTTACGATGGTACGCTCGTGCATGCGTTTCTTGAGCCTGTTGGCAGCAAGCTGCGTGAGTAGATCGGTTCGTTCGGGAAAGGGAGCTTGGTGGAGCGTGTCGCGTTATGACTGCGATTGAAGGTCAATGCCGTTGCGGCTATGTTTCGTACCGTTCAATCGACCTCGGGCGCGTTGGCTACTACGCCTGCCATTGCGGTCAGTGCCAGAAGCTATTGGGCACTTCCTATGCATTGAACCTCCCTATTCGCAAGAATATGATTGAAATAACAGGCAAGCTCGAAAGTCGCGACTATCAATCGTCCGAAGAACGAGGAAATCGATTCTATTTCTGCCCGAAATGCCACTCTCATGTCTTCTACGCCAATAGCTGGCGCAAAGGCGTTCTTGGGGTGCGAGCAGGCACCATCACGAACTTGAACGAATGCGAAATGCTTGGCCACATATGGACTTCGAGCAAGCACGACTGGGTTATGATCGAGGCCGACGAAAGCACCTTTAGCAAAAGCCCGACTGAGGATGAATGGCGTGCCCTCTTTGAAGAAAGGAACCGTCTCTACGATGATTCCTGATGCCTGGTCTTGAGACGATCATATGGCGAGCTGGGACGAAATCAGCACCTACGTGGAAGCGTGATGAGACGTGGCGTTCCGAGCGACGGGAGACTGGGGGCCTAGGGTAAAGATCGCGAACTCGCTAAGTGGCGAGCTACCAAGGCATAGTCCGCCCGCTGTACCCCCTCCC
>VXSP01000017.1 GCA_009837885.1 Holophagales bacterium | reverse complement strand
GCCCCAGCCCGCCCCCGGGTAGGTGACGAGCTGCCAGATCATCCCCTGTTGCCACACCGAACTCGACAGCCGCATCAGCTCCGGCACGAACGCCAGCCCGGGCAGGAACTGCATCGAGAAAGTGACGAACAGCACCCCCACCAGCAGCAACAGGTCACGCGCATGAGGGCCCGACAGCCCACCGAAGCTGATCCTCCGCGCGTGCGGTCCGCCGCCCATCGTCATCGTGAATGCGACCTTACCTAGGGAATGGCCCGGAGACCTTCCAGTTCCGCCGCAGCCGAAAGACGTTCGTCGAGGCATACGAACGGAAGCGCGCCGCCGAACTGGTCCTGGATGAGCAGGGCCGCCCCGAGCTGGCCGGCGTCGGCGGCACGGAGCGAATGACGGGCCAACAGGAGCTCGGCCCGGGATCGCACCGCGAGCACGTCCGTTACTTCATCCCAACCGGCGGCAAGAGCATGGAAGAAGTCGAACAACTCTCGACGTTCCGGCCGCGACAACGTCACTTCACGACAGCGCCGCTCAAGCGCGCTGACGATCTCGGCGCGCGTCCACACCCATGTGACGACACCATCGTCCTCGGCGAACCACTCGCGCACCCGCTCGCTCTCCGGTTCGTCAACGAACAGGGGAACCAGGGCGGACGCATCCCAGTACCTCACGCGACCCTGGACTCAGAAGCGGTCGTCCCGGTCCTCGGCCAGCGCTTCGGACAGATTCAGGTTCAGCGCAAGCGGCGGCTTCTCGAGAAGCCGGGCCATGCCCCCCTTGCCTGGACGAATCACGCCGGCGGCGACGAGGCGCGCGCGCAGATCGTCGTCGTCCTTCACGTCCGGCGCCACCAGCCTGGCCACGGGCTTCCCGCGATCCAGCACCTGAACCTCACCGCCCCGGCGAACCT
Organism: Holophagales bacterium; assembly: GCA_009837885.1. Classification (GTDB taxonomy): domain Bacteria; phylum Acidobacteriota; class Thermoanaerobaculia; order Multivoradales; family Multivoraceae; genus Multivorans. The sequence continues at coordinate 62,250 of VXSP01000017.1, read as the reverse complement.
CGCGCAGGTAGTGAGAGAGACCTGCCTTCAACTCGGAAACCGAAACCGTCGCCATGACGACCAATATAGTCTCTTGCCCGAGACCAGACAAGTCTCTACTCTGAACCGCCCCCGAACCGCACGCCGGAACCGTCGCTATCATTCGCCGCGACCGGCGAACGTCGCAGCAAGGGAGAGCACGATGGACCGAGAAGCGGCCTGGCAGACGGTACAGGAGTTCGTGAAGGCGCCAGGCCTGAGGAAACACATGCTGGCGGTCGAGGCGGCCATGCGCTGGTACGCCGAACGGCTCGACGGCGACCCGGAGTCCTGGGGCCTCGCCGGACTGCTTCACGACTTCGACTGGGAGATCCACCCGACGCTCGAGCAGCACCCGGCTGACGGCGCCGCCATACTGCGCGAACGCGGTCTCGACGAGGACGTCATCCGCACGATCCTCTCCCACAACACGGAGGGGACCGGCGTCGAGCGGGAGACTGCGCGCGACTATGCGCTGCTCGCCTGCGACGAGATCACCGGCCTGATCAGCGCCGCCGCGCTCATCCGCCCGAGCAAGGACGTGCGCGACGTGCCGCTCAAGTCGGTCCGCAAGCGCTGGAAGCAGCGGGCCTTCGCCGCCGGCGTCGACCGCGAGCACGTCGAGGAGGTCACCGCCGACTTCAGCCGCGAGTGCTTCGACGGCGAACTCGAACTCTGGCAGCACGCCGGCAACGTCCTTGTCGCGATGCAGGGCATCGCGGCCGAGCTGGAGCTCGACGGCCGCCTGGCGACGTGAGTCGCGGTCGTCCAGGGACGGGCACGGGAAAGGCTCGCCCCTGCGGGATCTTCCTCGTCCTGTGTGCGTTGTTCGCGGGAACCGCGGCGGCGCAACAACACACTGCCCGACCCAACGTCCTCTGGATCGACATCGACGACCAGTCGCCCTGGTACTCGAGCTACGGGCACGACCTCGTCCAGACGCCCAACATCGACGCGCTGGCGCGGCAGGGCGTGCTCTTCGAGCGGGCGTACGCGCCGACGCCGGTGTGCAGCCCGACCCGTTCCTCGCTGATCACCGGTAGCTACGCCATTCGGATCGGGGCGCACGACCATCGCTCGGGGCGGGTTCCCGGCTACCGGATCTTTCTGCCGGAAGGGGTCGTGACCGTGCCTGAACTGTTCCGGGCCGCGGGCTACGAGACCTACAACGCCAGCAAGGACGACTTCAACTTCACCTACGACCGCGCGAAGCTCTACACGATCGGCCCCGAGCCGTCGAACATCCCGTCCTGGAAGGGCCCGCCGGGTGGCGGACACTGGCGCGACGTGCCCGAAGGCAGGCCGTTCTTCGGGCAGACGAAGGTGGCCGGCGGCAAGGCCGCCGCAACCATCGCCGAGGAGTTGAAGGCGCTCGGTCTCGGGCCAGTGGATCCGGCGGATGTGCCGGTGCCGGCGCAGTATCCCGACATCCCCCAGATGCGCCGGCACATCGCCGACCACTACAACTCGATCCTGCGCACCGACCACCAGGTAGGCGAGCTGGTGGCGCAACTGAAGGCCGACGGACTCTGGGAAAGCACGGTGCTCGTGCTCTTCTCCGACCACGGGTCGGATCTGCCCCGAAGCAAGGAGTTCTCCTACGACGAAGGCCTGAGGATTCCGCTGATCGTCGTCGCGCCGGGACTTCCGGACATCGTGAAGCCCGGCACACGGCGGACCGATCTCGTCAGCCTGATGGACATCGCGGCCACGTCGCTGGCGCTCGCCGGCCTCGACGTGCCGGAGTTCATGGACGCGAAGGACATCTTCGGTCCGGACTACCGCCGTGACTACGTGTTCACCTCGGCCGACCGCATGTCGAACGTCATCGACCGGGTCCGATCCGTAGTGGGACCGCGTTTCCACTACATCAGGAACTTCATGCTGGACCGACAACTCATCAACTGGGGCCACCGGGAGATGATCGACCTCGCGGGCGATCCGGATGACAGCAGCTTCTTGACGATCCGGCGACTGGCCGGGGAAGGCAAGCTGACGCCAGCCCAGGCCGCGCCCTACGGACGACGGGTGGCCGAAGAGCTCTACGATCTCGCGAACGATCCGGACGAAGTGGTCAACCTGGCCGGAGATCCCGCCTATGCCGGCGTGCTGAGCGAGATGCGCGAAGCGCTGGCGGGCTGGATCGACGACACCGGCGACAAAGGCCAGTACCCCAGGTCCCAGGCCGCGATGAACGAGATCACCGAGCGCTTCGCCAGGGACTGGCTTCGAAGCCCCGAGTTCCGCGATCTGCCGTAGAGAAGAAGCGTCTACGGCTTGGCCGGATACCGGCTCTCCACGTACTCCCCGACGATCCGGGTGAACTGCTCGGACAGTTCCGCGGCCGTGCCCCGCAAGGTCGTGAACTGCCGACCGTCGACGTAGACCGGGCAGGTCGGCGCCTCGCCGGTGCCCGGCAGCGAGATGCCGATGTCGGCGGCCTTCGACTCGCCCGGACCGTTGACGACGCAGCCCATGACGGCGAGCTTCAGTTCCTCGACGCCGTCGTAGCGGCGGCGCCACTCCGGCATATTCGCCTCGATGAAGTCCTCGACCTGTAGGGCGAGTTCCTGGAAGGTCGTGCTCGTTGTGCGGCCGCAACCCGGGCAGGCGGTAACGCTCGGCGCGAAGGCGCGGAGCCCCAGCGCCTGGAGCAGTTCGCGGCAGGCGTGGACCTCCTCGCGGCGGTCGCCGCCGGGCCGCGGGGTCAGGGACGTTCGAATCGTGTCGCCGATACCTTCGGCCAGCAGGACCGACATCGCCGACGACGACCAGATCAGCCCCTTGAGCCCCATCCCGGCTTCGGTCAGGCCGAGGTGAAGCGGCTGCCGCGTGCGGCCCGCGAGGTTCCGGTAGACCTCGATCAGGTCTCTGGGCGAGGACGTCTTGCACGAGATGACGATCTGCTCCTCCGTCAGGCCACAGTCGAGCGCCAGCTCGGTGGAACGGAGCGCCGACAGCACCATGCACTCGCCGACGATCTCCTCCGACGTCTTGCCGAGGTCGCGATCCGTGTTCTCCTCCATCTTCGCCACCAGCAGGTCCTGATCCAGCGACCCGCCGTTGACGCCGATCCGAACCGGCTTGCCGAGCCTCCGCGCCACGTCGCAGATCGCGGCGAACTGGGGATCGCGCCGGCCGCCGCGGCCGACGTTGCCGGGGTTGATCCGCAGCTTCGCGAGAGCCCTCGCGCAAGCCGGATGCCGCTCCAGGAGGACGTGGCCGTTGTAGTGAAAGTCGCCGACCAGGGGCGCTTCGCAACCCTCGGCGTCGAGCCGGGCACGGATCTCGGGCACGGCGACCGCCGCCGCATCGACGTTCACCGTGACCCGCACCAGCTCAGATCCGGCCTCAGCGAGCGCCAGCGCCTGGGCAGTCGTCGCCTCGATGTCCGCGGTGTCGGTGCTGGTCATCGACTGGACGACCACCGGCGCGCCTCCGCCAACGACCACCCCACCGATGTCGACCGGGTGGGTCGTGCCGCGATGCGCGTCAACCCCCATGACGGTGGCAGGCTACAGCACCCAAGTAGCATGATTGCCCATGTCCGAGCGCCAGCGGCCAGACCGGCGCGACCCAAAGCGGCCTCTTGCAACAGGCCTTGCGACGATCGCGGGGCTTTCGAGCCTCGCTTTCGCCCAACCGCTCTACGACCTGCTGCGGCGGGCGCCGGAGTTCTTCGCCATCCGGGATCTTTCCCTCGTCGACCTGCTGATGCTCGTCGTTCTATTGGCGGTCGTTCCGACGCTGGTGCTCGGCGCACCGACCCTCCTGGCGCGGGTCCTACGGCCTCCCTGGACCAGACCGGCCGCGGCAGCCGCGACCGGCCTCCTGACCGCGATCGTCGGCCTTCAGGCGCTCCACAACCTGCCCGCGGTCGCAACCGTTCCCGCCGCGGCCATCGCGGGCGCGGCCGCCGCCTGGGCCTACCTCCGCTTCCAGGGTGTTCGCTCCTTCGGCCTGCTTCTGTCCGCCGCAGTGGTCATCGTCCCTGCCCTGCTGATGATCGACCCCCGCGTCCGGCAGAGCGCCGCCTTCGCGAGCCGCGATGTCGCCGTGGACGAGACCGACACCGGCGCCCGCGCACCCATCGTCCTCGTTATCTTCGACGAATGGTCCCTGACCTCGATTCTGGACCGCACAGGCTCGATCGACCGAGAGCGCCTCCCCAATCTGGCAGCACTCGCCGACCGCGCCACCTGGTACCCCAACGCAACGGCGGCCGCGGACGTCTCCGAACTCGCCGTCCCGGCGATGCTGACCGGTTCCGCTGCCCGCCAGGGGCAACTCCCGACGGCCGCCGAGCACCCGGTCAACCTGTTCACCCTGCTCGCAGCAAGCCACGACCTCTACGTTGCCGAGCCGATCACCTCGCTGTGCCCGCCGCAACTCAACTTGCTCGCAGAGTCGCGGCCGCCAACCCGCGAGCGCGTCAGCCTCCTGGTTTCCGACCTTACGCTCGTCTGGCTCAGACTCACCCTGCCGTCGCCCTGGAGCGACCGGTTGCCGGAGGTGACGCAGACCTGGAGCGGCTTCGGCCGCGACGCGCCGCGGACGGCCGAGGCGCCGCCGACCGACCAGCCGGTTCCGCGCGCCCTGTTCCACCTGAGCCGAACCGACCGGGCGGCCGAGTTCCGGCGCTTCGTTCAGGCGATCGGCGCTCCGAAGGAACGACCGGGCTTCTACTTCCTCCATTCGATGCTGCCCCATGTGCCCTGGGAGTACCTGCCCTCCGGTCGCCGCTACGAGACGCCCTGGGGCGGTGTCCACGGACTCGAACGGGAGGTCTGGAGCGAGAGTCCCTGGCCCGTCCTGCACCACCGCAAGCGCTACCTGTTGCAGGTCGAGTTCGTGGACCGCCTGATCGGCGAACTCGTGGCGCATCTGGAAGCCACCGGCCTCTTTGATCGAAGCCTGATCGCGATCACCGCCGACCATGGCGTCGCCTTCCGACCGGGCAGATCCCGCCGGCTGCTGGAACTCACGGAGCTCGAGGGAGGGCAGCCGCTCGACCTCGCGAGTGTCCCACTGGTGATCAAGGCGCCATTCCAGCAGCAACCTGCAGTCCACGATGCGCCCGTGTCGTTGGTCGGACTGGCCCGACGAATCCTCGAACTGGCGGGCGCTGACCCAAACGCAGCGCTGCTTCCGGAAGGCGAGCCGCAACAACTGGCAATCGCTGGCAAGTACGCCGGCGACGTCGAGATCGCCGCCGACCGCGGGTCGTGGCGGCAAGGTCGGGTCGCCGAACTGACGGCTCTCCTGGGTGAATCGAATGACCCCATGACGATCGGGGTCCGGCCGCAACTCCACGGCCGCGCCGCTGCTGATCTCACCGTCCGTGAGGGCGAGTCCGCCATCGAGGTCGACAACGCGTGGGTCTGGGACCACGCCGTCCCCGACCAGCCAGTCGTCCCCGCCCTGGTCGAGGGTTTCCTGGACCAGAGGCGCCCCCCGGGTGACCGGGACGTAGCGGTCGCGCTGAACGGCGTGATCGCCGCCACCGTCAAGCCCCACGTCGGCCCGGACGGGAGCATCCGCATCGCTGCGGTCCTGCCGGAAGCCGGGCTCCGGGCAGGGCTCAATCAGCTAGATGTGTTCCTGGTCGGCGACGATGGCGGTGGCATCGAACTGGAGCATGTCCGCCGGGCGCGGCACCCGGTCTACGCGATCTCCCGTGACGACCGAGGCCGCAACGACGCGCTGGTCCGACGCTCCAGAAGCGCTCTCGACGCTACCCGCGACCGGTTCCGGATCGTGCGTCCCGATCCGGAAGGCCTGTTCGGGAACCTGGACGGCGGTTTCGAGGTTTGGTCTCAACTCCAGGGCTGGGCAGTCGACCGCAGCGAGCCGGGCGGCGTCTTGGAAGTCGTCGCTTTTCTGGCTGGACGCCCGTTCGGAAAGAGCGACGTGGTTCTGGAACGACCAGACGTAGCGGAACACCACGGCGACCAGCACCTGCAAAGCGGCTTCCTGCTCCGGCCGCCGCCAGGCGTCTCCGAACGCCAGCGTTTCGGCGCGGGTGAGACCCTCGCCGAAGCCTTGCACCGCGAAGGCGTCGTCGCCTACGCCATCTCACGCCGAGGCAAGGCCACACGCCTCCGCTTCACCTACAAGCCACTCGAACGCCGAAGGCGCGGCCCGGAGACGATGCCGATCAGCGACGGCAGGCGACTCCCAGTACAAGCACCCGGCGACGGCTTCGACGGCTCACTCGATCTGGTTGCCAGCAGGGGCGGTGCCACTGTCATCGAAGGCTGGGCCGCCGACCTCGAACGCCGCGAACGTCCGCGCCAGATCGTCATCTACCGCGACGGGCAGTTCCTGGCCAGCACGGGCGCCAACCGGGAGCGATCCGATGTAGCCACGCGCCACGGCGACGACCGGCTCCTGCGAACCGGGTTTCGCGCCACGGTTCCTGGAGCGCCGGACCCGGCCACATTCGCCGAACGCCACCGGGTCTTCGCCCTGATGCTGAGAGGCGCCGCTGTCGAGTTGCCTCTCCTCGCACCGGCCGCTACCGCACCCGACCCCCGGCCAGCGCCTTGACCAGCCGGTACAGGAACTCCGGGCCCTCGTGGAAGTGGTCGATTCGGATCCGCTCGTCCCGGCCGTGCACGCGGACGTCGTCCATGTCGCCGAAGATGCCGGTGACGCCATAGACCGGGATTCCGGCGTCGCGGAGATAGAGGCCCCGTCCGTGGCGCCTGTGGTCATCACAGGCAGCACGGGAACACCGGGCCACATCTCCTCGGTCACCTCGTTCAACATGACCGGAAAGTCGAAGTCGCGCACGGCCAGCAGCGCCGCCGACAGATCGTAGATCGCGTTCTCGCGCACCGGCAGCGAGGAGTGGCCGCCCGGGTTCCTGGCTCTGAACCAGAAGGACAGAAGACCGCTCGGGGACGAAGCCCTCCCGGCGCAGGCGGATCAGGTTGACGGCGTGGATCGCGCACTCGTCCTTGTCGTCTGCCGTGCCGCGACCGTAGAAGTAACCGTCCCGCTCCTGGAACTCGAACGGAGGGATGTCGGGGCTCTCGGGCAGGAAGCCGGCCTCAAAGAGGGCGTCCGCCGCCACCCTGGCGGCCCGCGTGTTGTCGTCCCGCTCGGTGTCCGTCGTGGCGATCTCGATCAGTTGCTCCAGCAGGCTGCTCGCCAGTTCCATGTACTCGGCCGGGGGCAGGTTCCGCGGATTCGCCGTCTGGGCAACGGCCACGGAAGCAACCGCCCCGAACCACAGAGCAGCGGCAGCGAGAATGGTCTCGAGGCCTTTCATCGACTCCCTCCTCCGTTTCAGGCACTCGCGGCGACCGGCGGCACGGCTCCGGCAACCAGCAGTTCGGCGAGCTGGCTCCGGCCCAGCCAGTAGCTCAGGTCCCGCGGATGGGCGATGTCCCAGATCGCGATGTCGGCACGCTTCCCCGCCTCCAGCGTGCCCCGATCCTCGAGTCCCAGCGCCCGCGCGGCGTGGCGGGTGACACCGGCCAGGCACTCCTCCGGCGTCAGTCCGAAGAGACGGCTGGCCAGAGCCATGGTTTCCGGCAGGGAGCACAGCGACGACGTGCCCGGATTGCAGTCCGTGGCGATCGCGATCGGCACCCCGTGCCGGCGCAACTCGCCGACCGGCGGGCGGCACGTCTCGTCGAGAGTCAGGCAGGCGCCCGGTAGCAGCACGGCGACCGTCCCGGCCCTGGCCAGCGCCTCCACGCCGTGCGCCGGCGTGTACTCGAGATGGTCCGCCGACAGCGCTCCGAACCGGGCGGCCACCTCGGCGCCGCCGCCGTCGCTCAACTGGTCCGCATGCAGCTTGACCGGCAGGCCGAGATCGACGGCCCGCTCGAAGACCCTGGCGACCTGGGCGGCGTCGAATGCGATCCCCTCGCAGAAGGCGTCCACGGCATCGGCGAGGTTTCGTTCCACCGCCGCGGGCATCACGTCCGAGAGGACCAGATCGATGTAATCGTCCGCCCGGCCCCTGAACTCGGCCGGCACCGCGTGCGCCGCGAGAAGCGTGGTCCGGATCGTCAGGCCGGAGTGCCGGCCGAGACGTCGGCCTACCTCCAGCATCCGGAGTTCCGTCTCGGTATCGAGGCCATAGCCGGACTTGATCTCGACCGTGGCGGCGCCCCCGGCAGCGAGGGCTCTCAGTCGATCGACCGCGGCGCCGTAGAGTTCGTCATCGGTCGCCGCCCGGGTCGCGCGGACAGTCGACATGATGCCGCCGCCCGCATCGGCGATGTCCTCGTAACTCGCACCGCCGAGACGCGCCTCGAACTCCGCCCCCCGGTCTCCTCCGAAAACCAGGTGGGTGTGGCAATCGATGAGCGCGGGAGTGATCCATCGGCCGTCCAGGGAGCGTTGTTCGGCGGCCTCGCCCGGCGGCAGCCTGGAACGCGGACCGACCCAGGCGATCGTCCCTCCGGCGATCGCCAGCGCGCCGTCCTCGACCGCCCCGTAGGCGACGACACCGTGATGCATCGTCGCGATGCGCGCGTCGGTCAACAGCAGGTCCCAGCGGTCCATCGTCCGATCCTGCCCTGTTGTCCACGCGATTGCCAGACGGCACCGCCAGGCAGTAGCGTGGACCATGGTGACGAGGATCAGGGCACGCCTCGCGCTCCTGCCACCGGGCTGGGAAGAAGACGTCCTGCTGGTCATAGAGGGCGGCAGGGTCACCCAGGTCGAACCACGCACCGCCCGCTGCCCCGTCGAGCTGGACGCCGGCATCGTCATTCCCGGCCTCACCAACGCCCACAGCCACGCCTTCCAGCGGGCGCTGGCCGGCAGGACCGAACACCGATCGGGAGCCGGCCGCGACAGCTTCTGGACCTGGCGCCGAAGCATGTACCGACTCGTCCGGCGGCTCGATGCCGGGCGGTTCGAGGCGATCGCGCGGCAGGCGTACGTGGAGATGCTGGAAAGCGGGTACACCTCGGTCGTCGAGTTCCACTACCTGCACCGGGAGCCGGCGGGAACCGGGAACGCGGAGACGATGTTCGGGGCGATCCAGCGCGCGGCTTCGGCCACCGGCATTCGGCTGACGTACGTCCCCGTGCTCTACCAGCGCGCGGGATTCGGCGACGACGCCGTCACACCCGGCCAACGCTCCTTTGCCATGACCACCGCGCGTTTTCTCGACCACCAGGAACGCGCCGGCCGGACCGCCTCCGGGACGATCCGGGTCGGCATCGGGGTCCACAGCCTGCGCGCGGTCGGCGAAACGTCGCTGCGCCAGGTCGCGGCGCGAGCCGGAGAAACCGGCGCGCCGATGCACCTCCACGTCGCCGAGCAGCAACGGGAGGTCGACGAGTGCCTGGCTGCGCACGGACAGCGCCCGGTCCGTTGGCTCCTGGATCGTTTCGAGATCGGTGAGCCGTGGTGCCTGGTGCATGCCACCCACATGGACGCCGACGAGGGCCGCGATCTCGCCGCCTCCGGCGCCACCGTCTGCCTGTGTCCGACGACCGAGGCGAACCTGGGCGACGGCCTGTTTCCGCTGCCCGACTATCTGCGGCACGGCGGCCGAATCGCGATCGGCTCCGACAGCCACATCTCGATCAATCCCTTCGAGGAACTGCGCTGGCTCGAGTACGGACAGCGGCTTCGCTCGCGGTCCCGGAACGTGGCGTCCATGCGGCACCTGCACGTCGGGAGGGAACTGTTCGAGCACGCGCTTGCCGGCGGCGCCCAGGCAGCCGGCCACGGGGCCATCGGCCTTGAGCAGGGCGCGCCGGCCGATCTGGTCGTCCTCGACGCCGGGGATCCGATGCTCGCCGGCCACGACCAGGCCACCCTGCTCGACGCGCTGGTATTCTCGGGCTACCGCCTCCCCATCGAACGGGTGATGGTCGATGGCAAGTGGCGGGTAGCAGGCGGCGAGCACGCCGATCGCAGCGAAGCGGCAAGAGACTTCGCAAGAGCACTGGCAAACCTGGAAGCAGGCCCGTAACCGCGGAGCCCGATATGAAGACCACCCGGATCGAACCGATCAGGGCGCCCACCGGGAGCAGCATCTCGGCGAAGAGCTGGCTCACCGAGGCGCCGCTCCGCATGCTGATGAACAACCTCGACCCGGAGGTCGCGGAGCGCCCCGAGGACCTCGTCGTCTACGGTGGGATCGGCAAGGCGGCCCGCAACTGGGAGTCCTACGAGCGGCTCACCGAAACACTCCGCGAACTCGAAGCCGACGAAACGCTCGTCGTCCAGTCCGGAAAGCCGGTCGGCGTGTTCAGGACCCACGCCGACGCCCCTCGCGTTCTCATCGCCAACTCGAACCTCGTCCCCGCCTGGGCCACCTGGGAGCACTTCCGGGATCTCGACCGGCTGGGCCTGATGATGTTCGGGCAGATGACCGCCGGCTCGTGGATCTACATCGGCAGCCAGGGGATCATCCAGGGCACGTACGAGACGTTCGTCGAGATGGGCCGGCAGCACTACGGCGGCGACCTGTCCGGGCGCTGGATTCTGACCGCCGGACTGGGAGGCATGGGCGGAGCGCAGCCCCTCGCCGCCAAGCTGGCCGGGGCCTCGCTGCTGGCGATCGAGTGCCAGGCGGACCGGATCGAGAAGCGGCTCGAGACCGGCTACGTCGACATGCGGGCCGAGTCCCTCGACGAGGCTCTGACCGTGATCCAGGCGTCGGTCGAAGCGCGGTCACCGCTCTCCGTCGGCCTGCTCGGCAACGCCGCCGAAGTTCTGCCCGAACTGCTGGCCCGCGGTGTGCGGCCCGACGCGCTGACCGACCAGACCTCGGCGCACGATCCGGCGAACGGCTACCTGCCGATCGGCTGGAGCGTCGATGAGTGGCGGGCGCGCAGGGAAAGCCATCCCGACGCGGTGGCGACGGCTGCACGCGAGTCGATCGCGGTTCACGTTCGCGCGATGCTCGGCTTCAGCGAGGCCGGCGTGCCTACCTTCGACTACGGCAACAACATCCGCCAGGAGGCGCTCGGAGCGGGTGTCGAGAACGCCTTCGACTTCCCCGGTTTCGTGCCGGCATACATCCGCCCCCTGTTCTGCCGGGGCATCGGTCCCTTCCGCTGGGCCGCCCTGTCCGGCGATCCCGAGGACATCTACCGTACCGACGCGAAGGTCAAGGAACTGATTCCCGCCGACCCGCACCTGCACAACTGGCTGGACGCCGCACGCGAGCAGATCCGGTTCCAGGGGCTGCCGGCGCGGATCTGCTGGGTGGGCCTGGGCCAGCGTCACCGGATCGGCCTCGCCTTCAACGAGATGGTGCGAACCGGCGAGTTGCGCGCTCCCGTCGTCATCGGCCGCGATCACCTGGACAGTGGCTCCGTCGCGAGCCCGAACCGGGAGACCGAGGCGATGCGGGACGGTTCCGACGCGGTCTCCGACTGGGCGTTCCTCAACGCGATGCTGAACACAGCCAGCGGCGCCACCTGGGTCTCCGTGCATCACGGCGGCGGAGTCGGCATGGGGTACGCCCAGCACGCCGGGTTCGTCATCGTCTGCGACGGCAGCGAAGCCGCCGATCGGCGGATCGAGCGCGTGCTCTGGAACGACCCCGCGACCGGCGTCATGCGCCATGCCGACGCCGGCTACGAGGACGCGATCGAATGCGCCCGCGAGCAGGGCCTCAACCTGCCCATGGTCCCGGGAGCCCGGCAGCGATGAACCTCCAACTCAACGGTTCGCCGCTGACGCTCGACGAACTGCGGGAAGCCTGGCGCCTTCCGCTCAGCGTCGAACTCGGCCAGGACGCCCGGAGCCGAATCGACGCGGCAGCGGCCGCCGTCGACCGCGTGATCGCCGAAGGCGCCGCGGTCTACGGCGTCAACACCGGCTTCGGGCAGCTCGCCCAGGTGCGGATCGAGGAGCACGAACTCGCCCATCTCCAGGAGAACCTGGTTCGCTCCCACGCCGCCGGCGTCGGCGCCGACCTGAGCGACGAGGTCGTGCGGCTGGTCATCCTGCTGAAGGTGATGGCGCTTGCCCGCGGCCATTCCGGCGTGCGACTGGAACTGGTCGACGCACTGAGAGCGCTCCTGGAGCACGAGATCTACCCGTGCATTCCCTCGCAGGGCTCGGTCGGCGCCTCGGGAGACCTCGCGCCGCTCGCCCATCTGTCACGCGTGCTGCTCGGCGAGGGCGAGGCCCACGTCCGCGGCAGGCTGGTCCCCGCGCTCGAAGCCCTGACCGAGGCGGGTATCGAACCGATCCGGTTGGGCCCGAAGGAGGGCCTTGCGTTGCTGAACGGCACCCAGGTGTCGACGGCGCTGGCGCTGGCCGCGGTCTTCCGGGCCGAGAATGTCCTGGCCGCGGCCCTGGTGGCCGGTGCGATGGCCACCGACGCGACCAAGGGCAGCGACGGCCCGTTCGACCGACGAATCCAGGATCTGCGGGGGCATTCCGGTCAGGCCGACGTCGCCACCGCGTTGCGGGAGCTGATGAAGGGAAGCGAGATCCGGGCCTCGCACCTGAAGTGCAACCGGGTGCAGGACCCCTACTCGATCCGCTGCCAGCCCCCGGTCGCCGGCGCCTGTCTGGAAGCGCTCCGCCACGTCTCCGGCCTTCTCGAGACGGAAGCGAACGCCGTCACCGACAATCCGCTCGTCTTCGCGAGCACCGGAGAGATCCTCTCCGGCGGCAACTTCCATGCGGAGCCGGTCGCGATCGCCGCCGACTACCTGGCACTCGCGGTCGCCGAGATCGGCTCGCTGTCCGAACGCCGCACGGCGCTCCTCATCGACGCGAATCTCAGCCAGTTGCCGGCCTTCCTGGTCCGCAACAGCGGCCTGAACAGCGGCTTCATGATGGCCAGCACGACCGCCGCGGCCCTCGTGTCCGAGAACAAGTGCCTCGCCCATCCCGCGACGGTGGACACGATCCCGACCTCCGCCAACCAGGAGGACCACGTCAGCATGGCGACCCACGGGGCACGACGGCTGCACGACATGCTGGACAACGTGCAGAACATCGTCGCGATCGAACTGCTCGCGGCGGCTCAGGGAATCGAGTTCCGCCGTCCGGACCGGAGTTCCACCGCGATCGAGGAGGCGATCGCGACGGTGCGTGCGATCTCGCCGCCGTACACCGAGGACCGGCCGCTCGCCGACGACATCGCGGGCGTTGCCGCGCTGATCGGGCGAGGCGCCTTCCGCGGCTACGTGGCGCCCGCGCTCCCGCGCTAACCTAGTCCGTCGAAAACCTGCACCAAGGAGATCGTCATGCGTCCTGCCCGCGCTGCTCTCGTTTCGGCAGCTCTCTTCTCGCTCGCCCTGCTCGGCTGCTCCACCCAAGGCGCCGACGACACCGGCGGCGGCGCGTTCGCGACCGGCGAAGCGCCAGCGCCGAATCCGCTCCGGGACGCCTACTTCGGCGACCTGCACGTCCACACCCGGTTCTCGTTCGACGCCTACCTGTTCCAGACCCGGACGAGTCCCGACGATGCCTACCGCTTCGCCAAGGGCGAGGCGATCCCCCATCCGAGTGGCCAGCAGCTCCAGCTCCAGAGCGGAGCGTTCGACTTCCAGGCCGTGACCGACCACGGCATGTACCTGGGCGCAATGCCGGCAATGGACGACACCGGGAGCGCCCTCTACGAGACGACTCTCGGGGCGGATCTCCGAGGCGGCGGCGGCTTCGCCCGTGCCATCCAGGGGCTGCGCAGCGGCGAGTTCGCCGCGCTGCCGGCCGACGCCGTGGACCTGGCCGCCCGCACCGCGTGGCAGGAGATCATCGATGCCGCGGAGGCCCACAACGACCCGGGCAACTTCACGACCTTCGTCGGCTACGAGTACACGACCTCGTCGGACGACCGAGGCAACCTGCACCGCAACGTCATCTTCAAGGGGAGCAACGTGCCGCCCAAGCCGTTCGCCTCGACCGATTCGCGGAACCCCGAAGACCTCTGGCGCTGGCTCGACGGCCTGCGTGAGGCAGACATCGAGGGCCTCGCCATTCCGCACAACTCGAACGGCAGCAACGGCCACATGTTCAAGCTGGAGACGGTGGGCGGTGAACCCCTCGACGCCGCGTACGCCGACCTGAGGATGCGCAACGAGCCCCTGGTCGAGATGACCCAGGTCAAGGGCACCTCGGAAACCCATCCGCTGCTGTCGCCGAACGACGAGTGGGGCGAGTTCGAGATCTTCCCCTACCGGATCGCCACCACGCTCTACAGCGAACCGAAGGGCAGCTACGTTCGCGAGGCCTACCTGAACGGTCTCGTGCTTCAGGAAACACAGGGCTTCAATCCGTTCCGTTTCGGCGTGGTCGGCGCGACCGACACCCACAACTCGGCCGGCACGCCGGAGGAGGACAACTTCCACGGCAAGGTCGGCGTCGGCGACGGAACCGGCCAGGGCCGCGGCTCGGTGCCGCTCGACGAACCGACCGAAGACGGTGAGCGGTACGCCCAGAACAGCTTCAAGTACTGGGGCGGCTCGGGTCTGGCCGGCGTCTGGGCCGAGGAGAACACCCGCGACTCGATCTACGAGGCCTTCCGGCGCAAGGAGACGTTCGCGACCAGCGGCCCGCGGATGCGCATCCGTTTCTTCGCCGGCTACGGCTACGCGGACGACCTGACCTCCGACCCGGAGATGGTCGCCGCCGCCTACGACGGCGGCGTGCCGATGGGCGGCGATCTCGTGGCGAACGAGGGCCGGAGCCCGCGCTTCCTGGTCTGGGCGGCGCGGGACGCGGACAGCGCGCCGCTCCAGCGCCTCCAGGTGGTCAAGGCCTGGGTCGAAGGCGGCGAGCCGCGTGAGCAGGTCGTCGACATCGCCTGCGCCGACGGCGGGGTCCCGTCCGGCGCACCGCTCCGATGCCCGGACAACGGCGCAGCGGTCGATCTGACCGACTGCAGCATCTCGCAGGATCTGGGCGCCGCCGAACTCTCGGCCCTGTGGACCGACCCGGACTTCGACGCCGCGAAGCATGCCGTGTACTACGTCCGCGTGCTGGAGAACCCGAGTTGCCGCTGGTCGACCTGGGACGCGCTCCGCGCCGGCGTCGAGCCGAATCCCGACATGCCGTCGACGATCCAGGAGCGCGCCTGGTCGTCGCCGATCTGGTACGTGCCGGGCGACTAGGGAGGCCGTTCTAAACTGGCCCGCGTATGGAACGAAGTCGGCTGGGAGGGGCTCGCATGAGCATCAAGGGAAGAACCCGCATTGCCTTCATCCTCACTCTCGCCGTCGGCGCCGGCGGAGCCGCGGCAGGGGACGACATCCCCAGAACCCCAAACGGCAAACCCGACTTCTCCGGCAACTACGACATCAGCTCGCTGACGCCGGTGCAGCGGAGTACCGAGTTGGGCGAACGCCTGACCCTGACGGAATCCGAAGCCGAGGAGATCCGCCTGCGGGAGGCTCGCAACATCGAAACCAGGTCGCAGGCGAGCGATCCTGATCGGACAGCGCCTCCGGTCGGCGGCAGCGTCGGCGGCTACAACTACTTCTTCATGGACCGGGGCACGTCGGCGGTCAGGGTCGACGGGAAGTACCGCACCTCCCTGCTGGTAACCCCTCCGAACGGCCGCTTTCCACCCCTGACCGAGCGTGGAGAAGCGCGGCGAAACGGACTCTACGGATTCTCGAAGCGGAACACCGGGCCGGCGTGGTGGCGCGACCGCGTAGTCGGTCCCTACGACGGCCCGGAGTCGCTGTCGATCGCCGACCGCTGCCTGTTCTCGCTCGAGGCGACGATCCCGATCTACCCCAAGAACTACAACAACATCAAGACGATCGTGCAGACCGACACACACTTGATGGTGCTGATCGAGTGGATGCACTACGCGCGGGTCATCCCGATCAGCGCCTCGAGGGAGGAAGCTAGACACCTGCCGCCCGAGATTCGCTCCCGCGCCGGCGACTCGGTCGCCTGGTGGGAGGGCGACACCCTGGTCGTCGACACGACGAACTTCCTGGAAGAGAAGTGGATCGCGACGACACTGTTCGGCGAGCCGTCCCCGCCGGCCGACCAGCATGTCGTCGAGCGCTTTTCCTTCCAGGACGCGGAAACCATCCTCTACCGGTTCACGCTCGAGAGCGGAGACTGGGAGACGCCCTACAGTGGCGAGTACACCTGGCCCGCGACGGACGACAAGCTGTACGAATTCGCCTGCCACGAGGGCAACTACGCGACCGGCAACACCCTGCGTGGAGCACGTCTCGAGGAACGGCAGGTCGCGGCCCAAAGCGGCGGTGCCCGATGAGCATCTCGAGGAGCATCCGAGTCGCATGCGCTTTCACTCTCGCGACCGGAATCGCCGCTGCCGCCGCGGCGGACGGCATCCCCAGAACGTCCGGCGGAAAGCCCGATTTCTCCGGCAACTACGACATCAGCACCCTGACGCCCATCGAGCGCAGCCCCGAACTTGGTCATCGCCTTCACCTGACCGAGGACGAGGCGGAGCGGATCCGGTCGCAGGAAGCAGCGAGGATCGACCTCACGTCGCGGGCCAGTGATCCGGACCGCGACGCCCCGCCCGCGGGCGCCAGCGTCGGCGGCTACAACTACTTCTTCATGGACCGGGGCACCTCGGCGGTCAAGGTCGGCGGCAAGTACCGCACCTCCCTGATCGTCGACCCGCCGAACGGCCGCTACCCGCCCCTGACCGAGCGCGGCAAGGCCCGCCGGGAAGGCGTCTACGGGTTCTTCCTCCAGAACCAGGGCAGGGCATGGTGGCGCGATCGCGAGGTCGGCCCCTACGACGACCCGGAGTCGCTGTCGATCGCCGACCGCTGCATCTTCTCGCTCGAGGGGACGATCCCGATCTACCCCAAGTTCTACAACAACCTGAAGACGGTGGTGCAGACCGACACCCACCTGATGATCCTGATCGAGTGGATGCACTACGCGCGGATCGTCCCGATCAGCCCGTCCAGGGAGGCGGCCCGCCACGCGCCGCCCGGGTACCGCTCGCGGGCCGGCGATTCCGTGGCCTGGTGGGAGGGCGAGACGCTCGTCATCGAGACGACGAACTTCCAGGAGGAGAACTGGGTGACGTTCGCCCTCTACGGCGATCCCTCGCCCCCCGCCGATCAGCGCGTCATCGAGCGGTTTTCGTTCGAGGATTCGCAGACCTTGCTCTATCGATTCACCGTCGAGAACGGCGACTGGGAAGCGCCCTACACCGTCGAGTACACCTGGCCCGCGACGGATGACAAGCTCTACGAGTACGCCTGCCACGAGGGAAACTACTCCCTTGGGAACACGCTGCGCGGCGCGCGCCTTGAAGAGAGCGAAGTGGCAGAGCAAACGGGCGGCTAGGAGCCTGCGGGGCCTGACGGCTCGCTCAACCCCCACAACGCGGACGTCGCGAACTCCAGGCTGTTTCCGTCCGGGTCGCGAAAGTAGATGGATCGTCCCCGGCTGCCGCCCCAGTCGATCTCCTGTTCGACCGGTACGCCATGGCTCTCGAGACGAGAGCGCCAGAGGTCGATCTCATCCTCCGACACACCGAAGGCAAGATGACCGGGGCCGTGGGATCCGTGGAGCCCAAGACCCCGCGGGGTCAAGTCCGGATCGGCAGTCGCCTCCGGGTTGAAGAGCAGGATCATCTGGCTGCCGCAGCGGAAGAAGACGTGCCTCCCTTCGAGCTTCGAGTGGAGAGTGAGTCCGAGGATCTCCGTGTAGAAGGCCTCGGCCGCGTCCAGATCGTCAACGTAGAGGCAGGCCTCGAGGACAGTGTCGAGTCTCATTCCGTGCCACCCTACGTCAGTCCTTCTTCACACCCCGGCCCGTCGCACCCGCAGGCGGCGTGTCCCGCAGGACACCTGCCCGTTCCAGCTCATCGACTCGCATATCTTCGAACCCCAGCACCTCGACCAGGACTTCGCGATTGTGCTCGCCCAGGCAGGGCGCGCCGCGACGGTAGGTGGCGGGCGTGGCGCTCAGCCGGATAGGCAGGCCCGGGTAGCGGCGACGGCCGACCTCCGGGTGATCGACCTCGGCCCAGAAGCGGCGAGCCTCGAGGAACTGATTCTCGGCCAGGTCGCGACCGTCGGCGACCGGCGCCGCAGTCACGCCCACTCGATGCAGGCTTTCAACCAGCGAGCCTCGCTCCTGGTCACGGGTCCAGTCCGCCAGCAGGTCATCGATCCGGTCCTCCTCCGTCTGCCGCTGCTCGAGCGACATCGAAGCGAAGCGCGGCGCCAAGCCGGAAATGCGGCACAGCGCCCGCCACTCCCGGTCGCTCTCGACGCTGATCGCGATCCACCGATCCTCGCCAGCGCACGGATAGCAACCCTGGGGCGCCCGCCGCGGATGCCTGTTGCCGCGCCGCGGCTCGGCCGATCCGCGAAGCTGCGCGGTGAGGATGCTGTCGCCGAAGGTCGTCGCCGTCGCCTCGACCATGGGCGTCTCGACGGTCCCGCCGGCACCTTCCGGCGAACGGGAGCGCCGGTACAGCATGGCCAGCGTTCCGACCACGGTATGGAGCGCGGTCACCGGATCAGGCCAGGCGACGCCGGATCGGCACGGCGGACCGCCGCGATAGCCGATGTGGGATGTCAGCCCCATCGACGCCTCGATCAACGGACCGTACGCCAGCCGGTCGCGGTAGGGCCCCGAGTGGCCGAAACCCGGCATCGCGACCGCGACCACCCGTGGATTGATCTCGCGCAACCGATCCGCGTCGAGCCCCAGCTTCGGCATGACCCGGGGACTGAAGTTGTCGCAGACGACGTCCGCCCGCTCGACCATCCTCTCGAACAGCCGCTTCGCCTCGGGATCGTCCAGCTCCAGGGTCAGCGACCGCTTGTTGCGGTTCATCTTGTTGAACGCCGCACTCCGGTTGAACGGCCGCTCGCCGACATCGTCCTCCGGGAACAGGTGGCTCAGTGCCCCATCGCGGGCAGGCCGCGTCGCCGGACCCCGCGACCACGCCGCCTCGACCTTGATCACGTCGGCCCCGAGGTCGCCCAGAATTCGGGTCGCCAACGGCCCCGCCCACACCCGGGTCAGGTCGAGAACGCGGACGCCCTGGAGCGGGCCGCGGTCGAGCGCGGCGTCCCCCTCGCCTGCCGAGCCGCCCGGCGACGACCACGCCGGCGCGTCGTCCAGCAGCGGCGCCGGTCCGATAGTCGCATCGCCCAGCGAAAGCACCAGCGCTTTCCCGTCGAGCACGAACGGTCCGCGGGGCACGAGCGGCCCCTCCGCGCCATCGATCGGCACGAAAAACTCCCGCGCCCGGAAGTGCGGATCCTCGAGCACTCCCAGTGCGTCGTGGATCGGACCGATCGGCACCCGTGCCCGCACGCCCAGCTCGATGATCTCCGCCGTCGTGTGAGCCAGGAGCCACGGCTCGATCGCGCGGTCGAACTCGAGCCGGTGGTGAGCGCGGTCAACGTCCCGGACGAAGCGCGCATCCTCCACCACCGCGTCGAGACCGGCGGCCAGAAGGAACGGGCGGACCATCTCCCAGCTCGGCATCGCCAGGAACACGTACCCGTCCTTGCACCGGTAGACGCCGATCGGGTGCCATGGGCCGCCCTGCGTGTTGCCGACGCGGGGGAGCACGTGTCGGGCCTGCGTCCACATGACCGTCGTGTACTGGTGCATCGCGGCGAGGCCCTCGACGTGGGATACGTCGACCGTCTGGCCGCGGCCGATCCGGGACCGCGCCAGAAGCGCGGCCAGCCCGCCGATCGCCGCGTGTGCTCCCGCCTGGCAGTGCGCGTGGAGGCCGGGCCGCGCGATCGGCTCCCGATCCGCCCTGCCGTTGAGGAAGGTGTGCCCAGACCAGGCGTCGTCGGTGAACTCGTTCGACCGCGGCGGCCCCGTCTCGGACCACACATCGCGCCCACCGGCCCCCAGGCCGAACGGCGAGATCCGCAACAACACGGCGTGCGGCGCATCCGCCTCGTCGATCAGAGGTTCGAGCGGACCTGGCGCGCCACTCTCGATGATCACGTCCGCGCCCGAGCGCTCGACCAGCTCCAGGACCTGCGCCCGACCCCCATCCGCGCTCGGCCGCAACCGCGCCGCTCGCTTGCCCAGGTTGAGGTACGCGTACTCCGCCCCGACGTCCCGCCAGCGCTCCCCCACTTCGCGCCACGGATCGCCGTCAGGCGGCTCGATCCGCAGCACGTCGGCGCCGCACAGCGCCAGCAGCCGCGCCGCATACGCGCCGGCGGGCGAGCCGGCGACCTCGATCACGCGCAGGTCGGAGCAGGGAGGATCGGCCACCGCCGCGCGACGCTAGCAGCCGTCCGAAACAGCGGCGACCGTCGTATGCTCACGCGCCGATTCCGTACCGAACACGACCCTGGAGACGCAGCCCATGCCCATCCTCGACTTCAGCCTCACCGACCAGATCGCACTCGTAACCGGCGCCTCGCGCGGCATCGGCGAGGCGATCGCCCGCGGCTTCGCCGAGCAGGGCGCGACCGTCATCCTCGCGTCGCGGAAGCAGGAAGGATTGGACCAGGTCGCCGAGTCGATCGAGGCCGACGGTGGCAAGGCGGTGCCGATCGCCTGTCACGCCGGTAACGTCGAACAGATCGCGGGCCTGTTCGAGCGCATCGAGAGCGAGTTCGGGCGGCTCGACATCCTGGTCAACAACGCCGCCACGAACCCGTACTTCGGGCCCGCCATCGACATGCCGGAATGGGCCTTCGACAAGACCCTCGAAGTGAATCTCAAGGGCTACTTCGTCCACATCCAGCAGGCCGCGCGCCTGATGAAGAAGCAGGGATCGGGCAACGTGATCAGCGTCGCCTCGATCGCCGGCCTGCGCCCCGGCCCGAACGAACTGACCTACGCGCTGACCAAGGCGGCCGTGCTCAACATGACCCGCGGCTGGGCCAAGGAGCTCGGCCAGTTCGGCATCCGGGTCAACGCGATCGCTCCCGGCGTGGTCGAGACCTACTTCGCCAGCGTGCTCGTCGACTCCGAGGAGAAGCGGCAGGCGATCGCCAGCCGGACGCCGGTCGGCCGGCACGCGCAGCCGAACGAAATCGCGGGGGCGGCGGTGTTTCTGGCGTCGAAGATGGGCAGCTACGTGACGGGGGCGACAATCGTCATGGACGGCGGCTCGTCGGCCTGAGCGGCCTCGATCAGGTAGGCCAGCAGGTCGCCGTCGATGTAGTCGTTGTCGACCACGTTGACCAGGAAGTACGTGTCGTGGATGCGCTGTAACAGGCGCCGCGATTCACTGCCTTCTTCGTACACGGCCGCCCAGGAGGACAGCCACAGGTCAAAGGCCTCGTCCTTCCAGACCTCGAACGAGCGCGGGTCGACGATCGTCGGCTGGCGGACCTCCTCACCCGGGAACACGCCCCAGGTAACTGCGTTTACCGTGTCGCAGTTGCTGTAGGCCGTACCGGACCGATCGATCGCGTGGTACGTCAGGCTCGGCTTCCGGTCCAGTGCGGCCAGTAGCGGCGACACCTGCTCCGGCGCCACGAAGAACTCCAGATAGGCCTTCTGGTACACGCGGCCACCGGCACCGCCCCAGCCGACGGCGGGGTCGTCGGACGGAGCGCCGTTCACCCGCGGCTGCGAGTTGATCGTCAGCAGCCCCGCCAGGTTCAGCCGCACCAGGGCGTTGCGCAGCGGTTCGCTCTCCAGGTCCAACGGCCAGTCATACCAGGGAATCCCGTCGACGTCGCCGCGGCAGAACCCCGCGAACACCTCCCGCACCTGGTCGATGGAGTGCAATTCGCGGCCCCACCGCTCACGGGCCAGATCGGCGCTGATCGGTCGAAACGCGAGATGGTGATCGCCGAGATCGCCGAACGCGGGTGAGCCGGCATCGCCCCAGCGACCGTTCGGAAACTCGTCCCAGTCCTGGGTGCGGGCGAGATAGCTCTTCGGCCGGTTGGCCCAGAAGATCGGACGGACATCCTCCTTCGGGCGCCCGACGGCCGTCGCGCTCCGCCACGGAAGAACCCGCTCGACCCGCTCCGGCACGATGCCCAGCCGGTCCAGGATGACCTGCACCGATCGCTCAAGGTTCAACGTGTAGAAGTGAAGCCCGGGGGCGCCGCCGTCGAGCAGGCGGCGGCAGATGTCGGTCAGCAGATCCTGGCCGTACTCGCGGACCGAGGCGTCGTGGAAACGGCGCGCCTCGATCTCGCTGACGATCTCGGGCGGCGCGCTGGCGCCAAACCCGGTGATCCGCAGAAAGGACTGGTAGCCGTTGATGGGCGCCAGTCCGGGAACGATCGGACAGTCGATGCCCCGGTCCCGGCAATCCTCCAGGAAGCGGAAGTACAGCTCCGGCTCGTAGAACATCTGCGTGATCACGAAATCGGCGCCGGTCTCCACCTTGGCGGCGAGATGATCGAGATCGCGCCCCCGGCTCGGGGCCTCCGGGTGACCTTCCGGGTAGCCGCCGACGCAGATCCCGAAGTGATCTCCATGCTCCTCGCGGATGAACCGCACCAGGTCCGAGGCGTGCGAGAAGCCGTCGGCGATCGGCGACCAGGCGCCACGGCCGCGGGGCGGATCCCCGCGCAGCGCCAGGATGTTGCCGATGCCGCGCGCGCGGCAGTCGTCCAGCACCGCCGCGATCCGGCGCCGCGGCATGTTCGTGCACGTCAGGTGCATCATCGTTTCGAGTCCGAGCACGTTCTCGATCGTGTTCGCCAGCTCGAACGTCAACTCCGCCGTGCTGCCCCCGGCGCCCCAGGTCACGTCGACGAACGCCGGCTCCAGCCGCCCCATGCGCTCGATGCGCGCGTAGAGATTCTCGATCCCGGCCTCCGTCTTGGGCGGGAAGTACTCGAACGAGTAGAAGGGCCGCTCGTCGGCGATCGCCGAGCGCAGCTTGTCGATCAGCTTCACAACGAAGCGGATCCTAGGGGCTTGCGCCGCAGAGCGCTACGGGTGAGCTTGCGGCGCAAGCCCCTAGGAGCGGACGGGATGGGCCGAAACACCGAGCCTGCGAGGCGTTTCGGGGCGCTACGTCGAGTCCGCCGCCACCCGCTCCGCCTGCTGGACCAGGCCGGGCGCAGCCAGTCGTCCAGCCACCGCGGCCAGCTCGGGCCGAGGCCCGCGCCAGTGGAGTTCGTCGACGGAAGCGCTGACCGGCGCGTCCCGAACCAGGGTCGCAAGCTCCCGGAACAGCTCCGCCGACGCCCGCTCCTCGCGCAGCGTCGCCGCCAGTCGGTCCCGTCCGCGCACCTTCACGGCCCATTTCCACGGCTCATCCGGGATGTGCTCCAGGTGGAGGTAGTGAGCGAGCACCGCCGCCGTCGACTTGGCGCCCCAGCCGCGGAGACCCGGGAAACCGTCGGCGCTGTCGCCGACCAGCGCCAGATAGTCCGGGATCGACTCGGGCTCGACACCGAACTTCTCGCGGATGCCGTCGGCCTCCCAGCGCAGACCGCGGCGGCGGTCCACCTGCACCGTCTTGCCGCCCCGACCGGCGTCGACACACTGGGCCAGGTCCTTGTCCGGCGTGCAGATGCGGACCTCGACGACCCGCTCGTCCGCGGCCGCCATCGCCGCGCCGCTGGCAAGCCCGTCGTCGGCCTCGTGCTCGACCATCGGCCAGACCGTGACCCCGAGAGCGGCGAGCGCCTCCTCGAGCAGCGGGAACTGGGCCAGCAGCTCCGGTTCGATCCCCTCGCCGGTCTTGTAGCCGGGCCACATCTCGTTCCGAAACGACTCGATCACCTGGTCGGTGGCCACCGCTACGTGGGTCGCACCATCGCGGAGCATGCCGAGCACGGAGAAGACGACGCCACGCACCGCCCCCACCTCGAGCCCGTCCTCGTTCTGGTAGCTCGGCGCGCCGAAGTGGTGGCGGAAGAGCTCGTAGGTGCCGTCGATCAGGTGGACGTACATGGCAGGCGCCGCATCCGGGTCACGCCGGCAAGCTACCATCAGCCGCCATGACCCGAGTCGCGGCCCTGCTCTGGACCGTCTGCGCCACCGCCGTCCAGCCCGCGACGGCGGCCGGCGACCTGCCCGGCGACCCCCTCGCAGGCTCGGGTGACGTCGCGCGGACCGCGCTGCCGGCATCCCAGCTCCTGGCCGGTGAGCATCCGACTCCCGTCGACAACGCGGCCTTTGGCCTGCCCGAGAACGCCGCACCGCCGCGCCACGAGATGCGAGGCACGCTGCAGCTCTTCGGCGGCGGCGGAGCCTCCTGGACAGTCCACCACGACACCTACCTGCGGGCGGATGAGCCGCCGATCGTCTCCGCCCTGCGCCGCATTCCGCGGCTCGATGTCGCCCTGGTCCAGAGTGGCTCCCACCTGGTGCCCGCCAACCGGGCGCTCCGCTACACCGGCGACGCCTACTGGAACGTCATCGTCGGACCGGGCCGGATCTGGAGCGAGAACGGCGACGGCGGCAGAAGCCGGGCCTCGTTGCCGATCACACTGGTCGAGCGCAACCAGAACTGCGCCTACCACGGTGTCGTGTCCTTCCTGTTCGACGGCGGCGCCACTTCGCCGGCGGCCTTCCAGGCCACTCAGGAGACCTGCAAGTACTTCAAGTTCGACCTCTGGAACGCGGGCCCCACCCGCTTCACCTCCGGCGAGCCGCCCGAGGCAGGGGCTGTGCTCGCGGCCTACGCCGCCGAAGCAGCCTCCCGGCTCCCCGTCCGGCCGATCGAACGGGTCCGGGACGACTACCCGCGCGCCCAGGTCTACCCTCAGGCGTTCGGCGGCGGCTTCGACCGCGAGCACCTCACCGCCTTCGGCGTCGCCTTCGGCGGGGTCCACTACCAGGGCCCGGTCCACACCCGCTACGGTGACTACCCGTATCCCGAGCAGATCCGCCTGCCGTCCTACTCCACTGCCAAGACCGCCGTCGGCGCCGTCGCGCTGATGCGGCTGGCGCAGAGGGACGGTTTCGAGGTGACCGAACTCGAACTCAGGGACTACGTGCCCAAGCCACCCAGGGGCAGCTTCCACGGCGTGACCTTCGAGCACGCCCTCGACATGGCGACCGGCCACTACTGGGACACGGGCAACCAGGACGACGAAAAGAACTCGACGACCGAGCTGAACTTCTTCGTGCCGGAGCACCGGAACCGCAAGCTGCGGGGCGCCCTCGCCTACCCGACGATGGAGCCGCCGGGCAAGCGCTGGGTGTACCACACGACGGACGCGTTTCTGCTGTCCGTGGCCATGAGCGGGTACCTGGGCCAGGAAGCGGGGGCCTCGCCAAAGGAGCCCGCCGACCTGCTGGAGTTCCTGGCCACCGAGGTCTACCGGCCGCTGGGTCTCTCCGCCGGAGCGCTCCAGTCGCTGCGCACGGACAACCGGGCCGACGGCTACGTCTTCGGCGGCTACGGCATGTTCTGGACCCCGGACGACATCCTGAAGATCGCCAACCTGCTGAACGTCCAGCGCGGCCGGATCGGCGACCGGCAGGTGCTCCATCCGGGCATGGTGGCCGCCGCGATGCAGGAAGACGCGGACGATCCGGGCCTGGACGCCGTCCACAACGGCCACCCGAACAAGTACAACAACTCGATCTGGTCGCGGCAGATCCAGGTCACCGACGGCACCGGCACGAAGCAGGTCTGGGTGCGGCAGATGCTCGGCTACGGCGGCATCGGCGTCCTCATGCTGCCGAACGGCGCCGTCTTCTACTACTTCGGCGACAAGGACCAGCACGACTGGCTGCGATCCGCGAGGGAGGCCTACAAGCTCCGATGACTCCACCGAACGCCTCGGAACCGGCCCCCTTCGCCGGGCTCAGGATCGTCGAACTCGCGGAGGGTGTCGCCGGCCCGTACTGCGGCAAGCTGCTCGCCGACCTTGGTGCCGACGTGATCAAGGTCGAACCGCCCGCGGGCGACCACACCCGCCGGGCGAACGGCTCCGATCCGGAAGGCTCGCCGCTGTTCCTCTACTGCAACACGAGCAAACGCGGCGTCGTCCTCGACCTGGACGACGACGCCGATCGCGCGGCCCTCGACAGCCTGCTCCGGACCGCCGACGCCCTGGTTGTCGACCGCGAACCGCCGGTCGAAACACCGGCCGATCTGATCGTCGCGGCGGTCACGCCGTATGGCCTCTCGGGACCCCGCTCCGGGGCGCCCGCCGGCGAGCTCACGCTCACGCACGGCGGTGGACTGGTCAACCAGATGCCGGCCCGGTCCCGCGACATCGACCGCGCGCCGGTCGCCCTGGGCGGCCATCAGGCCGGGTACCACGCCGGCCTGGTGACCGCGCTGGCGGTCGCCGCTCAGCTCTACGAGCGCGGCCACGGCGGCGGCGCCCGGGTCGACGTCTCGATTCAGGACGTGATGATCAGCATGGTGGCGCCGCTCGCGGCCAGCGCCCGCTACCACGGGACGACCTGGTCACGGGTGCCGGATCGGCCACCGGCCATGGGCAGGCTGAAGACCAGTGACGGCTACGTCATCCTGAACGCCTTCGACGATCACCACTTCGAGCTCTTCCGCGAGCTGATGGGCAATCCCGAGTGGTGCCAGGGCGACGAGTGGAAGGACATGGCCTACCGCAGCCACCACCTGATGGACATCGCTCCCGAGGTCGACGCCTGGGCCCTCGAACAGAAACGCGACGATCTCTACCACCGCGCCGCCAAACTCGGCATCCCGGTCGGACCGATCCACGACGCCGCGGACGTGATGGACTACCAGCAGTACCTGGCCCGCGACTACTTCGTCGAGGTGAACCACTCCCGTGCCGGGAAACGCCGCTACGCCGGCTGGCCGTACCGGATGGCCGGGTCGCCGCCCCGTGTTTCGCGCCCGGCGCCGCGGCTCGGCGAGCATTCGAACGAGGTCCGCGCCGAGGTCTCGACGGCCGGCAACGGCAATCCGGCCGGACGCGTCCCGCCCGCCGATCCCGTTGCCCGCAAGCTCCCGCTCGAGGGCATTCGGGTGGCCGAGTTCGCCTGGGTGTGGGCCGGCCCCTACGCCGGCGTCCTCCTCTCGACCCTGGGCGCCGAAGTGATCAAGGTCGAGGGACCCAAGCGCCTCGACCTGACCCGCCGCTCGGTGGTCTGGCCCCGTGCCGAGGAGGCGCCGCTGAAGATCGGCCAGGACGCGGGCATGGCGTTCAACACGATGAACCTGAACAAGCGGTCGCTGGCGCTCGACCTGTCACAGTCGGAAGGCCGCGAACTCGCCCTGCGCCTCGCCGGCGAGTGCGACGTGATCTACGACAACATGCGTCCCGGCGCCATGGTCAAGCTCGGCCTCGACTACGAAAACCTGCGCCGTGCGAATCCGGCACTGGTCGTCGCCTCCTCGTCGGGCCGCGGCCACGGCGGCCCGGAAACCGAGTATCTCGGCTATGCGATGGTCCACCAGGGCGTGGCCGGCGGGGCCTGGATCTCCGGCTACCCGGACGATCACCCGACCCACAGCGGCGGCGATGTCGATCTGATGAACGCGATCACACTCGCCTTCTCGATCGTCGCCGCACTGCATCACCGCGGTCGCACCGGCGAAGGCCAGTTCATCGACTACTCGCAGTGCGAGGGCGTGAGTTCGATCCTCGGCGAGGTCCTGCTCGAGTACGAGATGACCGGCGAGATCCCGGAGCGCGCTGGCAACTCGCACCGCTACTCGGCGCCGCACGGCGTCTATCGCTGCTGGGGCATCGACCGCTGGCTGGCCCTCGAGGTTCACAACGACGAGGAGTTCGCCCGGCTCGCGGCGACGATGGGCCGGCCTGAGCTGGCCGAGGACTCCCGGTTCGCAACCGCAGCGGCCAGGAAGCAGAACGAAACGGAACTCGACGCGATTGTCGGCGCCTGGACCAGGGAGCGGGACCGTGACTGGCTGGCCCGCGAACTCCTGCGGGCCCGCGTCGCCGCCGCTCCGTCGCGCGATGCCCGGGATCTGTATGCCGACCCTCACCTCCAAGCCCGGGGCTCCTTCGCCACCGTCAAGCACCCGGAGTGGGGCGACCTGGAACTCGTCGGTCCGCCGTTCCGTATCGAAGGCCACGACCTCAGCCCTCGCCGGGCGCCCCTGCTCGGCGAGCACACCGACGTCGTCCTCACCGACGTCCTCGGGCTCTTCGCCGACGAGATCGCCGACTACCGTGGCCGCGGCATCGTCGCCTGATCGCTACACTTCGTCCTCATCAACAGAATCCCGATCCAACAAGGGAGGTCCACAGTGACTCGACTCAGCCGAACCTCGCGCAGCGCCGCGGTCGCGGCGGCCATCGCCATCGGCGCTCTGCTCTTCACGCCATCGGTCCCCGCCTTCGCTCAGGATGGCGAGTCGGTGACGGTCGACATCATGAGCCGCTACCGCGTCGCTCCGAACATCACCTACCTGACGGCTGACGGCTATGAGTCCAAGCTGGACGTGATGACCCCACGCGGCCAGGGCCCGGTGCCCACCCTGATCTACATCCACGGCGGCGGCTGGGTCGGCGGCACCAAGGAGTCCAGCGTGCTGCGGGCACTCCCCTATCTCGAGATGGGCTGGGCGGTGGTCAACGTCGAGTACAGGTTGGGCCGGAACGCCCTCGCGCCCGGCGCCGTCGAGGACTGCCGCTGTGCGCTGCGCTGGGTCTACGAGAACGCCGAGGACTACAACATCGACACCTCCCGCCTGGTCGTCACCGGCGCCTCGGCCGGCGGTCACCTGTCGCTGACGACGGGCATGCTGCCGGCCTCCGCCGGTCTCGACCGGCTCTGCCCGGGCCGCGACGCGGACCGTCCGGGCTGGGCCGCCGCCGACGAGTACGAAATGCCGGTCGCCGCCATCGTCAACTGGTTCGGGATCACCGACGTCGGCGACCTGCTCGAGGGCGTCAACGCGAAGAGCTATGCGGTCGCCTGGATGGGCTCCCGCAGCGACCGCATGGAACTCGCCAAGCGCGTGTCGCCGCTCACCTACGTCCGGTCCGGACTGCCGCCGATCCTGACGATCCACGGCGACGTTGACAACATCGTGCCCTACCAGCACGCCCTCGACCTGCACGCCAAGCTGGACAAGGCAGGCGTCGTGAACAAGATCCACACCGTGCCGGGCAAGGGACATGGCAACTTCACGCCCGACGAGCAGCAGGAGATCTTCCGGGTCATCCGCGCCTTCCTCGCCGAGCATGTGACAGGTGGAGGCGGCGCGAGCACCGGCGCCGAGTGACGAGGAGAGCCTCAGGGACGCGAGCGCTATCGCCTCGATGACAGCAAGGCCTGGCAGCCATGCCGCCGGCGATGCTCTGGGTGCGCGGGCCTTCTGGCCCGCATCCGGGGCCCCCGACCTGTGCTCCCGCACCGCCGTCGACCTCGCCGGGCTTCTGGCACGCGGCGAGGTCTCGGCGGGCGAGGTTCTGGAAACGCACCTCGACTGGATCGACCGGCGCAACCCCGAGCTCAACGCGATCTGCACCCTCGACCGCGACCACGCGTTCGAGCAGGCGCGGGCCGCCGACGACCTGCGTCGCCGCGATCCGGAAGCCGCCGCCGCGAAGCCGCTGTTCGGCCTGCCAACCGCGGTCAAGGACCTGGTACCGACGAAGGACATCCGCACCACCTTCGGCTCGCCGATCTTCGCGGACAACGTCCCCGACTTCGACGCCCTGATCGTCGATCGGATCCGCGACGCGGGGGCCGTCGTCATCGGCAAGACGAACACGCCTGAGTTCGGCGCCGGGTCGCAGACCTTCAACCCCGTCTTCGGCAAGACACGCAATCCCTGGGATCCCGCCCGCACCTGCGGCGGTTCGAGCGGCGGTGCGGCTGCCGCGCTCGCGAGCCGCATGCTTCCCATCGCCGACGGTAGCGACCTCGGCGGCTCGCTCCGCAACCCGGCCAGTTTCTGCGGCGTGGTCGGCTTCCGGCCGACACCGGGGCGCGTGCCCCGGGTGCCGCCCGAGCAGGGCTGGGACGATCTCGCCGTGCTCGGGCCGATGGGAAGAAACGTCGCCGACGCGGCGCTCTTCTTCTCGGTGATCGCCGGACCGGACCCGCGGGATCCGATCTCGCTCGGCCGTCCCTCCAGGCCCTTCCACCCGGTAGAGCCGCTCGACCTCCGCGAACTGCGCCTCGCCTGGACTCCCAACCTCGGCCGCTACCCGGTCGAACGGGAGGTCGTCGAGGTCTGCGAAGCGGCCCTGCCGGTGTTCCGGGACCTGGGCGCCGAGGTCGAGGAAGCCGCGCCCGACCTGTCGGGCGCCGGCAACATCTTCCGCACCCTGCGCGCCAACCTGTTCGCCGACAAGCTGGGGCCGCTGTTCCCCGGGCACCGCGACCAGATGAAGGACACCGTGATCGAGGAGATCGAACGCGGTCTGGCGCTCACCGGCCCGGACATCGCGACCGCTCAGGCGGAGCGCACCCGCCTCCACTGCCGCGTGGTCGAGTTCTTCGAGCACTACGACGCCCTGCTGCTGCCGACAGTCCAGGTGCTGCCCTTCGACGTCGACCAGCCCTACCCCGCGGAGATCGAAGGTCAGCCGATGACGAGCTACACGGACTGGATGGCCTCCTGCTACTCGATCACCGTGACCGGCTGTCCGGCGATCTCAGTGCCGGGTGGCGTCGGACCGTCCGGTCTGCCGGTAGGCCTGCAGATCGTGACTTCCCGGGGCAGCGATCGAATCACGCTCGGCATCGCGGCCGCTTTCGAGGCCGGAACCCCGGAATGACCTGTCGCCGGTGCGGGTTGCACTCGGACATGCCCCAGCTACTGCTGTGCCTCGGCGTAGCCGGCCTCGTCGGACTCGCCGCCGGCCCCCTCGCCGCCCAGCCCGCCCACTCGCCCAGCACGATCCTCGGCGCCGTTGTCGACGAACGCGGCGCTCCCGCCGCCGACATCGAGGTCGTTCTGCGACCGTATCCGAGCGCCTTCGAAGCGGATCTGTACGTTCTCGGCCACTCGGACGCGCTGCCGGAAGCGGTCGATCGGGTCCGCTCCGACGCGGACGGTGCCTTCTTCCTCTCGGCGCCCGCGGCCGGTCCCTACCGCCTGGAGTTCGGGCGCTCGACGCCGCCGAACGAGCCGGGTGACGCCATCCCGCTGATGCACGGCGAGCTGCTCCCACTCAAGGGTGCGCAGGTCTCGAACGCGATCGATGTGCCCGATCGCCATCTCATCGCCGTCCGGGTGCTCGATGCGGACAATCAGCCAATCGAGGGAGCACTGGTCGTGGCAAACCCCAGCATCTGGTTCCCGCGTCGCACCCTTGGCGTTCTCAACCGGATGGCTCGTGAACTGAACTCGGGGAACTACTCTCGTCCGTCGGCTCAGTTCATTCTGCCAACCCACCATCCCGGCTCGTCTCGCACCGATGCAGAGGGAATCGCGCGCATCGCAATGCCGACCGCGGAGGCAACCGTCGTCGTCTCGGCGAGCGGATTCGTCCTCGGCAAGGACAGGACGCGATCCGGCCGCGCCGCGATGGGGCTGGAGCGAGACCGGGGTGTCCGACTGCGCGTCCGCGATCCAACCGGCGCCCCCGCGCCCGGTGTACTCATCCGGACCGAGAGCGCTCGCGAGAGAGCCATGAATGCCGATACCTCGGACGCCCTGGCGACTCTCGGCACGCCAGGCGCCCTCGCCGGCTTCGACACGCCCTTGGCCATCACCGACCGCAATGGCGAAGCGGTCATCGGCCGGACCCCTGGCGCGGAGACCGCCCTGGAAGTCGAAGCAGCCGACGGTGCATTCGCCCGGGTTTCCCTCCCGGCGGCGATTCCGGGCGAGTCGCAGCAACGAGAGCACGTCATCGACGTGCGACTCGAGGAGCCCGTCCGGATTCCAGGCCGCATCGTCGACGCAGCGTCGGGCCTGCCGATCCAAAGCGCAGCGATTTGGGTCCAGTCCTTCCCCGGTCACCACGTGTTCAGCAACGCCAACGGCGCCTTCGACCTGAGCACCCGTCCCACCAGTCGATCGGTGTATCTGCAGGCGACGGCAACCGGTTTCCTTCCCGAACAAATCGACATCAACTCTGCGGACCTGTCCAACCGGGAAGAAGTGCGGATCGGGCTGACGCCTTCAGCACCGATCCGGGGCCTGGTCACGGACGACGCCCATCAACCCGTTGCCGGCACCAGCATCCGGGCCGAACCTCGCGGCGCCGACGTCCCGCCCAGCTTCTCGTTCTCATCCACTCCGGCCATTTCAGGCTCCGACGGCTCTTTCCGGGTGGAGGAGGTCCTGTACGGACAAACGCACCGTTTGACCGCGCGAGCGGCGGGCTACGCTCCTACCGTCCTCGACCTGCCTCCTTTTGAACCGGGCATTCCCGTCGACCCCGTTCATCTCGTCCTGAGTAAGGGCAGGCGCGTCCTCGGCTCGGTCGTCGATTCCGACGGAGACTCGGTGGCCGAGGCTCAGGTCTCGCTGCTCTGGACTCTCGATCAGTCCGACTTCCGGTCCGGGCTCGAAGTCCCGGCCGGAGCCGCCGCAACCGACGGTCGGGGCGTCTTCGCACTCCCCGACACCGGACCAGGCGCCTACGAACTCCTCGTCAGCCACGCCGACTACGCCCATCGGCCGCCCTCCCGCGTCGAGATCCCGGCCGGCGAGTCGGACTTCGATCTCGGCGATCTCACGCTCGCAGCCGGCGGAGCGATCCACGGCATCGTCACGGACCCCGGTGGAGCGCCGGTCAGCCGCGCGACCATTCAGGCCCACGAACGAGATCGGTACGAAGCCCCGACCAGAACGGCCACAACCGACGCGGAAGGCCGATTCCGGCTCAGAGGATTCTCCTCGGTTCTCGCCGACCTTGGCGTCGAGGCTAGCGGCTACCCAGCCCACGTCGAGCCGAACATACGCGTCGACCACGCCGACCCGGTCCTGATCGAACTCAGACCCGGTGCCTCCATTGCCGGCCGCGTCCTCGACAACGGTGGTAGCGGTGCTGCCGGCGTTCCCGTCTACCTTTGGTTCGAAGTCGACTACAGCAGCGATGTCGACCCACGCCTGTGGGACGCCGTCGACACGCTCCCCGAGCAGGTGACGGACCGGGACGGCCGGTTCCGGTTCGACGGTCTCGCGGCCGGCACCTGGTCGGCCGAGGCAAGCAGGGGACCGGAGGGGGCGAAGCTAGACGGGATCGAGTTGATTCCCGGCGGAGAACGGGGGATCGAACTCGTCCTGCGGACCAGGGACCGGCTGATCGTCACCGTCGTGACGGACGTCGGCGAGCCGGTGGCCGACGCGCAGATTGACGTGGAAGCACCAGGAGAGCCTTTCTCGACCAGCTACGGAGAAACGGACGGCAGCGGACGGGCGGTGATCGACATCACGCCCGAAACCGTAACGGTCACGGTCAGCCACGAGACACTCCGCGACGAGTCGCGGCAAGTGCGGCTCGAGCCGGGCGACAACGAGGTTCGGTTCGAGCTTCGGCGCGGTCTGGAGCTCCGCGGCACGGTGCGCTCGTACCAAGGCACTCCGTTGCCCCTGGCGACCGTGGCGGCCGAAACCGACTACTCCTCCGACGTGGAGTGGCACAGCACAAACACCGTCTCCGACTGGAACGGCGCCTTTCGCCTCACTGGCCTCGAACCCCGCCCCTACATCCTCACGGCGCGCGCGCCCGGCTACGCGGACGGCGGTCCGGAAGACCCGATCGAGATCCGCGACGACGCCGTAGAAGGCATCGAGATCGTGCTGGAGCCGGAAGCCTCGATCGTCGCCGCCGTAACCGGGCTGTCGCCTTCCGACCTCAACCAGGTGCGGGTTACCGCGTGGAAGGGGCCCCGTCTCCGCGACGCCACGAGGGACACCGAGGGGAACTTCTCGGTACGGGGAATCGGCCCGGGGACATGGCACATCGAAGCGAGAAAGGGCGATCGGGAGAGGACGGTCGAACGCAGCGTGACGATCGAACGGGGTACGGCCGAAGTCTTCGTCGAGTTGCCGTTCGAGCGCGGGCTGCGCCTGTCCGGGCAGGTCCACGAAGGCGGTGCGCCATTGAGCGGAGCGCGTTTGTCGGTTGGGGAACAGTCCACGAGGACCGACCGGGAAGGCCGCTTCGCGCTGGAAGGGCTCATGCCCGGCCCGAATCAGGTGGTCATCCGCCGGCCGGACTTCAGTGGCACGCAGTACCAGTCGATCGATCTGCAGACGGACCTCGAAGGCGTCCGCATTCAGATGGAATCGGCCGCGGCGACCCTCACCGGCATCGTCGTCGACGCCGAGACCGGCCACCCACTCGACTGGGTCAGCCTGATGGCCGCCGACGCCGCGACGATCGGCGCGATCGCCGCGGGCGGGGGAGGCGGTCTACTCGTCGGAGCCAGCTCTGTTCTCAGTGAAGCCGCAGGCCAGTTCACGCTCGAGCTGGGTGCGAACGCCGACCGCCTGTGGATCACTCACGACGGCTACGAGGACGTTCAGATTCCTCTGAACATCACGCCGGGCGAACACGTCGAAGGGCTGGTGATCCGGCTGCAGCCGGCGCCTCCCGACGCTCCCGATCGGTAGCCATACGCTGCGCCGCGGCCCGGTCAACCCATAGACTCCCGAAATGCCGCTCCCGGCGATCCGGTTGACCACAGGGATGCCCCGCCCCTGGCTCCTGCTCGGCCTCGCCGCGCTGGCCGCCGGCCCTCTTGCTTCCCAGCCAGTCGCCGAGGAGCGAGACACCGTGTCCGGCACGGTGGTCGACGAACGCGGCTCGCCCGTCGCCGGCGTGGAGGTCGTGCTGAGGCCCTACCCGAGCGAGTACCAGGTCGATCTCTTTCTTCTGGGGCAGGCCGACGCCCTGCCCGAGGCTTCGGACCACAGCCGTTCGGGGCCGGACGGGTCCTACTCGCTCTCAGCGCCGCGACCCGGCCCCTACCTGCTGGAGTTTCGTCCTCCGGCGGCCGGAGCCGAGCCCCGCCTCGCCTCGCCCCTGGTCTATGGGAGTCTGGTGCCGCTCAAGGGATCTCAAATCGCGGAAACCGTCGAGCTGCCCAACCTCCATCCCGTCGCAGTGCGGGTGCTGGACCCGGCCGGACAGCCGGTCGAGGGGGCCCAGGTCGTCGCGGATCCCACCGTGTGGGTTTCACCGAGCTATCTGGGACGCCTGACTCGTCAGTTCCGCGACCTGCAGGCCGGGACCTACTCGCCACCGCAGGAGCAGCAGATCCTGCCCGCCTTCTACCGGTCCGTCTCTCAGACCGATGCGGAGGGAATCGCGCGCTTCCGATTGCCAACGGAAGACGCCGTCCTCGTTGTTTCCGCGCCCGGTTTCGTACGAGGCGAGGGCAAGTCGGCGTCCGGACGTTCGTCTTTCCGGCTGGAGCGTGACCCGGGTGTGCGTCTACGCGTCCGCGCTCCAAACGGGACGCCGGCTCCCGGGGTGCTGGTGCGGACCCCTGACACCTCCGACGCCTACCGCAACCTCGGGGGTTCCGATCTTCTCCAGGCCCTTGGCACTCCCGGCGCCCTCGGCGCGCCGGGAGCGCCCGTCGCGATCACCGACGCGAGCGGCGAAGCCGTCGTCGCCAGGTCCGCCGCTCACCGGACGACCTGGGAACTGGAAGGGCCCGGCCATGCCCTCGCCCGGGTTTCCGTGGCCGCACCGGCAACGGAAGAGGCGGCGGTCCAGGAACAGGTCGTCGACGTCCGACTGGAAAGTCCGCGTCGGATTCCCGGCCGGGTCGTCGACACGGTGTCGGGGCTACCGATCCACGGCGCAGCGATCTGGGAGCAGACCTCTCCAGGTCGCCACGCGTACAGCGGACCGACCGGCGCCTTTGATCTGAACACCCCCCCGGAGCGCTCCGCGACCCGCCTTCAAGTCGCCGCCGGCGGCTACCTCACGGGGCAAACGGACATCGCCGCCTCAGAAGATCCCAATCCGGCGGAGACGCAAATCGG
Organism: Holophagales bacterium; assembly: GCA_009837885.1. Classification (GTDB taxonomy): domain Bacteria; phylum Acidobacteriota; class Thermoanaerobaculia; order Multivoradales; family Multivoraceae; genus Multivorans. The sequence goes on along the minus strand of VXSP01000017.1, from coordinate 26,534 downwards.
GCTGACCCCTGAGTCTCCGATTCGCGGCGTAGTGACCGACGCCTCCGGTGCGGCGATAGAAGGCGCCACGATTCGCGCCCGGCCTCGAGACGCGAGAGCGTCGTTGGATTCACCGTTCGGCTCGCGACCGGCGACCTCCGCAGCCGACGGTTCCTTCCGCGTGGAAGAGGTCGTCTACGGCCACGCCTACCGACTGATCGGTCAGGCGAGCGGCTACGCGAACACGGTCTTCGATCTGCCGCCTCTGGAACCCGGTGTGGCGAGCGAACCGGTCCATCTTGTGCTGACGGCGGGCCGCCGGGTCCTCGGAACCGTCGTGAACACCGAAGGAGACGCCGTAGCCGGCGCCGATGTCGCGTTGCTCTGGCCCCTCGATCAATCGGATTTCAGATCTCCGTTCGACGTTCCCGCCGCCGCCGTCACGACGAGCGAAGAGGGCATGTTCGCCTTTCCGGCCGTGGCCGCCGGCGGCTACGAACTGCGCCTCCGTCACCCCGAGTACGCTGACCGGCCGCCCGCGAAGATCGACGTCCCTGACGGCGCGTCGGACCTCGATCTCGGCGATCTGACGGTGGTTTCCGGCGGAACGATCCACGGCATCGTCGCCGACGCCGACGGTGAACCGGTGGCCGGAGCATCGATTCAAGCCAGGGGACGCCGCCAGGTCGGCGGCATCACGCGAACGGCCACCACCGATGGCGATGGGCGCTTCAGGCTCGACGGCCTCTCTACCGATCTGGTCGACCTCGGCGTACGAGGGGCCGGCTACCCGCTGCTCGTTCGGACCGGTGTGCGCGTCAACAGTGAGAGCCCGGTCCGCATCGAACTCCTGAACGGAGGAGTCGTCACCGGACGTGTCGTCGACGCGGGCGGCAATGGCGCCGCCAGCGTCCCCGTAAGGCTCAGGATCGAACGCGACTACCGTTCCGGCGGCAGTCCTCTCCTGTGGGGGCCCCAGGACATGTTCCCCCGGCGAGTGACCGACTCCGAAGGCCGTTTCCGTTTCGATGAACTCGCGCCCGGCGCCTGGTCGGCCGAAGCCAGGAAGGGGACGGAAGCGGCCAAGGTCGAGGCCTTCGAGTTGGGGGCGGGCGCCGAGCGGGAGATCGAACTGGTCCTCGGCACTCCAGACCGGTTGACCGTGATCGTCACGACGCCTCTCGGCGAACCTGTTGCCGGCGCCCAGATTCGTCTGGAGTCGCCCGGCGAGCGGCTGCCAAGTGGCTACGGCCGAACGGACGTCAGCGGACGGTCGGTGGTCGACATCACGCCGGGACCTGCAATCGTAAAGGTCAGCCACGACGAGCTTCGTGACGAGTCGCGGCAACTTCAACTCGAGCCGGGCAACAACGAGGTTCACTTTCGACTTCGACTTGGCGTGGAGCTCAGCGGCACGGTCCGCTCATACCAAGGCACTCCCCTGGCCCTGGCTACCGTAGAGGCCGAAACCGAGTACTCCTTCAACGCCGAGTCGCACCGCACGAACACGGTCTCCGACCAGAACGGCACCTTCCGCATCACCGGGCTCGAACCACGCCGCTACATCCTCACGGCCCGCTCAACGGGCTACGCGGACGGCGGCCCGGACGAGGCGATCGAGATCGGCGACAGCGCGGTCGACGGCATCGAGATCGTGCTGGAACCGGAGGCCTCGATCGTCGGTGCCGTAACCGGGCTGTCCCCGGCCGATCTGAGTCAGGTGCAAGTCTACGCCCGCAAGGGGCCGCGGTCCCGCGACGCCACGCGCGACACCGACGGGAGCTTTTCCGTGCGAGGAATCGGGCCGGGGACATGGCAAGTCAGAGCCGTCAAGGGCGACTGGGAACGCACTGTCGAACAGACCGTGACGATCGAGCCGGGTATGACCGAGGTCTTCGTCGAGTTGCCTTTCGAACGCGGGCTGCGGCTGTCCGGGCAAGTGTTTGAAGAAGGTGCGCCCCTTGGCGGCACAAGGCTGTCGGTGGGCGGTGTATCCGTCCGCACCGATCGCGAAGGTCGCTTCACCCTGGAGGGACTCGAACCCGGCCCGAATCAGGTCGTCATCCGTCGGCCGGACTTCAGTGGCTCGCAGTACCAGTCAATCGACCTGCAGACCGATCTGGAAGGCGTCCGCATTGAACTGGAGCCGGCCGCGGCGACTGTCGCCGGCGTCGTCGTCGACGCTGAGACAAGCCAGCCGCTCGACTACGCCAGCCTGATGGCCGCCGATGCCGCGACGATTGGCGCGATTGCGGGAGGCGGGGACACTGGCCGCCCACTCGTTGGGGTCAGTTCCGTTCTCACTCAAGCGGGCAGGTTCAAGCTCGATCTGCGCGCGAACGCCGACTACCTGTGGGTGACTCTCGACGGCTACGAGAGCGCCCAGGTCCCTCTGAACATCGCGCCGGGTGAGCACCGTGAAGGCCTGGTGATCCGACTGCAACCGGCGCATCCCGACGCTCAGGATCAGTAGCCGTGCGCCCGGCCCGACTGCTGCCGTGTGTCAGACTGGCGGGCCTGATCGGCCTCGGCGCCGGGGGGCTAGGCGCGCAGTCGACCGTGCCGCCGCTCGCCGTTACCGGCACGCTCGTCGACGAACGCGGCGCTCCCGCGGCCGGCGTCGAGGTCGTGCTCCGCCCCTACCCGAGCACTTTCGAGCTCGGCGTCGATCTGCTGGGCCACGACGGCCTGCCGGCCGCCGTGGACCGCATGCACTCCGGTCCGGACGGCAGTTTCCGGCTCGAGGCGCCGGTGCCGGGGCCCTACCGCTTCGAGATCCGGATCGCGCCGCCGGCCTCCACGCCCGATGTCGTCGTGCCCCTCGTCTACGGGAATCTCGCGCCCCTGGAGGCGCCGCGGGTTCTTCAGGCGAACGAGCTGCCCGATCGACATCTCGTCGCCGCCCAGGTCCTGGACACCGACGGCCGGCCAATCGAAGGGGCCCTGGTCATCGCGAGGCCCACGCGGACAAGGTCCCCTCGATACGAAGAGCGGAACTCCGACCGGCAGCCCGCACGCCTCTACCCCCGCTTCCAACCCGCATCGGCACGGACGGATGAAGAAGGCAATGCCCGCTTCCTGATGCCGACGACGAACGCCGACGTCACCGTATCGGCCGCGGGTTTCGCGGTCGAGACGGCAACGACGGAGGCGGGGCGAACCGCCTTCGTCCTGGCGCACGACTCGGGTATCCGGTTCCGAGTGAGCGGACCCGACGGTGCGCCGGCACCGGGTGTCCTTCTCCGAACCCACGGCAACACCAGGGCGCCCCTCGCCATAACCGACGAACAGGGCGAGGCCATCGTAGGCACCGTCGGCGGCGCCGCCTACGAGGCACAGCGCTGGGACAATGCCCTCGCCCGCGTTTCCCGGCCGGACGCAGCTCCCGCTGACTCCGCCGCCGGCGAACGAATCGCCGATCTTCGGCTGGAAGCTCCGCTCCGCATTCCAGGTCGAATCGTCGACCGTGCTTCCGGCGCTCCAGTCGCTGGCGCGGCGATCTGGGTCAGGGGTTCCCCCGGCGAGAACGCGCAGAGCGGTCGGACCGGCGAGTTCCTGTTGAATCCCCGGCCCCGTGAGGTATCGATCCCCCTGCGGATAGTGGCCGACGGCTACCTCTCCACCGACGTAAGTGCGGGAATCCCTGAGTACGGAGTTGCCGACGAGACGGCTGTCACCTTGAGGCCGGCAGCTCCCCTGCACGGCTTCGTCACCGACGCAGCAGACCAGCCGATAGCCGGCGCAGACATCTCGGCTCAGCCCCGGGGCACGGAGCCAATCGCCACCATGTTCGCCATCCGGTCGCAGAGCGCGAGTTCGGCGGCCGACGGTTCTTTCCGGATGGCCGGCATCGTCTACGGCAACCCGTACCGGCTCACGGTTCACGCCGAGGGATTCGCGAGCTTCGCCATCGACCTGCCACCCTACGAGCCTGGAGCGACCGCCGATCCCGTTCGGATCCGGCTGACCGAGGGCCGCCAGGTTCGGGGCCAGGTCGTGGACACGGACGGAAGCTCCGTGCCCGGCGCCGAAGTCAGCCTGAAGTGGCCGGAACAGAAGCAGCCGCGGTTCGCGAGCCGCCGTGACACCGACGTCACCGAACCGGTCGCAACCGACGACCAGGGAGCATTCCTCATCGCCGGCGTGAAGACCGGCGAGTACGGCCTGCGCATCTCGCACGCCGACTACGTCAGCCCCGGCGATGTCCCGATCGAAGTTCCCGAGGGCCGGGGAGAGGTCGACCTCGGAGACTTCACGCTGGTGCCGGGAGCGGAGATTCTCGGTGTGGTCGTCGATCCCGACCAGGAACCGGTCGAGGGTGCAGTCGTCTGGTTTCGCGGGTACGGCCCGGATCGAAGCGAACGCTCGGCGACGACCGACGCGGAAGGCGGCTTCACCCTTACGGGACTTCCACACGAGCAGGTCGATCTCACCGTCGAGGCGGAGGGCTACCCCTCGTTCGCGTTTCGAGGTGCGCGACCGGCGACCGGGGAGCCGATCCTGATCCAACTGATACCGGGAGCCTCGCTCTCGGGGCGCGTGCTGACCGCTGCGGGAGCCGCCGCCGTGGGCGCCAGGATCTACCTGGAACCCGACATCCAGACCCGAATGCGCGGTCGCATCGTCTCTTCGGAAGACACGAGGTCACGGACCGACGGCGCCGGCCGTTTCGTTTTCGAGAACGTGCTTCCCGGAACCTGGTCCCTTGAAGCGAGCGCCGGAGCCGAAGCCGTCCGAACCGATCCCCTCGATCTCATCTCCGGATCCGAGCGGACGATCGAACTCCATCTTCACGCCCAGGAGCAGTTGACGGTCATCGTGACGGCATCCTCGGGGCGACCCGTAGCCGAAGCGCGGGTCCGGCTGGTGCCGAAGGACGCGACCCAGTCGCGCGAGTTCGACACCACGGACGGCAGCGGACGTGCCCAGCTCGAAGTCCGCGCCGGCCCAGCCACGTTGACCGTCGAGCATCACCAGCACCCCAACGAGACAAGAGAGATCGTCGTAGGGCCGGGCAACACCGAGCTGACGGTTCAACTCCAGCCCGGCGGCGAGATCAGCGGCATCGTCCGGTCGGCGAGCGGCACACCCGTTCCGGCGACCGTCGAAGTCCATTCCGAGGAATCCACGAACTTCGAGGTCAGCCTACGCACGTACGTGCATCCGCCGAACACGACGGTCGCCGACGGCAACGGTTCCTTTCGCCTCACGGGCCTGGAAGCAGGCCGTTACTTCCTCGTTGTCCGCGCAGCCGGGTACGCGGAGAGCGGTCCCGAAGAACCGGTCGATGTCGATGGCCGGGGCGCAGCCCGCGTGGAGATCGTGCTCGAATCCGGCGCTTCACTCAGAGGCATGGTGACCGGCCTGCGGCCGGCGGATCTGGCGCAGGTGACGATCATTGCGACCCGGCAGGCCCAATGGCAAAGCACCACGCCGGACACCGAAGGCAACTTCACCATCGAGGACCTGGCGCCTGGCGTCTGGCAGGTCGTCGCAAGGCATGGGGATTCCTTCACGGCCCGATCGATCGAACGCTCCGTGACAATCACCGCGGCCCGTGCCGAGGCGTTCGTCGAGCTTCCGTTCGACCGCGGACTCCGCCTGACCGGACAGGTGCTGGTCGCCGGCACGCCCCTGGTCGGCGGACAACTGCTCGCTCAACATCTGGAAAACGAGGAGGCGCGGTACGCGGAGGCCGACCAGCAGGGCCGCTTCGAGATGGACGGACTGGAGGCCGGGTCCTACCGTCTGAGAGTCAGCACGCCTTTCGGCGGCTCGGAGTACCGCTCGGTCGAACTCCGGACAGACGTGGAAGGCCTGCGCATCGATCTTCAGCCCGAGGCCGTCCTTTCCGGAATCGTCCTCGACGCGACGACCGGCCTGCCGCTCCGCGACGCCTCCCTGGAGGCCGGGGACGTCCCGACCGTGGCCGCGCTCGCCAGCGGTGATGACAATCAACGGGTCTACGAATCGGGGGTCATCACCGGCGGCGCCCTCAGTGCGGACGGAGGGAGATTCGAGATCCGCCTCGGCCCCGGAACCGAACAGCTATGGGTCAAGCACGACGGTTACCAGGGCGCCTTGCTCCCAGTGAACATCGGCCCGGGGCACCGCCAGGAGGGGCTGGTGATCCGACTGCAGCCGGCCAGGTCCGAACCGTAAGGAGGGGTCACGGGCGCGGTCTTGTCACCTCCGCTCGTACGTGTACAACCTCCGCCCGCTCGCCGACACCGTCTCCACGCGCCGGATCGCGGCATACGGTTCCAGGGCCGCCTCCCACGCCTCCGGCGTGTAGTCCGCGAAGCGGTCGCCGCGCAACGTGAGCAGGTCGTCGACCCTCGGATCCCCCTGGGGAACGAACTCGACCAGGCCGCGGGGCGCCAGGGAAACGAGCCAGGAGGCGATCCGCGGCAACGGCACGTTGCGGCCGATGGCAAGGTGGTGGAGGACGGCGAGTGCCACCAGCGCGCCCGCACTGCGGGAGCGATACGCCAGCGAGCGCCTCTCGGTCTGCGACCAACCCTGGTCGGGTGACGGGTTGGCCAGATCCTGGTAGAGGGGCAGGAAGCGCAGGCGATCCGAGCGCGCTCGCGCGCAGGCGGTTTCCAGGGCGCCAAAGTCGGAGTCGAAGCCAATCACGTCGCGAACGCCCTCCTGGAGAGCAATCGCCGAGAACTCGCCCGTGTTGCAACCAAGATCAAAGAGCTGCTCGGGCGGCGCCTCGGCGACGAAGGAACGCACGGATTCGGCCTTGCGCGAGGCTTCGCCCGTGTCGTAGCTCGTCAGCAGTGAGTAGTCGCTCCAGGTCGTATCCGTGCCCCTCGGCTCGAGGCTCTCGATCCAGCGGCGAAGCTGGGTCAGAAGGCCGCGGTAGGCGTTCCGCGGCAGCGGACGTTTCCGCGTCCGCTGCGCCGCATCGCTGCGCGAACCGGCACGCCGCTCAAAGCGAAGCGGCAGCAGGACATGGGCCTGCATCCGCGGCGACCAGCGCCTCCGGCGCGGCAGCAGAGCCGCCACTTCGCGAGCCGGGATCCCCTCCTGCATCCCGCGATACCAGGCGTTGTGGGGGACGCCGAACTCGGCCGCCAGCAGCAGGGGGTTCAGGAACTGTTCGCAGAACTGCGAGTGGCCCTCCCAGTACTCGCCTTCGCGATAGCGCCGCAGCGACAGCCAGTCGATGAACACCGGCTTCGCGCCCTTGAACTGAACGTTGTACGCGCTGGCATCCGAGAGCGAGATGTCCCTGTCGAGGAGCCGGATCTGTAGTTCCAGGTGATGAAGCGCCGCCGCCTTCAGGAGCGAGAAGGGCCATTCGTACGGGTAGGAGATGAACGGCACGCGGGGGTGCTCCAGGACCAGCCCACCGGGCGGAGGCAGGACGCCGGCGTCGACCGGGTCCACTTCCTCCGCGGCGACGAGTCCCCCTTCGACGACCAGGGCGTCGACGAGGCCGCACTTCCGTACGAAACGGTACTCCTCGACGGCTGCCGGGGCGACACTTCGGAAGATGCGGCCGTCCCGGCCCTCGATCACCTGCCCCGCCGGATCGCGGAAGGACGAAGGCTCGGCCTGGGACTCGCGCGCAGCCCCGGCTCGCACTACTCGGACTCTGGCTCGTCGTTGCTGCCGTAGCCGAAGAAGGCCTGGATACGCCGCCAGTAGTACTTGAAGGCAAGCGCAGCGGCCGCCACGCCGCCGATCACCGCCTGCAGGATCATGCTGCCAGATGCTGGATCAAGGTAGGCGTGAGCCGCCTGCGGCAGGATCAGTGCCACGATCAGAGCAACCAGCAGACTCGTTCGATGCCCTGCCATTCATCTCCCTCCGGGGCGCGCTGCCCGCACCCGCGTGAACCGTCGATGAAGACGAACAGATCCGGGGCGGTTCGTCAAGGGATCCGGACCGCTCCACGCCTCTCGCCAGGAACGTCGATCGCGCGTTGCGCGCTAGAGTACGCAGAGGGTCGCCGAACCGACATGCCCATCCTCCTGGAAGCGGGCATCGCATCGCATGAGAGCACCTACAACGCGCCGTACCCGCCAACCACGTCGCGGTCCGTTCCGAGTCGGAACCACGCTGACGGTGTTGCTCTTCTGTGAGCTCGCGCTGACCGATCCGCCCGGCGGTGCCCTGCACGCGCAGCAGCCGTCCGCCCCGCCCACCGTAGCCGGGCGTCTCATCGGCCCGGACCTCGAACCGGCAGTCGGTCTCGAAGTGCAACTGATCCCGGTTCCGGGCAGCCACGCTCGGCGGCTGCGGGAACTCGGCGTCGCCGACGCCGTGCCGATCATCGGCCGTACCCGCTCGGACGCCGAGGGGCGGTTCGAACTGAGGGCGACGCGCGCCGGCCCCCACCAGATCGAAGTCAGGGCCGCAGCTCCCGAGACCGAGCCGCCCACCGTTGTCGCTCCGGTCTACGTACGACGGGTTCTGCGCGCCAGGCCGAACGTCCTCGCGCCCGTCCAGCTTCCCAAGATGCACAACCTGGTCATCGGGGTCCTGGACGAAGAAGGCCAGCCGGTGGAAGGAGCGTTGGTCGTCGTCCAGGCCTCGGAGTGGTCCGATCCCTCGTCCTGGGTGCACAAGGGCAAGACGTCACCGACCTTCGGTCGCGCGAGCGCACGCACCAACGAAGGTGGAATCGCGAGATTCTCTCTTCCTACCGCCAAGTCCAGCGTCGCCGTATCGGCGGCCGGGTTCAACCTCAGCATTGACGACCTGTCCCGGGACCGGGCGGCGTTCCGGCTCACACGCGGCGAAGGCGTCACGTTCCGGGTTCTGGACCTCGACGGGGCGCCCGTCCCCCGAGCCGTGATCCGGGTCGGCGAGTACGAGGCCATTCCCCTCGCGCTCACGGACGCTCGCGGCGAAGCGACTGTCGGGCTCGCCGGTAGAAAGGGGATCTCCTACCAGATCGAAGCCGAGGACGGCGCCTTCGCCCGCACCGCGCGCGTCAAGCGCGAGCCCCCGCCGTCCGGCGAACCGCAGATCGTGGAAGTCCGCCTCTGGCCCGCGTTCGAGCTTCGCGGCCAGGTTGTAGACGCCGAGACCGACGAGCCGGTCGAGCGGGCGACGATCTGGATCGATGACGGGCTCGAGGGAACTGATCGCGGACAGGACAGACTGGTCTGGGCCCGTCCGGGTGGAGAGTTCACACTGAAGACCCGCGCCGACTACGTGCCGCCGGCGATCCGGATCGCCGCGGCGGGCTACAAGGCCAAGCGAGTCTGGCTGGGACCGGAGCACTACGCGGCAGCCGATCGTCGCAAGCCGATCCGGGTGGAACTGAAGCCACAGCAGAAGGAGGCACGGAGATGACCGAGCCTACGAACGCGGCGGCCACGAGCGGCAGTCCGCAGTAGCGGAGGCGCTCACCCGCCGGGGACGCTCAGACGCGACACACCGGCCAGGTCGGCCATTCGACGGTCCAGGGTCAGAACCGCCAAGCCGGTACGCGAGTAGTCGTCGGCGATCAGCCGATCGAACAAACCTGGGCCGGCGGCGGCTTCCAGCGCGTCGAACACCGCGCGCCCGTTGAGTGGCGAGACGAGACCGCTGCGAAGCACGTCGAGCAAGCCGGCGCGGGCGTCCGGCTTCGATACCCGGTAGTGATGCTGAACGGCGACGTACGCCTCGCCGATCACCTGATTCGAGGCGAAGATCTCGCTTCCCTCGTGCTCGACCAGCGAGATCAGCGCGGCCACGCAGTCCAGGAAGTCCTCCCTGGGCTCCCCGGTGAGCAAACGCACCAGGACCGAGGTGTCAATCCCGAAGCGCCGGGTCATGCGCCTGCGAGCGGAACGACTCGAGGTCGAAGGGGCCGCCCCCCTTCTTCAGCTTGCCGCGCAGCGGCGCCAGACGATCTCGGTGGATGCGGCGCGGGCGGAGCCGAAATCCATCTGAACCTTCGATCAGCTCCAGCCGGTCTCCAGGCCCCACCCCGAGGGCGTCGAGTACTCGTGCCGGAAACGTGACCTGACGTTTTGACGTGATCTTGACGATCATCCCGCTCTCCTTACCGCAGACGCTACTTCGGTAAGGCGAGCAGAGTCAATGCCTGGTCTTCCTCTGCCACACGAGACCAAGTCGTAGGATTGCCGCCGCCCGGCGGACAGCAGACAGCACAGCCAACGCAGAGAGGAGAATGACAGTGGACATCGCGAACAGGATCATGGTCGTCACCGGGGGAGCCTCCGGAATCGGCAAGGCGCTGGCCGAAGCGTTTCACCGGGAGGGGGCCCGTCATGTCGTCGTCGCCGACCTCGACGAGGCGGGGGCCAAGGAAGTCGCCGAGGCGATCGACGGCACGGGCGTCGGCCTGGACGTCGCTGACGAGGGCGCGGTGCGCGACCTGGTCGCCGCGACGCAATCGAATATCGGCCCGATCGACCTCTTCATGTCGAACGCCGGCTTCGTGACGATGGGGGGGCTCGAGGTCCCCAACAAGGAGATCAACGACCAGTGGGAGGTCCACGTGATGTCCCACGTCTACGCCGCACGGGCCGTCCTGCCTTCGATGATCGAGCGCGGCGAGGGGTACATCATGAGTACGGCCTCCGCGGCTGGCCTGCTGACCCAGATCGGCTCGCTCGCCTACTCACTGACCAAGCACGCGGCGGTGGCGCTGGCGGAGTGGATCGCGATCACCCACGGCCACCAGGGCATCCGTGTTTCCGTGCACTGCCCGCAGGCGGTGAAGACGAACATCGGCGCCAACAGCCCCGACCGGAACCGCCGGCGGGGCCTGTCCGTCGGCGTGGCCTCGGGCGACGGCGTCCTCACGGCCGAACAGGCCGCCGACGCCTGCATCGACGCGGTACGCCAGGAGCGCTTCTGGGTCCTCCCCCATCCTGAGGTTGCGGAGTACGTCCGGCGCAAGGCGACCGACGTCGACCGCTGGCTGCACGGCATGAGGCGCTTCCAGGGACGGCTCTACGAAGGGCAGCCACTCCCGGGCGACTGGTTCGTCGACGCCCAGGGCGACTGAGGCGGGCGGCCTCCGGTCTCGACCGGGGCAGGCCGCATTCCGGCCCACCCCCGCGATACACTAGGGAGCAATGACGGCCTTCTCATTAGATGACAAATACACGCTCACTGAAGGCCGCGTCGCAATCACCGGTGTCCAGGCTCTCGTCCGGCTACCGATGGACCAGCACCGCCGCGACCGGGAAGCCGGCCTGCGGGTTGGCGCCTTCATCAGCGGCTATCCCGGATCGCCGCTGGGCGAATACGACAAGCAGCTTCAGCGAGCAAACAGGCTGTTGGCGGATCACGACGTGGTCTGCCGACCGGCGATCAACGAGGAGACGGCGGCGACCGCGATCTACGGCGCCCAGCTCCTGGAACGTTTTCCCCACGAACGCTTCGACGGCGTAGTCGGCATCTGGTACGGCAAGACGCCCGGCGTCGACCGCACCGGCGACGCGTTCCGCCACGGCAACTTCATCGGCACGGGCAAGCACGGCGGCGTCCTCGTCCTGGCCGGCGACGACACCGCCTGCAAGAGCTCGACGATCCCCGGCGACAGCACGATCAGCCTCTTCGACCTCTCCATCCCGGTGCTGTATCCGGGCGACCCGGCCGAGGTCCTGGAACTCGGGCTGCACGGGATCGCGCTGTCCCGGTACGCGGGCCTGTGGACCGGGCTCAAGATCGTGACCAACGTCGCCGACGGCGGCGCGGTCGTCGACCTGCCGCGGACAGTGCCACCCGTCCTGCCGGATCTCGAGATAGGCGGCCGCCAGTTCGAGAAGCAACTCGACATGCGGCTACTGCCCCCCTACTCGATCGAACTCGAGCGCCAGATCTTCTCCGAGCGCACGGCGGCCGCCCTGGCCTACATCCACGCCAACGGCCTCGACAGCATCCGCTGCGCCAGTCCCGGCGACCGGATCGGTCTGGTCGCGGCCGGCAAGCCCTACCGCGACCTGCGTCTGGCGCTCGAACTGCTCGGCCTGGACGAGGCCGCGCTCGACCGCTACGGCATCCGGGTGCTCAAGCTCGGCTGCATCGCGCCGATCGAACCGAAACGCCTCCGCGAGTTCGCCCAGGGCCTCGAGGAGATCATCGTCGTCGAGGACAAGCGCGGCTTCATCGAGACCCAGATCCGCCAGGTCCTCTACAACCTGCCCGACCGGCCGCTGGTCGCCGGCAAGGAGACGCCCGCCGGCGAAACGCTGTTCCCGATGCACGGGGAACTCGAAGGCCACGACATGGCGCGGATCCTGGGCGCCTACCTGGAGCACCGGCTGCCGGACGCCGTGCCGGCCGAGAGACTGGCGTACCTGCGGGCCGGCGCCGAATCGGCCGACCTGGCCACGAAGCTGCCCGCCGCGCTGCCGAGGATGCCCTACTTCTGCAGCGGCTGTCCCCACAACACGTCGACCCAGCTCCCCGAGGGGTCGGACGTCGCCGGCGGCGGCATCGGTTGTCACGCGATGGCGATGTGGATGGATCGAGGGGTCAGTTGGCTGCCGCAGATGGGCGGCGAGGGCGCCTGCTGGATTGGTCTGTCGCCCTTCACGGAGCAGGAGCACGTGTTCCAGAACGTCGGCGACGGCACCTACGCCCACTCCGCCAGCAAGGCGATCGAGGCCTGCATCGCCGCCGACCTCCACATGACCTTCCGCATCCTCTACAACTCCGCCGTCGCCATGACCGGCGGCCAGGACGCGGTGGGGCTGCTCAGCTCGATGGGCGTCGCCAGGCAGCTTCAGCTCCAGGGCATGAAGCGGGTCGTGCTGGTGACCGAGGACCTGGAGCGCTTCCCCCATCGGGACGACAACGGGGTCGAGATCCGGCACCGCCGCGACTACGACCAGGTGCTCAAGGAACTGCGCGCGATCAAGGGCCCCACTGCCGTCGTCTACGACCAGCAGTGCGCGGCCGAGAAGCGGCGCGAGCGCAAGCGCGGCATCCAGGAGACGCCGAAGCAGCGGGTCTACATCAACCCGGCGGTATGCGAGGGATGCGGCGACTGCGCGGCGAAGTCGAACTGCCTGTCCGTCGCGCCGCTCGAGACGGAGTACGGCCGCAAGACCCAGATCCACCAGTCGTCCTGCAACTTCGACTACTCCTGCATCGAGGGCGACTGCCCCGCCTTCATGACCGTCGACCTGGGTGAAGGAACGAAGCCGGTCCGCCGCGCGGCCGCGGCGCCGCTCGCCGAGGACGAGACACCGGAACCCGTCCGTCAACTGCCGGACGACGCCACGTTCCGGGCGCTGCTCGTGGGCATCGGCGGCACCGGCGTCGTGACCGTCGACGCGATCCTCGTCACCGCGGCCCTGATGGAGGGCCGGTACGCGGTCCACCTCGACCAGACGGGCCTGGCGCAGAAAGGCGGAGCGGTCGTGTCAAACCTGCTGCTGAGCAGCGGGCCGATCCCCCGAGCCAACAAGCTCGGCAACGGCGAGGCCGACCTGGCGCTCTCCTTCGACCTGCTGGCCACCATCGCGCCCGACAACCTGAAGCGGTTCTCGCAAAACACCACGGCCGTGATCGGCAACACCGCCGGCATCAGCCCGGCCGCGGTGATCACCGACAGCGCCGCCCGGATGCCCCCGCTCGACGAACTGCGCAAGCGGCTCGCGCTGTTCACCGACAGCGGCCGCAGCTACTTCGTCGACGCCGAAGCCGCGACCGAGCGCCTGCTCGGCAACAGCGTCACCGGCAACATCTTCCTGGTCGGCGCGGCCTACCAGCAGGGCCTGCTGCCGCTCCAGGCGCGCTTCATCGAGCAGGCGCTGGTGGCGAACGGCGTTGCGGTGGAGGACAACATCCAGGCCTTCCGCTACGGCCGCCTGTCCGTCGCCGATCCGGAGCGGTTCCGGCGCGCCGCCGGACTCGCCGAGCCCGAGGCGCCGACCGCGGCCGCGGCGGTTGACGCCGCCCGCGAACGCCTCGAACGCTGGGCGCCGAAGCTCAGGCCGGAACTCGACCGGCTCCTTTCCGGCGCACCGCGGGGTGGGTCGCTCGACCGCCTCCTGCCCGGCCGCGTCGCCGACCTGCTGCTCTACGGCGGCAGGAGCTATGCCGAGCGCTATCTCGGCTTCGTCGCCGAGGTGACGGACACCGAGGAGTCGAAGCTGCCCGGCCACACTGGAGTGCGCGAGGGGGCGGCTCGCTACGGCTTCAAGCTGCTCGCGGTCAAGGATGAGTACGAAGTCGCTCGCCTGTGGATCCAGGATCCGACCTGGGATCAGGTCTCACGGGACTACGACGGCTCGCTGTCCCGCCAGGTGCTGCTCCACCCGCCGACGCTTCGCAGGTTCGGCTGGAAACGGAAGATCCGCCTGGGGTCCTGGTCGCGCTCCCTGTTCCGGCTGCTGTACGCCGTGCGCGGGCTTCGAGGCACCGCGCTTGACGTCTTCGGAGCGACCCGGCATCGCCGGCTCGAGCGCGGGTTGTTCGACTGGTACCGCGGCCTGGTGCAAGGCGCCCTCGAACGGCTCGACTCGAACTCCGCGCCGCTGGTCGTCGAACTGGCCGAGCTCCCCGACTCCATCCGCGGCTACGAGGACGTCAAGGAGCGCACGGTCGCCACTGCGAGGTCACGCGCCAGACAACTCCAGCGTCAGCTCGACGAAGAGCCGGTCGGCTCCAGGGTCGCCTGAAGCCGCGCCCGCGCTAGGATCCCCCGCCGTGACGACCCGACGGACTGTGTCAACGCTCTACCTTCTGCCTGCCTTGCTGGTGGGTATTGCCGCGCAGCTTCCGGCCCAGACCGCGCACCCGGTGCTGAGCGGCTTCCTTCCCATCGACGACTACATCCTCGAGATCGACGGGCAAGCCGATTCGGGCGCGAAGCTCTACCTCTCCCAGCGGGCAGCGTCGATGCTGATCCTCAGCGACTCCCTGGGTGACCCCTTCCTGCTATGGGCCCGCAGCATGGCCGTGGATCGGCTAGCGGGCTCCGACCTCCTGGTCTCGGGACCCGGCTACGACGTGGTCGCCGAACCGGACAAGTCCTACATCGGCGAGGCCAGACCGGACCAGACCACGATCGTCCTGCCCATCGAAGGCCGCGACGTGAAGATCCTCCCTCGGCCCCCCCTGATCGGCGACCGCACCCTGGGCGAGTTACTGGAGCACTCGCCCGGCTACCGCGGCGGCATGGACGCGTTCCAGCCGAATGCCGCCGCCATGGCCGCACTCCGCGACGCCGAACCGGCCCGGGTGAGGGTCTTCTTCGGCTCCTGGTGCGGCGTCTGCAAGCAGGTGCTGCCGAACCTCCTCGAGGTCAACGCCGGACTGGAAGGCACGCAGCTCACCTTCGAGTACTACGGACTGGCGTCGCCTCCGGCCGGATGGGAAGACCCGGAAGTCACGGGCAACGAGGTGACGGGCCTGCCGACCGCGATCATCTATCGCGACGGCCAGGAAGTCGGTCGCTTCGGCGGGGCGAATGACTTCGCCAGGCCTGCGCAGGTGCTGCAAACCCTGCTCGCCGGCGCGCGGTAGGCCGCGAAGCTAGAGCCCCGCCGCGCGGCCGTTCACGACCACCGGCTCCTCCAGATTCCCTCTGCTCCCGACATTGACCTCAGCGCCCCAGCGGCGGCCCGCGGCCCAGAAGGAGACCTCATAGGCGCCGGGCGTCACGCAGCCGAGCCCGAGCCGGCCGGTGTCGGAGAAACGCACCGCCTCGCGGGCGCCGGTCAGGTGGCTCGCGATCTCGGCACCGGACTCCGTGGTAACGCTGAGGAACGAGAGGGCTTCGCCGCCGCAGTCCGCGGCAGGGCATCGAAGCTCTAGCAGGCGGCCGATCGGCAGTGATTCCCGCACCGTGGCGGTGCGGCCCGCCTCAACGTTCACCCCAAGGCCGCCGGTGCAGGCTGCGCCATCGCTCCAAACCAGCGAGATGTCACCGGCGGGCAGATTCCGACTGGCCTGCCCGGCCACCGACGCCAGACTGGTGTTGACCATGTCGCCTGAGGCGTTGACGAAGTGAAGCCACGCACCGGCAGCCGGACTGCCGTCGGTACGCTGGAGTTCGACTTCGAGTACTCCAGTCTCAGCGTCTCCGACACGTAACACCAGGTGTGGCGGCGGCCCGGTGCCGAGCGCGAGATCCTGGACCATGGTTCCAGCCAGGCTACTCCTGCCCTCCCTCGCACGGGTCGGCGACACTCCCGCAGACGCCTTGAGGCGGTACGAGCCCGGCGGCGCCGGCGGTAACTCGAAGCGGCCATCGTCGCCGGCCTCCGCGTAGGCGACAGTACGCCCGACGTCCCCGATCAGCGACACCTGGCCACCGATCGGCGCGCCGTTGACGTCGAGCAGTTCGCCCGTCACCCGAACGCCGTTCAGATCCATCCCCGGCAGCGGGCCTTCGGGCCACAACCGTCCGACGTTGCTGCCCTCGGCACGCCAGGTCATCCACAGCAGGTCGGTCGGCGCTTCCGCCACCTCGAAGGCCCCGTCCGGGCCTACGGCCCCACCTACTGCCTGAGGCGGAATGCCCAGCACACGCTGCTGTCGGGACCCGCCAGGCCGCTGCGAGACGATCTGGAGCTTCCCGGAGCTTCTCGACGGTTCGAACACCCGGCTGAAGGAGACGTGGCCACCGGTCACCGGGCGACCGTCCATGACCAGGATGCTCTGGATGACCCGAGTCGCTGTCGCGACGCCGATCGTCTGCACCTCGGCCGGGCCTTCCTCGACCGCTACCTCCTGCGAAACGCGAAGCCTGCCCGAAGCGTCCAGGACCTCCAGTCGATAGACATCGGGGGCCGCCTTGAAGTCCGCTCGCACTCTGGAGTCCTCGCCACTCCGCTGCCTCGCCTCCGCTTCCGCCGGCACCTGTAACGTCGCCTGGACGATCGGCGCCTCGACCTCCCGGAACCGGTCCAGCAAGCGAACCGTCCCGCCATCGATTCCCGTGACCTGCACGGCGACCGGGCGGCCGGAATCCAGCCAGGATTCGCCCTGGTCGGCGAGTTCATTCGCCCCCAGCACGATCAGCCGATCCGCGACCGGCACCTCCGGGCACTGCAGACGCAGGTGGTAGCGGCCTGCCCGCAGGCCGCCGAACATGTAACCGCCTTCCGGATCGGACACGGTCACGTGACGCTGGCGCAACATCAGGGCCGCGACGGCGCCCGCGCCTGGTGGGAGCAGCTCGACCAGGCAGCCGGCCGCCGGTTCGGCCCCGACCGCGTCGAACAGCCGTCCCTGCACGACCGAACCCGAGTCGAGGGCGATCAGGCCAAGTTCGATCTCACCGCCGGGTACGGGCGCGACGCGAATGAGCGAAGACTCGAGGTAGTTCTCGGCCCGGAACGAGAGGTCGACCGTCGTGTCGCCGCCGAAGGAAGGGCTGATCGGCACCAGCACCGGACCCTCGGCATCCTCGACGTCATGGGAAGCGCCGCCCATCCGGCCGACGGCGTTGGTCCGCATCGTGAAGTTGCGGATCGGTTCTCCGGCGGCGCCGACGAGTTCGACGCGCACTTCGCCGGCGCCGGCGGGCCCCGTTTCCGCCTCGGTGGCCGGCTCTTCTCGGGCAACGAGTTCGAAGACGACACGCGGGGCCCGCCGCCCCTGCTCGATGGTCCGGGAGTCCGTCTCGAAGCCGGCCGCATCGGCCGTCGCGCGGACGTTGGCGGCCGGAAGACCCGCCAGCTCGAACGCGCCCCGCACCCCGCTTTCCGCGCAGCGCCGCAAGGTTCCGAACCAGTCGGGCAGGTTGGGGTCCTGCCACACCGTGCAGACCTGGGCTCCTTCTACCGTTCGCCCGCCGTCCGCCTCGCGCACGACGCCCTCCGCTGTCCGCCCAGCCTGCAGCCGAATCTCAGTGGGTGGCGGCCGGTTCGGGTACTGGCCAACAAACGGCAGGTGGGCCGGATGATCGATGACGAGCATCAGGCCGTGCAGACGCGGCACGGCATTCTCGATGGTGCCATTCTCAGCCGTTCCGCTCCGAACGAGGATCTCGTCCGCCGGCGAGACACCCCCACGCCCTGGCAGCAACACCGTGACCGATGCCCCGCCCGCGGGCTGGCCGTCCGCTCCCCGCACAACAATCTGGCCTGGCACGGGAGCCGGCGCCTGCTGCGTCGCCGCGGCTGCGCCAGGTGGTTGCAGAACGGCAAGGCAGACGAGAACAGAACTCAATCGCATGATGGAACCTCCCCGGCACGAAGCGCGGCCGAACTCAGCAGAAGAAACCGGATCGGCGGTCGAAAAGAACGGTCCAGGCCGCTACTGGACTCCTCGAGCACCCAGTACCTGCGACCAGGCAGCAGACTCACGTGGGCAGCCTTGGTCGGCAAACGGACCCTGCCGATGACCTCATCCCGTTGCGGGTCGATCCGGTGCAGATCCCAGCCCGGTTCGCCACCCGTCGCGTCCCGCATCAGGACGTACAGGCTGTCCTCGTCACCGTAGAGACCGGCCGGATAGCTGGACGCCTCCAAAGCCGCGTAGAACTCAGCCATTCGGTCCTGGCTTGCTTGAGGCAGCGTCGGCAACGGCGTCGGCAGCTCCGGGAACGCATTCAAGCTCCGAACCTCGCCCGCAAGTTCCTGAATGAACACAGCCGGGGAGTAGCGCAGTGCGTAGACGGACGCCGAACGGCGACCCGATGCTGCAAGGTGACTGAATGGCATTCCCGGAGAATCACGCTCACCCGCGAAGCCAGGCCAGGCTCTCCGCTCCCCGAGCGCCCGCTCCAAGGTGTCCGACCGGCGATGCAGTCCGAACTCGGCATACCCTCGATTGGCTTCGTGCAGATTCGAGAACCGCTCAGCTCGCAGGTAGAGCCTGTCGTCCAGTGCGACCAGTTCGCCGAGGTTCACGATCTTCTCGCCCACCCAGCCCTCCTCCGTGCGCCTGGCGTCGCCCTCCCACAACAAGCGCACCGGGCGCAGGGCTGCGTCTAACTCGAAGAGCCGCTCCGCATCGCGAAACGAATCAGCGAGAACGAAGCCATCGCCCCACGGCTGGATGTCCATGGGCGACACGAAGTTCAACTCCAGGTCATCGCTTTCCCAGCCGTTGACGATGCGTACCAGTCCCTCGGACGTGCTGTAAACGAGCAATCGCGACTGGTGCAGGTCCGCTAGCACGAACCGCTCGTCGTCCATCCAGGTACCGCGGATGCCACCGAGCAGGGGGAACTCGGCGACCTCCAACGGACGGCAGGCGGGTTCAGGTGTACGCACCGCGGAACACCCACTGAGAAGTATCAACGCGACGACCGGGCCGGCCGCAACGAACCTCAGTCGCACGACACAGGCTCCCCAGCGCGAATCGCTGCCGCATCCAGCAGCAAGAGCCGAATCGGCGGACGCAACGGATCCTCCACGCCGCTGGTCGCTTCCTGGAGCAGCCAGTATCTGTGGCCCGGAAGCAGACCCACGTGAGGGGCGTTCGTCGGCAGCCGCACTCTGCCGACAAGGGCATCATGCCCTGGGTCGATGCGGTGCAGGTCCCAGACGACCGCGTCGCCGGTCGCATCTCGCATCAAGATGTAGAGAGAGTCCCGATCGGCGTAGAGACCGGCTGGATAGCTGCCCGCTTCCAGGGGACCCCATCCAGACCAACCGCCTCCGGCGGCGCGAAGCGACTCGGGGAATGGCGCCGGGAGGTTGGGAAAGGCACCCAGCCGCCGGCCCTCACCGACGAGTTCCTGGATAAACGGATCATCGGGCGCGAAACGGAGGGCGAACACTGAACCAGCTTGACCGCCCGTCGACACGAGTTCGGAAGCTGTTCCAACCCACCCGAGCTCTCCCGAGAAGCCGGGCCAGGCCGCTACCTCACGCAGCGCACCTGGCCCGGAGGCCAGCCCGAACTCGGCGAACTCCCGTTCTTGCTGGAGCGATTCCGAAAGCCGTGGGGCATCCAACCGTATGGCCTCCACGTAGAGCCTGTCGCGCGAAACGGCTAACTGTCCGATGGCAAACACCTCGTCGCCGCTCCAACCGCCCGTCACCCTCTCCATGTCGGTCTCCCACAGCATCCGAACCGGTCGCAGGTGCCGGTCCAGTTCGAGCAAGCGCTCCTGGTCCCTCTCAAGCCCGTGCTCTTGATCTCCGTGGCGAGCCGCCAGCACGTACCCTCGTCTCCACGGCTGGATGTCCACCGGGAACATGAAGTTCAGCGCCGGGTCCACACTTCCCCGGCCGTCGACGATCCGCACGAGTCCGTCAGCCACGCGATAGACGAGCAAACGGGACTCGTTGGGATCGACCAGCACGAACCGTTCCTCGTCCATCCAGGTCCCGCGCATCAGGCCGAGCATCGGCAGTTCGGCGACTTCCAACGGACGGCAAGCGGGCTCGGGCGTACCGACCGCCGAGCATCCGCTAAGAAGCAACGAACCTAGGACGGCGCCGGCGGGCGCAATCCGCCGTGTCATGGGGCTGGACCTCCCTGTTACAGGCTTACTCCAGCGCCAACGCCACCAGGGCCGGGATTTGTTCCCCGCGGCCGGCACCAACGGTGAAGGCCAGGTATTGCCGCCCTTCGTGGAGATAGGTCATCGGCGTGCCGTGCGGCGTGGGTTCGACGCGGTGCTCCCACAGCTTCGCGCCGTCACGCTTGTCGTAGGCGCGAATGTGTCCGGCGTTACCCATGAAGGTCATCCGGCTCGGGTCGTAATCGGCCTGGATGATGAAGATCAGATCCCTGGTCAGCGCCAGACCGCCGTTCGAGAGGATGCCGTGGGAAGCACTGCCCAGGTCGGGCAGATCGAGGTGGGCGATCGCGGGATGGTCCTTCGGACCTGGACCGTGGGCGACCTGCCACAGGTGCTCGCCCGTGTTCAGGTCGATCGCGGTGATCCGGCTGTAGGGCGGCTTGACCAGGGGAAGACCGCGCGGCCCCTCCGGGATGCCAAGGGCGTTGACGTAACGGAACTCGGAGCGTGCCGGGTCGGCTTGCTGCACGCCGAAGCTCATCAACTTGGTCATCGACGGCACGTAGAGGACGCCGGCCTCGGGATCGATCGCGGCGCCGCGCCAGTTCGCACCCCCCGCCGCGGACGGCAGCGTCAGCACGCCGAGCTTGCCGCCTTCCTTGACCTCGAGCGGCGGCGTGTAGATCGGCCCCAGCACGTAGTCCTCGACGATCTCGAGCGCCTCGGCGCGAAGCTCCGGCGTGAAGTCGATCAGGTCGTCCTCGGCAAGACCGAGCCGCTCGAACGGCACCGGCTTTGTCGGCATCGGCTGGGTCGGCGAGCTCCATTCACCGGGCACCGTCGTCTGCGGTACCGGGATCTCCTCGATCGGCCACACCGGCTCGCCCGTCTGCTGGTCGAACACGTAGGTGATGCCCTGCTTGCTGACCTGGGCCACCGCCTTGACCTCACGGCCATCCACGGTGATGTCGACCAGGTTCGGGGCCGAACCCAGGTCGTAGTCCCACAGGCCGTGGCGAACGGCCTGGAAGTGCCACTTCCGCTCGCCCGTGCTCGCGTCAAGCGCGACCAGGCTTTCGGCGAACAGGTTGTCGCCCGGCCGGTGACCGCCGTACCAGTCGTTGGTCGGCGTCGACACCGGCAGGTAGACGAAGCCGAGTTCGTCGTCGCAGCTCATCATCGTCCACACGTTCGTGTTGCCGGAGTACTCCCAGGACCCGTCGAGCCAGGTGTCGTTGCCGAACTCGCCCGGCTGCGGAATCGTGCGGAAGATCCACCGCATCTCGCCGGTACGCACGTCGTAGCCACGCACGTGGCCGGGAGGCATCTTCGGTCCCCTCGGGCCGTCGGAGATGATCGAGCCGAGCACGATGACGCCAGCGCAGACGATCGGTGGCGCCGAGTGCGTGTACTGGCGCTCGTTGATGTCGCGGCCGAGACCCAGGGCGGTGTTCACCATGCCGCCGTCGCCGAACGCCGGGTCTGGTTCGCCGGTCAGACGGTCAAGTGAGATGAGGCGACGGTGGTGGGCGGCGTAGACGAGCCGCTCCGCAGGTTCGCCGTCGATCTCTCCGCTCCAGTACTCGAGTCCACGGTGCTGGAAACCGGCGTTGGCCGGGCGGCCGGCGTCGTAGCTCCTCGGGTCGTAGACCCAAAGCGTCTCGCCGGTGCCCGGGTCGATCGCCGCCAACTGGCTGAGCGAGGTCGTGATGTAGAGCGTCCCGGCGATGTAGAGCGGCGTGCTCTTGTACATGCCGCCGCGGTGCTCCGTGTCGGCTTCGGCTTCGACCGACGTCCAGCGCCAGACTTCGCGCAGGCGGTCGACGTTCGAGGGGTTGATCTGGTCGAGCGGCGAGTACTTGGTCGAGGCGCGGTCGGCGGCGTAGTGACGCCACTCGCCGACTGGCGGCTGGTCGCTCGCGTGGGGGTCGCTGCCGCAGCCGGCGGCCAGGAGCAGAAGGAGTACCAGGCCGACCGGGGCCACCCGGGAACCGGATGCCGGCGAGGACGCCGGCGCACCCAGTGGGCAGAGGTTGTTGAAGAACATCCGGCGAGTCTACGTGCCGATCCTGTACGCTAAGCGGCCTTCAGAAACAAGGGTCTAGAGGAGACGCGAACGATGGCATGGGACTTCGAAACAGACGCCGAATTCCAGGACAAGCTGGACTGGATGGACGAGTTCGTCACCAACGAAATCGAGCCGCTCCGCTTCGTCCTCGGCAGCCCCTACGACCTGTCGTGCCCCAAGCGGCAGAAGCTGATCCCGCCGCTCCAGGAGGAAGTGAAGAAGCGGGCGCTCTGGGCCTGTCATCTCGGTCCCGACCTCGGCGGTCAGGGCTACGGCCAGGTCAAGCTGGCTCTGATGAACGAGATCCTCGGCCGCTCGCCGCACGCGCCGATCGTGTTCGGCTGCCAGGCGCCGGACTCGGGCAACGCCGAGATCATCGCCCACTACGGCACGGACGAGCAGAAGGCCCGCTACCTGCAACCCCTGCTCGACAACACGATGGTCTCCGCCTACTCGATGACGGAGCCGCACGGCGGTTCCGACCCGAAGGTGTTCACGACCCGCGCCGTCCTCGACGGCGACGAGTGGGTGATCAACGGCGAGAAGTGGTTCTCCTCGAACGCCCGCTACGCCTCCTTCCTCATCGTCATGGTCGTGACCGATCCGGACGCGCCGCCCTACAACAGGATGTCCATGTTCCTCGTGCCGAAGGACACGCCGGGCGTCGAAATCGTCCGCAATGTCGCGGTCGGCGCCGGCGAGCAGGAGGGCTCGCACGGCTACGTCCGCTACACGGACGTCCGCATCCCACAGGATCACCTGCTCGGCCAGCGTGGACAGGGTTTCGTGGTCGCCCAGACCCGCCTCGGCGGCGGTCGCATCCACCACGCGATGCGGACGATCGCCAAGGTCCGCACCGCCTTCGACCAGATGTGCGAGCGGGTGCTCTCCCGCGAGACCCAGGGCGAACTCCTGGCTCAGAAGCAGCTCGTCCAGGAGAAGATCGCCGACTCCTGGGCGCAGATCGAGCAGTTCCGCCTGTTCGTGCTCCAGACCGCCTGGAAGATCGACAAGTACAAGGACTACCGGATGGTCCGCAAGGACATCTCGGCGGTCAAGGCGGTCATGCCGAAGGTCTACCTCGACGTCTTCTCGCGGGCGCTGATGATCCACGGCTCGCTCGGCGTCTCGAACGAGATGCCCTATTCCGCCGGCGTCATCGACTCGTTCCACATGGCCCTGGCCGACGGACCGACCGAGGTCCACAAGATCACCGTGGCGAGGCAGCTCCTGCGGGAGTACGCCGGCACCGACGACCTCTTCCCGACCACCCACCTGCCGAAGCTCCGCCAGGCCGCGTACGAGAAGTACGCCGAGGTGCTCGAGTACGCGGTGGCGGCCAACTAGAGCCGTCGAATCACGCGTAGCGTTCTACGCCGCAAGCTGCTACATTCTCGTTCGCCATGTTCAAGAACTTCATGTTTGCGATCGCGTACATTCTCGGCGCCGGCTGGTGGGCCAGTCAGGCCATGGTCCATGCGGCGGCCGGGTCCTGGTGGAACCTCCTCGCCTTCTTCGCCGTCCTGACCTTCTTCCTGGTCCGCGTCGGCTGCATGGGCGGCAGCGAGGAAGACGCCCGGAAGATGGGCAACGTCTTCTCGATGATCATCGCCCTGGCTTTGCTGGTGATCGCGGGGATGGGTCTGGCGAGCGGCGACGGGAGCATCGCGAACATGGTCTTCGCGCTGCTGTTCGCGGTCGTGGCCGGGCTCGGCCTCCGCGCGACCGCCGCCGCGCACGCCTAGGACTACGGAGAAACGAACATGCTCCTCGACCTCGCCAAGAACCGCCACTCCCTGACTTTGGTGGCAGCCCTGTTGCTGCTCCCGCTTGGCGCATGCGGAGGCGGCACCGACGACCACGCTGACCACGGCCATGCGGAAGGCGACATGGACCACGCCGAGGAAGCGGCCGACGACGGCGCGCCGCGCGTCTACTTCGTGGACCTCGAGAACCACGCCACCATCCCCAGCCTGATCAACCTGCAGTTCGCGGCCGAGAACTTCATCATCGAGCCGGTCGGCGACGGCGCGATCAACGAGGGGGCGGGCCACTACCACATCGCGATCGACGGCGAGTGCCTGGAGCCGGGCATCGTGATCCCCACCGCGGACCCGTGGATCCACTTCGGAGACGGCTCAGACTCGATCGAACTTGAACTCCCCCCCGGCGAGCACTACCTCTGTCTCCAGATCGGCGATGGCGAGCACCGTACGCTCGACGAGCCGGGCCTGTCGCAGTACATCATGGTGCACGTGGAGGAAGAGGCAGCCGAGTAGGCCCCTCTTACCGAAAGAAGAAGGGGCTGGTCCAGGCGGCGCCGCCGTCTTCCTGCACCACACGAAGATAGAGGTAGCCGCCAGCCCGGAAGCCGGGCAGCGGCACGGTGAGACTGCACTCCCGCTCACCGTCACCGCGCTCGCCTTCCCCGCAGAGAGCCTCGCCCGTCAGGGCACCTGCGCCGGCCGCGCCCTGGCGGCTGACCACTTCGATCCGCGTGATCTTCCCCGGCGCAATCGCCCGTACGACCAGAGTTTGCTGCGGCACGCCGGCAATCGGGCCGACCGCGCCCGCGGCAGCCGCGTCGGCGGGAATGTCGGCCCCGATCGGCCATCCCGCGTAGCTCGCGCGCACCACGATCCGCGGTCCGTTCGTGGCATAGGTCCGACGCGCGAGCAGCGCCTCGTAGATCCCCTCCCGGGTCACTTCGTCACTCAGGATCGCCGCCACGCCGCCGCTCGGCGACGCGAGGTGGCCCAGGCCCGGATGCCCGTCGTGGCCGTCGCTCGAGCCCACGAATCCGAGCCGGTAGCCTCGATCGAGAGCGTCACGCACGAAGTTGCCGGCCAGAGCGTTCCGGACGACCATGCCCGGTGAGTCGGCGGCCTCGCTCGACCCGTGGACGGACACGATCTCGGTAGCCGGCTCGACTTCGGCCGGCGGCGGCGAAGACCAGTCCGTGGCGATCGGGGCCCCGGCCGAATGGTGGGCGAAGGTCAGCGCCCGCACGCCCTCGAGGCCGGCCCATAGCTCTCTCGGCTCGTCGTATCGCTCGTCGATCGAACTGAGAAGCAGGCCGGCCGCGGCCTCGGCGGTCGGCTCGAAGAAGACGACGTGGCGATGGCCCTCGACCCAGTTCGTCCACTCGTAGCCGGCCAGCGCGACGAAGCGTCCCGGTTCGTTGCGGGCGTCTGCCGCATCCAGCGTCCGCCGCCAGATCGAGGGCTCACCGTCCATGAACCGCATACCCCAGTGGTCGTGATCGGTCACCGCCGCGGCGTCGAGAGCTGCCACCTCCCGCGCGTAGCGCAGCAGGTCGTCCGGTGTCGCCGAACCGTCGGAGAGGCCCGAGTGGTTCTGGAGATCGGCCCACAGGACGCGCCGGCCGGCCGGCGCGACCACCAACGGGTTGCTTTCCGCTTCGAATCCGGGCTCTGCCGCGGTGCCGATCAACTGGCCGCGCACCCTGATGACACCGCCGGCCTCCGCGGAGAGCCGAAGCGGAATGACGAGCCGGCCTCGATCCTCCAAGGCGAGTGCCAGGGAGAGGGCCCTCTCAACGTCGGTCGCGGAATCAGCTCTTGAGTCGACCAGGCTGGCACCCGCCGGCAATCGAAGTTCAAGCGTCCCGGCTGCCGCCGGCCAGCCGTTGCCAACCGCGTCAACCAGCGCCGCAGTGAGCGTGACCCGGTCGCCCGGCCGGGCGGTCGAGGGCAGGTGGAGCAGCAACCGCGCCGGAGGCCCCGGCATCACGTCGACGGCTGGCGACTCCGCGATCAGCTCCCGTACCCCGTCCCCGTCGCCGTCGACGGCGACCCAGAAGCGCGACTCGCGCTCGGCGTACCGGTCGGCCAGCGCGCCCGCCGGACCGGCGCCGTACGTGATCTCGATCCGCTCCCCTTCCCGCAAGGGACGGCCGCCGACATGAACGGCCAGCAACTGTTGATCGAGCGTCTCGGCCGACAGATCCACACCCTCGGCGTCGGTAGCTATCAGCGTGTAGCCGACAGCCGCTTCGCGTTCGACCTGCGGAGTGCTCCAACCCCAGAACGGAGACACCTGAAGATAGACCGCCCCCCCCACCGCGGGGGGGGATACGCAGGTCCGCGCCGACGAGACGGGCGG
>VXSP01000008.1 GCA_009837885.1 Holophagales bacterium | reverse complement strand
AAACCCGGAAAGAGCCCTTGCACAAGCGGGGCGGACCATACATGCGCCGGCGTCCTCGCCGGCATCCGGCGCGTAGCGCCGGCTTCTGGGCGGGCACCCGCCGGTCCGGGGCCTGAGGGGGGAGGGTCCCAGCGGCCGTTCGCGCTCCCGGAGTTTGGGGGACGACTGCGCTCACTCCACTACGCTCGCTTCGGAAGGTCTTCAGTTCAGGAGGCTGCGTGGGGCGTCGCTCGCTTCGAGTCCGCTGGGACCCTCCCCCCTCAGGCCCCGGACCGGCTGGACGTCGTCGGGGGGTCGGAACGAATGCCGTCTGGCGCTGATGGGAACAACGGAGGGCGGCGGTAGGGTCTGGTCGTGGGCGGGGGACGGTTGTGACAGACGCTGCGGGGCTCTACGTCCACATTCCGTTCTGCTCAGCGATTTGTCCGTACTGTGACTTCGCGGTGGCGCGGGGTGGCGAGGCGGATCGGGGGCGGTTCGTTGAGGCCTTGATCGAGGAGATCGGCCTCTTGGGGTGCGGCGGGGACGAGCGGGGCACTGTTGCGACCAGGATCTTTGAGTCCGCCCGCTTCGACACCGTGTACTTCGGGGGCGGTACGCCGTCGGCGTTGAGCGTGGAGCAGCTTGGGGCGGTTCGGGGGCGGTTGGTCGGGGCGTTCGCGATCGATCCGGAGGCTGAATGGACGATCGAGGTGAATCCGGAGGATGCCTCGGCTGAGGCGCTGGCGGGGTGGCGGGAGCTTGGTTTCGATCGGATCAGCCTGGGGCTGCAGGCGCTGGATGACCGGGCGTTGCGGTTTCTCGGCCGGCGGCATGACGCGGCGGCGGCGCGGGCGAGCGTCGAACGGGCGCGGGAGGCGGGCTTTCGGTCGGTGTCGGTCGACCTGATCTACTCGCTGCCCGGCTTCGATGGCGGTTGGTGGCTCGGGACGCTGGGCGAGGTGGCGGCGCTCGGGCCGGATCACGTCTCCTGCTACGAACTGACGATCCACGAGGGGACCCCCTTCGGCCGGCGGCGGGAGGCGGGCAGGTTGTGCGAAACCGGGGAGGATGAGAGGGCCGCGAACTTCGTCGCCACGCACCGTCGTCTCGCCGAGTTAGGCTACGAGGGGTACGAGGTCTCGAACTTTGCTCGCCGGGAGGCGGATCGGAGCCGCCACAACCGGAAGTACTGGCGGCATCAGGCCTACCTGGGGCTTGGACCCTCGTCGCACTCGTTCGCCGGTCGCAGCCGGTGGTGGAACGTCTCCTCCTGGAAGGACTGGAGCGCCGCGGTGGCGGGGGGCGACTCGCCGGTGGCGGGTCGCGAGGAGTTGAAGGACGATCAGTTGTTGCTGGAGGCGGTGATGATGGGACTTCGCCAGCGGTCCGGCCTCGACTGCGCCGCCCTGGAGGGGCGTTTCGGGATCGACCCGGCCGCCGGCAACGGCGGTCGGATCGAGGCGTGGGAGAAGGCGGGCTGGCTCCGGGTGCGCGGTCGTCGCCTGGAGCCGACCCTCGAGGGAATGGCCCGGGCCGATCGCCTGGCGGGGGAGTGGAAGCTCTAGCGGAAGACCGACGCTTCGAGTTCCACGTCGGCGCTTTGCCACGCCTTCACGAAACGCTCTTCCACTTCGTCGGCTTCCTGGTTGCGGTCCTGTGCGCGCAGGGCTTCCGCGAGGCCGAACAGGGACCAGCCGTTGTGCGGGTTGTGCTCCAGGTCGCGGCGGTAGACGGCTTCGGCCTCGGTGGCGTGTCCGGCTTCGAGCAGCACGGCGCCCAGGGACTGGCGCACGGGGTAGTGGAAGGAGGGCGGTTCGGCGTAGCGGAGACTGTCCTGGAGGGCCACGGCCGAGCGCATCTCGTCGATCGCGCGGCCCATGCGACCCCGGGCCGCCTGGATCTCGCCGGCGAGCAGGTGCTCGGTCAGGCGCGCCAGGTCGGAACCGGTGGCGAAGGAGATGCTCAGGTCCGAGAGCTCGGGGCTTCGCCGCAGCTTGCCGAGCGCCTTGAGGTGCCGTCTGGCGCCGCGCGGATCGCTGCCCGCGGCCAAGGCCAGACCCTGGGCGTAGTGCCACATCGCGGTCTGGAAGGTCTGACCGGCCTCCGGTCGTGGCGTGTCGAGCACCTCCTGCCAGCGGCCGAACCGGACGCGGGCGAACAGAGGCGTCGCCAGGTAGTTCTGGAGGAAGGCGAGGGTTGAAGCGAGTGCGGCCGGGACCTCCCCGGCCAGGTGGTCGGCGGTCTCGATCGCGAGTTCGGCGCGGCCGCCGAAGGTGGCGGAGGCCCAGAGGAAGTGGATGTTGTGGGGGTAGTAGCCGACCGCGTAGAGCCCCTGGGCGTTGCACTGGGCGATGTAGTCGACATCGGCGGCGATCGCGCGCTGGTTGGACGTTACGGCGTCGTCGTAGCGGCCGACGCGGATGTAGATGTGGGCCGGCATGTGGACGAGGTGGCCGGCGGCCGGCATCAGCTTGCCGAGAGCGTCGGCGCTCGGTTCGGCGAGCCGCGGTTCCCGGGCCTCCATCAGGTGGATGTAGTAGTGGTGCGCGCCCGGGTGGTCGGGATGCGCCGCGATCACCCGCTCGAGGAGCTTCTTCGCCTCCAGGGTCCCCGGTTGCGGCTCGCCGCCGCGCCAGTAGTCCCAGGGCATCGTGTTCATGATCGCCGCGGCGTGCAGCGTGGACGCTTCCGGGTCGTCCGGGAAGCGCTTCGCGACCGCGGCGATGGCGTCGACCCACGCCGCGTCGAACGTCTGGCGGTCGGCGTCCTCGCCGGCGGAGTAGCGGTTCGCCAGCGCCTCGATCAGGGCCTGCTCACGCTCGTTTCCGCTGGCGCGCCGTTCCTGTGCCTGCTCGAGGCTCTCCAGGGCCTGGAGTTCGCGCTCGCGCGGCATCGAGTCGTTCAGGTTGCGGCCCAGGGCCAGCGCCCTGCCCCAGTACGGCATCGGCGCTTCCGGGTCGAGCCGCGAGGCTTCCTCGAACGCCCTGATTGCTTCGGCGTGGTTGAACGCGTAGACGAGGCGCAGCCCCTGGTCGAAGAAGCGCTGGGCCGCGTCCGACGAGGTGGTGATCGGATAGTGGAGGTCACCCAGGCCCGTGAGCGTCGGCGCGAGCGGTTCGCCGGCGTCGTCGGCCGTGATCGCCGGGACGCCGACTGCCGGAATCGTGAACGCGACGATGACGGTTGGCAGGAAGCGTGTGCTGGTCCTCATGGCGGTCAGAGTAACAGCGGCAGGCGAACGGCAGTAGCATCCGCTCCCGGTGGTTGAGGCATGGCGCGAATCGCAGTTCTGACCGGAGGTTCGACGCCGGAGAGGACGGTTGCCCTGGCCGGCGCGGCCAAGGTCTCTGCCGCCCTGCGCGCCCGCGGCCACGACGTCACCGTCTTCGACACGATCGAACCGGGACCCCTGGACGCCGAACTGGAGCGGCGGCGTCTGGGCCGGTCCGTCGGCACCCGCCCGCCGTCGCTGGCAGAGCTGCGCGAGCTGGAAGTGCGAGAAGACCTGTCCTCCCTGGTCGCGGGCGAACTCGGCAGCCACGACGCCGTCTTCCTCGTGCTCCACGGCCGCCAGGGCGAGGGCGGCGAAGTCCAGGGGTTACTCGAAGCGGCGGGTATCGCCTACACCGGAAGCGACGCCCGGAGCAGCCGCCTCGCGATGGACAAGGACCGGAGCAAGCGCCGCTTTCGCGATGCCGGCATCCCGACTCCCGACTGGCTGACCTGGCCGGGCCGGCAATCCGACATCGAAGAACTCGGCCTGCCCCTGATCGTCAAACCGTCACGGGTGGGCTCGACGGTGGGCCTGACTCTCATGGCGGACCTCTTCGACCTCGACTCGGCGGTTGGCAAGGCCCTCACGTTCGACGACCAGGTGATCCTGGAGCAGTTCCTGCCTGGGCGGGAGTACACCGTCGGCGTGCTGGACGGCCAGGCCCTGGGCGTCGGCGAGATCGTCGCGCCGGGCGTGATCTTCGACTTCCACAGCAAGTACACCCCCGGCCGCGCCCGGGAGATCTTCCCGGCCGAGATCGACGAAGCCCTCCAGAGCCGCTTCCGCGACCTCGCCCGCGCCGCCCACGAGGCCCTGGCTCTCCGCGACTTCTCCCGCGTCGACTTCCGCCTGGACGCCGCGGGCTCCCCCTGTTGCCTCGAGGTCAACACCCTTCCCGGTATGACCCCCACGAGCCTCCTTCCCCAGTCCGCCGCGGTCTTCGGGATCTCCTTCGAGGACCTCTGCGACCGAATGATCCGTCTGGCGCTTCGCCGCGTAGTACAGTTCGGAAGAGAGGATTGAGGCGGCTGTCATGGGAAGGATCATCGCGCAGACCCGGGTGACGAACCTGTTCGACGAAGGCAAGTCGATCGAGTCCGGAATGCTGGTCGACACGGGCGCGGGGGCGCTCATCCTGCCGACCGCCTGGAAGGAGCGGCTCGGTTCGTTCCAGCGCTCCGAGGAGGTCGAGTTGCAGTTGGCCAACGGCGAGGTGATCCGTGGCGAGGCATGCTGGCCGGTCGAGATCCAGATCGAAGGATTCCGGCCCGTCTCGAACGAGGTCATCTTCCTCGACGCCGGGAACGGCGGAGGTTCCGAAGCAGCGGAACCGCTTCTCGGCTACGTGATCCTCGAGCAGGCGCAGGCTGCCGTGGACATGCTCGGCCACCGCCTGGTTCCGGTGCGGTACATCGACATGAAGGCCGCGGACGACGCCGGGCCTCGTCGGGCGCCGAACTCCGACTCCACGCCGTAGCGGCCGGCGCTGCCGCGCTAGGCCGTAGCCGACCGCGGCCGGTGCAGGACGCCGTCCAGCGCGCCGCGCAGGTCGGCCACCAGGTCGTCCGCGTGCTCGATGCCGATCGAGAGTCGCAGGAGCTGGTCGCTGATGCCAGCCGCGGCGCGCGCTTCCGCCGTCATCGAGGCGTGGCTCATCGTGGCTGGATGAGAGATCAGGCTCTCGACGCCGCCGAGGGACTCGGCGAAGGAGAAGCAGGTCAGGTGCGAGACCAGGTGGGCCACGTCGCCGGTGTCGCCCCGGAGGTCGAAGCTCGCCATGGCGCCGAAGCCGTCCTGCTGGCGGCTCGCGATGTCGTGGCCGGGGTGGTCCGGCAGGCTCGGGTGGTAGACCCGTTCGACGGCTGGATGCTCACGGAGCATCCCGACGACGGCGAGCGCGTTCTCCTCGTGGCAACGCAGGCGACTGTGCAGGGTGCGCAGGCCGCGCAGGGTCAGGTAGCTGTCGAAGGGCGCTCCGGCCACGCCCATCATGTTCGCCCACTCCTCGAAGAACTCGTGGAGTTCCGGAGTCGCCGCGATGACCGCGCCGCCGATCACGTCGCTGTGGCCGTTCAGGTACTTCGTCGTCGAGTGGAGCACCACGTCGGCGCCCCGTTCGATGGGTCGCTGGAGCGCCGGCGACATGAACGTGTTGTCGGCGACGACCAGCGCGCCGGCCTGTTTCGCGTGCCGGCAGACGGCTTCCAGGTCGGTGATCCGGAGCAGCGGGTTGCTGGGCGTCTCGACCAGCACCAGCTTCGGACGGGAGGCGAGGGCCGTCGCCATGGCCTGCCGGTTCGTCAGATCGACGAAGTCGACTTCGAGCAGGCCGCGCTGCTGGTAGCGGTCGAGCAGCCGGAAGGTGCCGCCGTAGCAGTCGTGGGCCGCGACGATCCGGTCGCCCGGGTCCAGCAACTGACAGACCAGGGTGACCGCCGCCATGCCGGAGGCGGTGACGACCGCGCCATGACCGCCTTCGGCCGCGGCGAGGGCGTCGGCGAGGGCAGTGCGCGTCGGATTGCCGGAGCGCGTGTAGTCGTAGGGCCGCTTGCCGTCCAGGCCGGCGAACGTGAAGTTGGCCGAGAGATGCAGCGGCGGAACGACCGCGCCGTGGTGTTCGTCGGTGGCGAGCGCCGCGCGGACGGCGCGGGTTGCCGGGTCGTGGTTCTTGGTCACGTGAGTCTCCTCATCTGTCGGCAAGCCCCGCCCGAGGGCGGACCTCCCGTAGGAGTTGGCACCTTCCCAGGGTTGCGAAGCCCCGGTGGTTGCCCCGGCGTCAACGGGCCTGTCCCTCAGCCGGTCTCGATGAGTTGCCCCGGCCACGGAAAACCGCACCGGAGCGGACGCATGGTAGCAGACGGCGTTTCACGGTTGGTCGCTTCGCATAGTTGGCACGGTGTTATGCTGCCGGCGACCCCACTGACCCGAGTTCGGCGTGTAGACGCCGTTTGGTTTTCTTGACTTGGTTGCCCCGCACCTCCGCGCCGGAGGTGCAAAACGGAAGGAGGCACTGGATGAGGAACTTGGTTGGCTGGACTCGATCGGTGGGTCTCGTCGCACTCGTGCTTGCGCTTTGCGCCACGGGCGCGTGGGCGCAGGCGACGGGACAGTTGAGCGGATTCGTCACGGACGCCGAGGGCGGCGCCTTGCCGGGCGTCAGCGTCACGGTGACGAACGTCGACACGAATCAGTCCCGGCTGGTGATGACCGGGCAGGACGGGTACTTCGCGGCGCCGCTGCTGGCGCCGGGCGACTACAACGTCGTCGCCGCGCTCGACGGCTTCGTCCAGTTGAGCCGCGAAGGCGTCCGCGTCACGGCGGCCGAGACCGCGCGGATCAGCATGGCGCTTTCCGTGGGCGAGTTCTCGGAGACGATGACCGTCACCGGCGAGACGCCTCTCATCGAAACCTCGAACGCCACGCTGGGCGTCGTCGTCGATGAGGCGAAGATCGTCCAGTTGCCGCTCAACGGCCGGAACTTCACGCAGTTGGGCACCCTGATCCCGGGTGTTGTCGAACCGCCGGCCCGTTTGGGCGGAGCGCGCGGAGACGCCGACGCCGCGATCCACGGCTTCGGCGCGGCCACCGCCGGCTTCGCGGTCAACGGCGTGCGCAACCAGTCGAACAACTTCCTGCTCGACGGCGCCGCGAACAACGACACGTTCAACACCGGCTTCGTCGTGCGGCCGCCGCCCGACGCGATCGAGGAGTTCAAGATCCTGACCCACTCCTACACCGCGGAGTTCGGCCGGAACGCCGGTTCGATCGTCAACGTGGTGACCAAGTCGGGCGGCAACAGCCTGCAGGGGAGCATCTGGGAGTTCAACCGCGACGACTCGCTGGAATCCCGAAATTACTTCTCGCCGCCCGACCAGGAGAAGCCGACCCTCGCGCAGGACCAGTTCGGAGGCACGATCGGCGGCCCGCTGGTCACCGACCGGCTGTTCGGCTTCGGCTACTACGAGGGTTTCCGCAACACCCGCGGGACGACCCAGAACATCGCGGTGATGAGCGCGGCCGAGCGGATGGGCGATTTCTCGGGCGGCGGCACGATCATCGATCCGATGACCGGCGAGCCCTTCCCGGGCAACGTGATCCCGGCCGACCGGCTGAGCCCGATCGCGACCAGGGTGATCAACGAGTTCATGCCGCTGCCCAACGTGGGCAGCCGCTACATCGTCTCGCCCGACGTGACGGACGATCGCGACCAGTTCGGGCTGCGCCTGGATTTCCGGGTCGCCGACTCGCAGAACGTGCTGGTGCGCGCTCTCAGGAGCACGTCCGATCGCTTCGAGCCGCCGACGGTGCGGCCGATCGGCAACACGGCGGCGTCCACGCTCGAGGACTACATGGTGTCCCACACGGCGACCGTCGGGTCGAATGTGTTCAACCAGGTGCGCGTGATGTCGAGCGCGATCGACGCGGAACCGGTCGTCACCAGCGGCCTGACGAACTCCGATTACGGCATCAACCTCCCCAACATCAACGAACTGGCCGTCGGCCTGCCGCAGTTCTCGATCTCGGGCTTCCCGAGCATGGGGGACCGGAACCAGCCGTTCGTCAAGCGGGAGAACGAAGTCGAGCAGTTCACGGAGGATCTCACGATCCTGCGCGGCCGCCACACGATCAAGGCGGGAATCGACTACCGGAACGAGAAGATGTTCATCGGCTTCATCAACCGGCCGAACGGTGACTTCGTGTTCCGCGGCACTCACACCGGCAGCGCCGCGGCCGACTTCCTGCTCGGGTTGCCCGCGCTCTTCCGGACGGCGGTCCCGGGCGCCGACTCGATCAACGAGGGCGACGGCTCGCTGTACGCCGCGTACATCCAGGACGAGTTCCGGTTGTCGCCGCGGTTGACGTTGAACCTCGGCCTTCGGTACGAGTTGGCCGAGCCCTTCGAGGACACGGGCGATGCGCTGAACAGTTTCCGGCCCGGCCAGCAGTCGACGCGCTTCCCCGACGCGCCGACCGGCCTCGTCTATCCGGGCGATGCGGGAGTGCCGGCGGGGACCTACGACACGGACTCGAACAACTTCGCGCCGCGGCTGGCGATGGTCTGGGATCCGGAGGGCAACGGCCGTTCGAGTCTCCGCCTCGGCTGGGGGCTGTTCCACGACAGTCTGCCGGGCCAGGGCGACTTCTTCCAGAACTCGGTCCTGGCGCCGCCGTTCAATCCGCTGGTCCAGCTCAACTCGCCGCCCACGATGATGACGCTCGCCGATCCGCTCGCCAACCTCACCGGCGGGCCCACCAGGTTTCCGCCGGGGATCATCTTCATCGGCTGGGGTAGCGAGTTCACGACGCCGAACTACCAGCACTACAACCTGACCTACCAGCGCCAGCTCGGCCAGAGCATCGGGCTCGAGGTCGGCTGGGTCGGCTCGCGTGGCCGGAACCTGCCGATCTTCATGGAGGTCAATCCGCGGGTCGTCGAGCCCGGTCAGACCACACTGGGGCCGCGCCAGTACTCGGCCTTCAGCCTGGTGCGGCCGACGTTCACGGTGGCCAAGTCCTGGTACGACGCCTTCCAGGCCAGCGTCCGCATGCGGCCGACGCGAGGGCTGAACTTCCTCTTCTCGTACACCTACGGTGAGGCGGAGGACCATGTCTCCGGGCTCAACATCGGCGGCGAGGAGCGGCCGATCGTGCCGGTCGACCTGGAGCGGTTGAGTTCCATCGACAAGGCGCTGGAGCGTGAGCGTGGCCCGGCGCTGTTCGACGTGGAGCACCGGCTCGTGCTCAGCTTCGGCTACGACCTGCCGTCGCTCGAGGGCCGGAACGGGTTCGTTCGCGGGGTGTTCGGCAACTGGCAGTTGAACGGCATCCTGCAGTACCAGACGGGCTATCCGTTCCCGATCCGGGTTCGCGGCGACGACATCCGTGGTCTGACCTCGCGGCCGGACCAGGTCTGCGACCCGAACGCGGGAGCGCCGAACACGGTCGAGCAGTGGTTCAACACGGAGTGCTTCGTGTTTCGGACTTTGGCGGAGACCGCCGAGCGGCGCGGCAACGCCGGTCGCAACCCGATTCGCGGTCCGGACTTCGAACGGGTCGACCTGTCGCTGATCAAGCACATTCCGTTCGGCGGCGGCGACCGGTCGCTGCAGCTCCGCGTCGAGGCGTTCAACGTCTTCGACCGGGTCAACTTCGCCCAGCCGGGCAACCGGATCGGCGACCGCAACTACGGAGTGATCACCGCGACGAACGGCGACGGCCGGATCGTTCAGCTCGGCATCAAGTACAGCTTCTGACGGGTCACCCGCCTGCCGGAGGACCTGAGGGGCGGCCTCCTGGGGCCGTTCGCGCTTCGGAGGATGATGAGAGGACGGCGCTCACTCCGCTCCGCTCGCTTCACGGCGCCGTTGGTTCCTGAAGCGCCGTCGGGCGTCGCTCGCTCCGAGTCCCCTGGAGTCCGCCCCTCAGGCCCTCCGGCAGGCTGGACGGTTTCGGGCTGGCCAAAGCGCGGGTGCCGGTTCGTTGCCTCAGTCCGAGCCGGCTGCTCTCTGCCGATGCACGAACCAGAGGTTCCGGACGTAGACGAGAACTCCGAAGCTCTGGCCGGTGATGAACACCGGGTCATTGATCGAGATGGCGTAGCTCAGCAGGGTCAGGCCGCCAAAGAGGCTCAGGTACCAGAAGGCGGTCGGAACGACGCTTTGCCGGCGTCGCTCGGTGGCGATCCACTGGACGAGAAAGCGGGAGCCGAAGAGGGCCTGTCCTCCGAAACCTATTGCCTTCCAGATGAGGTCGGGTGTGACGGGTGGCATGGTGAGCGCTCCAGTGCTTTGACGGTGACGGAAACCGCGCGCCGGCGGTACCAGGAGACGCCGAACAGATCCAGAACTCCGCGCAGGAAGCGGCCCCGGATGTTGTACTTGCTCGCACCTTCCGTGCGCGCGCGGTGTCGGACCGGGATCTCAGCGTAGTTGCCGCCGTGCCGCAAGGCCAGCAAGGGCAGGAACCGGTGAAGCCCGTCGAAGGGGGGCAGGTCTTCGAGTGCGGCTGCCCGGTAGCCCTTGAGAGCGCAGCCGATGTCGGTGCAGGGGTCGCCGAGGACGAGCCGCCGGATCCGGTTGGAGAGGCGGCTTGCAAGCCGTCGCGGGAACGTGTCCTGGCGTTCGGTCCGGACACCGGAAACGACGTCATGGTCCTCGAGCAGGGCGACGATGGCCGGGATGTCGGCCGGGTCGTTCTGCAGGTCGGCGTCCATCGTGACCACCAGGGGCGCCCGGGCGGCCCGCAACCCGGCGAGCAGCGCCGCCGACTGGCCGGCGTGGCGTTCGAGACTCAGTGCTCGCAGCCGCTCGTTGGCCGTCGCCAGCCCGGCGAGTTCGTCGTGGCTGCCGTCCGTGCTGCGGTCGTCGACCAGGATCAGCTCGTAGTCGAGGCCGGCCGCCTCGATGGCATCGCGCGTCTCCGCCACGAGTCGTTCCAGGTTGCCCGCCTCGTTGTACACCGGGGCGACGATCGAGAGCTGCGGCGGCATGGCGGCTGCACCGATCCTAGCCCCGCTCCCGCGTCGTCGTACCCGGCAGCCACGTTGATACCCTCCCGCCCGTGCTGCTCATCGTGCGCCACGGCGAGACCGCGTCGAACGCCGCCCGTGTCGTGCAGACGCCGGGCACGCCGCTCAACGAGCGCGGCGTCGGCCAGGCGGAGCGTCTGGCGTCGCGGTTGGTGGAGCACCACCGGCAACGTCCGATCGGCTGCGTCGTCGCGAGCGACCTGCGCCGGGCGGAGATGACCGCGGAGCCGGTGGCGGGAGCCCTGGGGCTGCCTCTGCTCATCGAGCCCCTGCTCGCCGAGAGGAACTTCGGCGACCTGCGAGGCCGGGCCTATGCCGACATCGGCCTCGACATCATGGAACCCGGCTACGCGCCGCCGGGCGGAGAGGACTGGGAGACGTTCCACCTTCGGGTGGATGAGGCCTGGGCCCGGATCCGGCAGACGGTCGAGGCGACGGAGGGAGACAGCGTCTTCGTCACGCACGGCCTGGTCTGCTACTCGCTGGCGCTCCGTCATCTGCGCCTCGGCGACGGCGTGGAGCCTCCGACCCGGTGGGGGAACACGTCCGTGACCCATGTGCGGGGCCGCGCGCCCTGGGAAGCGTCCCTGGTCAACTGCTGCGACCATCTCGATGCCGCGACCGCGGACGGCGGTCAGGTGTCCGGCATCTGACGGTTACGCCGGCTCTGGCGGTCGCCCGGTTTGGCCCGGGTGCTCGGATAAAGTTCTTGGCCCGTCTGTTCGGGAAGAACCGGGCGGGAAGAACCCGGGCTTTCCGGGGGTTGGGAGAGTCGACCGAGATGACGATGGATTCGAGCGAGAACATTCCAACCGAGCAGCCCTTGGCGGTGCCCCAGGCGCCGCCTGCCGGTCCTGCCGTACCGGGCGTCAGCGAAGAGCTGCGCACGGAGATCGCCGCCCAGGCCGACCTGCTGGAGCGCGTGCGCGCCGAAGTGGCCAAGGTGATCGTCGGCCAGACCTACATGATCGACCGGTTGCTGATGGCGCTCATCGCCGACGGTCACGTGCTGGTCGAGGGCATCCCGGGACTGGCCAAGACGACCGCGATCAAGACCCTGGCTGAAGCGGTCCACACCGGCTTCTCGCGGATCCAGTTCACGCCCGACCTGCTGCCGGCGGACCTGCTGGGCACGCAGATCTACCGGGCCGATCAACACGACTTTCAGGTCAAGCAGGGACCGATCTTCACCAACCTGCTGCTTGCCGACGAGATCAACCGGGCGCCGGCCAAGGTCCAGAGCGCGTTGCTGGAGGCGATGCAGGAACGGCAGGTCACGCTCGGCGACGAGACGTTCGATCTGCCGGATCCGTTCCTCGTCCTCGCGACCCAGAACCCGATCGAGCAGGAGGGCACCTATCCCCTGCCGGAGGCGCAGGTCGACCGCTTCATGCTGAAGCTGCGGGTCGACTACCCGGACCGGCAGGAGGAGATGGAGATCATGCGGCGGATGGCCCGCCGCGAGCGGCCGGCGGTCGAGGCGGTGGTGAGTCCGGACGACATCCGCCGCGCGCGCGACGTGGCCGACGCCATCTACCTCGACCCGAAGGTCGAGGAGTACGTGGTCGACCTCATCTTCGCGACGCGGGAGCCGGCCGGGGTCGGCCTGGAGAAGCTCGAGCCGCTGATCGAGTACGGAGCGTCGCCGCGCGCGACGATCTACCTCGCCGGTGCCGCCCGGGTGCAGGCCCTGATGTCGGGCCGGGCGTACGTCACGCCCCAGGACGTCAAGACCGTGGCCCCGGACGTGCTCAGGCACCGGGTGCTGATCTCCTACGAGGCCGAGGCCCGGGATCTCACCTCGGACGACCTGATCCAGGAGTTCCTCAACACCGTCGACGTTCCCTGAGGTCGCAACAAAGGATCCATGTTCTTCGGAAGAAGAGAGCGGAACGAGGCCCCGGAGCGGGAAACCGCGACCCTGTCGCCCGAACTGCTCGCGCGGATCAAGGCGATCCAGATCCGCACCCAGCGCCTGGTGACCGACGCGCTGGCCGGCGAGTACCACAGCGCCTTCAAGGGAAGGGGCATGGAGTTCGAGCAGGTCCGCGAGTACGCGCCGGGGGACGACATCCGCCACATCGACTGGAACGTGACGGCGCGCATGTCGAGCCCCTTCGTCAAGGAGCATCGCGAGGAGCGCGAGCTGACGGTCATGCTGATCGTCGACGTGAGTTCCTCGGGGGCCTTCGGCACATCCGGCAAGCAGAAGCGGGAGGTCGTCGCCGAACTGGCGGCGGTGCTCGCGTACCTCGCGATCCAGAACAACGACCGGGTGGGGATGATCATCTTCTCGGACCGGATCGAGCGGTTCATCCCGCCCAAGAAGGGACGCGCCCACGTGTGGCGCGTGATCCGGGAAGTCCTGAGCTTCCGGCCCACCGGTCGCGGCACGGACCTCGACGGCGCGCTCGAGTACCTGGGCCGGGTCGTCAGGCGCCGGTCGGTGGGGTTCGTCATCTCGGACTTTCTGGACGCGGGCTTCGCGGAACGCCTGCGGGTGGCGGCGCGGCGTCACGACCTGACGGCGATCCGGGTGCTCGACCAGCGCGAGGTGAGCCTGCCGCGCATGGGGCTGATCGAGCTCGAGGACGCGGAAACGGGCCAGACGCTGGTCATCGACACGGCGGACCGGCGGGTCTCGGAGAGCTTCGTCCGGCTGGCCAGGCAGGACATGGAACGGCGCACGGAGCAGTTCCGCCAGGCAGGCGTCGGCGAGATTCAGGTCTGGGCCGACCGGCCCTGGATCGAGCCCCTGGTGCGCTACATGAGAGCGCGCGAGCAGTCGGTACGGGTGTAGCGATGGCGTTGCCGAACATCAGCGCTCGGGTCGTGTTGGCTCTCGCCGCGGTGACACTCGCGGCCTGCGCCTCGGATGAACCGGCCGGCGACGCCGAAGCGAAGCCGCCCGCCGAGCTGCGGGCCTCCGTGGACCGGACCGTCGCCACGACGGGCGACCTGATCACGTACACGGTGGAAGTCGAGCGCGATCCGGGGGTCGAGGTCGAGCTCGATGAGCCGGGCGCGGACATCGCCGGCTTCCGTATCGTCGACCTGGGGCGGGCCCCGGTGGAGACCCTGGCCTCCGGCCGCCTCCTCGAACGCAGGTGGTACGACCTCCGCGCCGACCTCGTCGGCTCCTACGTGCTGCCGGCGCTGACCGCGACGTACGGCGAGGCGGCCGGCGACGGTCCCGGAGGCGACCTGGAAGCGGGGCAGATCTCCGTCGAGGTCGAGTCCGTGCTGCCGGAGGACCGGAGCGAGGCGACCGACATCCGCGACATCAAGCCGCTGCGCCGAATCGACACGGCCGCTTCGTGGCTGCTGTGGACTGGTCTGGCCCTGGCCGCTGCCGCGCTCGGGCTGGCGGCGTGGTGGTGGTGGCGCCGCCGCCGACCGGACGGCGGCGCGCCCGAAGCGCCTCCGGTTCCGCCCTACGACCTGGCGATCGGGGAGCTGGAGCGGTTGCGCCGCACGGACTTCTCCGACCTGCGCGAACTCCGCCGCTACTACTTCGCCGTTTCCGCGGTGATCAGGGCCTACGTCGAAGGCCGTTTCGGGTTGAACGCGACGGACCTGACCACGGAGGAGATTCTGGGCCGGCTGGGCGGGTTGGTGCGGCTCGAGCCCCTGCAGGCGAGGCGCCTGGAGCGGTTCCTGGTCGCCACCGATCAGGTCAAGTTCGCGGCCCATCTGCCGGCGCCGGAGGAGATCGAGCGCACCTACGAGCGGGCCCTGGGCTTCGTCACGGCGACCCGGCCGAGGGAAGACGCGGAAGACGGCGAGAGCGCCGCGCCGGCAGCCGAACCGGCGGGGAAGGCGGCATGACGGAACAGCTCGTCTTCGCCGATGCGCGCTGGCTCTGGGTGCTGCTTCCGCTGTACGTGATCTGGACGCTCCTGTGGTGGCTCCGGCCGCGCCTGCGCCAGATCGCGGCGAAGGGCGATGCCGGTGGCGACACGGCGGCGGTGGCGTACTCTTCGCTCGGCCATGCGCGGCGAACCCCGCGCGCCGGCACCCTGACCGCGCGCCGGCTGGTCTCGGCTCTGCGGCTCCTCGTCGTCGCTCTCGTGCTGCTGGCCGTGATGCGGCCGCAGACCGGCCGCGCGCTGACCGAGGTGAGCACGGAGGGCATCGACATCGTGCTGGTGATCGACACCTCGGGATCGATGCGGGCGCTGGACCTGGACGCGCACGAGCGTTCGCTGAGTCGCCGGAGGGACCGGCTCGAAGTGGCGAAGGGAGTCGTCGAGACGTTCATTGCCGCTCGACCGAACGACCGTGTCGGTCTGGTCGTCTTCGGCGAGGAGGCCTTCACCCAGTGTCCGCTGACGCTCGACCACGGTGTCGCGGCCACCTTTCTGGAGCAACTGGAGATCGGCATGGCCGGGGACGCGACGGCGATCGGATCAGCGGTCGGAGTCGCCACCAAGCGTCTCAAGGACTCGGACGCCGAGTCCAAGGTGGCGATCCTGCTCACGGACGGGCGGAGCAACGCCGGTTCCCTGTCGCCGCTGCGGGCCGCCGAAGCGGCGGCGGCGCTCGGCGTCCGGCTCTACACGATCGGCGTCGGCACCAGGGGGCAGGCGCCCTTCGTGGTCGAGACCGGCTTCGGGCCGCGGGTCGTCTACCAGGACGTGGAGATCGACGAGGAGACGCTGCGCCG
Organism: Holophagales bacterium; assembly: GCA_009837885.1. GTDB lineage: Bacteria > Acidobacteriota > Thermoanaerobaculia > Multivoradales > Multivoraceae > Multivorans. Next base: position 48,178 of record VXSP01000008.1, on the reverse strand, counting down.
GATGGCGGACGTGACGGGCGGCGCCTACTACCGCGCCGAGGACGAGGCGGGCCTGGAGCAGATCTACGAACGGATCGACGAGCTCGAGAAGACGGAGATCAGCCAGGAGTCGTACATGGAGTACGAGGAGCGCTTCGCCTGGCTGGTGGCGCCGGCCGTGTTCCTGCTGCTGCTCGAGGTCGTGCTGCTCGATACCCGCCTGAGGAAGCTGCCGTGACCGGTGGGCGTGCAAGCCGCAGCACGGGGCCAGGCGGCGCCGGCCCGCGCTGTCGCCGGGAACTGCTGGCGCTGGTCCCGGCCCTGCTGCTGGTCGGCGGCTGCGAGATGCGTACGGGCCGGCCGGACGCGCTCTGGCTGCTGTGGCTCGGCCCGGCGCTGCTGCTGTTCTACGTGTACGCGTTCCGCACCCGCGCGCGCCTGCTCGGCCGTTTCGCGTCTCGTGAGATGTTGCCGGGTCTGATCGCCGGAGTCAGCCGGCCGAGACGGCGCCTGAAGGCGGTTCTCGTTCTGGTCGCGGTGCTCGCGCTGGTGGCGTCCCTGGCGCAGCCGCGCTGGGGCTTCGTGTGGGAGGAGGTCCACCGGGAGGGAGTCGACATCGTGGTCGCCCTCGACGTGTCGGACTCGATGCTCGTGCTGGACGCGGAGGCGGGCGGCGAACTGAGCCGGCTCGAACGCGCCAGGCGCGAGATCGCCGACCTGCTGCAGCGGCTGGAAGGTGACCGGATCGCGCTGGTCGCCTTTGCCGGCAGTGCGTTCCTCGAACTGCCTCTCACGCTCGACTACTCGGCGGCGGCGCTGTTTCTCGAGGCGATGGAGCCGGATCTCATTCCGGTCAAGGGCACCGCCATCGGAGAGGCGCTCCGCGTGTCGCTCGAGGCCTTCGAGCGGGTGGCCCAGACGGGATCCCGGAAATCGCGCGCGGTCATCCTGATCACCGACGGCGAGGATCACCTCGGCGAGGCGCAGGACGCCGCCGAGGCCGCGGCCGCGGCCGGCGTGCGGATCTTCGCGATCGGCATCGGACGGGACGAGGGAGCGCCGATACCCAGGGAGGGTGGGGGCTTCCGTACCGACCGCGGCGGCGAGATCGTTCTGAGCCGGCTCGACGAGGCGGCGTTGCAGCGGATCGCCCTGACCACGGGCGGCCGCTATGTCCGCTCGGTGACCGGCGACGTGGACCTCGAGCAGATCTACGCCCAGGGCATCAAGGCGCAACTGGAGGACCAGGAACTGGGCTCCAGCCGCCAGCAGCGTTGGGAGGAGCGATTCCAGTGGCTGCTGGTCATCGCGCTGGCGGCGCTGATGCTCGAGCCGCTGATCGGCGAGCGCCTGGGGCGCCGCGGCTCCGGGCAGGAGGGAAGGGACCATGCCGCGGTCGCGTGAGCGAGCGAGTCGGCGCTTGCGTCCGGGCCTCGGCGCGGCCCGGCTGCCGGGGCTTGGGTTGCTCCTCCTTCCGGTGGCCGTCACGGCCCAGGCGCCGGACGGGGAGCCGCCCGCTCCCGCCGAGTACCCGTCGCCCTATGCGGCCTGGGACGCGGGCGCCTACGACCAGGCCCTGCGGGGGTTCGCCGACCACCAGACGGAGCGCCCGGACGATCCCGAGCTGAGCCTGAACGTCGGCGCCGCCCACTACAAGCTGAGCGACTTCGAAGCGGCGGACGGCGAGTTCTACCGGGCCGCGGCCGTCGGCGACGACGAGCTCCGTGCACAGGCGCTCTACAACCTGGGCAACAGCGCCTACCGGCAGGACAAGCTCGAAGACGCGGTCGACTTCTTCATGGCGTCGCTCGAAGCGAATCCCGACGACCTCGATGCGAAGTTCAACCTGGAGTTCGTGCGCGAGGAGATGAGGCGGCGCCAGCAGCAGAACCAGGACGACCAGAACCAGCAGCAGAACGAGCCGCAGGAGGAGCAGGAGGACCAGGACGCGCAGCAGCAGCCGGAGGGGGATCAGGCTCAGGACGAGCAACCTCCCGACCAGGAGCAGGACCCGGGCGACCAGGGACAGGACCGGCAACCGCAGGGTGGCGAGGGTCCGCAGGACAGCGACGGGGACGGCATTCCGGACGCCGAGGACGAGCAGGCCCAGGACGAGGGGCCGGAAAGCGGCAACCAGGGCCGTCCGCAGGAGCCCCAGCCGGGCATGACGCCGGAGGAGGCGGAGCGCTACCTGCAGGCCCTGGAAGAGGGCCGGCCGGATCCGACGCGCCGGGGGCAGCGCGGGCGCCGAAGCCGTCTGGCGAAGGACTGGTAGCGCGATGGACCCAAGCACGCGTGGGCGGTTCCTCGACTGGCGCCGGGCCGCGGCGCTGGTCGCCTGGACGTTCCTCCTGAGCCCGGCCGGAGCGGATGCCCAGGAGCCGATCCAGGTCACCGTCGACCGCAACCAGGTGGCTCTGGGCGACCAGCTCTACCTGACGATCCGGATCGAAGGGTCGCCGGACGAACCGCCGGGGCTGCCCGAACTGCCGGACTTCCGGGTCCTGTCGCGGGGCGAGCGGCGCGACATGCAGATCACCAACGGCCGGGTGAGCAACAGCACGTCCTACAACTACCTGTTGATCCCCACGCGAGCCGGCAGTTTCGAGATCGGTCCCGCGACCGCCCTGATCGACGGTGCGGAGGTCAGGAGCCGGCCCTTCACGATTCAGGTCGCGGACGCCGAGGGCCAGAGCGACGAGCAGGACCGGGATCTCTTCGTCACCTCGACCGTGTCGACGGATCGGCCGTGGCAGGGCCAGCAGGTCATCTACACCTGGCGCTTCTACAGCCGGGTGCCCGTGGGCCAGGGATCGATCGAGTCGATGGAATTCGGCAGCGACGTGGTGGTCGAGGACCTCGGCGACGTGCGGCAATTCTCGACCTCGATCGACGGTGTCCAGTACTCGGTGAACGAGGTGCGCAAGGCGCTGTTTCCCCAGCGACCCGGCGAGGTGACGCTGCCGCAGACCCAGCTTCGGGTGCAGGTGGAGGTCGAGGAGGCGCGCCGGCCGAGCCGGAGGCGCAGCATCTTCGACGAGTTCGACAGTCTGCTCGGCTCGGGCGGGCGCTGGGCGACGAAGTACCTGCTCACGGAGCCTCTGACTCTCGACGTGCGGCCGTTGCCACCGGCTCCCGGCGGCTGGAACGGCCTGGTCGGGGACTTCGACATCCGGGCGTCGCTCAGCCGGCGCGAACTGCAGGTGGGGCAGTCGGCCACGCTGGAAGTACGGGTCGGCGGCAGCGGCAACGTGCAGCTCCTGACCGAGCCCGACATCCCGGAGATGCCGGCGTTCAAGATCTACCCTGACCAGCCGGACGCGAGCATCGACCGCAGCGGACACCTGCTGACCGGTCGAAAGGTGTTCCGGCGCGCTCTGGTTCCGCTGGTGGCCGGCCCCCTCGACGTCCCGCCGATCGATCTCGTCTACTTCGATCCCGAACTCGGCGACTACGCGACCCGATCGACCGAGCGCATCGATCTCGAGGTCACGCCGGCCGACGGCGAGGAGGAGCTGATGCTCACCGAGTCGCTGGCGCCGACCACGGGCAAGGTGGCGGTGCGGATCCTCGCCGACGACATCCTCCCGACTCGGCGGACGGCGGCCGGCATCGTCTCGGTCACGCCTCAGGGGTGGCGCCTGTGGGTCTGGTTCGCCTGCGGCGTGCTGCCTCCCTTCATCTACCTGGCCCTGCTGGCGCACCACCGGCGCGAACGCCGCTTCGCCGCCGACCGGACGCTCCGCCGGCGCCAGCGGGCGTTGCGCGACGCGCTGTCCATGGCAAGGAAGCTCCGCTCCGGCGCGGGGCCGGCTTCCGCGGCGGAGGCGTCCCGGATCGTGCGTGGCTACGTCGGCGACAAGCTGGGTGTCGAGGGCTCGGCCCTGACGCCGTCGGAGGCGGAGGCCGCGCTGGCGCGGGCCGGCGTCGACAGCGCCGTGGCGGCGCGCTGCCGGGCGCTGCTCGAGCGACTCGAGGCCGCCCAGTACGGCCTGGCCCCGGTGGCGGGCGGCGGCGGGTTCGCTGCGGAGACCAGCACCGAGGGCCTGAGCGATCTGATCAGGACCCTCGACAGGCAGTTGCGGGGCCGCCAGCCATGAGACGCGCCGTCATGAGACCCGTCGCGGTTCTCGTCGTGTTCGGCGCGGTGGCGACGGTTCCGGCTCTCTCCCAGGACGAGGAACGGCCCGTGGTCAGCGAGGCTCAGCCGGCGGACGGCCCGTCGGCGGCCCCGGAAGCGACCGAACTCTGGGTCAACGGCAACGCCGCCTACGAGGCGGGCGATTTCGGCCGAGCCGTCGCCCTGTACGGCCAGATGCGGGAGATGGGGGTCGACAACGGCCACCTTCACTACAACCTGGGGAACGCCTACCTGCGCGCCGGCGAACTGGGGCGTTCCATTGCTTCCTACCGCCGTGCGCTGAAGCTCCTGCCGCGCGATGAAGACGCCAGCGCGAACCTGACCTTCGCCCGGCGCAGCGCGCGCGACGAGATCGCGCCGCCGGAACCGCCCGTCCTGCTTCGCACGGTTCTGTTCTGGCACTACGGCCTGGCGCCGGTCGAAGTCATGAGGAGCGCTGTGCTGGTCGGTCTCGGCTTCTGGATCGTCCTTGCGGTTCGGCTCTATCGGCCGGCGTCGGAGGTGCTGCGCTGGTCCGCCGTCTGCCTGCTCGTGGTCGGTCTTGCCCTGGCCGGCTCGCTCGTGGCGCACGCGGCCTTCAGCTTCCCGGTCGCGGTCGTCCTTCCGCCGGAGATCGATCTCCACGCTGCCGCCGGCGAGGGCTCGGTGGTCCGGTTCCGGCTTCACGCCGGCACGGAAGTGCGCGTGATCGAGCAGCGCCCGGAGTGGGTCCGCATCGAACTGCCGTCCGTCCCATCGGCGGGCGAGACGCCCGGCGCGGTCGGGGACGGACAGCGTGGCTGGTCGAAACGCGAGTATCTCGAGATCGTCGAGTGAGCTTTAGCGCCGGCCGTTCGCGGCGAACGGGCGCTGCAGGATCTCGAAGAACGCGGACAGGAACCGGAAGGTCAGGCCCCAGACGACGTGCCGTTCCGGGTCGCCGACGACGACGCCGGGGAAGCTGACGTCGGGATAGGGCGGATGGCGGTAGTCGATGACCCGGGAAGGTTCCTCGAACCAGGCCAGGGGCACCCAGAACGCTTCGGCGACTTCGTAGTTCGGGACCAGGTCGTTGCCGGCGCCGGGAGCGACCTCGTAGACGAAGGCGGCGATGCGGAGTTGCCTCCCCTGGCCGGCGCGCTGACCGGTCTGGTCGTCGAGCCGGCCGATCAGTCGCGCACCCTCGAGTGACAGGCCAACCTCCTCGATCGTCTCGCGTTCCGCGGTGTGGCGCAGGTCGCGGTCCGTGTCGTCGTGCCGGCCGCCGGGAAAGGCCATCTGGCCCGACCAGGGGTCTTGCGGCTTCTTCGAGCGCTCGATGAACAGCGCTTCGGGTCCCTTGGCCGACGGGCGCAGCACCATGGCGACACTGGCCTCGAAGGCGGCCGGCGGAAGGACGCGCGGCTCATGGACCGTCAGCCGCCGACGGATGTCGCCGATGTTCATGGCGTGCTGAGGCCGGGCGCCCGACTCATCGTCGGGGCCTGCCTGCGCCCCTTGGTGGGATCTCGAAAGACAACGTGTCCGTAGCCCGCATGAGGCCGGTACCTTCTCACACTCCGTTGATGCATGGGCCATGTGCTCCTGGCCGGCGCCGGCCGGATCAGCGCCGACGAACACCTCGGCTGTCGGCTTCCTGTTCGGTACGATCATCCCGCCTTGACCACATCGGCGGGACGCAATGAAGGGTGTGGCCCTCCGATGCGCCGCCGGTTCGGTTCCGGGGCCGCACGTGGATTCGGATCGGGCCGCGCCGTGCCATAGCGAGCGCCCAGGACGAGAGGATTCTCAACGAGAAGCGCCGACATCGCGATCCGCACTTCGATTCGCTGCCCGTCCCCACGGCGACGGTCTCTGACCTTGATCTGAGGCGATTCGAGGAAGAGTATCTACCACGCGCGGTGGCAGCCGAGATTCTGGAACTCAACGACCGCTCCGTTGAAGAGCGCTTGGCCGCTACGAAGATGGTCGTATCCGCCGACGATCCGACGCCGACGATCTGTGGGCTTCTCGTTCTCGGAAAACGGCCGCGGGACTTCCTGCCCGGCGCGTACGTGCAGTTTCTTCGCGTGGCTGGCGTTGAGTTGCAGGACGTACCGCAGTTCCAGGTTGACACGAATTGGGTGCACTGCACCGTGAGTGCGAAGAAGGAGTCCCCGTCGTGAGAGCTCCGGTCCTGACTTTCTTCAACAACAAGGGAGGTGTGGGGAAGACGTCCCTCGTCTTCCACGTCGCTTGGATGCTGGCGCACCAAGGGCGAAGAGTGCTGGTGGTCGACCTTGACCCGCAAGCCAACCTGACAGCCGCGTTTCTCGCCGAGAGGGAGCTCGACAGGCTCTGGGACGGGAACGGAGGTCGAGCCGGAACCGTCTACGAGTGCGTGCGGCCGCTTTCGGAAGTGGGCGACCTCGAGGCGCCCGAACTGAGGAAGTGCGGCATCGGTGTGTATCTGCTTTGCGGTGACCTGGCTCTTTCGCGCTTCGAAGACCAGCTTTCGACGGAGTGGCCCAACTGTCTAGTAGAAGGGCCATACCGCGCGTTTCGCGTCGTCTCTGCCTTCTGGCAGGTCATCCAGCTCGGCGCCGAAAAGTGCGAAGCGGACATCGTCCTCGTGGACGTCGGCCCGAGTCTCGGGGCGATCAACCGTTCGGCCTTGATCGCAACTGACTTCGTCGTCGTTCCACTCGCGGCGGACATCTTTTCACGGCAGGGACTTCGGAACCTGGGGCCCACTCTCTTCAAGTGGCGCAGGGGTTGGAAGCAGCGACGGGATGGATGGTCCGACCCTGCCTTCGGGCTCCCGGACGGCAACATGCAGCCGATCGGCTATCTCATTCAGCAGCACGGCGTCAGGTTGAACCGGCCGGTTAAGGCCTACGACGAGTGGGTCAGACAGATGCCAGCGGAGTACTCCCGTCATGTACTCGGTCAAGACCCCCCGCCAGGCCTTCATGACCCGCGGCGCGACCCGAACTGCATAGCCACCGTAAAGCACTATCGGAGCCTCATTCCGCTGGCTCAAAGCGTCCGAAAGCCGATCTTCGACTTGACCGCAGCCGACGGGGCCCTAGGCTCGCACGCTGTAGCCGCGAACGACGCAGGCCGGGACTTTCGCGACATCGTGAGCGCTATTGAAAGTCGGATCCGCGAATGAGCGCCTAGGGTGACTGATGAGCGCGGCTTGCCGAAGGGATCGTCGTAGCTAGGCGAACGTCGCCTTCAGCCAGTCGATCAGGACCCGGTTGAACTCCTCCGGCTTCTCCTGCTGGGTCCAGTGGCCGCAGTCCTTGATCGTGTGCTTGGCGATGTTCGGCACCAGCGCCTCGATGCCGTCGGCGGAGGAGGGCGGCAGGACGACGTCGTTCTCCGCGCCGATGTAGAGGCAGGGCTGGTCGATCGTCTGGTCGATGTCCTTCATCAGTTCCCAGTTGCGGTCGATGTTCCGGTACCAGTTGACGCCGCCGGTGAAGCCGGTGCGCTCGTAGGTGGTCACGAAGTGCGCGAGTTCCTCGTTGGTGAGCAGCAGCTCGCCCCGCAGGTCGTCAGCCGTGCCGTGCTTGATGACCTCGAGCAACTGGAACTTCCGTTCCGGGGCGTCGGCGGGGAGCTTGTTGAACTCCTCCGCGTCCCACGAGCCGCGCCGCATGACGGTGCGGAGGGTCTTCCCGGTGTTCGCCTCGAGCACGTCTTCCGCCTTGTAGGGCTCCTGGAAGGCGACGACGTAGTTGTCCTCGCCGCGCGCCCGGCGGAGGAATTCGATCGGCGGTTGCGGCGGTTGAGGGCCGGTGGGGGTGTTCACGCCGACCACGCCGAGAACGCGGTCCGAGTGCAGTCTCGGCATGGCCCAGACCACGCCTCCGCCCCAGTCGTGGCCGACGAACACCGCCTTCTCGATACCGCGGGCGTCGAGCAGGCCGACCAGGTCGGCACAGAGTTCGCCCATGTTGTAGGCCTCGATCGCCAGTGGTCGCTGGGTGTTGCCGTATCCGCGCTGGTCGGGCGCCAGGGCGCGAAAGCCGGCCGCGGCAAGCGCCGGTAACTGGTGTCGCCAGGAGTAGGCGAGTTCCGGGAAACCGTGGCTCAGGACGACGGGCACGCCGTCGCTCCCGGCCTCGTAGACGGCCATGCGGAGCCCGCCGTTGGTGCGGATGTAGTTCGGGGCTGGCCAGGCGGGGGCGCCGGCTTCGGCCGCCGCCGCCGCGCCGCCGGGGTTCGCGGCAAGCGCGGCCGCGCCGGCGGCCGAACTGGCGATCAGGGTGCGGCGGGTCATCGGGGTGTCGGAGTCGCTGGAGTCGTCGTGGATGGTCATGGGGAGAATCGTAGCTGAGGAGCGGTTTCCTGCGCGGACCGCCGAGGTCTGAGCCGGCTGGGACTTCCTTGAGTCAGGACGTCGCGTCCGGCGGCCACGGTTTGGTCCGGATGACGCGGCCAACGTCGCCCGGCTCGGCAATCGCGCGCTGGGTCGAGACCACCTCGTTCATCCGCTCGTGGATCTCGGGCGGAAAGAGCGTGCTGCGCCGCGTGTCCAGGTCGATGTGGATGCTCAGCAACTCGTGGGTCGCCGCGACGTAGCCGTCTTCGGCGTGCAGCATGCGCATGAAGGTGTGGTACTTCTTGTCGTCGAAGCCCAGGAGTTCCGCTTCCACCACGATCGGCGCGCCCTCCGGCAGTTCCCTCAGCCAGGTGAGATGGCTGTCGATCGAGAACGTCGAGCGCCGGTTCGCCCTGCGGTAAGTCCGGTCGATGCCCAGGAACGCGGTCCAGGGACCTGTCGCGTCGTCGAACACGACCAGGTAGTAGCCGGCGTTCATGTGACCGTTGTGGTCGATCCACTCCGGCAGGACCGTACCGGTCCAGATGTGCTGCGGGTCGGTCAAGCGGCGGAGTGTAACCAGAACTGGCTCTTGAGCCCGGAACACCTTGCTACGATCCCGCGGCGGGAACGGCCACCAAAGGAGTCCCTCGCATGAGAGTCGGCATCTCGCTACCCGTCCGCGAACTCAAGGACGATCTCGGCGCGGTCAAGGCGTTCGCGCAGGCAGCCGACGAGCTTGGCTACACGCACCTGCGGGTGCCCGATCTCGTCGCCCGGCCGAAGAGCGGGCACCTCCTCGAGCCCCTCGTGCTGCTGGCTTACGTCGCCGCGATGGTGGAGAACATCGAGCTCGTACCCTCGGTCATCGTCACCCCGTCGCGGCAGACGGTGCTGCTGGCGAAGCAACTGGCGACACTCGAACGGCTGTCGGGAGGCGGCGTGCGTCTCGGCGTCGGCGTCGGCGGCAGCGAGGCGGAGTACCGGGCGCTCGGGCAGGACTTCGGCACTCGGGGCGCCCGCTGCGAGGAGCAACTCGAACTGTTGCGGCGACTGTGGACGGAGCCGAACGTCGACTTCGAAGGCCGCTGGGACGTCGTCCAGGGCACGGGCATCGATCCACTGCCGTCTCGTCCGATCCCGATCTGGATCGGCGCGCGCGGCTTGCCGGTGCCTCGCATCCGCCGGCGCATCGGCCGGCAGGCGGACGGCTGGTTCGTTCTGTGCTCGCCGGAGGACTTTGACGATCTCTCGGCCGACATTCACGCCGCGGCGCGGGCCGCGGGCCGGGATCCGGCGGCCATCGGCACGGAGGCGGGGGTCGCCGTCGTCGGGCCGCGCGAGCACGAGTGGCAGGACCGCGTCCGGGGCTGGCGGGCGAAGGGGTTGACCCACCTGTGCCTCCGCACGCTGGGAGGCGGTCTCGGCGGGGACGCGGACGCGCACATCGCGAAGGCAGGACAGGCCTTCGAGGAGCTGCAGGAGCTGTTCTGAGCCCTCCGGAGCATCGCCCGGCTTCACCGTTCGCCTTGACACGCTGGCACGCAGCAAGCACAATCCGCGCTTCCATGACTCAATCGACGATCACACCGTCTCTGGTCAAGCCGCTGCACAAGCGGGGCGCGAAGCCCCGACTTCAGGACTGGGTGCCCATCGCCTAGAGACCCGCAGCGACACTTCTCGGCCGGCCATCCAGTTCAGGATGCGCCGGCTTTCTTGTGTCCGGAGGATCCCTCCATGCCTTCCCATCCAGCCATCATCGAGTCGACCCTGCGCGAGGGTGAGCAGTTCGCCAACGCCTTCTTCGACAGTGCCCAGAAGGTGGAGATCGCGCGCCTGCTGGACGCGTTCGGGGTTGAGTATCTCGAGTTGACCTCGCCGGCCGCGAGTCGCGGCAGCCGGGACGATTGCGAACGGGTGGCGAAGCTCGGGCTCCGCGCCAAGGTACTGACCCACACGCGATGCCACCTGGACGACGCGAGGCTGGCGCTCGAAACCGGCGTCGACGGGATCGATGTCGTGTTCGGTACTTCCCGCTACCTGCGGGAGTACTCCCACGGCAAGAGCATGGAGCAGGTGATCGAGACGGCGGTCGAAGTTGTCGAGTACATCCGGTCGCACGATGTCGAGGTCCGTTTCAGCACGGAGGACTCCTTTCGCAGCGATCTGGACGATCTGATCCGCGCCTACCGCGCGGTCAACGCGGTGGGCGTGAACCGGGTCGGCGTCGCCGACACGGTGGGCGTGGCGAGCCCCAGGCAGGTCTACGAACTGGTCCGACGGCTGCGGCGGGAAGTCGACTGCGACATCGAGTTCCACGGCCACAACGACACCGGCTGCGCCGTCGCCAACGCGTTCTGCGCGCTGGAGGCGGGCGCGACCCATGTCGACACGTCGGTGCTGGGCATCGGCGAGCGGAACGGCATCACGCCGCTCGGCGGCCTGGTTGCGCGGCTCTACGCCGAGGATCCCGAAGGCGTTCGGTCGCGCTACGACCTGCCGCTTCTCCGCGAGATCGAGAACTACGTCGCCTCCCTGGTCGAGGTCGACGTGCCGTTCAACAACTACATCACGGGCTACACGGCGTTCACGCACAAGGCGGGCATTCACGCCAAGGCGATCCTCAACGACCCGTCGAGCTACGAGATCCTGGATCCGGCGGACTTCGGGCTTGACCGCTACGTCCACGTCGCGCATCGCCTGACCGGCTGGAACGCGATCAAGTCTCGCGTCGAGCAGTTACGCCTCGATCTGACCGATGCGCAGATCAAGGAGATCACGGCCCACATCAAGGCGCTGGCCGATGAGAAACCGCTCAGCCTGTCGGACGTTGACGCCCTGCTGCGCGAGTACCACACGGCGGAGCTGCTGCCTGCGGTGGCGGGAGCTGCCGGATGACCGAGGTCGGTCGGCCGGCCGACATGGCCCGGACCTTCGCGCAGAAGGCGCTGGCCCAAGCCAGCGGCCACGAGTCGGTTGCGATTGGAGAGATCGTGGACGCACGGCCGGACATCGCCTTGAGCCACGACAACACGGCGCCGATCGCCGAGATCTGGCGGCAATTCGGCCAGGACCGGGTGGTGATCCCGGAGCGGATGGCCGTCACCCTCGACCACGCGGTGCCGGCGCCGACCGTGCGGCACGCGCAGAACCATGCGGAGGTCCGCGCTTTCGTTGCGGAGCAGGGCATCGGCCATTTCTTCGAGGTCGGGCGGGGCATCTGCCATCAGGTACTGAGCGAGGAGGCGGTCGTGCTGCCGGGCGATCTGATCCTCGGTTCGGACTCCCACACGCCGCACTTCGGCTGGCTGGGCGCGTTCGGCGCCGGCGTCGGCCGCAGCGAGATGGCGGTGCTCTGGGCCACCGGCGAGCTCTGGCTGCGGGTGCCGGAGTCGATCCGGATCCGGCTCGAGGGCGCGCTCGGCGAATGGGTGACGACGAAGGACGTGGCTTTGACGCTGATCGGCGATCTCGGCGCGGACGGCGCGCTCTACCGCAGCGTCGAGTTCGAGGGTCCGGCAATCGCGGGCCTGAGCCTCGACTCCCGGGCGGCGCTCGTCAACATGATGGCCGAGATGGGAGCGAAGAACGCGTACATGGCGCCGGACGAGGAAGTGTTCCGGTACCTGGCTGGGCGGTTGCTGACGCGTCCGGGGCGTCGCAAGGGCCGCGGGGCGGAACCCGGTGAAGCGGTGGAGGCGGTCGCGGCGCGGCTGGAGAGAAGGGCGCTCTGTCCCGATCCCGGTGCCGCGTATTCGGCCGAGCACGTGCTCGATCTGGCGGCCGTCGAGCCCCGGGTGGCGCGGCCTCACCAGGTCGACGACACGGTCGCGGTCGGCCAGCTTGACTCGGTGCGGGTCGACCAGGCGTTCATCGGAACCTGCACGAACGGCCGGCTGGAGGATCTAGGGGCGGTGCATCGGGTGATGGCCGGACGGCGTACGGCGCCGGGCACCCGGATGGTCATCGTGCCGGCCTCCAGCGAGGTCTGGGCCGAGGCTCTGGATCGCGGCTGGGTTGAGGATCTTGTCGCCGCCGGCGCGGTCTTCGGGACCCCGGGCTGCGGCCCCTGCATGGGCAACCATCTCGGCGTGCTGGCCCCGGGCGAGGTCTGCATCTCCAGCGCGAACCGGAACTTCCAGGGCCGGATGGGGGACCGGGGTTCGGAGATCTACCTCGCCTCGCCGGCCGTCGTCGCGGCGAGCGCCGTGGCCGGGCGGATCGTGCATCCGCGGGAGGTGGCCGAGTGAACGGCCCGGTCGATGTCGCTCGACCCTTCCGCGGCCGCGTCTTCCGCTACGGCGACCACGTGAACACGGACGTGATCTTCCCCGGCCGCTACACCTACACGAAGAGCCGGCCCGAGGAGGTCGAGCCCCACGCGCTGGAAGACCTCGATCCGACGTTCGTCGGGCGCGTGCGGCCCGGCGACGTGATCGTAGCCGGCTGGAACTGGGGCTGCGGATCGAGCCGCGAGCAGGCCGCGGTCTGCCTGCGCTACGCCGGCGTCGGCGCGGTGGTCGCGCGCAGCTTCGGCCGCATCTTCTACCGCAACGCGCTGAACAACGGCCTGCTCGCGATCGTCTGCCCGGAGGCGGTCGATGTGCTGGAGGAGGGGGCCGAAGTCGAGGTCGATCTCGATGGATCGGTGATCCGCCATGGCGGGACGAACTTTGGCTTCGCACCCTTCAGCCCGGCCGTCCGGTCGATGATCGCGGCCGGCGGCCTGATCGAGCAGACGAAGCGGCGGCTGGCGGGGTAGGCGAGCGGTGGCACCGACCGGCGACGATTCGGCGTTGGCGCCGGTCCGCCTTGCCCGTATCGGCGGAGACGGCATCGGCCCGGAGGTTGTGGACGCTGCCGTGCGGGTGGTCGACGGTGTCGGTGGCGACCGCATCGAGTGGGTCGAGGCCGAGATGGGCTGGCGGACCTTCGAGCGCACCGGTCGCGCCCTCCCCGAGGCCACGGTCGAGATCCTGGAGAACTGCGCCGGCGCCCTGTTCGGCGCCGTTTCGTCACCGAGTCACGCTGTGGATGGGTACCGCAGCCCAATCGTCGAACTCCGGCGACGTCTGGACCTCTATGCGAACTTGCGGCCGCTCAGGAGCGGCGCCGTCGATGCCGTCGTCGTGCGTGAGAACACGGAAGGTTTGTACGCTGGCCGGGAACGCTGGGACAGGGAAGGCGAGGTGGCCATCGCAGAGCGTGTGATCAGCCGCCGGGCAACGGAACGGATCGTCCGTTTCGCCTGCGAGCTGGCCGTCACTCGGGCCGTCCAATGCGGCAACCCACCCCGGCTCACCGTCGTCCACAAGGCGAACGTCCTGCGCCTGAGCGACGGCCTCTTCCGCGAGACGGCCCTCGACGTCGCGGCTGGCTTCGCGGAGATCGAAGTCGAGGAGCAGCTCGTCGACTCGATGGTCTATCGCCTGATCCTGGAGCCCGAGCGCTACGACGTGATCGTCGCGCCGAATCTCTACGGTGACATCCTGAGCGACGCCGGCGCCGCCCTCGTCGGAGGCCTGGGCGTCGTCGGCTCGGCCAACTGCGGCGAGCGCTTCTGCCTGGCAGAGCCGGTGCACGGAAGCGCTCCCGACATCGCGGGCGAGGGAACCGCGAATCCGATCGCCGCCGTGTCCGCCGCCGCGTTGCTCCTTGAGCGGGTCGGTCTCGGCGACGCCGCGGCGCGCCTCGAGGAGGCCCTCGCCGAGCATCGGGCGGCTGGCCCTCGAACCCCCGACCGCGGCGACAATGCGACGACGGAGGAGGCAGTCGCCGACCTGCTGGCTCGGGCCTGAGGCGGAACGGGCCGTTGAAGGGACACTTGTAGCGCCGCCGGGCGTGCGACCCGGGCGCACAGCCGAGGATGCCGCCGAAACGGGTAGGCTCCCTGCAACCGGAGGTGGACGGCAGTGGTTGATCAGGGCACGCTCGACGAGATCATCCGTCGCGTTGTTGACGTGGCGGAGCCGGAGAGGGTCATCCTCTTCGGATCGGCCGCTCGCGGCGACGCTGGCCCGCGGAGCGATGTAGACCTGCTGGTTGTCGCCGAAGGTGGAGATCGGTGGGATCTTGCGGCCATGGTGTACGAGCGGTTGGCCGGCGTGGGCGTGCCTGTCGATGCGATTCTCGTGACGCCTGCGGATCTGGAGCGCTACAAGGACAGTCTCGGCTTGGTCTACAGGCCGGCGTTGGCCGAGGGACGGATCGTGTATGAAGCCGCCTGAGCGCTTTCCGCCCGACGATCCGCGCGAGTGGCTGAATCGAGCCCGCAGCAACCTTGCACTGGCGACGACCAGGAGTCCGGCCGTTTACCTGGAGGATCTCTGCTTTGAGTTGCAGCAGGCCGCCGAGAAAGCGATCAAGGCCGTGATGCTGTCGCGTGGCATCGAACCCCCACACATCCACGACATCGCCTCTCTACTGTCCACGTTGGAGGACGCGAGCGAGCGGATTCCGACCGGGGTTCGGCGCGGCGCGCGGCTTACCGTGTACGCGGTTGAAGCGCGCTATCCGGCGCTGAAGCAGCCTGTGACCGAGCGGGACTACGGCGACGCCGTGGAGATCGCCGAGGCCATCGTGTCGTGGGCGGAGAAGAGCCTCCAAGCTCTGCCTTGATACGCGTCAAGCTGCGCAACCTGGAGCGTGCCTGCGAGGTTGCCGGCACCGCATTCGGCTCGGACCTCGTGGTCGAGAACGACGGGGAACGTGTAACCGGAAGAGGATCCTGAGACCAGGCGAGCCTGGACGCGCGCTTGCACGATAGTCTTGGCTGTCTGCCGTTAGCCGAGGCACGGCTCGCGCGTCTCTGCGCAACGTCTGGAGCGGCCCTGAAATGGAGCGGATCGTCAACCTTCACATCGAGAAGCTGCCCGAAGGGGTGTACCTCGCCACTTCCGAGGATATCCCTGGCTTGGTCGCTCAGGGCCGCACGGTTGCCGAGACCCTGGAGATCGCCCGCGATGTCGGCACGAAGCTGCTCCAGGCACAGTCCGATCGCCAGGATCGACCGGTCTTGCGTGAGGCCGGATCTTCCTTCGACCATCCCCTGGTGCTCGGCGGCTTCTGAGTGGGCCGGCTGGCCGGCTTCTCCTACCGGCGTGTGGCGGCACGCCTCAGGGAGTCCGGTTTCGCGTTTCACCGACAGGCGGCCGGCTCTCATGAGATCTGGTTCAACTCCCGGACGAATCGCTACACGACGGTGCCGAATCACCCTGGCGACGTTCCCGAAGGCACGCTGCGGGCCATCCTGAAGCAGGCTGGGATCGAGCCTTCCGAGTTCCTGCGATCGAGGTAGCGCGGGCACCCCTCAGATGCCCGCATCGGGCCGAGTTTGTCACAGACACGGTGCCGAGCAAACGACTCTGGAAGGCGTTGCCCAGGTACCGGAAGGTCGTCGACGGGCCACGCGTTGCTCGCAGGGTCGGCCTGGCGGCGATCCGTGAAGAGTGCGCCCGCTTCGATCAGTGGATTACGGATCTGGAGGACTTGGGGCCTTCGTAGTGGGCGAGGGGTCTCTGCTCGCAGGTGCCTGCTCTCTCGCGGCGCGTATCTCTTCCAATAGTGCGCGCGCTCTATCGTCCAGCAGTTCGTCCGCAGCAGCTCGGCTGCAAGTGAAGAAGCTCCGCGCTTGCGCGGTCCTGACGCCGTCGTCATTCTTCTCGGCCAAGCCAAAGTCGAAGTACCGCCCCGAACCGGACGAGTCGATCACGAAGGAGTAGCGAGAGCCGGGCTCTTCATCGTCGGGGTCATCCCAGTCCCACCGCAGTTCGAGTCCTTGAGCGCTGGTCCAGGCGGGGTGGCGAAGGTCCAGCAATGGAATGCGCACCTCGCCGATGCCCGGCAGCGTGGCCGGCTGCTGCAAAGCGACTTGATCTGGAGACCCAGAGCCGCGGCCTCGCTCCGTACAGGTCCACTTCGTCGCCTGCGCGTGGAGCCCAGTCGCGGCGAAGGTGGCGATCAGTGCCAGCGCCCTTGTGTGCCGGTCTGTCATGTTCCTCATGCTCCTCTTCTAGCGTGAGACGGTACGGCGCACAAGAAGTGTACAGCCGCGCCAGTGACGGAGTGTGCGGCGAGAGGTTCCCCGGCCGCAGGCCGTTCGGCGGCATGAGCCACACGTATGGCACGGAGATTCGCAATGGCTGCCGCCTCGCCCGCTTCGTGGTGATCGTTCCCGGCCAGCTGTGAGGCTGTCTTGTCGCTTGGCCTTGCGGGAAGGCGCTGGCCTTCGTCAGTGGTCGGAAGCGCCCGTGCCGAGCGACAAGTCCGACTAGTGCTGGAACCAGGACGGCTTGCTCTGCCGCTTCTCGCCGGCGATCTCGTTCTTCGACAGGGCGTCGAAGAAGCGGCCGCCGACCATGGCGTAGCGGACGAATTCGAAGTTCCGCGGGTTCTTGATCGGGTCCTCTTCGAGGACTATCAGGTCGGCGAGCTTGCCGGCTTCGAGCGAGCCCAGGTCGGCCTCCATGCCAATGTAGCGGCAGCGTGATGGGCAGCGAGAACGGTCTGGCAACCGGACCCGTCCGCCTCGCGTGCATCGGCGGCGACGGCATCGGACCGGAGGTCGTCGCCGCCGCCGCACGGGTCGTCAACCCGGTCTGCGGCGACCGCAGCGAATGGGTCGAGGCCGAGATGGGGCGTACCTTCGAGCGCACAGGCAGTGCCCTTCCCGAGGCCACGGTCCAGATCCTGGGCTGTGCCGGCGCCCTGTTCGGCGCCGTTTCGTCACCGAGTCACGCCGTGGATGGGTACTGCAGCCCAATCGTCGAATTGCGGCGAGGCCTGGGGGCCTCTATGCGAGCCTGCGGCCCCTCAGGAGCGGCGGCATCGACACCATCGTCGTACGCGAGAACACAGAAGGGCCCTACGCCGGACGCGAACACTGAGAACAGGAAGGCGAGGTCGCGATCGCGGAGCGGGTCATCAGCCGCCGGGCGACGGAGCGGATCGTCCGCTTCGCCTGCCAACTGGCGCAGTCGCGGGCGGCTCGGCGCGTTAGCACGCCCCGGCTCACCGTCGTCCACAAGGCGAACGCCTCCGTCTGAGCGACGGCCTGTTTCGCGAGACGGCGCTCGACGTCGCGGCCGGCTTCCCGGAGATCGAAGTCGAGGATCAGCTCGCCGACTCGATGGTCTACCGCCTAATCCTGGAGCCCGAGCGCTACGACGTGATCGTCGCGCCGAATCTCCACGGCGACATCCTGAGCGACGCGGGCACCGCCCTCGTCGGAGGCCTCGGCATCGTCGGCTCGACCAACTGCGGCGAGTGCTTCTGCCTCGCAGAGCCGGTTCACGGCAGCGCTCCCGACATCGCGGGACAGGGCATCGCCAATCCGATCGCTGCCGTCGCCGCTGCTGCGCTCTTGCTGGAGCGGGTTGGTCTCGCCGGTGCCGCAGTCCGTGTCCAGGGGGTCCTCGCTGAGCACCGGGCAGCCGGTCTTCGAACCCCCGACCGGGACGGTGACGCCACGACAGAAGATGTGGTCGCCGACCTGCTGGCTCGGGTATGAAGGGGAGAACTACACACTGCTCTTCCTGTCCTTCAATGCAGAGGCTACTCCGATGGAGCCGTGGTTCGAAGGGGTAGGCTTCCGGTCGGAGGAGCCAAGACATGGTCGATCGGGCAACACTCGTTACGCTGGCGGATGTTCGGGCGTCCGTCTGAGTTAGCAGGCGAGGAGTCGAGTCTCTCAACCGAAGGAATGCAGAGGAGGGTCGTCTGATGTCGGCACAAGGCTCGATCCAGAGAGTTCGTGTACGGGGATTCCGCTCCCTTGCGGATGTCGAACTGACCGATCTACCGGGTGCTGCGGTGCTGATCGGCGCCAATGGAGCGGGGAAGTCGAACTTCATTCGCTTCTTCGAGATGCTGAGCTGGATGCTCAAGGCGCGGCGCCTGGACGAGTTCGTCCAGAAACATGGCGGAGCCGACGATCAACTGTACGGAGGCAATCGGACGACCCCGCGAATGGAAGCTGAGCTGTCGCTCCGTACCGGGGCGGGAAGGAACGACTACCGCTTCGCACTCAGCTACGCGCACCCCGATCGGCTGTTCTTCACGGAGGAGAGATTCCGGTTCAATCGGGAAGACCAACCGACCGAGGCATACTGGCAGTATCTCGAGGCTGGTCACCGAGAGGCTGACATCGTCAAGGCGGCACAGGCTGGCGTTGCTTCCGGGGTGAACCCCACGACTGCCTGGGTCATCGTCAGGCTGCTTCAGGATTGCGCCGTCTACCAGTTCCACGACACCTCTGACGAGTCGAACTTCAAGAAGAAGTGGGACGCGAACGACAACAACTACCTGCGATCACACGGCGGGAATCTGTCGGCGGTTCTCCTTCGCTTGGAGCGCGAAGACCTCGACCGTTACGAGCTGATCTGCGAGCAGATCGGACGGATTCTCCCGGGGTTTGACCGGTTCGAACTCGATGAGAGCTCCGGGAAGGTCCTTCTGCGTTGGAAGGCGAAGGGAGCGGACAAGACGTTCGGTGCGCACTTGACCTCGGACGGATCGCTGAGGTTCTTCGCTCTGGTGACGCTGTTGAACCTGCCGGACGAGATGCTGCCGAACGTGTTGCTCCTCGACGAGCCGGAGTTGGGACTGCATCCCGCGGCGATCACGCTCGTTGGCGGCATGATCAGGTCCTTGGCGGAAGAGCGTCAGGTCATCGTAGCGACTCAGTCACCGTTGCTCGTGGACGCCTTCGATCTTGAGGAGATCTTCGTTCTGGAGATGCGCGACGGTCGTACAGAGGTTCAAAAGCTGTCTTCGGACGACTACCGAGTCTGGCTCGACGAGGACTTCACGCCCGGCGAGCTGTGGCAGAAGAACCTCTTAGGCGGCCGCCCTTGATCCGGCTCGCCGTCTCCGTGGAGGGGCAGACCGAGGAGGAGTTCGTGAAGCGTCTGCTCAGGGACCATCTGTGCGCGGCGGATGTCGATGTGACACCGGTCCAGGTGGGCAGCGCCCGCAATCGGTGGAAGGGTGGCAACGTTTCCGAGGCGGTCCTCGTAGATGACATGGGGCGCTTGTCGCATCGCTTCGACGCCGTGACCTCGCTGGTCGACTTCTATGGCTTCCGAGGCAAGGGGTCCCGGACCGTAGACGAACTCGTGAGTGACTTGAACGACGAACTGTGTACCCGACTCGGTCCTCGCGCACGGCCCGATCGCGTGATTCCGTACGTGCAACTGCACGAGTTCGAGGGTCTGTTGTTCTCGCGGCCGGAGGCGTTCCAGTCCGTTCCCGACGCACCGGAAGCCTCCGTCGCACAGCTTCGCGCCGTTCGCTCCCGCTTCGCTTCGCCGGAAGACATCAACGATGGCCGGGAGACGGCTCCGAGCAAGCGGATCCTCAGCGCGCTGCCTCGCTATCGGAAGGTGGTTCACGGTCCGCGTGTGGCGGGCCGCATCGGGCTAGCCGCCATCCGGAGTGAGTGCCCCCGGTTCGACGCGTGGCTCACACGGTTGGAGACGTTGGGAGCTCGGCCGAGCTAAGGGGAAGCGTTGATGCGCTCGGCTGCAGCCGATCGTCACGATCTCGGCGGCCGACTCAGTCCTCAACCAGCCGCTTACCCATGCTCAGCACGTCGTCTTCCGCGTATCCGATCGAGCGGTAGAACCTTGCGGCTTCGGCGTTCGATCTCCTGACCTGCAGGTTGATCTTCGGACAGCCCATCTCGCGTAGCCGTGCTTCGGCCTCGTCCATCAGGAGCCGCCCGACCCCCGCTCTTCTGCTGTCCGGGGCAACGGCCAGATAGTTGACCCAACCGCGGTGGCCTTCGTACCCCGCCATCACGGTCGCGACCAATCGGCCGTCGAGGAGTCCAACGAGAAACAGGTCCCGCTGGATTCGCAGTTTGCGTCCGATGTCCTTGATCGGATCGTTCCAGGGCCTGACCAGATCGCACTCGTGCCATAACGCGACGACGGCGTCTTCGTCCGCCTCGCGGTAGGGGCGGATTTGCAGTCGTTGCATCGTGGGCAGGACCCCGCTACCGCTGGAACCAGAAGGGCTTGCGCTGCCGCTTCTCACCGGCGATCTCGTTCATCGAAAGGGCGTCAAAGACGCGGCCGCCGACCATGACGTAGCGGACGAGTTCGGAGTTGCGCAGGTCCTCGAGCGGGTTCTCTTCGAGGACGATCAGGTCGGCGAGCTTGCCCGCTTCGAGCGAGCCGAGGTCGGCCTCCATGCCGATGTAGCGGGCGCCGTTGATCGTCCCTGCGATCAACGCCCGGTGCGGGCTCATGCCGCCTTGCTCGAACATCCACATCTCCCAGTGCGCGGCGAGGCCCTCGCGCTGGCCGTGGGCGCCGAGCATGATCAGGACGCCGGCCTGGTCGAGCTCGTTGGTCACCTGGGCGGCCAGGATGTGGTTGTACTCGGCTTCCGGCGCCTTCTGGCGGCGGCGCGAGCGGGCGTCGATCACGTCCTGGGGCACGTAGTTGAGCAGGCGCTCGTTCCGCCACACGTCGGTGTGTTCGTACCAGTAGTCCTCGCCCTGGATGCCGCCGAAGGCGACGCCGAGAGTGGGCGTGTTGCCGACCCGGCTGTTCCCCCAGAACTGGGTCACGTCGTCGTAGATCGCGCCGACCGAGAGCGAGTGCTCGATGCCGGTGTGGCCGTCGGCGACCATCGTCATGTTGTGGTTGAACAGGGCACCGCCCTCGTTGACGACCAGCATGCCGAGGTCGCGCGCCGCGGCGACGATCTTCTGACGCTGGTCGCGCCGCGGCTGGTTGTAGCTCTTGACGCTGATCGCGCCGACCTTCTGCAGCCGGCGCACGTGCTGGACCGCGTCATCCGGGGTCTCGACGATCGCGCGAAAGGCCCCGAAGGCGCCGTAGAGGATCGTGCCGGTGGCGAACAGCCGCGGCCCCACGATCTCGCCGGCCCGCTGCATCTCGCTGGCGGCGAAGAACGTGCTGGTGTCGGTCGAGGGGTCGTGGGCCGTCGTCACGCCGAAGGCGAGGGTCGCGTAGAGCTCGGAGTTCTGCTGCGGGATGATCTCCTGGCTGCCCTGCGGCCCGTGCCAGTGGACGTCGACCAGGCCCGGCATGACGGTCAGGCCCGAGCCGTCGATGACCGTGGCGCCGGCCGGCACGTCGACCTGCCGGGACGGGCCGACGGCCGCGATCCGGTCGCCGTCGACAACGACCGTGCCGCGGCGGATGATCTCCAGGTTGTCTTCGCCGGCCATCGTGATCAGGCGGGCGTTCGTGATCGCGATCACGTCGTCGGGGCGGTGGGCGGTGACGTCGAAGCCGAGGTCGAGCCCGGTCGCGGGCTCGCTCCCGTCGTCGGCGGCGTCATCCCCGGCCCCACCGTTCGCTGGCGCGAACGCGTCCTCCAGCCGCCGTTCGAACAGCTCCGGCCCGAGGGACCAGTACAGGGTCGAGCCGTCGCCGGAGAAGTGCAGGTAGGCGCCGTCGTCGGTCGAGACGTTGCGCACCGGCAGGCCCGCGGTCCTGGGGCCGATCTCGATGGCCTTCGAGGCGGGGGCGAACGGCACGACGTGTGCGTCGAAGCGTTCCGCGAAGGCCAGCCAGCGGCCGTCCGGCGACACCCGCATCTCGGTGGCCACCTTGCTGCCGGCATGATCGCGCGGCTCGGCCTCGCCGGCGCTTGAGAGCGGCAGGCTGCGGAGCAACTGCCGGTCCCAGCGCTGGGGGCCGGTGAAATAGACGCGCCCGGAGTCGGCGCCGAAGTGCGGGTTGGAGCCGGATCGCGAGAAACGGACCGGAGCGCTCTCGCCGCCGGCATCGATCCGGTAGAGGCCCGGGTCCTTCGACCACAGTGGACTCAGGATGCCGCCGCTTCGGCTCTTCCGGTAGACGACGGTGCCGCCGTCCGGTGAGAAAGCCGGTTCCAGGTAGAAACCCGGATCGGGTGTGATCTTCCGTCCCTCGCCGCCGCCGGCGGGCGCGATGCGGACCGCGCCCAGCTCGTCGTCGTGCCAGGTCGTGTAGACGATCCACTCGCCGTCGCGCGACCAGGACGGGTAGAACTCGAAGTGGTCGTTCTGGGTCGTCAGCCGCCGCGGCTCGCCGATCTCCCCGGTCTTCGGGTTGCGGCTGCGGGTCCACAGGCGGCCCAGGCTCTGGAAGACGATCTGGTCGCCGGCCGGCGAGACCTGGATCCAGCGCAGCATCTTCGTCCGGAACGTCTCCGGCGCCGCCTCGAAGTCGAAGGCGAGCGCTTCCTTCATCCGGTGGGTCGCGCGGACGCGGAACGGGATCGCCTGGACCTCGCGGGTCTCGATGTCGATCCGGTGCATGCCGCCGCGGGCCCAGAAGACGATCGAACGGCTGTCGGGCGTCCAGGCCATGGACGAGTAGACGCCGTGGACGGCCCAGATCTCCTGCATGTCCCGGTCGAGCGCGTCGTAGACGGGGATGTTCTCGCCGCTCCTGAGGTCGTGCAGGAACAGGTGGCTCTGGAAGCGGATGCGGCGCACGAAGGCGAGGTACCGGCCGTCCGGTGACGGAGTGGGGCGGACGGCGCCGCCGGGCCCCGAGATCACCGTCTCGATGTCGCCGGTCTCGCGGTCGATGCGGCGGATGGAGTAGATGCCCTCGGCCGCGTTCTTGCCGTACTGGAAGGTGCCGCCCGGCGTCGTGTCCTGGCTGAAGTAGACGTACCGTCCGTCAGGCGAGAACGCCGGTTCGCCAAGGTCCTTCTGCTCGTTCGGCCTCTCGTTCAACTGCAGGCCCGAGCCTTCGCCGCTCGCGTGGAAGAGCCAGATCTCGCCGCTGCCGATCGACCGCGTCGAGACGAAGTGCTTGCGCGCGGCGATGAAGCGCCCGTCCGGGCTCCAGACCGGGTTGTTGACGAGCCGGAAGTCCTCGCGGCTGATCTGCAGCGGCTCGCCGCCGTTTGCGGCCATCGTCCACACGTTGTCACCGCCGCTCCGGTCACTGATGAAGGCGATCTCGGAGCCGTCCGGGCTGAAGCGCGGCATCATGTCCCAGGCCATCCCGTTCGTCAGCGCCTCGGCGTCGCCGCCCCCGACCGGGATCACGTAGAGGTCGCCCAGCAGGTCGAAGACGATCCGCTCGCCGTCCGGTGAGACGTCGAGGTTCATCCAGGTGCCCTCGGTCACATCGAGCTCGAACTCGTACTCGTCACCGGGCGGGTCGTTGACGTCCCATTCCTTGTCGTCGTCGGCGAGGACCGGGACGGCGGCGAGGGCCAGTAGAAGGCCGGCAGTGAGGTGGAACCTAAGGCTGGAGCGCGGGGATGGGCGTGTCATCCGGCGAGTCTACGACTGTAGGGATTGCGAGAGAGCCGCCGCGCCGCACAGCTCGTGGATCCGGCGCGCTCCTCGGCCGCTGAACTGCCGATCCTCTATCCGCCGCTTCTGCTGTCCACGGCCGACAAGCGAAGCTGGATCGAGCGCACTTGGCGGCCGGGAGCTGCTGCTAGTGGGCCTCGAGGCTGAGCGGGCTCGTCAAGCCGTAGCTTCTCGCCAAGATCACACGTTTACGGCCATTGGATTACGCAATTCTCACGTTGCTCTGGTAGGCAACTTGCATGAAGCTCGCTGGCTCCGTGGTCTTGATTCTGGCGTTGGCGGGTCCCGCGGCAGCGGCCGTGCAGGGCGCGGGGGAGTACACGGACTGCGTGCCCTCGTCGCCGCAGGTCACGTTCGAGCCGGGATACGCGGTGAGCATGTGCTTCGAGTACGAGCGGGACGGCAGTCCGGCGCAAGCGGACGCGATCGACTTCGGGCTGGGTTCGCCGCAGTCGGGCCTTCTCTGGTTCTTCGACCCGGACAACGCCGAGGTCTTGATCAAGGTGCTGGACGGGTGTGAGATGAACGGCCACCGCTGGGTGTTCGTCGCGCCGGTGACCACGTTGGCGTTCAACCTGTCGGTCGAGGAGACGGCCACCGGGAAGAGGTGGGTACACCGGAATCCGCGAGGCGGCGTGACCGCGGAGGCGAGGAGCGATCTGACGGCCTTTCCGTGCGGGCCGGCGGCGGCTTCATCGATGTCCTTGACGTGGCCCGGCGCCTCCTTTGCGGCGGCGTCGCCGGGACCCATGGCGGACATCCGGTACACGGTCGCGGGTGCGACCGCAGATGTCGCCGGTGCGGCCGCGGATTGTGCGCCCCGGCCGGTGACGACCCTGGGCGGCGGCTTCACGGTCAGCATGTGCGTCGAACACGAGAAAGACGGCGAAGTCGTAGTGACGCAGGCGCGGGACTACGGTCTGGACTCCAGCCAGTCCGCCTTGCTGTACTTCTTCGAGCGCGACAACGCGGAGGTGCTGGTCAAGGTCCTGGACGGGTGTGCCCTGAACGGCCACCGCTGGGTGTTCGTCGCGCCGGTGACGACGCTCGGGTTCAACCTGTCGATCGAGCCGCCCGGCGGCGGCGCCGCCTGGACGCACACGAACAGCCTCGGCCGGACGGCTTCGGCGAGGAGCGACCCGGAAGCGTTCCCCTGTGCCGACGACGAGCAGCCGGGAGGCCCCGACCCCAGCGCCGGTCAGGACGACGAGCAGCCGGGAGGCCCCAACTCCTTCACCGGCCAGGTCGTCGGGTATCGGGGCGCCTGGCCGGACGTCGAGGTGCTGCTGACCGCGAAGGGCGTTCTCCGGGTCGCGACTCCGGACTCCTTCGGCAACTTCCGGTTCAACGGCCTCGCCGCCGGCCGGTACGCCGTCAAAGTGTACGCGGGCGGTCACCGCACGACGCCGGCGCGCATGGTCGACGTCCCGCAGTGGGGCGGTCCTCCGGAACCGTTCGACCTGACGCCGATTCCCACGGACCCGTTCGTATTCCACTGGGAACAGGACCAGAGCACGGCGGGCACCGAGTACGCGGCGGCCGTCAACCGGCCGCACGAGATCGAGTTCGAGGACGAACCGGTCAGGGTGGTCGACAACTCGTCGGCGCACGCCCTGGCTCACGGCTACAACATGCTGCTGGTGGATTCCGACGAGGCCTCTTGGTCGCAGGAGCACGCGTGGCGCCTGTTGACGACGATGCGTTCCATACCGCAGGAGACGAGGGACCCGTACGGCGCGCAGTCGCTGGCCGCTTCGCAATGGCTGCTGACGCCCCGGCACCTTGAGGGCGACATCGAGATCAGGACTGACCGGTCTTCTCCCGTCGTCCTGATCTCCGAGGCCGCCTTCGTGAACGCGAATCCCCGGATAGCGACGGTGGATGGCAAGCGGGGAACCTGGTTCTCGAAGCGGCTGCACCACGCCCTGGTGCGCTACGTGACGGACAACGGCCGCGACGTCGACGCCTACGAGAGGATCTTCGAGGAACGCTACGGCGTCACGACGGAGATACGCGACTACGACGCCCTGACGCAATGGACCACGGCCGAGGGGGCGGGCCGTTTCCAGCGTTTCCACCCGTGGGAGATCGTCACGCTGCTCAACATGCTCGAGGAGTTTCCGAGCGGCATGCACAAGACGCAGGGTCTCACGCACCTCGTTCGGCGTCTCGACGGCACGCCCCATCCCCTGGCCCCCCAGGCGCCGGCCATCGCCTGGACTCAAGCGGGCTACATCGAGTTCATGGACAAGGCCTTCCTGTCATCCGACGTCGACTACATCCACCGCCTGGTGATCCACGAGAAGGCACACTTTCTCTGGGAGCACGTCTTCGACCAGCGGACCCGCGACGACTGGGCTCGGCTCGGCGGCTGGTACGAGGATCCCACGCAGCCGTCCGGCTGGTCCACGACTAACACGACGGAGTTCGTCTCCGGCTACGCGCATGCGCACAATCCGAACGAGGACATGGCCGAGAGCATTTCCTACTTCATCATCGCGCCGGACAAGCTGAGATCCCGGTCGGTCGCCAAGTACGAGTTCGTGCGGGACCGGATCATGCAGGGGTACCTGTATCTCTCCCAGATCCGGGAGGACCTGACGTTCCAGGTGTACAACCTGTTTCCGGACTACGTGTTCCCCGGCAGGGTCCGCCGTATCGACACCGCGGTGACGGGCGGGGCCAGGGAAGACAAGGAAATCCGCGTCGAGATCGAGCTGCATGCGCTCGACCGGGATCTCGAGGGCGCCGCCTGGGCGGCGACACGAGTCTTCAGCAGTGTCGGTACGTTCTTTGATCTGTATCTCTATCCCGTGGACGGGAACGGCAGGAGAATCGAGCAGGGGACCGTTCTCGTGGGCACGGAGAAGCTGAGCAGGTACAGCAAGGCGGGGTACTGGCGTCCGGCCCAACTCAAGATCGGGGACAGGGTGGGCAACGAGCGCTACCAGAAAGGCGACGACTTCGGATGGAAGCTCTATGTCGATAATCCCCTGGAGGACTGGGTGCCGCCGGAGTACGTCCCCGGCACCGCCCGCCTCGACATGGGCCCGGAGAGAGTGGTGGAAGGCCGCGTCGTCCAGTCGATCGAGGCGACCTGGGAGGTGACGGAGAACAACCTCATGCGGGAGAGCTGGCCATGCCATGCATCCTTCAACGACGAGGCTCTTTCGACGTATGCGCTGGGGGAGTACGGGGCTTTCGAGCCCGCCGCGAACCTGTGCCGAGTGAACCTTCTCATGCCGGACTACAGGCCGTCTTCGATGTACTCCCTGGACTACATCAGCATGGTCGATCGGGCCAGCAACTGGGGTGACGCCAGGTTCACCAGCGAGCCCGGGGACGAGGAGCCTCAACGGATTCGGGTGCGGACGGCCAACCCGGACACGGAGCCGCCCGAGCTCGACCTGAACAGGATGAGCATCGAGGCGGAACCCACGAACCCTGAACAGCCGAACGGTGAGACGATCGTCAGGTTCACTTTTCGTGTGCGCGACAACATCTCGGGCTACATGAGTGGGGCGATCGTCCTTCGCGATCCGCAGGGGATAAGCCACTTCGTCTACGTGCGTTACGTGGATCGCCACCGCGTCTTTCCGCGGGGAGATCCCACGAAGTGGGAGGAGCTCACGGTCGTGCATGTTCTGCCACCCGGCTCGGCGCCGGGAACCTGGGGCGTTGCCAACATGCGGCTCGCCGACCGGGCCCACAACTTCGTTCATCACGATTTCACCGAAGTCATCCATTTCATAGTGGACTGAGGCGGCGGTTCGGCGGATGGGCGCAAGCATGGACTGCTTCAGTCGTTTCTTTCTGAGGATGCATGCCGCCAAACTTGCCGGTTCCGCAGTGTGTGTTCTGGCGTTGGCGGGTTCCGCGGCAGCGGCGGAACAGGCTCCCGACTCCCTCGCCGGTGAGATTGCGGGCTATCAGGGCGCCTGGTCGGACGTCGAGGTGCTGCTGACCGCGAAGGGCGTCCTCCGGGTCGCGACGCCGGACGCCTTCGGCCGTTTCCGGTTCGACGGCCTCGCGGCCGGCCGCTACGCCGTCAAGGTCTACGCGGGCGGTCACCGCACGACACCGGCCCGCATGGTCGATGTCCCGCAGTGGGGCGGTCCTCCGGAACCGTTCGACCTGACGCCGATTCCTACGGACCCGTTCGTCTTCCACTGGGAAGAGGACCAGAGCACGGCGGGCACCGAGTACGCGGCGGCCGTCAACCGGCCGCACGAGATCGAGTTCGAGGACGAACCGGTCAGGGTGGTCGACAACTCGTCGGCGCACGCCCTGGCTCACGGCTACAACATGCTGCTGGTGGATTCCGACGAGGCTTCGTGGTCGCAGGAGCACGCGTGGCGTCTGCTGACGACCATGCGTTCCATTCCGCAGGAGACGAGGGACCCGTACGGGGCACAGTCGCTGGCCGCTTCGCAGTGGCTGCTGACGCCCAGGCACCTGGAGGGCGACATCGAGATCAGAACCGACCGGCCTTCTCCCGTCGTCCTGATCTCCGAGGCCGCCTTCGTGAACGCGACTCCCCGGATAGCGACGGTGGACGGCAAGCGGGGAACCTGGTTCTCGAAGCGGCTGCATCACGCCCTGGTGCGGTACGTGACGGACAACGGCCGCGACGTCGACGCCTACGAGAGGATCTTCGAGGAGCGCTACGGCGTCACGACGGAGATACGCGATTACGCCTCCCTGACCTGGCCGACCGGCAACGAGGGCGCGGGCCGCTTCCAGCGTTTCCACCCGGAGGAGATCGTCACGCTGCTCAACATGCTCGAGGAGTTTCCGAGCGGCATGCACAAGACGCAGGGTCTCACGCACCTCGTTCGGCGCCTCGACGGCACGCCCCATCCCGTGTACCCGGGAGCACCGGCTGTCGCCTGGCCGGACGCCGGCTACATCGAGTTCATGGACACGGCGTTTCTTTCGGACGACGTCGACCACATCCACCGCCTGTTGATTCACGAGAAGGCGCACTTCCTCTGGGCTCACGTCTTCGACCAGCGGACCCGGGACGACTGGGCCCGGGTCGGCGGCTGGTACGAGGATCCACAGAGTCCGTCCGGCTGGTCCACCACCAGAACGACGGAGTTCGTGTCCGCCTACGGGCAACTGAAGGACCCGAACGAGGACATGGCGGAGACGATCTCCTGCTTCATCATCGAGCCGGACAAGCTGAGGTCCCGGTCGGTCGCCAAGTACGAGTTCGTGCGCGACCGAATCATGCAGGGGAACCAGCATCTCTCCAGATACCGGTATCTCCCGCAGTTCCGGAAGGACCTCGCGTTCCAGGTGTACAACCTGTTTCCGGACCCCGGCAAGGTCCGTCGCGTCGACATCGCGGTGAGAGGGAGAGCCAGGGAAGACAAGGAAATCCGTGTGGAGATCGAGCTGCGTGCGATCGACCGGGATCTGGAGGGCGCCGCCTGGGCGGCCACCCGGGTCTTCAGCAGTGTCGGTACGTTCTTTGATCTGTTTCTCCAGCCCGTGGACGGGAACGGCAGGAGAATCGAGCGGGGCACCGTTCTGGTGGGCACGGTGAAGCTGAGCAGGTATAGCAAGGCGGGGTACTGGCTTCCGGGCCAACTCAAGATCGGCGACAGGGCCGGCAACGAGCGCTACCAGAGAGGCGGCTTCGGATGGAAGCTCTATGTCGACAACTCCTTGGAGGAGTTGGTGCCGCCGGCGTACGTTCCCGGCACCGCCCGGCTGGGCATGGGCCGGGAGAGAGTGGTGGAAGGCCGCGTCGTCCAGTCGATCGAAGCGACCTGGGAGGTGAGCGAGAACAACCTCATGCGGGAGAGCTGGCCATGCCATGCGTCGATCAACGACGAGATTCCCTCGACGTATGCGCTGGGGGAGTACGGGGCTTTCGAGCCTGCAGGGAACCTGTGCCGGGTGACCTTTCCCATGCCGGACTACATGCCGTCTTCGACGTACTCCCTGGACGACGTCAGGATGGTCGATCGGGCCAGCAACTGGGGTGGCGCCAGGTTCACCAGCGAGCCCGGCGACGAGGAGCCTCGACGGATCCGCGTGCGTACGGCCAGCCCGGACACGGAACCGCCCGAGCTCGACCTGAACAGGATGAGTATCGACGCGGCACCCACGAACCCTGAACAGCCGAACGGCGAGACGATCGTCACGTTCACTTTTCGCGTGCGCGACAACATCTCGGGCTACCTGGGTGGGGCGATCATCCTTCGCGATCCACAGGGCATAGATCACTTCGTCTACGCGCGTTATGCGGACAGCTACCTTGTCTTTCCGCGGGGCGATCCCACCAGGTGGGAGGAGCACACGGTCGTGCATGTGCTGCGCCCCGGCTCGGCGCCGGGAACCTGGGGCGTTGCCAACATGCGGTTCGCCGACCGGGCCCAGAACTCAGTGCATCACGACTTCACGGAAGTGATCCACTTCACGGTGGACTGAGGCGCCGGTCAACACGGCTGCGCAGGGTTTCTCGCACGAACCGGACGCGGGTTTCTCGCACTCCGCTAGTCAGGGCTGCCAGAGGTAGTTGAACTTGACGATCAACTCTCGGCGGGCCGTCTCCCTGGCGCTGAAGGTCGGTGCTAGCCAGTTGTGGTTGTAGACGACGAAGAGGTTGGCGCCGGGCTTGTAGATCCAGTTGAAGCGCACGTTGACGCCGGCCAGTTGGGCCGCCTCGTTGTACTGCGCCAGCGTGTTGAGGCGCAGGTCCGGACTGAAGGCGGCGTCGAGGCGGACGGTGTAGATCGTGGCGGTGAAGTCGCCCTGGGGCAGCGTGACGTCGTTGTAGTTCCACTGGAACTCGGTCAGCAGGTGGCGTGAGAGGCGGACGTAACTCGACAGGACGTAGCTGCGGCGGTCGCCGCCGAAGAACTCGCCGACGTTGATGTTGCCGCGCCAGGCGAGTCGCCGTCCCTGGTTGGAGAATCCTCGCAGGAAGATCGAATCGAAGTCGTAGAGGCCCGCGGGGATGACGATCCCGGGGCTGATCTCGAAGGGCTCGAAGAGCTGCTCCACGTCGTTGACGAACGCCAGGCGAAACCGGTCGTCGCCGGTGGTGCGCATGCCGATGGGCGCCAGCAGGAGCTTGCGGCTCTCCACCCGGCCCAGGCTCTCCCGCTCGAAGTAGTCGAGCTCCGCTTCGAGCGTCACGCTGCGCACGACGCCGCGGTTGACCCGCGGTTCCCAGCGCACCCTCGGGTTGTAGCGGCGGAAGTCGCGGCGCAGAAGGAACCCCGAGCCGGGGTTGAAGTCGCCCTGAGCCTCGGTCAGATCGACGTTGGCGCGCACCGTGCGCGTCGTGTAGGCCCAGCCGGCGCCGAGGGCCCCGGAGTCGTCGTTCGCCCCTTCATCCTCGCTGGCGGCGCCGAACAGGTAGAACTGGGACTGCCGGTTCGGCTTGTAGTCGAGATCGACGCCGTAGAGCCGGTTGCCCTCGCCGCCGCGTGGATCGAGCTCGGTGTAGATCATGCCGACGCTGGAGCGTTCTCCGAGGTCGCGCTTGAGCCGGAAGACGCTGTGCTGCGTCGCGGCCGTCGCGGGCCGGTTCCCCGCCGCCACGGCCTCCGTCCCCACGGTCAGCAGGCCCAGGTTCCAGGCGCCGGCCCGGCCGGTGAGGCGGGCGCCGACGTCGATCGGAACCGCCTCGCCGCCGGCGAGACCGATGCGTCTCGAGAAGAAGGCCTTCATCAGCGGCGGCTGCATGCCTGGCGGGGCTGGCGAACCGAACTCGAAGATGCCCGCGTTCTCCAGGAAGAACTCCCGCTTCTCGGGGAAGAAGAGCGAGAAGCGGGTCAGGTTGACCTGCTGCTGGTCGACCTCGACCTGCGCGAAGTCCGTGTTGTAGGTGAGATCGAGGGTCAGCGACTTCGTGAGGCCCCACTTCAGGTCGATTCCGCCGTCGATGTCGTCGATCGTTCCGCTTGACGGGTCCCCTGGCTCCTCCGCGGCGGAGGCGAGGACGAAGGGCTTGACGTCGAGGCGCCGGCCCGCCCTGACGCCCGAGATGCCGGTGAGATCGCCCGCGAGCGAGACCCGGTGGGCCGCGTACATGCGAGTGACGGCGGACATGCCGATCTCGCGTCCGATCGGGGCCCAGTAGCTTTCCTCGTTCGTCCGGCGGACGACCCGGCGGACGTTGAGACCCCAGACGCTCTGCGCCGGGTCGAAGCGCAGCGTCGCGAAGGGGATAGCGACCTCGGCATGCCAGCCCTCCGCCGTCGTTCGGGCCGAGGCCCTCCAGACGCCGTTCCACTCGACGTTCTGGTCCTTGCCCTCGTCGGTGACCAGGGAGTCGGTTCGGGCGCCGAGCGGGTTGACCTCGAACGTGACGCTGTTGCGCTGGTCGTGGAAGGTGTCGAGCACGATCGCCAGCGAGTCGTCGTTGCGTCCGTGGTCGGAGTCGCGCTGGAGCTCCCTGGCGACGATCGCCTCCGGCTCCGGGTCGTGGGCGCGGATCCCGAAGTAGAGCGTGGTCTCGGTGTAGACGACGGAGAACTCGGTCTGTTGCGCGGCCGGGCGGTTGTCCTCCGGCTCGCGGGCGGTGAAGCCGGCGGCGACGGGCGCCCGGTCCCAGGCGGCTTCGTCGAGCACGCCGTCGACGCGGATCGGCGTGTCGATGCGGAGCGCCTCGACGGTCGGCCGCGGGCTGGTGCTCGTCTGCGCCGCGGCGGGGGAGTTGAGGAGTCCGAGGAAGATCAGGAGTCCCGCGACAGTATGGTCGCCGCTTCGCGGCGCGTCTGTCAGAAGCCGGCGGGGACGCCGGCGCACCCAGTGTGCGTGGCGCAAGCTCCTAGACGGACTTCGTTCGCTGGTCGGCGAGGCTGAACTCCTGGTGCCAGGTGGAGTCACCGCCGTCGCCCTTGCGGTCGACGACGACGTCGACCAGGAAGGGTTCGCCGGCGCGCGTGACTTCGATGCCGCGGCGGATCGCCGGCCGCAGGTCGGCGGCGGACTCGACGGTGACGCCGTCGACGCCCTGACTCCGGGCGAGGCCGGCGAAGTCGATGTCGGGGTCGCCGAGGTGCATGCCGGTGTACCGGTTGGCCGCCTTCATCCTGCCGTCGTAGCGGGCGTAGGCGAAGCGGACCGTCTGGTAGTTCCGGTTGTTCGTGACCACGGTCAGGACCGGCACGCCGTAACGGGCCTGGCTCCAGAAGCCGGCAGCGCTGTACATGACTGAGCCGTCACCGATGTTGCAGACGACCTGCCGGTCGGGCTGGCCGAGCTTGGCGCCGGTCGCGGCGCCGATGCCCCAGCCGAGGCCGGCGCCGGAGGTGGCGAGCCAGGTCTTCTCGCCGTCGCGGTGGCCGGTGGAGAAGAACTGGTTCGAGCCGCTCAGATTCTCGCTGACGATGATGGCGTTGGGATCGAGCTCGGTCTCGAGCACGTGGCCCAGCTCGTCGGCGTGGATCGGGCTGCGGCCCACGTTCGCCTGGTCGAGCTGTGGCTGCCGGCGGGCGGATTCGGCTCTCGAGTCGCGGATCTTCTTCCGGCGCTCCTCGGTGGTGAGCGACTCGACGGCCTCGACGAGCGCTTCCGCGGCCAGCTTCGTGTTCGCGACGACGGCACGCCCGAACGGCCGGTCGCCGCCGATCGCGCCGGTGTTCAGGCCGATCCAGGCGCTCTGGGAGCCCGCGGCGTCGGGCCCGGCGGCGGCGGTGCCGCCGATGTCGCCGACGCCGATGCGCAGCACGAAGTCGCGGCCGCGGCTGTTGTAGCCGCCGGCGAACAGCGGGTGCATGCGCGGGAAGTTGTGGTAGGGCCAGTTCGCGTCGGCCACCGGAACGTTGAGCAGCTCCGCGAGCTCCAGCACCGCCTGCTGGGCGCCGGCCTTGCTCACTTCGTCGCCGACGTGGAGGATCGGTGACTCCGCCTCGATCAGCATCCGCGCCACCGCCTCGATGTCCTCGGTGCGAGCTGGAATCTCGTCGGGAATGATGAAGGAGGGACGGTCGTGGATCGTGGCGGAGACGCCCCTGGCCTCCAGGGCGTGGTTGGCCAGGGCCAGGTAGGTCGGGCCGCCGGGCGCCGTGGTCGCGACCTTGAAGGCCCGCCGGAGCATGACCGGAATGGACTCGGGATCCCGGGTCTCCCAGGACATCTTCGTGAACTGCCGGTTCACGTCCTTCTGGTCGAAGCCGGGTCGGGCCGCCAGCAGCAGGTTGTCGTCCTGCATCTCGTTGTCGAGCAGGCCGGCGGTGACGACGAGAGCGGAGCCGTCGCGGCTCGAGTTGTAGAGCTGGCCGGCGGACTGGGCGGTGCCGGCGATCACGTGGACGTTGACGAAGGCCGGTTCGCCGGAGGCCTTGTGGTAGCCGTCGGCCATCGAGATGACGATTCCCTCGTGGAGCCCCATGATGAGCTGCATCTTCGGCCGGTCGAGGAAGGCGTCGAACAGGCCGACCTCGAACGAGCCGGGGTTCGTGAACAGGAAGCGGACGCCGGCCGCCTCCATCTGTTCGACCATCAGCTCGCCGCCGGTGCCGTTGGCGGTGCGGCTGCCCGTTTCCGGATCGGCGTTCGCGGCGGCGGCCGCGGCGTTGGCGGTGGACTCCGCGATCGTGCCGGTCAGCCCCAGCGCGGTCAGCGCCTGAATGAACCCGCGGCGCGAGAGATCGTTGCGGAGGAAGCGGTAGACCAGTTCGTTCACGGTGGGTCCTCCCGATGGTGCGCCCGTCGGGGCGCCAGCGTTCCGTGCTGAAGAATCACAGCGTAACAGCCGGCGGCGGCGGGCAGTGGCGGCGCGAGGAGCCGATCGCTGCTATGATCGCGCGCCGAACACGACCGCCCCGACGCTCGCAGCCGAGACGTCGCGCCGATGGAGTCCTGACATGCCCAGAGTCTGCCGGATCACCGGCAAGAAGCCGCTGAGCGGCCACAACATCTCGCACGCGCACAACGTCACGAACAAGTGGCAGCGGCCGAACATCCAGACCAAGCGGCTGTACGTGCCCGAGCTGAAGCGGACGCTCAAGCTCAAGGTGTCGACCCGCGCGCTCCGGACGATCGACAGGAAGGGCCTGATGCCCTATCTGAAGAGCCGCGGCCTGACGCTTCGCGACATCACGTAGGCGCCTCAGAGTCGGGATCGGCTTCGGGCTTCTCGGACGAAGCCGCCTCGCCCTCCTCGCGGCTGCCCAGGTACTCCGGCAGCTTGATGCCGACGTTCTTCGTCAGCTCGTGGAGCGGCGGCAGGGAACCGACCAGGCCGGAGACGAAGTCCGCGGTGGCGGTCTTGCCGTTCTCGCCGCGGCCGCCGTCCCAGACCGTGACGTTGTCGATCTTGAGACCGGCGATCGCCCTGACCTGCTCTTCGACCAGCTTGGGTAGCTGCTCGGTGGCCAGGAGCAGCGCCGCGTTGTCCGCGCCGCCGATCGCGTCGACGATCTGGTCGAAGCCCTCGGCCTTCTTCTTGAGGATCGCCTCGATACCTGCCGCTTCGGCTTCCTGGAGGCGCTGAATCCGGTCGGCGTCTGCGTCGGTCAGCGACCGGATGCCATCCGCCTCGCCGCGCTTCAGGCGGCGGTTGCGCTCGGCCTCGGCTTCGGCGAGGGTGGCTATCTCTTCCTTCTTGATCTCGGCGGGGACGACGACGTCCGCCCGCTGGGTCGCCTGCTCACGGCTGGCGCGCGCGACCTCGGACTCCTGCTGCGCCGCGTAGGCTTCCTGCAGCGCCTGGGCGGCCTTGACCTTCTCGGCGGCTGAGGCGTCGCGCTCGGCCTCGGCCTCTTCCTTTCTCCGCTGAGAGTCGGACTGGGCCACCCGCACCGCGGATTCGTTCTCGCCCTCCTGGGCCGTCGCCCGGGCCTCGGCGACCTGGATGCGCCGGTCGCGTTCCGCGGCCGCGGCGCCGACCTCACCGTCGCGCTCCTGCTCGGCGACCTTGACCTTCGCCTCGTTGATCGCCCGCGCCGCGGCCTCCTTGCCGAGCGCGTCGATGTAGCCGGACTCGTCCGTGATGTCCTGAATGTTCACGTTGATCAGCCGCAGGCCAACCTTCTTCAGCTCGACCTCGACGCCGTTCGAGATGTTCTCGATCAGCTTGTCGCGGTCGGCGTTGATCTCTTCGATCGGCATGGTCGCCAGCACCACGCGCATCTGGCCGAAGATGATGTCGCGGGCGAGCGCCGACACGCGCTCCATCTGCATGCCCAGGAGGCGCTCCGCCGCGTTCTCCATCACTCCGGACTCGGTCGAGATGCCGACGGTGAACGTCGACGGGCAGTTCACGCGGATGTTCTGCTTCGACAGCGCGCCGGTCAGGTTGATGTCCATCGTCATCGGTTCGAGATCGAGGAACTGGTGCGCCTGGAGGATGGGCACGATGAAGGCCGCGCCGCCGTGGTAGCACTTGGCCGAGCCGGTGCCGCCGATCTTCCCGTAGACCACGAGGATGCGGTCGGAGGGGCAGCGCCGGTATCGACTCGAGAGCGCGAAGACGAGGATGAGAACCGCCGCCAGGGCGGACAGGATGAGGATGATCAGGTCCACGTATGGAGTCTCCTGGCTACTGGCTGTTTTCTTTCGGGTCGTCGGCTTCCGCGTCGAGGGGAGCGACGAGCAGGGTGTTCTGATCGAGGAGGTCGACCACGCGGATGCGGGCGAGAGTCGGCAGGTCCTGGTCGTGCCGCGTCATCGCGGCGACGGTCCGCAGGCGGCCCTGGACCAGAACTTCGACCTGGCCGGGCTTCTCGAGGCTGGCGCCGATCGGCGCGTAGACCTTGCCGGCGACGCCGACCGCGTTCCGGTAGTCGATCGTGCCGCTGTGCCGAAGCCCCATCATCACGCGCATGATGAGGAACAGGAGGCCGGCGAACAGCAGGCCGACGACCGTGCCGCCGATCGCCGCGGGCAGCGTCGAGTAGCCGGCGCGGAGCATGACGACGCCGGTCCAGCCGAAGCCGGCCAGAAAGCCGCTCACGGTGCGCAGCGAGAGCAGGGATACGCCGTCGCCGTCGGCCGCGTCGAAGATGTCGTCGAGTCCGAAGACGGTGAGGATGACCTGAACGAGCAGCGCCAGTGCCGAGACCATCCCAAGCGCGTAGAAAACGCGGTAGGCCCCCTCCAGTGATCCCCACCAGTCGCTGACTGCCTCCATCGCTCCCCTCTCTGTTCTACGTGATTCCGGAGTCCATTGTTGACGCGGCTATGCGCTGCGCGCCGCTCGTTCGATGCCCCGGGCCTCATCGACCCGGAGCAGCAGCAGACCGCCGACCAGGAAGAACACCAGGACGACGGCGATGCCGGCGCGCTGCCCGTAGCCGGCGGTGATGAGGCCCAGCAGCAGCGGACCGAGAAACGCCGTCGCCTTGCCCGAGAAGGCGAAGAAGCCGAAGAACTCGGACTCGTAGCGCTTGGGCGCGAACCGGCCCATGAGCGACCGGCTCGCCGACTGGTTGGGACCCATGAACAGGCCCAGCACCAGCGCCGCGCCCCAGAACCAGGCCTTGTTCGGCGCCGCGACCGCGACCAGGGAGCAGACGAACAGGCCGACCAGGCTCCAGAGTACGGTGGTGCGGCCGCCCAGCCGGTCGTCGACGAGCCCGAACAGGAACGCACCCAGTCCGGCCGCCACGTTGAGTGCGATGCCGAACACGATCACCTCCGCCGTGTCCATGCCGAAGGTGCCCGCGGCGTAGACGCCGCCGAAGGCGAACACGGTGATCAGTCCGTCGTTGTAGATCAGGCGCGCGACGAGAAAGCGGACGATGTCCCGGTAATCACGGATCCGGGTCAGGGTGCGGCCGAGGTCCCGGAAGGCGCCGCGCACGGCTGCGACCGTGCCGCGAGTGGATGCGCCGCTGCGAGGGGTTGCTTCGTCGCGCATCACGATGAGCGCCGGCAGGCTGAAGACCAGGAACCAGGCGGCGACGAGCAGGTTCGAGGCGCGGACGTTGAAGCCGTCTTCCGTGCTGAGCGGGAGCCAGGGCGCACCCTCGCCGAGACCGATCAGCCCGAGCAGAGCGACCACGAGGCAGACGAGCCCTCCCGCGTAGCCGAGCCCCCACGCGTAGCCGGAGATCCGTCCGATCGTTCGGGGCGTCGACAACTGGGGCAGGAAGGCGTTGTAGAACACCATGCCGACCTCGAAACCGACGTTCGCGATGACGAACAGCGTCAGTGCCGAAAGAACTGCGTTGCCGCTGCCCGGGACGATGAAGGTCAGCCAGGCGGTGGCGGCGACCGAGACCAGGGTGGCGGCGGCCAGGAAGCGGCGCCTGAGGCCCGAGCGGTCGGCCATTGCTCCCAGCAGCGGCGAGATGATGGCGATGATCAGGGAACTGATCGTGATCCCGCGCGACCACAGGGCGGTGCCGCGATCCGCGTCCCCGGCGAACGTCTGGGAGAAGTAGGTGGCGTAGACGAAGGTCACCACCAGGGTGGTGAACGCGGAGTTGGCCCAGTCGTAGAGACACCAGGACGCCACCGCTCCGCGGCGGGCGGCAGGCTGCGATCCGCTGCCGCCAGGACCTAGAACGGTTCGTCCTCCCACCAGGGGAACCAGGGCGGCAGGTCGGAACTCACCTTCATCGGAAACTCGGCCGGGCGCTTCTCAAGGAAGGATGTCACGCCCTCCCTCGCGTCGTCGCTCCTGCCGCGGGTGTAGATGCCCTTCGACTCGACCCGGTGGGCAGCCATCGGCGAGTCGACATCGAGCCCTTTCCACAGCATGTGCCGCGTGAGCGCCACCGAAACCGGCGAGGTGTTGGCGGCGATCTCCCGGGCCAGCTCGCGGGCCGCGGGAAGCAGTTCCCCGGGGGGCAGGACGCGGCTGACCAGGCCTGCCTCGAGCGCCTCCGAGGCCGGGAAGACCCGGCCGGTCAGCGCCCACTCGGAGGCTCTGCCCATGCCCACCAGGCGGGGCAGGAAGTAGGTGCTGCAGGCCTCGGGCACCATGCCCCGCCGCACGAAGACGAAGCCCATCCTTGCCTCGGTGGAGGCGAGGCGAACGTCCATCGGCAGGGTCATCGTGATCCCGACGCCGACCGCGGGGCCGTTGATCGCGGCGATGATCGGCTTGCGCAGGTCGTAGATCCGCAGCGACAGGATGCCGCCGCCGTCCCGGTAGTCGTCGATGGGGGCGTTGGAACGGGCGAAGGTGTCGCCGCCGGAGGACAGATCGGCGCCGGCGCAGAATCCCCGGCCCTCTCCGGTGACGACGATGGCACGGACGTTGTCGTCCGTGTCCGCGCGGTCGAAGGCGTCCATCATCTCCGCCATCATCTGACCGTTGAAGGCGTTGAGACGCTCGGGCCGGTTCAGCGTGATCGTGAGGACGCCGTCCTCGAGTTCCTGGCGGGTCGCTTGGTCGCGGGGTTCAGGGGCCATCTCGTGCTTCAGCCTCTTGGCGGTTGGTGTTTCAGGTTCCGCCGGCGCCGCCGTCCGACGGGGCGACGCCAGGAACGGGGAAGCGCAGGCAGAATCGCTCGATGTCCCCGCGCATGGCCTCGAGGCGGCCCTCGTCGCTGTGGCGTCGCAAGGCGTCCACGATCCACTCGGCGAGCAGCTTCATCTCGGCCTCCTCCATGCCGCGCGTGGTCGCGGCCGGGCTGCCGAGGCGGATGCCGCTGGGCCGCAG
Source organism: Holophagales bacterium (assembly GCA_009837885.1). Classification (GTDB taxonomy): domain Bacteria; phylum Acidobacteriota; class Thermoanaerobaculia; order Multivoradales; family Multivoraceae; genus Multivorans. The sequence continues at coordinate 8,892 of VXSP01000008.1, read as the reverse complement.
CGGCGGCCGCGGATCGTCCGGAATCAACTGCTTGTTGACGGTGATCGACACCCTGTCCAGGGTCTCCTCGGCGACCCTGCCGTCGATGCCGAAGCTCTTCTCCGTGTCGAGCACCATCATGTGGTTCTCGGTGCCGCCGGTGACCAGTTCGGCGCCCCGCTTCATCAACTCGTCCGCCAGCACCCTGGCGTTGGTCAGAACCTGCCGCGCGTAGACCGCGAACTCCGGTTCGAGCGCCTTGCCGAGAGTGATCGCCAGGGCGGCCACGGCGTTCATGTGGGGGCCGCCCTGCAGTCCCGGGAACACTGCCTTGTCGATCTTGAGGCGGTGTTCCGCGCGGCACAGGATGAGGCCGCTCCGGGGCCCGCGCAGGGTCTTGTGACCGGTCGTCGTCATCACGTCGAAGCCGTGGTCGAGCGGGTTGTCCATCGCGTTGCCGGCGATCAGGCCGCCGATGTGGGAGACGTCGGCCATCGTCAGCGCGCCGACGTCGTCGGCGACCTGCTTGAACTCGCGGTAGTCGTAGTCCCGCGGGTAGGACGAGTAGCCGCAGAGGATCATCTTCGGCTTGTGCTCGCGGGCCTGCGCGAGCAGGGCGTCGAAGTCGATCGCGCCCTTGTTGGCCGGGTCCGTCCGGTAGCGGATGAAGTTGAAGACGCGGCCCATGTGGGACACCGGCGCGCCGTGAGTAAGGTGGCCGCCGTGCGACAGGTCCATCGCCAGCACCGTGTCGCCGGGATCGAGGAAGGCGAAGTAGGCGGCCTGGTTCATCGGCGAGCCGGACAGCGCCTGGACGTTCGCGTGCTCGGCCCGGAACACCCTGCAGGCGCGCTCGATCGCCAGCCGTTCGACCGCGTCCGTGAACTCCTGGCCGCCGTAGTACCTGCGGCCGGGATAGCCCTCCGCGTACTTGTTCGTCAGCACCGAGCCGTTGGCCGCGAAGACCTCCGGGTAGGTGTAGTTCTCCGACGGGATCAGCTCGACGCCGCGCCGTTCGCGCTCCTCCTCGCCGGCGATCGCCGCCCACACCGAGGGATCGTTGCGCGCCAGCGCCTGTCGGTTCGAATCCACTACGCGGTCGGCCGCCGGCGAACTCGGCCGCCGGTTGCGTCGGCTACTTGAGCGCCGCCTTCGCGGCCTCGAGCAGAACCGTCTCCGGGAGACGGACCCTGAAGTCCGGGTTCACGTAGTGGAACGCGATCCGGCCGTCCGTGTCGAGCACGAAGACCGCGGGCACCGGCAGCATGTGGTGATCGTCGCCTGCGTACTCTTCGAGGTCGAGCTGGTAGCTCTCCCGGTAGGTCCGCACCATCTCCTCGTTGCGGAAGGCGATGCCGAACGCCTGCGAGGCCGCCATGCCCCGATCCGAGAGGAGCCGGTACTTCAGCTCGTTCTTGTCGACGGTGGCGTGCAGTTGCGCGACGATGTCCGGTGAGACCGCGAACAACTGATAGCCGAGGTTGATCAGATCCTGCTCTATCTCCTGCAACTGACCCAGTTGCGTGTTGCAGTACGGTCACCAGCCGCCGCGGTAGAAGATGAGGATCGTCGGTTGGGCCCTGGCCGCGGCGGCCAGGTCGACGACGCCGCCGTCGGCGGCTGGGAGTTCGACTTCGGGGACGGCGCTGCCGACCAGGAGCGGCCGGACGTCTTCGGCGGTTGTCGGCACGTCGGCAGCGAGCGCGGGAGAGGCGCAGACCAGGGCCGCGCCGGCCAGGAAAGCTCTCGTTTTCATGGCCCGGAAGAGTAGCACGCAGGCGCGGCAGGGCTGCTGCATGATGGAATCGGACTGAGCATGTACGGAGTGGACCCTGACAGGCGACTTGGGCGCGGTGGACCCGTGCCCGGCTTGCTGGCCGTCGCGGCGCTCGTTCTCGTCGCGGCGCGGGTCGAGAGTCAGCGCCTGCTGACGCTGGTGCCGCGGGCGACGCAGCCAGCGACGGTCGCCGCTCAGGACTTCGGGCCGGACATCGCGCCGATCGCCGTCCAGGTCGACCTGGACCTGCTGCGCGGCGAGCCGGGCCGGCTGGATCTGCCGACGCCGGACGGGCGGGTCCTGTCGGCGGACCTCAGCGTCTTCGAGGATCGGGGCGGCGGCGATCTCATGTGGTCGGGAGGTTTGCCGGGCGCTGACCACGACAGTGTGGTGCTGACCGTGGAAGGCGGGCGCCTCGTCGGCTGGTTCGGCGAGCCCGGCGGCGTGAGGTACCGGATCAGCGCCGGCCCCGACGGCAGCGGCCGGATGGCCGGCGGGACCGGCTTGCCGGGTCCGGAGCCGGAAGCCTTCTGTTCCGTGGGCGCGGGTCCCGATCCGCGCCTCCTGGGTCCGGCACACCTTCCCGCCGAGGCGATGGCGGTCGATCTGCCCGCGCGTGTGGAGGCTGCCCAGAACCACGAACAGCTCGACATTCTGGTCGTGTACACGAGGACGGCGGCTTCGAACTGGGCGGATCAGGGAGGCGCCCGAGCGGCGATTCGAAGCGCCGGCGACTACCTGAACATGGTCCTGCGGAACGGCAACATCGGAGTGAGCGCGAGGATCGTCCACATGGCCCAGCTCTCGGGCCTGGACCGCGTCGGCAGAGATGGCGACGGTCTGTACGGAACGTCGATCATCACGCAGTTGCGGTACGACGGGGAGGCGCTGCGCCTGCGACGGGAACACGGCGCCGATCTGGTTCATCTCTTCACCGGGGAGTCTCCCTGGGCGCTTGGAGGCGCTTGCGGGCAGCACTACCTTCTGTTTCGCGACGAGACGGCCGAGGAGTTCTCGGAGTTTGCCTACGGCTGGACCTCGAACGCCTGTTCCGACGATGGACCGATCTTCGCCCACGAGGTCGGCCACGGGCTGGGCGCCCACCATGACCCCGCGAACGGCGGTTCTCCGCGAACCGCTTTCAGGCCGTACGCCTTCGGCCACGGCAATCTCGATCGCATCCCGAACGTCGGGACGATCATGAGCTACACCGGCCAGGGCGAAGCGTACCTGTCGAGTGTGCGCGTCAGGCCGCAGGGCCGGGTGATCGGCATCGCCAACGAACGGGAGAACGAACGGGCCCTGCGCGAGAGCATCCACATCGGCGTCCACTACGGAGACTCCGTTGAACCCCTGCCGGAGAACGCTCCCGCGGCGCCGACGAACCTGGTGGTCCGGATGGCCGACGACATCTCGGTGCGTCTGTTGTGGCAGGACAACGCACCGGACGCGGATGGCTACGAAGTCACCTTCTGGCGGTCGGATCAAACGGGAGATCCGTCGACGCGCCGGTTCGAGGAGCGGAGCTCGGCGGTTCTCGACCTTCCGGTGGCCGGAGCGGGTACCCGCTACTTCTTCTTCGTCAGGGCGGTCAGTGGGGAAAGCACCTACTCAGCGAGAAGCAGCACGGTCACGCTGGCCGTTCCGGGCGCGGAGCCGGCGCCGCCTTCGAGACTCGCCTGGCGCCTGGTCGCCGAAGAGGATCCCATCCGCACGGGGACGCACTCGGCCAGCGTGAGCTGGGTCGACAACTCGGACGACGAGGCGCGCTTCGAGGTTCAGCTCCTGTACCGGGGCGTGCTGCAGAGGCGGAAGTTCGTCTCGGCGAACAGCGAATCGACCCTCCTGACGAGCCTCTTCCCCGACATCACCTACAGCGTTCGGGTGTTCGCGCATGGCGCCACCGGGACTTCCGCCAGCACTGGGTCGCTGATCCTCCGGTCGCCGCCGCTGCCGGGTCCCCGCCCCGTCTCCGGCCTGACCGCGAGGGCGACGGGCGCCACCTCCGCCCGCTTGACCTGGCGGGACAACTCGTCCGACGAAACAGGCTTCCGGGTGTTGGCGTTCGTCTCGGGGTGGTATGGCCTGTTCGAGGCCGATGCCAACAGCGAATCGATCGAGATCGAGGGGCTGGCCCGCGGCGGCGCGTACATCTTCTTCGTCCTGCCGTACAACGAGGCGGGCGTTGGCGAGCGCAGCTTCACGAGGTTGGGATTGGGGGCGGTGGGCCGCGGCCCCGCGGCGCCGACCGGGCTCGGTTGGGGTGTCGAGGGCGGCGTCGCCAGGCTGACCTGGAAGGACAACTCCCGTGGGGAGACCGGCTTCGAGATCCAGTCGCGACCCGAGTACGACACGCAGGACACCACGGTCGTAGGCGGCGGTCGCTGGACACGGGTCGCTCTGGTTCCCGCCGACGTCACTTCCTTCGCCTTCGACCGCAGCGAAGACATCGACTACCGCGTCTTCGCCTACGACGTTTCGGGCTACTCGCGCGCCAGCAACACGGTCAGGACGATGCCGGCACCGAGCGGCGACCCGCCGGAGGAGGAGGACGGCGGGCTGATGGTCGTTCCATCGGGTGAGACGGCGGTTGAGCTGACCTGGACCGGCAGGTGGGCGCGCGCTGCGCGGGGGCCGCTGGCGATCGAGGCACGGAGTCCGGCGAACGGCTGGGTCGAGGTGGCGACGGCCGAACCGACCGCCGCGGGCACGACGGTCGTCGGTCTGAGGTCTGAAACCCCCTACACGTTCCGGCTTCGGTCCGGTAGCGCGGACTACTCTCCGGAGGCCAGTGTCACGACCGGCGCTTTCCGAGGCGCCTGCCGGCAGGGCGCGGACTATCTCTGCCTTCGTGACGGACGCTTCGAGGTGCGGACGCACTGGAGCAGGCCGGACGTCGTCGAGGAGTTCGGTGCGGGCACGGCCGTGCCGGTCGGCATCTCGGACGAGTCGGGACTGTTCTGGTTCTTCGAATCCGAGAACATCGAGCTGGTCGTCAAGGTCCTCGACGGGCGGGCGATCAACGGCAGCTACTGGGTCTTCTTCGGCGCGCTGTCGGACGTCGAGTACTGGCTCACCGTGAGGGACGTGGAAACGGACGAGCGGCGGACGTACCACAACCCGCCGAAGGAAGTCTGCGGCCAGAAGGACCTTCTGGCGTTCAGCGACATGACCGGCGGGACGGTGCTGTCCGGTGCGGCCGACTCCACTGCGGGCCGCCCGGGCTTCGACCTGCTGCGGATGAACGTCGCGTCTCTCGACGTGTCCGGAGTCGACCTGGCGAGCGACGGCTCGGGTCACTGCGAAGCCGGCGACGAGCGGCTGTGCCTGCTCGACGACCGCTTCTCGGTCGAGGTCGAGTTCACCGATCCGAACGTCGACGTGGACACGCCACGGGCCGCCAACGTGATCCCGTCGCTGACGACGGGAAAGACAGGCTTCTTCTGGTTCTTCAGCCCGTCGAACGTCGAACTGGCGGTGAAGATGCTGGACGGCCGCGGCGTGAACGGCAGGTTCTGGTTCCTGTACGGAGGCCTCTCGGACGTGGAGTACACGATCGCGGTCACCGACACGGTGGCCGGTGGCACGGCGACCTACCGCAACGAGGCGGGGAGTATCTGCGGCGAGATCGACATCGAGGCGTTCTGAGTGAACGAGGCGCTCTGAGTTGGACCGCGATACGTACCGAAGCCTGATCGGACAGTTCGCGACCGGTGTCACGGTCGTGACGACGAACGTGGACGGCTGGCTCCACGGAATGACGGCGAACGCCGTCTGCTCGCTGTCGCTCGAACCGCTGCAGCTTCTCGTGTGCGTCGACCGGGAGTCGAACTGCCACGAGCAGATGCAGCGGGCGGAGGCCTTCGGCCTCAGCATCCTGGCGTCCGACCAGGAGGAGATCTCGAACACATTCGCCCGCACGACCGCGCCGGAGGCGGGTTCGCTGCTGGGCGTCGCCTTCCGGCAGGGAAGCCTGGGGGAGCCCCTGATCGAGAACGCGCTGGCCCACCTCGAGTGCCGGATCGCGGAGCGGATCGACGGCGGCGATCACATCATCGTGATCGGCGACGTCGTCGCCGGCGAACGGCTGCGCGACGCGGAGCCGCTGCTGTTCTACGGCGGGCGTTACGCCAGGCTCGCTCCCTGACGCGACGGGCGGCTTCCGTCAGGCGACCAGGGGGCAGCTCGGATCGAACTCCCGGTCCAGCGCCGCCAGTTCGACGATCGCCTCCTGGATGACCTGCTGGGGCGTCGCCCCCTGATCCACCCGGCGCAGCCACTGGATCGCCGGGTTGCCCCGGGTGAGCACACCTTCGATCGGTTCGAGCAGCGAGGCGAAGCCGTGACGATCCGCCGTCCCGGCGACGTCGTCGAGCAGGTGGCGGACCCAGTCGCGGAAGGTGAGCGATCGGCCGTCGACCCAGTTCACGCCGACCGCGTCGAGGCTCTTCGTGCCCGCGGCGCGCTCATTGGCGGCGGCCAGCTTCTCGAGTTCCGGCGAGGACCGGTCGCGCAATGGATCGAGGTCGGGCTGTTCCAGGACCTGCCAGACCCGGGCCTCGTAGAACGCTGTGACCGCCTGCAGGATGTGGGGGTCGCTGATCCGGTCGCAGATCCGGAGTTCCAGACGGTCCAGCACTCTTGGAGTCGCCGGTCCGTTCGGCCGGATGCCGAGCCACAGGTGGCGCCGGTTCTGCATCGCGCCGCTCTCGAGCTGCTCGTCCATCCAGACCGCGAACGTGGCGGCGTCCGGGAAGAACGGCACCCGCTCCGGGGTCAGCGGGAAGCGAAGCCAGCGGCTCGAGTGCTGGCCGGTCGGTTTGCCGGCGAGAAAGGGCGAGGCCGCGGTCAGGGCCAGGAAGAGCGCCGCTTCGAGCCGCAGCACCCGGTAGGCGCGGAGCAGCTCGTCCGGTTCGTCGATCCCGAGGTTGATGTGGGTGGAGGCGGTGACGACCCGGTTGCCGTAGGCGTCCCGGATGTAGCGGTAGTAGGGGTTCTCCGGGTCGGAGAAATGGAAGGAGTCGGGGTCGGCCAGGGACAGCGCGCCGCCGGGTACCAGGGTGCAGCTGTGCTCCTCCTCCAGGTAGCGCCGCAGGGCGCAGCGCTTCGCCATCAGGCGGTCGATCAGGACCTGGTAGCTGCGATAGGGCGCAGTCGTGAACTCGACGTTCCGCCCGTCCGGCTCGGTCGTGTAGCCGTCCATCGCCTCCTTGACCTGGGCCGAGAGCGGCAGCACGTGGCCGTCGGCGGTGCCGGTGTAGACCTCTTCTTCGAGGCCCTTCAGTAGCTGCCGGTGCAGCGATGGTTGGTCTGCGGTCATCGAGCTGCGGGGCCGGTCAGGGCGGTGACTCTAACAGCAGAGGCGCGGCGTCCGCGCCGCGCTGATGCACAGGGAACAGGCCTGTTCCACAAGTTGCTACGATCGCCGCCCCATGAAGATGAAGCTCGCCGTGGAGTTCCCGAGTGTCGTGTACCGCGAGGGTCCGGAGGCCGTCGCCCGCCTGGCGACGGCGATGGACGAGATCGGCTTCGATCAGCTCGACATCTTCGACCACGTGGTCATGGGCCACGATACGGACGGCCGGGAGAAGAACCGCTACCCGGCGAAGATGCCGATCATGGAAGCGTTCGCGACCCTGGGCTACATGGCGGCCTGCACGTCCCGCATCGGGCTCGGCACCGAAGTGCTCGTCCTGCCGCAGCGGGACCCGGTGCTGACGGCGAAGCAGGCGGCGACGCTGGACACGCTCTCCGGCGGTCGTCTGCGGCTGGGCCTCGGCGTCGGCTGGCAGGAGTCGGAGTACGAGGCCCTGGGCCAGAACTTCAGGAACCGCGGTCGCCGCATGGACGAGGCGATCGAGGTGCTTCGAGCCTGCTGGAGCCGGGACCCGATCGACTTCGAGGGCGAGTTCTACCGGGTCGAGGCGATGGCGATGGAACCGAAGCCGCCGCGCGGCGCCGCGCTGCCGATCTGGATCGGCGGCCACAGCGAGGCGGCTCTCCGCCGTGCCGGGCGGCTTGCGGACGGCTGGATGGGGGTCGCTTCGCCGGAGCTGTTCGAGGACGGCGATCAGGCCATCGCCGCGGTGCGCCGGCACGCCGAGGAGGCAGGCCGGGATCCATCGGCGCTCGGGTTCCAGGCCCAGGTGTCGCCGCCGCCGCGGCCGGGCAACGAGAGCGACCGGACCTTCTACACGGAGCCCGACCGGGTCGCCGCCGCCGCCGCGAAGCTCGGCGAGATGGGGTTCGACGGCGTGGCGCTGAACCTGACCGGCCTGTTCCTGGCCGGCGCCCGGACCGTGGACGCGATGGTTGACGGCGCAGCCTCCCTGCACGAGAAGCTGAGAGCCGAGCTGGGCTGACCGGCCGGCGGGAGGCCCGCCGGCCCGCCCGTCAGCCTGCCATCATTCCTGTCCCGGCGCCGGTGTCGTCCTGGCCCTCCGCCTGTTTCCGGCGCCACTGGAGCCAGGCGCCGATCATGAGCCAGGCGCCGATGGCGAGCAGGCCGACCGGCCAGAACTCCCACACCCGGTCCATGTCGTAGCCGAAGGTGTGGTCCAGCAGCAGGAGGAACCCCACGACGAAGAAGCCGACTCCCCACAGCAGGCCGGAGCGGCCCGCGGGCGCCACCGTTGCCTCGTCGTGGACGCCGAGATCGGGCACATGGCCATCTTCGATCAGGGTCGCCTGACGGTAGGCGTCGATCATGTTGAACAGCCACACGAAGGCGACCGCCATGCCGGCGAGGCCCACCTCGGTGGCGAGGTAGACCGCGGCCAGGGCGGCAAGAAAGAACTTGATGCCGCGCATGTAGAGGCCGTTGTAGAGGTGGCCCAGACCGGGAAGGAGGGCGAGGATCACGGTCACCACGTGCCGCGCGGTGATCTGTCCCGCCGCCGGCTGCGGCGAAGGCGGTTCGGTCGCGCCGGGCGGGGGGGGCGGCGGCGCATCGGCGGTCCCGCCGGCGGCGGCGCCGGTGGTGCTCTGGTCGGTCTCGGTCGTCATGCGAAGGTCCTTTCCAGGTCGGTGTGTCGACCGCGCGGGTCGGGGAGCGGTTCGGTGGTCTCGGGTGGTTCCTCGCCTGCGTTCCAGGCGTCCAGCGGGAGCAGGTCGGTCAGGCCGCGGAATGCGTCGGC
>VXSP01000039.1:60937-70160 GCA_009837885.1 Holophagales bacterium | reverse complement strand
GTCGTGGCGCCTTTGGCGATCGTCAGCGTCGTCCCGGTCTGTGTGAAGTCACCGGATACCGTCGGCGACTTCGGAGCAGAGGAGACAGTCAGCGTGATCGCCTCGTTCGATGCCGCGTTCAGGGTCGCGGTGACCGTCGTCGAGCCGGCGTTCTCGCCGATCGACGAGGAGCCCAGCACCAGGGAGACCTCCCGCGTGTCGTCGTCGGTGATCGTCAGCGTCTGACTGGATGGCGCGGCGACGCCGTTGCCGCCGGAGACCGTTGCCGAGACGGTGACTTCCTTGTCGGGTCCGTCGACTGTGTTGTCGACGGCGGCGATCGTCACCGTGCCTGTGCTGCTGGTCGAGCCCGCTGCGATGGTCAGGGTGTTGCTGGTGCTGAGCGTGAAATCCGAGGACGTGGCCGGCGATACCGCCGCTGCCGACACCGTCAGCGTCACCGCCTGGCTGGACACGGCGCTCAAGCTCGCCGTCACTGTGCTGGAGCCGTCCTCGTCGATCGACGAAGGACTGAGCGCCAGGGTCACCGTCGGCGCGCCTTCGTCGTCCGTGATTGTCAGCGTCTCGTCCGACGGGTTGGATACGCCGTGCCCGCCCGTGGCGGTGGCGGAGACGGTCACCTCCTTGTCCGGTGCGTCGACGGAGTTGTCGGCGGCCGTGATCGTCACGGTGCCCGTGCTGGTCGTCGCTCCCTTCGCGATGGTCAGGGTCGTGCCGGCCTGCGTGAAGTCGCCGGACACGGTCGGCGATTTCGGAGCAGAGGAGACAGTCAGCGTGATCGCCTCGTTCGAGGCCGCGTTCAGGGTCGCGGTGACCGCCGTCGAGCCGCCGTTCTCGCCGATCGACGGTGAGCCCAGCACGAGGGAGACCGTCCGCGTGTCGTCGTCGGTGATCGTCAGCGTCTTGTCCGACGGCGCCGCCACGCCGTTGCCGCCCGTGGCGGTGGCGCTGATCGTGACTTCCTTCTCCGGTCCGTCGACTGTGTTGTCGACGGCCGTGATGGTCACCGTGCCGGTGCTGCTGGTGGCGCCCGCGGCGATGGTCAAGGTGTTGGCCGTGCTGAGCGTGAAATCGGAGGAGGTTGCCGGCGAGACGGCCACAGCCGAGACGGTCAGCGTCACCGCCTCGCTGGACTCCGCGCTCAGCGTCGCGGTCACCGTGGTGGAGCCGTCCTCGTCGATCGACGATGAAGCCAGCGCCAGCGAGACCGTCGGCGCACCCTCGTCGTCCGTGATCGTCAGCGTCTCGTCCGACGGCGCGTCCACCCCGTGGCCCCCTGTCGCCGTCGCCGAGACGGTCACCTTCTTGTCGGGAGCGTCGACCTCGTTGTCGACGGCGGTGATCGTCACGGTCCCGGTGCTGGTCGTGGCGCCCGCCGCGATCGTGAGCGTCGTTCCGGCCTGCGTGAAGTCGCCCGACACGGTCGGCGAGACCGCGGCCGAGGAGACCGTCAGCGTCACGGCTTCGGTGGACGCCGCGTTCAGCGTCGCGGTGACTGCTGTCGAGCCGCCGTTCTCGGAGATCGACGAGGAGCCGAGGACCAGGGAGACCTCCCGCGTGTCGTCGTCGGTGATCGTCAGGGTCTGGTCCGACGGCGCGGCGACTCCGTTGCCGCCGGCGACGGTGGCGCTGACTGTGACTTCCTTCTCGGGCCCATCGACGGAATTGTCGACCGCGGCGATGGTCACGGTGCCGGTGCTGCTGGTCGAGCCCGCGGCGATGGTGAGGGTCTTGTTGGCGCTGAGCGTGAAGTCCGAGGAGGTCGCCGGCGACACGGCAGTTGCCGAGACGGTCAGCGTTACGTCCTCGCTGGAGACTGCGCCCAGGGTCGCCGTCACCGTGGTGGAGCCGTCCTCATCGATGGACGAGGAGCTGAGTGCGAGGGTCACCGTCGGAACGCCCTCGTCATCGGCGATCGTCAACGTCTGATCGGAGGGCGTCGCGACCCCGTGGCCGCCCGAGGCGGTCGCCGAGACGGTCACCTTCTTGTCGGGCGCGTCGACAGCGTTGTCGACCGCTGTGATCGTCACCGTGCCGGTACTGGTCGTGACCCCTTTCGCGATGGTCAGCGTCGTTCCGGCCTGCGTGAAGTCCCCCGCTACCGTCGGCGACACCGCTGTTGTCGAGACGGTCAGCGTCACGGCTTCGGTCGACGCCGCGTTCAGCGTGGCTGTGACCGCTGTCGAGCCACCGTTCTCGCCGATGGAGGACGAGTTCAGGGCCAGGGAGACCGTCCGTGTGTCGTCGTCGGTGATGGTCAGCGTCTGATCGGATGGCGCGTCCACGCCGTTGCCGCCGCTGACGGTGGCGGAGACGGTGACGTCCTTTTCCGGCCCGTCGACGGCGTTGTCGACTGCGGCGATCGTCACCGTGCCGGTGCCCGTTGTAGCGCCGGCCGCGATGGTCAGAGTCGTCCCGGTCTGCGTGAAGTCGCCCGACACGGTCGGCGACACCGCGGCAGAGGAGACCGTGAGCGTCACCGCCTCGCTGGATTTGGCGCTCAGGGTCGCCGTGACGGTGGTCGAGCCGCCGTCCTCGTCAATCGACGACGAGCTCAGTACCAGGGAGACGGTGGGTGCGCCCTCGTCGTCGGTGATGGTCAGGGTCTGATCGGACGGGTCGGCTACGCCGTGCCCGCCCGTGGCCGTTGCCGAGACGGTCACTTCCTTGTCGGGAGCGTCGACGGCGTTGTCGACCGCGGTGATCGTCACGGTCCCGGTGCTGGTCGTCGCTCCCTTCGCGATCGTCAGAGTCGTGCCGGCCTGCGTGAAGTCGCCGGACACGGTCGGCGATTTCGGAGCAGAGGAGACGGTCAGCGTGATCGCCTCGTTCGATGCCGCGTTCAGCGTCGCGGTGACTGTCGTTGAACCGCTGCTCTCCGAGATCGAGGACGAGCCGAGGACCAGGGAGACCTCCCGCGTGTCGTCGTCCGTGATCGTCAGGGTCTGGTCGGACGGCGCGGCGACTCCGTTGCCGCCGGCGACGGTGGCGCTGACCGTAACTTCCTTTTCCGGTCCGTCGACCGCGTTGTCGACCGCGGCGATCGTCACCGTCCCGGTGCTGCTGGTGGCGCCCGCCGCGATGGTCAGGGTCGTCCCGGTCTGGGTGAAGTCGCCCGACACGGTCGGCGACACCGCAGCAGCGGAGACCGTGAGAGTGACCGCCTCGCTGGACTCCGCGCTCAAGGTCGCGGTCACCGTGGTGGCCTCGTCCTCTTCGATGGAGGAGGAGCCAAGGACCAGGGAGACCGTCGGCTTGCCCTCGTCGTCGGTGATCGTCAGGGTCTGATCGGAGGGCGCCGCCACACCGTGGCCGCCGGCGACGCTGGCCGAGACGGTGACCTCCTTGTCCGGAGCGTCCACGTCGTTGTCGACGGCCGTGATCGTCACCGTGCCGGTGCTGGTCGTCGCCCCCGCCGCGATGGTCAGGGTCGTGCCGGCCTGGGCGAAGTCCCCCGACACCGCCGGCGACTTCGCAGCGGAGGAGACCGTCAGCGTGACGGCTTCGGTGGACGCCGCGTTCAGGGTCGCGGTGACAGTCGTCGAGCCGGCGTTCTCGCCGATCGACGAGGAGCCCAGCACCAGGGAGACCGTCCGCGTGTCGTCGTCGGTGATCGTCAACGTCTTGTCCGACGGCGCGGCGACTCCGTTGCCGCCGGCGACGGTGGCGCTGACTGTGACCGCCTTGTCCGGCCCGTCAACCGCGTTGTCGACGGCCGCGATCGTCACGGTGCCTGTGCTGCTGGTCGAGCCCGCCGCGATGGTCAGCGTCTTGTTGGTGCTGAGCGTGAAGTCGCCCGCGGCTGCCGGCGATACTGCCGCCGCCGAGACGGTCAGAGTTACGTCCTCGCTGGATTCGGCGCTCAAAGTCGCAGTGACCGTGGTCGAGCCGCCGTCCTCATCGATCGACGAGGAGCTGAGCACGAGGGAGACGGTGGGTGCACCCTCGTCGTCGGTGATCGTCAGCGTCTCGTCCGACGGGTTGGATACGCCATGGCCGCCCGAGGCGGCGGCGGACACGGTCACCTCCTTGTCAGGAGCGTCGACATCGTTGTCGACCGCGGTGATCGTCACGGTGCCAGTGCTTGTGGTCGCTCCTGCCGCGATCGTCAGGGTCGTCCCGGTCTGAGTGAAGTCCCCCGACACCGCCGGCGACTTCGCAGCGGAGGAGACCGTCAGCGTGACGGCTTCGGTGGACGCCGCGTTCAGGGTCGCGGTGACAGTCGTCGAGCCGGCGTTCTCGCCGATCGACGAGGAGCCCAGCACCAGGGAGACCGTCCGCGTGTCGTCGTCGGTGATCGTCAGCGTCTGACTGGATGGCGCGGCCACACCGTTGCCGCCCGCCACCGTTGCCGAGACGGTCACATCCTTCTCCGGTCCGTCGACTGCGTTGTCGACGGCGGCGATGGTCACCGTGCCGGTGCTGCTGGTCGAGCCCGCGGCGATGGTCAGGGTCGTCCCGGTCTGCGTGAAGTCCCCCGAGACCGTCGGCGACACCGCGGCAGAGGAGACCGTGAGAGTGACCGCCTCACTGGACTCCGCGCTCAGGGTCGCCGTGACGGTAGTCGAGCCGCCGTCCTCGTCGATCGACGACGAGCTCAGCGCGAGGGAGACGGTGGGTGCGCCCTCGTCGTCGGTGATGGTCAGCGTCTTGTCGGACGGGTTGGCGACCCCGTGGCCGCCCGCGGCCGTCGCCGAGACGGTGACCTCCTTGTCCGGAGCGTCGACGTCGTTGTCGACGGCGGTGATCGTCACCGTGCCGGTGCTGGTGGTGGCGCCCTTCGCGATCGTCAGGGTCGTTCCGGCCTGCGTGAAGTCGCCGGACACGGTCGGCGATTTCGGAGCAGAGGAGACAGTCAGCGTGATCGCCTCGTTCGAGGCCGCGTTCAGGGTCGCGGTGACCGCCGTCGAGCCGCCGTTCTCGCCGATCGACGGTGAGCCAAGGACCAGGGAGACCGTCCGTGTGTCGTCGTCGGTGATGGTCAGCGTCTGGTCGGACGGCGCGGCGACTCCGTTGCCGCCGGCGACGGTGGCGCTGACTGTGACTTCCTTTTCCGGCCCGTCAACCGCGTTATCGACTGCCGTGATCGTCACCGTGCCGGTGCTGCTGGTCGCGCCCGCGGCGATGGTCAGGGTGTTGGCGGTGCTGAGCGTGAAGTCGGACGCCGTCGCTGGCGACACGGCCGCCGCCGAGACGGTCAGGGTCACGTCGGCACTGGACACAGCGCTCAAGGTCGCCGTCACCGTGGTGGAGCCGTCCTCGTCGATCGACGACGAGCTCAGCGCCAGGGACACCGTGGGCGTGCCTTCGTCGTCGGTGATCGTCAGCGCCTGATCGGAGGGCGCGGCTACTCCGTTGCCGCCCGACACCGTGGCCGACACCGTGACGCTCTTGTTTGGCGAGTCGACGTCGTTGTCGGTCGCGGTGATCGTCACTGTTCCGGTGCTGGAAGTCGATCCGGCTGCGATGGTCAGGGTCTTGTTGGCGCTGAGCGCGAAGTCCCCGGACGCGGCCGGAGACACCGCCGTCGCCGAGACTGTGAGCGTCACGTCCTGGCTGGACACGGCGCTCAGCGTCGCCGTGACTGTGGTTGAGCCGCCGTTCTCGCCGATCGACGGCGAGCCCAGGACCAGGGAGACCGTCGGCGTGCTCTCGTCGTCCGTGATCGTCAGGGTCTGATCCGACGGCGCGGCCACTCCGTTGCCGCCCGACACAGTCGCCGCGACCGTGACCTGCTTGTTTGGCGAGTCGACCGAGTTGTCGACGGCGGTGACGGTCACCGTCCCGGTGCTGCTGGTCGAGCCCGCCGCGATGGTCAAGGTCTTGGCCGTGCTCAGCGTGAAGTCCGAGGAGGTGGCCGGTGACACGGCCGCTGCCGACACGGTCAGCGTCACGTTCTGGCTGGACTCCGCGCTGAGCGTCGCCGTGACCGCCGTCGAGCCGCCGTCCTCGCTGATGGACGACGAAGCCAGGACCAGGGACACCGTCGGCGTGCTCTCGTCGTCCGTGATCGTCACCGCCGCTTCGGCGTCCGTCAGCGTGACGGGAGTCGAGGTCGCGGCGCTCAGCGTGACCTTGAAGGTTTCGTCCGGCTCGGCGATCGCGTCGTCGAGCACCGTGACGGTGAGGTCCTGCGACGTACTGCCGGCCGCGATGGTGAGGTTCCCGCTGGCCGCCGTGTAGTCGCTGCCCGACGAGGCCGTTCCGTCCGATGTCGCGTAGGACAGTTGCAGCGGTCTGGCGGCCGCCGCGGCCAGCGTTACCGTGAGCGTCGCGGTGCCCGCCGACTCCGACACCGGGACGTCCGCCACCGAGGCCGTCGCGTTGTCGTCGTTGACGATCGTCGCCGTCACCGAGCCCGTGCCAACCGCGTCGATCAGGGCCTCATAGGTGGGCAGGAGCCGGATGGTGAAGGTCTCGTCGGCTTCGACCAGGTTGTCGGCCGTGGTCTGGACCGTGACCGTCTTTTCCTTCTCGCCCGCGGCGAAGGTCAGTTGCTCCCCACTGTTCTCCGTTCCCGTTCTCTGCGTGTAGTCCGAACTGCCCGCGGTGCCGTCGGCCGTCGTCCAGAGCACGGTCGTGCCCTTCGCCAGCGCGGAGGACAGGCTCACGGTGACCTCGGCCGCGCCGCCCTCGGTGACGCTCACGGTGGCCGTACTGAAGCCGAGCGTGGCTGTATCGTCTTCGACGATGCCCAGCGTCGTGGACGAGGGGTCCGACACGCCGTGACCGCCGCTGGCGGAACCGCTGACCGTCAGTGACTTGGCCGCCGCGACGACGTCGTTGTCCACGGCCGTGATCGTCACGGTGCCGGTGCTCGTGGTCGCGCCCGCGGCGATGGTGAGCGCGGTGTTCGTGCTCAGCGTGAAGTCCGCCGCCACGGCGGGAGACACCGGTGTCGCCGACACCGTTACCGTCACTTGCTCGCTCGAGGTCGCGCTCAACGTCGCCGTGACGGTCGCCGTGCCCGCGTTCTCGCTGATGGAAGAGGCGCTGAGAGCCAGGGAGACGGTTGGCGTGCCCTCGTCGTCGGTGATGGTCAGGGTCTGATCCGACGGCGCGGCTACGCCGTTGCCGCCCACCACCGTCGCCGAGACCGTGACCTGCTTGTCGGGCGCGTCCACGTCGTTGTCGACCGCCGTGATCGTCACCGTGCCGGTGCTGGTCGTCGCTCCCGCGGCGATGGTCAGGGTCGTTCCAGCCTGGGTGAAGTCGCCGGATGCCGCCGGTGACACCGGAGAAGCGGCCACAGTCAGAGTCAGCGCCTGGCTGGATTTCGCGCTCAGCGTCGCGGTCACCGTCGTTGAACCGCCGTTCTCCGTCACTGACGAGGAACTCAACGCCAGGGACACCGTCGGCGTGCTCTCATCGTCCGTGATCGTCACCGTCGCCTCGGCGTCTCCCAGCGTGACGGGCGTCGAGGTCGCGGCGCTCAGCGTGAGCTCGAAAGTCTCGTCCGGCTCGGCGATCGCGTCGTCGAGCACCGTGACGGTCAGGTCCTGCGACGTACTGCCGGCCGGGATGGTGAGGCTCCCGCTGGCGGCCGTGTAGTCGCTGCCCGACGAGGCCGTTCCGTCCGATGTCGCATAGGACAGTTCCAGCGGTCTCGCGGCCGCCGCGCCCAGCGTTACCGTCAGCGTCGCGGTGCCCGCCGACTCCGACACCGCCACGTCCGCCACCGAGGCCGTCGCGTTGTCGTCGTTGACGATCGTCACCGTCACCGAACTCGTGCCAACCGATGTGATCAGCGACTCATACGTGGGCAGCAGCCTGATGGTGAAGGTCTCGTTGGCTTCGACCAGGTTGTCGGCCGTGGTCTGGACCGTGACCGTCTTTTCCTTCTCGCCCGCGGCGAAGGTCAGTTGCTCCCCACTGTTCTCCGTTCCCGTTCTCTGCGTGTAGTCCGAACTGCCCGCGGTGCCGTCGGCCGTCGTCCAGAGCACGGTCGTGCCCTTCGCCAGCGCGGAGGACAGGCTCACGGTGACCTCGGCCGCGCCGCCCTCGGTGACGCTCACGGTGGCCGTACTGAAGCCGAGCGTGGCTGTATCGTCTTCGACGATGCCCAGCGTCGTGGACGAGGGGTCCGACACGCCGTGACCGCCGCTGGCGGAACCGCTGACCGTCAGTGACTTGGCCGCCGCGACGACGTCGTTGTCCACGGCCGTGATCGTCACGGTGCCGGTGCTCGTGGTCGCGCCCGCGGCGATGGTGAGCGCGGTGTTCGTGCTCAGCGTGAAGTCCGCCGCCACGGCGGGAGACACCGGTGTCGCCGACACCGTTACCGTCACTTGCTCGCTCGAGGTCGCGCTCAACGTCGCCGTGACGGTCGCCGTGCCCGCGTTCTCGCTGATGGAAGAGGCGCTGAGAGCCAGGGAGACGGTTGGCGTGCCCTCGTCGTCGGTGATGGTCAGGGTCTGATCCGACGGCGCGGCTACGCCGTTGCCGCCCACCACCGTCGCCGAGACCGTGACCTGCTTGTCGGGCGCGTCCACGTCGTTGTCGACCGCCGTGATCGTCACCGTGCCGGTGCTGGTCGTCGCTCCCGCGGCGATGGTCAGGGTCGTTCCAGCCTGGGTGAAGTCGCCGGATGCCGCCGGTGACACCGGAGAAGCGGCCACAGTCAGAGTCAGCGCCTGGCTGGATTTCGCGCTCAGCGTCGCGGTCACCGTCGTCGAACCGCCGTTCTCCGTCACCGACGAGGAACCCAGGACCAGCGAGACGGTCGGCGTACCGTCGTCGTCAGCAATCGTCAGGGTCTGATCGGAGGGCGCGGCGACGCCGTTGCCGCCCGCCACCGTCGCCGAGACGGTGAGCTGCTTGTCCGGCGCGTCGACGTCGTTGTCGACGGCGGCAATCGTGACCGTGCCGGTGCTGGTCGTCGCTCCCGCCGCGATGGTCAGGGTCGTCCCGGTCTGCGTGAAGTCGCCCGACGCCGCCGGTGACACCGGAGAAGCGCCCACGGTCAGAGTCACCGCCTGGCTGGATTGCGCGCTCAGCGTCGCGGTCACCGTGCTCTCCCCGCCGTCCTCGTCGATCGACGAGGAACCCAGGACCAGCGAGACGGTCGGCGTACCGTCGTCGTCAGTAATCGTCAGGGTCTGGTCGGACGGCGCGGCCACTCCGTTGCCGCCCGCCACCGTCGCTGAGACGGTGACCTGCTTGTCCGGTGCGTCGACGTCGTTGTCGACGGCGGTGATGGTCACCGTGCCGGTGCTGGTCGTCG
>VXSP01000039.1:2807-60927 GCA_009837885.1 Holophagales bacterium | reverse complement strand
GCGTCGACGTCGTTGTCGACGGCGGTGATGGTCACCGTGCCGGTGCTGGTCGTCGCTCCCGCCGCGATGGTCAGCGTTGTCCCGGCCTGCGTGAAGTCCCCGGAGACGGCCGGCGACACGGGGGAGGCGGAGACGGTCACCGTGACCGCCTGACTGGAAGCGGCGCCGAGCGTCGCCGTGACGGTCGTGGCGCCCGCGTTCTCGCTGATGGAGGAGGAGCTGAGCGCCAGTGAGACGGTCGGTGTGTCTTCGTCGTCCGCGATGGTCAGGGTCTGGTCGGAGGGCGCGGCCACTCCGTTGCCGCCCGCCGCCGTCGCCGAGACGGTCACCTGCTTGTCCGGCGCGTCGACGTCGTTGTCGACGGCGGTGATGGTCACCGTGCCGGTGCTGGTCGTCGCTCCCGCCGCGATGGTCAGCGTTGTCCCGGCCTGCGTGAAGTCTCCGGAGACCGCCGGCGACACCGGAGCGGAGGAGACGGTCAGAATCACCGCCTGGCTGGACACGGCGCCGAGCGTCGCCGTGACGGTCGTGGCGCCCGCGTTTTCGCTGATGGAGGAGGCGCTGAGAGCCAGGGAGACGGTCGGCGTGTCTTCGTCGTCCGTGATCGTCAGCGTTTGGTCGGACGGCGCGGCTACGCCGTTGCCGCCCGCGACCGTCGCCGAGACGGTCACCTGCTTGTCCGGGGCATCCACGGAGTTGTCGACGGCGGTGATCGTCACGGTGCCGGTGCTGGTGGTCGAGCCGGCGGCGATGGTCAGGCTCCTGTCGGTGCTGAGGCTGAAGTCCCCTGAGACCGCCGGCGAGACCGCCGCCGCGGAGACGGTCAGGGTCACGTCCGCGCTCGACTTCGCGCCCAGCGTCGCGGTGACGGTCGTGGCGCCCGCGTTCTCGGCGATGGCGGATGAGCTGAGCGCCAGGGAGACGGTCGGTGTGGCTTCGTTGTCGGTGATGGTCAGGGTCTGATCGGCCGGCGCGGCGACGCCGTTGCCGCCCGAGACCGTGGCGGAGACCGTGGCCTGCTTGTCCGGCGCGTCGACGTCGTTGTCGACGGCGGTGATCGTCACGGTGCCGGTGCTGGTCGTCGAGCCGGCGGCGATGGTCAGCGTCGTCCCGGCCTGCGTCAGGTCTCCCGACACCGCCGGCGAGACCGCCGCCGCGGAGACGGTCAAAGTGACGTCCTGGCTGGAAACGGCGCCGAGCGTCGCCGTCACCGTCGTCGATCCGCCGTTTTCCGGGATCGACGAGGAACTGAGCGCCAGGGAGACGGTGGGTGTTTCCTCGTCGTCCGTGATGGTCAGGGTCTGATCGGACGGCGCGGCGATGCCGTTGCCGCCGGAGACGGTGGCGGAGACCGTGACCTGCTTGTCCGGCGCGTCGACGTCGTTGTCGACGGCGGTGATCGTGACCGTGCCGGTGCTGGTCGTCGCTCCCGCGGCGATGGTCAGCGTCGTCCCGGCCTGCGTGAAGTCGCCCGACACAGCCGGCGAAACCGCGGCCGCGGACACCGTGAGCGTCACCGCCTCGCTCGACTCCGTGCTCAGGGTTGCCGTCACCGCCGTCGAGCCGCCGTCCTCGTCGATGGACGACGAGCCAAGGACCAGCGACGGCGTCGCCGTGTCGTCATCGGTGATGGTCAGGGTCTGGTCCGACGGGGCGGTCACTCCGTTGCCGCCAGCCACCGTCGCCGAGACGGTGATCTCTTTGTCCGGCGCGTCGACGTCGTTGTCGACGGCGGTGATCGTCACCGTGCCGGTGCTGGTCGTCGCTCCCGCCGCGATGGTCAGGGTCGTCCCGGCCTGCGTGAAGTCCCCCGCCACCGCGGGCGAGACGGCCGCCGCGGAGACGGTGAGGGTCACGTCCGCGCTCGACTTCGCGCCCAGCGTCGCGGTGACGGTCGTGGCGCCTGCGTTCTCGCTAATGGAGGAGGCGCTGAGCGCCAGGGAGACGGTCGGCGTGTCTTCGTCGTCGGTGATGGTCAGGGTCTGGTCCGACGGCGCGGCGACGTCGTTGCCGCCCGCCACCGTCGCGGAGACGGTGACCTGCTTGTCCGGCGCGTCGACATCGTTGTCGACGGCGGTGATGGTCACCGTGCCGGTGCTCGTCGTCGAGCCGGCGGCGATGGTCAGCGTCGTCCCGGCCTGCGTGAAGTCGCCGGCCACCGCCGGCGCGACCGCTGCCGCCGCCACCGTCACGGTGACCTCCTCGCTGGAAGCCGCGCTCAGGGTGGCGGTCACGGTCGTCGAGCCGCCGTTCTCCGTCACCGACGACGAACTCAACGCGAGGGACACGGTCGGCGTGTCTTCGTCGTCCGTGATCGTCACCGTCGCCGCGGAATCATCCAGCGTGACGGGAGTCGAGGTCGCGGCGCTCACCGTGAGATCGAAGGTCTCGTCCGGCTCGTCGATTTCATCGTCGAGCACCGTGAGGGTCAGGTCCTGCGACGTCTGGCCGGCCGGGACCGTGAGGCTCCCGCTGGCGGCCGTGTAGTCGCTGCCGGACGAGGCCGTTCCGTCCGATGTCTCGTAGGACAGTTCCAGCGGTCTGGCGGCCGCCGCGCTCAGCGTTACCGTGAGCGTCGCCGTGCCCGCCGACTCCGACACCGCCGCGTCCGCCACCGACACCGTCGCGTTGTCGTCGTTGACGATCGTCGCCGTCACCGAGCCCGTGCCAACCGCCGCGATCAGGGGCTCATACGTGGGAAAGAGCCTGATGGTGAACGTCTCGTCGGCTTCGACCAGGTTGTCGGCCGTGGTCTGCACCGTGATCGTCTTTTCCTTCTCGCCCGCGGCGAAGGTCAGTTGCTCACCTCCACCGCGCGCCCCCGTTCTCGGCGTGTAGTCCGAGCGGTCCGCGGTTCCGTGGGCTGTCGTCCAGAGCACAGTCGTTGCTTTCGCCAGCCCGGACGACAGGCTCACGGTGACCACGGCCGCGGTGCCCTCGGTGACGCTCACGGAGGCCGTACCGAACGCGAGTACGGCCGACTCGTCTTCGAGGATGCGCAGCGTCGTGGACGAGGGGTCCGCCACGTCGCGCCCGCCGCTGGCGGAACCGCTCACCGTCAGTCGCTTGGCCGCCGCGACGATGTCGTTGTCCACGGCCGTCAACGTCACCGTGCCCGTGCTCGTCGTCGAGCCCGCGGCGATGGTGAGCGTCTTGTTCGTGCTTAGCGTGAAGTCCGCCGCCACGGCGGGGGACACCGGCGTCGCCGATACCGTTACCGTCACGTCTTCGCTCGAGGCCAGGTTCAACGCCGCCGTCACCGTCGCCGACCCGCCGTTCTCGGGAATCGCGCTGGAACTCAGCTCCAGCGACAATGTCGGCGCGTCTTCGTTGTCGGTGATGGTGACCGTTGCCGAGGCATCGCTCAGCGACACCTGGGCCGACGGCTTCGGGTCGCTCAGCGTCACCGTCAGCGTCTCGTCCGGTTCGTCGACGGCGTCGTCGGTCACCCGGACTCTCACGACGCCGGTCGACCTGCCCGACGGTATGGTCAGCGTTCCGCTGGTTGCCGTGTAGTCGCTGCCGGCTGTCGCCGTTCCGTCCGACGAGGCGTACGACAGGGTCACGTCGCGTTCCGGGGTCGAACTCAGCGTTACGGTCAGGGAGGCGCTGCCCGCCGATTCCGAAACGCTCAGGTCCCCTACGGAGGCCGTCAGGGAGTCGTCGTCGCGGATCGTGGCGTACGTGTAGGTTGTGCCCAGCGTCACGCGGTCCGGCAGCGACAGGAACAACAGAGAGGACACGCCGATGTGCTCGTTCGCCTCCACGATCGTGTCCTGGGTGGTCTGCACCGTGATCGTCTTCGTTGTTTCCCCGGGCGCGAACGTCGTTCTGGCTCGCACATAGGTCACGTCCGTGGTGTGACTCGCCCGCGGATGATCGCGCCAGGGGACGACAACCCACTGGAAGTCGACGGCGCTCGTCACCGCCCGTGAGAGGCTCCACGTGAACTCGGCGGAGTCCCCTTCGTTGACGAGTCCTGACGGGCCCGCGAGCGACAGCGTCGCGGTTTCGTTGTCGCGGATCGTGGCGGTTGCTTCACTTGTGGCCAGTTCGTAGCCCGCGCCCGTGGACAGGCGAACGCCGAATGTCTCGTCGTTCTCAAAGACGTCGTCGTCTGTCGTCTGGACGGAGATCGTCTGTTCGGTCTCTCCGGGCGCGAACTTGACCGACCCGCCAAGCCGGGCCACCGATGTGAAGTCCGAACCGCCGGCTGTTCCCTCGACGGTTTGGTAGCCCACGGTTATGCCGCCTGCGGCTGCGGGCCACACCCTCACCGTGAAGTTGGCTGCGCTTCCCTCCACCACCGGCGCCGCCGGCGCCGACACCGACACCTGCGGACTGGATGGTGGGTCGTCGGCGTCCTGGATCGTCACCGGGACCGTGCCGGTCCCGATCGTCGCTCGACCGCCCTCAACGGCGGCGAGTTCCACGTTGAAGGTCTCGTCCTCCTCGTCGACGTCGTCGCCGGCCGTGTTCACGGTGATCGTCTTCTCCGTCTCGCCGCGCGCGAAGGTCAATGTCGTTGCGGCTTGGGCGGTGTAGTCCGTTCCCGCGGTCGCCGTGCCGCCGGCCGTCGACCAGCTCGCCTTCACCTCCGTTTCCGCCGCCTGGGCCAACTGGGCCTTCAGCGTGGCCGCGCTGCCCTCCGTCACCGTGACCGCGGCCGGCGTCAGCGAGACCGTTGCCTGATCGTCGTCTGTGATCGTCACCGTCCGTCCGTCGGTGCGCACCGTTCCGGGGTCCAGACCGTGTACGGTTCTCTGCAGTTGCATGAGCACCTTGAAGGTCTCGCTGTCTTCGGCCACCGTGTCGTCGGCTGTCCTGACCGTGAACGTCGCGGCCGTCTGCCTGGATGCGAAATTCAGGATGTTCGTACTAGTCAGATCCAAGCCGACGAGGTCGGAGTAACTCGCGAAGCCGGCGACGCTGCCCGAGGTGGCTGACACCCACCAATCGAGTCCGAACGCCTCTTGCACCGGATTGGACAGCCGCGCCGTGAGCGTCACGTTCGATCCCTCCGACACCGGCTCGGGAGAGCTCTCCAGCGTGAGGACCGCGGTGTCGTTGTCCGTGATCGTTACGGGGACCGAGTTGCCTTCGAGGGAGATGGCGTCATGTACCCCGCCCGAGCGGAGCGCCCACTGGATGGTCAGGTCCTCGTCGCCCTCGACGACGTTGTCGCCGGTCGTCGTGAGTGTCACCGTCCGCTTCCTGGTGGCGTCCGTGTCGGTAGGCGAGAAGTTGATCTGCTGCGGGCTCAGCGTGTAGTCGTCGCTGCTGGTAGAGCCGTCGCTCACACTCAGGCTGAGGTGGACGTTCCGCTCCACGTCCTTGTTGAGCGTCAGCTCGAGTGCGACCGCCTCGCCTTCGTCCACGGTTCGCCTGCTCCTGCCGCCGGTGACCGAGACAACCGCGACGTCGTTGTCGCGAATGACGACTTCGGCGCAACGCGTGTGCGTGTTGTGGGAGATGGCCAGATCGCCCGTCGGTGCGAAGCAGACGGACGTGAGCTCGGTTCCTTCGATGAGCGAGTCATCGTTCAGCGTGATCCCGAAGGAGACGGCCAGCTTGTCGGCCGGGATCCACACCGTGTAGTCGTGGGAGTAGTCGGAAGCGACCGCGTTGCCATAGAGCCGGGTCAGCCTCGCGCCCACGGACCTGCCCTTCCGGTCGTTCAGCCAGGCCTGAGTTACGTTCGTGAGTTCCAGACTCAGATAGACCGTCTGTCCCTCGGTGCCCGTTACCTGTCGCTCGGCAGCGTTCTGGAAGGCAGCGGTGTTCCATCGGAGCTCGGCTTTGGGAATGCTCTGTTGCCCGGAGGCGAACCCGGCCGGCAGAAGCTGGATGGAGAGGGCTACGGCCGCCCATCGAACCGCGGAGGAAAGCCGGTTCAGGAGCGTCGATTTCGCGGTCACGGGTTCCGTCCCTCTATGGACCTGGACGGAATCGCGGTGGCTCTTCTCTCTCTCTCTCTCTCTCTCTCTCTCTCTCTCTCTCTCTCTCTCTCTCTCGGCGGATTTGCGACCCGCTGGAGGCCGTCTCCGGGGACTGCGGCTCGCGCCTTTTCTGCGTCGTCGTCGGAGGGCAGAATGGGGAGCCGAGAGTCATGCCGCAGGTGTCTTGCCGCCTGCGTAAACGCAGGTTGAGGTTCAACGCCGTTTACGCTCTTTGGCTAGCACTCCATTCTGATGGTCCCTGCAGTAAATTGGGTGTATGGATTGGGAGGAAATGCATACATTTTGTGTAAACTGAGGCGGCATTCGAAGCGCCTCCGGTCAGGCACGCAAATCAGGAGCAAACGGAAGCGCACCAGGCGGGGGGAGGGGCACGATGGGCGTAGCGGACGAAACAGCGGACGAGGCTGCCGGCCACGACGAGATCCGCGCGCTTCGCGAGCGTGTCTCGTCCCTGAGTTCGGCGGTCCTGCGCGTCACCGCCAGCCTCAGGGTGACGACCGTCCTTCAGGAAGCCATCGACGGCGCCCGCGCCCTCACCGGGGCCCGCTACGGCTTCGTCGTGACCGTGAACGACGACAACGTGATCCGCGAGGTGGTGTCCTCCGGCTTCACGGACGAGGAGCGTGACCGGCTCATCGGCTGGCAGGACGGTCCCGGGCTCTTCGAGCGCCTGCGCGACCTGCCGGAGCCCCTGCGCCTGACCGACTTTCCGGCCTTCGTGCGTTCCCAGGGCTTCTCTCCGGAGTTCATGCTCTCGGACACGTTTCACGGCACCGCGATGCGCCGCGGCGACCGCTACGAGGGCCACTTCTTCGTCGCCGGCAAGCGGGGCGGCCCGGCGTTCACGGCGGAGGACGAGGAGGTGCTGATGCTGTTTGCCTCGCAGGCTGCAGTGGCCATCGCCAACGCCCGGGCGCACCGCGCCGAGCGGCGCGCCGGCGCCCGCCTCGAGGCGCTCGTCGAGACCTCCCCGGTTGGCGTGGTCGTGTTCGACGCGAAGAAGGTCCGACCGGTACTGATCAACCGCGCGGCGCGGCGCATCGTCCGGAGCCTGCGTTCTCCGGGACGCAGTCTCGAAGAGCTGCTCGGTGTCATCGCCTGCCGCTTCAAGGACGGGCGCGAGATCGGCCTCGCCGGGGTTTCCGTGGCGGAGGCAATCAGCAGCGCGCGGACGCTGCGCGCCGAAGAGGTCGAACTCTCCCTGCCGGATGGTCGTAGCGTCACGACGCTGATCAACGTGACGCCAGTCCATTCGCCGGACGGCCGGGACGTCGTGTCGGTGGTCGTTACCCTGCAGGACCTCGCTCCGTTCCGGGAACTCGAGCGGCAGCGCGCGTCGTTCCTCGGAATGGTCAGTCACGAGCTGCGCGTGCCGCTCGCCGCCGTGCGGGGCTCGGCCGCCACGCTGCTGGAGGACGCGGCCCAGCTCGACCCGGCCGAGATGCGTGAGTTCCACCGCATCATCCACGACCAGGCGGGGCACATGCGAGGCCTTATCGGCGATCTTCTTGACGCCGGCCGCATCGAGGCGGGGACGCTGTCGGTGTCGCCGGAGCCCTCGGACGTTGCCGCTCTGATCGACCGGGCGCGAACCACCTTCGTCAGCGGCGGCGGCCGCCACGCCGTGCTGATCGACCTTCCGCCGGACCTGCCGCGGGTCATGGCCGACCGGCGTCGCATCGCGCAGGTGCTGACCAACCTGCTAACCAACGCCGCCGCGCACTCGTCCGAATCGGAGCCGATCTCCGTCGCGGCGGAACCGGCCGGCGTCCACGTTGCCTTCTCGGTCGCCGACGAGGGGCGGGGCATGACCTCCGGCGAAATGGCGCGCCTGTTCGGCAAGTACTCGACCGGCGCCACTGGCCGGCGCCCTGGCTCGGGTCTCGGGCTCGCCATCTGCAAAGGCCTGGTGGAGGCACACGGGGGCCGTATTCGTGCGGAAAGCGACGGGCCGGGAAGAGGCAGCCGCTTCACCTTCACGGTGCCGGTGTCGGACGACGGCCCGCTCTTGGCGGAGGCGCGGTCCGCGCGGGCGGCCTCGGATCAGCCGGCGCCGGCCCGCGTGCTCGTGGTCGACGACGACCCGGAGACACTGCGCTACGTCCGCGACGCCCTCGCCGCCGCCGGCTACGCCGCAGTCGTCACTGGCGATCCCGAGGACCTCCCCCGCATCCTCGCCGCCGAGAAGCCCGACCTGGTCCTCCTCGACCTGGTTCTGCCGGGTGCTGACGGTATTGAACTGCTCTCGAGCGTGCCTGGTCTCGCGCGGCTGCCGGTCGTGTTCATCTCCGTCTACGGACGCGACGAGACCGTTGCCCGGGCACTCGCGGCGGGGGCCGCCGACTACCTTGTCAAGCCGTTCTCGCCGACGGAACTCACCGCTCGGGTCGGCGCCGCGTTGCGCCGTGTCGTCCGTGCCGGGCCGTTCGTGCTGGGCGATCTGACCATCGACCACGACAAGCGCCTCGTCACGGTCGCCGGCCGGCAGGTGCCGCTCACGCCGACCGAGTACGACCTGCTCCGCGCCCTCGCCCTCGGCGCGGGCCGGGTCGTGTCCTACCGCGAGCTGCTCGAGCGGGTCTGGCCCGGGCGCGAACTCGACAAGTTCGACCTGGTGCGCAACTTCGTCAAGCAGTTGCGCACCAAGCTCGGCGAGGATGCCGCGGACCCCAGGTGGATCTTCAACGTGCGAGGCGTCGGGTATCGCATGCCGCGGCACGGAAGCGCGCCCGCCGCGAAACACCAGACAGTAGAGCGAGGTGACACCTCCGGCCTCCCCTAGCGAACCCGTGCCCGGCAACGTTCCGGGAACGCCGCGGCGTCGGTCAGAGCCGGCGGACGACCGCCGACGCGATCTGGTGTCGTCTGAATGGGACTTGCATGAGTTCTCCCGAGGTCGTTGGTTCACGCGTTTCTTCTTCACGTCCGCGCATCTCCCATTCAGGAGGTGCGGGAGGCCGAAGAAAGCTGCGGCCGGCTACCGCCGGCAGCCGTCCGGAAAGGCCGCGACGTCCGTGATCGCGGCCGCCGCCGTGCCCGGCTCGTTCCGGTACTCCCTCACCGCACCCGTCACCGTGTCCTCCACCCGGATCACGTAGCCCAGATCCGTCGTCGACCCGCCGAAGACCCAGACCCGGCCGTTCGCGGCGCAACCGTCCAGGACCTTGATCAGCACCTCCCAGTTGGCGCCGTCGAAGAAACTGAACATCCCCGAGTCGTTCGTGCCCGCGTGCACCACGCGGCCCGAACCGGTGCCGCCCTTGCCGTCGCGCCACTCCACCGTCACCGCGTAGCGGGAGTCCTGCAGGCAGAGCGTCTCCGCGTCGGCCGTGCACGTCCCGGCCGGCTCGGCGGCCGTGACCAGGAACGTCCGCCGCGCCGTCGACGGCGAAGCGCCGTCGCTGACCTCGAGCGTCACCTCCTGGAAGCCGGGCGACGACCAGGCGTGAACCGGCGCGCCGGACCGCGAGGCGGTCCCGTCGCCGAACTCCCAGCGGCGGAACCGCACCGTGCCGGCGCTGGTGTCGGTGAAGCGCAGCGCCTCGCCAGCGACCGCGCGGCAGAGTTCCCCGTCGCAGGCGGCGCCCTCGACATCGAAGGAGGCGGTCGGAGGTCGGGACGGCGGTGGTGGAGGCGGCTCGGCGTCGGGCTCCGGAGGTGGTGACGGCCCGCCGCCACCCGGGGGACCGCCATCCCCACCGGGCGGAGCAGAGCCGCCGCGGCAATCGCGATCCGGAGTCTCGCCCTGGACGATCCAGATTCTCAGTTCACGGTTGTCGCCGATCACGCCCGGCGACTCCGGCACCATCTTGACCACGACTGACTCGCAATCGTCGTCGATGTCGTCGTCAACTGCCCCAATCCAGCCGGTGCGCGACAACGGGTCCAGATGCGGACTTGGGAAGACCAGTTCGGCGTAAATGACATCGAAGTAGAAGTCGGTCTGGTCGGCTCCATTGGCCGGGGTAGCCTCCAGCCGGATCGTTACCTGCCGCTCGGGGTCCCGATCGAGCTGAACCGTCACCGCTGAAGCCGCCCCGTCTTCCTCCGGCAGGGCGAGGTAAGTGTTCGCGGCAGCCCAGGATGCCCGGACGAGCGGCCCGTCGTCGTCCACGATCGTCCCGGGAACCGCAACGCTCACGCCGCCTCCCCGCGGGGTCGCGTTGCGGAGTTTCGAAAGGGACAGCCAGAGGTCTTCGTTGCCTTCGCCCCACTCGTCGTCGTCCGTGATCTCGACCACGACCTGCGCCGTGGTCGTTCCTGTCGGAATCGTCAACGTCCCGCTGGTCGCCGTGTAGTCCGCGCCCGCCTTGGCGCTGTCGTTGATCGTCGTGTAGTTCGCCAGCACGTCGACACCGGCCGCATGCGACAGAGTCACGTGGAACGTCATCGGACCAGCGTTCTCCACGGTCGACGTCACGCTGAGCGACATCTCCGGCGGTCCCTCGTCGTCGAGCACCCTGACGCTCACCGAGGAAGCAGTGATCGAACCGTAGTCGGCGCCGCTCACGGCGTGATCGATCGTCGCCGACTCTCTCTCCGAGTCCGTGTCCTCCACACCAGCAACGGTCACCGTCTTCGCCGTCTCCCAGTCCGTCGCGTCGAACGTCAGCGACGAGGGAGATACCGTCACCTTTGCCGCCCCCGACGAGACCGACGGCGTGATCGTCACCTCGCCCTCGGGCTCGGACTTGAGCTCCACCGTGTAGGTCGCCGTCGACCCTTCCACCACGTCAAGCGCGCCGGTCGAGAGGATCACGCCTCGCCCGGCCTTTACCCGCACACCGATCGTCTGCGTCGCCGATGCGTACGAGCCGCCCCTCTCCCTCGCCCACACCGTGAACGTCGCGTCGCCGCGGCTCTCCGGATGCAACGTCAGCTTCGAACCCGAGAGCGTGGCACGGGCCACCGACGACGCCGAGGACCAGGCGCGGTACGTCAACGGCTCGCCTTCCGGCTCCGTGAACGCCGTCGCCAGATCCACGACCCCGTTGCCTTCCCCGACCCGGAGCGCGAGGGCGGCGAGCGAACCCACCGCCTGCGGCGGCTGGTTCAGCACCGTCACCTCGAAACGGTGTCGAGCCCTCGTGCCCGAACCGCCGGCGTCCGTCGCCGTCACGTCGATCGTCGCCGTGCCCGGCCCCTTCACCGCCGTCACCGTCACCGACGAGCCAGAGAGCGCCACCGTTGCAACCGATGTGTCCGTCGACGACGCCGCGTACGTCAGCGTGTCGCCGTCGCCGTCCGTGAACGCGCTCGACAGCGCCACCTGCGTCGTGCCGCCCTCGTTCAGCGAGCGATCCGCCAACGTCCCCGAGGGCTCCGGCGAACGGTTGCTCCCCACCGTGACCAGGAACGTCCCCGTGACCGAGCGGCTCGAATCCCCGGAGTCGGACGCCGTCACCGTGATCGTCGAGTTGCCCGCCGCCACCGGCGTCAGGGTGACCACCGAATCCGACACCGACACCGTCGCCGCCGACTCGTTCGACGAGCTCGCCGCGTACGCGAGGGAGCCGCCGCGGCGCCAGAAGAACGGCGCCACGTCGACCTCCAGGGCCTCCGCCGGCTCGCCGTCACCCGGCGCCTTTACCGCCTTGTCGTCGAGCGCGCGGAGGCTGAGAGGCCCCGTGTCCGCCTCGATCCCGTCGAGCGACGTCGCACCCGTCGAACCCGGATCCAGCCACGATCCGAGGCTCTCCCAGGCGCTGCCGAATCGGCCCGCGTAGTACCAGCCGCCATGACAACCGGATCCGAATCCGATGCTCGACGACACGCCTGCGACCCGGCCGATGTCGTCGAACATCGGCGAGCCCGAGGCGCCGCCTTCGATCGTGCCCCCGCCCTGCGTCCATCGGGTGCCGAAGAAGGCGTCGCTGCCCGGGAACGCCGGCGTGCTGAACGGGGTGATCGACTTGAGGTCCTGCCGGGGGTGGTGCACGGCGGTCGGAAAGCCGACCACCGAACCGCTGCCGTCCCAGCCCGCCAGAAAGAGATCGTGGGCCGGGTCCAGGGCATCGTCCAGCTCGATCAACGCGATGTCGGAAGCGCCGTGCCCCGCCCGGTAGTGCGCGCCGCTCTGGGTCTGCGACCGCGATCCGCTGCCGCTGCCGCAAGCAGGCTTCTGGTAGTTCCAGTAGACGACGACGCTTCGCGCGTTTGCCTCGGCGTCGAGATTGAAGCCGCAGTGCAGAGCCGTCAGGAAGTAGGGCTTGCCGTCCTCCGCCGTGTTGTTCAGCAGGACGCCGGAACAGCCGCCGGTTCCGCCGAACTGCATGAGGCCCACGCTCCGAATCTGGTCCCGGTACGGGTCCCCCTGGCTGCACGCGACGTCGATGTTGCAGGCGGCGCGACCTCCGAACGGGACCAGAACATCCACGAGGTCGCGGAAGCCCCGGTTGACCGACCCGATCTCGAGTTCAACCTCGCCGAGGCGGCCCACCGGCACGGCCACCTCGATCACCGCCTCGCCGCCCGGCAGCACCGGCGTCCACAGCTCGCCGTGCTCCTCGTTGTCCGCCTCCGTGTACGGGCCGACGACCTCACTGCCGTCCGGCGTGTGGATCCGCAGCCGCCCGCCCGGCGGCATCCGGTACCGCGCGAAGCCGAAGTTCAGCGACACAGCCCCCTCCGAGACGACGCGCAGACGCCACACGGCCGTCTGTCCGTCCGTCGTGATCTCCCAACGGCCGTGAGTCGACGGACCGACCGCCACCGCGAACGGGTCCGCGAACACGAACGGACCGTCCGGGACGTCCGGACCAATCATCGACCGGCTCTCCACGGACGCCATCCGCGGAACCTCGAGAACCGCCACCTCGCTCAACGGCACAAGGCCCGGGATCGACGGCGCCGGTCCTTCCTCGATGCCGGGTTGCGCCGATGCCGCCGACGCCCAGGCGCACAGGGCAACGGCGGCAGAGGCAGCAAGATGAAGCGGTCTGGCCATCCTGCCGCTTCAATACAACAGGCCAGAGGGCTCGCGCACCTCCCGTTTTGGAGGTGTAGGAGGGCGAAGATGAGCCGACCGCCAAGCTCAGTACCAGGCGATTGGCCGCGAACGGCTATCTCCGATCAGGACACGTTGGGCTCCTCGTCGACGTAGAAGCGCCAGAGCCGGTTCGGGGCTCGCGTGACGCCAATACGGCCGCTGCGGCCCGTGTTCCTGGGAGGCGGCGTGCCGTCGTCGGCGATGAAGATCGGCGGGCGGTGTCCGGGACCAGTGGAGGCGTTGGCCAGGTCGGCGCCGTCGTCGCGGCGGTCGACGCCGAAGGCCTGGCAGAGGCGGGCGGGACCGGAGCAGAGGTCGACCAGGCGGAAGGGCTTGGTGGAGCGCCGGCGGCTGGCCGTGTTGCGGGCGCGGCGCATGATGCCGGCGCCGGCCAGCGGTGCGGCAGCGCGCAGCAGGACGGCCGAGCAGACGCCGTCCTCGCTGCAGACGACGTTGGCGCAGTAGTGCATGCCGTAGGTGAAGTAGACGTAGAGATGACCGGGCGGCCCGAACATCGTCCGGGTGCGGTCGGTGGGACCCCGGTAGCCGTGGCTGGAGGGGTCGTTCGCGCCCTCGTAGGCCTCGACTTCGACGATCCGGGCCGCGCGGCTGCCGCGGACGAGAACCTTGTTCAGGAGCCGGGGCGCCACGTCGAGCGCCGTGGGCGTGTAGAAGGAGCGGGGGAGCGGCGTGAGGCCGGCGTCCGGCCTCAGGCGCGCGCCTCGTCCAAGGCGGTCTCCGGCCCCATGTAGGCGCGGATCTCGGCGGGCGTCTCCATCTTGGTGTATTCCGGGGCGTGGACGCTGACGTAGAGGACTTCGGCGGTGAAGATGAGCCGTCCTTCGTGGCTGCCGCGGTAGCCGAGGGTCCAGGAGGTGCGGCCCCAGTGGCGGATGGCGAGGTCGATGTCGAGCAGGTCGCCGTCGGTGACCGAGCCCAGGAAGTCGATCGTCGTGCGGCGGAGCATCATCTCCCAGCCCAGCTTCGCCCGCACCTCCCGGATACCGAGCAGCCAGTTCTCGAGCGCATCGTCCATGTACGCCATGTAGTGGGCGTTGAAGACGACGCCCTGCTTGTCGACCTCGCCGTAGCGGACGCGTATGGTGTGCCGGTAGGCCGTGGTCACGTGCCGGAGCGCGGCTGGAAGCCCGGTTCGAGGCCCAGCGCCCAGGCGGCGAAGGCCCACTGGTCGGCGACGTCCTCGATCTGCATCCAGGTCGGCTTGCCGGCGCCGTGGCCGGCCCGGGTCTCGACCCGGATGAGGACCGGGTTGTCGCAGCCCTGCGCCTGCTGCATCTCGGCCGCGTACTTGAAGCTGTGCCAGGGCACCACCCGGTCGTCGTGGTCGGCGGTGGTGATCAGGGTCGGCGGGTAGCAGGCGCCTTCCTGCACGTTGTGGAGCGGCGAGTACGCGTACTGGGCCCGGAACTCGTCCTCGTTCTCGGAGAGGCCGTAGTCCGTCGACCAGTTGCGGGCGTTCGCGCTCGGCAGGTGGTAGCGGAGCATGTCGAGCACGCCGACCGCCGGCAGCGCCGCCGCGAACAGGTCGGGCCGCTGGTTGAGCGTCGCACCGACCAGGAGACCGCCATTGCTGCCGCCCTGGATCGCGATGCGGCCGGCGCTCGTGTAGCCCTCGGCGACCAGCCACTCGGCCGCCGCGATGAAGTCGTCGAAGACGTTCTGCTTCTTCTCCTTGGTGCCGGCGAGGTGCCACTCGCGGCCGTACTCGCCGCCGCCGCGCAGGTTCGGAATCGCCAGCACGCCGCCCATCTCGAGCCAGGCCAGACGGGACGAGGAGAAGCCGGGCGTCAGCGAGATGTTGAAGCCGCCGTAGCCGTAGAGGAGCGTCGGGTTGTCGCCGTTCTTCTCGAGCCCAGCGCGGTGGGTGATGAACATCGGGATGCGGGTCCCGTCGCGGCTCTCGTAGAAGACCTGCTCCGTCTCGTAGCCGTCGAGGTCGGCGTCGATCGCGGGGCGGCGGATCAACGTGCTTTCGCCGCTGGCCACGTCGTAGCGGTGGATCTGGGAAGGCGTGCCGAAGCTGGAGTAGGAGTAGAAGGTCTCCGTGTCCTCCCAGCGGCCGCCGAAGCCGCCGGCGGTGCCGATGCCGGGCAGCTCGACCTCGCCGGCCGGCGTCGCGGGCTCGGCGCCGTTCGGCTCGGCCAGACGGACGACGGTGCGCGCGTCGTGCAGGTAGTTCAGAACCAGCTTGCCGCCGACCGCCGAGGCGTAGGAGAGGGTGTCCCCGGCTTCGGGGACCACTTCGTGCAGTGCGGGGTTCCCTTCGGGCGATCCGTCGCTCACGTCTACCGCGACGATTCGGTTGCGCGGCGCGTCCTTGTTCGTCTCGAACAGGAACACCGGGCCCACGTTGACGATGTAGCCGTAGAGAGCGTCCCACTGGTCGAGTAGCGGGCGGATCGCCTGATCCGGCTCATTGATCTTGCGGTAGTGGACCGCGTTTTCCAGGTACCCCTCCTGGAGGTTGACCAGCAGGTACTCGCCGTCCTCGGAGACCGAGGCGTACGGGTTGCGGCGGGGGTGCTCGGGCTGGCTGAACACGAGCCGGTCCTCGCTCTGATCCGTGCCCAGGGCATGGAAGTAGACGGAAACCGCCTTCGAGCCGTCGCCCCTGGTCGGGTCGTCCTCGCGCGGGGGATAGCGGCTGTAGAAGAAGCCCGAGTTGTCCGGCATCCAGGAGATCGACGTGAACTTGGTGTAGTCGATCAGGTCGCCCGTGTCCTCGCCGGTCTCGACGTCACGGACCTTCCACTTTCGCCAGTCCGAGCCGCCGTCCGACTGCGCGTACGCGACGTAGCGGCCGTCCCGGCTCGGCGTCATCCCGGCCAGCGCCACCGTCGCGTCCTCGCTCCAGGTGTTCGGGTCGAGCAGCACATGTCCCGGCGGCTCGTCACCCTCGTGGTCCATGGAATCGGCTACGTAGACGACGCTCTGGTCCTGGAGTCCGTCGTTGTGGTTGTAGAAGTAGCGCTCGCCGCGCTTGCCGGGGGTGCTCCAGCGCTCGTAGTTCCAGATCGCGCGGAGCCGCTCTTCGATCGCTTCGCGGCCGGGCAGCGCGGCCAGGAATGGCTCCGCGACTTCGTTCTGCGAGGCCACCCAGGCCGCCGTTTCCTCGCCGTCGAGGTCTTCCAGCCAGCGGTACGGATCCGCGACCTGGACGCCGAAGTAGTCGTCGACCTGGTCGACCGTCCGGGTCTGCGGATACTCGACCGGCCCGGGGTCGAAGGTGTCGGGGGAACAGGCCAAGAGGGGTAGGAGAAGGGCCGGCAGAAACCGGCGAAGAGTAGGTTTCATGATGGGGCCGGATTATAAGGGGCGGTCAGAGCCCGAGCACCTCCCGGCACCACTCGCTGACCGCCTCCGCGACCTCGTAGTCCACGTCCTCCTGCCGGCGGCCTGATCTCTTCAGCACCTGTAGGCTGTGGTCGCCGCCTTCGACCAGGTGGAGGGTCGCTCGGGAGCGGAGCCGGTCGCGGACGCCGGCCAGGAGTTCCGGGTCGGCGAGCCGGTCGCGGGTGCCGTTCAGGAAGAGCAGCGGCTTGTCGACCTGGCTCAGGTGATCGGCGCGCGATGTTCCGGGCTTTCCCGGCGGATGCAGCGGGAAGGCGTGAAAGACGAAGCCGGCGACGTCGAGGCTGTCGCTCGCGTCGGCGCCGGAGGCCATGCGGCCTCCCATCGAGCGGCCGCCGGCAATGAGCGGCAGTTCGGGCCGCATGGCCTTGGCATGCGCCACCGCTGCCCGAACGGATCGCTGCAGGACAAGCGGCCGGTCTGGACGGCGCCGGCCTGTTTCCGTGTAAGGAAACTGAAAGCGGAGCGTGGCGATCCCTAGCGTGGCCACACCGCAGGCGAAGGTCTCGATCGTTGCGTGACCCATTCCGGCGCCGGCCCCGTGGGCGAAGACGAGCAGGCAGCGGGGCTCTTCGGGTTCGAGCAGCAGGGCGCTGACACGCCGGTCGTTGCGGACGGCGATGCTGGTCTCGCTGATCCGGGTCACAACCCGAACATCTCGGCCGCCCGGTCGGCCAGCGTGTCGCCGATGGCCAGCGACGCCGTCGCGCCGGGTGACGGGGCGTTCAGCACGTGGAGCATCCGCGGACTCGTCTCGATCGCGAAGTCGTCGACCAGATTGCCCTTGCGGTCCAGGGCCTGGGCACGGACGCCCGAGCCGCCGGGCATCAGGTCGGAATCCCTGAGGTCGGGGACGAAGCGGCGCAGGTCGCGGGCGAAACGGGCGCGGCTGCCCGAACGCGCCATCTCGCTGATGCCGACCTTCCAGAAGCGGAGGGCCATCTTCCAGAAGCCGGTGTAGCTCAGGCTGCTCCAGGTGTCGCGGGCGTCGAAGCTGCGGCGGTCGTAGCCCTCGCGCTTGAGCGCCAGGACCGCGTTCGGACCGGCCTCGACCGAGCCGTCGACGCGCCGCGTCAGGTGGACTCCGAGAAAGGGGAAACGGGGATCGGGGACGGGGTAGATCAGTCCGCGCAGCAGGTGACGGCGCTCCGGAGCGATGTCGAAGTACTCGCCGCGGAAGGGAACGATCCGCACGGCCGGGTCGAGGCCCGCCATGCGCGCCACGCGGTCCGACTGAAGGCCGGCGCAGTTGATCGCGTGGCCGGTTTCGAACTCGCCGGCGGTGGTCTCCACGACGACTCCGTCAGGCCGCGGCGTCAGACCGGTGACGCGGGTGCGCAGGTGCAGGGAGACACCGGCCGCCTCGAGTTCTTCGGCGTAGGCGCGGGCCACGGCCTTGAAATCGACGATGCCGGTCTCGGGAACCCAGAGCGCGTCGACGCCGGTCGCGTGCGGCTCGAACTCGGGGATCCGCTCGGACGGCAGGCGCTCCAGGCCGGCGAGGCCGTTCGCCCGGCCGCGTCGCTCCAGTTCGTCGAGTCGGGGGACCTCCTCCGGGTCGGTCGCGATGACGAGCTTGCCGCAGATCTCGTAGGGAATCGCGTGCCGGTCGCAGTAGTCGATCAGCCGTTTTCGGCCGCCGACACAGTTGCGCGCCTTGAGCGAGCCGGGCTTGTAGTAGAGGCCGGAGTGGATGACGCCGCTGTTGTGGCCCGTCTGGTGAACGGCGGGTCGGGGCTCCGCCTCGACCACGTGGATGTCGATCTGACCGAAGCGGCGGGCGAGGCTCCGGGCCGTGGCGAGACCGATGATGCCGGCCCCGATGCAGACGACGTCGGCGCGCTCGGGCAAGGCGGGCTCAGGCGCTGTCCGCTGCGGCGCGTTTCGCGCCGGCGTCTTCACTTGGACGCTCTGCGGGCGCTGACGGCAGCGCGCTCGGGTAGGTGCCGAGGATGCGGAGCTCCTTCGCTTTCGCTTCGATCGACTGGAGCGCTTCGGTGACCGGCACCGAAGCGGCGTGCCCCTCGATGTCGAGGTAGAAGCAGTAGCGCCAGGGCGTTGCCGGAATCGGCCTGGACTCGATCTTGGTCAGGTTGACGCCGCGCCGCGAGAAGCTCCGCAGCACCTCGCCCAGGTCGCCCGGCTGGTGCCCGGTGACCAGAAGCAGCGAGGTCTTGCACGGCACGTCGGGCGGGCAGGGCGCCGCTTCTGCGGCCACTTCCACGAACCGGGTGAAGTTCCCGGCCTGGTTCTGGATGCCATGGGCGAGGATCTCCAGGCCGAAGACCCGCGCTGCCGGCTCGCTGGCGATGGCGCCGACCGTCCGGTCGTTGCCCTCGCGGACGCGCGCGGCCGCGCCGGCGGTGTCGAACTCGGGTTGTGGCCGCAGCCAGTCGTGGTCGTGGAAGAACTGGTCGCACTGGCGAAGCGCCTGCGGGTGAGAGAGCACGAGCCGGAGGTCCTCGATCTCCGTGCCGGGCAGCGCGAGCAGGCAGTGCGCGACCTTGCTGATCACTTCCGCGGTGATCACCAGACCGCCTTCGGCCAGCAGGTCGTAGGTTTCGTTGATGCTGCCGGCGGTGCTGTTCTCGATGGGCAGCAGGGCGATGTCGTGGCGGCCGTCGCGAACGCCCTCGGCGGCCCCCCGAAACAGCTCGTAGCCCTGCAGCACGACGCCTCCGGGCCGGCCGGCGTACTGCCGCTGGGCGGTCAGGTGGCTGAACGAGCCCTCGACGCCCTGGTACGCGACGCGGAGCGGCGCCCGGTCGAGGTCGCGGATGTAACCCTGCTGCGCCGCGATCGACATCTCGATCAGCAGCCGGAAGATGCGCTCCGTCTGGTGAGGGTCGAGGCCGAGGTCGGCGGCGATCGTCCGTACGCGGGTCAGCAGTTGCTCCTCGCGCAACTGGTCGCGGAACGGGAAGGCGGCGGCGATCTTGGCGCCCGCGACTTCGCGCGACAGTTCGACGCGGCGCCGGAAGCCCTTCAGCAGTTCCTCGTCGACCCGCTCCAGTTCCTGGCGTACCGCCTCGAGATCGGGCAACAGGTCATTCTCGGCAGCGGCCATGAGGTGCTCGACTTTCGCGGCCTCTGGTGGCCGCGAGGCGCAGTATACGGCGCTCGCGGGTAAGCGCCTGTCTTGACAGTCAGTTGGAATGCGGCCGGATGGCGACCTTCAGGGCGTGACGGCCGATCATCAGGTCGAGTGCCTCCGTCAGCCGGTCGAGGGGCAGTTCCCGTTCCACGAGCGCTCCGTAGCGTTCCGGCGCGCCGATCAGCCGGTCGAGCGCCGCGCGGAACGACGAGGGCCGATGGTGGTAGACGCCCAGCAGTGTCTGTTCCTGGTAGTGGACCCGCTCCGCGTCGACCACAAGCTCGGTTCCCGGCCGGCAGCCGCCGAACAGGGCGGCGACGCCGCCGGGAGCGAGCGATCTCACGGCGTGATCCCAGCCGGCGGGCGTACCGGTCGCGTCGATCGCGAAGTCGAAAGGGTCTTCCGCGGGGGAGCTGTCGCCGTCTCCGGCGCGGCCGCGACGCGTCTCCGCTGCGCCGAAGGTGCGGGCCACCTTCAGCCGGTGCGCGTGCGGGTCGAGCGCGCAGACGTGAGTACGCATGCTGTGGAACAGGTCGATCAGCATGAGCCCCAGCGGCCCGCAGCCGATGACCAGGGTTCGCGCCTCGGTGGGCGGAGCGCTCCAGGCGCCGAGGCAGCGTTCGAGGCAGTGGACAGCGCAGGCCAGCGGCTCCGCCAGGGCGGCGACCACGGGTTCGAGTCCGGCCGGCCGCGGGTGGACACTGCGCTTCGCGACGGCTTCGGGTATCAGCAGGTAGTCGGCGAAGGCGCCGTTCAGGTAGACGAGGTTGCGGCAGAGGTTCTCGCGCTTGTGCCGGCATGGCTGGCACTCGCCGCAGGAGGCGCTGTTGGCGACGACGACGGCGTCGCCCTCGGTGTGTGCGGCCCCGGCGGCGGCCCGGACGACGGTGCCGGTGACCTCGTGGCCGAAGGGCGATGGCAGGGCCAGCATGGTCGGATGGCTGCCTCGACGGTAGACCTTGACGTCGGTGCCGCAGGTGGTCGCGGCGTCGACCCGGATCAGCAGTTCGCCGGCGCCCGGTTCGGGCATCGGCAGCCGCCTCAACTCGACGCTCCCGGGGCCGGTGAGAAAGGCCTGTGTCTGGTGCTCCGGGATCATGGGTGCAACAGCACCTTCAGGGCTTCCCGCCGCCGGCACAGTTCGACGGCTTCGGCGGCGCGATCCAGGGGCAGGCGGTGGGTGACGAGGGGCGTCGGGTCGAGCGCGCCGTCGTGGAGCAGATCGAGCACCCTCGCCTGCTCGGCGGGGGAGCCCGAGTAGGCGCCGATCACGTGGCGCTCGGACCTGAAGACGGCGTTGATGTCGAACGAGACGCGGGCATCGTGGGCGGCGTGCGCGAAGAGCACGACACGGCCGCCTGGCCGGGTGACCTGGAGCGCCAGGTCGAAAGCCTCCTGGCCTCCGGCCGTGTCGAAGACGGCGTCGCCAGTTTGAGGACTCGCGGAGTTCACCAGGTCGGCGATCGCCTCAGGCGATACCGCGGCGTCAGCGCCGAGCTGCCTTGCGGTGGCCCGTCGGCCGGCGTCCGGTTCGGCGATCACGATGCGAGCGCCAGGAAACGAGGCGCGCAGCACCAGCAGATGGAGCAGACCCATCGAGCCCGCACCGATGACGACGACCTCGGGCGCGTCTCCGACGAGACCGGCGCGATCGATTCCCCGCAGCACGCAGGCGGCCGGTTCGACGAACGCCGCCGCTTCGTTGGCGAGCCCGTCATCGAGCTTGCGCACGGTGCGTTGAACCGCCCGGGCCTTGAGCCGCAGGCGCTCGCTGAAACCTCCCGGGTCCAGCAGGTTCTCCGCGAACCGGGGGCACATCGTCTCGGCGCCGGACCGGCACAGTCGGCAGTCGCCGCAAGGGGCGTGATGTGGAGCGATGACCCGGTCGCCGGGCGCAAGCGAGTCGGCGCGGCTCGCGATCACCCTGCCGACGACTTCGTGCCCGAGCACCTCTCCCGGCGTCCGGCCGGCGTCGGCCAGCTTGTAGAGATCGGTTCCGCACAGGCCGCAGTAGACGAGCTCGATCAGCGCCTCGCCGGTCCTGATCGGCGGTTCCCGCGCCTCGGCGAGTTCCAGACTCCCGGCGGCGGTGGTGCGCGCGACCTTCACTGGTCTGCCTTGATCCGGTTCGAGCGCGGCATGTCGTTCCCGAGGGGCATTCTAGTGAGCCGAGGGGCGGGGCCGGCTTTGACTCGGAGGTCGGGGTCGTGTAGGTTGCGTTTTCCGCCGGGTCCAGCTCGCAGTCCCCTGGTCGCCATTGCGACCGACAACGCTCGATTGCCGCGCCAGGGTTGATGCAGCGGTGGACATGAGTCCTCGCCCCTGCTTGCTCGCCCGCGCCAAGACCGCCTCATCATTATCTCCCGACCCGAGGAGTTCGTTTCCCTATGCCCAAGAAGTCTCGCTCGACCGGCCGGCGTCCATCCGGCCGAAGGCCGCAGCAAACCCACGATGCCGTCTGCACCGAATGCGATAGCCCGACGACCGTTCCCTTCAGGCCCGAGCCCGGCAGGCCTGTGTACTGCCGCTCCTGCTTCACCAAACGTCGTGACAGCGCCGGCGCGCCGGCCAAGGTCGCTCCGGCCAGCCGAGCGGTCAACGGCAGCCATCGCCCGGTCGAACCCGCGGCCGGTCGTGGAGAGGACGCCCGTTCCGGCGCCGTCTTCGCCGGCATTGCGGTGAGGCCCGCGACCCGGGCAGCGATCGGCCGTATGAACATCTCCGCGCCGACGCCGATTCAGGAGCGGTCCATCCCCTCTCTGCTGGCGGGGCGGGACCTGGTCGGACAGGCTCAGACAGGATCGGGAAAGACGCTGGCCTTTGCCGTGCCCATCGCCGAAGTCTGCGATCCGTCGGTTCGGCGGGTTCAGGCGCTGGTGCTCGTGCCGACGCGGGAGCTTGCCCTTCAGGTCGCCGAAGTTGTCTCCGGTCTGGCTTCATCGCGGGGTGTGTCCGTGACGCAAGTCGTCGGGGGCCGGCCGATCAGGCGTGAGCAGGCGGCGTTGAGACGAGGAGCCGATGTCGTTGTCGGTACCCCGGGGCGCACGCTGGACCATCTGCGACAGGGGTCCCTGGACCTGGGCGCCGTGCGATTCCTCGTCCTGGACGAGGCCGACGAGATGCTGGACCAGGGCTTTGCCCGCGATGTCGAGGCGATCCTCGGCCACACGCCTGCTTCAAGGCAGACGGCTCTGTTCTCGGCCACCATGCCGAACTGGGTGGCGAACACGGCGAAGCAGTATCTGCGCAACCCGGTGAAGGTCCGGATCGACGCGGGCCTCGAGGAGCCAGCGGTGGAGCATCTGGTCTATTCGATCCAGAGGGACGACAAGATGAAGGCTCTCCGGTCGCTGCTGGATCGCCGCAATGGCGACCCGATCCTCGTCTTCGGTCGCACCAAGCACGGTGTCCGGAAGCTGGCGAAGAAGCTCGACGCGCTGGGCTATCCGGTTGGGGCGCTGCAGGGCAACCTCAGCCAGGGCGCCCGTGAGCGCGTGATGAGGGGCTTCCGTTCCGGCGCCGCGCCGATCCTCGTGGCGACGAATGTGGCCGCCCGGGGGTTGGACGTGAACGGTATCGGCCAGGTCATCAACTACGACCTGCCGGACTCGGAGCGGCTGTTCACGCACCGCGTCGGGCGAACTGGCCGCATGGGGCGTTCCGGAGAGGCGGTCACCTTCGTGACGCCGGACGAAGAGAGGAAGTGGCGTGAGATTCAGCGCGGGCTTGGCCGCCGGTTCCCGCACCGGCCGTGGCGGGCGCGGTCTTCGTCAGTCGGCCGCGGGCTCGGCTAGGCGGGGTTGCCGCGAGGGCCGCCCTTCCTTGATGTAGATGTCGTGCTTGCTGTACGGGATCTCGATGCCCGCCTCGGCGAACGCCGTGATCGTCGCCTTCACCAGCTCGTGGGTGACGATGCCGCGGAGCACCGGTTCCTCGACCCAGCACAGCAACTCGTAGTCGATCGAGGAGGGTCCGAAGCCCCGGAACCGGACGCGGGGTGTGGGCTCCTTGCACACCTTCTCGTTGTCGTCGGCGACCTGAAGCTGCAGGGCCTCGACCTTCTCGACGTCGCTGGTGTAGGCCACGCCGACCCGGACGCGGATCCGGTACTTGACGTGGGGGCCGCCGCTCTCGTTGTTGATCTTCGCGTTGCCCATCACCGCATTGGGGATCGTCACCTCGATGTCGTCGCGGGTCAGCAACCGGGTGCTGCGGATGCCGATCTCGGTGACCATGCCGCGTTCCCCGGTGTCGAGGGTGATGAAGTCGCCGATCTTGTAGGGCCCGTCCGCGAAGATGAAGATGCCGGCGAAGAGGTTCGCCAGGGTGTCGCGGGCCGCGAAGCCCACCGCGAGGCCGGCGATGCCACCGGCGGCGAGGAGCCCGGAGACGTCGGCGCCCCAGGCCTGGATCACCAGGTAAGCCCCCAGGATCACGATCGCGACCTTGGCCAGGTTCTCGAACAGGGGCTCGGTGTGCCTGGACACGAGAGCGCCGTCGCTCCGGCGCCGCGCCAGGGCCCGCAGCAGGACCCCCGAGGCACGCAGCGCCGCGACGACCCAGAACAGCAGCGCCACGGTCTGCAGCGCGTCGACGATCCTCTGCTCGGTGTTCTCGAGGAGCTGCAATCGGGCAACGCCCATCCGCAGGCCGATCAGGAAGACGGAAACCCAGAGCGGCCAGTGCGCCGCCTCGAGCAATCGGTCGTCGACTTCGGTCTTGGTCTTCCCGACGAGCTTCGTCGCGCCGAACTTGAGGATCCACCAGACCACCCAGGCGCTGAGCGCGGAGGCGAACGCGATAGCCAGCAACTGGAGCCACGCGCCCCATGTCTCGTGCACGTAGACCGGAAGCAGCTCGGCTAGCCGTCCTTCCAGTGCGGTCAGTTGCGCGTCCACGGGTCCAGTGCCCACGCCCGATGGCGGGCGTACCGGTTGTTACGATAGCCGACGCCCGGAGGAGGCCACCGTAGTGAACTGGCTGTTTGTGGGACTGTTGATGTGTGCCGCCTCGGTGGGGGCGGGGGCCTTTGGCGCGCACGGTCTGCGGTCCGCGCTCGACGCCGAGCACCTGGCGCTGTGGGAGACGGCCGCCCGCTACCTCATGTACGGCGGCGTGGTGGTGGCGCTGCTCGGGCTCGCCGCCCGGGGCTCGAACGTCGACCTGCGGCTCACTGGCTGGCTGCTGTTCGTCGGCTCGCTGATCTTCTCCGGAACGGTGGCGGCGATAGCCGTCGGCGGCCCGCGCTGGCTGGGCGCGATCACTCCGATCGGCGGTACGCTGCTGATCGTCGGCATCCTGGTTTTCGCCTGGAGGATGCTGGAAGGTCAGGGGACCCCGGCCGGCTTCTAGCGAGCGGGAATAGCAGGCTGATTCCATTGGGTTCGCCTGTTTCCTTGACCCCCGTCGCACGCGGTTTATGCTGCGGCTCCGGCCGCGCCCAAGCGGTCCTCAGATCCCAGGAGATCAACTGAAATGCCGAACGGCACCTTGCAAGTTCCCGCACCCCGCAACGAACCCGTACTCGACTACGCGCCCGGTTCCGCCGAGCGCTCCGCTCTGGAGACACGCCTGAAGCAGATGCTCGGCGAGCGGGTCGAGATTCCGGTCCTTGCCGGCGGGCGCGAGATTCGCACCGGTCGCACCCAGGACGTCATCTGCCCTCACGATCACGCTCATGCTCTCGGCACGTGCCACCAGGCCGGCGCCGCCGAAGTCGAGGCGGCCGTAGCGGCCTCCCAAGAGGCCTGGCCGGCCTGGTCCGCGATGCCGTTCGAGGAGCGGGCGGCGATCTTCCTGCGCGCGGCCGAGCTTCTGGCCGGTTCATGGCGGTCGACGGTGAACGCCGCCACCATGCTGAACCAGTCGAAAACCTGCTACCAGGCCGAGATCGACTCCGCCTGCGAGTTGATCGACTTCCTGCGTTTCAACGTCGCGTTCGCGGAGGAGCTCTACGGCCAGCAGCCCGTCTCGTCGCCGGGAATCTGGAACTACGTCGAGTACCGGGCGCTCGAGGGCTTCGTGTTCGCGGTCACGCCGTTCAACTTCACCGCGATCGCCGGCAACCTGCCGACCTCGGCGGCGATTATGGGCAACACCGTCCTGTGGAAGCCCGCGTCCACCGCACTGCTCTCGGGCTACTACCTGATGAAGCTGCTCGAAGAGGCCGGGCTGCCTCCGGGCGTGATCAACTTCGTGCCCGGCCCGGGCGCCACGGTGGGCGATCCGGTCCTGGCCAGCCGCCACCTGGCGGGCATCCACTTCACCGGTTCGACGCCCGTGTTCCAGCGGATGTGGCGGACGATCGGTGACCAGATCGAGAACTACGACACGTATCCGCGGATCGTCGGCGAGACCGGCGGCAAGGACTTCGTCTTCGCCCACCCTTCGGCGGACGTGGCCGCGCTGAGTACGGCACTGATCCGCGGCGCCTTCGAGTACCAGGGGCAGAAGTGCTCCGCGGCTTCGCGCGCGTACATCCCCGCATCGCTCTGGAGCGACGTGCGGGAGCGCCTCTGCGACGAACTGGCGACCGTGTCGATGGGATCGCCGGTCGACTTCTCGAACTTCATGGCCGCGGTCATCGACCAGTCGTCCTTCAACAGCATCTCCGGCTATCTCGCCGACGCGGAGGGTGATTCGGCTTACGAGATCGTCTCCGGCGGCGGCCGCGACGACGCGGCCGGCTACTTCGTCGAGCCCACCGTCGTCCGCAGCGAGGATCCGCGGTCTCGCCTGATGAGCGAGGAGATCTTCGGGCCGGTGCTGACGATCTTCGTGTACGAGGACGGCGCGCTCGACGAGGCTCTCGAGCTCTGCGACACGACGAGCCCGTACGCGTTGACTGGAGCGGTATTCGCCAACGACCGGACGGCGGTGGCCAGCATCGGCGCCCGCCTGCGCCACGCCGCCGGCAACTTCTACATCAACGACAAGCCGACCGGGGCGGTCGTCGGCCAACAGCCCTTCGGTGGGGCCCGCGCGTCCGGGACCAACGACAAGGCGGGCTCCATGGCCAACCTGCTGCGCTGGACTTCCCAGCGGGCTGTCAAGGAGAACTTTGCGCCGCCGGTGGACTACCGGTATCCGCACATGGGCAGATGAGCGGAGCCGGCCTTCGGCCGGCGCGTTTCCTGGCCGCCTTCGGCGGCAGCGGGGTCAGAAGACCCGCGCACCTACCGGAGTCGGTTTACAGCCGCCATCATCGACTCGACGTCGGTGTACTTC
Source organism: Holophagales bacterium (assembly GCA_009837885.1). Classification (GTDB taxonomy): domain Bacteria; phylum Acidobacteriota; class Thermoanaerobaculia; order Multivoradales; family Multivoraceae; genus Multivorans. The sequence continues at coordinate 34,286 of VXSP01000039.1, read as the reverse complement.
TCGCGGACCTTGCTCTGCGCCTCTCCGAGCCGAACCTCGTCCTCGTCGAGGAGGTTCCAGTCGTCGAAGCTCACGAAGTCGACGCCGCGTTCGCGCAGCAGTTCGACAATCCTCTCCGGGGCCCTGGCGGAGTCGGCCGGGGCGGTCATGCCGTCGATGTCCTCGATCATCTTCTTGACGGTGGCGGTCGAGTCGGGGCTGTTCGTGCCGATCAGGCCGGTCGGGCCTCGTTTTGCCCAGCCGACGACGTACTGGCCCGGCACGATCTCGCCGTCCGGCTCGGTCTGCAGGCGGCCTTCGTCGTTCGGCAGGATGCCCCAGCGTTCGTGGAACGGGACGCCCGGCAGCGGGACGCCGCGGTAGCCGACCGCCTTGAACACCAGGTCGACGTCCAGGGTTTCGGTCTCGCCGGTGCCTCGCGGCCGCGGCGTGCCGTCGTCGGCGGCGTAGAGCTCGTTCTTCTCGATCACGATCCGGCCCACCCGGCCGTCGTCGCCAGCCTGAAGGTCGATGGGCGAAACGAGGAATCGGCAGGTCACGAGACGCTCTTCGTCGCCGGCTTCGGCGCCGGCGACTTCGGTCAGATAGGTCACGTTGCGGCGCGCACTGGGCGCGGCGCTCTCCTCGAGCCAGGTGCTGCTGATCTCGTCGAGGTCCATCTCCGCTTCGGACACCAGCAGGCTGACGCCTTCGAGCGATCCGATCTCCTTGATCTCCTGGGGTGAGAACGCCGCCTGGGCCGGACCGCGGCGCCCGAGCAGGACGACCTCCTCGACCCTGCTTTCCCGGAGCACGGCGAGCGATTCGGCGGTGATGTCGGTGGGTGCGAGTTCGTCCGGGCTGCGCGCCAGGACGCGGGTCACGTCCATCGCCACGTTGCCGTTGCCGACGACGGCGACGCGCCTGGCCGATGCCAGGTCGAAGCTGCGATCCTGGAAGTCGGGATGGCCGTTGTACCAGCCGACGAACTCGGTCGCCGAGTGAACGCCGGGCAGGTCTTCGCCCGGGATCCCCATCTTGCGGTCGGACTCGTTGCCGGTGGCGTAGACGATGTGGTCGTAGTGCCGGCGGAGGTCGTCTACCGAAACATCGCGGCCGAGCTCGACGTTGCCGAAGAAGCGGAAACGCTCATACTGCGCGGTGCGGTTGTAGACCCTGATGACGTTCTTGATCTTCTGATGATCGGGCGCGACTCCGCCGCGCACCAGGCCGAAGGGCGTAGGGAGGCGATCGAACAGGTCGACATCGGCCTCGATGCCATCCGCCTTGAACAGCGCGGCGATCGCGTAGAAGCCGCTGGGACCGGAGCCGATCACGGCGACGCGGAGCGGTCGATCACTGCTGCCGAGAGGCCAGCTTCCTGAGGTCTCGTGCACTTGTTCCTCGCCTCCGCGCCCGGCAGACGCGGTCTTCGTTCCGGTGTCGGGTGTGGTCGATCGGTCGGGAATCATAGCGCCGTGCGGACCGGCGCCGTTCCAGCGCCTGGCAAGGCTGGTCGGCGGCATTTGTCAACGCGGCTAAGTGTTGACATGATTAGACATACGCCCCTTCGGCCCGCTCGGTCAGGCGGACCGCGGTGGGGAAACTCTGGGGGAGAATGCCATGTCCCATCGCCGTTGGCTCGCTGAGTACGCCGCCGTCCGCCCTTCGGCGCGGTCGGCCTCCGTCCTGTTCCTCCTCGCCGGCCTGATCCTGGCCGCGCCGGCCGCCGCCCAGCTATGCGAGGGCGCGTCGTCGATCACCCGTCTGGGAGGCACCAACAGGTTCTCCGCTCCGGTCGAAGACCAGGAGTCGCTGCAGGCGCTGTTCGCGAACCAGCGTGAGGACATCCTCTCGCTGTTGGGACAGGCGAACTGGACGGGCGACCCGGACGATCTCTTTGCCGCCGTGGCCGCCTGGCGGGGCGTCACGTCGACCACCTTCGACCCCGGCCAGCGAGTCCAGTGGATGTTCTTCCGCGAGCGCGGCCAGACCCCGACGCTTGGCACGAACCTCTGCTGGGCGGGCGGCGAGGCGTTCGCGGCCTGGGAGATTCGTTTCAACTCGAACGGGCGCTGGTACTCGATGATCGTTCCCGAGTCCTGCGGCAACCTGGCGCTCCTCGCCGAGCAGCCGCTGCCGAAGGTGACCCTCGACCTGGACATCGGCGGCCTCTCCTGCAGCGACCGGACCTTCGACTTCCAGAGTTCCTGCGCCGACGGCGAGAGCGCCGTGACGGTCCGGATGCCGGACGGCAGCGAGCGTTCGGCGGCCTCCGGCGGCGCGTCCTTCCCGTTTACCGCCGAGGGCGACTACACGGTCACCGCGACGTGCTCCGCGATGTCATCCCGCGGCGACCGGCTCGAGGACTCGCTCAGCAGCACGATCGCCGTCGGCTGCCCGAGCTGCAGCGTCACCGCCTCGCCGGCCGAGGTCGACCTGGGCGAGTCGTCCACGTTGACGGTGGCGCCGAACGCCGGCCACGGCGCGGAGCTGTCACGGGTCCTGCTGGACGGGCGGCCGCTCGCGTCTCCTTACACCCGGGAGATGACCCACGACGGCGCCGACGCCTTCACGCACACCGTGACCGTCGAGACGAACACCGGCCAGAGCGCCCAGTGTTCGACCGGGATGAAGGTAGCGCCCACGGTCACGGTGTCGATCGAGCCGGACCGGGTGTTGACCGGTCAGACGGCGGTGGTCACGGTGGCGCCGGAGAACGGCGACGGCGCGCCGGTCACCGTGACGCTGGACGGCCAGGGACTCGCCGCGCCGTACGAGCGCGGCGTGTCTCACGCGACCGACGGCGAGTTCACACACACGGCGATGGTGGAGAACGCCGGAGGTAGCAATGAGGCCTCCGCGACGATGAAGGTCGATCGGCGGTGGACCCTGATGCCGACCCTCAGTTCGCTGAGTGGAGACGACGTGCACATTTCGGTGCTCGGTCCGGATACGCGCGACAGGCTCAAGGCCTGCGTGGACGGAGTCGGCGTCGGCCTTGCCGCCGAGTACCGCCTGAGCTATCCCGTGGGATTCATGTTCGGGGCGAACACGATCAACTGCGAGGTCGACTGGTGGCTGCACCCGGGCGGCCGGACCGGTTACGCCGGCGCGGACATCGAGATGAAGAAGTTCTTCGTCGGGCTGAACTTCCACCTGACCCGTCCTGGCAGCCGCGTGGACTGGTGGCTCGGTCCCGTGATCGCCCAGCTCGACTACAGCTCGCCCTCCCTCGTGCCGACCGGAATGGATGGCGCGTCGGTGGACGCCGTCTATCGTCCCGAGTGGCCCGGCGAGACCGTTCTCGGCGCCAACATGGGACTGAAGATCCCCTTCAAGACGGATTGTCCGGTCGGCCTGTATCTCGGCGCCTTCTGGTTCGACTCCTCGATGAAGGCGAAGAGCTCGGAGATCCGGGGAGATGACGGAGCTCTCGCCCCTGCGTTCGAGCTGCGCAAGACGCCGGTCTACGTCCACGCTGGAATCTCGATCGAGTTCTGACGGTTTCCAGCACTCCGCGGCAGAAGTCGCGCTACATTTGAGCAGGGAACCTGCGGTGAAGCCGACGGAACTGGAAGCGCGATACGGCGCCCGGAACTACGCGCCTCTCGACATCGTGATCGACCGCGCCGAGGGCGTTTGGGTCTGGGACATCGACGGGCGCCGTTACCTCGACTGCCTCGCCGCCTACTCGGCGGTCAACCAGGGGCACTGCCATCCGCGGATCGTTGAGGCACTGGTCCGGCAGAGCCGGAAGGTGGCGGTTACGTCGCGGGCCTTCCACAACGCCGAACTCGGGGCGTTCTTTCGGGATGTCTGCGAACTGACCGGCTTCGAGCGGGCGCTGCCGATGAACACGGGCGCCGAGGCGGTCGAGACCGCGATCAAGCTGGCCAGGAAGTGGGCCTACACGCTCAAGGACGTGCCTCCCGGCGAGGCCGAGATCCTGGCGTTCGCCAACAACTTTCACGGTCGCACGACGACGATCGTGGGCTTTTCGAGCGAAGCGCAGTATCGCGATGGTTTCGGTCCATTCACGCCCGGTTTCGAGCTGCTGCCCTTCGGTGACGCCTCCGCGGCAAGAGCGGCGGTGGGTCCGAACACGGCGGCCGTGCTGGTCGAGCCGATTCAGGGCGAGGGCGGAATCGTCGTACCGCCGGACGGTTTCCTTGCTGAACTGCGCGACGTGTGCAGCGAGCGGAACGCGCTCCTGATCGTCGACGAGATTCAGTCCGGCCTGGGGCGGACGGGGCGGATGTTCGCGCATGAGCACGACGGCATCCGGCCGGACGTGATGCTGCTCGGCAAGGCGCTCTCCGGGGGTCTGTATCCCGTGTCCGTGGTCGTGGCGGACGCGGAGATCATGGACGTGTTCCAGCCGGGCGACCACGGTTCCACCTATGGCGGCAATCCCGTGGGCGCGGCGGTCGCGCGCGCGGCGCTCGCGGTGCTGCGGGAGGAGCGTCTGGTCGAGAACTCGGCCCGGCTCGGCGAGTACGCTCTGGGCCGGTTGCGGAGCGTCCGCTCACCGCTGGTGCGCGAGGTCCGTGGCCGTGGACTGTGGATTGGAATCGAACTCCATGAATCCGCCGGCGGGGCCCGTCCGTATTGCGAGCAGTTGGCCGAGCAGGGACTGCTGTGCAAGGAGACACACGATCACGTGATTCGGTTCGCGCCGCCCCTGGTGATCGGGCGGGAGGAACTGGACTGGGCGCTGGACCGGATCGAGGAGCTGCTCCAGTCTTGACCGGCGGCGGGGGCAACGGCGACGAGCGGGTACGAGCGCTTCGCCGTCCCCATCCCAAGCTGCTGCGCTACTACGTCCTGTTCTCGCTGATCACGGGACCCGCGTTCCCCGTCGTCTTCACCATCCTGTTCCTGCGCTATCGCACGCTGAGGTACCGCTTCGACGACGAAGGCGTGACGATGAGTTGGGGCGCCGTGTTCAAGCGCGAGATCAGCCTCACCTACAGCCGCATCCAGGACATCCACGTGCAGAGCAACGCGGTCGAGCGCTGGCTCGGTCTCTCGCGCCTGCTGGTTCAGACCGCGAGCGGTTCGGCGAAGGCCGAGATGAAGATCGAAGGCCTGCTCGAGCTGTCAGCGGTCCGCAACTTCATGTACAGCCGGATGCGCGGCGCCCGGACGGCCGTGCCGGCCGCCACCGGCGCGCTTCCCGCTCCCCCTGCCAGCGACGATGGCGCCGCTCTCGCCTCGACTCTCCGGGAGATCGCCCGCGAGGTCGCGGCGATCCGGAGCGCACTGGAGCGCGGGCGATGACGACCGGCAGCAGCGAAGGCGCGCCCAGCGGCCGGATGCCGCCGGGCCTGAAGCGTCTGCTGCTCCGGCTGTTCCGCGTCGACGAGCGCCCGGAGCCTCCACCCGGATCGCCGGAGTCTCTGCGCACGTTCCGCGCCTCGCCCCGGTTCTTTCGATACAGCCTGCTGAAGTGGGGTCTGGGACAGGCGGGCGCGCTGTTCGGCCTGGTCGTGTCGACGCTCGGCTTTCTGCCGTTCGCGTTCTGGGTGTCGGACGAGGGCTTCGAGTTCCTGGACATTGGGCCGTGGACCGACTTCACCAGGGCGTTGGGGCCGCTTCTGTTCGTCCTGTTCTTCGTCCAGTTGGTGGCGTCTCTCGCCGTGTTGCGCCTCGGCTACGAGATGCGCTGGTACATGGTCAGCGACCGGGCCCTTCGCATCCGCTACGGCATCTACAGCGTCAGGGAGCAGACGATGACGGTCGTGAACATCCAGAACATGGCGGTCAAACGCGGGCCGTTGCAGCGCCTGTTCGGGATCGCCGACGTGGAGATCCGTACCGCCAGCGGCGCCGGGTCGGACGACGACGAGGACAGCCTGAGCCGGGGCTTGTTGCAGGGCCTGGACAACGCGGAGGAGTTGCGCAACCTGCTGCTGGCGTCGCTGCGGCAGAGCCGGGACGCCGGTCTGGGCGATCCCGACGACGATGCGGCCGAAATCGTCGTCGAGGGCGAGCGGGTCGTGGAGGCGGCCGCGACCTGGGCACGGGACGATGCCGCCAGGCCTCCTTCGTCCCGCGGTGCGGGCGACGAGTCCGTTCTGGCCGCTGCTCGCCAACTGCTCGCCGAGTGCCGCGAGCTACGGGCGGCGGTCGGTCGGGCCGAGGGATGAGGCGTTGCTCGGCGCCGTAGGAGTGGCGTCCCTGCGGCCGGGCGCCGCGGTTGGCTCATACTTCCGGCATGCCGGAGCTTCCCGACGTCGAGGTCTACTGCGAAGCGCTTGAGCAGCGGGTTGCCGGCCGCGAACTCGTCCGCGTCCGCCTGCGGAGCCCGTTCCTGCTCCGTTCCGTGAGGCCGCCGCTTTCCGAGGCGGAGGGACGCACGGTCGTCTCCGTGCGCCGGGTCGGCAAGCGGGTCGTCTTCGTCCTGGAGGGGGAGCTGTTCCTCGCCATCCACCTGATGATCGCCGGCCGGTTCCGCTGGGCAGGGCCGTCGGCGAAGGTGCCGGGCCGCGTGGGGCTGGCCGCCTTCGACTTCGGCTACGCCACCCTGCTGCTCACCGAGGCGGGGAGCAAACGCAGAGCGGCGATGCACCTGGTCGCGGGTGAAGACGGCCTGGCTACCCTGGACCGTGGCGGGCTGGAAGTGTTGCTGGCCGGTCCGGAGGCGTTCAGGGAGCGGCTCAAGGCGGAGAACCACACACTGAAGCGGGCGCTCATCGACCCCCGGTTGTTCAGCGGTATCGGCAACGCCTACTCGGACGAGATCCTGCATCGCGCGCGCCTGTCGCCGATGCGCTGGACCACCCGGCTCAACGACGAGCAGGTCGACCGGCTGTACCGGTCCACGGTGGACGTGCTGACGGAGTGGACGGATCGCCTCAGGGCGCAGGCCGGGGGTCGATTCCCCGCCAAGGTGACCGCGTTCCACGAGGAGATGGCGGTCCATGGCCGCTACCGGGAACCGTGCCCGCGTTGCGACGCGCCGGTCCAGCGCATCGTCTACGCCGAGAACGAGTGCAACTACTGCGCGCGCTGCCAGACCGGCGGCCGGCTGCTCGCCGACCGCGCCCTCTCGAGGTTGCTGAAGAAGGACTGGCCGAGGACAGTCGAGGAGCTTGAGGAGCGCCTGGCCGGGAGCACCGGCGAGCCGGCCGGCTGATGGGGGTGTCGCCGGAGCTGTCGGGTCTGACCGACTGTCACGCCCACCTCTGCGACGGCTCGTTCGCGGGCGACCTCGGCGAGGTGCTCGCGCGAGCACGCGACGCCGGAGTCGGGACGGTGGTCGCGGTCGGCGAGACCCGCGCCGACGCGGAGCGGAATCTCGAGTTGGCGGAGGCGTATCCCGGCGTCGTGCGCCCGACCGCCGGCCTCTACCCGACCCATCTCGATCTTGTCGAAGCGGAACGGGTCGCCGGACTGGTCCGCCGGGAGCGCCTTCGCCTGGCAGCGATCGGCGAGGTCGGCCTGGACCGCTGGAAGGTGCGCGACGAGCGCGACCTCGCGGTGCAGCGCGAGATCTTCGCGTCGTTCATCGACCTGTCCGTGGAACTCGATCTGCCGCTCAACGTCCACTCGCGCTCCGCCGGCCACCATGCGATCCACATCTTGCGCGAGCGTGGGGCGAGGCGGGTGCAACTCCACGCCTTCGACGGCCGCGCTGCCCGGGCCGAGCCGGCGGTGGAAGCGGGCTACTTCTTTTCCGTACCGCCGTCCGTCGTGCGTTCGCCGCAGAAGCAGAAGCTGGTGCGCCGCCTGCCGTTGTCCTGCCTGCTGCTGGAGACGGACAGCCCCGTGCTGGGGCCGGATCGAGACCAGCGCAACGAACCGGCGAACGCGGTCGTGTCGCTCAACGCCATCGCGGAGATCAAGGGCCTGCCGGTGTCGGATGTGGCCGCGGCGGTCAAGGCCAACACGGCGCGCCTCTACGACGAGGTCACGGCGTTCTAGCGAATTCTCGTCGGTCTGCGAGGCGGAAGTGTCTCCAATATGGGAGATGCGCAGGCCCTCCGCCCTGTTGTAGATAGATCGGCTGGAGGAGGCACATGGCAGGAATGAGGTTGTTCGCGAACAGTCTGTTCGGCTTCGCCGCGTTGACGGCGTTGCTCGCGGCGCCGGCGGGGTCGATCGTCTACCTGATGCAGACCGACGAGGACATGCTCGGGCATGCGCAGGTCATCGTCCATGGCGAGGTCCTGAGCACGGCGTCGACGAGACTCGACGGCCGTTTGGTCACCGACGCTCAGGTGCGGGTCGAGAAGGTGCTGAAGGGCTGGCTGCCTGGCAGCGTGGTGACCGTGCGCCAGCCCGGGGGCTTCGACGGCAGTTATCGGGAGGCGCTGATGGGCCTGCCGATGCTCGCCGAAGGGAACCGCGTGCTGCTCTTCCTGGAGGAACACGAGGACGCGTACCGTACCGTCGGTCTCGGTCTCGGCCTCTTCTTCGAGGCGTCGCGCGGGGGCCGCAGGGTCCTGGTGCGCGAGGCGCCGCACCTGGCGTCCGGCCGCGTCGACGAAGAGCGCGCGTTGCGGGACAGCACCCGGTTCCAGCGCTGGATCGCGGACCGGGTTGCGGGCCGGGAGAGCCCGGTGGACTACCTTGACGCCGAGCCGACGGACCGGCTTCAGTCGGTCGCTTCGCCGTACGTTCTCTTCGGCGAGTCCGACGGCGACGGCTGCCAGGTGGGCGACAAGGAGTCGCCAACCGGGGAGTGGGAGTGGGTCTCCATGGGGCCCAGGTGGAGGAGGTTCGATACCGGCGGAACGCTCACCTTCAGCGTTTACGGCCTTCAGGAAGGGTTGTCAGCCAAGGATGCCGACGAGGCTACAAGGGTGGCTGATGCGATGGCGGGCGTGAGAGCTGCAATGGACGCATGGAACGGGGCGGCTCCAAACGTGTCGTTGGCCGCAGAGTGGGCCGAGGTCGACCTGCCGGCGTACGAGGACAGGCCCACCGCACGAATCGAATTCGGCGCCGAGAGGATCCCGTCCGATTCTCCTTTCGCTCTTGCCGCCGCCGCTCTCGGCTCGCTTTGCGATTGGGACGTGCCCGGATCCGTGCACATGATTCCGGGCACCAACCGCCAGGCCTCCTTCGCCATCAGGGCGTGGGTCGGCACCTTCCCTTCTCTGGTCGAGCACCTGGCCAACGTTTCCGAAGGCAGGGCCAACGATTTCGTGGAGTTGATGATCCACGAGCTCGGACACGCCCTGGGTCTCGACCATTCGAGTGAACCTGGCGCCATCATGCGGCGAAGCATGACGTTCAATGGACAAAATCCGGGTCTGGGCACGGACGACGTGAACGGGATCAGGTTCCTGTATCCCGCGGTGCCCCCCCCGCCGTTCGGCGGCGGCGCGCCTCCGCCGGAGCCGGAGCCCGAACCCGAACCCGAACCCGAACCGCCACCGCCGCCGGTCCCGCCGGTGGCGTCGTTCACCGTCGACATGCCCTGCGCGGACGGCCTGTGCAGCGCCCGGACCGGCGAGGACGTCACCTTCACCGACACGAGTTCGGGCACGGTCGCCCGGCGCTCTTGGAACTTCGAGACCAACGGCAGGACGCCATCGAGCAAGAGCGTCACGCACGCCTGGTCGTCGCCCGGCTACTACCGCTCGACGCTCACCGTCGACGGCGCGGGCGTCGAGTCGACTGCGTCGCGGATGTTCCGGGTGGACGCCTCGTCGCCGGCCGGAAGCTGCGTGCCGGGCCCCGGGACGGTCTGCCTGCAGGACTCCCGGTACGAGGTCGAGGTGGAGTGGCAAGGGGGCGACGGGGCGTTCAACGCGGCCCGGGTGGTCCACGCGGGCACGAACGACTCGGGGATGTTCAGCTTCTTCGACCGCGACAACTGGGAGATGCTGGTCAAGGTGCTGAACGGCTGCTCGATCAACGGCCATCACTGGGTGTACGCCGCTTCGGCGACGGACCTGGGCTACGTGATCCGGGTGACGGACACGGCGACGGGCGAGTTGCGGGAGTTCCGCAACGAAGCGGGGCAGGTGGCGTCGGCGGTGGTGGACAATGAAGCCTTCTCGCGCGACTGCGCTCCGGCGGCTTCCCGGGCCGGGTGGTCCGCTCTTGCCGGCGGCGAGACGCTGTCGCTTGGTGACGGCCGTTTCGAGGTGGGGATCGAGTGGTCGACGGAGGACGACGCCGGCGTCGCGCGGACGGTTCGGCGAGGCACTGAGGACTCGGGCCTGTTCTGGTTCTTCGATCCGGGGAACTGGGAGGTTCTGGTGAAGGTGCTGGACGGTTGCGGGGTGAACGGTCACCACTGGGTGTACGCGGCTTCGGCGACTTCTCTGCCGTTCGAGATGTCGGTGACGGACACGGAGACGGGCGAGGTGTATCGCTACGTGAAGGGGGCTGACGAACTCGGGGCGCTGGCCGATCCGGCGGCGTTCGCCAACTCCTGCGAAGCTGGCCGCTAGAGGCTCAGGCGCGGCCGCCGTTGAGCGAGATGCCGTCGTTGGGTGCTATCGAACCGTAGAAATCGAGCCCGGCTCGCCGAGCAGCAGCGCCGGGTCGACCCGTTCGCCCTGCCAGCGGATGCCGAAGTGCAGGTGCGGGCCGGTGGATCGTCCGGTCGAGCCGACGGTGCCGATCAGGCGCCCGCGTGACACCTGGTCCCCTTGCTCGACGAACACCTCGTGCAGGTGGAAGTACATGCTGATCAGGCCGTTGCCGTGGTCGAGAAAGACCGCGTTGCCGGAGAAGAAGAACTCGCCGGACAGGGCGACGACGGCGTCCTCGACGGCCAGGACGGGCGTGCCCTGGGGGACGGCGTAGTCGGCGCCGGTGTGGGGCGAGCGTGGCTCGCCGTTGATGATCCGCTTCGCGCCGAAGCGGCCGCCGGCCGGCATCTCCTCGAGCGGCGCACCCAGGGGCAGGGAGAACCTCGGTTTGCCCTGCCGTCCCCAGAGCTTGCCGATCAGGGCGTTCTCACGCTGTACGCGAGCGAGGTTCTCGGGCGACAGATCGACGCGACTCCGGTCCTTGATCTCGAGTCGCTGCACCGAGTAGGGGTACTCGCCGAGACCGATGTGCAGCCTCTCCCGCTGTCCATCCCGGTCGCGTTCCGCGATCACGTCGGCGGTCCGGGTCAAGCCGACCGGCACCAGGCAGCCTCGTTCTCCGCCGACCACGGTGGGCGCGAAGGCGCGGTCGCCGACCAGGCAGCGTTCGACGCCTTCGCCCGGCCAGTGGACGAGGCTTCCGGGAGCCGCGGTCTGAGCGGGCAACGGATGGGCGCCGGCGGCGGCGAGGATGGCGGTTGCGCCGAGTACGGCGATGAAGCGAAACGGGTCCATTGAGCAATCATAGCCAATGATGCATAGGTCGGCTCGGCTCAAGGGCGGGCAGGCCGGAAGGACGCGGTACGCTTAGCCCTTGCCGGCCCAACGACCTGCCGGCCCGGGAGGGTGCTTTGAGTCTGAGAGAGACGTACCTGGCCAGCGACGGGTTGGCGCTGGCCGAATTGCTGCGGACCCGCGAGCTGAGATCCACCGAGGCGGTGAGATGCGCGGCGGAGATCGCCTCCGAACTCGACCCGGAGTTGAACGCGATCGTCTGCGCGGACTTCAAACGGGCTGCCCGCGAGGCGCCCGAGACCGTGGCGGCGGGTGGGCCGTTCGCGGGCGTGCCCTACCTGCTGAAGGACCTCTACGCCAACGCGGCGGGCCTGCCGCTGACCAACGGCAGCCGTCTCTTCAAGGGCAACGTGCCGAAGCACGATTCGGAGATGGTGAGCCGCTACCGGCACGCGGGGCTCCTGATCGCGGGACGCACCGCTTCGCCCGAGTTCGGGCTGACGACGAGTACCGAGTCCGCGGTCTTCGGGCAGACCCGCAACCCCTGGAACCTGGAGCACATCGCGGGCGGCTCCTCGGGCGGCGCGGCGGCGGCCGTCGCCGCCGGCATCGTGCCGGCCGCCCACGCCAGCGACGGCGGCGGGTCGATCCGCATCCCGGCCTCGTGTTGCGGGGTCTTCGGTCTCAAGCCGAGCCGCGCCCGGGTCTCGCTGGCGCCTGACGCCGGCGAGGGTTGGGCCGGCTTCTCGGTACAGCACTGCGTGAGCCGCACGGTTCGCGACAGCGCCGCGCTTCTCGATGCGGTTGCCGGCCCGGTCGCGGGAGATCCGTACTGCGCGCCGCCGCCGGAACGGAGCTTCCTGGACGAAACCCGGCGCGAGCCGGGCAAGCTGCGCATCGCGCTGACCCTGGAAGCGTTCAACGGCGCCCCGGTCGATAAGGCGTGCGTCGCCGCGGCCCGCGACGCGGCGGAACTCTGCGCGGGACTCGGGCACGAGGTCACCCGGAGATCGCCGAAGATCGACGCGACTGCTCTCGGCCTCGCCACCCGCTTGATCGTCGGTGCGAACGTGCGCGCCACGATCGCCGAGCGCTGCGAGGCCCTTGGCCGCGAAGCCCGGGAGGACGAGCTGGAGCCGCTCACGTGGGCCACGGCCGCCACGGGCGAGCAGAGCGACGCCGCCGCCTACGCGCGCGCGACCCGCACGGTTCACGCGGTGGGCCGCCGGCTGGCCGCGTTCTTCAAGCGGGGCTTCGACGTCCTGCTGTCGCCGACGATGGCGGCGCCGCCGGCGAAGCTCGGCGTGCTGTCGCTCTCGAACCGGGGCGACGACTACATGCCGGCGTTGCTGCAGACGATCGGCTTCACCCAGTTGATGAACGTCTGCGGCAACCCCGCCGCCTCGGTGCCGCTCGGCTGGGGCGGAGCGAACGGCGGCCTGCCGATCGGCGTTCAGATCGCCGCCCCGGTGGGCGGCGAGGGAGTGCTCCTCCGGCTGGCGGCGCAGCTCGAACGGGAGCGTCCCTGGATCGATCGGAAGCCGCCCTGCTCGGCGTGGCGGAGCGGCTAGGGATCTGTGAAACCGCGGCCGACAACCCGAAAGCCGGCGAATCTCGTCGCGTCGGCGCTCCTTTTCGCCCTGGCCTGGCCGGCGGCGGCCGCGGACCCGCCGTGGCAGCGACTCGAGTTCCAGGCGAAGAAGCTGTTCCTGACGGCGGACGCCGCGGTCGAATTCGATCCCGCGGCTCAGCTCCCGCCGGACGAGCGCTGCGAAGGCAAGCCGCACATGCCCGGCTCGGCCGCGCGGATCCGCATCGAGTCCACGATGTTCGGCCGTCGCTCCGAGTCCTCCCTGTGGTTCGATCCGGCCAGCCTGCGAGCCCATCTTCGCGTCCAGGAGGAACGGGGCAGCCGGAACCGCTACAAGCGCTACACGTTCTGTGACGGCAGCGTGGAGGCGGAGCGCGCGACTCCCAATGAGGGCGAAGCCGGTCTGCCCGTGGCGGAATGGACCCATCGCTATCCCCTCCATCACCCGGTTCCGCCCGGCCTCGAGACGCCGCTGTCGGAGCCTTCGGCGCTGCTGCACCTGGTCGGGCGGTTGGCGGCGCTTCCGTCCGGGGCGGGGGAGGAAATGTCGTGGACGGTGCCGATGTTCTCGAACCGGAGGGTGCTGGCGGTGCGGATCGAGCGAGACCCGGAAACCATGACGGCGCCCTCGCCGTTCTCGGTGGCCGGCGGTCAGGCGCCGGCGCAGTTGACGCTGGTTCGCTTCGCGATGACGCCGGAAGTGTACGGACCCGAGGGCAGCGCGGAGGACTTCGAGTTGCTGGGACTCGAAGGCGCGATCGAGATCGTTGCGGCGAAGGAACTTCAGGCGCCCGTGTCGATCAGCGGCCGCCTTCCGCCCGCGGGCAGGGTCACGGTCCGGCTGCGTCACGTGAAGTTGCGTTAGGGTGCCGAACGTGAGCGTTGAAGGCGCCGAGAGTGTGGATCGGGTTCGCGAGGAGTTCGTGCAACTCTGGGGCGCTCTGGGCACTTTCTGGGGTGTGCCGCCGACCACCGCGCGGGTCTTCGGTTGGCTGATGTCCCGCAGCGAACCCGCCGACGCGCAGGAGATCATGGCCGGTCTGGAACTCAGTCGCGGCGCCGTGTCCATGGCCTGCCGGGAGCTGCGCGAATGGAAGCTCATCTCACCGGAACGGGTCGCCGGTGCGCGCCGGGTGGTCTACCGGCCCGAGACCGACCTCGAGCGGGTCCTCCGCAACGTCGTCGAGATCCGCAAGCGGCGGGAGTGGGACCCGATCCGTGAGAACATGCGCGACTGGATTCCGGCCCTGGAGGACCCGTCCTCTCCCGGCATGGCGGCCTCTCCCGAGAATGCGGTGTTTCTCAGGCGCCTGCGCGCGATCGACCAGGTCATGGGGCGAGTGGACTCGATCGCGGAGTTTCTGCTCAACGGCGGCACGGTGACGGACTTCGGGCTGAAGGCCCTGCTGGGGGCGGGAGCGGTCGCCGCGCGGCTCGGCAATCTTGCGCGCCGTGAGGCGCAGTCGTTCTCGGGCAAGTCCGCCCAGCCGGCGGAGCCGGTGCCGGACCTCGATCCGGAGGAGCAGGAGAGTTGACCGTGCTCACGGATCGCCCCGCTGGGCCCCTGTCGAGAAGCACGGCCGTCGAAGACGAGGTACTCGGACGCCTCCGCGACCTCTGCGAAGTCGGCGGGCTCCCCGACCTTGCCGCGACGATCGACGACCTGGTCGGTTTCGTCCGCGACGATCTCGCCGCGGTGGAGGAGGGGCTGGCGACGCTGTCGACAGGAGACACGCTCGTTGGCGAGGCCGGGACGTCCCTTGTTCACCTCGGTGGCAAGCGGCTGCGTCCGCTGTGCGTCGTCCTGGCGTCGCGGGTCGGTTCCGCACAGGCTTCGGCGGTGCGCGACATCGCGGTTGCGGCCGAACTCGTTCACAACGCCACGCTGCTGCACGACGATGTCATCGATCACGCGGACCAGCGTCGCGGGCGGCCGACGGCCCGGCTCGAACTCGGCAACGCGGCCTCGATCTTCGCCGGCGACTATCTTCTGATCGAGGCCCTGCACAGGGTGCAGCGGGCCGCGGTGCCGGGCGTGATGGAAGGCCTCCTCGGGACGATCGCCGAGATGATCCGGGCCGAGTCCCTTCAGCTCGAGAACCGGGGCTCCCTCGACGCGTCCGAGGATCTCTACTTCGAGGTTGCTCGGGGCAAGTCGGCGGCGCTGTTCAGTTGGGCGTTGGGCGCCGGCGCCCTGAGTGGCGGAGCGTCGCCCGAGCTCTGCCGGGCGCTGCGGGCGTATGGCGAGTCGATCGGGGTCGCCTTCCAGTTGATCGACGACCTGCTCGATCTGGTCGGACACCACAGCAACACCGGCAAGACCCTGTTCAGCGACCTCTCGGAGGGGAAGATCACGTATCCGCTGATCGTCGTGCTGGATCGTGAACCGGCGCTCATCGAGACGATCCGCGCGATAGCGGCCGAAGCGGCTTCTTCGTGGGGCGGCGATGGCGTCGCGGTCCCCGGCTCGAACGGGGACGGTTCGGGGAACGGACACCCGGGTGGTGCGAACGGGGCGGGCCGGGAGCGGGAGCGCGTCCTCGAGGCGATGGTTCGCCACAACGTCGAGGCGACATGCCGCGACCTGGCCGCCAGCTACATAGACAAGGGGATCGAAGCGTTGGCCGAGGTCCCCGACAGCCCCGCGCGCAGTGCGTTAACGGTTGTCGCCCGGGCGAGCGTGCTTCGGGAGCGATGATGGCGCTCGCCGAGCCGCTGGCGGCCCGGAGCGACGGTTCGGGCGCGATGTTCGACCGGATCGCCACGCGCTACGACCTGCTGAACCGCCTGAACTCCCTGGGCTTCGACCGGGCGTGGCGCCGGGTCACGGCGGAGGCCCTGGCGCCGGCCGCGGCCGCCGACCGGCCCCTGCGCGTACTGGATGTTGCGTCCGGCACCGGAGATCTCGCGATCGCGATCGCGCGGCGGTTTCCGTCAGCGGTCGTCAGCGGTGTCGACACGTCGGCGGCGATGACCGGGATCGGACAAGGAAAGGTGGAGAGCGCCGGCCTCGCGGAGCGCGTCACGCTGGCATCCGGCGACGCGCAGGAACTTGGCTTCCCCGATCGCTCCTTCGACGCGGCGGCGATCGCGTTCGGCATCCGCAACGTCCCCGACCGGGTTCGGGCCCTGCGCGAAATGGCGAGGGTCACCCGGCCGGGGGGGCGTGTCGCGGTTCTCGAGCTGAGCGAGCCGGCTTCGGGCCCGCTGGCCGCCCTCGCTCGCTTCCACATCCGTGTCCTCGTTCCGCTGATCGGGGCGCTCGTGGCGGGAGGCGCCGAGTACCGGTACCTGCGACGGTCGATCCGCGCTTTCCCGCCGCCGGATCAGTTCGCTCGAACGATGACCGCGGCCGGCCTGGCGCCGGTCGAAACGCGGCCTCTGACCTTCGGCGTGTGCAACCTGTTTCTGGCCAGTCCTGTTGTAGGGCATGCCACGGGAGACGCCGGTTCGTGACTTCTCCGGCGATCAGGCCACGTTCGGGTCGGGAGACGCGGGCTCCGCGCCCCGGCTTCCTGACCGTGGCTGCCGAGGCGCCGGCAGTAGCTCCCGAGGAGTTCCTTCGGCGGGCTTCGCGGAGCTTCCGCGACATCGGCCCCGTGGGCCATCTGTGGTCGCCGTCAGGCGGGATGCAGTGCGCCGGCTGGGGTGTGGCCCGACGTTTCGAGGTCGCCGGAGACGCTCCGTCCGGCGGGTTCCCGGGCGGGAACGGCGACGGTGATCCCGACGTGCATGCCGGCGGCATCGCGCTCGACCAGGTTGCGGCGCAAGCGTCCAGGCTGTTTCGCGAACTGGCGGGCGCGGGCGAAGTGCCGTTGCGGCTGTTCGGCGGACTCGCCTTCGATCCTGGACAGAGCGGCACCGGCTCCGGGGCCTCCGACTGGAACGAGTTCGGCGCGGGGAGCTTCGTGCTGCCCCGGCTGGGATACGTTGCCGACGGGAACGCCGCCTACCTGTATGCGGTCCTTGACGCGACGGCGATGGGGGCTGCACCGGAGTGGCAGCGACGCCTGCAGCGGCTGGCCGAGGACCTCGACCTCCCTGGCGGCCTCGGAAGCGACGCGAACGGCAACGGACACCCGGGAGAGTTGCCGGAAGCGGCCAACGACCTGGAGGCGCTGCCCGGGATTCTGCGGAGCCTCGATCGTCCGGCCGCTTCGGAGTGGCTCCGGCGCGTGGAAGAGCTTCGCGGGGAGGTGCTCTCTGAACGGCTGCAGAAGGTCGTCGCGGCACGGGCCGTCGAGCTCGACCTCGACCGGCCCTTCGACATCGACGATCTGGTCCGCATCGCCGGGCGCCTGCGGCACAGCATGCCCACTTGCACCCGCTTCGCCTTCCTGCGTGGCGGCTCGATCTTCTTCGGCGCGACGCCGGAACTGCTGGTCCGTCGCCGGGGCCGCCGCATCGAGACGCAGGCGCTGGCCGGTTCGATTGCCAGCGACCCTTCACCTTTGCGGCGGCGCGAGTTGGAGCGGCGTCTGCTGGAGAGCCGGAAGGACAGGCTGGAGCACGACGTGGTCGTGCGTTACCTGGTCGAGCGCCTCGACCGGAGCTGCGGAGCGGTAGCGCCGCCCGACCCTCCGGAGGTCCGTGTCCTGCCGAACGTGATGCACCTGGAGACGCCGATTCGCGCCGCGCTGCCGGAGACCGTCGAGTCGCCGCACGTGCTGCGGCTGGTGCGGGCGCTCCACCCGACTCCCGCCGTAGCGGGTAGACCGACGCCTCTCGCCCTGGCCGCGATCCGGCGCAGCGAAGACCGGGACCGGGGCTGGTACGCGGGCCCGGTCGGCTGGTTCGACGGCAGCGGCGATGGCGAGTTCTCGGTCGCTCTCCGTTCCTGTCTCGCGACCCGGCGTCGAGGCCTGCTCTACTCGGGCAACGGCATCGTTGCCGACTCCGATCCCGCGCGCGAGCTGGCTGAGACGAACCTCAAGCTGGACGCGATCCTCGGAGCATGGGGCTAGCGGGAACCGGCGCGGGCGAGGCGCAGTTTCAGCGGGCGCGGCTCCTGGTCGGCGCCCTGACGCAGGCCGGCGTCCGGCGGGCGGTCACGAGCCCGGGTTCCCGCTCGACGCCGCTGGTGCTGGCGGCGCTCGACGCCGCGGCCGCCGGCCTGGACGTCGCCAGCATCATTGACGAACGGGCGGCCGGGTTCTTCGCGCTCGGGCAGGCACGGGCCACGGGCATGCCGACGGTCCTGATCTGCACCTCGGGGACGGCCCCGGCGCACTACCTGCCGGCGATGATGGAAGCCCGCGAGGCGGGTGTTCCCCTGATCGCCCTGACCGCCGACCGGCCGATCGAGTTGATGGACTGCGCCGCGCCCCAGACCACGGACCAGACGAAGCTCTTCGGCTCGTTCGTCAACCACTTCGCGGAAGTCGATCTCGCGGGTCCGGTCGATCCGCTGAGCCTGCGGGCGATCCGGCGAACCGCCGCTCAGGCCGTCTTCCGTTCCCGTTGGCCTCGACCGGGAGCGGTCCACCTGAACGTGCAGGCGCGCAAGCCGCTCGAGCCGGAGGTGGGTACCGGCGACGGTTCGCTCGCGGCGGCGGTTGACGCTCTGCTCGGTGAGCCGATCGAGGCGGCCGTGCCGGCGGCGCGACCGGATCCGGCGGCGCTCGATCGGGCGGCGGCGCTGTGCCGGCGAGCGGAGCGTGGCCTGATCGTCGCCGGGCCGCTGCCCCTGCCGCCGCCGGCGGCTCGTGAGGCCGCCGCCGATGCCTTCGGCCTTGCGGAGCTTGCTCGGCGGACAGGCTTTCCGCTACTCGCGGAGGCCACGAGTCAGAGCCGGTTCACGGAGGGAGACTCCGCGGCCGACGCCGCGCGGCTCGGCGCGGCCTGGGCAGCCGACGGCGGCGAAGGCTTGCATCTTCCCGATCTGATCCTGCAAGTCGGAGCGACGCCGGTCGCAGCCGGCGCCCAGCGCCTGATCGAGGCCGCGGGAGCGCCTCAGATCGTGCTGTCGGACGGTCCCTGGACCGATCCGGACGGACTCGCTTCGGTGTTCCTGTTCGGGAACGTCGAACGCTCGACATCGGAACTCTGTCGACGGCTGGAGGATCTGGCACCGGGCGTTGGCGCGGACGGTTGGCGTGAGGCCGTTCTCGGGTTGTGCGGGCGATTTCGGGCCGCGGCGGGGAGCCCTGCCCCCGACGGTCCCGGATTCCACGACGGGGAAGCGGCCGCAGTGGCGGTCGCGGCCACGCCCGCGGACGCTCTCCTCATGCTGGGCAACAGCCTGCCCGTGCGTCTGGTCGAAACCTGGGCCGCCTGCCCCGGTCGCCGGGTCTGGGTCGCCAGTCAGCGGGGCTTGAGCGGGATCGACGGTCTGGTGGCGGGCTTCCTAGGGTCGCTCATCACGGGCG
Organism: Holophagales bacterium; assembly: GCA_009837885.1. GTDB lineage: Bacteria > Acidobacteriota > Thermoanaerobaculia > Multivoradales > Multivoraceae > Multivorans. The sequence goes on along the minus strand of VXSP01000039.1, from coordinate 15,057 downwards.
GTTTTCCGGCCGGCGTGCTGCTCGCGGGCGACGTCAGCCTGCTGCACGATCTCGACGGCCTGGCGATCGCCCCCGAGTACGGCGACGGTCCGCCGGCCGTGGTCGTGGTGATCGACAACCAGGGCGGACGCATCTTCGATCGACTCCCGATCGCGCAGGCCGGGATCTTCCGTGGCCCGGCAGGCAGGCACTGGTTGACGCCCCACGGGGTCGACTTCGGCGGCCTGGCACGAGCGTTCGGGGTACCCTATGCGCGGGTCGAAGATCCCTCGGCGCTCGCGCGGGAGCTCGGGGCGGCACTCGGCCGGAGGGGTGTTTCCCTGATCGTTGCAGGGGTCGCCCCTGGGGCTCTGGCGGCGGCCGAGGAGTCGTTGCGGCAGGCCATGGCTGCGTCGTCGTCGTTGCGATGACGACGGCCGTTCTGATTCACGGCTTCTCGGGCAGTCCGGCGAGCTGGCGGCGGGTGGAAGCGCTGCTCGACGTGCCCAGTCACGCGCCGGCGGTCTGCGGTCATGGTGGCGAGAGTCCGCCGGCGATCTCCAAAGGCTCGGCCTCCTTCGAGGCGGAGGTCGATCGGCTGGCCGCGGTCGTCGAGGCCGAAGTGCCGGCGCCTCGCCTGGTGGTCGGTTACTCCCTGGGCGGGCGGCTGGCTCTCGGCCTGCTGGTCCGTCATCCGGACCTGTTCCTCGGCGCTGCTCTGATCGGCGCGAACCCGGGTATCGGCGGGGAAGACGCTCGCGTGGCGCGGCGGCGCGACGACGAGCGCTGGGCTCGGCTGATCGAGGAAGAGGGCCTCGCTGTCTTCGACAGCGAGTGGTCGGCCTTGCCCTTGTTCGCCAGTCAGCACGATCTGGATGCCGGACGGTTGGCCGAGCAGCGGCGCACTCGTCTCCGTCACGATCCCGCGGCTCTCGGGGCGGCGATGAGGGTGCTGGGTCTCGGCGCGATGCCGGACTACCGGCCCGTGCTTCCCGGTGTCCTCTGCCCGGTCGATCTGATCGCCGGTAGCCTGGATACGAAGTTCGTGGCCCTGGCGCGCAAGATGGCGGAGAAGCTGCCCGACGCTTCGGTCCACGTCGTTGAGGGAGCAGGCCACAACGTACCTCTGGAAGCACCGGTTGAGCTGGCCCGTCTCCTGAACGCGACCCTGGGCAACGTGAATCGCGACAACCGGTACTGATGGCGGTGGCCGTTGTAATGTCGCCGATCGAAGGAGGCGCGGGGATGAGCGGAGAATCGCACCAGGAGTGGCGGAGTGCGGGTGACTACACCGATATCCGCTATGAGAAGTCCTATGTCGACGGCGAGCCGGAGGGGATCGCCAAGATCACGATCAACCGGCCGGAGGTGCACAACGCGTTCCGGCCGCTGACGGTCCAGGAGATGAGCGCGGCGGTGGACGTGGCCCGTGATGACGGGGAGGTCGGCGCGGTGATCCTGACCGGCGAGGGGCGAAGCGCTTTCTGTTCGGGCGGCGATCAGCGCATCCGGGGCGATGCCGGCTACGTCGGCGACGACGGCGTACCGCGCCTGAACGTCCTCGACCTGCAGCGCCAGATTCGCACGTTGCCCAAGCCGGTCGTGGCGATGGTCGCCGGCTACGCGATCGGCGGAGGCCACGTGCTGCACATGGTCTGCGACCTGACGATCGCCGCCGACAACGCCCGCTTCGGCCAGACCGGGCCGCGGGTGGGGAGCTTCGACGGCGGCTACGGCGCCTCGTACATGGCGCGGATCGTGGGCCAGAAGAAGGCGCGGGAGATCTGGTTCCTGTGCCGCCAGTACAACGCCCGGCAGGCGCTGGACATGGGTCTCGTCAACACGGTCGTGCCGCTCGAGCGGCTCGAGCAGGAGACGCTCCAGTGGTGCCGGGAGATGCTGGCTAACAGCCCGATGGCGCTCCGCTGCCTGAAGGCGGCGATGAACGCGGACTGCGACGGCCAGGCCGGCCTGCAGGAGCTGGCGGGGAACGCGACCCTGCTGTTCTACATGACGCAGGAGGGGCAGGAGGGCCGGCAGGCGTTCCTGGAAAAGCGGAAGCCGGACTTCTCGAAGTTCCAGCGCTACCCATGAGCCCGGGCTCGGTCGGCCCGGCGACCGGGGACGATCGGCCGGGCAAGCTGGCCGCCTGGCTCGAGGCAGTCCGACCGAAGACGCTCTGGGCCGGCGTGACGCCGGTGCTGGTGGGGACCGCGTGCGCGGCGTCGGTGGGCGGTTCGCGCCCGGGTCCGGCGCTGGCTGCGTTGGGGACGGCGCTCGGCCTTCAGATCGGCACGAACCTGTCGAACGACGTGCTGGACTTCGACCGCGGCGCCGACACGGAGAAGCGCGTCGGTCCACGGCGAGCGGTCCAGTCCGGCCTGCTTGGTCGCGGCGAAGTCTGGGGCGGCGCCTGGTGCGCGTTCGGAGCGGCCGTAGTCTGCGGCCTCTACCTGGCGTCAGTTGCCGGCTGGCCTGTGCTGGCAGTTGGTGCGATCGCGATTGCCTCCGGGCTGCTCTACACTGCCGGTCCCTGGCCGCTCGCCTACGTCGGCCTGGGCGACGTGTTCGTACTGCTGTTCTTCGGCCTGGTTGCGGTTGTCGGGACGGCGTGGGTACAGGCGCTCTCCGTGCCGTCTTCGGCCTGGTGGGCTGGCCTCGCCGTGGGTTCGCTGTCCGTGGCGATTCTCGTCACGAACAACCTCCGCGATGGGGAAACGGACGCCGCGGCCGGGAAGCTGACCCTGATCGTGCGGTTCGGCCGTCGGTTCGGTCTCATCGAGTTCGCGGCGTGCCTCAGTGTGGCGTTCCTCGCCGTCTTGCCGACCGTCCTGGTCCTGGGTCCGTGGCCCATGCTGTCGTGGCTGGCCCTGCCGTTGGCGGTCGCCGTGCTGCGGTCCGTCTGGCGCGGCGAGGGCGCGGCCCTCAACCTGGCGCTGGCGTCGACCGCCCGTCTGCTCCTCCTGTTCGGCGTGCTCCTGTCGATCGGCATCGTCCTGGGAGCGCGGCACTGAGCGGCGAGCTCTCGGTTCGAGCGCCAGGGCGGGAAGCGCGTGGGCCAGCCCTGGTCGACGGCGGCCGCGAGGTCGGCTGGAGGGAGCTCGTTCAGCGCGTGGATCGGACGAGGGACACCTTTCGGCGGCGGCTGGACGGCCTGACGGCGCCGGTGGTCGCCGTCGTCGGCGGCGCGGGACCCGAGGCGGTGGTCACGCTTCTCGCACTGCTGGAAGACCGGGTGTCGTTCGTGCTGATCCATCCCCGCTGGACCCGCGCCGAACGCGACCGCGCGATCGCGATGGCCGGGGCCAGTGTTTGCGTTGAGAGTGGCGGCGCGTTGGCGACCGTGCCGCCGACTGCCGCGGCTGGCAACCCGAGCGTCGAGCGGGGCGCGGGAATCGTCTTCACCTCCGGCACGACGGGTCAGCCGCGGGGCGTCGTCCTCAGTCGGGAGGCGCTTCGTGCCTCGGCGCACGCGCACGCGCGGGTCGTGGGTTGGCGTGCCGACGACCGCTGGCTGCTGAGCCTGCCAACGGCTCATGTGGGCGGCCTGATGATCGTCGTCCGTTGTCTCCATGCGCGACGGGCGGTGGTCGTGGGCGGGCGCCGGGCGTCAGGGAACTTCGATGCGGACGAGACCCTCAGGGTCATCGAACGCAACCGGGTGACCCTCATGTCCGTCGTGCCGACGATGCTCGCGCGGCTGCTTCAGGCGACCAGGCGCCCGCCGCCGAGCCTTCGGGCCGTGCTCGTCGGGGGCGCCGGCGCTCCTGCGGCGCTGATGGAGCGGGCAAGGGAACGCGGTTGGCCGGTGCTCGCGACCTACGGGCTGACGGAGGCCTGTTCCCAGGTCGCGACCGAGCGACCGGACGAGACACCGGGAGGCGTGGGTGCGCCGCTGCCCGGAATCGAGGTGCGTATTGCGGCCCCGGACGGGTCCGCCGGCACGATCCAGGTGCGGGGCGACGCGCTGTTCGACGGCTATCTGGGCGCGGAACCCGGCGCGCCACTCGAGCGGCCCTTCGATGCGGACGGGTGGTTCGACACGGGCGACCTGGGCGCGATCGGCGAGGACGGCCGGCTCCGGATCATGGGTCGCCGCTCCGACCGGATCGTGACCGGCGGCGAGAACGTCGATCCAGCGGAGGTCGAAGCAGCCGTCGTCGAGTGGCCCGGCGCGGCGGAGGCCTGCGTCGTCGGTCTGGAGGACGAGGAGTGGGGCGAACGGGTGGGCGCCGTCCTGGTCCCGGCCGCCGGTTTCGAGGCGCTTGGCGGACTGGCCGGACTCGGGCGGCACCTGGGTGGACGGCTTGCCGGGTTCAAGCGACCGCGGTGCTGGAGTGTCGTGGATCGGTTGCCGGTGGCCGCTTCGGGCAAGGTGGACCGAACTGCCTGCGCCCGTCTCCTGGTCGAGTCACCGAGCACGCCGGCGGGGGAGGCCGGCCCGTGACCGTCGACGCCGCGGTGGCCGAGTTCCGGGACCGGCTCGACCTCGAGCAGCGGCTCCGGCCCTTCGAGCCGCTCCGCTACCGGGCAAGCGACGCGGGGACCACAGCCGTTCACCTGGACGACTTCGCGGCGATTCCGTTCCTGGACGGCGTGAGTGGCGTGGAGCACTACCAGCATCGGGCCCGGCTGCGAGCGCGGGGAGGCGACTTCTACGTGGCCTCGACGCCCGCGTCGGCCGGCTACGAGCGCTACTGCCGGGAAGTTCTCGGCCTCGGGGCGGTGGAACTCCTGGCCGTCGACCCCGCCGGCGACCGGCTCGCGATCGCCCGCGCCTGCATGGAGAATCGCGCGCTCCTGGACCGGCTGGGAGCGCTTGCCCGCCGTGGCGGCCTGGTCGTCGAACCCTTCCTCGGCACCGAGGCGATCTGGGACCTCGCGGCGGCCGTTGTCGCTGAAACCGGCGCCCGGGTGCGGGTGCTCGCGCCGCCGCCGCCGGTGACCTGGATCGCCAACGACAAGGCGAACTTCGAGGACCTGGTCACCGCGGTCCTCGGCCCCGGCTTCCTGCCCGAGAGCCGCCGGTCGGCCTCGGCGGAAGCGCTGGCGCGGGCACTGCTCGAACTCTCGGAAGCGGGCCCTTCCGTGGCGCTCAAGCGGTTGCGCTGCGCTTCGGCGATGGGCAACGAGGTGTTCGAGTCCGAGGCGCTCCGTCGCCACGGACTCCGGGGCGTCCTGGAGACCGTCCGGGGCTTCCTCGAGAGGACCGGCTGGGAGGGCGACGAGGACGTGCTCGCGGTGTGCTGGGAGCCGGCGACGTCGTCGCCTTCGACCCAGTGGTGGCTGCCACCGTCCGGTAGCGGCGAGCCGATTCTCGGCGGTGTCTACGAGCAGATACTGGCAGGTGAGGAGGGCGTCTTCGTCGGCAGCCGGCCGAGCGGACTGGCGGCGGAGGTGGAAGAACGGATCGTGTCCCAGTCGGGTCAGGTAGCGGCCGCGCTGCAACGCCTGGGCTACGTCGGCCGCTGTTCGTTCGACCACCTGGTGCTGCCGGACGACCGGGTCGTGTTCACCGAGTGCAACGGACGCTGGGGCGGCACCAGCACGCCGATGAACCTGGTCGACAGGCTCCATCCTGGTGGCCGCCCGCCGTACCAGGCGCAGGCCTTCGTTCATCGGGAACTCGTGGGGCTCACGTTCGAGCAGCTCCTGGCGCGGCTTGGCGACACCGTGCACGACCGCGGCTCGGAGGCTGGCCGGTTCCTGCTCTACAACGTGGGACCGCTGGAGGAGTTCGGCAAGTTCGACGTCGTGGCGCTGGGCTCGAGCCGCGCCCACGTCGAGGAGCTGATGACCCGGGAGCTGCCGCGCCGCCTCGGGCTGGGAGCTTGAGCGGCGAGACGTAGCCAGGCGGGTCTGCGGCGTCAGGCGTCGGCGCTGTCGTCGCGGAGGCTGCGATCGAGCGCCTCGCTCATCTGACGCAGGCGCTCCGCTTCGGCCGACGACAGCACGCCGCCGTCCTGGCAGGCCTCGATCGTCGAGGTCATCTCGTTCAACCGGTCGAGCGCCTCGTCCGACGCACCGCGCCGCTCCGGCGACGCGTGAGCCGCCGCGAACAGCAGTGTCGACAGCGTCAGGGCAAGCCGCCGCAGACGCTGCCGCGGCGGCGCCGGGGCGGACTCCGGCTCGGCGGTCGCGTCGTAAACGTCCGCCAGCAGGATGCGGGAGATCGCGTATGCGTCCTTCATCTTCCTGGTCGCCTCTTCCCGGTCCGGCGCCCCATCCGGTTCGGGAGTCTTCATTGGTTACAACGAACGCAAGGCCCGGTTGGTTTCCGGGTTTCGAGTTCGACTCTAGCGGCCGGCCGCCAGCAGTGGACCGGCTAGCTGTCGGACTGCACTTCCTGAACGACCCGGCGGTCCTCGAGGCGCACTCCCGTCAGCCTGCCGCCCCAGACGCAGCCGCTGTCCAGGGCGATGAGGTCGTCCTCGAGATGCAGTCCGAGCGCGGCCCAGTGGCCGCAGACGATCGTGCGTTCCGGACAGCTTCGGGGGGAGACGCGGAACCATGGCTTGAGTCCGGATGGCGCCTCCTCGGGTGGGCCGCTCCAGTCGTGCGGTCTGGACTCGGAATCGAGCATCCGCGAGCGGGTGAAGGCGGCCAGCGCGGCCCGGTTCCGACCATGCTTCGGGTCGCCTTCGCGGCGAAGCAGGAGTCGCGCGTGCTGACCCGTGAGCAACCGGCTCAGTTGTCCGCTTGCCTCCAGCGCGTCCTCGGGCGACCAGCCTGGCTGCAGCCCGGCGTGGGCCAGCACGTGGTCGCGGCCGGCTATCCGCTCGAAGTGGACGAAGGGCCGCCTGCGCAGCCAGTCGATCAGCTCGGGAGCGTCCGTCGCTTCGAGAACCTCCGTCAGGGTGTCTCGGGGTCTTTCGCCGGCGACCCCAAGGTGGCGGGCGATCAGGTGCAGGTCGTGGTTGCCGAGCACGACTCGGAAGCGTTCGCCCATCTCTGCCTCCAGCGCTCGCGCCCAGCGCAGCGTTTGGAGTGAACGCGGCCCTCTGTTGACGAGGTCGCCCACCATCCAGAGGCGGTCCCTCCGGACGTCGAACTCCATCCGGTCGAGCAGCGCCTCCAGAGTCCGGAAGCAGCCGTGGACGTCGCCGATCGCCCAGGTCGCCACCGGATTCCCTGAACGCCGACGGCGCTAGTCGACGATGGCCTGGTACGTCAGGCTCTGCAGATCCTGGCGGATGTTCAGGTGAGTGTAGGGCCGGACCTGGGTCATCAGGATGCCGATGAGTTCTTCCTCGGGGTCGACCCAGAACACGGTGCAGTAGGCGCCGCCCCAGGAGTAGGACCCTACCGACGCCGGCATCGCCGAGGCGCCCTTGTCCGTCACCACGCTGTAGCCGAGGCCGAAGCCGTAGCCGGGACCGCGCAGCCAGAGGCCGTGGTCGCCGGTGTGGTTCGAGGTCATCAGCTCGACCGTCTTGCGGCCGAGGACGCGTTCGCCGTCGAGCGCGCCGCCGTTCAGCATCATCTGGTGGAAGCGGTAGTAGTCGGCCGCGGTGGAGACGAGGCCGCCGGAGCCGCTGAAGTACCTGTGGGGCTCGCGTACGTGCCGGGCGTTCACGTCCGGCGTCTCGGTTAGGACGATCCTGCCGTCCTCGCCCGGCCGGTAGAGCGCGGCGAAACGGCCGACCTTCGACTCGGGCAGGTAGAAGTACGTGTCGACCATGCCCAGCGGCTCGAAGATGCGCTCCTGCAGGTACTCGTCCAGGGTCTGGCCCGACAGCACCTCGACCATCCGGCCGACGACGTCGACCGACGGGCCGTACTGCCAGGCATCGCCGGGGTGGAACTCAAGCGGCAGCTCGGCGAGGGCGGTGACGAAGTCGCCGACCGTCCACTCGGGGTCACGATTCGTCCGCAGCTTCGTGTAGTCCGCGTTGAGCAACCCGCGATAGTTGTTCGCGAAACCGGCGGTATGGGTCAGGATGTGCTGGACCGTGATCGGCCGCGCGGCCTGGATGAGCTTGTAAGGGGCGCCCAGGTACTCGTCGGCGTCCGGCACCGTCGCGACCTGCATCTCGGCGAACTCGGGCAGGTACTTCGCGATCGGATCGCGAAGCTGGAACCGGCCCTCTTCGTACAGGGTCATCAGCGCCACGGAAGCGATCGGTTTCGTCATAGAGGCGATCCGGAAGATCGTGTCCCGGGTCATCGGGGCGCCCTGCTCGGGCCAGCGTTCGCCTTGGGCTTCGAAGTGGACGACCTTGCCGCGGCGGGCGACCAGGGTGACGGCGCCGGCGATCTGCTTGCGGTCGATGTAGCCGGCCATCGTTTCGGACAGACGCTCCAGGCGCTCGCTCGACATGCCGGCGCTCTCCGGTTCGGCGATCGGCAGCGGAGATGCCGCCGTCTGGTCGGCGGCTGCGACCGGCGGAGCGGCCAGCGTGGCGGCGGCGAACAGGCCGCCGAGGAGGAACGCGGCGGCGGACAGCATCAGGACACGGTCACGTTGGTCGGGGTTCATTGGGGCGCCTCCCTGAAAGTGTGGCGGTGGTCTTCGGTTGCGTGGTGGTTTGGGGTTGCGCGCTGGTCATCGTCTCGCTCTGGGCGTCAGCGTCGTCGTGTGACGTTCGCCGTCGCGCACGTAGACGACTTCGATCGGCTCGTCGATCTTCACGGCGTCGAGGGCGTAGGTGTAGTCGTAGATGTTGGCGATCTCCTGGCCGGCGAACCCGACGATCACGTCGCCGGCCTCAAGACCAGCCTCGGCGGCGGGACCGCCCTCCATCACGCCGCCCAGCAGCAGGCCTTCCACTTCGCTGGCGTAGTCCGGGATGGTGCCGGTGTAGGCGCGCACGGTGTCGCGGCTTCCGCCTTGCTGGAGAGTCCGCTCGACCCTGGCGAACTCGAGCGGCTCGTCCTGGTTCGCGGCCCGCCGTGTCAGCAGGGCGGCGAAGCGGGCCACCCGCTCCAGGTCGTCGTAGTTGATGCGGTCCGCCGTGTCGGTGGGCCGGTGGTAGTCCTCGTGGGATCCGCTGAACAGGTTGACGGTTGGAACGCCGGCATTGTTGAAGCTCGACGTGTCGGTCGGCAGGTACGGGTCGGTCTGCACGCCGAGATCGAAGCCCACCGGGACGTTGGCGGCTTCGACCAGCCCCGTCCAGTCGGGACTCGAGCCGACCGCCTGGACGGTCAGCCGGTTGTCGCGGACCCGGCCGACCATGTCCAGGTTGACGTAAGCCGCGATCTGATCGACCGGTATGACGGCGTCGTCGACAAAGTCCGCCGAGCCCAGCAGCCCCAATTCCTCGCCCGACCAGAAGGCGAGCGCGATGTTCCGGTCGTGGCCCAGCTCGCCCAACTGGCGCGCGGCTTCGAGCACCGCCGCCGTGCCCGAGGCGTTGTCGTCGGCGCCGAGGTGAATGGCGTCCTTCTCGTCCGGCCGCGCCAGCGAGTTGCCGCCGCGGCCCCGGCCGAGGTGGTCGTAGTGGGCGCCGACGACGACCCACGGCTTGGCGAGGCTTTCCGCCTTGCCGCCGGGCAGGACGGCGACCACGTTCCGCGCCGTGCTGCGCTCCCGCTCGATCTCCGTCTTCAGGGTGACGCGGACGCCGGGAAGCTCGAAACCCGCGTTGTGCGGGTTGCCGCCGTCGAAGCTCTTCTGGATCTCCTCGAGGTCGCGGCCGGTGGCGGCAAACAGCGCGTTCGCGACCTCGCCGCCGATGCTGGCGGCGGCGACGCCGGAGCCGGCCGCCGCGGTGTCGAAGGCCATGGGGATCGTCTCGCCGGCGTTGGGCGAGCGCGGCCCGGTCAGGATGAGGAGTCCCACGGCGCCCGCTTCCCGCGCGGTCAGGGCCTTGTAGCGGAGTCCCGAGTAGCGGTTGAGGATTGCCCGCGCTTCGCCCTCGAGGTCCTCGGGGACGTAGCGCAGGACGACGGCGATCTTGCCGGCCACGTCCAGCGTGGCGTAGCTGTCGTAGCCGAAGTCCTGGGAGTCCGGCACCCGGATGCCGTAGCCGGCGAACACCGCTTCTCCCTCGACCTCCGTCGAGTCGGAGAAGCCGAGCGCCTGGATCTGGGTGTGGTCGCTGTACGTGGTGGCGCCGCCCTCGGTTTCGATCTGGATCGTCGAGCCCGTGTCGCGGGCGCCGGAGGTGAACTCGAAGTCGAGCAGCAGGTCGTCCTCGCCGGGCAGCGGCTCGGCGCCGAGCGCGGCAAGCTGCCCGGCCAGGTACGCGGCCGCCCGCTGCTCGCCTTCCGTGCCCGTGAGGCGGCCTCCGAACTCGGGGGAGGCGAGGGTGGTCACGTGACTCTCGAGCGCTGATCTCGGATCGGCCGGCGGGCCGGAGGCTTCGCGGTCCGGCGCGGCTGCGAGGGCCGCGAGCGCGGCCTCGTGGTTCCAGTCGGCGATGTAGAGCTGGCCGCCGTCGCCGCCGTGGCGGCTGGAGGTCCAGACGAGCTGGCGGCCGTCCGGTGACGGCACGGGCAGACCGTCGAAACGATCCGTATAGGTGACTCTGACCGGTTCTTTCGTGCCTTCCGTGTCGATGATGAAGACCTCGAAGTTCTCGAAGCCGAGCTTGTTCGAGGCGAAGAGGATGTAGTCGCCCGAGGGGTGCTGGTACGGGGCCCAGCTCATCGCGCCGAAGTCGGTCAACTGTCGCTGGTCTGACCCGTCGGGGTTCATGGACCAGACGTCGGCGATCAGGCCGTCCTCGCTGAAGCGTCGCCAGACGATGCGGGAACCGTCGGCGAAGAAGAAGGGACCGCCGTCGTATCCGGGCACGTTCGTGAGCCGGGTCTGTTCGCTGCCGTCGGCGCGCATGACGTAGATCTCCCCGAAGTACGCGGGATCGACCTCGAGCAGGTTCGCCTCGCGCTCGGAGAGTTCCCGGTTGAAGGCGTCTCGCGTGGAGGCGAAGACGATCCACTCGCCGTCCGGAGAGTAGGCGCCCTCGGCGTCGTAGCCGCGCGCGTCGGTCAGGCGACGCGGCTCGCCGCCGGCCATCGACACGGTGTAGATGTCCATCTCCGGGTCGTAGTCCCAGGCGTAGCGGCGTTCCTGGCCCGAGGCGCGGAAGTCGAGTTCCTGCTGCTGGAGTTCGGCCGAGCGCGGGTCGTGGTGGGTCGACCCGTACAGGATCTCAGTACCGTCCGGACGAATGAAGGCGCAGGTCGTCTTGCCAATTCCGGTCGAGACCTCCCGGGTGTCGCCGGTGGCCAGATCGAGCAGATAGATCTGGTAGAACGGATTCTCGGGCCGCCGCTCGCTCTGGAAGACGAGGAGCCCGCCGTCGGCGGAGAAGTAGCCCTCGCCCGAGCGCTTGCCCTCGTAGATCAGGCGCCGGGTGCGTTCGAGGAACGTGTCTTCGTCGAGGGTGCCGTCCGAGGCTTGAACCGGCCCGGCAAGGGCGGCGAGGCCCGCGGCTACCAGCACGGCGGTTATGGAGTGACGGCTCGGCACGATGGATCTCCCTCGACAGTGCTCGACGGGCCTGCGAGGCCAGGAGATCCCGCCGTGGAACGAAGTCGGGCGAGTCTACTAGCGGTGCTCGCGGACGCCGCGACCCGTGTCATACTCGGGAGGCCAACTCGCCGGTTCTCCGGGCGCCTCGTTGGAGGCAAAGTGACATGACGACCGCGAACGCGACCACCGCAGATCCGCCGCAGACGGACGACTGGGTTGCCTGGCGCGCCCGGGTGGACGAGCGCATGCAGCACATGGCGACCAAGGCTGACGTGGCTGATCTCAAGGTGTGGATGCTGAAGACGATGGTCACCACGACGGTGACGACGATGATCGGCTTCGGCGCCTTGATCGTCGCGGCGATCAGGTTGCTTCCGTAGCGCCTTCCAATCGGGCGGCGACCGCTAGCCTGGCGTTGGCGACTGCGGCCGGCGATGCGACGGCGGCGTCCGCGGCGCGTCCGTGCGCGCTGTGTAGGGCGCCAGCCAGGAACGCCGCAGCCGAATCTCCGCTTTCCTTGTGGTGGATTACCTGCAAACTGAGAGGTATCCGATGCTAGACGCATAGAACACTCTCTGGCGTCGTTGCTGGCGTCTGCCGTCTCATGGCACCTCCCAATTGGGATATGCGTGAGCGCTCCACCTTGTGCAAAGTAAAGCGAACTTCACGTTCGCGAGGTTGGAGAGAGCCGGAGATGGTCTACGCAGAAGGATTGAGGGACGCGCACCGGAGCGCGGCTGCCCACAAGTGCCTGTGCGCGCGCGAGGCGCGCCGCCACCCGCGCCATTTTGGCGGGGGGGGGGGTAAGCCCAGCCGCCGCGGCTGGAGGTTATACACAAAACCGAGCCC
>VXSP01000039.1:0-2797 GCA_009837885.1 Holophagales bacterium | reverse complement strand
GGTCCCCCCCCCGCCCGCCGGGGGCCCCCCCGTGCCGGGGGGCGCGCGCGGCGGCCCCCCCCCCCCGCTATTTTGGGGGGGGGGGGGGGTAAGCCATCCTCCTCGGGGAACCGCCGGTTCGGTGCAGCGGCCCTGATGCGTCGGGGGTCGTTCGCGGCGGCGTTCGTGTTGGCGGCGTTCGCGGCCGCGGCGCCTGCGGATGCGCAGATGACACCGACATTGCCCTCTGGCTGCGGCGCGGGCGGCGGCGCCGCGTGGTTCAGTGGCGTCACTTCGGACTCATCGTCCATCACGGTCACGTTCGCCACTACCCTTCCGAGCAGCAGTAGCGGCAACCTCAAGCTCTGCCAGTCGAACGGCACGTTTGCCATCGTACGCACCTCCGACGAGACCGGGAGCCAATTGCCCTTCGCTCCGACTACCGGAGGCACGAAGACAATCGAGAAGGTCGGGCGAGACACCACCGCCGACGACCTGAGTCCGGCGACCGACTACTGGATCACCTTCCAACCCACTTCGGGCGCGTCGAGCAGTTGGATGTACATCCGCACGAAGAGCACCGCGGGTCCGACCATCACGATCACTGGCGGTTCGGCGGTGACGGAGGGCACGGCGGCGGTGTTCACCGTGACGGCGAACCCGGCGCCGACCGCCGATCTGCCGATCAACCTGACGGTGTCGGAGTCGGGCGGCGACTACGTGGCGACGACCGACGAAGGCTCCAAGATGGTGACGATCACCAGCGGCAGCACCACCGCGACGTACTCGGTGACCACGCAGGGCGACACGACCGACGAGGACACCGGCACCGTCACCGTGACGGTGGCGACAGGCACCGGCTACAGCGTGGGGACGACCAGTTCCGCCAACGTGACGGTGAACGACGACGACGCGCCCGCGGCGGTGCCGACCTCGGCCAAGCTCGTCAGCACCACCGGGCAGACCGCTACCAACATCAACGCTCTCGCCGATATCGCTCAGGCGTTCACCACGGGCAGCAACTCCGGGGGCTACGTCCTGACCCGCGTGGACTGGAAGTTCAAGCGCGACGGTACGAGCCCCATCACCCTCGCAAACCTCGTTGCGGAGATCCGTCAGGATTCGTCAGGCAATCCGGGCGCCGTTGTGGCCACTCTGACGGACCCGGCCAGCCTGCCCAGCGACGGCCTCGCCGAGTTCACGGCGCCCGGCGACGGCATCCTGCTGGCCGCCAACACGACCTATTTCGCGGTCTTCGACGTCTCAACCGTGAGTACCGACGATGTGTACCAGACAGCGTCGGACGCAGAGGATACGGGCGCGGCGACGGGCTGGAGCATCGCGGACTCTCGCCTGCGGAGGGCTATCTCCGCGACTAGCTGGGCCAGTCCTACTACCAACAACAACAACATGATGATCGCCGTCCACGGCTATTCCGTCGCGCCCAAGCTGGTCGGCAACACCTCGCAGTCACTAGCTGGGTCCCAAACCGCCGTCCACGACTGGGCGCAGCCGTTCACGACTGGCAGCAACGCCACCGGCTACAAGCTGACCCGCGCGGACATCCGCATGCTGGGCGGCAGCGGCACCGCGCCGACCTACACCGTGAGCGTCCACAAGGACTCCTCCAGCAGCCCTGGCGACAGCCTGGGCACGCTGACCAACCCGGCGGCCTGGCCCAGCTCGGCCGGGCTCGCCCGGCACTTCGCCCCCGGCGGCGGCATCAACCTGGCCGCCAACACGACTTACTGGCTGGTGTACGACATCACCGCGAACGCGTCTAACTCACCTAGTAAGTGGCTGACGTACCGGACGACTGAGGACGACGAGGATACCGGCGCGTCGGCAGGCTGGAGCATCGGGAACGACAACAGGGATCGGACTTGGAACACCACGACCTGGGGTAGCCCCTTTCCCGAATCCCGGGTCCTCGCCCTGCACGGCAATCCAAGATCCCCGATGGTCAGCAACACCGGGCAGACCCTTACCAACGACGTTCCCTTCGGAAGTGATCGCGCCCAGCAGTTCACCACCGGCAGCGGCACGGGCGGCTACAAGCTCACCGGCGTGGACCTGCGCCTCAAGTCCTCCGCCACGACCGCGCCGGTCTACAGCGTGAGTATCCAGGGCGACTCCAGCTCTTCCCCGGACGGCACCGCCCTGGGCACGCTGACGACCTCGGCGACGCTCACCGCATCCTATGCGCTGGTCGAGTTCGCGGCCTCCGGCAGCGGGATCACCCTGGCCGCCGACACGGACTACTGGGTGGTGATCGATGTCAGCACCGGGGATGCCGACACAGATGTCCAGGGTGGGGGCGTCCCAAATGAGGACGAGGGTGCGCGGCCGGGGTGGACCATCGGGAACGGGCACCGCTGGCGAGTCAACAGCGCGACGACTTGGGGGACAACCACTAGCCCCACTACTGTTGGGATAGCCGTTTACGGCACTCCGGTGGACCAGACCGCGCCTACGTTCCAGTCGGCGACGGTGAACGGTACGGCCCTGTCGGTCACCTTCAACGAGAACCTGGACTCGGGCTCGCGTCCGGTCGGCTCTGCCTTCGCGGTGAGCGGGGGGCGGAGCGGTACGGGCATGGCGACCATCTCCGGAGCCACCGTGTCGGTGACGCTGGACTCGGCCGTGGCCGGCGGCGGGACGGTGACGGTGAGCTACTCCCCGCCGGACGGCAGCAAGCTGCGTGACGCCGCCGGCAACTTCGCGCCGGGCTTCGCGGATCAGGCGGTGACCAATCAGCCGGCGCCCGCATTGCCGTCCGGCTGCGGCACGGGCAACGGCGCCGCGTGGTTCAAGGGCG
>VXSP01000022.1 GCA_009837885.1 Holophagales bacterium | reverse complement strand
GCTCGGCGGCGGTCCATCGAGGGTCGTGCTCTCCGGCAACGACAACGAGCAGTTGACCAACCTCGCGGGCCAGGTCACCGAGCGGTTGGGGGAGATCGAGGGCATCGCGAGCGCCTACCCGGCGGTCCGTCCGGGGCCGGACGAGCTCCACGTGAGTCCGAATCGCCGGGCCTTCGACACCTTCGGCGTGCTACTGGATGAAGTGCTGCCGATGCTGAACCTGGCCGGCCGCGAGGGAACCAGGATCAACACCGGCTATCCGCTCGACAGCGGGCGGGAGCTGCCGATCGTGGTACAACGGCTGGAAAGCCGCCGCGACGACGATCAGCCCCCGGACGGTAGCGGCTTCGGCCGCGACGTGTCGCTCAGCGGACTGCAGCGGCTCCGCGTCTCGACCGGTGCGGGAGTTCTTCCGGTCGCCGCCCTGGCCCAGGTGCGGCAGGCGCCGCCTTCCCCGGTCATCACCCACCACAACGGCGTCCGTGAGCGCGAGGTCTTCTACACCCTTTCGCCGGACGTGCCGCGGCGGGGCCCGGCGCGCGACGCCTTCGACCGGAACCTCGACGAGGCGATCGCCAGCATCCACCGGCCGCCGGGAACGACGATCGCGCTCGATCGCTCCCAGGAGAGCACGAACTGGTTCCGGCGCATCGCCGTCCCGGTGGTCCTGCTCGTTTTTCTCGTCCTGGCGGTGACGTTCGAGTCACTGACGCTGCCGATCCTCGTCCTGATCGCTCTTCCGCTCGCCATGCTGGGTTCGGTCTGGGCCCTGGTGCTGACTGGCATCGGCTTCGAGGCGATGGCCCTGCTCGGCGCGCTGGTCCTGCTCGGGCTGGCGATCAACCCGGCCGTCCTGCTCGTCGACCGAATGCAGCAGCACACGCTGGGGGCGGGCTGGAGCGCCGGCGCGGCCGCCCTCGCCGCGGTCCGCGAGCGCGCTCGCCCGGTCCTGATGACGTCCGCCACCACGGTCGCGGCCCTGGCGCCCCTGTCGATCGCCACCGGGCGCGAGAACGAGCTCTGGCCGCCCTTTGCCACCTTCGTGATCGGCGGTCTTCTGACCGCGACCGTGCTGACGTTGCTCGTCATTCCGGTCGGCTTCGTCTTCCTGCGGCGCCTCGACGAGCTGTTCAGCCGCGTCGGCCCCTGGGTCGTGCTGATCTGGCTCGGCGTGGTGATCGCGATCACCGCGCCTCTGTTCGCGTTCGGCGTGATCGAGTCGATGTTCTGGCAGGTCACGACCACGGTGCTGATCGCCGGGGCGTTGCTCGGCCTCACCGTCTGGCTGTTGCCGAAACCGCCGTCGCCTGAACCGGAAACGGCAGCCGGCCCGCCAAGGCTCGTGGTCCGCCACCTGCGCAAGACCTACGGCCTCCCCGGACCGGTGCGCCGGGCGCTACGGGCTACCGCCGACTTCGCCAGGCGGGTGGCCGCTCAGGGCGGCCAGGCTTTCGAGCCGGCCGACGCGCGCGACCGGCTGCTGCCTCTCCTGCTCCTGTTCGCCGGCGCCGTCGCGCTGGCGGCGCGGATGACGGGCGGCCTGATCATCCTCGGCGTTCTGATCGCCATCCTGCTGATCGGTTCCCGGCTGCTGCGCGAGATCCGACGCGCCCGCGGCCGCGCCGACGAGCTCGGTCGCGTGCAACCGGGCGGCGTCGAGGGCGTGCTGACGGCGCTCCTGCCCTGGGCGCTTCTCGCCTGGCTGGTCGTTCCGGAGATGGCCGCCGATCCTGAAGTCGGAGGGTTCATTGCACTCGGCATCGTCTCCACGATCATCCTGCTGGTTCAGCTCGGACGCCGAACGGCGCGGCTGGAGACGATGCGCCGGGAGCAGCGGTCGGCGCGCCGCCGACGGACCCGCGGCTGGCGCGGCCAGATCCTCCGCCTCTGGCGCGCCGCGGCCACGAAGGTGTTCGGCCTGGACCTGCCGATCGACACGGTCAAGGCCCTGGCCGCAGTGAGCTTCGAGGTCGAACGTGGCATGGTCGGAGTACTCGGCCCGAACGGCGCCGGCAAGACGACGCTGCTCCGGCAGTTGACCGGCATCCTCGACTCGACGCGGGGCCGGATCACGCTCGGCGGCGTACCGCTGCTCAGCGTTCGAACGCGCCTCGCGCGTTACGTCGGCTACCTGCCCCAGGACGCCGGCCTGCCGCCCCGGCTGACTGCCCGCCAGTACCTCGAGTACTACGCCGCCCTCTACCAGATCGACAAGTCGGAACGGGCCGAACGCATCTCGACCCTGCTGCGTGAGGTCGGGCTCGATGAGCGGGCCGACGAGCAGATCGGCGGCTACTCGGGCGGCATGCGGCAGCGCGTGGCTGTGGCGCGAACACTGCTCCGGCTGCCTCCGATCATCGTCGTCGACGAACCGACCGTCGGCCTCGACCCCCGCGAACGGGTCCGCTTCCGCAACCTGCTCTCGCGGCTCGCGAAGGACCGGATCGTGCTCTTCTCGACCCACGTCGTCGAAGACGTGGCCGTGGCGTGCGATCGCGTCCTGGTGTTGAGCCGCGGCCGCATGGTGTTCGACGGTCATCCGGCAGCGCTGTCGCGAGAAGCCGAGGGCCGGGTGTGGTCGTGGCGGACGGCCGACGAAGAAGAGGTGCCCGAGCTCCCCGAAGGCGCAGTGCTGGCCGACAGCAAGCCCGAACCCGACGGCACGAGCAGCCTTCGCGTCCTTGCCGCCGGCCGCCCGGACGGGCGGGCCGCCCCCGCCGAGCCGACGTTGGAGGACGGCTACCTGTGGCTCGCACGCGCGGCGCGCACCGAGGTGCCGGCATGATCACGTTGCTTCGCACTTCGGCGGTGTTGCTTGGCGGACGCCGATACTGGCTGCTGCCGTTGCTGCCCCTGGTGTGGCTGGCCGTACAGGCGCTCATGCTGGTAGCCGGCATGCGGCCTGCGCTGGAGCCGGTGGCAGCGCAAAACAGCCTGATCGGCGTACCGGTAGCCGTGCTCGCCATCTTCCTGGGCGGTCGAATCATCACCGGCGAACTCGACCAGCACAGCCTGGAAATCGCCTACACCGTGCCCGGAGGCGCCCATCGCGTCTGGCTCGGCAAGCTCGCCGCCGCGATCCTGATGCTCCTGGTCAGCCTGGTCCTCCTCGCCGGCGTGACGTATGCCTTCTTCACGGACTTCCCGGTTCTCCAGGGCCTGTACGGCGCGACGCAGGGAGTCGTCTTCTACCTCGTTGCCGCCATGGGCTTCGCGACCCTGTTCCGCAGCGACGTGGCCGGCTCCCTGGCCACGATCGGCGTCCTCGGCCTCAACCGGCTCTTCGGCGCGTTCCGCGTCTCACCGTTCTGGAACCCGCTCGCCGTGGACGAGGCGGACGCGGCGCAGATGCTCGCCCTGAACGTTCAGAACCGCATCGGCACCGCCCTCGCCATCGCGGCGATCGTCGCCCTGACGTTCACCCGCGCCGAGCGCCGGGAGAAGATGCTCGCCGGCTGAAGTACAGTTCCGCCCTTCGACCAACACGCGGCCACCTCCACCCAGCCCCGCAAAGGCGCTGCCGCCAGAAAAACGTCCCGAGTTCCGTCTAGGTCCATAGGCGGTCCAGTTCCCGCCGCCGCGCCAATGGGCGTTGCGGCGCTCCGGACCTGGGAGGGTCCTCCGCTTTCGGAGGACCTACCGCCGGCCCGCGTCGTCGGCCTGTCCGAAACAGGGTCGACGGCAACAAGAGACCTGTGGAGAAAGGAACGAATCATGATCAAGAGAGTCTTGCCAGCCGCGCTTGCAGCAATCGTCCTGAGTGCTGGCGGTGCGTTCGCGGAACAACCGCACTCTGTCAGCCCGAACGGCCCATCGGGCATCGGAGAGCACGAGCTTGGCCCCCTCGCGGAAGCCGACATGGCAGCCGTCAAGGGGAAGGGGCTGCGATCCGGAGCCTGCACTCTGGCCGTGAAGGGCGCCGGCATCTTCGTGTTCGGAGTCGCGACCGCGATGCGTGACCCGCTCGGCCAGGGTATCGGCATCGGCATCTTCGACGCCGCCGGTGCGATCTGCGCGTAGCCAACATCACTGCTGGCGCTGCCCGACCGTTCGCGGTTGCCGGGGCCAGTGACGCACTCTTTCCTTGAGAGCGCGTGGGGCCGCTCCGTCGGCACCGTCTCCGTGACAGGCGGAGTGGCCGTAGCTTGATCACCGTTCTTCGGAACTCCGCCGTGCTGATCGGCGGTCGACGCTACTGGCTGCTCCTCCTGTCACCACTGCTCTGGCTCGCGGGCCAGGCCGTCCTGCTGATCGCCGGCCGCCTGCCGACATTCGAACCTGTCTCTGCGCAGAACACGCTGATCGGCGTGCCGGTAGCGATTCTCGGGGCCTTCCTTGGCGGCCGGATCATCGCCGGCGAACTGGATCAACGTACGCTGGAGATCGCCTACACCGTCCCCGGCGGCGCCAGTCGGGTCTGGCTCGGGAAGCTCGCCGCCGCTGGCCTCATGCTGCTTGTCAGCCTCAGCCTGATGGCGGTGTTCGTCTTCACGTTCTTTACTGGCTTCCCCGTCGTCCAGACCCTCCACGGCGCGGCGCAAGCGGCCGCCTTCTACATGGTGACCGCGATGGGGCTCGGTAGCCTCTTCCGCAGCGAGACCGCCGGTGCCTTGGGTACTACGGCACTACTCGGCCTGGAGGCCTTCATAGTCAACAGGCTGGGAGAGGTCCCCAACGTCTCGCCATTCTGGAACCCTCTGAACGTCCAGGAGACCGACGCCGCTCAGGTACTCGCGATGGCGGTCCAGAATCGGATCGGCACCGCCCTCGCCATCGCGGCGATCGTCGCCCTGACGTTCACCCGCGCCGAGCGCCGCGAGAAGATGCTCGGTCGCTGAACCTGCCGCTGGCCATTCCTCCGTGTCGGCAACTCAGCGACGGGACACAAACCCAAGATTGCCACCAGGCCAGTCAATGGTAGACTCTGCGCTTATGGTAGACGACCTGACAGCCCCACCCACACAGGCGACCGCCGTCGTGGACTCCGCAGGGAGGCTCGTGGTGCCCGCCCACTATCGCGCGGCCCTCGGCTTTCGACCGCGGCAGGAGGTCATCCTGGATCTCGATGGCGACACGATCCGGATAACCACCGTTGAGACCGCGCTGGACGCCGCAATTGCCCGCGCCCAGGCCCTGGCCCGCAAGTACGACGAGAAGCTGGGAAGGACAGGAAGTGCCGTCGACGAGTTCATCGCGGAGCGACGGAGAGAGGCCGCGAGAGACTGACGTGGCCCATGTCGTGCTTGACGCCTCGGCCGTCCTGGCCATGATCTGGCGCGAACCCGGGGCCGAGGTCGTCGGGGCCGCCATGCGCGACGGCGCGGCAATCTCCACAGTGAACCTGGCTGAGGTTGCCGCCCTCCTCCACTATCGTGGGTGGAGAAGCTCCGACGTGGAGAGCACTCTGGCGGCGTTCAGGATGGACACACTCCCTTTCGACTCCGACGTGGCCCTGTCAAGCGGCGCCCTGCGCCCAGCGACGGCGCAGGCGGGCCTCGGACTGGGCGACCGCGCCTGCCTCGCCACCGCGGCGCACTTCGACCTGCCGGTCCTCACCACCGACAGGTCGTGGCTGCGAGTCGATCTGGAGGGAATCGAGGTTCGGGTGATCCGCTGAATCACCGCGAATCGCGAGAACCGATCAGAAGTCGCAGATCAGTCCCGGGTAGCGGAACACGACGCCCGGATCGAGCTGCTTCGGCTTGTTGGCCGCCTCTTCGGCGCGGGCGCCGGCGAGCATGCCCTCCATCCCGTAGTTGCCCTCGTGACAGGCGTATTCGTAGATCGCGTCCTCTGTCCGCTTGAGGGGAATCGACGCCGTCCAGGGCTTCGTCCACGTACCCGGGTCGTTCACCGTGACCTCCCATTCCAGGGTGTCCGGGTCCGTCAGCATGAACCGCTCGGTGATCGTGAGTTGCTCCGAGGAGCCCATGAAGTCGTTCTTCTTCGAGTAGTTCGACGTCTCGATGACCAGGGTGTCGCCGTCCCAGTGGCCGCGGGAGTCGCCGTTCCACAGCCGGACGTCGTCGTCGAGAGCGGACTCGTCGCCCAGCCGAATGACGCGCGCGTCGTGGATCATCTCCTGGTGGATCACGACGTGGTCCTCGCTCTGGAAGATCTGGTGGTAGCTGTTGTAGCCGGGGAAGATGAACGGGGCGCCGTAGCTGATGCAGCGCTCGGCGATCGGCCGGTCGAGCCAGGAATCGGCCGGATGCTCCATCAGGTGCTTCACCCGCTTGCAGAGGCGCTTCTTCGCCGGTTCGGTAAGGGGCGGGACCAGGCCGTCGGGCGGATCGACGACGAGCGAAGTGCGCTTCGTGAAGTAGCGGTCCGCGATCCAGAACTGGTTGTAGTTGCCGGTCGTCGGGTCGTAGGACTTCGCCTTCGTCCGCTCGATCGCCGCCAGAACGAGCTGGTCGCCGAACAGGGCGTCGGCGCCGGGGTTCGTCGCCTCGGCGACCGCCGCCATCAGCTCCTGGAACTCCTCGTCCGTCAGGCGCTCCTTGCCCGCCCAGGCGGCGGGCCGTTGCAGCGGAGTGCCGTTGTTGTTCTCCCACACGCCCTGGAGGTCGGGATGACCATAGGCGGTTCGGGGAATCGTCCAGTCCGGATCCTTGGCGTTGTTGTTGACCGCCAAGACCGTGCCGGCGGCGGCAAGTCCGAGCAACAGGACCATCGCGCCGATCGTCGCCGCGGCTCTCGACCGTTCGTTCTTCCTCATCCGACTACCCTCCCAAGACGGGTGAACCCGGGAATGCAAACCAGTGTCCTTCGACCATAGCCGCGGATCAACAGCGGTCCGCGTCACGTCCAGCCCCACGCCTTCGCTTCTCCGTCCCACAACGCCCAGCATTCGCCGGCCGCCAGACCGGCGTCCAGGACCCATTGAGGCATGTCGGTCACCAGCCCGGCAGGGCCCTGCTGGACCGTGATCGGACGGCCGTTGGCACTCCAGGCCGACCGTACGCGACCTAGCACCTGCGCCCCCTCGCCTGCCCCGGACTCCACTTCGAAGGAGTCGACGCGCACGCGCCACTCCACGTCCTCGCCCGAGCCGTCGGGGCGAACGAAGCGAACTTCGTCGCCGTCGGTTTCGAGCCCGGCCACGAGATCGATCGATTCGATCTGCGCGATGAAGGACGCGCGCAACGTGTCCACGTCCGGTTGAGGCTCCGGCGGCGGTCCGCAGGCCGCGAGCGTTCCAATCAGGGCTACAGCCAACAGGGCGCCCAGCCGCCTGGACCGCAGTGCTTCGACGATGTGGATCATGCCCCCAACTCTAGCGCCTGCCAGCCGTACTACTCTCCCGACGCCCTGACCATGCCTCAACCAGACGCACCTCCCCGCCGTCAGGCCGGAGTCGGCTTCATCTTCGCCGTGATCCTGCTCGACATGCTGGGAGTCGGGCTCATCATCCCCGTCTTCCCCGAGCTCGTCGAACAGTTCAGGGGCGGCGACACGTCAGCCGCCGCCGTCGCGGTGGGCGCGATCGCCGCCTGCTACGCGGTGGCGCAGTTCGTCTGCGCCCCGATCCTCGGCGCGCTCTCCGATCGCTTCGGCCGGCGGCGCGTCCTCCTGCTCTCCATGTTCGGCCTCGGCGTGGACTATCTGGTCATGGGCTTCGCGCCATCGCTCGGCTGGCTGTTCGCGGGCCGTATCGTCGCCGGGGTGATGGGCGCCAGCATCACGACGGCGAACGCCTACATCGCCGACATCTCGACGGCGGAGACCCGGGCCCGGAACTACGGACTGGTCAACGTCGCCTTCGGCGTCGGTTTCATCCTCGGACCGATCTTCGGCGGCCTGCTCGGCGGCATCGACCTGCGGCTGCCCTTCTTCGTCGCGGCCGGTCTCTGCCTCCTGAACTCGCTCTACGGCTTCCTCGTGCTGCCCGAGTCACTGGCGCCCGAGAACCGCAGCGCCTTTTCGCTCCGCAAGGCGAATCCGGTGTCGAGCATCGTGCACCTGCGCGCCTACCCTCTCGTCGCCAGTCTGGCCGTCGCCTTTCTGCTGCTCGCGCTCGCGCAGCGCGGCCTGGAGACTTCCTGGGTGCTCTACACCGGCTATCGCTATGGCTGGAACGAGTTCCAGAACGGTCTGGCCCTGGCTGCCGTCGGCGTCGCAGCGGCGCTGGTCCAGGGTTTCCTGGTGCGGCCAGCGGTCACCTGGCTGGGCGAACGCCGGGCGGTGCTGGTCGGCTTCGGCATCGGAACGCTGGCCTTCGCCGGCTACGGCCTCGCGCCGAACGGCCCCGTCCTCATCGCCGTGATCTTCGCGGGATCGC
This sequence comes from Holophagales bacterium, assembly GCA_009837885.1. Lineage (GTDB taxonomy): Bacteria > Acidobacteriota > Thermoanaerobaculia > Multivoradales > Multivoraceae > Multivorans. The sequence continues at coordinate 64,566 of VXSP01000022.1, read as the reverse complement.
TGGGGGGCATCGCCGGACCGGCGGTCCAGGCAATCATCGCCGGCACGGTGAAGCCCACCGAGCAGGGGAAGATCCAGGGCGCCCTGACGTCGCTGATGAGCCTGTCGGCGATTGTGGCGCCGCTCGTCTTCACCAGCGGCGTGTTCGGCTACTTCACCTCCGACGCCGCTCCGTTCGAGTTGCCCGGCGCGCCGCTCCTGGCCGGATCGCTGCTCATGGCGGTCGCCATGCTGCTGCTTGTCCGGGCGTTCCGTCTACACTGACGCCTCCCCCGCCCCGCCAACCCACCGGGGCGGGCTAGAATCGACGCTCCAAGGAGGTCCACGATGCCATTCGACAGTTCGTCGCTCCCGATACGACTCTTCACCGCGTCCCACGAGCGTTCCTGGAACCCCGCCGACATCGACTTCTCGCGCGAGCGCTCCGACTGGATGTCCTTCTCGGACGACGAGCGGAAGCTGCTGATCCGCCTGATCTCCGGCTTCCGGGTCGGCGAGCGCGGCGTGACCCACGAACTCGCGCCGCTCCAGTTCCGCTTCCGACAGGACGGCCGGCTGGAAGACGAGATGTACGTCACGGCACAGATGTACGAGGAGGCCCGTCACGTCCAGTTCTTCGAGACCTGGCTGATCGAGGCGCTGCCGGGCCGCTTCGGGGTCGACATCCCCTACCCGGATCTTCACGGCGACATGTTCTCTACGCGCCTGCCGGCGACGATGCGCGCGCTCTTCACGGATGACAGCCCGGAGGCGCTCCTCAACGCCATCATGCTGTACCACTTCTACGTCGAGGGCGTGGGCGCGGAAGCCAGCTACCCGATCTACTACAAGATTTTCGAGCGGACGGGCAAGCTGCCCGCGCTCAACCGCGGCATCCGCCTGATCCAGCGCGACGAGGCCCGCCACATCGGTTTCGGCGTGTACGTCCTGCAGCGGCTGCTCGCCGAGCATCCGCACCTGGTCAACCAGTTCGAGGCCCAGGTCGAGGCGATGCGCCCGTTCGCGGAGGACGGCCCGAACCAGACCTTCGCCGGCTTCGAGCGCGGTCAGGCCCCGTTCGACCTCGACTACGACGAGTACCGGCAGCTCTATCTCGACAAGCTGGAGGAGATGCGACAGAGCATCTACGACGGCCGGCTCGCCGCCGCGGTGTAGGACCTCTGAGATGAGGCCGCTTTCCGCGAACGGCAGTCTCCGGCGCGGACTGCCGAGCCTTCCCGCCGTCGCCGGCGCCGTCCTCTGCTGTCTCTTGCTGGCCAGCGGTCCACTGGCCGCGCAGGCGGAGCCGCGGGCCGATCACGTCGTTCTCGTCTCGGTCGACGGCCTCCGGCCGGACTTCTACCTCCCCGGCTCCTCCTGGCCGGCGCCGAACATCCAGCAGATGGCCCGCGACGGCGCACACGCCGAGGGCGTGCGCGGGGTGTTTCCTACGGTCACCTACCCGTCGCACACGACGATCGTCACTGGCGCGCTGCCCGCCCGGCACGGGATCTACTACAACCGGCCCTTCGAACCCGAAGGCCAGAGTGGAGAGTGGTACTGGCACGAATCGGCGATCCAGGTTCCCACTCTCTGGGACGCCGTGCGCGAGGCCGGTAGGCAGACCGCCGCGATCTCGTGGCCGGTGTCCGTCGGCGCGCCGGTCGACTGGCTCGTTCCGGAGGTCTACTCGCTCGACCCCAACGCAGACCGCCTGCTGCCGATGCGCGAGGGCAGCACGCCCGGCCTGTGGCAGGAACTGGAGCGGGAGGCAACGGGCCGCCTCAACCTGCGCAACTACTCCGCCGCCTACATCACGCGTGACGACACGACCGGAGTGATGGCGGCCTACGTCCTGGAAACCCACCGGCCGGCCCTGCTGGCGCTGCACCTGATCACAACCGATTCCGCCCAGCACGCGCACGGCCGGGAGTCGGATCGCATCCGGCGCGCCGTCGGCGCCGCCGACCGGGCCATCGGCGCGGTCCGCGACGCCGCGCAACGCGCCGGCATCCTGGACCGCACCGCCTTCGTCATCACCGGCGACCACGGCTTCGTCGACCTTCACACCCAGGTGATGCCCAACGTCTGGCTGGCCGAAGCCGGCCTCCACGGCACCGAGCCCGACCGCGGTGAGTGGCGCGCCACCTTTCACCCCAGCGGCGGCTCTACCTTCCTTCACCTGCGGGACGCAGCGGACGAAGAGGCGCTGAAGGCGGTCCGCGCCATCCTCGCGGACCTGCCTCAGCCCATCGGCCGGCTGTTCCGTATCGTCGAACGCGACGAACTCGACGAGATAGGCGCCAGCCCGAGCGTCCCCTTCGCCCTGGCCGGCGCGCTCGGCACCACCTTCGGCTCCGATGCCTCCGGCGACGCCGTGCGCCCCACCGACGGCGGCACCCACGGCCACTTCCCCACCGACTTTCCCGAGATCCTCACCGGCTTCGTCGGCTGGGGCGCCGGCTTCGAAGCCGGCCGCACCGTCCACCGCATGGGGCTGACCGACATCGCCGACCTCATCGCGATGCTGCTCGGCGTGGACTTCGAGAGCCCGGACGGGTCGCCGCCGCTGGGCGTGCTCTCCCGCTGACCTACGCCGTCAGCCCGCGGTACACCTTCGGCAACTGACTCGGCAGGGCGGCGATCTCGTCGATGACGAGGTAGCGGCGCTCGGGGCACATCTCGCGCAGGTAGTCGTGGCCGGCGGGGTCGACGGTGATGCAGAAGGTGGAGATGCCCTGGCGTTCCGTCTCGCGGAGCGCGACCATCGTGTCGCGGATGCCGTAGACGCGCGACGCGCGGTCGCTGCCGTAGTCGAAGTCCTGGGGGTAGCCGTCGGAGAGGATGAGCAGAACCTTGACCTTCGCTTCGCGCTCGGCGAGCTTCGCTGCCGCGTGGCGGATGGCGGGCCCCATCCGGGTGCTGCGCTTCGGCTCCATCGCCGCGATCCGGTCTTCGGCCTCCCGGTCGAGGTCGTCGTCGAACTCCTTGGCGACGAAGAACTCGACCTCCTTGCGGCCGAAGCCGGAGAACCCGTAGATCGCGTAGTCGTCGCCCAGGGTCTCGAGGGCGTCGGCCATCAGGACCAGGGATTCCTTCTCGATGTCGATCACCCGGCGTCCCGGGGGAATCGGCTGCGGGTTGTCCGGCCAGTCGAAGTCGTCGAAGACGCCGACGTACTCCGGCTCCGGTTCGCGGCCTGATGCCGGCTCGGGCTCGTCGACCGGCGCTTCCGCGTCGGTGGAGGCGCTCATGTCGAGCAGGAAGGCGGCCGCCACGTCCCGGTGCTGGCGGCGGCGGCTCATGTAGACGGCGCCGTCCGGCGGCCGGCCGGCGCGGCGGTCGACGTGGGTTTCGACCACCCGGTCGAGATCGAGCTCCTCGCCCTCGATCAGGCGCCGCATGCGCCGGAACTCCTCCGGCTTGAGGAGTTCGAACTGCTTCCTGACGCGCCGCAGCAGGTCGGCGTGTAGGCGCCTCGTCTCGTCGACGAACCGGTCCGGTGGAGTCGCACCGCCGTTCACGGCCGTTCCGGGAGGTTCGATCGTCTTCTCCCGCAGGTGGCACCAGCGGCGGCGGTAACCACCCAGCTCGTGGTCCCACTCGTCGTAGTAGAAGACCTGTTCGCGGTCCAGCCCGGCCTCCGCCAGCTCGCGCTCCAGCCGCTTCGACAGTTCCTCGAGGCGGGCCGCCAACTCCTCGGCGTCGAGTTCGAGCGGCGTCGCCTCCTCGTCGCCTCCTTCGGCCTCGATCGCTTCCGTGACGTCGACGTCTGTCAGTGGCAGCCCGGCCGTGCCCGAGAGGTCGCCGTCCTGCAGGCTGAGCACCCCCAGTTCGTCGACCTGCAACTGCTCCATCAGACCGGCGGCGATCGGGCCCGGTTCCACGTCGTCCCGCACTTCGACTTCGGAAGCAAGTTCCTGCCACTCGCGGCGCAGCTCGACCCGCTCCGGGGCAGGGTCGCCGTGGTGCGCGGGCGCCGGCACGTCGAGCGATTGGGCTTCGGCTTCAGGGGCCGGATCGGCGCCGCGATCATGCGCTGGGCCATCGTCGGCGGGCGAGGCGGACTCGAACAAGGAGGAAGCCGAGCGCAGGGCGGCGAGTTCGGGATAGAGAGAGCGCACGGCGCGCAGGGTGTGATCGACCGTGGCGCCGGCGTTGAGCAACGTCGCGGCTTCGTCGAAGCGCGAGCCACGGTCGACGTTCCCGGAAAGCCGGCCAGCACCCGGCTGGCGCGTTCTCGCGCCAGCCGCGTCACAGTCCGAGCGCCCGCCTTCGGGCGGTCGGATGTCAGGCCGGCGCACCGACATTCCGCTGGACGAATCCGTGTCGGCTGGGTCCGCGGCCAACAGGGAGCGCTGCTCGACGAGAAGCACTCGCGCCAGGTCGAACAGGGCCGTTTCCCGCGGTTGCCGGCGCGCCGGGGGCCTCGATGCCGGGCTCAGCGACGACTCAAGCGCATCGTCGACCAGCCGCAACAGATCGCGGCCCACCCCCCGGAAAGCGCGCGCGAGTGCGGCGTCGATGCGCGCCCCTTCGAGCCGCGCGAACAGCGCCCGGGCGAGGCCCGGCTCATCGAACCCGGCGAAGAAGTCGGCGAACCGGACCGGACCGCGCCGGTAGGTGCCGAACAGCACGCCGCCCAACTGGTGGAGCACGGCCATCCGGTAAACCATGAAGTTGCCCTGGCTGTCCGGCAACCGATCCATCTCCTCCGGCAGGTAGAAGGCCGCGCCGTCGGTCGTCGGCCGGCCGACGGCCGCCGCGCCTTCCAGGTCGAGATGGCCGACGCGCGAACTGTCGCCGGCTGTCAGGTCGGCGAGCGGCCGGACCTCGGCCGGGCGCGCCAGCATCGCCTCGACGTAGATCTCGAGGACGCGGGCGACGTCGTCGAGGGCGACCGCGCTCAAGGCAACAGCTTCGTTGAGACCCTGCTCATTGCGGGCCATCGGCGACTGGACGGCCTAAGGCAGCAGCGTCGTTGCGACTTCGGTCACGGCGCGCTGGACCTCGTCGTCGTCGGTGATCGCCCGGCAGATCGCGGCGACGCAGGCCTCGCGCACGCCGATGCCGCCGGCGATCAACTGCGCCGTGTAGATGAGCAGCCGTGTGCTGACGCCCTCGTCAAAGCCGCGGTGATGCAGATTTCGGATGCGCCTGCCGAGTTCGGCAAGGTCCCGGGCCAGTGGGACATCGATTCCCGCCTCGTGCGCGATGATCTCCGCTTCGACCTCGGGAGGCGGATAGTCGAACTCGAGCGCCACGAAGCGCTGGCGGGTGCTCGGCTTCAGGTCCTTGGCCACGCTCTGGTAGCCCGGGTTGTACGACAGGACGAGCAGGAAGTCCGGGTGCGCCGGCAGGATCTCGCCGCGCTTCTCGACCGGCAGGATGCGCCGGTGGTCGGTCAGCGCGTGGATCAGCACCGTCGTGTCCTTGCGCGCCTCGACGATCTCGTCAAGGTAGCAGATCGACCCGTCGCGCACGGCGCGGGTCAGCGGACCGTCCATCCACACCGTGTCGTCGCCCTCGAGCAGGTAGCGGCCGACCAGGTCGGTCGCGGTCAGGTCCTCGTGACAGGCGACCGTGACGAGAGGCGTCTCGATCCCCGTACGCGCCCCCGCATCGCCTCCGCGATACAGCCGATGCGTCATGTGCTCGAGGAACCGCGTCTTGCCGCAACCCGTGGGCCCCTTGAGCAGCACCGGCATGCGCGCCCGGTAGGCGGCGAGGAACAGCTCGACCTCATTGCCGACGGGCAGATAGTAGAGCGCCTCCGGAGCAGGCCGCGGCGTCGCCGCTTGCAAAGGCTGAGTCATGCCTGCCGAGCTAGCGAATCAGCAATGGTCGATCGCACGGGCGAGCGCGAAGTCCTTCTCCGTCACACCGCCCGCGGAGTGGGTGCTGAGGGTCAGACGAACCCGGTTGTAGCGGATGTCGATGTCCGGGTGATGGTCCGCCGCTTCAGCCAACTCAGCCACGAAGTCGACGAAACGCACCGCCGCCGGGAAGGTGGGAAACTGGTACTCCCGGGCGATGGAGGGTGCTTCCACATCCGCCTCCCAGCCTGCCAGTTCTCCACACGCCGCCCGGATCTCGCCCGCTGTCATCGCTGCCATTGCCTGCTACCTCCGCCGCGCGACCCTAGCAGTCCTTCCATCGGAACGCGGACCAGTGGTTGCCCCGCAGTGGTACTGTCGGCCGCCTATGAAATTCGGCATCTTCTACGAGCATCAGCTACCGAAGCCCTGGGGGCCGGACTCGGAGCACCGGCTGCTTCAGAACTCGCTGGAACAGATCGAACTCGCCGACCGTCTCGGCTACGACTACGCCTGGGAAGTGGAGCACCATTTCCTGGAGGAGTACTCCCACAGCTCGGCGCCCGAGGTGTTCCTGGCCGCGGCGTCGCAGCGGACGAAGAACATCCGTCTCGGCCACGGCATCGTCCAGTTGACGACGAACCACCCGGCCAGGGTCGCCGAACGGGTTTCGACGCTCGACCTGGTCTCGAACGGCCGCGTCGAACTCGGCCTCGGCGAGGGTTCGAGCGTCACCGAGCTACATCCCTTCGGGCGCAGCTTCCGCGACAAGCGAATCGTCTGGGAAGAGGCCGTCCAGGCCTGCCTGCCGATGTTCTGGAACGAGGGCTGGGAGTATCACGGCCACTACTTCGATTTCCCGCTGCGCAACGTGATCCCGAAGCCGCTGCAGCGGCCTCACCCGCCGCTCTGGGTCGCCTGTTCACAGCTCGACACGATTCGCTACGCCGCGCACCGCGGCATGGGCGCGCTGTGCTTCAAGTTCGCCGATCTCGACTCCGCACGGGCCTGGGTCAACGCCTACTACAACACGTTCACAAGCGACCAGCGCAAGCTCTGCGACTACCAGACGAACCCGAACCTGGCCACCGTCAGCGGCTTCATGTGCGCGCCGACCGACGAGGAAGCGCAGCGGAAGGCCGACGGCTGGACCTTCTTCCAGTTCGCCCTCCAGCTCTACAACAAGGAAGGCCCCTTCGAACCCGGCACGAACAACTTCTGGGAGCGCTACCAGGAATGGAAGCAGACCCCCGAAGGCCGGAAGCGCTCGGACAGCGAACTGATCGGCTCGCCGGAGACGATCCGCCAGCGCCTGCGGGAACTCGAACGGGCGCACGTCGACCAAGTCATCCTGCTCAACCAGGCCGGCAAGAACACCCACGAGGACATCATGAGCAGCCTGGAACTGTTCGCCCGCGAGGTGATGCCGGAGTTTCAGGCTCGCGAGGACGAGCAGCAGGCGTGGAAGCGGGCGGTGCTCGCCGGCGACGTGCGCCTCGACGAGATCGACACGGAACCGTTCAACACGACGTCACGGCTGCGGCCTACCATTCCACCGTCCGAGGAGGCGCTGGCCGCGGCCCGCAAGTGGGCCAGCTAGGTCACCCACCGGCAACCGCAACCGAACCATCGCTTCTGCGTAGTCAGGTACGACAGCACGCGACCCAACACAGGAGACTCTCCATGTCCCTCTTCCTCCAGCGCCGCAAGGCTCTCTCGCTAGCCGGCTCCGTCCTGCTCCTGGGAGCCACGCTCTCCGTCGCTCCGCTCCTCGCCGCCAACGACGAACTGCCCTCGCCCGAGGAGATCGTTGCCCGCCACATCGAGGCTCTCGGCGGTGAGGAAGCGATCCGCGCGCACACCTCGAGGACCGTCAAGGCCGCGGTCGAAATCCCGGCGATAGGCATGTCCGGCCAGACGACGGCCTACTTCATCGCCCCCGACAAGATGATCATCAAGAGCGAGACGCCAGGCATGGGCGAAAGCGTCCAGGCCTACAACGGAGAGATCGGCTGGATCGAAGACCCGATGCAGGGCACACAGATCCTGGAAGGCGAGATGCTGGCCCAGGTGAAGCGTCAGGCTCGGTTCTACGCCGAGCTGGAGCGCGACGACCTCTTCTCGCAACAGACGACCGCGGGAGAGACCGAGTGGAACGGCCAGGCCGCCTACCAACTCGACGTCGTCGATGTCGACGGCAACGAGTTGTCCCAGTACTTCGCCAAGGAGACCGGGCTCCTGATCGGTACGGAGGGAACGCAGTCGAACGCCATGGGGCCGATGGAGATGGCGATCACCCTCGGTGACTACGAGGACTTCGGCGGAGTGTTGGTCGCCACGTCGACCACCATGAACATCGTCTCGATGGCCACGGAGATCATCACGTCTGTCGAGTCCGTCACCTTCGACGACGTCGATCCAAGCGTCTTCGAACCCTCGGACGCGATCAAGGCGCTGCTGCCGGAGTAGACCGTGCCACGAACCCGCACACACAAGGAACCCAGGAGATCATCCATGACCATCAACATCACCAGCCGCAACGCTCTGCTCGTACTCGCCTGCTGCGGCCTCATTCTCGGCGGCTGCGCCGCCTACGAAGCCGGAGAAGCCCCGGCCGCGGCCGCACCAGAGCCTCCTCCACCGCCGGAGCTGACGGAGGAGCAGAAGATCATCGCCCGTCACGTCGAAGCGATCGGTGGCGAAGACGCCATCCGCACGCACACCTCGATGACGATCAAGGGCGCCTTCGAGATGCCGGCGATGGGCCTGTCAGGCGAGGCGACGATCTACCTTGCCGCACCCGACAAGGGCCTCCTGAACATCGAGATCCCGGGCTTCGGCAGCAACGTTCAGGGGTTCAACGGCGAGTTCGGATGGTCCGAGGACCCGATGCAGGGCGCGCGCCTGCTCGAGGGCGGAGAGTTGAGCACCCTGAAGAACCAGACCCGCATCCACGGAGACCTGGAGTACGACGAGCTCTACTCCGAGCAGACCGCGGTCGGCGAGACCGAATGGGACGATCAGGCTGCCTACCGGATCGATCTCGTCGACGTTGACGGTAACGAGTCGTCGCGCTACTTCGCCGTGGAGACCGGCTTGCTGATCGGCGAAGAGTCGACGACCACGAGCGAGATGGGCACCATGGAAACGAGCACTACCCTGGGTGAGTACAAGGAGTTCGGCGGCGTCCTGTTCGCAACATCCACGACCACGAGCATCCCGTCCTTCGGCATGGAGATCACCCAGACCATCGACTCCGTGACCTTCGACGATGTCGACCCGAGCGTCTTCGAGCCTTCCGACGCGATCAAGGCGCTCCTCCCGGAGTAGAGGCTCGGCCCGCCCGAAACAGCTCGTTCCCCGGTGCGGCCGCGTCGGCGCGGCCGCACCGGCGCTCTTCATCGCGGCAGCCGTTCTCGCTGCTGCCGCGACACCGGCCGCAGCCCAGGGCAGCCGGCGGCCGCAGGCGCGACTGACGGACTTCTACGAGCAGTGGCTCGCGGAAGTGGAGCCGCTGCTTGCCGAAGCGGAGCGTCGCGCCCTCGAGCGTCTGGAAGGTCCGGGCGCGCGCGAGCGCTTCCTGCGCGCCTTCTGGGCGGCCCGGCCGGAGCGTCTGCTCGAGCGCTGGCAGGAGAACCGCGAGGCCCGCGACCAGCTCCGGGAACGGTCGCCGGCGATGGATCGCGCCGTGCTCCTGGCCGGCAAGCCGGCCTACCGCCAGACGGTTGAACCCTGCGAGTCGGAACTCCGGCGCATCGAGATCTGGACCTACGACGGCTGGCGGCTCGAACACCAGCTCGGCCGTCCGCCTCTCCCTGACGAAGACGAGATCGTCCTGGTGTTCGTCCAGCAGGTGAACTTCGACCCGCGATCGCTGCGGCTGTGGTCGCCGTCCTCCGGCGTCGATCTGACCTTCGAACCGGTACGGCCGGACGGGAATGGTCGCGCCGCCGAGGCGCCGCCAACCGGCGCGTCCAGGGTGCTCGACCAGGCGGAGCGGCGACGCTGCCTGACCCCAACCGAGCGCCGCCGCCTGGAGCGGCGGCTTGGACGCGCCGTCGGTTGGCGGGACTTCATCGAGCGGCTAGGCTGGGTGAGCGCAACGTCCGACACCAGCTGGGTCGAGCGTTTCCTTCGCGTCGAAGCAGTGCTGGACGTGGACGCGATGGCCCTGCCGGGCGTTGCGCTCGACTTCGAAGCCGTCGGTACCGAGAACCGGCGCACGGCGATGCGCGGCCGGCTGCGACTGCCGCCCGAACACCTCGCCGCCATCGGCGCCGGCCAGATCCTCGATCGCGTGACGATCACCGGCGACGTCTTCCTGCGCGACCGGCTGGCCGACGCCTTCGTGGTCACCCATCACGTGAGCGGCGGAAACGCAAACATCGCCCTCGACTTCTACCGGCGGCTGCCGGCAGGCGCCTACCGGATCGAGATCCGCGCCGAGGATCACCTGGGCCGCGGGCTTCTCCGCCTGAGCAGCACGCTCGAGGTGCCGGCGCTGGACGTGCAGCCCGACGTCCCCGGCCTCGGCCTACTGAGCCGGCGCGAGACGATCGCCCTCAACCAGTCGCCGAGCGTCGAGTTGCTGGCGCCCGAGGGCCGCGTCCTCGGTTCGACCTTCACCGCCCGTGTCGTAGCCAGCCCGGCCGTCTCCCGGCTCGTCCTCCTTCGCGACGGCGAGACGGTCGCAACCGTCGACGCCCCTCCCTTCGTGCAAGACATCCATCTGCCGGACCGCCGCCACCAGATCGAGGTCCGGGGACACGACGCGGCGGGAGCGCTCCTGGCCCGTCACGCACTGGAGGTCGAGCGGGAGGAGCACCCGTTCTCGATCGCGCTCGAGCGCCCGGACCCGGCCTTCATCGAAGAAGCGCTCGACCTGTCCGTGCGCGTCGACGTCCCGTCCGGCCGGGAGCTCGACCGCGTCGACTGTCATCTGGACGCCGAACTCCTCGAGAGCATGACCGCGCCGCCGTTTCGATGCCGGGTTCCGGCCGGGCTGCGCCTGCCGCTGAGCTTCGTCCGGGCCGCCGCCACGCTCCGTACGGGCGAAACGGTCGAGGACCTCGTCTTCCTCGGGCCGGGGGCGCCGGACGAGATCGAGGTGCGTCTCGTCGACTTGCTGGTCTCCGTCGGAGGCCGGCAGGCGGGGCCGGCAACGGGACTGGACGCGGCCGACTTCCGCGTTCTGCACCGCGGCGTCGAGGCACGGATCCGCGACTTCCGGAACCTTGCCGACCGGCCACTCACGGTCGCCCTGCTGATGGACATCTCGAGTTCGATGGGCCGTGGCGTCCGCGTCGCCGCGACCAGCGCGCAGCGCTTCTTCGAGGGCATCCTGACCGATCGCGACACCGCCAGCCTGATCGTCTTCAACCACGACCTGGACCGTCTGGCGCCTTTCTCGGGCGACACGCGCCTGCTCCGCTACGCCGCCGAGGGCCTGCGCGCATGGGGCGCCACCCGCCTCTACGACGGGATCGCCTACGCCGTGTCGTCGTTCGCGGGTCGTCCGGACCGGCGCGCCCTGGTCGTGCTCAGCGACGGCGCCGACACGGACAGCAACCTCGACTTCGAGCCCGTGCTGGCGCAGGTCGAACTCGCCGGCGTCGTCGTCTACCCGATCGCCCTGAGGGTCTCCGACCCGGCAACCACCGAGGCGCTCAGGCGCCTCGCCGAACGAACAGGCGGCCGCTACCACACGGCCGACTCGGTCGAGGACCTTGACCGCGTCTACCGCGAGATCGAGCGAGCGCTCCGCTCGCAGTACCTGATCGCCTTCGAGCCGCCGCCCGGGATCGAGGCGGGTGGCGACGGGCTCCGGGACATTCAGGTCGCGGTGTCGCGGGCGGGGCTGACGGTGACCGGTGTGCGGAGCCGGGGGAGATAAGGAGCGAGGCTAACGCCTCGCCCGTTCTTCAACTGGCCGGCGGGGACGCCGGCGCACCCAGTGTGTGACGGCCGACGTACCTGCGAGCGTAGACTGCCGGCATGAGTGCGGCGCGAGGGGCGATGGCGGCAATCCGGCGCGCTCTGATCCGGCCTTGCCGCGAGGCGGGGGGCAACGCGGGGTTCTGGCTCTTCGTGAGCCACCTCGTCACCACGTTCGGCATCGCGCTGTCGAACTTCCTCCTCTTCTTCACCCTGATCTGGGCCGCCATCCGACGGCGGCGGCTCCACTTCGCCACGGCCGAGGAGGACCGGCGACGGAGGCGGCGGATCCTGCTCCCCCTAGGCCTCTACGCGGGCTGCTTCGTGCTCTCGGCCGTCTTCTCCTACGATCCGGAGACCAGCCTCAAGGAGCTCTCCACGCTCTACGCCGTCCTGACCCTGCCGCTTGCGCTCCTGCTCGTCCGTGGCGAACGCCAGGCGCGGGTCGCCATCGCTTCCCTGGTCGGAATCTCCGCCGTACTCGCCGTCTACGGCCTGGCGCAGTTTGCCTTCACCGACTATGGCCCGCTCCACCAACGGATCCCCGGACCGTTCTCGCACTACATGACCTTCTCTGGCGTCCTCCTGCTCGGCCTCGCCCTGATCGCCGGCCGCCTCAGCAGAGCGGGCGGCTGGCGCTCGCGCGTCAACTGGATCGGTCTGGCACTCGTCGGCGGGGCGCTGGCCTTGACTCTGACCCGCAGCGCCTGGGTGGGCGCCTTCGCCCTCGCGGTCGCGGCGATGGCCCTTCAGCGCCGGCGCGTCTTCCTGGGTTTCGCGGCCGCGCTGGTCCTGGCCGCCGCCTCACTCGCAGCCGTTGCACCGACCCTGTGGCCGACCTACTGGCAGCGAGCGACGTCGATGATCGAACTCCGCTATCCCTCGAACTACGACCGCCTGTGCATGCTGTGGGCCGGCGGCCAGATGATCGCCGACCGCCCCTTCACGGGCATCGGCCCCGCCATGGTCCGCGAGTGGTACCCGGCCTACCGCCATCCGACCTCGGTCCGCGCGCGGGTGAAACACCTGCACAACACGTTCGTCCACATGGCCGCCAGCCGCGGCATCCCGTCACTGCTCGCCTATCTCTGGCTGATGGCTGCGGCGGCGGCGATGGCGTTCGAGGGCTATCGCCGGGAAGGAGGACGGGCCGGGCCGCGCGCCGACCTCTACCTGGGCGTCCTGTTCGCTCTCCTGGCGCTGAACGTCGCCGGCCTGTTCGAGGCGAACTGGCGCGACACGGAGATCCAGCGCTGGACGCTGTTCCTGCTCGCGCTGCCGGTTGTTCTCCGCGCTCCAAGGGACCAGCCCGGAGATTCGGCATGCACCTCGACCGCCTCAGCCTGATTCAGCTCCTCGACCTTCTGTCGGCCGGAGAACTCTCGTGCGTCGAGTTGATGGACGCGACCCTGGAGCGCGTCGAAGCCACGCACCCGAAGCTCAACGCCGTCGTCAGCCAGCGGCCGCGCGGAGAGTTGCTGGCCGACGCCGAGGCGGCCGACGCCCGCCGCGCTGCCGGTGACGCCCGGCCGCTCGAGGGCGTGCCCCTCGGCGTCAAGGACCTCGAGGACGTGGCCGGCATGGTGACGTCGATGGGTTCGCGGGTGTTCCGCGACTCGGTCGCCGAGGCGGACTCGACCCAGGTGACGCGGCTTCGAGACGCCGGCGCCATCGTCGTCGGCAAGACAAACACTCCCGAGTTCGGGTTCACGGCGATCACCAAGAACCCCCTGTTCGGTGTCACGCGCTCGCCCTGGAACCTGGAGCGCACTCCCGGCGGCTCGAGCGGCGGTTCCTCCGCGGTGCTGGCGGGTGGAGTGCTGCCACTCGTCACCTCCTCCGACGGCGGCGGCTCGATCCGGATTCCGGCCAGCTTCACCGGCGCCTTCGGCCTGAAGCCCAGCCAGGGCCGGATACCGCGCGGGCCAATGAAGGCCTGGGACTACGGCAGCACCGCGGTCTACGGCCCCCTCACCCGCACAGTGGAGGACGGGGCCCTGTTCCTCGACCTGGTCGCCGGCCCCTCGCCCTGCGATCCGGGCTCGTTGCCCCACCCGGGTCTGAGCTACCGCGAAGTGCTCGAGTCGGGCCTCCCGTCTTCCGTCCGCATCGCCTGGTCGCCGGACCTTGGCTACGCGAGGGTGCAGTCGGACGTCGCGCGGGTGGCCGCGGACGCGGCGGCCGTGTTCGATCAGTCCGGTCTCCCGGTCGAACCGGTCGAGGAGCAGGTACCGGCGGGTCCGCCGATGCTCACGGCGGCCTGGGGCACGCTCGGCAACTTCCTGATCGCCGGGCAGATCCACGAACCGCTGCGCAACCAGCGCCAGGACATGACGCATTCGTTCGCGGAGGCGCTCGAGCGCTCCTGGGAGATGACGCCCGAGACGTTCGGCGCTGCCGCCCGCGAACGCGGACGACTGAACCAATGGTGCGGCGACGTCTTCGACCGCTTCGACCTGCTGCTGACGCCGACCGTGCCCTACGATCCGCCGCCGGCCCGCGGTCCCTTCCCCACCCATACCGAGGGACGAGAGCAGGTGCCGGCAGGAGTCGCGGCGTTCACGGTTCCGTTCAACATGTCCGGACACCCGGCGGCGACGGTGCGCGCCGGCTTCTCCGACGCCGGCCTGCCAGTCGGCCTGCAGATCGTGGGGCCGCGCCACCGGGACGATCTCGTGCTGCGGGCGGCCCGGCTGTTCGAGCGCGCCCGCCCCTGGCACCCGAACTGGCCGGAGGTCTGACCCGGCCGGCGCGCGGTCTCAGGGGATGACGGTCACCTTGACCGCCCCGGACCGCTTGTCGCCCGCGATCTCGAAGGCACGCTCGATCTCCTCCAGCGGCACCTCGTGGGTGAGCAGGCCTGTCAAGACATCGCCGCACGAGGCCAGAATCCGCACCGCCTCGCCGAAGTCGGCCTCGCCGGGCCGGCGCGAGTAGCAGTTCGACCACTGCAGGCGTGCTTCCTTGCCGAGCAGCACGAGGGGGTCAAGGGTCAAGAGGCCCATGAACACGCCCAGTACGCAAATCGTGCCGCCCGGCGCGAGGGCGATACCGGCCGCCGTCATCGTGTCCGACAGACCGCCCACGGTCTCGACCACGAGATCGGCGTCGTAGCCATCAAGATCACCGCCCTCCGCCGCATCGATCACTTCGTCGGCGCCGAGCTGCCGGGCCAGACGCGCCTGGTGCGGATAGCGGGCCGTGATGGCGATATGACCCAAGCCCCACTCGCGGGCGACCGCAACGACCGCCAGACCGATCGCGCCGGCGCCAAGAACCAGGAGTCTGCGGGCGCAAGGTGGCCCCTCCCGCGCGCCCGCGCCGGATGCCGGCCGGAAGGCCGGCGCACCGACAGGTGCCGCGCCGGCTGCCGACGCGATGCCCGCGCTCCCGGGCACGCCCGATAGCCGCAGGCCGTGGACGGCGACCGCGAACGGTTCAGCGAGGGCGGCAAGGGACGGCGACAGGGAACCGGGAACACGGTAAAGGCGATGGGCCGGCACGACAACGGCGTCCGCGAAGCCGCCCGGCCGCCGCAGGCCGTA
Organism: Holophagales bacterium; assembly: GCA_009837885.1. GTDB lineage: Bacteria > Acidobacteriota > Thermoanaerobaculia > Multivoradales > Multivoraceae > Multivorans. Next base: position 49,293 of record VXSP01000022.1, on the reverse strand, counting down.
GAGCTCGAGGCTCCGGCAGATCGAATCCCGGCCCTCGCGGCAGGGGTCGCAGTCGCCGCAGGAGGCTAGCGGCTCCACAACCACCGGTTCTCCGGCCTCGAAGCCCGAGACACCGGCTCCCAGTTCGTCCACTACGCCCGCCATCTCGTGGCCCATGATCGAGCCCGGCTCGATGATCGGCTTCGGACTGTGAACCAGATGCAGGTCGGTCCCGCACAGGCCGCAGGCGGTGATCCGAAGCCGCACCTCGCCCGGGCCGGGATCCGGCAGCGCCCGCTCGGCGACCGCTACTTCACCGGGGCCGCGATAGACGCCCGCGCGCATCGCGCGGATCGTAGCAACGCCCCGCGATCAGAGGCCGAGTTCGGAACAGTCCGCTGCTTCGCCGTTCACGGTGCAGGCGCAGTCGCCGCCCGTGCAGTCGACGCTCACCTCGCACTCGCCCGAGTCGCCGCAGGCCGCGGCCGCGAACTCGAAGGAGTTCGCGTTCTCGACATCGACCGTGCAGTCTTCGCCATCCTCGCAGTCGACCTTGACCTCGATGACGCGGGCCTCGGACTGGCCGTCGGCGGCGGCCGAGACCGCGCTGGACATCTCGACGCGTCGCTCCCGCTCCTCCAGCGTGGCGCTGATCTTCTGCATCCGGCCATCGCGCCAGACCTCGAGCACGACGGTGTTGCCGTCCTCGTGGCCGCGGATGGCCCCCGCCAGCGCCGCTGCGGATGCGACCGGCTCGCCGTCGACGGCGGTGACGATGTCGCCGACCTCGAGGCCGGCACGGAAGGCCGGGCTGCCGTCGACGAGCTTGCCGACCATGACGCCCGCGTCCTCGGGGACGCCGAAGTGGGTGCGAAGCTCCGGAGTCAGATCGGAGAGCTGCACGCCGAGAAACGCGCCGCCGCCGTGCCGCAGGTGCAGCCGCGAACCGCGCTCGCCGAGTCGCTGCATCACCCGGTGCAAGTGCCGCCGCGCCGACTCGCCGGTTTCGCCGTCAACCTCGTGTGCCTCGATCAGGACCACATCGTGGCCATCAGCTTCGTGCGCCTCGATCAGGACCACGTCGTGGTCGTCAGCCTCGAGAGTCCGGACGTTGTCCTCGGCCACCCATTCGTTGTCGTCGCCGTGCAGCACCCGTACATCGCCGTCGTCGCCGACAAAGAGCACCCGCGACACTGCTTCGGGGCAGTCATCGCCCTCGCAATCCACCGCCGCCTTGATCTTCTTGACCTCGATACGGCGAACCTTCTTCTCCTCGTCGTCCAGTGCGACGGCCGGGGCCACAACCGCCAGCGCCAGACCAACCACCAACCAGAGCTTCACTCTCGACATCGTTCGGTTCCTCTCCTGTCTCCGCGTTCGTTCCACCCGGCTCGCGCCAGTCTATCGTCGCGGCGTGCCTCGTCTCCGGAACCCGCCGCTACATGGAAAACGCTCGTGGCCGCGATTCGTTCCCGGAGCAGAGGGCTCAGGAGTCCTCCATCGACGCCCGCACCGTCCGCAGGTCCTGGAGCGCCGCCTTTGCCATCGAACCGCCGTCACGCGCCACTTCGACGAAGCGGAATCCCTGCCCGATCCGCTTGGGGGCCTCCTTGACCGTGCCGGCGACCCCGGCGAAGAGACCATGCCGCTCGCAGCCGTCGAGGATCCTGTCGATCGCCGCCGTGAACTTCTCGTCCTCCTGGTCGGCGGCAGGCCGGAGACCCAGCGACACGCTGAGATCGCTGGGACCGACGTAGACGCCGTCGAGGCCCGGCACGGAGAGGATGTCGTCGAGGTTGTCGAGCGCCTGCTGGGTCTCGATCATCGGGATGCAGTAGATCTGCTCGTTCGCTTCCTCCAGGTAGTTTCCGCCGTAGAGCAGACCGGCGCGGAACGGACCGAAGCTGCGCTTCCCGCGCGGCGGGTACCGGCAGGCGGCCGCCGCGGCTTCCGCCTCCGCGCGGCTGTTCACCATCGGGATGATGATCCCGTGGGCGCCGGCATCCAGCATCTTGCCGATGATCCCCGGCTCGTTCCAGGGCACGCGGACGATCGGCGTCGTGTCGGAGGCGGTCATCGCCTGCAGCATCTCCGTCGCGCGCTGGTAGTCGACCAGGCCGTGCTGCATGTCGATCGTCGCCCAGTCGAAGCCAAGCCGCGACATCAGCTCGGCGCTGTGCGTGTCCGGGAACGCGAGCCAGGCGCCGAGCGCCGGCTCCCCGTTGTCGATCTTGTCGCGCAGACGATTCTTCATCGGCATGGCCTTGCCTCCCTGTGTCGCCTGTTTGGCGCTTGCACGTGGCTGTGGCGGCGAATACTACGCGCTTTCGTCATGGAGCACGCGCGAAGGACGGGGTGGGTCGAAACGCCGAACCCGCGTGGCCTCTGGGGCCCACCGGCCCGAGCCCGTCAGGGAATCAGCGACTCGTCGGGGGTCAGGGACGCCGCGAAGCCGGCCAGGAGATCCGCCGAGTGATCGATGTCGTCCAGCGAGATCGTCTCGACTGCGCTGTGCATGTACCGGTTCGGGACGCTGATCAGCCCGGTCGCGACGCCCGCGCGGGTGATCTGGATCGAGTTCGCGTCGTTCGGCGCGGCTCGTCCGAGGGCCGCCAACTGGAACGGGATCTTCTCTTTTTCCGCGACCGCTTCCAGCCGGTCGCTGACCTTCGGGTTCATGTTCGGGCCGCGGACGATCACCGGACCGCCGCCCAGCTTCAGGTCGCCCTCCTGGCGCTTGCTGATCGTCGGGCAATCCGTCGCGTGGGTGACGTCCACCGCGATGCCCACGTCGGGGTCGACGCCGTGAGTGCTGGTACGAGCGCCGCGCAGGCCGATCTCCTCGCACACCGTCGACACCGCGTACACCGCCACCTTCGGGTTCTTCCTGGCGACGCGCCGCAACGCCTCGATGACCACCCACAGGCCGGTCGTGTTGTCCATCTTCGGGGCGTTCGCCAAGCCGTTGCGCATCTCCTGAAACCCCAGGTCGAGCGTCACCGGATCGCCGACCCGCACCGCGCTCTTCGCGTCGTCGCCATCCGTCGCGCCGATGTCGAGCCAGAGGTTCTCCATCTTGACCACCCGCTTTCGTTCCTCCATGTCGAGCAGGTGGATCGGCTTGCGGGCGATGACCGCCGGGACCGGCCCGTCCTTCGCCCACACGGTCATCCGCTGACCGATGAGCTGCTGCGGATCCCAGCCGCCGATCGGCTGCACCCACAGAAAGCCCTTGTCGTCAATGTAGCTGACGATCAGGCCGATCTGGTCGCAGTGACCGGCGAACAGCACGCGACGGCCGTCCGGCTTCTCGCCGGCCTCGACGTTCACCGCCGCGATCACGTTGCCGTGAACGTCGGTCGAAACGTCGTCGGCGAACTTGCCCGCGTAGGCGCGAACGACTTCCTGCGCCGGCTCCTCGTGTCCCGAGGGGCTCGGCGCGGCCAACAGATCAATGAAGAACTTGCGTGCTGTCTTGTTCACTTGCTACTCCCAGTCGCTGTTTCGCCCGACCGCGGGTCACGGTCGGGCGGCTACGGCGGCTGTCCTGTTCGTTTCGGGTCCTTGAGTTCAACGTCCTCTGCGGCGCTGGCGGCTGCTGTACGACCTCAACGCGCGCAGGAGGTCGATCTTACGCAGGGCGGGCCAGTGCGTATCGCAGAAGTAGTACTCCGAGTAGGTGCTCTGCCAGAGCAGGAAGCCGCTCAGGCGAACCTCGCCGCTGGTGCGGAGGATCAGGTCGGGCTCGGGCTGGCCCGACGTGTAGAGATAGCGCTCGATCGACGAGGCGCTGAACTCGTCCGCGACCTCGTCGAGCGACTTGCCGACCGCCGAGTTGTCGAGCAGGTAGTTGCGGAAGGCGCTCGCGATCTCCTCGCGGCCACCGTAGGCCATCGCGATGTTCAGCCGGTAGCGGTCGTAGCCGCTGGTTGCCGCTTCCGCCTCGCGGATCGCGGTCTGAAGGCTCTCCGGCAGGAGTTCGATCTGGCCCAGGAACCGCACCCGGATGCCTTTCTGATGGACATCGTCGTGGTTCGTGAGTTCCCGGGTCTTCTCCTCGAACAGATCGAACAGCGCCTGCACTTCCTTCGCGGAGCGATTGAAGTTGTCGAGCGACATGCTCCACACCGTGACGGTCGAAACGTCCGCCTCGTAGCACCAGTTGAGTACTTCCCACAGCTTCTCGGCGCCGCGGAAGTGCCCGGCGCTCACGTTGCCCAGCCTCTGCTGGCGCGCAAAGCGCCGGTTCCCGTCCATGATCAGACCGATGTGCTGGGGCAGCCTCCAGCTTCGCACCTTCGACTCGAGCCGGCGCTGGTAGACGACGTAGAACGGCCACTTGATCAGGGCCTTGACACGCCGCCAGAGTTCGCTCGCGGGCCGTGTTTCGCGCACAGGAACGGCGCCTGACGGGGCGGAATCGAAGACGCTCAACGGGTATCTCCCCGCCGGTCCGCCGGTCGGTCACACGGGAGCCTGTTCACGCCTCCAAGTCTCTCTCTTCGCTGTGTTACTTTCCACCGGAGCATCAGCCGCCGCCCTTCGCCCAACCACCGAAGCCGCCACAAGGCCACGCAACAGATGTCACCGCGGAACTCACGGGAGTCGATCCGGCATCATAGCGACGTTCGAGGAACCCGGGGCGAGGCATCGCGGAAGCCGGTCCGGGATGGACAACGCCGCGCCTTGCGCACGATCTTCCCGGTTCTGTTGCTGCTCGCTCTCGCCGGCCTGACCGGGCCCGCTGAGGCGGCGGCGCCGGCGCTCGAGACCACCGACGGCACGGAAGCCCTGCGTCTCTACCTCGACTGCGACTGGGGCTGCGACTTCACGTTCCTGCGCACCCAGATCACCTACGTCAACTGGGTGCGCGATCGCCAGGACGCCGAAGTCCACGTCCTCGTGACCATCCAGGGCGGCGGCAACTCGCGCGAGTACACGTTCAACTTCATTGGTCTGGAGCGCTTCGAAGGCACCGATCAGAGGCTGATTTACGCGTCGTCGTACACCGACACGGACGACGAACGCCGGCGCGGCATCCAGCGCCTCCTCGAACTGGGTCTGGTGCGCTACGTGCTGGAGACGCCGCAGGCCGCAGGACTCGTCGTGGAGTTCCAGAACGGGGAAGCGGAGGACGAGCCACACACCCTGGTGGTGGACGACCCCTGGAACCACTGGGTCTACCGCCTGCGCCTGAACACCGACTTCCGAAGCGAGGATCGCAGGGACTCGCAGTCCTACCAGACGAGCGCTTCGGCGGGCCGCACCACGGACTTGTGGCGGATGGGAATGGGCGTCTTCTACTCCTACCGGGAGAGCAACTTCGAGTTCGAGGACGGCAGCACCTTCAAGAACGTCTCCCGGAGCACGAGCTACTTCGGCCAGGTGATCCGCACCCTGGCCCCGCACTGGGGAGTGGGCGTCGGCGCCAGCAGCCGGCGTTCGACCTTCCTGAACCTGGACAACTCCTACCGCGCAGCGGCGGCCATCGAGTACAACTACTTCCCCTACAGCGAGTCGTCCGAACGCGAGTTCACATTCGCCTACTTCATCGGCGGTACGCGTCTCGACTATGAAGAGATCACCGTCTTCGACAAGCTGGAGGAGACTTTCACGGACCAGGGGGCGTACATCGCCTTCGGCATGGAGCGGCCCTGGGGCGAAGCCCACCTCGACCTCCAGTACAGCCACTTCATCGACGATTTCGACCGCAGCCGGGTGGAGTTCAACACCGAGGTCGAGTACCACATCGTGCGCGGGCTGAGCTTCGACGTCTACGCCGGCATCTCGAGGATCCGGGACCAGATCTACCTGCCGAAGGGCGGCGCGACCGATGCCGAGGTCCTGGTCGCCAGACGTCAGTTGGAAACGGACCTTTCCTTCCGCGGCGGCATCCAGCTCCGCTACACGTTCGGCTCGATCTACAACAACGTCGTCAACTCGAGACTCAGCAGCGAGAGCGGCGGCTTCTCGCGCATCTTCTAGATCTCGCAACGCGGCCCGCGAGCGCGGCTCCGGTATCGTCTCCACTGTGACTGTCGTCATCGCCGGTGGCGGCGACATCGCGTATCTGCTTGCTTCCTCGCTGGCGCGGGAGGAGGACGTCTTCGTCATCCTGCCGACGGAGGCCGCCCGCGACCGGTTCGAGAACCTCGATTTGCAGATCACGGTGGGGCCGGCGGCCAGCCGGTCCGTTCTGCAGCACGTAGGGATCTCCGACGGCGACACCTTCGTCGCCTGCGCCGATTCCGACGAGCGCAACATCATCGCCTGTCTGGCGGCGCGGGGCCGGGCGCAATGCACCACGTACTGCTTCATCACCCAGGACGAGCACCACGAGAGCTTCAACGACCCTGAGCAGACCACTCTCGAGGAGGTCATCGACCACCTGATCTGGCCGCAGTGGTCACTGGCCCGGGAGATCGGCCGCATCGTGCTCGAGCCTCGGGCCCTCGATGTCGAGAGCTTCCACCGCGGCCGCATCTGGCTCGTGGAGTACAGGCTGGAGGCCGACTCCCCGCTCTGCGGCCCCACGCTCGCCGAGGCGCCCCTGCCGAGCAACGCCCTCGTCGTGAGCAGGGTGCGCGACGGCAGGCTGACCGTGCCCCGCGGACCGGACCGCCTGGAAGCCGGCGACAAGGTGCTCTTCATGGGCCGGCGCACACCGCTTCGCCAGGTAGCGAAGCGCTTCTTCGCCGCTCCCGAAACCGTGGTCCGCAGCGTGACGATCGTCGGCGCCGGCCGCACCGGCAGGCTCCTCGCGCGCGACCTCACGAGCGGCCTGTGGCCGGAAGTGAAGATCATCGAGTCCTCGCGACGGCGCTGCGAGGACATCGCCGACCAGGTGGGCCGGGCGATCGTCTTCCACGGCGACGGAACGGACCTTAGGCTGCTCGAGGAAATCGGCGTCGCGCGCAGCGATGCGCTGGTCGCCATGGCCGGCGACGATCAGACGAACCTGCTCTGCTCCCTGATCGCGAAGCAGCTCGGGATCCCGAAGGTGGTCACAGGCGTCAGCAACGAAACCAGCAGCGCCCTCTTCGAGCGAGTCGGCATCGACGTCACCCTGAACGCCCGATCCGCCGCGATCGCCGAGGTCCTCCACCAGATCCAGGCGCCCCGGCTGGAGTACCGCGCGACGCTCGAGGACGGCCTCGCGGAAGTCGTCGAAGTCGTCGTTCCGGAGGACTTCGAGGCCCGTCAGCTGAGAGAGATGGACATGCCGAACGGCGTGATCGTCGGCGGAGTGCTGCGCCAATACAACACCATCGTGCCCGGCGGCGAAGACGAGGTGCGACCGGGTGACCGCCTGCTGATCGTAACCACGGCGGAGAGCGCGGCACTCGTCGGTCCGACCTTCGGCCTGACGCCCGGGGCGGCCTGACGGGCGGCGCGAGCTAGCGTGCGCGGCTCACTGGTACTTCGCACGACCCTGGCCCTGGTCGGCTGCTTCGGCGTCGTCCTGCTCGCGCCCTCCGCGGTCGAAGCCGCCTACGGCAACGGCCGCAGCGCGACGGGTTTTCTCGGCGCCGCGGTCGTGGCCATCCTGCTCGGACTCGGGTCTCGCCTGTTGCCCGGGCGGGGCCTGGAGATGCGTCGCATGGAAGGGCTCGCCACCGTCGGCATGTCCTGGCTGCTGTTGGTCCTGGTCGGTGCCGCCCCCTACGTCGTGAACGGCTTCGAGCCCGCCGATGCGCTGTTCGAGTCGATGTCCGGGCTGACCGGCACCGGCGCCACGATCCTCACCGACTTCGATGCGGCCAGCGAGGGCGTTCTGCTGTGGCGCAGCCTGAGCGAGTGGGTGGGGAGCATGGGCATCATCGCCCTCTTCATCGCCGTCCTGCCCGCCCTCCGCATCGCCGGCCGCCAGATGTTCTTCGCCGAGGCGCCCGGACCGACGGAGGAACGGCTAACACCCCGCATTCGCAACACGGCGGTGGCGCTGTACACCCTCTACGTCGGCCTGACCGTCCTGGAGACCGGACTCCTCGTCCGTCTCGGCATGCCGCTGTTCGACGCCGTCTGCAACTCCCTCTCGACCGTCTCGGCGGGCGGGTTCTCGCCGCATCCGAGCAGTATCGCGGGGTACAGCAGCCCCGCGATCGAGTGGACGGTCATGGCCTTCATGCTCCTCGCCGGCGCCAACTACGCGTTCCAGTTCCAGGCCATCCGGGGGCGGCCGCTGACCCTGCTGCGCAGCGAGGAGTTCCGTCTCTACCTCCTGATCGTCCTCGTCGCGACCCTGCTCCTGGCGTGCACGCTGAAGAGCGACGACGTGTCCCTGTGGGACTGGATCAGGGCCGGAGCGCTGTCGGAGGAGACTCTGAGGCGGGCAGGCTTCCAGGCGCTGACCCTCATCACCACGACAGGCTTCGCGACGGAGGACTTCGCGCTCTGGTCGGGAGCGAGCCAGACGATTCTCCTGCTGCTCATGTTCTGCGGTGGCTGCGGCGGTTCCGCCGCCGGCGGGCCGAAGCTCGTGCGTATCTGGCTGATCGCCAAGTCATCTCTGCTCGAGCTGTTCCACACCGTCTTCCCGCGCGCGGTGCGGCCCCTGCGACTCGACGGCCGCCGGGTCCCGGAGGATGTCATCCACGCCATCGTCTCCTTCCTTCTGCTCTACCTCGTCCTGTTCGCCCTGAGCGTCGGAGTGGTCGGGCTGACCGGCGTGGGGATGGAGACCGCCGTAACCGCCAGCATCGCCACGCTCGGCAACATCGGCCCCGGGCTCGGGGACGTCGGCCCCTTCGACAACTACGCCCACTTCCCGGCGGCGATCAAGGTGTATCTCTCGCTCAACATGTGGATCGGGCGGCTCGAGATCATCACGGTCCTGATCTTCCTGCACCCCGCCGCCTGGCTCGGGCTCCGCTGGCGCTAGCGCGGCAGAAGGTCCAGAAGCCGGCGCTTCGCGCCGGATGCCGGCGAGGACGCCGGCGCACCCAGTTTCTGCCGCGCAGGCTCCCAGGCGCGCTGAAGCCGCTGCTACAGTGCCCGCCCCATGGAACTCCTGGCATCCGGCTACACCCTGATCGAAGGACCGCGGGTCGACGGGCAAGACCGCCTCTACTTCAGCGACGTCCACAACGGCGGCGTCTACCGCCGCAGCCCGGACGGCGAGATCGAAACCGTCGTGCCGAAGCGCCGCGGCGTCGGCGGCATCGCGCTCCACGCCGACGGCGGCATCGTGTGCTCCGGCCGCAACATCTGCCACGTCCGGGACGGCGTGACCCGGATCCTCTTCGACCCGCCTGACACGCCCGGCTTCAACGACCTGTTCGCCGACTCCCGGGGCCGCGTCATCTGCGGAACGATGCGCACGAGCCCGTTCACCGGCGAGAAGGAACGGACACCCGGTGAGTGCTGGCGGATCGAGGCGGAGGGTGAAGCGACCGAGCTCTACGGCGACATCAGCCTGACCAACGGCATCGGCTTCTCGCCGGACGGCCGCACCCTGTACCACGCCGACACAGCCAGGGGCCACGTGATCGCCCACGACGTCACGAACGACGGCCGCTGCGTCAACCGGCGAGCGATCGCCGAACCCGACCGCGGCCGACCCGACGGCCTCGCCGTCGACGAGGAAGGCTGCCTCTGGGTCGCCTGCGTCGCCGGGGGCTGCGTTACCCGCTTCGATCCCACTGGGCGAATCCTCAGCCACCTGGAAGTCCCCGCGAAGAACATCACCAGTGTCTGCTTCGGCGGCAGCGACCGGCGCGACGTCTACGTCGTCACCACCGGCGACCCGAAGGAGCCTGGAAGCAGCGGTTCGATCTTCCGGACGCGGTCGCCCGTGGCCGGGCTGCCGGTACCGATGGCTGTGATCTGAATCGCTACAAACCCAGCCGCTCGACCTCGTAGACCACCCGGCCGGACACGTCGCGGTGTCGCAGAACGATCCGCGGCAGCTCGCCGACCCAGTCGACGTCGACGCTGAGGAACCCGCCGCCGACGCGGTGGAAGCGGTGGTAGTCAGGGTCTTCGCCCGGTGTGCCGCCGGCGTGGGCGTCGCTGGCCGGGCCTACCGAGAACTCGTCGAGTCCCGTCTCCGGATGAACCGAGTGGTACTGCCAGTGGCGGTCGCCGACGATGACCAGGAAGCTGTCGTCCAGGTTCGCGCGGAACCACTCGCGGATCGCGTCGCCTTCGTGGCTGAAGGCGGCGTTGGCGTGGTTGTCGGCCTTGTTGCTCCGGTCCGGGCCGACGATCGGGGTCGGCGAGACGAGGACCTTCCAGTCCGCGTCGCTCGCGCGCAGGGAGTCTCGCAGCCACCGCCACTGCTCGGTCCCCCAGATCGTCTTGCCGGGGCCGTCCGCAATGTCGTTGGGCGAGCGGAAGTCGCGGCCCTCGACCAGCCAGAGCTGCACGCCCTTGCCCCAGCGGACCGTGCGGTAAGGGCGTTCCGGCGCGGGCGTCTGCTCGACGAAGACGGCCTGGCCCTCCTCGAAGGTCATCGGCGCGGAGATGCCCGGCTCGACCCCGGGCCAGGAGTCGTTCCGCAGGAGATCGTGGTCGTCCTTGAGCCAGTAGCCGGGCACCGAGCGCAGAAACGATGCGATCGCCGGCAGGGTGAACATCCGCTGCCAGTGGTAGCGGGCAAGCTCGACCGAGGTCGCGCGCGGCGACTCGTTGTCGTAGTAGACGTTGTCGCCGATCGACAGGTAGAAGTCAGGCCGAGCCGTCGCCATCGACGGGTAGATCCGGAAGCCGTCCGGGCGGTCGCGGCGGCCGTAGTACTGGCAGGTCATCGCCGTAAACCGCACGGGCAACCGTTGGCCGGAGGCCGGCGCGGTGCGGAAGGTCGCGGTCTCGATCGCCGTCGCGGGCCCGTCCGCGTGGCCGTTCGCGGGCCTCGCCTCGACCGTGACCAGGTAGCGAGTGTTCGGAGTCAGGCCGTCGAATCTCGCCTGGTGGGTGAAGTCGCGTTCAGCCCCGGTCGGGCGCCAGCCGGAGATCCGTCTCACCGGGACGCCGCCTGCCTCGTCCGACGGCGCCGCCGGCCGCAACACGATCCGCAGTTCGCCCGGTGCGCCCGGCACGGCGCCTTCGAGGGACGACACTTCGATACCGGGCGCCAGCGTCACCACCGGCCGGCCCGAGATCTCCTGGCCTGAACGCCGCTGCGGCTCGGCCGTCGTTCGCGTCCAGACGATCGCCGACTCCGCGTCGACTTCGCCGACGCGAACGCCGCTCGCCAGGAAGACGCCACCGGCCTGCGCTTCGACCGCAGGGGCGCCCGCGGCGCCGCCCGCCAGGACCAGGAGAGCCGCAGCTCCCAGAGCCGAGCGGCAACGGGCTCGAGGCCGGAACGGCACGGTCACCCGCCGAGCCGCCCCGGTCGAACCCGCGAGGCCTCCTCCGTTCCTAGCCGCAGCCCAGCACTCCGCCGTCGACGGTGAACGTCTGGCCCGTCGTCCACGAGCCCGCACGCGAGGCGAGGTAGACCGCGATGCCCGCGCAGTCGACCGGCTCGCCGAGGCGCCGGAGCGGCGTTCTTCCGGCGACCGCCTGTTCGCGCTGCGGGTCCTCCCACAGAGCGCGGGCGAAGTCCGTCTTCACCAGCCCGGGGCAGACCGCGTTGACGCGGATGTTGTCGGGACCGAATTCGGCCGCGAGGTTCCGCGCGAGCTGCATGTCGGCCGCCTTGGAGATCGCGTAGGCGCCGAGCACCGCGTTGCCCCGAAAGCCGCCGACCGAGGAGACGATGACGATCGATCCGTCCTTGCGCTCCTGCATCTCGGGAATCACCATCTGGCACAGCCAGTGGACGCTCCTGATGTTGACCTCCATCACCTTGTCGAAAGCCGAGTCCGGAATGCCCAGGCTCGATCCGTAGTACGGATTGACAGCGGCGTTGACGACGAGATTGTCGATCTTCCCCCAGCGCTCGCGGGTCGCCGCGACCAACCGATCCAACTGATCCTTGTGACCGACGTGACAGGGATGCGCGATCGCCTCGCCGCCGCTCTCATTGATCGCGGCCGCGACCGCCTCGCAGGCATCCGCCTTGCGGCTCGAGATGACGACCTTCGAGCCGAAGGCAGCCAGGGCTTCGGCCATCGCCTTGCCGATTCCCTTCGTCGATCCGGTGATGACGCTCACCCTGCCGGTGAGGTCGAAGAGATCCTTCATCGTGCGCTTCTCCTTGGTCGAGGGTCGAGGGCCGCAGAGGGTAACAGCCCGCGGCCGCTGCTACAGTCCCCGCCGCGATGACAGACGCCCCACGCTCAAGCCACCCGCCTCTGAATCCGATCCCGATGCGGGTCGGCATGACCGCGCCCGAGGCCTTCCCGGCGGCCGAGATGGCCGAGGCGGCCGGCCGCGCCATCCTGGACATCGGCAAGGACTTCGCCTTCTACCCCGGCGACCTGGGTCATCCCGGTCTGCGCGAGGTGTTGGCCCGGCGCGAAGCGGATCGCGAGGGCACGGACTTCGACCCCGACGAGATCGCGCTGACCAACGGCTCCATGCAGGCGGTGACGCTGGTGGGCAGGGTGCTGATGGAAGAGCCGGGCGACATCGTGATCACCGAAGAGACGACCTATTCGGGCACTCTCGGCGCCTACCGGGGCCTCGGCTACCGCCTGGTCGGCGTGCCGCTCGACGAGCAGGGGATGGACATCGGCGCGCTCCGCCGGACACTGGAGAACCTGACCGCGGCCGGTGAAAAGCCGCGCTTCATCTACACGCTGCCGACCTACCACAACCCGACGGGCGCCGTGATGCCCCGCCAGCGGCGACTCGAGATGATCGAGGCCGCGCGCGACTACGACGTCCTCCTGGTCGAGGACAATTGCTACGGCGACGTCCACTACGACGACGCGCCGCGGCCGCCGCGGAGCCTCTACGCGCTGGCGAACGGCGAGGGCGTCGTCTACATCGGCTCGCTGTCCAAGATCCTCGGCGCCGGCGTCCGTATCGGCTATCTCCTGGCCAGGCAGCCGCTGCAGCAGCGGTTTCTCGACGAGCGTTTCGACGCCGGCCAGAGCACGCTGTCATCCAGCATCGTGGCGGAACTGCTGCGCGGCCGCCTGCCCGCGCAGATCGAGCGCAACAACGCCGCCCTGCTGCCGAAGCGTGACGCATTGCTGGCCGCGCTCGCGGAGCAGCTGGGCGGCATCTGCACCTGGCGAAAGCCGGCCGGGGCCATGTTCCTGTGGGTCGGCCTGCCCAGGGAAGTGGACCGTGCCGCACTGTTCAACATGGCCGAGCAGCGCGGCCTCGATTACGGCTACGGCGCCGCCTACCACACCGGCGGCGAAGACGTTCCGTTCCTGCGTCTGGCGTACGCCTGCCCCTCCGTCGCCATGATCCAGGAAGGAGTCGAGTTGCTGGCCGGCTGCCTGCGGGAACTCGCGCCGGGGCGTTTTTCTCAGTCCACGTAGCCCAGCGCCCTGAGGCGCCGGCGCACGTCCTCGTCGAGCTGATCGTCCTCGATCTCTTCCGCGGATTCGACTTCGTCGGCCAGGTGCCGCTCGGTCAACAGCCCGAGCATCCGTTCGACGATATCCGGCCGTTCGGAGGCCAGGTTCTCCAACTCGCCTGGATCCGCATCCAGGTCGAAGAGCATCGGCTCGGTTCCCTGGGAGGGTGACTGCGGCAGCACGAGCTTGTAGTGGCCGCGCATCACGGAGGCGGCACGGTGACCGTCGACGTCGAGGTGGGTGTATACATCCGGCAAATCGTCGCCGCGGCGGCGCGCCGCCAGCAGATTCCGCCCGTCGTTGGGCGGTGCCTCGATGCCGAGATAGCCGAGCAGCGTCGGCAGGACGTCGACGTGCTGGGCCGGTGCTTCCACGCGCCGCGGCGGCACGCCGGGCAAGCGCATGACGAGCGGGACCCGCAACACCTCCTCGTAAAGCGAAAGCCCGTGCTCCCAGCGGCCGTGCTCCGCGAACTCCTCGCCGTGGTCGGAGACGTAGATCACGGCGGTCTCCTCTGCCAGGCCACGGTCCTCCAGTTCGTCGAGCAAGTCGCCGAAGGCACGGTCGTTCTGGGCAACCTCGGCGTCGTACAGCCGCGAGAGCGCCTCGGCGGTCCCCGGCTCGGGCTCCACTTCGCCACGGTTCAACCCCAGCAGGTAACGGACCGTGCGGTAGTGCGCCGGCGCGCCGCCGGCCTCGAACATCTCCTCGAACTCCGGCGCCGGGTCGTAGGGGCCGTGGGGGTCGATCGCGTGCAGGAAGAGGAAGAACGGCCCGTCCGCGCTCTGTCGCTCATCGAGCCACAAGCGAACACGGTCCAGCATCGTCTCGTCGCGCTCGCGATCCTCGCTGCGGAAGCGGGTGAAGCCCTGTGCGAAGCCGAACGCACGGCCGACGTTCGGGTTGCGGACGAGCCCCAGGCCCTCGTAGCCGTTGGCGGCCAGGATCTCGGCCAGGGTATCCGCGTCCTCGGGCAGCACGGAACGCCGGCCGACGGTGCGATGCGCCGGCGGCAGCAGGCCGGTGAACAGGGAGGCCACGGCCGGCCGCGTCCACGACGACTGGGCGTAGGCGTTCTCGAACAGAACGGCGCCAGCCGCGAACGCGTCGAGCCGCGGCGACGTCGGCTTCTCGTAACCGTAGACACCCAGACGGTCCGCGCGGACCGTGTCCACGACGTACAGCACGATGTTCGGTCGCCGCGGCTCGGACGTCCCGTCCGGCGGCCCGGCGCCGCAGGCGGCCAGCGCCACGGCCACCGCCGCTCCACCCACCAGGCGACAGACGGAACCGGCGGCGCCGCTCAGCGCAGCGAGCGCCAAACGTGAGTCGTGCAATGGAGAAGAGGATGGCGGCATGTCGACAGGAGGGAGCAGCGGCCGGCCCGACCGTAGCAAGTCCCGGCCTGCTACCCTCCGCCGCGATGAACTCCCTTACCGCTCTCGCGTCTCCGCTGATCTCGGCCACCGCGCTCGTGGTCGGTCTGATCGGTGTGCTCGAGGCCCGGTTCGGCCTGGTTTCGCCCCTCCTCGGCTTCGCCCTGTTCTCCTTTCTGATGCCCCTGGGCGTCTTGTTCGGCCTGCTCCTCGGGTTGATCGGCCTGCTCCGGACCCGCCGCAACCAGCGCCGTGGCGGGGCGTCGCAGGCGTGGGCTGGAGCGCTCCTCTCCGTCGCGGTACTCGGCTGGGTGTTCGTGCTCGGCTACGCAACCGCGCAGGCGCCGCCGATCCACGACATCACGACGAACATCGACGACCCGCCGGCCTTCGAGGCCGCAGCCGCCCAGGACAGCCGCGGCGCCGGCTTCGCCTATCCGAGCGGCGGCGCCGCGGTACCCGATCAGCAGCGCCGGGCCTACCCCGACATCGACACGCTCCATCTCGCTATCTCAGGAGACGAAGCGGCGTGGCGGGTCCGCCACGCGGCCGAGGACCTCGGCTGGGCGCCGATCCTCGAAGACCCGCAAAACGGGCGCTTCGAGTTCTCGGACGTCACGCCCTGGTTCCGTTTCATCGACTTCGTCGCCGTCCGCGTACGCCCCGAAGCCGCGGGCACGGCCATCGACGTACGCTCCGTGTCCCAGGTCGGAGTCGGCGACCTGGGCGAAAACGCGGCCCGGATCCGTCGGTTCCTGGACGTGCTTGGCCACGGCCACTGAACGGCTACGATACCGGCCCGTTTCACCAACGATCCCCACGTCAACGCACCGGCGCGCCCGCGCCAGGAGACACCATCGACATGACTGCACTCACCGACATGGTCGACTACGAAGTCCGCGGCCAGGTCGCCCTGATCGTGATCGACAACCCGCCCGTCAACGCGCTCAGCCACGGTGTGCGCGCCGGCATGGTCCAGGGACTGGCGAAGGCCGAGGCCGATGAACAGGTGGCCGCGGTGCTCCTGGTCTGCAAGGGCCGTACGTTCATCGCCGGCGCCGACATCACCGAGTTCGGCAAGCCGATGAAGGAACCGGGGCTCAACGAGGCGATCGAGGCGATGGAGAACGCGACCAAGCCCGTCGTGGCGGCGATCCACGGCACCGCCCTGGGCGGCGGCCTGGAGACGGCGATGGCCTGCCACTACCGGGTGGGTGTCGCATCGGCCCGCTTCGGCCAGCCCGAGGTCAAGCTGGGGATTCTGCCGGGCGCGGGCGGCACGCAGCGGCTGCCCCGGCTGGTCGGCTATCCGAAGGCGCTCGAGATGTGCGTGATCGGCAACCCGATCGGCGCCGCGGAGGCACTCGAGGGCGGCCTGATCGACGAGATCGTCGAGGACGTGTTCGAGGGCGGCGTCGCCTTCGCCGAGAAGCTGATCGCCGAGGGCCGGCCGCTCAAGAAGATCCGCGACCTGGAGGAGAAGGTCAACGAGGCACGGGCGAAGCGGGAGGAGATCTTCGACGGCTTCCGGCGGAAGATCGCCCGCCGCACCCGCGGCTTCGAGGCGCCGGAAGCGAACGTGCGGGCGATCGAGGCCGGCCTCGACATGTCCTTCGACGAAGCGCTCGACTACGAGCGGAAGCTGTTCGGCGAGCTCATGTCCGGCAAGCAGTCGATCGCCCAGCGCTACTACTTCTTCGCCGAGCGCGAGGCGGCCAAGGTGCCCGACGTGCCGCGCGACACCCCGATGCGGAAGATCGAGAAGGTCGGCGTCCTCGGCTGCGGCACGATGGGCGGGGGCATCTCGATGAACTTCGCCAACCGCGGCATCGCCGTGACGATCGTCGAGGCCGAGCAGGGCCGGCTCGACCACGGCTTCGGCGTCATCCGCAAGAACTACGAACGGACCGCCAGCCGCGGCCGGATGACGATGGAACAGGTCGACCAGTGCATGGGCCTGTTGAGCGGCGTGACCGAGCGCGAAGCGCTCGCCGACTGCGACCTGGTGATCGAAGCCGTGTTCGAGAACATGGATCTGAAGAAGGAGATCTTCGCCAGCCTCGACCGGATCGTGAAGCCGGGCGCGGTGCTGGCGACGAACACCTCGGCGCTCGACGTGAACGAGATCGCCGCCGCCACCAGCCGGCCCGAGGACGTGATCGGCATGCACTTCTTCTCGCCGGCCAACATCATGCGCCTGCTGGAGGTCGTGCGCGGCGAGAAGACGGCGAAAGACGTGATCCACACCGCGATGACGATCTCCAAGCAGATCGGCAAGGTGCCGGTGCTGGTCGGCGTGTGCCGCGGCTTCGTCGGCAACCGGATCCTGTTCCAGCGCCAGCAGCAGGCGCAGCAGATCATCCTGGAAGGCGCGAAGTACTACGACGTGGACCGCGTCCTGTACGACTTCGGCTTCCCGATGGGTCCGTTCGCGATGAGCGATCTGGCAGGCCTCGACATCGGCTGGAACGAGAAGGAGTCGGCATCCCGCGACATCCGCGACATCCTCTGCGAATCCGGCCGGCGCGGCCAGAAGAACGGCCGCGGCTACTACGTCTACGATCCGGAAACCCGCGCCTCGGCGCCCGATCCGGAAGTGCTGCAGATCATCAGCGACTTCGGCTCAGCCAAAGGCATCGCGCAGCGTGATGTGGGCGAGGAGGAGATCCTCGAACGCTGCCTCTACCCGATGGTCAACGAGGGCGCGAAGATCCTGGAGGAAGGGATCGCGATCCGGCCGTCCGACGTCGACGTGATCTGGGTCAACGGCTACGGCTGGCCGGTCTACCGGGGCGGCCCGATGCACTGGGGCGACAGCGTGGGCCTCGGCAAGGTCGCCGACCGCATGCGGGAGTTCGCGGACCAGACGGGCGACGACTTCTGGCAGCCCTCGGCCCTGTTGGCGGACCTCGCCTCGGAAGGCAAGAGCTTCAGCGACTGGAGAGCCGGCTGAAGGAGAGCCGCATCGAGATCGGGCTGACCCCCTGGGTCAACTACCTGGGCGACGAGGCGGGGTCGATCGCCGACCAGGCGGAATTCGCCGACCGGCTCGGCTTCCACTCGCTATTCCTGCCCGAAAGCCACTTCACAGGCGCCGCGGCCTGCCCCTCGCCCATCGTCGTTCTCGCTGCGGCAGCGGCACGAACGACGAACCTGCGGCTGGGCACCACCTCCTACCTGCTGCCGGTTCGCAACGCCTTCCAGGCGGCCGAGGAGGTCGCCGTCCTCGACCGCCTCTCCAACGGCCGCGTGATCCTCGGCCTGGGCCGCGGTTTCCGGCCGGCGCTGTTCGCGGCCTTCGGCGTCGATCCCCGCACCAAGCGCCAGCGTTTCCTCGAATCGCTCGACCTGATGAAGCGGGCCTGGGTCGGCGAGGCGATCGAGGTCGGCGAACCCGGCACGCGCCAACCCGTGCGCATCGCGCCGCTGCCGGTGCAGCAGCCGCATCCGGAACTATGGGTGGCCGCGTTCGGCCCGCTGGCGCTCAAGCAGGCCGGCGAACTCGGCCTGCCCTACCTGTCTTCTCCCCTCGAAACGATCGGCCGCCTCACGAGGAACCACGAACTCCATCGTGAGGCCCTTCCGCAAGGGACGCCGCGACCGATCGTCCCGGTCATGCGCACCGTCTTCATCTCGGAAGACCGGGCCACCTGCGAGCGCGTGGGCTCCGCCCTGACCGCGCAGGCACTCAGGATGGCGCGGGCCGGCACCCGTCTCGTGCAGGAAAAGGAGCTGGCGGACATCGGGAACTGGGCGGTCGTCGGCGGGCGCGACGAGGTGCGCGCCGGCCTCGACCGCTATCGCGAGCGCATCGGCATGACCCACGTCATCGCCCGCTGCGGCGTTCCCGACGCGGCGCCGTGGGAGATCGAGGAGTCGATCCGGGCGCTTGCCGGGCTCTACCGGTGACTGCTGCTGCGTTAGCTGGTAGCCGCGCAGGCGTCCGGAAACGCTCCGACATCGGTGATCGCAGGCGCCGGTTCACCGGGATCCTTGATGTAGGTCTTGCTCGCAGCACTCATCGTGTCCCGAACCGTGAGGTTCAGGCCGACGTCGGTTGCGGAGGCCGCGAACACCCAGTGATGCTGGTTGACGCCGCAGCCGTCGAGCACCTTCAGCAGCATCTCCCAGTTGTTCGGCGCGAAGAAGTAGAACAGCCCGGAATCGTCCGTGCGAGGCCTCGCCACCTTTGCGGGCATCGTCTCGCCGTTCGCCGTGAAGTCGACCGTCACCTCGTAGCGGCCCTCTTGCAGGCACAGCGTGGTGGCGCTCTCGACGCAGCCGTCCTCGCTCGGCGACGAGACCGAACCGGCCGCGCCAGCCGGTTCCGGCACCTCGGCTTCGCCGGCGCGAACGGGCTCGACATGCAGTCCGAGCAGCGACAGACCAACGACCGCGACAACAACCCTGACTGACTTCGGCATCCTGATCATCTCCTCATCGTGACTGCCGCACGGCAGTCGTTTCAAGTGGTCACGAACGATTCTAGCGCACCGCCGACTCGTCCGAGCGGCCAGCGACCAGCCGTGTAGAGTCGCCTCCCTGATCACACCATCCAGACCGAACCCCCGGAGGCAACATGGCCGAACTCCGCTGCCGCAGAAACCGAGTCCACTGGACCGCCATCCTGGTTCCCGCGCTCCTGTTCGCGACCGCGGCCCCCGGCGCCGGCACCGACTCGACCGTCGTCAAGATCGACTCCGGCAAGCTGCAAGGCGAGGTTCTCGACGCAGACACCGGCCTGAGCGTCTACCGCGGCATTCCGTTCGCGGTGGCACCGGTCGGGGAACTGCGCTGGAAGGCGCCGCAACCGGCGTCGACGTGGAGCGGCGTGCGCGACGCGACGGAGTTCGGCGCGATCTGCCCGCAGGCACCGGTTCTGGCGATGGTGACCGGAGAGGCCCTGCCGGAGACATCGGAGGATTGCCTGTTCCTGAACGTCTGGACGGCGGCTGGGGAAGACGACGATCCGCGGCCGGTGATGGTCTGGATCCACGGAGGAGGCCTGAGCCTCGGCTGGAGCAACCAGATCGGCTATGACGGCTCCGCCCTCGCTGGCAAGGGCGTGGTCCTGGTCTCGATCAACTACCGTCTCGGACCGCTCGGCTACCTCGCTCACCCCGCGCTCTCCAGTGAGTCCGGCGGCGAATCCGGCAACTACGGCTTCCTCGATCAGATCGCGGCGCTCCAGTGGGTCGAGCGGAACATCGCGCAGTTCGGCGGCGATCCGGCCAACGTCACGATCTTCGGTGAGTCGGCCGGCGGCACGAGCGTCCACGCGCTGATGGCGAGTCCGCTTGCCAGCGGGCTCATCCACCGGGCGATCGCTGAGAGCCCCTGGGTCACCGACACGAACATCCGCCCGCTCAAGGGAGCGAACGGCATTCACGGCAGCGCCGAGGACGTCGGCGTCGCCTGGGCGACGGCGATGCTCGGCGACGGCGCCAAACAGACGGCGAAGGCGCTGCGGACCCTCGACGCGAAGACGATCATCACCGGAACCCCCCAGGCGGGCCAGCCCGGCGCCTACGAGCCGCACGTCACCTTCGGCACGGCCTTCATGCCCGAGTCCAGCGAAGACCGCTACACGGCCGGGAAGCAGAACGACATCCCCCTGATCGCCGGCACGAATCGCAACGAGGGCACGATGTTCATGGCCTTCCAGCCGATCAGCGATCGGGCGGAGTTCCTTGAAACGCTGAAGCCCGTCTACGGCGACCAGGCCAAGGAAGTGGCGAAGCTCTACCCGTCGTCGAACGCCGAGGAACTCAAGGTGCAGCAGGACCGTTTCATCACCGACACCTGGTTCCTGCGCGGCACGCGCCGGATGCTGCTCGGCATGGACAACGTGTCCTCCCCCGCGTTCCAGTACTTCTTCACCCGGGTGAACCCGGAGAACCCGGCCTGGGGCGCCCATCACGCAGCCGAGTTGGGCTACGTCTTCAACACGCTCCAGGGCGAGAACTACGACGAGACGGACGACCGTCTCGCGGCGCTGATGATCGACTACTGGGTCCAGTTCGCCCGCACCGGCGACCCGAACGGCGGCGGCCGGCCGGCCTGGCCGAAGTTCGATGGCGACAGGCAGGCCTATCTCGAACTCGGTGACGAGGTGAAAACGGGGAACGCGCTGGAACGGGAAATCAACGACCGGCTGGAGGCGATTCGCGGGCAGTAGTCGGATCAGTGAAACGAAGATGGTAAAACGGACAGCCTGAGACAACCAAAGCACCCCCGATGACCAAGCGTCCCTTCATCGGCTGGTGGGTCGTCGGCGTCGGGTCGCTCTGCTATGGATTCGGCATTTCGCCGATGTACTACTCGTGGGGCCTCTTCCTGCCCGAGATGCAGCGCGATCTGGGCCTGAACGACACCCAGAGCGGCCTGGTCTTCAGCGTCTTCAGCTACATCTACCACCTGCTCGGCCCGCTGGTAGGCATCGCCATGGGCCGCTACGGAATCCGGTCGGTGATGGTGCCCGGCTCCGCAATCGCGGTAGTGGCTTTCTGGCTCATGAGCCGGGCCGACTCCTTCGCCGACTGCCTGCTCGCGTATGGCGTCCTGGGCGGAATCGCGATCGGCCTGGCGACCATTCTGCCCGCTCAGACCCTCGCCTCGAACTGGTTCGTGCGCTCGCGTTCGAGGGCCATCGCTCTGGTGCTTGGCGGTGGCGCCGTCGTCGGTTTCGGCGTGAACAAGTACTTCGCACCGGAGATCATCCGATTGGCCGACTGGCGCACGGGCTGGGTGATCATCGCCGGCATCTCGGCGACTGTCGGCGTGATTGCCGCGCTGTTCATTCGCGGCACGCCGGAGAAGGTCGGCCAGGAGCCTGACGGCGGACCCGCCTCCGGCGACGCGGAACTCGAAGATCAACGCGGTCCCACCGGCCAGGGCGAATGGACGGCGCCGCTCGCTCTCAGAACGTCCCAGTTCTACCTGCTGGTCGGCCTCTCGATCGCCTACGGCGTTCCGTGGGGCATCATCAGCGTCTTCGGCCGAGACCACCTGGAATCGCTGGGCTTCACGCTCGCAGCAGCCGGCTCGATTCTCGGCGCCCGGGTACTGGTCAGCCTGTTCGGCCGGTTCAGCGCCTTCCTCGGCGATTTCATGCCGCCACAGACATTGCTGGGCATCGTGCTGCTCATCGAGGGACTCGGCTGCGCCGGACTGATCTTCGCCGAGACGACCCTGCTGGCCTACCTCTCCGTCATCCTCGTCGGCCTTGGCTTCGGCGCCGCCTACGTCTGCATTCCCGTCACCTACTCGGCGTTCTACGGTCGCCGGGCCTTCGGCACCACCGTCGGCACCCGCTTCGCCATCACCGGCGTCATCGCCCCCGCCGCCCCCACACTGGCCGGCATGCTCTCCGACTGGTCGGGCTCCCATGTGCTGACCTTCTCGATCATGGCGACCACCTGCCTCCTGGGGGCACTGGTCGCCTTCGGCCTGCGCGCGCCCGTCCTCGGGGCGCGCCCGATCGCGCCGGTAGCCGCGAGTTCCTCTAGCGGCTAGCGACTCGCGTGCTGAGCGTACGGCGCCGCTGCTAGCCGGCGGCAGAAACCGTCGTCTGCCAGACGCGCTCGCCCCAGGACAGTCTGAGCGTCCCGGGAACGTCGCCTTCGGGCGATTCGATCTCGATCGTCAGGCGCGGCTTCCCGCCCTCCACGATCGAGTGCTCGAGCCGGATCTCGCCCAGGTCCTTCGCCGGATCGTGCATCGTGCCCCAGACATCCGGCTCGTGATTCACGATCAATACCCACTGACCGTCGTCGTCGAGGCGGAGCCACAGGCTGTAGAGACCCGCGAAGCCGGGTGAGACGTTGCCGGCCGGCACCTCGAGGTCGCCGACCACGATGTCAGCCTCCGTGCGCAGCTTGATCGCGGCCGCGGTCTGAAATTCGAACAGGCCCTGTTCGTGTTCCTGCAAGGCCTCCCAGTCCACGCCGAGGAGCGGCAGCCTTCCGGCGTTCACCTCGACGGTGCCGCCGCCGATCTCGGCCCGGTCGATCGAACGCGTCGCGGCGACCAGCAGCGTGAACGCGTTCGTCAGGCCCGAGGCGTCGAGCTTGCGACCCTCTCCCTCCTTCGAGGGTTTCTCGATGACTTTCTCGGTCTCGGCGAACTGACCCGCCGCAGGCGCCCCAAACGCCGCTGCCGAGAGCAGCAGGACGGCAGCGACCGAAGGCAGCCGCCACCATCCGCGCAAACCGGTCATTCGCGCCTGCCTACTCCCCGCCGCCGGCGCTCTGAATCGAGGCGACTCCGAGCCGCAGCGCGATCGGATCGACCGGCTCGACCGGCGCCCAGGCCACGAAGCCGAGCATCATCTCGTCGGTCGTGGCCGTGCCGTTGACGACGTTGTCCGCCGGGTCGAAGCCGCGCTCCTCGCCGCGCTCGGGCGAGTTCTCGAACCACATCGAAACCTCGACCCGGGTGCCGGCAGGGATCGTCTTCGGCTTCTTGTACTGGTACGTCGTCTGCCATTCCTGGTCGTAGTTCGGCACGTCGAGAAGAACCTCGGTCGTGCCGTCGGGGTAGAAGGCGTCGTAGCGCACCGCGACCGACCGCAGGTGGGCGTGGGGCCACAGGGCCAGGATGTCCGTCTCGACCGGGAAGACCCGCGCCGCGCCGACCTTCCAGCGCTCGTGGCCGGGCGGAATCTCGAAGGTCAGATTGCCGATCGAGTCGAACTTGACCTCGCGCAGCTCGCTCTCCGGAACGTCGGCGAACACGAAGCCGATCTCGGACCGGTCATGGAAGCCGCTGCCCTCGCCGGCCTCCTTGTTGTAGTGCATCGAGAACTCGATCGTCGAACCCGGCTCGAGCTTCATCGCGTAGCCGGGTTCCATCAGGTGGCTCTCGGCGCCCAGGGCGATGCAGCCGATCGAACTGTCGCTGAACTTGCCGAGCGCGGTGGCGCCGCCGGGCGGCCGAACGCTCGCGCACATGTGGTGAACGT
This sequence comes from Holophagales bacterium, assembly GCA_009837885.1. GTDB lineage: Bacteria > Acidobacteriota > Thermoanaerobaculia > Multivoradales > Multivoraceae > Multivorans. The sequence continues at coordinate 25,552 of VXSP01000022.1, read as the reverse complement.
CGCTGCCGCCGACCTTGAACTCGACGCCGCGCACCCAGACCGTCTCCGGCAGCATCTCCTCGGTGAGCTCGGTCTCGAAGTTGATGTTGATGTCAGCGATGTCGTCGGCCACCCAGTACTCCTCGGGCATCGCAACGACCAGGTCGGGACGGCCGAGCGACCAGCCGCCGGAGCCTTCCTCGACGAACTTCTTCGGCGCCGGCGCGTCAGCCGCGTCGCCGGCGGGCGAACCGCCGCGGACCCAGGCGAGGACCGTCTCGATCTCGTCGTCCGACATCACGCGCTCGTGGTGGAACTGCCCGCGGGTCGCCTCGGTCGCGAACCAGGGCGGCATGGATCGGTTCTCGACCGCGCGCGCGATCGAGCGCGACCAGGGCCGCGTCTGCTGGTACGTCATCAGCGGCATCGGCGCGATCATGCCGCCGATGTTCTCGCCTTCGCCTTCCGGCCGGTGGCAGGTCTGGCAGTTCTCCTGCAGGACCGGCAGGACGTCGGCGTAGAAGGTGGGCGTGTCCGCGTCGGCAGCCACGACCACGCCCGGAAGGGCAAGGGCGGCAGCGAGCACGACGACGACAGATCGAGATGTCGCGGTCTTCATCAGTCTGGTCTCCGGTTTGCGGCCAGCGGCGCCAGGGGCGGCATGGAATCGAGTGCTGGCTCGGATCCTAGGTCAGTGCTCAGCAAGTGTACTCCAACAGGTGGCTTGTATACTGCCGCCGGCCTCCGGCGACTCCACCTTCTTCTCCTCGAGTACCGAACCTGATCATGCGCAAGTGTCTGATTCCGCTCGCGCTCAGCGTGACCCTCGGCGTTGCGCCCGGGCTCGCGCAAGGGGACGAGGAGAATGCTCCCAACGAGCCGGCGACGCTCGGACAGGCGATCCGCGACGCGGACGTTTCCGTCGGTCTCCGCTACCGGATCGAGCAATCGGACGACGACGCGTTCGATAGCGCGGCGCTCGCCTCGACCCTGCGAACGAGCCTCAAGCTGCAGACGAAGGTCTTCCGCGGCTTCTCGTTCCTGCTCGAGGCGGAGGAGGTGACCCCGGTCGGGAACGACCGCACCTACCGCAATCTCGGCTACGGCAGCCTCGACAACGGTGTCCGCGACCGGCCGGTCATCGCCGACCCGGCGCTCACGGCGATCAACCAGGCGGCCGCGAAGCTGGAGCGCGGACCGGTCGCGTTCACCCTCGGCCGGACGGAGCTTCTGATCGGCGACCAGCGCTTCGTCGGCGCCGTCGGCTGGCGCCAGCACCACCAGGCCTTCGACGCCGCCGCCCTCGACGCGAAGCTGCGCGCCGACTGGTCCCTCCGCTACGCCTTCCTCGATCGCGCCCACCGGATCACCGGCGCAGAGGAACCGATGGGCTCCCACCTGATCTACGTTTCCGGCCCGGCCGGGCCCGGCAACCTGGCTCTCTTCGGCTATCTGCTGGACTACGAGCGACCCGGCGCCGCGGCCAACTCGACTTCCAACTGGGGCGCCAGCTACAACGGTTCGCACGACGCCGGCGCGGCGTCGGTCCTGTGGGAACTCCAGTACGCCGTGCAGTCGGACTGGGCGGACCACCCCGGCAGCGTCGACCTCGACTACCAGAAGACCGGCATCGGCTTCACCCGCGGCGACATCAGCATGCGCGCAGTGCGCGAAGCCCTCGACGGCGACGGCACGTACGGCTTCCGCACGCCGCTGGCGACGCTGCACGGTTTCAACGGCTGGACCGACAAGTTCCTCGGCACTCCCGCCAACGGCCTCGTCGACGTCTACCTCCGTCTCGACCACAACCTGGACACCTGGAACTGGACGATTCGCTGGCACCAGTTCCGGTCCGCGGTCGGCAGCATGGACTACGGCACGGAGATCGACGCGATGGCGGTCTGGAACACGCCCTGGAAGCAGGACTTCGGCATCAAGCTGGCGCAGTACGACGCCGACGAGTTCGGCACCGACACGTTCAAGGTCTGGGTGTGGACCTCCTGGAACGTCAGCCTGCGATCCGCAGGCGGCCGCTGACGTCGACCGAGGCTTCGGCCCCTTCCGGCAGGGCCTCCCAGTCAGCGGGGGCCAGCACCAGCACCGGCGGCGACCGTTCGTAGAGTTCCCGGGCCACCGCCGCGCCGAGGGCGAGGATCCCGTCGAGTTCCCGCAGCACGACGGCGGCCGGCGCCGTGCCGAGACGCACTCCTTCCAGTAGAACCGAGCTCGAACTGCTCGACCCCCGCCCGTAGGGCATCACGAGGACGCGGCCGGCGACGCTCTCTCCGCACCGCGGATGCCTCCGGTCGATGATCCGCCCGGTCACCGGATCGACGCCGCCCCAGAACGACAGCGGCTCCTCGAGCCGCAGCACCGGGCCCGCACCGGCGCCGGCCACCAGGGTCCGGCCCTCGAGTTCCGCGACGCTCATGGCCACAGCGCCGGGTCGCGCCACAGCCGACCGCGGTGAGCCGAGCGGACACACTCGGCCAGACTGCCGAAGACGACGTCGAAGCCCACGTTGCCGGGGGCGTAGTGCGCGAACTTCCCCGAGTTCGTCATCAGCACGCCGCCCGCCGGCGTGCGCAGGATCGGCGCCACGACCACGCAGGTGTCGACGACCACGCGGACGCCGTGGGCGCGCAGCCGCTCCAGGTTCCCCGTCCGCTCCAGTTCGCCGAGGGAGAGCCGGTTCGTGCAGACGACGAACTCGACTCTCCCGGCCGGCGGATGGCGCTCGACGAGAGGCAGCAACTCCGCGAACTCGCGCGGCGAAAAGTGCGGACTGCCAAGCGCCACGACGTCGATCGGCAATCCGTCGTCTTCTGAACCACCGATCCCGACTTCGCTTGCCCCCGGCGCCGTCGACAGACTCCGCAGGCCGGCACGCAGATCGGACACGCCGACCGCGATCCACTCCGCCGCCTCCTCGCCGCCGAGCGCGGCCTCCAGCGTCGGCGCCTCGGGCGTGATGCCGACCGCGTGGAACAGGGCGACGGCTCCCGAGGACGCCGCGGCCGCTCCCAGCGCCTTCAGGCCGTCCTCGTCCGCCTCCTCCAGGCCGAGCAGAACGGGAATCCGGTTGCCGCAGCGCTCCCCCACCAGGTAACCGATCGCCGGCAGCAGCCAGGCCGCGCTCCGAAGAGCGCGCGGCAACGACCGCAGGTCGAACACGACCTGGCCGCGGCGGTTCTCCTCCAGGTGGAGCCCCACCGCCGGCGCGCGGCCCGTGATCGCGGCACAGATGTCAATGAAGTCGCCGTAGCGGTGGGTGCGCGCGCCGAGGACCGAGTTCGCGAACACGATCGCGTTGCTCTCGGCCCAGGCGACCTGCTGCCCGAACGCCGGCCGGGGCGTCGTCTGGTAGGGCGCGCAGGTCCAGATCGTCCGGCAGCCCATCTCCTCGTAGCACTCCATCAGCCGCAGCGCCTTCGCCCGCCGCTCCGCCGTGCCGGCGAACTCCTCCGGATGCACCAGGTCGAGGCCGCCGACGTTCAGCGTCGTCGGTACGCTGACCCGCGCGCCGCCCGCAACCAGGAGCTCCGCGAAGTCGACGCCCGAGTCGCCGTGGTAGAGGCAGCCGTCGATGTGGGCGCCCTCGATGTCGAGCAGCCGCTTGGCGCCGTAGACGCCGGCCATCGTGGCGATGATGCGCATCGCGACCGCCGCGGCTTGACCGAAATCGCCGGCAAGCATGGCCCGGTCGCGGTCTGTCAGATCGACCGTCTCGGGCGTGGTCGCGGCGGGCATGGGCGGCCAGTGTAGCCAGGGGCTAGACTCCCGCTCCACAACCCGGCAACCGACGACTCAGGGAACCAGCGACACACGGCGCCGGCACTGCCGGCACCCACGGAGAGGCCCGCATGGCGATCGACCTCGAACTACAGGAACGACTGATGGCGGCCGCGCCCTACGGCATGGGCTTCGCGGTGCACGCGGAGGTGGCCCCCGACCGGATGGCCGTGCTGTCGAAGTTCGGCGGCCGAACGCTCGGCGAACTGAACGCCAACGCCAATCGCCTGGCCCGCGTGCTGCGGGCCCACGGTGTCGGTCCGGATGTCGGCGTCGCCCTGCTGTGCCGGAACCGGCCCGAGTTCGTCGAAACGGTCGTCGCCTGCCAGCGCTCCGGCGGACGCATGACGGCGATCAACTGGCACCTCTCGCCACCCGAGGTGGCCTACATCGCCGACAACTGCGAGGCCCGCGTGTTGATCGCCGACGAGGCCTTCGCGCCGGCTGTTGCCGCGGCTCAGGCGGCCTCCAGCCACCTGCGCCTGACCCTGGCGGTCGGCGGCCAGATCGAGGGCGCCGAGTCCTACGAGGAAGCGCTCGCAGCCGAGGACGGCTCGAACATCGACAACCCGATCCTGGGCGTGCCAATGCTCTACACCTCCGGCACCACCGGCCACCCCAAGGGGGTCTACCGTAAGGCGGACCCGACGCCGACGCCGTTCCTGCTGGCGGTCCGCGAGTCGGGCGACTTCGAGCCGGACACGGACTGCGCCCTGGTCACCGGGCCGCTCTACCACGCCGCTCCGCTGGGTCTCAACCTGGCGATGCCGATGGGCGCCGGCGTCGGTTCGGTGCTGATGGACAAGTGGGATGCCGAGGAGACGCTCGCCCTCATCGACCGCCATCGGGTTACTCACACGCACATGGTGGCGACGATGTTCCATCGCATGCTCACGCTACCGCCGGAGGTCAGGGAGCGTTACGACGTCTCCTCCATGCGCTGGCTCTGCCACGGCGCGGCGCCCACGCCGGTCCACGTCAAGCACAAGATCATCGAGTGGTTCGGGCCGGTTGTCTGGGAGTACTACGCCGCCACCGAGGGCGGCACGTTCTGGGTGGACTCGAAGGAGTGGCTCGAGAAGCCCGGCAGCGTCGGCCGCACGGTCGAGGGAACGAAGTACAAGGTGCTCGACGACAACGGCGAGCCGGTGCCGAGCGGAACCACCGGCACGGTCTACTTCGAGGCGTCCGAGAACAGCTTCGTCTACTTCAAGGCGCCCGAGAAGACCGCCTCCGCCTACCGCGACGGCTACTTCACGATGGGCGACATGGGCTACGTCGACGAGGACGGCTACCTGTTCCTGACCGGCCGCTCGGCGGAGACCATCATCGCCGGCGGCGTGAACATCTACCCCCAGGAAATCGACGACGTGATCCAGCAGCACCCCGCGGTCTACGAGGTCTGCACCGTCGGCGTGCCCCACGAGGAGTGGGGAGAAAGCGTCAAGTCGGTCGTCGAAGTCGACGAAGGCTACGAAGCCGGCGACGAACTGGCCGAGGAACTCCTGGCCTGGTGCCGCGAGCACCTGCCGGACTTCAAGCGCCCGCGCTCCATCGACTTCGCGACCGACCTCCCCCGCATGCCCACCGGCAAGATCCAGCGCGGCCTGGTCCGAGCGCCGTACTGGAAGGGCCGCGAGCGCCAGATCTGACGGAGAGCTTCCCCACAAACCACATCCCGAGGCAACCATGAAGGCAGTTGTATGTAATGCGTTCGGACCCCCGGAGAACCTGACGATCGAGGACCTTCCCGATCCGGCTCCGGGGCCGGGCGAGGTCGTCGTCGACATCCGGGCGGCGGCGATCACCTGGCCCGACACCCTGATCATCGAGAACCGATACCAGTTCCGGGGCGAGCCGCCCTTCGTCGTCGGCGGTGAGGTGGGCGGCAGGATCGCGGCCGTGGGGCCCGATGTAAACGGCCTTGCAGTCGGCGACGACGTGGTCGGAGGCGGCGGCACCGGCGGTTTCGCCGAGCAGGTGCTGATCAAGGCGTCCCAGGTGCGCAAGCTGCCGCCGGGGCTCGGCCACGCCGAGGCCACGGGGTACGGCTACGCCTACGGCACCGGCCACTACGCGCTGAAGTACCGGGGCAACCTGAAGCCGGGCGAGACGCTCCTCGTGCTCGGCGCCGCCGGCGGCGTCGGCCTTGCCGCCCTGGAGCTGGGCAAGGTGATGGGCGCCCGGGTGATCGCCGCCGCTTCGAGCGAGGAGAAGCTGGCGCTCTGCCGCGAGCGCGGCGCCGACGAGACGATCAACTACGCCGAAGAGGACCTGAAGAACCGCGCCAAGGAACTGACGGACGGCAAGGGCGTCGACGTCGTCTACGACGCGGTCGGCGGCGACTACGCGGAGGCCGCGCTCCGCGCCACGAACTGGCGCGGCCGGTTCCTTGTGATCGGCTTCACCGCAGGCATTCCGCGCATGCCGCTCAATCTCACCCTGCTCAAGGGCTGCGACGTCGTCGGTGTGTTCTGGGGCGCCTCCAGGATGCGCGAGCCGGAGATCTTCGAGGCGACGAGGGTGGAGACCGAGGCCCTCGCCGCCTCCGGCAAGATCCAGCCCTTCATCTCGCGCCGCTATCCCCTGGAAGAGGTCCCGCAGGCGCTTCGCGACATGATGGACCGCAAGATCATCGGCAAGATGGTCATGCAGCGCTCCTGAGGGAGATAACGACATGAAGTTCGGCGCACAGGTCACCGTCTACCGCAACACCTGGGACAGCGTCCGGGAGGTGGCCGAACTGCTCGACCAGGGCCCCTGGGACAGCATCTGGTACGCCGACCACTACCTGCCGCCGCCGGGGCTCAAGGAAGAGGAACACCTCGCGGCGCAGGAGGCCTTCACCGTCGCCGCGGCAACCGCGAGCATCACGAAGAACCTGAAGATCGGCCACCTGGTTCTAGGCAACACGTACCGCAATCCCGGTCTGGTCGCCAAGATGGCGGGCACCCTGGACCACATCTCCCACGGCCGCTTCGTGCTCGGGATCGGCGCGGCCTGGTTCAAGCGCGAGCACGAGGCCTACGGCTGGAAGTTCCCCTCGATGAAGGAGCGCCAGGACCGCTTCGAGGAGGCGGTCGAACTGATCCGGGCACTGTTCCGTTCGAGCGAGCCGGTCGATTTCAAGGGCGAGTACTACGACCTCGACTCCGCGCCCCTCTCGCCCGGCTGTTACGACGCACCCATCCCCATCCTGATCGGCGGCACCGGCGAGAAGCGGACGCTGCGCACCCTGGCGCGCCACGGCGACGTGATGAACCTCGACGGCTGGGCGCGCGGACCGATGACCCGCGAGTACTTCCGGCACAAGGTCTCCGTCGTCAACCGGCACTGCGAGGACGCGGGCCGCGATCCCGGCGAGATCCGGCACACGGTGCTGATGCCGACCTTCGTGACGGACGACGAGGCCGCCGCCAGGCGCTTCATCGCAGCTCGCGGCCTGGGCGAAGGCACGGCGGCCGGCCCGAAGAGCTACGTCATCGACCGGATCGGCGAGATGATCGACGCCGGCGCCCACGAAGTCATGATCGGCGGCATTCCGACCCACCGTCTCGACCACTACCAACTCGTCGCGGAAGAGATCATCCCCGCTTTCGATTGAGGCCGATCTCCCGCGGAACCTGCCGCCTGCCGGGCCAGTCAGGCTGCCGGTGCGCCGGCCTTCCGGCCGACAGCCGCGGTACGTTCCCTACTCAGCCGGCCAGGGGGTCCCCAGGTCCTCGTCCGGCACCGGGCGCATCCCCAGGTTGACGAACTTCTGCAGCCGCTTCCCCTCGTAGGTCTCGGTCGTGTAGATGTTGCCCTTCGAGTCGGTGGCGATGCTGTGGACGGCGAAGAACTGGCCGGGCTGTCGGCCGCCGTCGCCGAAGGCGTAGAGCACCTCCATGCTCGCGCGCTCGATCACGTAGACCTTCATGTTCTGGCCGTCGGCCAGGTAGAGGAACTTCTGCTCCTCGTCCGGCGAGAAGGCCACGTCCCAGGTCGAGCCCTGGGAGAGCGTCTCGGGTGCGATGAAGACTTCGTTCACGAAGGTGCCGTCGGCCTGGAACACCTGGATCCGGTCGGCGGCGCGGTCGCAGACGTAGAGCAGGCCGTCGGCCGAGATGTCGGCGCAGTGGACCGGGCCGCGGAACTGGGTCGCCGGCGGATCGCCGGGAACGTACTGCCCGAGATCCAGTTCGTCGTCCGGGGCCTCGCCGTAGGCGCCCCAGTAGCGCTTGAACTCACCGGTGTCGGCGTCGATCACGACGACCCGGCGGTTGAAGTAGCCGTCGGCGACGTAGATCTCGTTCGCCTCCGGGTCGACCGACAGTTTCGCCACCCGGCCGAAGTTCTCCATGTCGTGGCTGTTGCGCACGAACCGCGGCTCGTCCTCGCCGGCGCCCTCGTTGACGAGGGCGTTCGCCTTGCCCACCTGCATCAGGAACTGACCGTCCCGGGTGAACTTCAGCGCGTGGGAATCGCCGCCCCCGTTGCCGCCGATCCACACGTTGTCCATGTGATCGACGAGGATCCCGTGGTTCGACGCCGGCCACTCGTACTCGCCGGTCTCGCTCGGCCCTCCCCAGTGGCCGACCAGGTTGCCGTCCGGATCGAACTCCAGCACCGGCGGCGCCGGAATGCAGCACTCGGAGAGCGGCGGATCCTGCGCGGCGCCGATCTCGTTGATCGCGCCGAAGGCGCCCGGCGTGTTCCGGTGAACGATCCAGACGTGGTCGCGAGAGTCGACCGTCACGCCGATCGCCGGGCCCAGGATCCAGTGGTTCGGCAGCGGCTGCGGCCAGAACGGGTCGACCTCGAAGCGCGGCGCCATCGGCCCGTCGCCGGCGGCCTCGTCGCCGCCGTAGCCGCCGCCACCGCAGGCGGCGAGGAGCAAAGCAAGGGCTGCCACGCAGCCGAGTACGGAGTACGAACGCTTCGATGTCATCGTCGGCCCATCCAGTGGTTGGAATCCGTCGTTTGCCGCGCTGTTGGCGGTTCCTGCGATACCCGGGAGGGACGGTCAGTGTACAACGGACCAGACTGAGTGCGCCGGCGTCCCGCCGGCCCTCCCGGCGGCGGCGCAAGGCAACGACACGCAGCGAATGGGCGAGATTCCTCGCCAACGCGGCCGGTTAGCATTCGCCGCCTGTACCGCCTCCGTTCCAACGCGTTTCCGCGACTTCGGGTCGGCCGCGCCGTCCTGGCCGCAGCGCCGCTGCTCTTCGCCGCCGATTCCGCAGCGGCCCACGAGGTGCCCGGCAGCGTCACGGTCCAGGTGCTGGTCAAGCAGCAGGACGACCGGCTCCAGGTGCTCGTGCGCACACCGCTCGAGGCGATGCAGGAGATGCAGTTCCCGGTCGACTACCGGGGCATCCTGGACCTCGAGGCGCTACGCGCCAGCGGCCTGCTCGCGGAAGCCGCCAATCGCTGGATCACACCCAATCTCGACCTGTACGCCGGCCGCGATCAGTTGCCGCCGACGATCGTTCAGGCGATCCGGTTGTCGATCCCGTCCGACCGCTCCTTCACCGACTTCGACCGCGCCCTCACCCACATCCGCGAGCCACCCCTGCCGGCGTCAACGCAGCTCGTCTGGCGTCAGGCGTTGCTCGACGTTCACCTGGAGACGCCGCTCGGCGCTCGCGGCACCAGCGAACGGCCCCGGTTCTCGATCGACCCGCGTTTCGGCCGCCTGGGCCTGCGGGTGCTCACCGTCATCCGCTACGAGTCGCCCGACGGCGATGCGCGAGCGCTCCAGCTCGCCGCCGAACCCGGCCGGGTCCGGCTCGATCCGAACTGGGCACAGGCTTCGCTCCACTTCATCGCGATGGGCTTCGAACACATCCTGAGCGGCCTCGACCACCTGCTCTTCCTGGTCTGCCTGGTGGCGCCGCTCCGCCGCCTGCGCCAGCTCGTGCTCGTCGTCACATCCTTCACGGTCGCCCACTCGATCACCCTGATTGCGTCCGCCGCGGGCTTGGCGCCCCGCGTGCTGTGGTTCCCCACCCTGGTCGAGGTCCTGATCGCACTCTCGATCGTCTACATGGCCTTCGAGAACATCCTGGGAGTCGGCCAGGAGCGCCGCTGGACCGCCGCCTTCGGCTTCGGCCTCGTCCACGGCTTCGGTTTCTCGTTCGCCCTCAGCGAATCGCTCCAGTTCGCAGGCTCGCACCTGGTGACCTCCCTGCTCGCCTTCAACGTCGGCGTCGAACTCGGCCAGCTCCTGGTCCTGCTGCTGCTGATTCCCCTCATGGACTTCGTCTTCCGCCGCCTGCCGAACGAACGCTTGGGGATCATCCTCGTCTCGGCCCTCATCGTCCACACCGCCTGGCACTGGACCGGCGACCGGGGCTCCGACCTCCTGCAGTACCGCCCCCTGGCACCGCTGCTCGATGCCGTGCCTCAGGGCGTCCTGCCATGGGTTCTGGTGATTGCAGCGGCCGCAGTGCCCACCAGCCAGTGGCTCCGACGGCGACGATCGTCAAGTCCTGCGGCCGAATCGCGACCCGCATGACGACATCGTCCAGCCTGGGATTCACCGGAATCGCTCGTTTTGGACAAAGTGGTCATTTCGCACTATTCTCGGCGTTGTGAAGGAGGCGTGATCGTGCGAACCGTCAGTGCAACCGAAGCAAAGCAGAGATTCGCGGCGATCCTCGACGCGGCTCAGCACGAGCCCATCATGGTCCGGCGGCAGAAGCGCGAAGTGGCCGTCGTGCTGTCGCCGCGAGACTACGAGCGCCTGCGCGCACTGAACCTGCGGGAGCTCGACGAGTACTGCCAGCGCATCGGAGCCCAGGCTGCCGAGCGAGGGCTGACCGAGGAGAAACTCGCCGAGATCCTGGACGATGCCGGCGGCGAAGCGGATCGTCGTTGACACGAACCTTCTCGTCAGCCGGCTGCTGCTCCCAGACTCGGTTCCGGGTCAGGCGGTGCGGAAGGCGGAGCGGAGAGGGGTCGTCCTCGCTTCCCGGGCAACCCTCGACGAGCTGTCAGACGTTCTCAGCCGACGGAAACTCGACCGCTACGTCAGCGTCAAACAGCGCCGGGAGTATCTTCGCAGGCTGCTGGGGACCGTCGAGATGGTCACGGTCCGGCACGTCGTCCGGGCCTCCCGGGATGCCGGCGACGACAGGTTCCTCGAGTTGGCCCTGAGCGGGGCCGCGGACCTGATCCTGACGGGTGACGCGGATCTCCTGGTGCTGAACCCGTTCCGCGGCATAGCCATTCGGACCGCGAGCGACTACCTGCTGGCCGACTGAGCCGGGGCGCGCTCAGGTAGTCCTACCGCACCGCGTCGGCGAGCGCCGCGACCAGGGCGGCGCGGTGGCGGCTGTACTCCGGGCTGGTCGCGTAGGGCCAGGCGCTGTGGGTGACGATCACGGTGTTGGTCGAGGGGTCCATCCACAGGAGCTGACCGAAGATGCCCCTGCCCGAGAACACGCCGTCGTCCGAGAGCCACCAGAGATAGCCATAGCCGTCGTAGCCGTTGCTGGGGGTTGTCGACTCCTCCATCCAGCCTTCGGGCAGCACACGCGTCCCGTCGCGCAGGACGCCCCCGTTCATCGCGAAGATCCCGATCCGGGCGTAGTCGCGGAGCGTCGCGTTGATGCAGCAGCCGCCCAGTTCGCCGCCACCCTCCTCGTGGAGCAGCCAGTTGGCGTCGGCCTCCATGCCGAACGGGCCCCAGATCTTGTGCTCGAGGTAGGTCGAGAGGTTGTTGCCGATCGCCGCCCTCAGCACGGCGCCGGCCATGTTCGTCTCGCCGGTGTTGTAGTTGAAGACCTCGCCCGGAGGATGGAGTTCCTCAAGCCCCGCCATGTACTTCGTCTGCTGAACGATCGGCCCCGGCAACGTCGCCACGTCGGACTCGGGGTCCGCGTAGTCCTCGTTCCAGTCGACGCCTGAGGCCATCTGCAGCACGTCCCTGATCGACACTTCGTCGTAGCCGCCACCCGAAAGCAACGGCAGGTACTTCGTGACCGGATCGTCGACGCTGCCGATGTAGCCGTCGGAGATCGCGGCGCCGTAGAGCATCGAGACGACGGACTTCGCGATCGAGAACGAGATCCAGCGGCTGTTCTCGTCGTTGCCGAGGCCGTAGCGCTCGAACACGACCTGGTCATCCTTGACGACCAGGAGGCCGGCGATCCGACGATCCTGGATGTAGTCCTCGACGGTGAATGTCTCGCCCTCGACCTCGTAGGTCACCGACGACAGGTCCCGCGGCGCCGGCGTCAGCGGGTACGGATCGTCGGAGGCCTCGAACCAGCGGGCAGCACCGACGAGGTCCGCGTTCCGGTAACCCGCGATCTGCTGCTCCGGTGTCCAGAACAGCACCTGATCGCGCGGGCCCAGATTCTCCAGATCGGGATTCGCCGGCTCGGCCGCGCCGTCAGCCTCGGTGTCGGCGACAGGTGCCGCGCAGGCGGCGAACGCCAGCATCATCGCGATTCCGGCGACCAACCACCGGCTGTTCCAGACTCCTGTACTCACGATCCGCTCTCCCCACCTTCCAGACATCTCATCGTCCTCCTTTGGTCGGAACGCCTGATCGTACCGCCCACTGGCCCTCGAAAGGCAGGCCCCGGTAGGCTGACCTCCGATTGCCATGAACGACGAACGATCCGCCGTCGAGCCAGTTCCCGCCGCTCTCGCCTCGGTTCACTCCGCCGGCGGCGAAGAGAGCGTCCGTGAACTGTTCGAGGCCCGCGGCTGGACGGACGGGCTTCCGATCACGCCGCCGACGCCCGAACGCGTGGCGGCCGCTCTCCAGGCCGCGTTCCTGGAGCCGGGCCAGGTGCTGGGCGTGGAGACCGTCCGCGGCCGGGCGATCACCGCCCAGAAGGCAGCGATCAACGCGGTGATGGCCGGTTGCCGGCCCCGCGACTTCGCGGTCGTCGCCGCCGCCGTCGAAGCGATGTGCGACCCGGCCTTCCTGCTGCATGGAGCCACCTCCAGCACCGGCGGCTGCGCCGTGATGATCATCGTGAACGGTCCGATCCGCCGGGAACTCGGCATGACCGGGACATTCAACGCCCTGGGCGGCGCCGACCGGGCCTCGCTGGCCATCGGCCGGGCCGTTCGGCTCGTCCTCCGCAACCTGCTCGGGGTCCGGCCCGGGGAACTCGACCGCTCCACCCTGGGGCATCCCGGCAAGCTCAGCTACTGCCTGGCCGAGGACGAAGAAGGCTCGCCGTGGCCCTCGCTGGGAGCCGACCGCGGCGCACCCGGCGGTGCCTCGACGGTGACCGTCTTCGCCGCCGGCTCGCCCCGGCAGATCATGAACGAGTGGACGACGGAACCGGAGGCGATCCTGGACACGATCGCGGCCGAGATGCGGGCGAATCTCCTCCACTACTCGATCTGGGCCGGCAATCACTGTCTCGTCCTGCCGCCGCAGTTGCGGGACCGCTTCGCGTCCGCAGGCTGGAGCAAGGCGGACATCCGGAACTACCTGCACCGGCACGCCCGGGTGCGCCGCGGCGACTGGGAACGAGTCGGCAAGGCGTCGGTGGTCAGCGACGCGAACCGGAACCAGGAGTACGCGGCGCTCCAGTCACCGGCGGACCTGTTGATCGTCGCCGCCGGCGGCCCGGCCGGAGGCTTCGCGGCGGTCATTCCGCCGTGGTTCGGCAACAAGTCCCGGGCGGTGACGGCGGGCGTGGGGTTCTGCCTGGAGTGCTGACGGTTCGATAGTCCGGAAGCCGGCGGGGACGCCGGCGCACCCAGTGTGTGCCTCACAGGTCTGCCCGTTAGCAGGAGGCGCCAAGCAGGTCGGCCAGCGCTACGCCTGAGGCGAAACCACGGTAGCGGGCGCAGATCCCGCCGTCCTCGAGCCGGACAACGAAGACCGCCTCCGCCTGGTTCTCGTCTTCGCCATCCGAGCCGGCAAGCTCCCGCCAGGCGTCCGCGCCTTCCTCGACGACCAGAAACGAGTCCTGGCGCGCGGCGGGCACGTCGCCGCGGAGCGCCCGGACCACCATGCGGCGAACGAACCCGGGCGCTCCTTCGAGCACGACGACGGTGTAGACCGACCAGCTCTCAACCCGCGGGTCGTCGTCGAGAACGCGCCGCCACTCCCGCGCGCCGCCGTTCGCGACACGATGGAAGCTGACGACGAGCAGCGACCGCGCGCCCAGATCGTTCGTCGCCTCGATCTCGTTCCCGGCCAGCGTCACCGCTCGCGGGATTTCGTTTGACGCGCCGGCGCCGGCGGCGTTCAGCACCAGGCACAAGCCCAGCGCGGCGACGCTCCGCCAGCGCATCGCCCTAGGGCGCGCTTCGGAAGCGCATCACCCGGTAGCGCCTGGTCATCGCGAAGGCCTCCGGATCCAGTAGCCGGTCGAGCCGGTCCAGACGGCGAGTCACCGGCCCCGCCAGGCGCCAGGCGGCGCCCGCCAGCCGGGGGACACGCGACGTCGAGGCGTCGCGCAGCAGGCTCACGATGCCGTGGCCGAAGCGATCCACGATCGCCTGTCCGAGACGGAGCGTCGGCAGCACCGAGGAGGTGACGTCCTCGTCCACCTCCAGCACGAGGCCGGCCGCCTCGGCCCGGGTCAGGAACTCATCCAGCGGGTGACCACTCCTCGGCCTTCCCTGGTCGGGTTCCACGGTGAAGTAGTCGCAGAGCAGCAAGCTGCCTCCCGGCGCCAGAGATCGTTCGACCGCCTCGAAGAACTCCTCGAGCCAGACGTACTGCGCCGACTCGCAGAGGAACAGGAGGTCGTACCGGCGATCCGGCTCGAACTCCTGGAAGCGGCCCAGGTGGAAGCGCCGCTCCGGAAGCCGCTCGGCGAAGAGCTTGCCGTGGTAGGGATCGGGCGACAGGCCCTCGACGTCGTAGCCGAGGGAGGTCAGCCGCTCGCTGATCATGCCGGTGCCGCAGCCGACATCGAGCACGGAAGACGCGCCCGGCGGCAGCAGTTCGAACAGTCGCGCCACCAGGCGCTCCTGGGCACGGCGCAGACCGGTCACGTCGAGAGGATCGTCCTCGCTCCAGATCCCGAAGTTCAGGTGCTCCAGGCCGACGATGCGGTGCAGGAACTGCAGAGCGAAGCTCGTCTTCACCTGGCGCGGGCTCTTGCCGTCCGCGGCCTGCCGGAACAACTGCCGGCCCTGCGGCCCGGGCCAGCGTCGCGGCGCGGCCGGAACTGGTGCGGGGGCAGAAGCCACGCTCGAGCGCGGAGGCGGCGGAACGACGCGCAAACTCACCGGGAGAAGAGTGTACCGCTCACGGCACCTGCCCGTTAGACTGTCAATTCGATCCTCGGAGCAGCCACCGACCAGGCCTCACCCTCTGAGACCTCAAGGGGAGCAACCATGCGCAAGCCGACCCTCCGTCTGACTCTCTGTCTGCTCGCGGCAGCAGCCATCCCCGCGGCGGCGGCGGATCATCCGCTCGATCAGCTCAGCTACCAGGAGGTCTGGCGTGCGCTCGAGATCCTCCGCGACGCCGGGCGACTCGACAGCGGGACGACTTTCTCACAACTCACGCTGAGCGAACCGGCCAAGGATGTCGTCCGCGCCTGGAGAGAGGGCGACGAGATCCCGAGAGCCGCCTACGCGCTCGTTCGCCAGGGCGAGGAAACGTTCGAGGCGACGGTCGACCTGAACGCCGGGAAGGTCTCTTCCTGGACGCCGCTCACCGGCGTTCAGCCGAACTGGAGCCTCGGCGAGTTCGGCGCGGTGGTGGGAAAGGTGCTCGAACATCCCGAGTTCATCGCGGGGCTCGAGAAGCGGGGCATCACCGACACCAGCTTCCTGGACTGCTCGACGATCCCGCCCGGCTACTTCGGCACCGAGGAGGAGAAGGGGCGGCGGCTCGGACACGTTCGGTGCTCCGAGGCGCGCGGCGCCCGGAACACCTGGGCGCGGCAGGTCGAGGGCCTGACCGCCGTGGTCGACCTGACGGCCGGCGAGGTGCTCAGGGTCGTCGACGACGGCGTGGCGCCGATCCCGGACGTGGACGCCGACTACGACCGGACCACGCTCGACCATCCGCGCGAGATCGCCGGCCCCTTCAGGCTCGATCTGCCCGAGGGCGTCGGCTTCGACATGAACGGCTACCAGGTGAGCTGGCAGAACTGGAGCTTCCACCTGCGGCCGGACCAGCGCACCGGGCTGGTGGTGTCCCTCGTGGACTACAGCGAGAGCCCCGACACGAATCCGCGCTCGGTCATGTACCAGGGCCAGCTCTCCGAGATCTACGTGCCCTACATGGACCCGGCCTTCGCCTGGTACGCCCGCAACTTCATCGACGCCGGGGAGTTCCCGGCGGGGGGATTGGCCAAGCCGCTGCTGCGCGGCCGGGACTGCCCGGACCACGCGGTCTACATCGACTCGATCAACACGAACGCCCAGGGCCGGCCGCGCACGGTGCCCCGGACCACCTGCATCTACGAACGCGAGACGGGAGACCCGTCCTGGCGGCACTACGAGGACGAACAGCCGGACAGCCGCGCGAGCCGCGACCTCGTCGTGCGCACCGCCGCCGTGGTCGGCAACTACGACTACCTGCTCGACTGGATCTTCCGCCAGGACGGCTCGATCGAGGCCCGCGTGGGCGCGACCGGCCTCCTCGAGGTCAAGGCGACGAGCGCCGTGTCGGCCATCCAGCCGGCCCCGGCGGCCGGCCCGGTGAACGCCGCCGCCGTGGACGCCCTGCAGGCCGGAACTCCCGCCGACGCCCACGGTCGCTTCCTCGACCGCAACGTCATCGGCGTGAACCACGACCACTACTTCAGCTACCGCCTCGACCTCGACGTCGACGGCGCGGACAACCGGTTCGTGGCCGACCGCCTGGTCACGCAGGAGCTGCCGGCCGACCATCCCCGCCGCAGCCTCTGGGTTCAGGAGGCTCACGCCGCGCAAACCGAGCAGGACGCCCAGCTCGACATCAACCTCGCGAAGCCGGCGCTGTGGCGGGTTCTGAGCTCAAGCCGCCAGAACGCGGTCGGCTACCCGACGAGCTACCAGTTGATGCCGGGCCGCAACGCCAACCACCTGTTCGTCGCCGACGACTACTCGCTCCGGCGCGCCGGATTCATCGAACATCACCTCTGGGTGACGCCGTACGATCCGGACGAGCGCTACGCCGCCGGTGACCATCCCACCCTGAGCGAGCCGGGAATGGGCCTGCCGGCCTGGACCGAAGCGGACCGGTCGATCAGCGACGAGGATCTCGTGCTGTGGCACACGGTCGGCATGCACCACCTGCCCCGCGCCGAGGACTGGCCGGTGATGCCGGTCATGTGGCACGGCTTCGAACTGCGGCCGTTCGACTTCTTCGACCGCAACCCGGCGCTCGATCTCCCCTGAGTCCGGGAGCGGAGACCACGCGACAAATCTGTCGCACGTAAACAACGTCCGCACATTCCTGTGCGGCAAAGGCCGGTCGACCGCCTCGCCGAGTCGATCGCTGAGCCCGTCCGGGAGTTCCCCGGCATCTCCGTCGTTCGAACCCAAGTCCCGTTGAACCGGGGCTTTCCGGGTCACCGGTCGGCCGCCGGCCGGATCGACGACCGCGACCGGCGGCGACCTGCGCGGTTGGCACGATTCTCGTAACTCCCCGGAAAGCCCGCCGTGGGCACGCCCGGCCGACGCTCGGCCGGACCAACCGACTACGAGGAGGTACTCGAATGAGCTTCAGAACGCGAGGCCGGACGTTTCGTCTGGGTCCGGCCCTGGGACTGACGCTGCTCCTGGCCCTGCTGGCCGCTTCGCCGGCGGCAGCCCAGGACGGCGTAGACACCGGTGACACGGCATGGATGCTGACCGCCAGCGCCCTGGTGCTGCTGATGACGCCGGGACTGGCGTTCTTCTACGGCGGTCTCGTCCGCCGCAAGAACGTCCTCTCGATCCTCATGCAGTGCTTCCTGTGCATGGGCGTCATGACCGTGCTCTGGGTCGTCGTTGGCTTCAGCCTCGCCTTCGGTTCCGACGCCCTGGGCGGCGTGATCGGCGGCGGTGACTACTTCCTGCTGAGCGGCCTCGGCTACGACGCCTGGGACGGCACCGGCATCCCGGCGCCGCTGTTCATGATCTTCCAGGGCATGTTCGCGATCATCACGCCCGCTCTCATGGTCGGGGCATTCGCTGAACGGATGAAGTTCAGCGCCATCTGCCTGTTCATGAGCGCCTGGCTGCTCGTGGTCTACGCTCCGGTCTGTCACTGGGTCTGGGGCGGTTCGGAGGGCTTCTTCGGCCTCGGCGGCGACGGCGCGCTCGACTTCGCGGGCGGCACCGTCGTCCACATCAACGCCGGCGTTTCGGCCCTGGTCGCGGCGATGGTCCTCGGCCGGCGGCGCGACTATCCCGTGCATACCTCCCCGCCCCACAACCTGCCGTTTGCCGTTCTCGGCACGGGACTGCTCTGGTTCGGGTGGTTCGGCTTCAACGCCGGCAGCGCGGTGGCGGCGAACGGCTCGGCGGCCAATGCCTTCGTCGTCACCCAGGTCGCCACGGCCACTGCCGCCGCCGCCTGGGGTCTGATCGACTGGATCCGCGACTCTAAGCCGACGCTTCTGGGCGTCATCACCGGCGCCGTCGCCGGACTCGTGGCGATCACGCCGGCATGCGGCTCGGTCAGCGCCATCGGGGCGATCGGCGTCGGCGCCGGCGCTTCCGTGTTCGCCTACCTGGCGGTCACCTGGCTGAAGTCGAAGCTCGGCTACGACGACTCGCTGGACGTCTTCGGCGTCCACGGAGTCGCCGGCATGTGGGGCGCGGTCGCGGCCGGCCTCTGGGCCACCGACGTGGTTCCCGGCAACGACGCGAACGGCCTCTTCTACGGCAATGCCGGACAGGTCCTGATTCAGCTCAAGGCCGTCGCCTACACCATCGTCTGGGCCGCCGTCGTTTCCTTCATCCTGCTCAAGATCGTCGACCTGATCGTTGGCCTCCGCGTCAGCGACGACGAGGAGCGGATCGGTCTCGACCTCACCGACCACCGCGAAAACGCCTACACCCTGGTTGACTAGGGCCGAAGGAGGAATGACATGAAGTACATCGTGGCAATCGTTCAGCCCGACCGGATGCAGGAGGTCCTCGATCTCCTGGAAGAGAAGGAGATTCACCTCCTGACCGTCTCCAACGTGATGGGGCGCGGCCGCCAGCGGGGCGTCTCCGAGATCTATCGCGGCCACAAGGAAGCGGGCGCTCTGCTGCGCAAGCTGAAGATCGAGATCGCGGTGAACGACGACTACGTCGACATCGTGATCGACGCGATCACGAGGGGCGGCAAGACCGGCCGGGTCGGCGACGGAAAGATCTTCGTGATGCCGCTAGAAGAGACGATCCGGATCCGCACGGGCGAGACGGGAAACGTGGCGATCGGGTAGCCCCACCGCATCGCACGGGACGCGCGCCGTGGGAGTTCCTGCTCCCACGGCGCGTTTCTTCGTTTGGCTTCCCCTGGGTGCGCGGGGTCCGTAGCCGGGGGTCTTCTGACCCCCGGTAGACGCGCGCCGCAGGCGGCCAGAGATACGCGCCGGCCGCCAGGCCGGCTCCGCTTTGGCGGCCGCTCAGTCCGACAGCCCGTCGAAGAGACGCTCGAGCGACCGCATGTGTTCCGCGATCCGGTCCCAGGCGCCCTCCTCGTCAGGCAGCTGTCCGAGACTGTGCAGCCGACGTGCCAGGAAGCGGAACTCCCTCGTATCCGCCGGGGGAATCACGAGGTCCTTGCTGTGTCCGCGGACGATGCGCAGGCAGTTGATCACTGCGCGCAGGAGACGGTAACCGTCGCTGATCTGCTCGAACTCGTCAGCCGACAGGTGGCCGCGCTCGTGGAGCGCGTGAACCGCGTCGAGGGTGTTCGTCTGCCGCACCTCCGGGTCGCCGGCGCCGGACGCGATCTGCCGCACCTGGACGAAGTACTCTGCGTCGAGCAGGCCGCCGGCGCTGAACTTGGCGTTCGTCGTGCCGCGCGTTGTGAGTTCCGACCGTTGGCGGTTCCTGAGATGCCGGATCCGCGCGACGTCGTGCGGACGCGGATCGAAGACGAACTGCTGGCGGTGCGCCTCCAGTCGGGCGGCCAGGTCAGGATTGCCGGCAACGGTGCGAAGCCGCACGAGCGCCTGACGTTCATACGGGTCGGCTTCGCCGTCGAAGCTGTAGTACGAGACGAAGCGCTGAAACGAGGCGGCAAGCGGCGACGAAGCACCGCCCGGCCGCAGCCGCCAGTCGAGCTCGAAGATCCCGTCGCGCTTGGCGCGGATCAACCGCGCCAGCCGCTGCGCCGCCCGCTCGTAGAACTCGCCGCCGTCAGCGAGCCGCGACCGTTCGGTGTCCCAGACGAACATCAACTCGATGTCCGACGCGTACCCCAAATCGCGTCCGCCCCACTTCCCGAGCGCGCACAGGCACCAGGCCCCAGGCTCGGCTCCGTCGCCGGCCGTCTCCCCAACGGCTTCGGCCGCCGCCCGCGCGAGCACGACATCGGAGAGCGTCGAGAGCTCTTCGCCGAAGTCGCTGAAGCGCTTGATGCGTCGCGTCAGGTGCCGCATGTCGATCCGCCCGATCTCGTCGTCCTTGAAGCGGTTGAGGGCCTCGCCCGGCGTGTCTTCTGCTTCGAGCGCGGCATCGAGGCGGCGCTCCAGATCCTCTCGACCGGCGCCCAGGTCGAGGTCGGCCATGCCTTCGAGCAGCGGCATCAGGTTCTCGTGCTGCCGGCGCAGGAACTCCTCCCAGAGATACGTGCCGGCGCCCAATACGCGCGCCAGCTCATCCAGCGACGACGCCAGAGCCTGCGTCGGATCGGCGACCTGCTTGCAGGCCGCGTCGATCAGCGCCCCGAACTGCCGCAGGGCGAGCTGCGGGTTCGGCGCCACCGCCAGCCGCCGCGCGAACTGCTTCATCAGCGTCACCGTGAGTCGGAGATGGTCGACGCCGAGGCGGTCCTCGATCTTCCCGCCGCTCCGCGTGGTGACGAACAGGCGGTCGCGGACTTCGCCGTCGACCGTGTCGAACTCCACCTTGTCGATCCAGTAGTCCCGGGTCGAGAGGACGTTGGCGAACTCGAAGAGGAACATGAAGCTGTCGGGACTTCGGATCTCGAGAACCGTGCAGTGCTCGTCCGACTCGTTGTCGACCGAGATCGAGATGGGAGGCATGACCTGTTCCGCATCGACGTCCGGATCGGTCAGGCGGGCCGCCTCCATCACGCGAAGGGTCAGTTCCTCGTTGGCGCGCTGCGCGTCTCCCTCGGCCAGCAGGCCGAGAAGCCGGTTCAGGTCCCGCTCGAAGTCGGTCCACGAGAAGACGCGGGAAGCGTGGGCCGGCGCAGGCTGAACTTCCGCGGAGTACACGATGCGCGTCGGGCCATGGTGCGAGGGACGCGACCCCCGATCCTTGCCATGACTCTGACGACCACGCCGACCACGCCGCCGCGGCGAACGACGCCGCTCCGCCCTTCCAGCCCGCCGGTAAAACTCCATGTCGCCCGCGTCCTGGTAGGTGTAGGAACTGCCGCTCAGGATCGACTGACCGTAGGCCGCGAGCAGACCGCAGATCTTGGCGAACTCTCCCTGGTAGTCGTTGGCGACTACCGTCACCCGGCGAGTCGAACCGACGTGCCGGACGTCGACCCGGCACAGTCGCTCGCCGCCCAGTTCGTGGATCAGCTTCACGTGGCGCGCAACCTCCTCCACCGGGTGAGCGAGAAAGTAGGCGCTCTCGAGGCGCCGAAAGTGCTCGTCGATGAGTTCCGCCGGCAGGTCCGGGCACCGTTCCCGCACCTGGTGCTTACGTTCCAGAAAGTCGATCGTCTCGTCGAAGAACTCGCCAAAGATGCGCCGCACTTCGGCCGCAGTCTCTTCGTAGCGGCCGCCCAGATCGAGGGTGTCGAGCGGCTGGCGCAGGGCGAAGGCCACCCGCCACTGGAACGTCGCCCACTGCTTCGGCTCGCGCGGAAGCTGGCGTACCGGCAGGTCGCGTTCCAACTGCAACACGTGCTCGACGACCCGCAGGAAGATGTAGGCCTCGCGCAGCCGGTCGTACTCCTCCTTCGTGATGACGCGGTGCGCCCGCAGCCGGGACATGGCGCGCAGGGTGTTCGGCGAGCGCAGGCTCTTGTTGGAGGCGCCGTGGTAGAGCTGCAGCAGTTGGACGATGAACTCGATGTCGCGGATGCTGCCGGCGCCGAGCTTCACGTTGCCGACCTCCGTACCCTTGGAGCGGAGCGACTTCTCGATCATCTGCTTCATCTCGAAGACCTCGCGCAGCAAGGTCTCGGGCGATCTGTTCGGGTCGAAAACGAAGCGCCGCGTACCGTCGATCAGCGCCTTCGCCGCGGCCGCGTCGCCGCCGGCGAAGCGCGCCTTGATCAGGGCCTGGAACGTCCAGTTCATGCCGTAGCGCTCGTAGAAGCGGAGGTACTGCCCCACCGTCCGCACCAGGGGACCCATCTTCCCCTCGGGGCGCAGGCGCATGTCCACGCGGAAGACGAAACCGTCGCCCGTGTTGTCGGAGATCAGGCGAATGAACTGCGGCGCCTGCCGCTGCAAGCGGTGCAGGGCTTCCTGGTCGACATCGTCCGAGGCAACGAACAGGGCGTCGATGTCCGAGCTGTAGTTCACCTCCAGCCCGCCCCACTTGCCCATCGCGATCACCGCGAACGGTTCCTTGTCGAGGCCGGTCGCATCGAGCGCCCGCTGGACGCAGACATCCGCGACCTGGGAGATCTTCTGCGTCGTCGCGGCGAAGTCGTCGAGGCCGCTGAAGTCGGCGACCGCGACCCGGATCAGCTCGCGATACCGAAGGACGCGGAGCCAGCGGCGGACGTCCTCGTCGGGCGCCGGCCGGAGCGCGGCCATGCGCTCGCGCTGCTCGTCCACCGGCTCCTGCTCGACGGGAAACAGCCCCTCGTCCGCCTCCGGATGCGCGTCCAGCCACCGGGCGTAGGCCGGCGCGTACTCGCGCAGGATGTCGCGCTGCGAGAGGGCGAGGGTCTCCCGCGGATCCTCGGCGTCCTCGATGTCCATGGCCGCGAAGGCCTCGATCGCTTGCCCAAGGCGCGAGTTCACGGCGGCTCCTCCTCGTCGCTGGCCCGCCCACAGCGGCGGAGACAGGATGCTAGCGAAAGACCGCGGCTTCACAGGAAGCCCGGCCGGCTGATCCACGGTGGCCGCGTCGCTGGCCTGGCGGTGGGCGCCTGCAGCGGCGAGTGTCGGGCGGAATCATGCCCTTGTGGACCTACAAAACGGGATATGACGTCCTCGCCCTTTCCTTGTGTAATGAGCACCCATGAGGCGCGTGCGGTTCTCCGAGTTGCGGGTACTTCTTCCATGGGTGGCTTTCCCGCTCGCCCTCGCCCTGCTGGCCGCGTCCGCGCCGGCGCAGACCTCGGCCAAGTTCGTGAGCAACACCGGGCAGACCGCTACAACCACACTCCTCAACGTCATCTACGCTCAGGCATTCACCACCGGCAGCAACCCCAACGGCTACGTCCTGACCCGCGTGGACTGGAAATTCAAGCGCGACGGTACGACCCCCATCACCCTTGCGAACATCAACGGGTGGATCTCTGAGGAATCGTCAGGTACTCCGCACAACGCTGTGACCAATCTGGTGGATCCGGCCAGCCTGCCCAGCGACGGCCTCGCCCAGTTCACGGTGCCCGGCGGCGGTATCGAGCTGGCCCCCAACAGGACCTATTTCGCAGGCTTAAACGTCTCAGCTTCGAGTACTGACCAACTGCACGAGACAACGTCGGACGGAGAGGATACGGGCGCGGCGACGGGCTGGAGCATCGCTGACTCTTACCGCACAAGGTCTCGAGACAGCACAGACTGGACCGGCTCCACCACCGACAACGATTCCCTGATGATCGCCCTTCACGGCTACGTCGCCCCGCCCAGGCTCGTGAGCAACCTCCAGCAGGTTGAGGTGCCCGGCACGAGTGCCTTCACCACAGACTTCGCCCAGGCGTTCACGACGGGCAGCAATGCGAGTGGCTACAGGCTGACCCGCGTGGACGTCCAAGCCAACAGTATCGCAACATCGCCACCGGTCTACAGCGTGAGCATCCGCTCGGACTCGGCTGGCAGTCCTGGCGCCAGCGTCGGCACGCTGACAAATCCGGCCAGCCTGCCCGCCGGCAATGGCATCGTCACGTACTCCGCGCCTGAAGGTGGTATCGCCTTGAGGGCCAACACCACGTACTTCGTGTTGGTCGACGTCAGCTCAGGCAACCTCAACACCTCATTCACGCGAACTGCCTCGGACGCCCAGGATTCGACTTCAGAGTCCGACTGGAGCATCGCGGACACCTCCCTCTGGCGTTTCAACTACACCACCGGTGGTTGGACGACCGACAGCAATTCCACGCGGATCTCCGTCCGCGGCTCTGAGGCGCCGCCGCTGGTCAGCACCACCGGGCAGACCGCTACCAACATCAACGCTGCCGCCGATATCGCTCAGGCGTTCACCACGGGCAGCAACTCCGGGGGCTACGTCCTGACCCGCGTGGACTGGAAGTTCAAGCGCGACGGTACGAGCCCCATCACCCTCGCAAACCTCGTTGCGGAGATCCGTCAGGATTCGTCAGGCAATCCGGGCGCCGTTGTGGCCACTCTGACGGACCCGGCCAGCCTGCCCAGCGACGGCCTCGCCGAGTTCACGGCGCCCGGCGACGGCATCCTGCTGGCCGCCAACACGACCTATTTCGCGGTCTTCGACGTCTCAACCGTGAGTACCGACGATGTGTACCAGACAGCGTCGGACGCAGAGGATACGGGCGCGGCGACGGGCTGGAGCATCGCGGACTCTCGCCTGCGGAGGGCTCTCACCGCGACTAGCTGGGCCAGTCCTACTACCAACAACAACAACATGATGATCGCCATCCACGGCTATCCGCTCGCGCCCAAGCTGGTCGGCAACGCCTCGCAGACACTCAACGATGGGAATGTATCGGCCCGAACCGACTGGGCGCAGTCGTTCACCACCGGCAGCAACGCCTCCGGCTACAAGCTGACCCGCGCGGACATCCGCATGCAGGGCGGCAGCGGCACCGCGCCGACCTACACCGCCAGCATCCACTCGGACTCCTCCAACAGCCCGGGCACCAGCCTGGGCACGCTGACCAACCCGGCGGCCTGGCCGAGCTCGTTCGGGCTCGCCCGGCACTTCGCCGGTGGTTCCATCGACCTGGAGGCCAGTACGACCTACTGGCTGGTGTTCGACATCACCGCGAACCAGAGTTCGTCAACTTCTCAGTGGGTGAGGAAATGGACGGACGACGACCCAGAGGATTCCGGCGGAGCGGCAGGCTGGAGCATCGGGAACGGCGGCAGGGAGCGGTTCTGGAACACCACCACCTGGGGTTCCGTCGGCACCGATTCCCTGGTGATCTCCCTGCACGGCACTCCAAACCCCCTGCCAAGCGTTGCGGCGCCGTCCGGCTGCGGCACGGGCGCCGACGCCGCGTGGTTCAGTGGCGTCACTTCGACCACATCGTCCGTGACGGTCACGTTCGCCGCTTCCCTTCCGTCCGGCGGGGAGGGCCGTTTCTATCTCTGCACGTCGGACGGCCTGGCCCGAAACGTACGTACCGCCGACGAGGTCGGGAACACGATGGATTTCACTCCGACTGCCGGAGGTACGAAGACGGTCAACCAGACCTCGTCGGGGCCTAGCGCTCCCTCCATGACCGCCGAGACCGACTACTGGATCGCGTTCCGGCCCAATTCGGGCGCGTCGAGCAGTTGGACGTACATCCGCACGAAGAGCACTTCGGGTCCGACAATCACGATCACGGGCGGTTCGGCGGTGACGGAGGGCACGGCGGCGGCGTTCACCG
>VXSP01000013.1:70765-73477 GCA_009837885.1 Holophagales bacterium | reverse complement strand
CTGGGCTGGTCGACCGGCGACGACGACACGGATGGGGCGAACCAGGCGACGGCGGGCACGGACTACACGGCGGTGGCGCGCGGCAGTGTGACGATTGAGGCCGGCGATACCACGGCGACGCTCACGGTGCAGACCACGGACGACACGACGGCGGAACAGGACGAGACCCTCAAGGTCACCATCATCGAGGACACGCTGCCGGCAGGGGTGACCATCGGCACCGGGTCGGCGGTGGGGACGATCCGGAACGACGACGGAAACGGGGTGTCGATCGAGGCCGGGTCGGGGATCGAGGGCGGGGCGGTCCCGTTCACGGTGCGCCTGACGGCGCCGGCTCCGTCTGGCGGCCTTGGGGGGGACTTTTCGACCGGCGCCGACGACACGGCGGGGGCCAACCAGGCGACCGCGGACACCGACTACCACGCGTCGGAGCCGAACGCCGGCTTCTTCATGTTGGAAGGCGAGACCTCGAAGACATACAACATCAGCACGATAGACGACTCGGATGTGGAGGGCGCCGAGACCTTCAAGATCACGATCAGCAACCTCCGGCCGTCGACAGGATGGAGCATTGTCACCGCGACGGCAGTGGGGACGATCGTGGACGACGACAACGCGGTGTCGGTCGAGGCCGCGTCGGCGACCGAGGGCTCGGCGCTGTCGTTCACCGTGCGGCTGCCGCACGCGGTGAGCTCGGACGTGGTGCTGGGCTGGTCGACCGGCGCCGACGACACGTCGGGGGCCAACCAGGCGACGGCGGGCACGGACTACACGGCCGTGACGAACGGCAGCGTGACGATCGGCGCCGGCGATACCACGGCAACGCTCGCCGTGCAGACCACGGCCGACACGGCGGTGGAAGGGAGCGAGACCTTCAAGGTCACCATCACCGGGACCACGCTGCCGGCAGGGGTGACCATCGGCGCCGCGACGGCGGTGGGGACGATCCTGGAGGCCACGAGCACCGTGGTGGTCGAGGCCGCGTCGGCGACCGAGGGCTCGCCGCTGTCGTTCACCGTGCGGCTGCCGCAGGTGAGCTCGGACGTGGTGCTGGGCTGGTCGACCGGCGCCGACGACGCGTCGGGCGCGAACCAGGCGACGGCGGGCACGGACTACACGGCCGTGACGGGCGGCACCGTGACGATCGCGGCCGGCGATACCACGGCGACGCTCACGGTGCAGACCACGGCCGACACGACGGCGGAAGCCGACGAGACCCTCAAGGTCACCATCACCGGGACCACGCTGCCGGCAGGGGTGGGAATCAGCACCGCGACGGCGGTGGGGACGATCGTGGACGACGACGGACACGGTGTGTCGATCGAGGGCGGGTCGAGGATCGAGGGAAAGCCGGTCAGATTCACGGTGCGGCTGACGGCGCCGGCTCCGGCCGGCGGCCTGGAGGGGGACTTTTCGACCGGCGCCGACGACACGGCGGGGGCCAACCAGGCGACGGCGGGCACCGATTACCGCGCGTCGTCGCCGAGCGCCGGCTTTTTCCTGGCGGAAGGCGAGACCTCGAAGACGTACAGCATCGGCACCATAGACGACTCGGACGCGGAGGGCGACGAGACCTTCAAGTTCACGATCAGCAACCTCCGGCCGTCGACAGGATGGAGCATCGACACCGCGACGGCAGTGGGGACGATCGTGGACGACGATGCGGTCAAGGTGTCAGTCGGGGCCGCCGCGGCTACCGAGGGCTCGGCGCTGTCGTTCACGGTGCGGCTGTCGAAGGCGTTCGGCTCGGACCTGGTGCTGGGCTGGTCGACCGGCGACGACGACACGGCGGGGGCCAACCAGGCGACGGCGGGCACCGACTACACGGCGGTGACGGGCGGCAGCGTGACGATCACGGCCCGCCAGACCACGGCGACGTTCACGGTGCCGACCACGGCCGACACGGCGACGGAAGGGAGCGAGACCCTCAAGGTCACCATCGCCGCGACCATGCTGCCGGCGGGAGTGGTCATTCAGACGGCGACGGCGGTGGGAACGATCGTGGAGGGCGTCGCGGTCGACGTATCGGTCGGGGCCGCCTCGGCGACCGAGGGCTCGGCGCTGTCGTTCACGGTGCGGCTGTCGAAGGCGTTCGGTTCGGACTTGGTACTGGGCTGGTCGACCGGCGACGACGACACGGCGGGGGCGCACCTGGCGACGGAGGGCACGGACTACACGGCCGTGACGGGCGGCAGCGTGACGATTCCGGTCGGCCGGACCTCGGCGACGCTCAGGGTGCCGACCACGGCCGACACGAGGGCGGAAACCGACGAGACCCTCAAGGTCACGATCACCGGGGCCTCGCTGCCGGCGGGAGTGGTCATTCAGACGGAGACGGCGGTGGGGACGATCGTGGACGACGACGCGGTCAAGGTGTCGATCGAGCACGACTCGGTTTTCGAGGGCGTGTCGGGGCACTGGTTCAAGGTGCGGCTGTCGAGGGCGGCGAGCGCGGACGTGGTGCTGAGCTACACGACCGGCGACGACGACACGGCGGGGGCCAACCAGGCGACGGCGGGCGACGACTACCAGCGAATTAGGGCGCCCTTCCGTCGCACCATATCCGCGGGTAAGACCTCGGCGAACTTCGTCGTGGATACCTACAAAGACAGTGTGTTGGAGGAAGACGAGACCTACAAGGTCACCATCGCCGGGGTCTCGCTGCCGGCGGGAGTGGTCATTCAGACGGAGACGGCGGTGGGGACGATCAAG
>VXSP01000013.1:0-70665 GCA_009837885.1 Holophagales bacterium | reverse complement strand
CTCGCTGCCGGCGGGAGTGGTCATTCAGACGGAGACGGCGGTGGGGACGATCAAGGACAACACGGTGGCGGTCTCGCTCAACCAGGCCAACCAGTCGGCGCACGAGAACACCGGGTATTCGGACATGGTCGTGCGGCTGTCGAGGGCGACCTACGATTCGGAAGTGGTCGTATCCCTCACCACCAGCGACGACGACACGGAGGGCGCCCACCAAGCGACGGCGGGCACGGACTACACGGCGGTGACGAGCGGCAGCGTGACCATTCGGAAGGGCAAGACCAGGGGCGATTACCGGGTGACCATCGCGAACGACTCGTCGCCGGAGGAGACGGAGACGTTCAAGGTCACGATGACGGCAGTCACGCTGCCGGCGGACGCGGCGATCGCGAACGCGAGCACGATCGCGAGGATTTACGACGACGACTCGGCGAACGTGTTCGTCAGGTCCGTCTCGGCGTTCGAGGGCTCGGAAATGGAATTCACCGCGGAGCTCACGGGCGCGGTCGCCTTCGATGTGAGCGTCTGGCTCTTCACCAGGGAGGACGAGCGGCCGGAGAGCCAACCGGCGACGGAGTACACCGACTTCCAGCACGTGAGAGCTCTCGTGACCATTCCCGCGGGCAAGACCAAGTCGGAGGTGGTCCCGGTGCTGACGGTGGGGGACAACGATGTCGAGGACGACGAGACCTTCCTGGTCTACGTTCAGGAGAGACGCGACGATCGGCTGCCGGCGGGCATGGGGGTCCAGAACTATGGGACTGTGGCCACGATCCGGAACGCCGAGACGACGGTGTCGGTCGGGGACGCGTCGGCGACCGAAGGCTCGGCGCTGTCGTTCCCGGTGCGAATGTCGAAGACGCTCGACTCCGACGTGGTGCTGGCCTGGTCGACGGCGGACGACGACACGGCGGGCGCGAACCAGGCGACGCCGGGCGCGGACTACACGGTAGTGACGGCCGGCAGCGTGACGATCGCGCCAGGCGAGACCACGGCGACGCTCACGGTCCAGACCACGGACGACCTGGACGTGGAAGGCAACGAGACCTTCAAGGTCGTGATCACCGGGACCACGCTGCCGGACGGGGTGGCGCTCCTCGGTGTGGGGCGGAGGACGGTGGTGGGGACGATCGTGAACGCCGATCAGCCGGCGCCGCCGGGCGGTGGCGGTTCGCCTCCGGGCGGCGGCGGCGGCGGTGGTGGCGGTGGCGGCGGTGGTGCCCCTCCGGGTGGCGGCGGTTCGCCGAACGCGGCGTTCTCCGTGGAGGGCGCGACCTGCGACGCGGAACTCTGCCACGCGCTGACCGGCGACATCGTCCGCTTTGCCGACACGAGTGCGGGGGCCGTGCGGTCCCGGCTCTGGGAGTTCGGCGACGGGAACACCTCGCGGTCCGGCGCGCCGGCGCACACCTGGTCCTCGCCGGGCTTCTACGAGGTGACGCTCGAGGTGAGCGACGGCACGTCGACCTCGAGGGCCCGTCGGGTGTTCCTGATCGTGGCAGCGGAGCCGAAGGGAACGTGCATCGCGGACGCGGAGACGCGCTGCCTGCAGGACTCGCGCTACGCGGTGACCGTGGAGTGGTGGCTTGCCGGCGGAGAGAGGCACGCGAGCCGCGTGGTCCACCAGGGGACGAACGACTCGGGGCTGTTCTGGTTCTTCGACCCGAACAACTGGGAAGTGTTGCTCAAGGTGCTGGACGGCTGCGCCGTGAACGACCATGTGTGGGTGTTCGGTGCGTCGACGACGGACCTCGGCTATGCGATCCGGGTCACGGACACGGTGACCGGCGCGGTGAAGGAGTACCTCAACACGCCGGGAATGCCGGCAGCGGCGCTCACGGACGTCGCGGCGTTTCCGGACGTGTGCGGCAGCGGCCCGGCAGCGGCGCCGGTGAACTGATTCGCAGCTAGCGCGGCCGCGTCTGATGCTGAGGCGCCTCGATCTCCGTCTGCAGCCCCAGGTCGCCCTGGTCCTCCATCCAGGTCCGTAGCCGCGCGTGCATCGCGGCGAGCCGCTGCTCGTGCACCGGGTCGGCTGCCAGGTTCTTCAACTCGTGCGGGTCCGCCTCCAGATCGAAGAACTCGAACTCCGGCCGGTGCTGGTAGCGCTCGTAGAGCGCCTTTGCCGCCGGATCCGTTTCAGCGGCGTCGCGCCACGAGAAGTAGAAGCCGTCCCGGTTCTCCTCGGTGACCAGGTTCGTGAAACGGTTCTCGTGGGCGATGTTCCAGATCAGCTTGTAGCGGTCGTCGCGGATGGAGCGGATGGGGTAGGGCGCCAGGTTCGCGATGATGCCGGTCGTCGTCTGAGTACCGTAGACGACGTCACGGTGCTTCGGACCCGGCTCGAGCAGCAGGTCGAGCATGCTCCGGCCCTCGATCTCGGGCGGCACGGCGCCTCCGGCTGCCTCGATCCAGGTCGGCAGCAGGTCGTTGATCTGGAGCAGCGCGGCTGAGGTCTGGCCGGCCGGAATCCTGCGAGACCAGCGGGCGACAAGCGAGGTGCGGATACCCGCTTCGTACAGCGTCCACTTGGCCAGCGGACCGCTGATCCCCTGCTCGCTGTAGAACATGGTCAGCGTGTTCTCGTGCGCGGCGTGCTCCTGGAGCAGGTCGAGGACCTGGCCGAGCTGGCCGTCCATGAAGGTGATCTCGGCGTAGTAGCGGGTCAGCGCCTCGCGCGTTTCCGGCGTGTCGACGAACCAGGGCGGTAGTTCGAGGGACGCCGCGTCGTAGCGGGACGGATCGCCCTTGCTCCAGGGCTGGTGGGGTTCCGTCGAGGCGACGATCAGGGCGAATGGCTGCTCCCCGTCGCGACCGATGAACTCGCCGATGCGGCCGGAATCGAGGTCGCGCCCCGCGACCTTCTCGAATGGGTAGACGTCTTCCGGCGCGACGTGCGACTTGCCGGCCAGACCGACCCGGTAGCCGAGGCCGGTCAGGTAGTGGACGACGCTTCTCGTGCCGGGATTCGCCTTGGCGTGGTTCGGGTAGGCGCCGCTCCGCACCGGGTACTGGCCGGTATAGAGCATGTGCCGGGTGGGCGAGCACATGGCGGTCGCCGTGTACATGTGGGTGAAGGTCGTTCCCTGCCCGGCGAGGCGATCCAGGTTCGGCGTGTTGACCTGGGGGTTGCCCAGGGCGCCGGCGTCGCTGAACGTCATGTCGTCGGCGATGAACAGCAGGATGTTCGGCCGGTGGGCGGGCGGCGTCCAGCGGTTGACGCCGGGAGTCGGCGGCCGCCAGGCGCCGGTGGTGCGGATCGCTCCGGGCTTGGAGGCGAGCAGGGAGTCGATCGCTTCGACGCGGGCGGCGTCCTCCGGCGCGAGGTTCGCCGGATCGAGCGGCGACTGCTCGTTCGGGTCGGAGACGAGGTCGAACAGGCGGCCGTCGTCGTAGCGCTTGAAGCGTTCGTCGAAGGTGTAGCGTGCCGGAGGACCCGCGTACCAGCGCGACTCGTAGTGGATGAACAGGGCGTCGCGTTCAAGCGGTGCGTCGCCCCTGAGCATCGGCAGCAGGCTCTCGCCGTCGACGTCGAGGCCCGGCGGCAGGCCGGCGCCGGCGGCTTCGATCAGGGTCGGGAAGACGTCGCCGACGTCGACCAGGGTCTCGTTCACCTGCCCGCCGGGGATCGTGCCCGGCCACCAGGCCAGGAACGGCACGTGAGTGCCGGTTTGCAGCGAACGTCCCTTGCCGCCGGGGACCTCCCGGCCCTTGCGCATCGACGTGATGCGGGTCGAGGTGCCGTTGTCGCCGATGAACAGGAGCAGCGTGTCCCGCGCCAGTTCGCGGTCGACGAGTTTCGCCCGCACCCGTCCGACCAGGTGATCCATGTAGCCGACCATCGCCGCGAACCGCTCCTGGTTCGACTCCGCGTCCGGGTGGTGCGGCGTGGTGACGAACGGGTCGTGGGGCAGCGCCATCGGGTAGTAGATGAAGAGCGGTCTGCGGGTCGCCGGGTCCGCCGCCGCGTGCTCCTCGATCGCCTCGAGGACGAAGTCGTTCGTAAGGTCCGGCCCGAAGACGTCCTCGCCCCAGGTCTCCTTGCGGTCGTTCGTCACCAGGGTCGGCCCCCAGTAGCGCGAACCGCGGCCCTCCCGCCGGAGCTGCCACAGCCGGTGCTCGTCGAACCCCGCATGCTGCGGCGAGGCGCCCTCGTGGACCACGTAGAGGTTGTTCGTCAACTGCCACTTGCCCGAGATCACCGTCCGGTAGCCCGCCTGGGCCAGCACATGGGCGAAGGTGACATCGGACGGGTCGAGGTACATGAACTCCCGGTAGTTCCGGTAGTTGTGCAGCCCCGTCATCAGCTTGACCCGGGTCGGCGTGCACAGCGGCTGCGAGTGGCCGTTCTCGAACCGCACGCCCTCCGCGGCGATGCGGTCGAGTTCCGGCGTTTCGTACGACGTGCCGCCGTAGACGCCCAGCGTCTCGACGCCGAGGTCGTCGGCGAGGATGACGATGATGTTGGGTTGGGAGGGTGGCTGGGCGAAGGTCACGCCGGTTGTCGAGAGCGGGGCCAGAACGACCAGCAGGACGATCGCGAGACGGGTCTTGGCGTGCATGGGCGTCAAGTTAGCAGCCGCCCGGTGCTGGGTCTGACGGCAGGCGTCCACGATGGGAAACTGGCGCCGGCGGCAACCGGTTGCCACTGTTCTACCGTGTTAGCGTCCGAGCTGTACGTCAGGAGGCGAGACAATGACTGCACGAGCGTTCTCCAGGCACCTGATGGAAGCGCCCGAGGACGATGAGCGCCTGAGTGAGGAAGGTGAGCGTCTGCTGAACGAGGGATATGAGGACCTCGATGCCGGAAGAACTCACACTTTGGAGGAGGTGAAGCGGGACGTGGCGAACGCTGAACTCCTCGCCCGCATCACTGCCCGCGCGGATGTCTTTGGAGGCAAGCCGATCATCCGCGACATGCGGATCTCAGTGGAGCTCATCCTCAGCCTGCTTGCCCAGGGTGTGACCGAAGAAGCGATCCTGGCGGACTACCCTGAGTTGGAGACGGACGACGTTCGGGCCTGCACCGCCGACGCCCACGCGGTTGTCGCCCGTGACACGCTGTCCGCCGTATCCGTCGCGGAGGAGTGCGATGCTGGAGGGTGCTGCCGAGGAGAGGCACTCCGCTCTGCCGAAACGGCGCTCGGAATCTGCTGCTCCAGGCGTGGATGGAACAGCCCTTCTGCGACCAGGCCCGCCACAGCCAGGCCGCTGCTGAAGGAGCGCGAGAGGCTGACAAACGGCCCTACTAGTCGCGCCGCCGACGGTAGCGCCTGGTGGCGTCGGCGTACGCCCGGTCGTGTGGTCCTACGGCAATGGGGTAGGCGAAGCCGGCAGTGACTCCGAACACGAAGCGGTAGTTCCTGCCAAGGCGAACGGAGTACACCCCCGACATGTTGGTCAGCTGCTCGAAGTTGCGTCCGGGGGAGAGGTCGCCCCGGAAAAGTTCCTCCACAGCCCGACCGAGCTCCTCTCGCATCCTCGGTGGCAGTCGCCTCGCGTTCCTCTTGAAGCTCCCGGTGGGCTCGTGGAACCCACGGAGCCTCGGCGGTTGACTACTCTTCACGGAGCGAAGCGAGCCACTCGGCCGAGGACGCGAAGGAGCGACACTCGGGGGACTTCGCTTTGTCCTTGAGCCCCTCCAGGATCAGGACGGACCAGCGAACTTCCTGCATTGTGGCGACAATCCACGTGTACAGGTTGTCCAGCCGATCAAGCGCGTCGAAGACCTCGTGCGAAGGCGGGGCACCGACCTCAGAGAAGGCGCCGCGCAGATGCCGTAGTTGCTCTCGACGGTGCTTGAAGTAGGCCTCTCCCTGTTCGAGAGCGGATGCGCCTTCCCCTTGGGGATCGGGGCTCTCCTCGGGGTCGAGCTTCTTCATCGCCTCCGCCAACGCGTTGCCCGCCCGGTCGATCACGGGAAGCAGGCTGTCGTACTGGTGGCGCAGCCCCCTCGTGTGCGCGTCGAGTAACTCGGCCGAGACGGGGCCGTCGAGGTCAGGGTCAGCAACGAGCGCCGGAAGCGCACGGCTGACGTCGCGTATGGTCTGGGAGTGTGCCAGCATGAGACGTCTCGCCGGGACGATCCAAGGGGCTACTCAGTATAGGACACGAGCTGTGCTGAGGGAGGTTGCGCTGTAGATTCGGCCATGCCGCCCGGGCGCAAGATCATCCTGATCGCCGGGCCGAACGGAGGCGGGAAGCCCACCTTCGCGCTGGAGTACTTGCCGTACGAGCCGGCGTGCCCGATCTTCGTCAACGCCGACTTGATTGCCGCGGGCGTTTCGCCCTTGGCGCCGGATGCGGCCGCCTTCCGGGCCGGTCGCTTGATGCTGGGGGAGATCGACCGCCACGCGAGGCAGCGTAGGAGCTTCGCCTTCGAGACGACCTTGGCTGGGCTCGGCTACCTGCGGAGGATCCGGCGCTGGCGGAGTCGGGGTTACGCCGTCAGGTTGGTCTACCTACCCCTCGCCTCGCCCGAGGAAGCACTCAGGCGCGTGGAGCAGCGAGTCAGGCAGGGCGGCCACCGGATTCCCGAAGATGTCGTCAGGCGTCGCTTCCAAAGGAGCGTGGCGAACTTCCGGCACGTCTACCGTGATCTCGTAGACTCTTGGGTAGTCGTTGACCGGCGAGGGCGTAGACTAGTCGTAGTCGAGGAGGGAGCGAACCAGTGAGCGCGGCGAAAGAACGGCTTCCCGTGTTGAAGCTCGACGATCCCGACATGCAGGCGGTACCCGCGGCGATGGAGCGGGCCGTCCGTCGCGCGCACCGGGATGCTCATCGGCACGGCACGGGCGTCCTCGTCGTGGAGAACGGCAAGATGGTGGAGGTCGACCCGGATCCGGCGTTGTACGAAGACGACGAAGCTTCGTAGGCGGAGTCTGGTTCGTCGCTGCCAACTGAGAAGTTGACTCGCTACGTGAAGATCGGCGAAGGCAAGACGCACCTCTCAGCGTTGCTGACCATGGTGCAGGCGGGCGTACTTCGGGAGGCGAGGCGATGACTGCGCGAGCGTTCTCCAAACATCTGATGGAAGCGCCCGAGGACGATGAGAGCCTCAGCGAGGAAGGCAAACGCCTTCTGGGCGAGGGGTATGAGGACCTCGACGCCGGGCGAGTTCACACTCTAGAGGAGGTAGCGCGGGAGGTCGTCACTGGGTGTTCAAGTGTAGAGCGGCCCGAAGCACGACAGGCTGCGCGCGGGAAGGGCGATGACTGACTAGGCTCGACCGCGACACGGACGTTGGCGACTCCGAGGTCGACGCCCCGCTGGTCGGAGTTGCGGAGGGTCGCGCAACTAGACCGACCGGCTGCCCGAGGTCGAGAGTAGGGTAACGGCCATGACGGGGAACGCGCGGCACTCCGCTCGCGAGACAAGTCGTCGGGGAGGGAACTCCGACGCAGGCGGGCCCACCTCCGTTCCCGGAGCCGATCTCTGTAGGGTCGGTGTGGCGATCCTCGCGACTCTATTGTTCACCGCAGCCTGTGCCGACTACGAACATAGCTGTGCAAGAGCCGCCAACCAGCATCGACTGGCGTCGTTGGTTCTTGAGAGATATGAGGCAGTGCGTCTAGATGTCGGAACTACAACGAAAGATCGTGAGGACGCATGGCGTAGCGCTAGTCAAGCTGCGGCGAAAGCACTTGAGGCGGCACGACTTGCGCATGAGCTTCGCGAGAACGACCGTGCCTATCGGCTGAGCCTTGCGGCCCAAGAGACCACTGAACGAGGACTACGGTCGACCCGAAACAACCAGCTTCAGTACTTCCCACCTGTCAGTGCCAAAGAAGCGCTCAAAGCACATGACGCTGCGGCGTATGCATGGCGTACAGAACGACTGAACGAGTATGTCCGCTCAAGGCAGTACCGCTCCTCCCCGAAGGTGGATGCGTTCGATAGTTGGATAGGCAGAAAGGCCCGCGATGGCTTTGAGTTCTTGACCCTCGGTACGTTTGTGATGGTTGTCCTTGGAGCCCTCTGTTTCCCGGCGTTCCTCGCTTTCTTTGCTAGAAGAAGATAGGTGATCCACGGCTCCTCCGACGGCTTGGCCAGTCCTGATCGGCGTGAGGGCGAGGTCTAACTGCCCAATCCCGCGGGCACGAGCCTTCGGCCGGCACAGGCGCGCTCTCGCGGACCTGGCAACTGGCTGGGCTGGAGTGACTCACGACTTATTGCCGGGTCCAGAGGGATGGCTTGGGACCGGCCTGAGGCGGGCAGCCGCGGGTCAACTGTGGGCTGCCTGCCTGCCGGCGTCCGCGGCGCGATGAACAGCCTCGATGATGCCGCTTTGGCCGCCACTCCAGCAGAAACGCCACTGAACATCGCGTCGGCCGCACTCGGCGCGCACCTTCCTTCCCAGTTGGGTTCTCATGAACCTGAGCAGGACCAAGGCATGGCACCCGTTGTCCAGCTTGTGCTTGACGTCCTCCAGGTGCTTGCTCCAGTTCGATGTCCATCCGGAATGGACGAAGTCCACGTTGATGCCTGGGTCGGCTTGCCACACCTTCTGCCTTACTCGTTCGGCATCCCGGGACTGAATCTCGTTCCCTCCGACGACAAGGACAGTGACGGGCCTGCCTGCCCTTGGCCCCGCCGGGCGGTCGGGTGCCGACGGTTGCTGTTCGGCTCGGATGGCTTTGTACCGACGCTCCAAGTCGGCCCACCACTTCTCTGGCAAGCCGTAGCCACGGATCCGCCCAATGATCCCCGCAGCCGAGTCGAGGGCTTCACGGTCACCACTCTCGGCCCCCGTTGCGTAACGATGGAAGCGATCCCTTAGCCCTGACGCGGCCTCTTCGTAGTTCCCCCGGCTCGCCAGGACGTGTGCGACGGCCACTGCGGCCTCTTCGGGTAGCCAAGGTAGCCGTCCGCAGTCTTCCGTCGTGAGTAGCGCGAGAAACTCGTTTGCGCCAGTGCCTTCCAAAGCGAGTTCCTCAAGGCGGTCGAGCGCGGCTTCGGCACTTCCTTCCTGACCGGCCGCAAGGTGGCATTCGAGTGCGGCCCGGTAATCGGCAGCCTCTTCTTCTCTGCCCCGAGCAGGTCTCTTGGCCCGCGCCAAGAACTTCTTCGCCAGCGGTTTCAGGAGTGCAGGTTCCCTGGTCCCCCCAACCAACGTGTCGAGAAGGTGATCGTCAGCCTCTTCCAGAAGGGCGAGCAGGACCGGCTCGCTGCTCCCGCTAGGCGCGAGACTGAGGTGTTCACACACCTTCTCGACAAAGTACCGCGGAACTCGACCGCCTTCCTTCAGGCTGTCCGTGAGCAGGTCCGCAGCGTGCACCAGCCGGTCGTCCGTTGGCGCCGCCAGAAGCTTGGCGATTCCCTCGTAGAGACCAATGCGGGCGAGGAACTCGGGAGGATACGCGTCGGGCGAGAATCGGGCAGGGTTCCGTTGGAGAAGTCCTCTGGCTCTCCCGAAGTGACGGTCGGCGGCCTCATAGTCGCCGGCAATCAACTCGAGGACCCCAAGACAGTAGCGGGCGGGGCCGTGAACCCCGCTTCCGCGCGCTGGCTCGAAGCGCCGCTTGGTGCCTCGCAGTCGGCTGGCGAAAGAGTCCAGATCGCCTGAATCGTGTGGCAGTTGAACGTCTGCTAGGGAGCGAAACGCACCCTCTACTAGGCCGAGATCCGTCTCCAGGGCTGCCGTGAGGCCGGGACGACTGTCCGCAGAACGAACAGCATCCCGCAGCCGGCGACGCGCAGCGTCGAACTCGCCAAGCTGCTGCAGGCAGCGAGCCACGCACCGATCAGCCGCGATGAACAGATGGAAGTTCCTGGGCCTTCCCCTAGCTCGCTGAAGGCGAGGCCGTGCCTGATCGAGGATGTCCAGCAACGGCTGAACCCGCGAGGCACGAACGTCGTCTCTCAGTAGTTGCGCGGCCGTGCTCAGGATTGAAGAGAACAAATCCGGGGTCACGCCCCGCGGCTGCAAGAAGTCGGGGATCTCGAACCATCGTCCCTGCTGCTCTAGGGCGGTCACTATGTGGCGTGCGGCCTGACGGGAGGGCGCGTCTTCGCCGTTTCCCAGCTCCTTTACCGGGGCCTTGTCGTTGTAGACGCTGACGATTCGCTCCCAGGACTTGGTTCGAGCGAGCCCCTGAATCGCACCGTTCCAGTACCAGCGAAGTCGAGCCTCGTTCTCGGCTGGGATCTCCTCACCCAAGGGACGGTTGAACAGGGCATCCCTAAAGCCCACGTGGAAGTAGGACCGATGACGGCGCCCGCTGAGTTGAAGCAACTCGCCGACTGCGTCGTCGATTGCATCTTCACGCTCGGCTCCCAGAACGTCCTGCCTTGCATCCACGGCCGCCAGGATCAGGAGACGGTCGAGGGTCGTGAACTCCTCTTGGCGATCGGGCTCCTGGCCAGTTTCAGACGTGTCGTCTTCGGCGTCGTCTTTTTCGGGCGCTTCTTCGGTCGTGGACGGCTCTTGGTCAGCTTCGACCTCGAAGTCGGCGAACCAGCCGCGCAGGGCCCGTGCCAGCGGACGGTCGGCGAGGCTGGTGGTCAAGAGAAAGACGATCGCATCCCTCTCACCAAACCGGTCGACCAGGTGGGTAGCTGTTTCTCGCGCTGCTTCGTCGGAAACCTCACCGTCCTCGTTCCGGGCGATTCGCTCCTCGAACTCGGCATGCACTTCCGGGTAGCCGCCCTCGCCGAAGGCCTCGAGCAGGCGGTTTGCCAGCGCGGCGTCGGCGAGCATGGGTGCACGCACCTCGTTGGCGATCTTCTGGTCGGGCCACCTCTCGACCGTCTTGGGCCGGAAGTTCTTTGCGCTGGAAACGGCTCGGATCAGGGCCGCGCGATGGGCGGTCTCGTCCGACGCGAGAGCCACGCTTGCAGCTCTTGCGCGGTCATCCCCCGTTAGGGCCCGCCAGAGCCTGAGTGAGGTCAAGCGCTCGGTTGGCTGAAGCAGTGGCCGGATCGTGTCCGGCAGCTCGGATGGCATGCAGTGTTTCTCGTGAGTGGTCTACGGCAGAGGGTCGATCTTCCCCGGCGGCTGGAGTTGCTTCGCTTTCGTCCAGGCCTCGTGGAGTTCCTCTTGGTGCAACAGCGCCCATTCGCGAACGAGGCCTCGTGCGCGATTCGGAAGGTATCCGTGAATCACGGCAAGCGTAGCGATCTCCACGACGGCCTCATCTCCACCGTAGCTGGCGTGAAAGTGAGGCGGCGCGTGGTCGTCGAAGTACAGACGGATGATGATCCCGTAGAAGCGGCAAAGCTCAGGCATCGTGCACGCGATGAGCAGCTCCTGGCATCAGTTCGTCGACCGCCTTTCCGGTGACCTGGAGATACAGCGCGTCGGGGCATAGCTCCACGTCGTCGCCCCACACGACGGAGCCATGCTTGGCCACACGTACCGCGTCGAAGATGTCCGCGGCGTCCCAGCACCGGAAAACGCCCCTGCCGGCAAGACGGGAGAGGTCAACGACTCCCTCGGCACCGTCCGAGAATCGGAGCCAGAGCCTGAATCCCTTGCGCGGTTCGACTTCGACTGGTCGGGTCATCGTTGATCGGCGCGATCCTATCCCGCATGTTCCGGTCGCCCGACTTCGAGATTCCTTCTCTCTCGACTTCGAGATTTCAGCTTTCCGACTCCGAGATTTCCCCTGTCTCGACTCCGAGATTTCCAATGACCACAGACCGCCGGCCGAACACCGCCACGCCCACGATCAGGATCGCCGCCGCCGCGTAGGGCAGCGCCAGCAGGCGGACGATCACCGGGACGTGCGCCATCGTGTGGGCGGAGAAGACGACGAACCACGCGGGGACGCACCATCCGGCGGCGAGGATGCCGAGCCAGCGCCAGGGCTCTTCCAGGGAACGCCGCTTCTGCAGGACGAAGACGGTGCCGGCGACCAGGGTCAGCGCGGCGCCGCCGATCAGGATGAAGGCGACGGCGCTCGAACCGAAACCGACGGTGCCGAGGTTGTTCCCGACCCGTTCGAGGAACCTCTCCACGGTGGGCCGGGAGGCGTAGAAGGGGTCGATGTCCGGGTGGATCGAGCTGCGGGACGCTCCGTAGAGCCGGTGCGTGAGCTGGTCCCAGAACTTGAACAGCACCGGCTCCTGGAACACGAACTCGGCGATCACGACGCGGAGCAGGAAGACGGCGCTCAGGCAACTGGCGTAGGCGCCGCCGCAGCGCAAGTAGAGGGCGCGCCACCAGTCGCGCGCGACCGCGACCGTGGCCTGGGCGGGGGGCGGCGCCGTGGCGAGTGCGAGGAGCACGCAGGCCAGCCCGATCAAGGCGCTGCCGAAGAGAAGCTCGTGGTAGGCGATCGCGGCGCCGAACCCGGCGAAGAGGAGGACCTGGCGTCCCGGTTTCCAGTTGGCGATCCCTAGCACGGGCACGGCAATGAGCAGGGCGAGGGTCAGTACGTTCGAGGCGCCGGTGGTGAAACTCCCGGCGCGACGATCCAGGTCGAGGAACAGGAACAGGCAGAGGAAGAGCGCGGCGAGGGCTATCGCCTGGAAGAGGTTCTCGCGCCAGCGTTTCGAGTCGCCGTCGCTCTCGTGAGAACCGCCCTCGGGCTCGCGCCCGGTGAAGAGCAGGACCGAGCGCGTCAGTGCGGCGAAGAACCCGAGCCCGAGCAGGCCGAACGTCAGCACCCGCAGCATACGCCTCAGGCCATCGACGCCGAGTGGCGGCAGCAGCCACTGCAGCATCACCCGCTGGCCGGCCCAGTACTGGTGGTAGAAGACGGTCAGGTAGTCCGAATCGTCCACCGCGCCCTCGCTCAGGCGCTGCTCGAGGGCGTCGCAGGGTCGCTGGGGCCGCGTATAGCGGTACACGCGCCGGGGTGAGACGGTGCGTTCGACCAGCGTTCCGCCGCGGTCGAGCGCCATCAGGCTCAGCAGGCAGTCGTTGAAGCGCTCGGCGGAGTCCTCGAGCGTGCGGTCGGGGTGCTCGAGCGAGGCCCGTAGAGCGTCGGCGACGGGCTCTGGATCGCCGCTAACCGCGAGCCAGTTCATGGCCAGGAAGAGCGCAGTGGCGACGATCGTCACCGCGGCCACCAGGACGGCGGCCCGCAACCCGCCGAGGCGACGCTCACCGGCGGCCGCGGCAGGCATCCAGAGCAGCGTTCGGAGGATGCGGAAACCGTCCCGGAAGGCGTGCAGTTTGCTTCGCGACCCTTGCGGGCGGGCGAAGTAGAGGCACTCGATCTCGTCCCAGGCCATGCCCGCCGAGGCGGCGAACAGGGTCATCTCGGTCTCGACCTCGAAGCCGTCCGAGCGGGCGGGGAAGGCGTCGACGTACCGGCGGGAGAAGGCCCGGTAGCCGGAGAGCAGGTCCCGCACCGTCCGGTGGCAGCGCCACCAGGCGAGCAGGCTGAACAGCCGGTTGCCGAAGCGCCGGACCAGCGTGTAGGCGCCGGGCTCCGTGCTCCGGCGGACCGCCACGACCATGTCCAGGTAGCGGCCGGCCAGGGTGGAGACGAGACGTTGGGCGCTGGCGGCGTCGTAGGTGCCGTCGCCGTCGGCGATCAGGTAGACGTCGGCGTCGACCTCGCGAAACAGGCGGCGGACGGCCCGGCCCTTGCCGCGTTCCTCCTCGAGGAGGACCTCGGCGCCGGCTCTACGGGCGGCCTCGGCGGTGCCATCTTCCGATCCGTTGTCGCAGACGTAGATGGACGCCTCGGGCAGGGCGGTGTGAAACTGGCCCACCACACTGCCGATCGTCGCTTCCTCGTTGAGGCATGGCAGCAGGACCGCTACGCGTCCGGCGGGTCTTGTCGCCGGAAGCTCGGTGCTGGATCGTGCGGGGCTCACGGACGCTGGTTGCTCGGGGCGCTAGGGATCAGGGTGCGTCGCTGCGGCTCCCGGTTGCCGTTGCACCTTCTTTGGATGCCGATCCGAGTGCGAACA
Organism: Holophagales bacterium; assembly: GCA_009837885.1. GTDB lineage: Bacteria > Acidobacteriota > Thermoanaerobaculia > Multivoradales > Multivoraceae > Multivorans. The sequence goes on along the minus strand of VXSP01000013.1, from coordinate 56,802 downwards.
GGTGCTCGCTGCCACGGATGTACAGCCGGTCGCCGACGATCGCCGGCGTCGCCCAGACCGACTCGCCGACGGAGAAGCTGCCGAGCACCTCATGCTCCCGTCCGGCCCGGAAGAGCGCCGCGTCGCCGTCCGTGTTGACCATCAGGATGCGGCCGCCGCCGCCGACCATGGAGGCCGAGTAGCGGCCGCGAATCGGCAGCCGGCCTCCCTCGTAGACGACTTCGCCGGTACGCGCGTCGAGGCAGGTGATCACGCCGCCGTCGTTCGTCAGGTAGAGGAGCCCGTCGTAGAGCAGGTTCGAGGGCACGTAGCCCGTGCCCTTGCGGTAGGTCCAGACTCGGGCGTCGGAACCGTCGGGTCGATCGCTTCGACCGGCCGTACCGTCGGGCAGCGCTCCGTCGCCTGGCTGGTCCTCTACCGCAGGGACTTCGTGCGATGTCAGATCGCCGCGGCTGTCGAGGCGGATCGCGAACGCGATCTTGCCCGGATACCCGGACGTGAACACGGCCAGGTCGTCCACGGTCATCGGGATGTGGATCGCGTTGTTCTGGAGCCCGGTGGCTCGCCACAGTTCGTTGCCGTCCGCCGGGTCGTAGGCGATGACGAACTCGTAGCCGCTCGTCAGCAACTGCTTCTGTCCGTCGTGCTCGACCAGGACGGGCGTTGCCCAGCTCGCCTGCACCGCCCGGCCGCGCTTCCAGACCTCCTCGCCTGTGGCCGCATCGAGCGCGACGATGAAGGAGTCGTCGCCGCTGTCCTCGTCGGCCAGGATGATGAGCAGGCCGTCGTGCAGCACCGGCGAGGTACCGACGCCGAGTCCGACCGTCTTGATGTCGCCGATGTCGTTCTCCCATACCGGCTCACCGTCGACCGTGTATGCGTAGACGCCCTCGGAACCGAAGTAGGCGTACACCCGCTCACCGTCGGTGACCGGGGTGGGCGAGGCGTAGGAGGAATCGGAGTGACGGTCGTCGTAGACGCGTCCCGCGTAGGCCGTGTGGGACCAGAGCAGGTCGCCCTGTTCGGCGTCCAGGGCGATCACCCTCATCGTGTGATGGCGGTTTCCGTCGGTGGCCTGTGGATGGCGAAATGGCTGACCGCCGAAGCTGTGCTCGGGCGGACCGGCGCCGGGAATCACGTCGCCCACGATCGCCGTTGTCAGGAACACCTTGCCGTCCGAGACCACGGGCGACGAGTGGCCGCGGCCCTCGATCTTCGCCTTCCAGAGCAGGTGGCGGTCCAGGTCGAGGTCGGCCGCCGGGCCGGGGCCGGAACGGGCGATGCCGCTGCCGTCGGTACCGCGGAAACCGGGCCAGTCGTTCGATTCGGCCGCAATCGCGGGCGCTGCTGCGAAGGTTGCGGTGAGGAGGAGGTGGAGGCTCTTCGACACGGGATTCTCCTGAACGTTACGGGGTCTTGATCGGGTCGGCTGGACGGCCGGGCAGCGTCCGTGGATCCTCGGCCAGCTTCTCGAGCAGGAGCTCGACGGCTTTCGCGAGTTGCGGGTCGCGCCCCTCGAGGATGTCCCGGGGCAGGTTCGTGACCTCGATGTCCGGGTCGACGCCGTAGCCCTCGATCACCCAGTTGCCCTCGGGGTCGGCGGAGCCGGCCTCGGGCACGTTGACCGAGCCGCCGTCGATGAGCGGCGCCCGGCCGTAGATGCCGACCACCCCGCCCCAGCTCCGCTTGCCGACGATGGGCCCCAAGCCGGCCCGGCGGAACTGGTACGCGAACTGGTCGCCGTCCGAGGCGGTGTCCTCGTCGATCACGCAGACAAGGTGACCGTGGAAGACGCCGCCGGGCGAGGTGTCGACGGAGTCCCGGTTGCGCTCGAAGTCGAGCATCAGGGTCTCGCGCCGCAACCGTTCGATGATCATCGGCGACACGTTGCCGCCGCCGTTCGAGCGGACGTCGACGACCATGGCGTCCTTGCGGACCTGGCCGTAGTACCACTTGATCCACTCGCGGATGCCGCTCGCCGACATGTCGGGAATGTGAAGGTAGCCGATCCGGCCGCCTCCCAGTTCCTCGACGATCCTGCGGCTCCGTTCGGTCCAGGCGAGGTAGATCAGCGCGTCCTCGCTCGCGATCGGATCGACGAGGACGTTCCTCGCCTCGCCGCGCTCGGCGCTGCTGCCGACGGTCAGCTCCAGCGGTCCCCGCCCGGCCTCGCGCAGGAGCTGGAACGGGTTCGTGTCCGGGGTCAGCTCGCGGCCCTGGATCGCGAAGACGTAGTCGCCCGCATCGACGCCGACGCCGATCTCGGTGAGCGGCGAGCGGTAGCGGGGCTCCTCGTTCTGTCCCTCGAAGATCCGGGCGATCCGGTACCGGCCGGCGTCCTCGTCGAGTTCGAAGCGGGCGCCGAGCAGGGCGGCGCGCGGCCGGTCCGGCGCCTCGTAGTCGCCGCCGCTGACGTAGGCGTGGGACACGTTGAGCTCGGCGACCATCTCGCTCATCAGGTAGTTCAGGTCGCTGCGGTGGCCGACGTGAGCGAGCAGCGGTCGGTACTGCTCGCGCAGTGCCTCCCAGTCGTAGCCGTGCATGTTCGGGGCGTAGAAGAAGTCCCGGAACCGCCGCCACACCTCGTCGAAGATCTGGGCCCATTCGTCGGCTGGGACGCGGTCGACGGTCAGGCCGGCGAGGGACAGGGTCTTCGCCTCGCCGCCGCCGACGTCGAGGAGCCGGAAGCTGCCGCGCTCGCTGACCAGCAGCTTCTTGCGGTCGCCCGAGAGGACGAGGCCGCCGATGCCCCTGGCCAGGCTCTTGCTCTCGCGCTGCTTCAGGTCGTACGAGAAGACCTCGGTCTGGACGTCGGAGGACCGACCCAGGTAGCCGGCGCCACCGCGGACGTAGAGCAGCTTGCCTTCGGCCGCGCCCAGGCCGAAGTAGTTGTCCGCGTCGACCGGGACGCGGGCGACGCGCTGCGCCAGGCCGTCGAGATCGATCCGGTCACGGTCCTTCTCGTCGTCGCCGTTGTCGTCGCTGTCGCCCTCGTCGTCCGTCTCGTGGTCCTCGCCGTCGTCGCCGTTCGCGTCACTGTCTTCCTCTTCGTCTTCTTCCTCGATCTCGACTTCGTCGCTTCGCGGCGGGAAGGGATGCGCCGTGTCCTCGCGCAGCGCGAGCGCGTAGATGTACGTCTCGCGGTCGGCGGCGTAGTTGTACTCGAAGCTGCCGATCTGGGGCTGGAACTGCCGGTCGGAGAGGAAGTAGAGGTAGTTGCCGCCCGAGTCGAAGACAGGGAAGAAGTCGTTCCACATCTCGGAAGTCACGCGGGTGAGCGTCCGGCTCTCGACCTCGAACAGGTGGATCGAGCCGAACGTGTTCTCGTCGCCGAGTTCGACCGCCAGGTAGTCCCCGTTCGGCGACCAGTCGTAGCTGGTGCCGAAGGGGCGGGAGTCGTCGGCGACCTCGATGACCTCGCGTGGCCCGGTGGTCGCGTCGTCGCCGCTCCGGCCACCGGCGTCGACGATGCCGAGCCGTCCCTGCTGGTCGATGAAGGCGATGCGGTCGCTGCCGGGCGACCAGAGCAGGTTGTTGTAGTGGCGCCCGACGCTGCCCTCGGTGAGTTGCACCGGTTCGCCGCTGCCGTCCTGGTCGACGACCCAGATCTCCGTTTCTCCGCTGCGATCGGAGGTGAAGGCGATCCGCTTCCCGTCGGGCGACCAGGCGGGCTCGCGGTCGTTGGCGCCGGAGCTGTGGGTCAGGTTGCGGGTCGGTCCGTGTTCGATCGGCACGCTGAAGATGTCGCCGCGGGCGGAGAAAGCCGCGCGCTTCGCCTTCGGGCTGAGCGAGTAGCCGGAGACCCGGTTCGCGGCGGCGACGCGGCTGGGCCGGCGGGCGAGCTGGTCCGTCGGTACGTGCACGGGGACGGCCCTCGCGCTGCCGGAGGCGATGTCGAAGACCTCCAGCGAGCCGGCCTTCTCGTAGACGATGCGCCGGTTCGCCTTGTCCGCGCTGGGCCAGCGCACGTCCCAGCGGTCCTCTTCGGTGAGTTGCTCGATGTCGCCCGAGGCCGTGTCGTAGGCGTAGAGGTTCAGGGTGCCGTCGCGGTCGGACGAGAAGTAGATCGTGTCGCCGATCCACATCGGGTCGCGGTCGGAGCGCTTGTGGTTCGTGACCTGGATGGACTCCAGGCTGTCGATGTCGAGGATCCAGAGGTCCTGCGCCCAGCCGCCCTCGTAGCGCTTCCAGTGCCGGAAGTCCCGGGTCACCGGCGAGTAGACGACGCGCTTGCCGTCGGGCGAGAGGTCGCCGCCGCCCGACTCGGGCATTGGCAGCGCCCGCGGCAGGCCGCCGGAGACAGAGGCGAGGAACAGCTTCGTGTCGCCGAGGTCCCAGCCGTCGCGAAGCGACCGGAACAGCACGGACTCGCCGTCCGGCGACCAGCCGTAGACCTGGTAGTCGTAGCCCCAGCGCGGCGCCAGCGGCCCGGCGGCGGGGTAGAAGGTCAGCTGTCGTGGCGCGCCGCCGGCCGCCGGCACGACGTACACCTGTTCGTCGCCGTCGTACTGGCCGGTGAAGGCGATCCACTGGCCGTCCGGCGAGAACTTGGCGAACAGTTCCAGACCCGGGTGCGAGGTGAGGCGGGTCGCCGTGCCGCCGGCTGCAGGCGCGAGCCAGATGTCGCCCGCGTAGGTGAACGCGACCCGATCGCCCGAGAGATCGGGGAATCGCAGGAGCCTGGTCGGCTCGCCGGTTTGGGCGAGGCCCGGCGTCGGGATGGTGGCGAGCGCGAGCAGAGCGACGCCGCATCGAGCCGCGCGCTGGAACTGTCTGGTGACGGTCATGGGAACCTCCGGTCGGGGCGCGTCGCTCCGGGGCGAGCAGCGCCGCGGCATTGTCTCACGTTCACCGGTTGACCGGGCGGCATCCGGGGGAGGCGCCGGCGCTTCCGCTAAGCTGCCGCCGCTTCGCCAGACAGGTCTACGCGTCCTGGTTGGGCAGGTTGCAGCAGAAGGGGAAACGAGACGCCGGCGACAGGCCGGCCCCAGGGGAGACGGCAGCATGAGTGGGATAGAGATCACCGGACCGCGGGACTTCGAGGCGGCGGAACACATCCTGACGCCGGAGGCGCTCGAGTTCGCGGGCGACCTTTGCAGGCAGTTCGAAGAACGCCGGGTTCAGTTGCTCCAGGACCGGGTGGAACGCCACGCCCGCATCCAGGCCGGCGAGAATCCGACGTTTCCGCCCGAGACGCAGGAAGTCCGCGACGGCGACTGGAAGGTGGCGCCCACGCCGGCGGATCTGAACTGCCGCTGGGCCGAGATCACGGGCCCCGTCGATCGCAAGATGATGATCAACGCGCTGAACTCCGGCGCCAAGGTGTTCATGGCCGACATCGAGGACGCGCTCAGCCCGAGCTGGCGGAACGTGATCGAGGGCCAGCAGAACCTCTACGACGCGGTGCGGCGCCAGTTGGAGTTCACGAACCCGGGGAACGGCAAGGAGTACCGGCTCAAGGACGAGATCGCGACCCTGCTGGTGCGTCCCCGCGGCTGGCACCTGGTCGAGAAGAACGCGTTGATCGACGGCAGTCCCGTCTCGGCCGGCGTCTTCGACTTCGGGCTCTACTTCTTCCACAACGCCCGGGAGGCGCTCGGCCGCGGCAGCGGGCCGTACTTCTACCTGCCGAAGCTGGAGAATCGGCACGAGGCGCGGCTCTGGAACGACATCTTCGTCGCCGCCCAGGACGCGCTCGGCGTGCCGCAGGGCAGTGTCCGCGCCACGGTGCTGATCGAGACGATCCTCGCCGCCTTCGAGATGGAGGAGATCCTCTACGAGCTGCGCGACCACTCGGCCGGGCTGAACGCCGGTCGCTGGGACTACATCTTCAGCGCGATCAAGAAGTTCGCGTTCCGGGAAGACCTCGTGCTGCCGGACCGCGGTCAGATCACGATGACGGTTCCCTTCATGCGCTCCTACACGGAGCTCCTGGTCCGCACTTGCCACAGTCGCGGCGCGCACGCGATCGGCGGCATGGCGGCCTTCATTCCCAGCCGGCGCGACCCGGAGGTCAACGCGACGGCGCTCAGCGCGGTCCGGGCCGACAAGGAGCGCGAAGCCGGCGACGGCTTCGACGGCAGTTGGGTCGCCCATCCGGATCTCGTACCGATCGCCCTGGATGTGTTCTCGACGAAGACGGAGGGCCGCCCGAACCAGAAGGAACGGCTCCGCGAGGACGTCTCGATCGAGCCCGGCAGCCTGATCGATCTCGACGTCCCGGGCGGTTCGCTCACCGAGCAGGGTCTGCGCAACAACGTCTCCGTCGGGCTCCAGTACCTGAACTCCTGGCTCAACGGCAACGGCGCGGCCGCGATCAACAACCTGATGGAAGACGCGGCGACCGCCGAGATCGCGCGGGCCCAGCTCTGGCAGTGGGTCCACCGCAACGCGCGGATGGACAACGGTGAGCAGGTCACGGCCGAGCTCTACGAGCAGGTGCGTGACGAGGAGTTGAGCCAGCTCGGCGGCCGCGACGCCAGCCGCTACGGCCTCGCCGTGGAACTGCTGGACGACCTGGTTCTCGGCTCCGAGTTCCAGGAGTTCCTGACCCTGCAGGCCTACCAGCACATCTGATCTGCACACTGGGTGCGCCGGCGTCCTCGCCGGCTGCCGCCGAAGGCGGCTAGGAAGGCGCGCCGGCCGTCAGGCCGGCTCCGCCTCTGCGCTACGCTCCCGCCAATGCAGCACGCGATCGAGCTTGACGCGCTGCGGAGCGAGGTTGGCGCCGCGGCAGGGCCGATGGCGAACGCGGTTTCGGCCTGCGTCCACTGCGGTTTCTGCCTGCCGGCGTGCCCGACGTACATCGAGCTGGGCGAGGAGATGGACTCGCCGCGCGGGCGCATCGTGCTGATGAAGGAGGTCCTCGAGGGCGGCCTTGCCCTGGAAGAGGCGCTGGGCCACATCGATCCATGCCTGGGGTGCATGTCCTGTGTGACTGCCTGTCCTTCGGGTGTCGAGTACGGGGAGCTCCTGATGCCCTTCCGCGAACTCGCGGAGGCCGGCCGCAACCGTTCGTGGCTCGACCGCTTCTGGCGTGGACTGATGCTCGACACGCTGGCGAGTCCGTCCAGGCTTCGCTCGATGCTGCGTCTCGGCCGGCTGGCGTCGCCATTTCGCGGGTTGTTGGGCGGACTGCTTCCGGCGCGGTTCGCGGCGCCGCTGGACCTGTTGCCCCGCTCGGCGGACCGTACGGAAGTCGCCTTCGGCACGTTCCCGGCGGTGGGCGAGCGGCGCGCGCGGGTGGCTCTCCTCGCCGGTTGCGCGCAGCAGGTGCTGGCGCCCCGCATCCACCGGGCGACGATCGAGGTGCTGACGCGCAGTGGAGTCGAAGTCGTCGTCCCGGAGGAAGAGAGTTGCTGCGGTTCGCTGGCCTTTCACGCCGGCGACGCATCGCGCGCGCGGGCGGCGGCCGGCTCACTTCTCCGCGTACTGGGGGCCGCGGGCCTCCTGCCGGACGTCGACGCGGTGCTCACCAACGCCGCCGGCTGCGGTTCCGGGCTCAAGGAGTACGGCCTGCTGTTCGCGGGGCTGCCCGAAGAAGAGGCGGCCCGGGACTTGGCGGGAAAGGTACAGGACGTGTCCACATTTCTCGCCGCGCTCGATGCGCCGGCGACGCCGCCGCTGGCGCAACCGTTGCGAATCGTCTACCACGACGCCTGCCACCTGGCTCACGCTCAGCGGGAGCGGACGGCGCCCCGCCGATTGCTGGCCCAGGTCCGGGGCGTGACCCTGGTTGAGCCGCGCGACTGGCAGGTCTGCTGCGGTTCGGCGGGGATCTACAACCTGGAAGAGCCGGAACTCGCGGCGCGGCTGGGACAGAAGAAGGCGGAGGCGCTGCTCGAAGCCGAACCGGACGTGATCGCGACTGGCAACATCGGCTGTCTCACTCAGATCGAGAGCCACCTCCGGCGCCTGGGCAGCGCGGTCCCCGTGCGCCACACGATGGAGGTTCTGGCCTCCGCACATGGTGCGGGTTATCCTGCGCCCGCTCGTTGACCGCTTCTTCTTACCCTCTCACTACCTTCAGACCCGGATGACGACAACGACTCGCATTGGAATTCAGACTCTGGGGCAACTCGTGGTCTGCTCGGCCGGCCGAGCTTGCTCCTCTCCGGTGGAGCGCACTAGATGACGTCACGTAGCCGCATCGGCATCATGGGCTTCGGTCTCCTTGGCCGGAGTCTTTTTCGCCTTTCCCTGGACCGGCCCGAGATCGAGATCGGGGCCGTGGCCGAAACCGCCGACCCGGAGATGCTGCGCTACCTCCTGCAGTTCTCGACCCTGCCGTGGCGCTACGACGGCGACGTCGCGCTGGACGACGGCAGGCTGAGCGTCAACGGCTTCAGCGCTCCGGTGGTCCGCGCCGGGGGCGCCGGGGAGGCGCCGTGGGCCGACCTGGGCGTCACCACGGTCGTCGACTTCCGGGACAGTCAGCCGACGCGGAGCGAACTCGAGGGGCATCTCGCGGCCGGCGCCGAGCGGGTCGTGCTGTGCGCCCCGCCGGGCGGGGAGCTGGACCGGACGGTGGTTGTCGGCCTGAACGAGGACCGGATCGAACCGTCCGACCGGATCGTCTCCGCCGGCTCGTTCACCGCGCATTGCGCGGGGCCGTTGCTCCGTATCCTCGATGGGGCCTTCGGCGTCGAGCAAGCGTTCATCAGCTCCGTCCGCGCGTATGGGGCCGGTTCGAGGCTGGCCGACGTGCCCGCGCCGGAGCCGCGGAAGGGCCGTGCCGCGGGCGAGAACATCATTCCCGCCGCGACGGGAGCGGCCGAGGAACTCGCGACCGTGCTGCCCGAGTTGGACGGCAAGCTCTCGGCCTCGGCCATGGACGTGCCGGTGTCGAACGGCTCCGTCGTCGATCTGGTCTGTTGGCACCGGGACGTCGTGACGGTCGACGCGGTCAACGATGCGGTGGCGGCTGCCGCCGGCGGCGAATGGAAGGGCCGGCTGCGCTTCGAGCGGGAGGCGATCGTCTCCGCCGACACCGTGGGCAGCCGGGCGACCTGCATCTTCGACTCGCAGGCGACGATGACCCTGGGTGAACGCGTGTCCAAGACGATTGCCTGGTTCGACAATGGCTGGGGCTACCTGCACCGGCTCCTTGAGCTTGTCGCGGCGCTTGAAGAAGCGGCGGGCGCCGAAGGAGGTGCCTCATGATCCGCGTCGGTATCAACGGGTTCGGGCGTATCGGTCGCAGCGTGTTCCGCATCCTCGCCGGCCGGCCGAATGTCGAGGTCGTCGGCATCAACGATCTGTTCGACGCGGACCGCCTCGCCTATCTGCTGCGCTACGACACGGTGCAGGGCGTCTTCGACCAACCGGTCGAGGTGACCGGCAACGGCCTTCGAGTCGGCGGTCGGGACATCCGGCTCTCGGCGGAGCGGGATCCGTCCAGGCTGCCCTGGAACGACCTCGGCGTCGACGTCGCGGTCGAGTCGACCGGCGTGTTCCGGATGCGCGCCCAGGTGGCGCAGCATCTCGAGGCCGGCGCGCCGCGCGTGGTCCTCACGGTTCCCGCCAAGGACGAAATCGACGCCATGATCGTTCTCGGCGTCAACGACGGGGACCTCGGTCCGGAACACCGCGTGGTTTCGAACGCCTCGTGCACGACGAACTGCCTGGCACCCCTGGCCAAGACCCTGGACGACGCGTTCGGCTTCGAGGAGGGGTTCATCACCACCGTTCACGCCTACACCAACGGCCAGCGTCTCGTCGACTCGCCGCACAGCGACCCGCGCCGCAGCCGCTCCGCGACCGCCAACATCATCCCGACGACGACCGGCGCCGCGCGCGCCGTCGGCAAGGTGCTGCCGCACCTGAACGGCAAGCTCGACGGCATGGCGATGCGGGTGCCGGTGGCGGACGGCTCGATCGTCGACCTCACCTGCCGGCTGCGCGACGCCCCGAGCGCCGGGGACGTCAACGCGGCGGCCTCGACTGCCGCGGAGTCGAACCTGGCCGGCATCCTTCAGTACTCGGAAGATCCCCTGGTTTCGAGCGACATTCTGGGCAACCCCCACTCGTCGATCTTCGACGCGCCGCTGACCCGGGTCAGTCCGGCCGAAGGCGGCGGCGTGTACGCCCGCGTCGTGTCGTGGTATGACAATGAGTGGGGCTACTCGAACCGGGTCGCGGATCTGATCGAGCGGCTGGCGCAGTTCGAGTCCTGAGGCGGCGGAACAGGAGGACTGGATCGTGCAGCGTCGAGCCAAGATCGTCGCCACGATCGGGCCGGCCAGTGCGAGCGAGAAGACTCTCGCGCGCCTGATACGGGCCGGCGTCAACGTCGTCCGGTTGAATCAGTCGCACGGCACCAGGGAAGAGCACCGGCGTCTGATTCGCCTGGTGCGGGAGGTGAGCGAGGAGGCGGGCCGGTCGGTCGGCGTGATGGTCGACCTGATGGGGCCCCGCCACCGGCTCGACCACTTCGAGGGCGCACGAGTGCTGAAGGAGGGCGCCGTGGTCGGCCTGGGCGCGAGCGAGGAGGCGGATCTGCCTCTCGACCAGGACATGGTCCGGCACGTCGAGCCGGGTGAGCAGATCCTGATCGATGACGGCCGGGTGCAGTTGGAGGTGCGCTCGAAGGACGAGGAGCGGATCGAGGCGGAGGTCATCGTCGGCGGCGCCGTTTCGAGCCGCAAGGGTGTCAACCTGCCCGACAGTCGTTTGCCCTTCCGCATTTCGGAGAAGGACCTGAGCGACATCCGGATGGCGGTCGAGGAGGACGCCGACTTCCTGGCGGCCAGCTACATCGGTACGCCGGCGGACGTGGTCCACGTGCGGGAAGCTTCGCGGGAGGCGGGCCGACCGCTGCAGATCATTGCCAAGCTCGAACGGCGGCGGGCGCTCGACCACCTCGACGAGATCGTCCTCGAGTCCGACGGGGTGATGGTGGCGCGCGGCGACCTGGGTGTGGAGATCCCCCTTCACCAGGTGCCGGTGGTACAGAAGCGGATCATCGAGAGCGGTTGGCGGCACGCCCGTCCGGTGATCGTCGCGACCCAGATGCTGGAGTCGATGATCGAGCATCCCCGTCCAACCCGCGCCGAGTCCTCGGACGTGGCGAACGCCGTGTTCGACGGCGCCGACGCGATGATGCTCTCCGGCGAGAGCGCGGCCGGCCGCTATCCGCTCGAGGCGGTGCAAACGATGCACCGCATCATCACCGAGTCGGAGCGCTACAACCTCTCCAAGCACACTTCCCAGCCGGTCGGCTTCCACACGATGGAGGTCGGCCCTTACGACATCGAACCGCCGCACCGCCCGGGCACGCTGGAGATTCCGGAGACAGTTTCCGCGGCGGCGATCCTGTCGGCGCGCCACCTGACCGCGCAGGGCATCGTCGTCCTCAGCCAGGGTGGCTTCACGGCACGCCAGGTGGCGTGCCGTCGTCCGTCGACGCCGGTGTTCGCGTTCACGCGCGAATTGCGGTCGATGCGCGAACTGCAACTCGTCTGGGGCGTCCACGCCGTGCGGATGGACCAGGAGGTCCACCACCACGACGAGGTCGTGGCGATGGTCGACCGGCAGCTCCTGGCCGGCAATCTTGCGCTGCCCGGCGACACGATCGTCCTGTTGATGGGCGACCCGATCCAGGACCGGCCGCCGACGAACCTGATGCGGATTCACCGGGTGCGGCCGCAGTAGCTGGCGGGCTGGAGAAGACGCCGCACACTGGTTGCGCCGGCGTCCCCGCCGGCTTCTGAGAGGACGCGCCGCGAAGCGGCGACCATGGCGCTACGATCACGTCCCATGACCGACAGCGAACTTCAGGTCTCGATCGAGAACGACTACGCTTTCCTCCGCGACCCGGTCCGCCGCATCTGCGAGCAGTTCCCGGGCGAGTACTGGCGGCGACTCGACGCGGCCGCCGAGTACCCGACGGAGTTCGTGCAGGCGCTGACCGAGCACGAGTACCTCGGCTGCCTGATCCCAGAGGAGTACGGCGGCTCCGGCCTGCCCCTGCGCGCCGCCTGCGTGGTGCTCGAGACGATTCACTCGAGCGGCTGCAACGCCGCCGCCTGCCACGCCCAGATGTACACGATGGGCACGGTGCTGCGCCACGGCAGCGACGAGCAGAAGCAGCAGTACCTGCCGAAGATCGCGAGCGGCGAACTGCGGCTGCAGGCGTTCGGCGTCACCGAGCCGGTGACGGGCTCGGACACCACGCAACTCAGGACGACCGCGGTCCGCGACGGCGATACCTACGTCGTCAACGGCCAGAAAATCTGGACCAGCCGGGCGCTGCACTCGGACCTGATGATCCTGCTGGCGCGGACGACGCCGGCGGACCAGGTGGAGAAGCGCTCACGCGGCCTGTCCGTCTTCCTCGTCGACCTCCGGGAGGCCCGCGGCAACGGCCTGGAGATCCAGCCGATCGACACGATGATCAACCACGGCACGACGCAGGTCTTCTTCGACAACCTGCGCATCCCGGCCAGCAGCCGGATCGGCGAGGAAGGCCACGGCTTCAGGTACATCCTGAGCGGCATGAACGCGGAGCGCATCCTGCTCGCCTCCGAGGCGATCGGCGACGCGCGCTACTTCATCCGCCGCGCCGTCGAGTACGCGAACGAGCGCGAGGTCTTCGGAAGGCCGATCGGCCAGAACCAGGGTATCCAGTTCCCGATCGCCCGCGCCCACGCCGAGACCGATGCCGCCGAGATGATCGTCCGCAAGGCCGCCGCCCTCTACGACGCCGGCCGCGAATGCGGTGCCGAAGCGAACAGCGCCAAGCTCCTCGCCTCCGAAGCCGCCTGGAAGGCCGGCGACACCTGCTTTCAGACCTTCGGCGGCTTCGCCTTCGCCACCGAGTACGACATCGAACGCAAGTGGCGCGAATGCCGCCTCTTCCAGACGGCGCCGATCTCGACGAACCTCGTGCTCACTTACTTGGCACAGCACGTCCTCGGACTGCCGCGCAGCTACTGAGGGCGCCGCCGGACGCGGCTGCGCCGCGTCCCGGACGGCGGGCACGGCGTGGCGCTGCCGCGTCGGATTGTGCCGCCTGCCGAGGGGCCGGGGGGAGGGTCCCAGCGGCCGCTCGCGCTCTCTGGATGAATGGCACGGACGCGCTCGCTTCGGTCGGCTGCGTTTCACGTCGGCGTCGGTTCATGGGAGGGCGTCGGGCGTCACTTGCCTCCAGCCCGCTGGGACCCTCCCCCCGGCCCCTCGGCAGACTGGACGTCGTCGGGTAGCGCCACCTGGCCGAAGGGATTCCAGAGACCTTTCTGCCGCACACTGGGTGCGCCGGCGTCCCCGCCGGCTGCCGCCGCGGCCGGGACGCGTGCCGGTCGGAGACCGGCTCCTTGTGTCGGACCCGCGATTCAGCCGAGTCGGGCGAGATTCTCGTCGCACTCCGCTACGCCGGCGCCGATGGGAACGGTCGCGTAGAGCGTCTTTGCCCGCTGCCACAGGTGCCGGGCTTCGTCGGTCTCGCCCAGCGCTTCCTTGAGGATCGCCATGGGTCGGATGGCATTCGCGTAGTCGAGCGCTGGGGGATCAGGGTGCTCGGCGTAGTGGGTCAAGGCCTCGTCGTAGCAGGCCGCGGCCCGGGCCAGCCGCTGTGCGGCGCGATGGGCGTCGCCAACGTGCCGGATCGCATGAGCCAGCAGGAGCGGATCGCCGGTCCGGCGCGCGGCGGCGACCGCTTCCTCGTATCTGGCGACCGCGATGTCGTTGCGACCGGCATCCTGTTCCGCATGCCCGAGCCGCCGAAGAGCTGTCGCCAACTCGCGGTCGGCACCAGCCTTACGGCACAACGCCACCGCTTCGCTGAGCTGCTCTCGAACGAGCCGCGCAGTCTCCTCACGCTCGACGGGATCGGCAGTCACCGTCGCACGCAGCTTCCAGGCCGCGTTAGAGAGCTCGCGAGCCCGATTCAGCCGGGAACGCCGAGAGGTTTCACCCATTACCGGGACAGGTTAGCGGGGCATCCCCGGTCCGCCGGATCTCCGTAACGCCGGCAACCGACGCCGTCCAGCCTGCGGAGAAGCCGGGGGGAGGGTCCCAGCGGGCTGGAGGCAAGTGACGCCCGACGCCCCTTCAGTCACCGACGCCGACGTGAAACGCAGCCGACCGAAGCGAGCGCGTCCTTCCCATCCACCCAGAAAGCGGGAGCGGCCGATGGGACCCTCCCCCCGGCTTCTCCCCAGGCGGGTCATCGCCCCGGCCGCCACAACGCGCCCCAAAGGCGCGAGTCGCGAAGCGACGAGCCTACGAAGCCCGATCCCGAGCCGCCGCCAGCGCTCGCTTGCCGTAGACCTTGCCGACGTGGACGCGGTAGTCGCCGGAGGCGAAGATGTCGCCGATGGGATCTTCCGCGTCAAGGCCGGAGGCCGCGGCGGCGATGGCGTCGTCGGAGAGGTCGGTGCCGACGAGGCTCGAGACGTCGACCGCGGTCGGCGTGGCGGAGACGCCGCCGACGACCAGGCCGGCGCCGGTGCAGCGGCCGCCCTGGACGGTGACGGCCGCGGCCGCGCCGACGACGGCGTAGCCGGAGGCGGGGTGCTCGAACTTGAGGTAGGCGGCGCCGGTGCCTGCACCCAGAGCCGGGGCTTCGACGTGCGTGAGGATCTCGTCCTCGCCGACGTCGGTCATCAGCAGGTCCTGGAAGAAGTCGCCCGCGGCGACCGAGCGGGTGCCGGAGGGGGACTGCAGGTGAACCGAGGCGCCCAGGAGGACGAGCACGGGCGGTATGTCCGAGCCCGGGTCGGCGTGGGCGATGTTGCCGCCGATCGTGCCGCGGTTGCGGACCTGGGCGTCACCGATGTGGCCGGCCGCCTCGGCGAGCACCGGGCAGTGGGCCGCGAGGACATCGGAAGCCGCGATGTCGGCGTGGGTGGTCAGGGAGCCGACGCGAACCGAACCGCCCGCTTCGGAGATGCCCTTGAGTTCGTTGAGGCGGCCGATGTCGATGACGACAGGCGGCTGCGCCAGACGCAGCTTCATCATCGGGATCAGGCTGTGGCCACCGGCCATCAACTTCGCGTCTTCGTTCTCCTGGAGCAGGCTCAAGGCCTCGTCCACCGATCCGGCGCGACGGTAATCGAATTGGGCTGGGTACATATCTGGGCTCCTGATTCGGCAGCTTCGGTTGTTCGGCTGCGGGATTCTAGAAGACTGCGCGTCCTGACGATACGAAGTGAGGAAGGTCGCGCAGTCTTCTAGGGCGGTGGGGGATGGGGCAAAATGCCGAGTCAGCGAGGCATTTGGCGGCGCTAGACGGACGAAGTCGTTAGCTGTTGACGGCCCGCCACACCTTCTCGGGCGTGAGCGGCATGTCGATGTGGCTGATCCCGAACGGCGCGAGCGCGTCGACCACGGCGTTGACCACCGCGGCCGGCGAGGCGATCGCGCCCGCTTCGCCGACGCCCTTGACGCCCAGCGGGTTGTGCGGGCAAGGGGTCGTCGTGCGGTCGAGCTCGAACGGGATCAGGTTGTGGATCTTGGGCACCGCGTAGTCCATGAGCGAGCCGGACACGAGCTGGCCGCTGTCGTCGTAGACCGCGTTCTCCCACAGCGCCTGGCCGATGCCCTGGGCCAGTCCGCCGTGGAGCTGGCCGTCGACGATCATCGGGTTGATCACGTTGCCGACGTCGTCGACCGCGGCGTAGCGCAGCAAGTCGATCGAGCCGGTTTCCGTGTCGACCTCGACCACGCAGACGTGGGTGCCGAAGGGATAGGTGAAGTTCGCCGGGTCGTAGAAGCTCGTGGCGGAGAGGCCCGGCTCCAGGTCGTCGGGGTAGTTGTGCGCCAGGTAGGCCTGGAGCGCCACGTCGCCTAGAGCGAGCGCGCGGTCGGGCGAGCCGGCCACGCGGAAGCTGCCGTCCTCGTACTCGAGGTCCTCGGCCGAGGCTTCAAGCAGGTGGGCGGCGATCTTCTTGCCCTTCTCGATGATCTTCTCGACGCTCTTGACGATGGCCGAGCCGCCGACGGCGGCGCTGCGGCTGCCGTAGGTGCCCATGCCGAACTGGACGAGGTCGGTGTCGCCATGGATCACCTCGACCGCCTCGGGATCGATGCCGAGCCGGTCGGCGACGATCTGGGAGAAGGTCGTTTCGTGGCCCTGACCGTGCGACGAGGAGCCGGTGTAGACGGTGACCGAAGCGGTCGGGTGGACGCGGACGTCGGCGCTTTCCCACTGGCCGGCCTGGGCGCCGAGCGATCCGACGACGGCCGAGGGGGCGAGGCCACAGGCCTCGATGTAGGACGAGAAGCCGATGCCGATCTGCTTGCCGCCGTTGTCGCGGCGCGCCGCCTGCTGGCTGCGCAGGTCGTCGTAGCCGACCATCTCCAGCGCGCGGTCCATCGCCGGTCCGTAGTTGCCGGAGTCGTAGGCGAGAGCGACCTGGGTCTGGTACGGGAAGGCGTCCGGCGACACGAAGTTCCGGCGTCGCACTTCCACCGGACCCAGACCCGTGGCCTCGCCGGCGAGGTGCAACAGCCGCTCGACGACGTAGGTGGCCTCGGGCCGCCCGGCCCCGCGGTAGGCGTCGACGGGCGCGGTGTGCGTGAAGACGCCGGTGACGTGGCAGTGGATCGCCGGGATGTCGTACTGGCCGGACAGGAGGGTGCCGTAGAGGTAGGTCGGCACCGCCGGCGCGAAGGTCGAGAGGTACGCACCCATCGCGGCCGCGGTGTCGACGCGCAGGCCGGTAATGCGCCCGTCCGCGTCGAGCGCCAGGGCGCAGTGTGTGGAGTGGTCGCGGCCGTGGGCGTCCGTGAGATTCGTCTCGGTGCGCGTCGCGGTCCACTTGACGGGCCGGTCGAGCTTCATCGAGCAGAGGCCCACGATCGCCTCGTCGGCGTAGTGGTGGATCTTGCTGCCGAAGCCGCCGCCGACCTCGGGAGCGACGATCCGCACCTTGTGCTCGGGCATGCCGAGCGACGCGAGCGTCATCAGCAGCCGGTGCACGTGCGGGTTCTGACTCGTCATGTGGATCGTCATCTCGCCGGTCGACGAATCGAAGGAGGCGAGCACCGCGCGCGGCTCGATCGCGTGAGGGATCAGGCGGTTGTTGCGGAGATCGAGTTCGACGGTGTGCGCGGCGGAGGCGAAGGCGGCGTCGACCGGTTCGCGCTCGCCGATCTCCCAGTCGAAGGCCACGTTGCCGGGCGCCTCTTCGTGGACCGCGGGCGCGCCGTCCTCGAGAGCGGCCACGACATCGGCCACCGCGTCGAGCGGCTCGTAGTCGACGGCGACCCGGTCGGCGGCGTCGCGGGCGAGGTAGCGGTCTTCGGCGACGACGACGGCCACCGCGTCGCCCACGTGGCGGACCGTGTCGGCGGCGATCATCGGGTGGGCCGGCGTTTTCAGGTCGGGCAGCAGCCAGCCGACCGGGACCACGCCGGGAATGCCCGCGGCCGCCACGTCGCGCGCCGTGAGCACGGCGAGGACGCCGGGAAGCGCCTCCGCGGCGGAGGTGTCGATGTCGCGGATCCGGGCGTGCGCGTACGGGCTGCGGACGATCGCGGCGTGAGCCATGCGCTCGGCCTTGAGGTCGTCGGTGTACTTGCCGCGGCCGGTGATGAGCGCCGGGTCTTCCCGGCGCTTGATCGATGTGCCGAGTACCCGTGCCATGTCAGCTCATCCTCTCCGCGGCGTACTTCACCGCTTCGACGATGTTGTGGTAGCCCGTGCAACGGCAGATGTTGCCCTTGAGACCCTCGCGGATCTCCTCGTCGTTCGGGCTCGGGTTCTGCGCCAGGAGGTAGTTCGCGGAGAGGATCATGCCCGGCGTGCAGTAGCCGCACTGCAGGCCGTGCTTCTCCCAGAAGCCTTCCTGGAGCGGATGCAAGTCGCCGTTCTGGGCCAGCCCCTCGATCGTCGTCACCGAGGCGCCGTCGGCCTGTGCCGCGAGCATGGTGCAGGACTTGACCGCGTTGCCGTCGACCAGCACGGTGCAGGCTCCGCAGAGACTCGTCTCGCAGCCGATGTTGGCGCCGGTCAGACCCAGATCCTCACGCAGGAAGTGGACCAGCAGGCGCCGCGGCTCGACCGCTGCCTGAACCGGCTTTCCGTTGACTTCGAGTTGAATGGACACGGTCATCTTCGGGTATCTCCTTCTATGAGCTTGTGCTGCGGAACGCAGCGGAGCGAGTTTCGCGGCACGAGGTCATGGTGAGGTGGGGGCTGGGGCCAGACATGGAGCTTGCGACAGGTTTGGCGGCGGTAGTCAGGAACAGGCACGGAGCGAGATCGCGATGGCCGCCAGGACGACCAGACCGCCGCCGACCAGGTAGGGCCAGAACTCTCTGGCCATGCCGGCGGCAAAGCGGCCGGCGAAGGCGGCCTGGGACGGAGCCGCGGCTGCGGCATCGGCGCTGTCCGCGGGGGCGGGCGCCGGAGCGTCGGCTGCCACCGGCGCGCGGGCGGCGAGTTGCTGCTCCAGGCCCTGCAGACCCTGGCGGGTCAGCACCTTGGCCGAGCTGTCGAGCAGGCGCTGGCCGACGGCGGCGATGCGGCCGCCGACCTGGGCGTCGATCTCGTAGTGGAGCAGGGTGCCGCCGTCGTCGGTGTCCTCCAGGCGGAGCGAACCCTTGCCGTTGACGAAGCCGGGGGCGCCCTTGCCGTCCATTTTCAGGCTGTAGCCGTTCGGCGGATCGAGATCGAGGAGTTCGACGCCGCCTTCGAACACGCCCTGCACGGGCCCCACCTTCATCTTCAGCTTGCCGCGGAACCGGTTGTCGCCGACCGGCGCCATGTCCTCGCAGCCGGGCAGGGTGCGCGACAGCACCTCCGGGTCGAGGATGGCCTCCCAGACGACGCCGCGCGGTACGGCCAGGGTGTGCGAGCCCTTGATCTTCACGTTCCGCTGAGGGTGTCGCTAGGGGCCCGGCGGCGAGCCGCAGTGTGAACTAGTAGCTGTGGCGGACATGGCGCAGCAGGGTGCAGATCTACCACAGAGTCCGGCGCCCTTCTACGCTCGCACGTAACGAACGACCGGGTCCTGTTCGGACTCCAGTTCGCCGACGTTCTCAGCCACGAGCTCGCCTCGCTGGTAGAGGTACTCGACGTGCGCCCCGGCCTCTTCCAGGGCGAGCAGCACGGTGTAGCCGCGCACCGCGCCGAACAGCCGGCGGCTGATGTCCGCGGTGGTCTGCGGCGCCCGGCAGGTGTCCATGATCACGTCCAGCCGCTTGTCGTGCGACTCGCGGATCTCACCGACCCGCGTGGTCACGTCCTCGATCGGCTCCTCGTGGCCGCCCAGGCCGACACGCACGCCGTCCAGCTTCTCGACCTTGCCCAGCGCGTCGAGGTAGTGGCCGAGACCCATGTTCAGGGTCAGCGACTCGGGCGACTGGTGGGGCGTGATCCGCGCCAGCACGTGGTCGGCGGTCAGCAGGACGTCGTCGATCCGCAGGCAGACCTGGCCTGGGCAGTGTCCGGGGACGTGCATGACTTCGATGCCGAGGTCGGCGCCGTTCCCGTCGGGCACGGGCTGCCCCTCCTCGAGCAGGAACTGGACCGGCACCGAGCCGTAGCGGGCCTTGGGAGCGGTGTACATCGTCATCAACTGTTCGCGCTTGCCGGCCGAGAGACCGGCGCGGTGCAGGAACACGCGGAGTTGCTGCGAGGCGACGACGACCCGTTCCTCGTAGTGGGTCAGCACGCGGCGATCGAGGACGTGGATGCCGACCGGCGCGTCGGTGTGATTGCGCACGAACTGGAGGCCGCCGAAGTGGTCCATGTGGCCGTGCGTGATCAGGATGACGTCGATGTCGGCGAGACCGACGCGGGCGCCGAAGCGGTCCTCGATCGAGGCCATGCCGCGCACCAGGTTCTCGTTCGAGAAGTCCATTCCCGAGCCGCAGTCGACCAGGATGCGGCGGTTGCCGTCGTCAATCAGGTAGACGTTGCCGAAGAAGTTCGGGAACACCTCGAAGTTCAGCGCGTAGACGACCCGCCCTGCGGCGGTCGCGAACCGCCGGGGCGACTCGAGCTGCTTCTTGGCGCTCGACGTACCTGCCCGCATGGGCCTAGCGAGCCCTCGACCCGGCCGGCGCTTCGCGCGCCGTCAGTTGGTCAGCGCCGAGACGAGGGAATCGACCGCCTGATCGGCGATGTCGGCCATCTCGTCGTCCGTGCGGTCCTGAATCGGGTGCCGCACGTAGACGACCTCGGGCGTGGAGCCGAGCGACTTCGACTGCGACTCGGCCGCGTCCTGGAACTCGCACGAAGCGACGAACACGGACGGCAATCCCATCTCTTCCAACTGGGTCGTGTCGTGCACACTGCACGACGTGCAGGACCCTCAGTCGGCCAGCGCTTCGATCACCGCGTCGCAACGCTGGGCGATCTCGGCGCGCAGGTCGGCCGGCGCCACCTTGGAGAAGGTGGGCTTGGTGAAGCGGAGGACGTTGGCGCCCCGGCTGGCGATCCGTTCCTCGACGCGGTCGAGGAACACGTCGCCGCGAGCCTTGGAGATGTCGAGCAGGGCGATCGTCTTGCCGCCGAGGGACTCGAGGCGCGGCGCAGCCGTACGCGCGGCGGGCGCGGCCTCGTTCGTCGGGTCGATCAGAGTCTGGACCATGGGAGTCTCCTGGGTGAGCCCCGAACGATACACGACGCTGGCCAGGCACTGGCGCCGCGGAACCGGGTGCTAGGGTCGCCGGCCATGACTGCGACACCATCAGCCTCCGCCCCGGCGCCGCCGGGCTTCGACCAGGGTCTGGTCGCGGTGGTCAAGAAGGACTGCCCGACGTGCCAGATGGTCGAACCGGTGCTGGCGGAGGTTCGCCGCCACCGGCCGGTTCTGGTCGTCACCCAGGACGACCCGGCGTTTCCCGCCGAGGGAAGTCCCGTCCACGATGCCGATCTGACGCTGTCGCACCGGTTGGGGATCGAGATCGTGCCGACCCTGCTGACGCGGGAGGGAGGTTCCACGTCGGCCACCGCCATCGGTTGGAACCGCGAGCAGTGGCAGGGCGTGGCCGGCATCGGCGAGTTGGGAGCCGATCTGCCGCCGAGCCGTCCGGGTTGCGGCGCCCTGAACGTTGAGCCGCCGCATAGCGAGCGGCTCGCCGCGCTGTTCGCCCAGGGCGGGGCGCGCCGGGTCGAGCTCGGCGACCAGGAGGACGACGTCGAGGCCTGCTTCGCACGGGGCTGGACGGACGGTCTTCCGGTCGTGCCGCCGACTCCGGAGCGGGTCGAACGCTTGCTCGCGGGCACGCGCCGCGACCGCGCGGAAGTGCTCGGCCTGGTGGCGCCCGACTACGGCGAGTGCACGGTCGAGAAGGTCGCGGTCAACGCCGTGATGGCGGGCTGCCGGCCCGAGTACCTGCCGGTCGTCCTGGCCGCCGTGGAGGCGGCTCTGACCGAGGAGTTCAACTGGCACGGCCTGGCGGCCACGACCTACTTCGCCGGCCCGGTCGTCGTCGTCAACGGTCCGGTCACCGCCGCCCTCGGCATGAACTCGAAGATGAATGTTCTCGGGCAGGGCAACCGGGCGAACACGACGATCGGCCGCGCGCTGCAGCTCGTGCTGCGCAACGTCGGCGGCGCCCGTCCGGGGGAGGTCGATCGGGCGACGCTCGGCAACCCCGGCAAGCTCAGCTTCTGCTTCCCCGAGCGCGAGGCCGACTCGCCGTGGACCTCGCTGGCCACGGAACGCGGCGTTCCCGAAGGTGAGTCCGCCGTTACCCTGTTCGCCGGCGAGGGGCCGCGAGGCGTCGTCGACCAGCTTTCGCGCGAGCCGGAATCGCTGGCTCGCTCCCTGGCCTCGGCGCTCCTGGCGGTCGCCCACCACAAGCTAGTCGTCGGCTTCGACGCCATGCTCGTCGTGGGTTTCGAGCACGGCAACGTCTTCCGGCGGGCGGGCTGGGACAAGGCCAGACTGCGCCGTGCGCTCGACGCCGCGCTCGTTCGTTCCGGCGCGGATCTCGTGCGCGGCGCCGGCGACATCGCCGAGGGCTTGCCGGAGAAGATGGCGGACGCCCAGGTGCCGAAGTTCCGGCCGGACGGGCTGCTGCTGGTCCACGCCGGCGGCAACGCGGGCCTGTTCTCGGCCGTGATCGGCGGCTGGGTGAGCGGCCCGGTCGGCAGCCAGCCGGTCACCCGGCTGGTAGGGGACTGACGCCGCTGTCCACGCTGCTGATGGTTCGCCACGCGGAGAGCACCGCGAACCTGGCGAGCCGGTACACCTGGCACGATCACGAGCCGTTGACCGAGCTCGGGCACCGGCAGGCTCGTGAGGCCGGCCGGTTGCTGGCGGAGCAGTACGAGCCGTCCCACCTGTACTGCAGCCGCTTTCGCCGCGCCCGCCAGACCGCCGACGAGATCGCGGCCGAGGTCGGGCTGCCGGTGGTCGAGATCGACGGCATCCAGGAACGGTGTTTTGGAGAGCTTCGGGGCAAGCCCTGGGAGGTCTACCGTACGGTCGTCGCCGATCTCGACATCGAGGAGTTCTGGCACCACCGGGCGCCCGGTGGCGAATCGCTCGTCGACGTCGCCTCGCGCGCGGCGCCGGTGGTGGCCGAACTGGCAGAACGCCACCGGGAGCAGCAGATCATCGTCGTGTCTCACGGCGGTGTGATGGCCGCCCTGAGAGCCTGGATCGTTGGCACCTGGCGGAACCGGCCGACGCCCACACGAAACGCGGACGGCTTCCGGCTGGATCGCAACGGCTCGGAGTGGATGCCCCCGAGTCCCCTGTTCGACGTCTGAGGGACGTGGCCGGCAGGGTTGCGTACTGCCTCGCGCACTCCTAGAATCAAGAATTCGATCGTGCAATTTCGCGTGCGTGGCGCCGGATCGCACGAGACGCCCGGAAGGGCGTGCCGCTTCGATGCCCTGAGGTTGCCGGAAGATGGAGATCTGAAGTGATGAACTTCCGTACCCGTACTCTTGTGCTGTTGGGAGCGCTCTGCCTGCTGCTCACGGCGGGCTGTGGCCCCGAGGTTCCGACCGTCAACTTCTCGGTCATCCTGCCGATGACCGGCCCTGCCGGGATCTACGGCGAAGAGATCGCGAACGGGATCCAGTTGCGTCAGGACCGGTTGATGTCAGGCGACGAGGAACTCGGCTACAACGTCGTCGTCGAAGTGATCGACTCCGAGGGCGACGCCCAGCAGGCCGCGTCGCTGCTCGACTCGGCTCTCTCGACATCGCTGGCGGCGATCGGCGGCGCGACGAGCGCCGAGGCCCTCGCCATGGTGCCGGTCGCGGACGACGCAGGGCGGGTTCTCGTCTCGCCTTCGGCGTCGAGCCCCGAACTGAGCGGCGCGTCGGAGTACTTCTACCGCCTCTTCCCGAGCGCCGAGATCGAGGCGTCGACGATGGCGACCTTCCTCCGCGACCGGGTGAACGTCGAGCGGCTCGCCCTGGTGGTCGAGGACTCGGCTTTCGGCACCTCCCTGGCGGACTCGGTGGAGCAGGTGTGGGGAACGGAGCTGGCGGGCAGGGTGACCTTCACTCCCTCCTCCGACCAGAACGCGATGGTGCAGGAGGCACTCGGCTACGAGGCGGACGGCATCTACGTCGCGGCTTCGGGCGCCGCCCTCGCCGAGGCGATCCAGGCGCTTCGTCTCGCTGGGTTCGAGGGTGGCGACAAGCGGCTGGCGACGAGTTCCTCGCTGATGATCGAGGCGGTGCTCGAGGCCGCCGGGCCCGCGGCAAACGACGTCTACATGACGGCGCCGGTGTTCGACGTCGACAGCCCGGACGAGCCGACGGCGTCGTTCGTTGCCGACTACCGCGAGAAGTTCACGGATCCGGCCGCCTGGACCGCCTACCAGGAGGCGGTAGCGGAGGACGAGCGCGCGAGGACGGCGCTGCAGGGCATGGACCTCGGCAATCCGGGCCTGGCGGCCGCGAGGACGGAAGCCGAAGCGGCGGTGGAGGCTCTTGCCTCGGCGAAGGACGCGCTGAACACGCCGAGTTACTACGCCGGCCTGGGCTACGACTCGATGGGGGTCCTGATCGGGGCCCTGGCCGAGCTCGAGGTGATCAACGTCCCGAGCGACTTTCTGAAGGGAATGCGGGCGATTCGGGAACTGCCGGGAGTCACCGGCACGATCCAGTTCCGCGAGACCGGCGACGTGCAGAAGTTCACCCGCATCTACCAGGTCGTTGACGGCAAGCCGGTCGACTTCGAGCAGTACTGGGAGGAGTACACCCGGAAGCGAGTGGAGGAGATGCAGGCGCTCCAGGAGCGGATCGAGCGGATGAACCGGAACCAGTAACGGTTCGGCGCGCGGTTACGGATCGCTATACTCGATCCACTGAACCTACCGAACGGTCGGCAGAAGAGCTTCCCGCCAACCAGGAGACCCGTTTCCATGTCCGGAATCGTCCGCTACGGCAGCTACGTACCCTTCAACCGGATTCAGCGGTCCGCCATCGGCGCCGGCCGCGGTGAGCGCGCTGCCGCCAGCTATGACGAAGACTCCGCCTCGATGGCGGTCGAGGCGTCGCGCGAGGCGCTCCGCGAACTGCCGGAAGGCGCCGCGGTCGACACGGTGGCCTTCGCGTCGACCAGCGCCCCCTACTCCGAGAAGCTGAACGCCGCGACCCTGCAGGCGGCGACGAACCTGCCCAAGTCGGTCACCGCGCTGGACCTGGGCGGCTCGACCCGGTCCGGTCTCTCGGCGCTTCTGGCCGGCATCGACATGGCGTCGGCGGGCCGTACGGTCCTGGTGGCGGCCAGCGATGTGGTCGTCGGCGCTCCGAGCGGTCCTCGCGAGTCCGGCGGCGGCGATGCGGCGGCGGCCTTCGTCCTCAGCGGCAACGGTTCGGAACCGGTCGCGCGGCTGATCGGCCGCGCTTCGTGCACCGAAGAGGTGCTCGACGTCTGGAAGAGCCCGGGAATGCCCTTCGCCAAGCAGTGGGAGGAGCGTTTCGGTGCCGACGTGTACACGCCGCTCCTGGTCGAGACGTTCGGCCGCGCCCTGGCCGATGCCGGCGTTTCCGCCTCCGATCTTTCGAAGGTCGTGCTGGACGGCACGAACGCCCGCGTCTTCCGCGGCTTCCTCCGGCCCGCGGGCGTCGCGCCCGAGCAGATTCTGGATGGACTGGCCGGCACCGTTGGCCGAGCCGGCTCCGCTCACGCCGGTCTGGTGCTGGCGAGCGCTCTCGACGGCGCGTCGGCGGGCGACCGGATCGCGGTTGCGGTGGTCGCCGACGGCGTCGACGTGGCCGTGTTCGAGGTCACCGACGCGATCGACGCCGGCCGTCCGAAGCACTCCGTGGCCTCCTGGGTCGAGTCCAAGCGCAACGACCTGGCCTACACGACCTACCTCAAGTGGCGCGAGGTGCTGCCGTTCGAGCCGCCGCGCCGCCCGGATCCGGATCGGCCCGCGGCGCCGCCGATGCAGCGCGCCGAGCGCTGGAAGTTCGGTTTCCTGGGCTCCCGCTGCAACCGCTGCGGCAACACGAATCTGCCGCCCCAGCGCGTGTGCGTTGTCTGCCAGGCGGTCGACGATTCGACGGTCGAGCCCTACGCCGACGGCGAATGCCGGATCAGCACGTACACCCTGGATCGGCTCGCCTACTCGCTGCAGCCGCCGGTCATCGGCGCGGTGGTCGATTTCGACAAGGGCGGCAGGATGCTCTGCCAGCTCACCGACGTCGATCCGGACAACGTGGGCATCGGCGACGAGTTGGAAATGACGTTCCGCCGCCTGTACACTGCGGGCGGCGTCCACAACTACTTCTGGAAGGCGCGTCCGAAGCGCTGAGGAGAACCTATGGCCAGCAAGGGAATCTGTGATCGCGTAGCCATCGTCGGCATGGGCTGCACCAAGTTCGGAGAACACTGGAATCGCAGCGCCAGCGATCTGCTGGTCGATGCCGTGCAGGAGGCCTACGGCTCCGCCGGGATCGAGCCGGACAACGTCGACGCCTACTGGCTCGGCACCACCGGCAGCGGCATCTCCGGTCTCACGCTCTCCGAGCCCCTGAAGATCCAGTACAAGCCGGTCACCCGCCTCGAGAACATGTGCGCCACCGGCAGCGAGGCGATCCGCAACGCCGCCTATGCGGTGGCGTCCGGCGCCTACGATCTGGTCATGGCGGTCGGCGTCGAGAAGCTGAAGGACTCCGGGTTCTCCGGTCTGACCGGCAGCGCCCCTCCGGGCGACGGCACCGAGTCCGGCATGACCGCGCCGGCGAACTTCTCCCTGCTGGCGCCCGCGTACGCCGAGAAGTACGGCGTCGATCTCGAGACGATGCGCGACGTGCTCACCAAGATCGCCTACAAGAACCACTACAACGGCGCCCGCAACGAGAAGGCGCAGTTCCAGCGCGAGGTGCCGGTCGAGAAGATCAACGCCTCTCCCAAGGTCGCCGGCATGCTCGGCATCATGGACTGCTCGGGCGTCTCCGACGGCTCCGCCGCGGCGGTCATCTGCCGCGCCGAGGACGCCCACAAGTACAACGACAACCCGATCTTCATCAAGGCGCTGTCGTTCGTGGCCGGTCCCTCCGAGGGCGCCAAGCGCCAGGACTACGACTTCACGACCTTCCCCGAGGTCGTCGAGAGCGCCAGAGACGCCTACGTGCAGGCCGGCATCGAGGATCCGCGCGAGCAGATCAGCATGGCGGAAGTCCACGACTGCTTCACGCCGACCGAGCTGGTCCTGATGGAGGACCTCGGGTTCTCGCCGCGCGGCCAGGCCTGGAAGGACACGATGGACGGCCGTTTCGATCTCGACGGCGACCAGCCGGTCAACCCGGACGGCGGCCTGAAGAGCTTCGGCCATCCGATCGGCGCCTCCGGTCTGCGGATGATGTACGAGATGTGGCTCCAGCTCCGCGGCGAGGCCGGTGAGCGTCAGATCGCCGATCCCAAGGTCGGCCTGACCCACAACCTCGGCGGCGCCCCGGGCCGCTGCGTCAGCTTCGTCTCGGTCGTTGGTTTGTAGGCCGCGGGAGACCAAGGTGAGGCCTTCGGCCTCGCGCGTCGAGTTCGGCCGTCACCGCTTCGCGGCGCCGTCCGAAAGCCGGCGAGGACGCCGGCGCACCCAGTCTGTAACTCCGCCGACGCCGCACACCGGGTGCGCCGGCGTCCCCGCCGGCCGCCGCCGAAGGCGGCCTATGGACTGCGCCGCGAAGCGGCGACGCTACTGTGCCGCCCGCGCCAACGCCTCATCCATGGCCGCCAGCGCGAACTCGACGTCGGCGTCGGTCAGCACCAGAGGCGGCTTGATCCGGAGCACGTTGCCGTAGAGCCCGCCCTTGCCGACGAGGGCGCCGAGGTCCTTGAGTTCGTCGAGCACGCGGCCGGTCAGTGCGGTTCCCGGCGTCCTGGCTTCCCGGTCGGCGACCAGTTCGACGCCGATCATGAGTCCCTGGCCGCGGACATTGCCGATTCCTTCGTGACGCTCGGCCAGGGCCCGGAGACCCTCGAGGAGTCGGTTGCCCTGCACCTTGGCGTTCTGCTGCAGGCCCTCTTCCTCGAGGACCTCCAGCACAGCCAGGCCGGCCGCGGACACCAGCGGATTGCCGCCGAACGTGTTGATGTGGAGTCTCTGCGCCAGGGCGGCGGCGATCTCCGACGTGGTGGCGACGGCCGCCAGCGGCAGGCCGTTGCCGATGCCCTTCGCCATCGTGACGATCTCGGGGACGACGCCGGAGCGCTCGAAGCCCCAGAAGTTGTCGCCGGTCCGGCCGAAGCCGGTCTGTACTTCGTCGGCGATGCAGACGCCGCCGTGCGCGCGCACGATCTCGTAAACCTCGGGGAGGTAGTTCGGCGCGCCCATCGTCACGCCGCCGGCGCCCTGGATCGGCTCCGAGATGAAGGCGGCCACCTGGCCCGGGGTGGAGTAGCGGATCAGTTCGGCCACGTCCTCCGCGGAACGGCTGGCGATCTGCTCGGGCGTGCCGGAGAACGGATTGCGGTAGGGGTCCGGGTTGAGCGCGTGGTGCACCGGTCCGCCGCGCTGGACGCCGGACTTCCACGTGTGGATCCCGGTCAGCGCCCCGGTCGGCGCGCTGCCGCCGTGGTAGGCGTTGCGGATGCCGATGACGTCGGTGTGGCCGGTGTGAAGCCGGGCCATCTGGATCGCCAGATCGTTCGCCTCGCTGCCGCTGTTCACGAAGTAGATCCGGTCCAGACTCGGCGGCAGCTTGGCCAGCAACGCCTCGGCGAAGCGCGGCATGTTCGGGTGCAGGAAGGCGGTCGATCCGTGCGCCAGCAACGCCATCTGCTTCTGGACGGCGGCGACGATCTTCGGGTGGGAATGGCCGCAGGCGACGGTGCAGATTCCCGCGAACAGATCGAGATAGCGGCGGCCGGTCTCGTCCCAGACGTACTGCCGGTGGCCCTCGACCAGCATCACGGGTTCGCTGTAAAGGGTGAACAGGGCCGGGTTCACGTGCTGCCGGCGCAGTTCCAGGATCTTCTCGCGGCCTGGTCCCAGGTAGGGCTCCGGCTGGTGGCTGCACGGCGGCAGCTCCAGAGAGCGGGATCGGGAAGGGGTCGCGACGTCAAGTGCCACGGTCATGGTTGCAGTTCCTCGCGGCCCGCCTCGGGGCCGTTCAAGTAGTTACGCTGTTGCGGCCGCGCGTGGGCGCGGCGGCGTGGGACGGAACACTAGCAGTCTGGAGACTCGTCCGGGCGAGACTCGGGCTCGCCGCTACGCGGCATCGCCCGGAATGCCGGCGGGGACGCCGGCGCACCCAGTGCTCAACTCAGGAGATCGACAATTGCGAGCGCCATCACCTGTGTCGACCTGGTGATGTCGGAGAGCAGGCAGCGTTCGTCGGGCTGGTGGGCCTGTTCCAGTTCGCCCGGTCCGTAGGCGACGCACTGGCCGATGCCGCCGATGCGCTGGAAGTGCTTGTGATCGTAGGTGCCGGGGCTCGCCACGAGGTCGGCGGCCGTGCCGGTCGTCGTCTCGATGGCGCGGGCGAGCGATTCGACCAGGGCGCAGTCGCTCGGCGTGTGGGTCGGCAGGACGCTCAGCAACTCCTCGACCTCGAACTGAATGCCCGGGCGCCTGGCCTCGACCGCGTCCAGCACCTCTCGGACTTCGGCGCGCACGGCGTCCGGCCCCTCCTCGAGCAGGTAGCGCCGGTCGACGACGAGCTCGCACTGGTCGGCGACGCAGGGCGACGGCAGCCCCTGGCCGTGACCGTCGAGCGCCGCCGAGGAGTCGAGCCCCTCGATCACCTGGCCGCCCGCGATCGAGTTCACGTTGATGGTGGGCCGGCGGGCGCCCTCCGGCACGACGGGCAGCTCGGTGACCAGGTCGCCGATCGCGTCCTGGAGGCCCAGGGCTACGTCGGCCGCCGCGTCGATCGCGGAGGTGCCGAGGAACGGCATCGAGCCATGGGCGATGCGGCCGCGGGCGACAATGCGAAACCAGAGCACGCCCCGATGGCCGATGCAGATCCGGTTGGGACTGAAAGGCTCGGGGATGATCACGTAGTCCGTTGTGCGGCTGGTGACCCGGCCGGTCGCGGCGAGGTGTGCGACGCCCGCCAGCCCGCCGCTCTCCTCGTCTACCGTGCCGCTGATCTCAACCGTGCCGCGCAGTCCGATGCCGGTGCGCCGCACCGCCTCGGCGGCGAAGACGGCTGCGGCGAGTCCGGCCTTCATGTCGGCCGCGCCGCGACCGTAAAGGTAGCCGTCGCGGATCTCCCCGCCGAACGGGTCGACGGTCCAGCCCTCGCCCGGCGGCACGACGTCGATGTGACCGTTCAGGTGGAGTGCCGGCCTCGCCGCGCGACCGCGTCGCCTGCCCAGGACGTTGATCTTCGGACGTTGCGGGTCGTCGCCTGGTCCCTGCAGGTACTCGGTCTCGAAGCCGTCGGCCTCGAGCCGGACGCCGAGGAGCTCGGCGCATTCCCGGTAGGCGTCGCCGGGAGGGTTGACGGTCGGAATGCGAATCAACTCCGCCGCGAATGTTGCGGCCTCTTCGCCGCACACCGCGGCCTCGGAGAGGACGCGGTCCAGGAGGTCGTCGCGCAGGCTGGCGAGGCCGCTGCCGGAGGAGGTCATGGAGCGATGGGTGTCGCCGGTGTCTACGTTCTGGGGCCGGTAGTATTCTGGCCACACTACTATGTTCTGGCGATGTGGATTGCGGCTCGCGGCTCTCGTAGTGCTGGCTCTGGGCGCCTGGAGCCCAGGCTTGGCTGAAGACCCCGCGGGCGACCCGGGCCTGACGGCGGTCGAGGGGCTGCGGGTCGGCCAGTTCACCTACGAAGAGCGGCCCACCGGCTGCACCGTGGTGCTCGCGTTGGATGGCGCGGTCGGCGCGGTCGACGTCCGGGGCGGCGCGCCCGCGACCCGCGAGACGGCCCTGCTGAGTCCTCACAACATGATCCAGGAGATCCACGCGGTGGTACTCACCGGTGGCAGCGCCTATGGTCTCGACGCGTCGGGGGGCGTGATGCGTTACCTCGAGGAGCAGGACGTCGGCTACCGGGTCGGCGCCGGGGTAGTGCCGATCGTCGTCGCCGCTTCTCTCATGGACCTGGGCATGGGCGGCGCAAGCAAGCCACGGCCGGACGCCGACTGCGGCTACCGGGCCGCGGCGGCGGCCGGCACGGGTCCCGTGGCCCAGGGCAACGTGGGCGCCGGCGCCGGGGCCACGGTGGGAAAGATGGGCGGCCGCGGATCGCGGATGAAGGGCGGCCTCGGGAGTGCCTCGATCAAGCTGGAGCAGGGCCCCTCGGCGGGCCTGGTGGTCGCGGCGCTGGTCGCGGTCAACGCGGTGGGCGACGTGATCGATCCGGCCACCGGCCAGGTGGTGGCGGGCGTACGTGGCCCGAACGACGAACTGCTGGATGCCCGCAAGCTGCTGCGGAGCGGCCTCGGCCGCGATCGCCGCGCCAGCCGGCGGGAGGCGGAGAACCGGGAGAACACGACGATCGCCGTCGTCGCGACGAACGCGACCCTGAACCAGGCCGAGGCGACCCGCGTGGCGCAGATGGCCCACGACGGACTCGCCCGCTCGATCGTCCCCTCGCACACGCCGGGCGACGGCGACACGGTGTTCGCGGTCGCTACCGGCGTCCTCGAAGGACCGGCGGACGTCAGCCGCATCGGCGCGCTCGCCGCCGAAGCGCTCGCCGACGCGGTGCTCAACAGCGTGCGGCACGCGGAGTCGCTCCCCGGCATCCTCGCCGTCCGCGACCTGCCCTGAACTGCGCGTGATGGCGTCACCGAACCCGTTCCGTCTCGACGGCTGCTCGGTCGCCGTGATCGGCGCCGGCTCCGGCATCGGCGAGGGAGCGGCCGAGGCCTGCGCCCGCCAGGGAGCTCGGGTCGCCTGCTTCGACGTGAACCTGATCGCCGCCCAAGCGACCGCCGACCGGATCGTGGCCGCCGGAGGCCAGGCTGAAGCGGCCGAGCTCGACATTCTCGATCCGGAGGCGATGAAGTCGGCGCTCGGGGCTCTGGAAGACCTGCGCGGCGTCGTGGCGACTCCCGGAGTCAATGTGCGCAAGCGCCTGCTCGACTACCAGCCGGATGAGTTCGATCGCGTCGTCACGCTCAACCTCCGCGGCGCGATGTGCGTGTTGCAGGCCGCGGGAGGGCTCCTGGCCTCGAGGGGCGGCGGCAGCATCGTGCTGCTTTCCTCGATCCGCTCCCAGGTTGTCGAGCCGGGGCAGGGCGTCTACGCCGCGACCAAGGCCGGCATCGTCCAGCTTGCCCGCACGGCCGCGGCCGAGCTCGGCGGTGACGGCGTGCGGGTCAACGCGCTGGCGCCGGGAGTCGTCGACACGCCCCTGACGAAGCCGATTCAGCAGAACGAGGAGTGGAACCGGGCCTACGCCGGCAAGACCGCGCTAGGCCGGTGGGGAAGGCCGGACGAGATCGGCAACGCGGCCGCGTTTCTGGTGTCCGATGCATCGAGTTACATGACCGGCGCCGTCCTCTTCGTCGACGGCGGCTGGACCGCGATCGACGGCCGCTTCGATCCCCCCGCCTGAAGCTGGGTCCCCGCCACTGGGTGCGCCGGCGTCCCCGCCGGCTGCCGCCGAAGGCGGCCGGGAACACGCGCCGGCCGCGAGGCCGGCTCCCTGCCGGGCCTGGGCGTGAGTAGACTCCGCCACGCCGTGCCCGCGCACAACGACCTGTTTCGACTCGACGGCAAGACGGCCGTCGTCACCGGGGCGTCCTCCGGCCTCGGCATCGTCTTCGCGCAGGCGCTGGCCGCCGCGGGCGCCTCAGTGGTCGTTTCCGCCCGGCGCCTGGACCGCCTGGAGCAGCTCGCCGCGGACATCGAGCGGGACGGCGGGCAGGCTCTCGCCGTCGCCTGCGACGTAGCCAGCGAGGAGGAGGTCGACGCGCTGGCGGCGAAGACGGTCGGTCGTTTCGGCCGTGTCGACGTGCTGGTGGCGAACGCCGGCGTGTCCGATCCGCGACCGGCCGAGGAGGAACCGCTCGACGTGTGGCAGAAGGTGCTGGCGGTGAACCTGACCGGCGTGTTCCTGTGCAACCGTCGCTTCGGCGCTCTGATGCTGGAGCAGGGATCGGGCTCGATCGTCAACATCGCGTCGGTGCTCGGTGTCATCGGCGCCGGCCAGATCCCGCAGGCCTCCTACACGGCCTCCAAGGGCGGCGTCGTCAACATGACCCGGGAACTCGCCGCGCAGTGGGCGAGGCGAGGCGTGCGGGTCAACGCGATCGGCCCGGCCTGGTTCGAGTCCGAGATGACCGAGGAGATGTTCGCGTCGGACCAGGCGTCGCGCTGGATCCGCCGCAAGACGCCGATGGGCCGGCCCGGCCGCGGCGAGGAACTGGCCGGTCCCGTCGTGTTCCTGGCCTCGGAGGCGTCGAGTTACGTCACCGGGCAGACGCTGCTCGTCGACGGCGGCTGGACCGTCGTGTAGCCGGCGGTTCAACCGGTCGAAGCCGCGATGACTCTCGATATCGCCTTCCTGCTGGTCGTCCTGGCGGCCATGGTCGTTCTGTTTCTGACCGAGAAGCTGCCGATCGACCTGACCGCGTTCCTCGGCCTGACGCTGCTCGTCTTCACCGGCTACGTCGCGGTCGACCAGGCGTTCACGGGTTTCGCCTCGTCCGCCGTGATCACGATGCTGTCGATCTTCATCGTCAGCGCCGGGTTGATGCAGACCGGCGTGGCGGATCTGGTCGGTGGCGCGATTCACCGCTTCGTGGGCGACCGCGAGGTGCCGCTGATCGTCGCGGTCATGCTGGTGGCGGGCGTTCTCTCGATGTTCATGAACAACATCGCCGCGACCGCCGTGCTGATGCCGGCAGTGGCGAGCCTGGCGCGCCGGGCGCACCTTGCCCCTTCGCGGCTGTTCATGCCGCTCGCGTTCGGCGCCATCCTGGGGGGTACAGCGACGATGGTCGGGACGCCACCGAACATCCTGGCGGCGGCGATGCTGCGGGACCGCGGACTCGAGCCGTTCGGCCTGTTCGACTTCACGCCCTTCGGCCTCGTGCTGCTCCTGGGCGGCGTCATCTTCATGCTCACCCTGGGGAGGCACCTGCTGCCGGGCCGCCGGGCCACTCCTCCCAGCCGTGGCGAGTCGGAGCTGGCCGACCTCTACGGCCTGCATGAGGGGCTGTTCTCGATCCGCATTCCTTCCGGCTCCGGTCTCGACGGCGCGAGCCTGCGCGAAACGCGGCTCGGGACCACGCTGGGAGTGCAACTCCTCGGGGTCGCGCGCGGCGAGGAGTGGCAGTTGGCGCCTGGTGACGACACCCGGCTGCTGGCCGGAGACGAACTCGTCGTGCAGGGCGACGCGGAGGAGGTGGAACAGACGCTGCGCCTCCAGGGCGTCGATCTGGGAACCGCGACGACGCTCGGTACGGCCACCACGGGCGAGATCGGCGCGCCGGAGGCGGGTGTGACGGCCCTCAGGGCACGTGTGTCGGCCGGGTCGCCTCTGGTGGGAAGCACCCTGGCGGAGACCCGCTTCCGTGAAGAGTGGCGGGTGTTCGTGATCGCGGTGGAACGCGACGGCGATGTGCACGTCGACCGGCTGGGCAGTCTGACGATCGAGCAGGGGGACGTGCTCTACGGACTGTTCGGTGACGACGCGCCGGAGATTGCCCCGGACGTGCTCACGATCGACGAAAGTGGTCCCGCGGCCCTCGACCGGCTCGAGGATCAGCCGCTGCTGGTCATCCGCGTGCCGGAGAACTCGACGCTTCTCGCCAGCGGCGCCGGCGTCGAGTGGATGGGCCGGTTGATGGGATTGACCGTCGTCGCGGTCGAGCGGGAAGGCGAGGTCATCTGGGGGCCTGGGCCGCGGATCCTGTTCGAGGCCGGGGACCGGCTCTTCGTCAAGGGCAGGGAGCGGCGACTGCGAGCCCTGTTGAGGATGGGCGGCGTCGAGCTGACTTCGGGAGTGGCCGCGCCGGCGTTCGAGTCGGAGGAGGTCGGGATGGCCGAGGCGACGCTGGCGCCACGATCCGGCCTCGCCGGGCGAAGCCTCTCCGAGATCGCGTTCCGCGACCGCTATGGCGTGCAGGTGCTCGCCATCTGGCGCGAAGGCAAGGCGATCCGCAGCGGCCTCGCCCAGCTCGCGTTACGGGTCGGCGACGCGCTGCTGCTCCAGGGGCGCCGGGGCCGGCTCGGTCTGCTTTCCCGTGAACGGGACCTGGTCGTTCTCTCGGACGTCGCCGAACAGCCGCGCCGTCTGAACAAGGCGCCGTATGCCGTCGGATGCCTCGCCCTGATGGTGGTCCTCGTGGTGACAGGGTTGGCGCCGATCCAGGTCGCCGCGTTCGCTTCGGCGAGTCTGATCGTGCTGTGCGGGGCGCTGACCATGGAGGAGGCCTACCGCGCGGTCGAATGGCGGGCGATCTTCCTGGTCGCGGCGATCCTCCCGGTCGGGTCCGCGATGGAGAGCAGCGGCACCGCGGCCCTGCTGGCGAGCAGCGTGATGGACCTGGCAGGCCCGGTCGGTCCGTACGCGGTGCTGGCGGCGCTGGTCCTGCTCTCGAGTCTGCTCAGCCAGTGTCTCGACGGTGCGCCGGCCGTCGTGCTGCTGACGCCGGTCGTGCTCGAGGCGGCTTCGGGTCTGGGGCTATCGCCCTACCCGCTGATGATGGGCGTGGCCCTGGCGGCGTCGGCGGCGTTCATGACGCCCTTCAGCCACAAGGCGAACCTGCTGGTCATGGGCGCCGGCGGCTACCGCAGCATGGACTACCTGCGCGCCGGCACGCCGCTGACCATCGTGCTTCTGGCCGTCATCGTGTGGATGGTGCCGCTGATCTTCCCGTTCTGATCTGCGCGGCTGGCTCCGTCAGGAGGATTGCCAGGCTGCGGCCAGTGCCCGATCGAAGGTCTTGAGGCCGCTCGCCTTCCGCCGCCGGCAACAGGCGAGGTGGACGAGGTCCCTGGCCTCGAGGCCGGCATGCACGCTCGACAGATCGTGGGCAAGCGCCACGTCTGCCCCTTCCACCGGCCACACGTCGTCCATGCAGTGCCCCACCAATTCGAAGGCGTGAGCGAGCGTGGTCGGCCGGTCGGCTCGGAGATAGACGTGCAGCAGTTCCTGAAGAACCTCGGCCGAGGTGACCAGGGGCGTGCCCTGGGCCAGCGACTCGTCCATGAAGCGGCGCGCTTCCGCGCCCAGAGGGTGGTCGCCGCCGACGGTGTACATGAGGACGTTCGTGTCGACGAAGATCACGTGATTTCCAACCCTCGCACCTTGGACTCCGCGATCAGCCGCTTCTGTTCCGGCCAGTCCGGCTCCTTCCGGCCAGCCTCAGCGGCGTCGCACTTTCGGTAGAAGGCTCGGAGATCGGCGGCGGAGAACCGCCTGGCCGGCCGCGCCGCCGCCAGCTTCTCCTCGGCTGCCTCCCTCATCCAGGCACCGAGGGACCTGCCTTCACGCCGCGCCTGACCCAGATAGCGGATCTTGTCTGTCTCGGGGACGATGAAGTGGATGCGCGACACTCTTCCTCCTGCGCAAGATCTTGATGCAGACACACTGTAGCGGTGTGCCTGGGTCCGGTCAAGAGATTGCGCGTGGCGTCAGCCGGGCGGCAGGCTGCGGTTAGTATCCGGGTTGGCCTGAGCCGTGGGCGGCGGAATCACCCCGAAAGGAGCTTGGCGATGCGGGAATGGCAACGATGGACGACCCGGGCAGTGGTGTGGTGTCCCATGTTCTTCGCGTTCGCGGTTTCCGCTACCGCCCAGACCACGGGCGACATCCGCGGCCAGGTTCGCGACGCGAACGGCGACGGCCTGCCGGGGGTCATGGTGACGGCGACGATCGAGGATCGTGGCGTCTCGCGGACGACGATCACCGGCGTCGGCGGGAACTTCGTCATCTCGTCGCTTCAGGTCGATGACTACGTCGTGACCGCGGCGCTCGATGGCTTCCGGGACCACAGGGTCGAGGGCGTGCGGGTGGGCATCTCGGCGACGGTCAACCTGGAAATGGTGCTGTCACTGGAGGCCGTGGAGGAGGAGGTGACGGTGACCGCGTCGCCGATCCTCGACGTGACGAGTTCCAGCGTCGGCACCAGCTACACGGCGGACTTCATCGACGATCTGCCGACGGACCGGAACTTCTGGGATCTGGTCGCGGTGTCGCCCGGGATCAGCCAGGCTTCCGAGGGCAGCACTTCGTTGAGCGCCTTCGGTTCGAGCGTGGCCTCGAACTCCTGGCGCATCGACGGCCTGGACACGACCTCCTCGGATACCGGTCGCGCGTTCTGGTGGACGAACCCGGCGATCATCGAGGAGGTGCAGGTTCTGGGGATCGGCGCGCCCGCGGAGTACGGCAGCATGTCGGGTGCCGCGATCAACATCGTGACCAAGTCCGGCACGAACGAGTTCGCCGGCACCGTCGACTGGTACCACATGAACGATGGCCTGACGGAAGAGAACGCCGAGATCGACGGCCTCCCGTTCCATCGCGAGGAGTTCGACGACCTGACGGGCACGCTCGGCGGTCCACTGGCGCGGGACAAGGCGTGGTTCTTCGCCTCCATTCAGACCACGGATGACGCGTACGCCGATCCGGGCGTCGACCCGTCCTTCCCGACTGCCTATCCGACGGTGCGCTCCGACATCAAGATCAACGCGGCGTTCAACGACAGCAACCTGATGGAGGCGAAGTACCACTTCGAGGACTACGACTTCGTCTTCGCGGCGCCCAATACGACGCCGGACGCGATCGCGACCGAGTACGGCAACAACCCGGCCTGGGGCCTCCAGTTCCAGTCGGTCCTGACCCCGGACGACTACCTTGAGGTCCTCTACACCGGCTACAGCAGCGACGACAACCTGCTCTCGGCCACGGGCAGCACTGCGGCGCCCTACGCCGACTACTCGCCGGTCGACGGCGGCCCCACCCAGTACAGCGGCAGTCCCGGCTACACCTACATCTGGCTGCTCGGCCGCGACCAGTTGGACGTCAAGCTGTCCCACCACGCCGACGACCTTCTGGGCGGCGACCACGACTTCAAGTTCGGCATCTCGTATGGCACGGGCCATGGCGATACGCGAACGGGCGGCGGGCCGAACGGCGTCTACTTCTACCGCTACGAGTACTACCCGGGCTACCCGTACTACTACCGGGTCAGCGCCCGGCCGTTCTACTACGGCGCCGAGACGGCGGTCGCCTCCGCCTTCGTCGACGACTCCTGGCAGGTGAACTCGAACCTGACGCTCAACGTCGGTGTGCGCTACGACCAGCACAACAGCGACATTCCGGACTATCCGTTCCTGAACCAGGACTGGAGCCCCAGCGCAGAGGTCATCCCCGGGGTCAAGGACGTGATCGACTGGTCACTGGTCTCGCCCCGCCTCGGCATGGCCTACCAGATCGGTGACAGGCAGGTCCTCCGCGCTTTCTACGGCAAGTTCTTCGACGCCGACGTGACCGGCAACTGGTATGCACCGCCACCGAATCCCCCTGAGTACATCTACGAGTACGGGCCTTCGCTGGACGGCCCCTGGACGTACTCCAGGAGCTTCGAGTACCACGGGAACCTGTTCCATCCGGATATCAAAGCACCCGAAACCGACCAGTTCACGTTGGGCTGGGAGCGCCGCTTGGGTGACGACTACACCTTCGGAGTTCAGGGCGTCTACAAGGAGACAAAGAACCTGATCGGCTGGGAGATCCTGGACGATGGCGTCTACGAGAATGTGCCGTGGACAAATCCGTTTTCGGGCGAGACGGAGCAGTTGTTCAGCATCATCGAGCAGCCTACGACCCGCAAGGGCAACGGGCCGGGCCCTGGCTCCAAGGCGCCGGGAAGGAGCTACAACCAGCAGTACGAGGGCGTGGTCCTCTCTTTCAACAGGCGCTACCGCGATGGCTGGAGCTTTCAATCGTCGTACACGTGGTCCGACTCGACCGGCTTCATTCCGCGGCCCTTGCTCCAATCCCAGGGGAACCCCTTCTACACTTCCGTTGACGGCCGTGACCCGAACAACTGGATCAACGCCGACCAGGCCCTGCAGAACGACCGCGAGCACGTCTTCCAGTTTCAGGGCAGCTTCCAGCTACCGTGGAAGATCCTGGGCAGCGCGACCTACAGCTACATGACGGGCAAGCCTTACAGCCGCCAGTTGACGGTGGGGCAATCGACATCGCCGTCTCCCCTCGCTCAGCGTCCGTTGCCGGACGTGATCGCGGTGCCGGCCAGCGACGACACGCGGCTGCCGAACCAGAACAACTTCGATCTCTCGCTTGGCCGGCGCTTCAACATCGGCCAGACCCAGTTGAAGCTGGACCTCCAGTTGCTGAACGTCTTCAACGAAGACAACTACGACTGGTGGGAGGAACTGACGGTGGCCCCGGGCGAGGAGTACGTCCCCAGCGGCTACATCTTCCCGCGGCGGGTCATGATACGCTTCGGGCTCGAGTTCTAGCTAGCGGACTCCCGCACTCAGGAGTTCGCTGGTTCGTGCCAGCGACCGATTGGCAGCGCTACCGCCCGTGGTAGAGCGTCGCGTCTTCGGTGTGCAGACCCCTGGGATCGTCGCGCTTCGACTCGTAGAGCCGGCCCTCCGCATCGACCAGGTCGTCCCTGAAGATCGCCTCGTCGACGGTGACGTCATTTGGGCAAGAGATTTCGATCAGGTTGCCCGCCGGGTCGCGGATGAACATCTGCATCGCGCCGTCGGGAAGCCGACGCACCTTGCCCCAGGGTGAGGTGTCGATCGCGCCGAGCTCGCGCATGCGGAAGAAGATCGAGTCGAAGTCATCGACTTGCAGGCAGAGGTGGCCGCGGAACGAGGCCTGGTCCTCCCACTCCGTGACGTGAAGCTGTTGCTCCTCGTTGATCTTGAAGAACTGGGCGGGGAAGTCGAGGTTGAACGTCGGCAGCGGTTCCAGCCCGAGTTCGTTCTCGTAGAAGGCGCAGGCCTTCTCCAGGTCGTCGACGACGACCGTCGCGTGTTGGATCTGCAGCACGTTCGCCATGTCGTCCTCTCTCGATGCCGGGGTCAGCGGATGAGCGGCAGCAACTCCTCCGCCGACCGCCTCGTGAGCATCGTGTAGAACTCGTCGCTCAGCAGGTTGCTGCCGTGGTCCTCGATGAACTTCTTCTGTTCCGGCGTGATGTCGGTCGGCTCCGTTTCCACCGCGTTCGGGTGCCGGTTGGCCGGCGTGCGATCAATGGACGCCACGAACTCGACGGTCAGCGCGCCGTCGTAGCCGACGTCGCGTAGCGTCTCGACGATCGCGGTCCAGTCGAGGGCGCCCATGCCGGCCGCCATCCGGTTGCTGTCGGCGACGTGGAAGTCGACGAGGCGGCTGCCGGCCTGGCGGATCGAGCCGAGCAGGTCGCGGTCTTCCATGTTCATGTGGAAGGCGTCGAGGCAGACGCCGCAGTCGGGGCCCGTCGCTTCGGCCAGGGCCAGGGCCTGGGCGCCGCGGTTGATGAAGTAGGTCTCGAAGCGGTTGATCGGCTCGATGGCCAGCAGCACGCCCGCGGCCTGACCGTGATCGTAGATCTCCCGCATGCTCTCGACGGCCCAGTTCCACTCGTTCTCGGGCGTCGAATCGGGGTCGACCTTGCCCACGGTGCCCGGCACGATCGAGATCTCGTGACCCTCGAGCTCCTTGACCATCGTGATGCAGTCCTTGACGTACTGAACGGAGCTGGCGCGCTCCGCTTCGTCCTTCGCGATCAGGCTGCGGCCGTCCATCATCAGGGTGACGGAGCCCCAGCAACGAATGCCGTAGCGCCGGAGTAGCTCGCGCACTTCGGCCGTGTCGTAGCTCTCGGGCTCGCCACTGATCTCGAGCGACTCGTAGCCGAACTCCTTGAGCCTCGCGAGCGTCTTCTCCAGCGGCTCGGCGCGCATCCAGTTGTGCATCGACAGGTGCATCGTCATCGACCTCCAGGTTGCCGCGGGGAAGATAGCAGCGTGCTGGCGTGCTGGGCTACCGGCACGAGCCCGAGCCGGGAGTAGAGGTTCGCCCAACTCCGGCTTGATTCTCTATGCCGGATTGGCTATAAAGATGCAATGATCCTCCGAAGTCTGGTGCGTGAGGCGCGAAAGCGCGCGGGACTCACGCAGATCGAACTCGCGAAGCGCGCCGGGGTGCCGCAGTCCACGGTCGCCCGGGTCGAGTCGGGCGCCAGGACGCCTTCAACGGACCTTGTCGAGCGGCTTGTGCGGGCCGCGGGGTACGAGATTCGGGTCGGTCTGGGGGAGCCGGATCCCGAGACCGCCGCGTTGTTCGAGCGGACGCTGCGCCGCTCGCCGGAGGAGCGTTTGGCGGACGCTGCCAGGGCCGCGAGATTCGTACTGCGCGGTCGACGCGCTATGGAGGGGCGCGCTCGTGACTGAAGGAGATTTCGACCCGGACCGGATTCTCCACGCCCTGTCCGATGCCGAAGTCCGCTACATCCTGATCGGCGGCATGGCTGCGATTCTGCACGGTGACGCGGGTGTGACGATCGATCTCGACATTGCTCCCGCGTTCGACCCCGACAATCTGGAGCGCCTGGCCACCGCTCTGCGATCTCTGGGTGCGCGAATCCGCGCCGAGGGCAGCCCGGAAGGTCTTCCGTTCGACTGTTCGGGCACGTTCTTGCGCAACCTCGGACAGGACGCGATGCTGAACCTGACGACGCAGGCGGGGGACATCGATGTCGCCTTCACGCCCACAGGTACGCAGGGCTTTCGAGACCTGAAACGCGATGCCGTCTCCATCGATGCCGGAGGAATCACGATCCTCGTCTCCTCGCTGGCAGACATCATCCGCTCGAAGGCCGCTGCCGACCGCGAGAAGGACAGGCGCGCCCTGCCGAGGCTGCGCTCGCTACTGGAACGAACAGTCCCCCGGTGAGACAGTCCCGCCCCGCTTCGCCAAGGATTCGGCGTTCTCATGCGTCATACCGGTGAGTTGGGATGGCAGAAGCGGTCCAGCATGTCTTCGAGGCCAGGTGGGCTTCCACCGGCGCTAGGGTGACGAGCGTGCCCAGGAGAGATGGGGATCTGGTCCGGGCTGCCGCCGGAGGCGACCGCGAGGCCTTCGCGGCGCTTCTCGACCTTCACTACGACCGAATCTTCCGGCTCTGCTTCCGGCTGACGGGACGGCGAGAGGAGGCGGAGGATCTGACGCAGGACATCTGTTTCGCCCTGCCGGCGAAGTTGAAGAGCTTCCGCGGCAAGGCACGGTTCACGACCTGGCTGTACCGGATCGCGGTGAACGCGGCGCATGATCGGCGACGGCGGGACTCCAGCCGGACGAAGGCGGCGGAAGGTTGGGGGGACTGGGAAGTGAACCGCCGGGCGGCGGCGAGAGACACGGCCGCTGATCTCGCTTGGCTGCGGTGGGCCATGGGCGCCTTGCCTGGCGACCTGCGCGACACGGTCGCGCTCACGATCGACGGCGAGATGACCCATGCGCAAGCCGCCGAGGTGCTCGGTGTCTCCGAAGGCACCGTGAGCTGGCGGCTGTCGGAGGTCCGGAAACGGCTGCGGGCGATGTGGCAAGAGGAAGCAGGACGATGACCGATCCACTCGACGATCTGAAACGCGCATTCGAGCGTTCGACGCCGGAGCCGGATACCGAAAGGCGGAAGGCGAACCTGGCTCGCGCCCAGGAACTCTTTGACCGCGTCCAAGACTCGGGCGCCGAGCAGCGTCGTACAGATGACCGCGCCAGCACCTGGGCGGGCATCGAACAAGGAGTACGACACATGCTCAACGCACTGACTTCTCGACCTGTCCTAGCTGCCGCCGGCGTTGCGGCCGCCGTCGCCCTCGCAGCTCTATGGGGGATCGTGAACCGGGACGCGCCGCCGCCCGCTGAGTTCCTCATAGCTGACACCGGTGTCTCGCATGAGCTTCCGGCGGTCCCCCAGAGTGCACCAGTCGCGTCTCGCCGTGAAGCTGCGCTGCCGGCTGACCAGGAAGCTGCGGAGGCAGTGGCGGCCACATTGGACCGCCAGCCCGAGGACCAGAGCATCGAGTTCTTCGAGTTGGCGGAGCCGCCGCCGCCGCCGCCCTTGGCCGCCGAGCCGCCGCTCCCGGCAGCCGAACCGCCTCCTCCGCCCGCTGCACGGTCGGCGGAACTCCGGAGGTCGATCCAGCGAGAGTCGGTGGCCGCCGAATCGTACGTTGCGGCGTGGGTCGCCGACCCCACGCTCGTCCCGCGGCCCAACACAGAAGCCTTCGCCAACGAAGATGCCAGTCCGGTGAGGGTCGCGAGCGAAGAACCCGTCTCGACCTTCTCCATCGACGTCGACACCGCCAGCTACTCCGTCGTCCGGTCGTCGCTGACGAACGGCTACCTGCCGGCGCCCGAGTCGGTGCGGATCGAGGAACTGGTCAACTACTTCCCCTACGCGTATCCGGCGCCGGGGGAACGCGGCGCGCCGTTCCGGCCGACGGTGACCGTGTCCGAGACGCCGTGGAACCCGGACACGCTGCTGATGCAGATCGGGATCCAGGGCCGGCAGCCGGCGACGGACGACCGGCCGCCGCTCAACCTGGTCTTCCTGATCGACACTTCGGGTTCGATGAATCAGCCGAACAAGCTGCCGCTTCTCGTGCAGTCTTTCCGCCTGATGCTCGGCCAGTTGAACCCGGCGGACGAGGTGGCGATCGTCACCTACGCGGGTAGCGCCGGCCTGACGCTGGACGCCACGGCGTCGAGCGATCGCGGGACGATCCTGGCGGCGCTCGACCGTCTCCATGCGAGCGGTTCGACGGCCGGGGCGGCGGGCATCCAGTTGGCCTACCAGACCGCCGCGGGCATGGCCGCCGACG
The DNA here is from genome assembly GCA_009837885.1 of Holophagales bacterium. Classification (GTDB taxonomy): domain Bacteria; phylum Acidobacteriota; class Thermoanaerobaculia; order Multivoradales; family Multivoraceae; genus Multivorans. Next base: position 13,674 of record VXSP01000013.1, on the reverse strand, counting down.
GCGAAGTCACGAGGGTCATCCTGGCCACGGATGGCGACTTCAACGTCGGCATCTCGGACCCGGAGCAACTCGAGGGCTTCATTACCCGTCAACGTGACAGCGGCATCTACCTGTCCGTCCTCGGCTTCGGCCGCGGCAACCTGGATGACGCGACGATGCAGGCGCTGGCCCAGAACGGCAACGGTCAGGCGGCCTACATCGACACGCTCGCGGAGGCGCAGAAGGTGCTCGTCGACCAGCTTTCCGGCACCTTGTTCCCGATCGCCAACGACGTGAAGATCCAGGTCGAGTTCAATCCAGCCGCGGTCGCCGAGTATCGCCTGATCGGTTATGAGACCAGAGGCCTCCGGCGCGAGGACTTCAACAACGACCGGGTCGACGCCGGCGAGATCGGCGCCGGGCACGCGGTCACCGCGATCTACGAGGTGACGCCGGTGGGGTCGCCGGCCGTGCTGCACGACGCTCTGCGCTACGCCGGCCGCGCGGCCGAGCCGCCGGCGGCCGCGGAGAGCCGGGCAGGTTCCCGGGAACTCGCCTTCCTGCGGCTCCGGTACAAGGAGCCGGGAGAGGAGTCGAGCGAACTCATCGAACTGCCGATCGCTCCCGACGTGGGCGGTGCCGGCACCGACCAGCGCTTCGCGGCCGCGGTTGCCGGTTTCGCCCAGCTCCTGCGGGATGGCGCCTACACCGGCGACTGGACCTGGAGCGACGCGGTCGCGCTCGCCGTGGCCAACACCGGCGACGACCGGTACGGCTACCGTCGCGAAGCAGTGACCCTGATGCGCCTCGCGGAGAGCCTGGCTCAGTAACGGGGCCCTGGCGCGGCCGATACTGGGTGCGCCGGCGTCCCCGCCGGCATCCGGCGCGCGGCGCCGGCCTCCGAATCTCCCGCCGCGTTACTTTGCGCCCAGGAAGCCCCGCAGGCAGCGGGTGACGGCGCCGGGCGCTTCGGCCATCAGCATGTGGCCGGCGTCCGCCACGGTCACGAAACCGGCGCCGCCCCTGTCGCCCCCGGAACGCGGGCCGCGGATGCGGTCGGCGAGCGCGCGGCCGGCCCTCGGCGGCGTCATCCTGTCCTTCGCGCCGGCCACGACCAGCGTGGCGCAGGTGACGCCCGCTGCGCTCTCGCTTCCCTCCCACTCGTTGCAGGCGGCGAAGTCGCGGTGGAGCACTTCCGGCAGGCAGCGGTCGAGCAGCGCCATCGTCGACCCGAGCATCCACAGTCCGGGGGATTCGGCGCCGCCGAAGTGGGCGCCGGTACCGTGTCCGAAGGCGGCGATGAACCGATGGGCGTCGAGCGGCCGTTTCAGAGTGTCCGCCAGCAGGCCGGGATTGACCCGGAGCGTCTCGCCGGCGCCGAGCAGGGCCAGCCGGCTCAGGCGGCCGTTCAGCCGGGAAGCCGCGTCGACCGCGATGCAGGCGCCCATCGAGTGGCCGACGAGCGCGATGTCCCGGCTGCCCGCCAGCTCCGCCGCCGCTGCCGCGAAGTCGACGGTCCAGGCGGCGTAGTCGGCGATCGTCGTGATGGCGTCCAGGTCCTCGGACGCGCCGTGGCCGGGCAGGTCGGGCGCGGCGACGTTCCAGCCGTGTTGAGCCAGCGATCGGGCCTGCAGCGCCCATACCGTGTGGTCGCTGCCGGCGCCGTGGAGCAGCAGCGCCAGGGGTAGCCCTTCCCGCCAGGCGGAGCCGCCGGTGCCGCAGTAGGCCTTGCGGCCCTGGATCCCGAGTTCGGTCAGGAGGCCACCGCCCGCGGTCGCTGCGCCCGTCTCTGCGAGCGTTTCAGGGCCCGGTCGAGATCGGCCACGAGGTCCTGGGGATCCTCGAGCCCGACCGACAGCCGCACCATCTCCTGGGTGACGCCCGACTCGGCGAGCTCTTCGGCAGTCATCTGCTGGTGCGTCGTGCTCGCCGGGTGAATGACCAGGCTCTTGGCGTCGCCGACGTTGGCGAGGTGCGACCAGAGCTCAAGACCCTCGATGAAGGCGATCCCGGCCTCGAGTCCGCCCCGAATCCCGAAGGTCAGCAGGGCGCCGCTGCCGTTTGGCAGCAGCTTCCGGGCGAGGTCATGCTGCGGGTGACTGGGCAGGTCGGGGTAGCTCACCCACTCGACCGCCTCGTGCTGCTCGAGGAACTCGGCGACCGCCCGCGCGTTCTCAACATGGCGGGCGACCCGGAGCGGCAGGGTCTCCAGCCCCTGGAGCAGGTAGAACGCGGCCTGCGGGTTGAGGCAGGCGCCGAAGTCGCGCAGTCCTTCGAGCCTCGCCTTGAGGATGAAGGCCGGCGGGCCGTAGTGCTCGGCGAAGGCGATGCCGTGGTAGCCCGGACAGGGCTCGGTCATGATCGGGAAGCGCCCGGTGGCGGCCCAGTCGAACTTGCCGCTGTCTACCAGGACGCCTCCCAGGGTGACGCCGTGGCCGCCGATGAACTTGGTCGCCGAGTGCATCACAAGGTCCGCGCCGAGATCGATCGGCCTCGACAGGAACGGTGTTCCGAACGTGTTGTCGATGAGCAACGGTACGCCGATCTCGTGGGCGATCGTGGCGACAGCGGGGATGTCCAGGACGTCGATCCGCGGGTTGCCGATCGTCTCGCCGAAGAACAGCTTGGTGTTCGGACGGGCGGCGCGCCGGAAGTTCGCGGGCTCGGTCGGTTCGACGAAGGTCGTCTCGATGCCGAACCGGCGCAGCGTGTGGTTCAGCAGGTTGTGCGTACCGCCGTAGATGGCCGCCGAGGAGACGACGTGGTCGCCGGCGGAGAGAATCGTCGCCGCCGCCAGGTGGAACGCCGACTGCCCGGAAGCGGTGGCCACCGCGCCGACTCCGCCCTCGAGCGCGGCGATCCGTTCCTCGAAGACCGCGACCGTCGGATTGGAGATGCGCGAGTAGATGTGCCCGGCCTCCTCCAGGTTGAACAGCCCGGCGGCGTGGTCCGTGTCCCGGAACACGTACGACGTCGAGTTGTACACCGGCACGGCGCGCGCTCCGGTGGTCGGGTCGGGCCGTTGACCGGCGTGAAGGGACAGGGTGTCGAACTTGTAGAACCAGTCGCTGCTCATCGCGTGAGTGTAGCTGTAGCGGCGTCGCGGATGTGGCAGAGTGACGTGCCGAGGAGGCTGGATGGGAATCGTCGAGGAGTGGCACGGGTGCCTGGATCGGGGGGAGATTCTCCTGCTCGACGGCGGAACCGGTACGGAGCTGGAGCGCCGTGGTGTGCCGATGGATTCCGCGGCGTGGTGCGGCACGGCGGCGCTGGAGCACCAGGACGCGATCCGGGACCTTCACGAGGACTACATCAGGGCCGGCGCCGACGCGATCATCACGAACACGTTCGCGACTCACCGTCCGTTGCTCGAGGCCGCGGGCCTGGGCGACAAGGTCGGGCTGATCGTGCGGCGGGCGGTTGAGGCGGCGCTCGAGGCGCGCGAGCGGGCCGGGTGCCCCGGCGTGCTGGTGGCCGGATCGATGTCGACGATGCCGGCGAACAACATCCAGGGCGGCTACCCGCCGGCCGACGAGCAGATGGCGGCCTACCGGGAGCAGTGCGGCCTCCTGGTCGAGGCCGGCGTCGACGTGATCGCGCTCGAAATGATGCAGTTTCACGAGCGTGCCCTGATCGCCTTCAGGGCGGCCAGGGAGACCGGGTTGCCCGTCTGGCTGGGGGTCAGCGCCCGCAAGGACCCGGACACGGGCGCGATCACTCCGTTCAACTGGCCCGACGAGTCCTTCGAGGAACTGCTCGACACGCTGATTCCGCTCGGACCGTCCATCGTGCACGTGATGCACACCGAGATCGCGGCCGTTCCGGAAGCCGTGGCGATGGTCCAGGAGCGCTGGGACGGACCGGTCGGCGTGTACCCGGAGTCGGGCTACTTCACGATGCCGAACTGGAACTTCGTCGACGTGATCGATCCGGCTGACCTGCTGGAGGAGGCGCGCGGCTGGGTGGCCGCGGGCGTCCAGATCGTCGGCGGCTGCTGCGGCCTGGGACCCGAGCACATACGCGCCCTGGGAGCGCTTCGCGGATCCGGCTGAGGAGAGACGGAACGATCGTGGCAGTTGGTGGCGAACCGGATCGGGCCCGGACGGCCTTCGAGCCGCCGTTGCTCGTGCTGGTCTGCCTTGTCCTCGGCTTCGGGCTGTCCTGGTTGCTGCCGCTCCGGCTCTGGCCGGCCGGGACCAACCAACCCCTGGTGATCGCCGGCGTGGCGGTCGTGGTCGCCAGCTTCGCGTTGTTGACGTGGTCGGCCCTGACGATGGTCCGCGGCGGTTCCTCTCTGCCGGTGCATCATCCAACCGCGAAGCTCGTCATCAGGGGGCCCTACCGGTGGTCACGCAACCCGATCTACACCTGCATGGTGCTGGCGTTCCTGGGTCTCGGACTCGCGCGGGGCAGTTGGTGGTTCGTGGCCCTCGCCGTGGCGTTGGCGCTCCTGCTGCGCTGGGGCGTGATCCTGCGGGAGGAGGCCTACCTGGAGCGGAAGTTCGGCGACGAGTACCGGGACTATGCGAAGCGCGTCCGCCGCTGGCTGTAGCGCGGCCCTCCGGGTCCTCGTGCCGGCGTGCGCGCTGGCGCTGGTCCTTGCCGGCTGCGGACCGGAGCCGGAGGACGCGGCGCCGTCGCCGGTCCAGGCGGACGTCGAGCACCTGCTGGGCAGAGCGTCGACGGAGCAGCCCTCGGTCATCCTGATCACGATCGACACGCTGCGGGCCGACCGGCTGTCGAGCTACGGCTCGGACCGCGTCGCGACGCCGCACCTCGACCGTCTGGCGGCGGAGGGCGTCCGCTTCGCCAACGCGTCGTCGACGGTGCCCTTCACGTTGCCGGCCCACAGTTCGATCATGACCGGGCTCTATCCGCCGTCCCATGGGGTGCGGGAGAACGTCGGCTACGTGCTGGCGCCCGAGCTCGTGACCATCGCCGAGCGGTTCCGGGACGCGGGCTATCGAACCGGTGGTTTCGTCAGCGCCTTCGTGCTCGACGCGCGCTGGGGGATCGCCCGCGGCTTCGACACCTACGTCGACGACTTCGACCTCGACGCGATGGCAGGCGCCAACCTGGGCTCGGTCCAGCGGGCCGGTCCGGAGACGATCGGGCACGCGCTGGAGTGGCTCGATGAAGCCGGCCTTTCCGCCGGCCGCGCCGACGAAGCCGGCGGCGCGACAGGGCAGCCGCCCTTCTTCATGTGGTTGCACCTGTTCGATCCGCACGATCCGTACGAGCCACCCGAACCCTTCCGGTCCGAGTACGAGGGGCGACCCTACGATGGCGAGGTGGCGTACACGGACTCTCTGATCGGCGAGTTTCGCGCCGCGCTCGAGGAGCGTGGCCTGTTCGACGAGTTGGTCGTCGTGCTGACGTCGGACCACGGCGAGGGACTCGGCGACCACGGCGAGAGCTACCACGGCTTCTTCGTCTACGACTCCACGGTCCACGTGCCGCTCATCGTCCGGCTACCCGGCGGCGTCGAGGCGGGCCGGGTCGTCGATGACGCCGTGAGCCACGTCGACATCTCGCCGACCCTGATCGAGCTTCTGGACCTCGGCGGAGCTGGCGCGGCCCAGGGCCGGAGTCTGCTCCCGGATATGCAGGGACTGCCGAATCCCCTCGCCGAACGTGGCGTCTACGCCGAGTCCTTCTACGCGCTCGACCACTACGGCTGGGCGCCGCTTCGCTCATTCCGTACGGCCGGCTACAAGTACGTCGACACGCCTGATCCGGAGCTCTACGCGCTGCTGGAGGATCCGAACGAGTTGACGAACGTCCTGCTCGAACGGCGCGACGTCTCGCGGGAACTGAGGGCCGCGGCCCTGGAGCTGGCGGCGGAACTCGACAGCGCGGCGCCCGAGGCGGCGCCCGAGCCCGACCTGGACGAAGAGGCGCTGTCGCAGTTGCGGGCCCTGGGGTACCTGGCCGGCCGTGGCGCCGCCGAGCGAAGCTCAACCGATGGGCCACGCGCCGACCCCAAGACGAAGGCGCATCTCCACCGCGCGATCATGCGGGCGCAGAGCGCCTTCGGCAGCGGCGATAACGAGGCCGCCGCGGCCGAACTGCGGGCCGCGCTGTCCGAGGACGAAGGGCTACTCGACGCGCACCAGCTTCTGGGCACGATCACGCTCCTTGCCGGCGACCCGGAACCGGCGATCGGCCACTTCCAGAGCGCGCTGGCGCTCGACCCCGAGCACCGGCAGTCCCTGCTCGGGTTGGCCAACGCGTACGGCGAGCTGGGCCGGATCGACGAGGCGATGGTCGGCTACCGGCGCCTGCTCGATGTCGCCGGCCAGGACTCGAAGGCGACGATGGCCCTGGCCCGCATCCACGTTGACCGGGGCGAGCTGAGCCAGGCCGAAGAGGTCCTCGCGGCCGCAACCGAGGGTCGCGAACCGCCGCCGGTCGTCACGAACAAGCTGGGCGAAGTCATGGCGCTTCTCGGCCGCAGAGGCGAGGCGGAAACGAAGTTTCGCCAGGCTCTCGCCTCAAACCCCGAACTCGGCGAGGCCCACTACAACCTGGCCGTCCTCCTCGACGAGGCGGGCAAACCGCTCGAAGCCGTGGCGACGTACGAGCGCGCGGCCGAACTTCGGCCGCGCGACCACCGTCCGCGCTTCAACCTGGGCCGCCTCCACGGCCGGCTGAACCAGCCTCGCGAAGAGATCGAGGCTTACAGGGACGCGGTCGAGGCGGCGCCAGACTTCGCCCGCGGCTACTTCCACCTGGCAAAGGCACTGATGGACCAGGGCGGCGACCTGGGAGAGGCCGAGTCGATCGCCCGCAAGGGGCTCGATTTCGAGCCGACGGGACGGGACGGCGCACTCGGGTACTTCGTGCTAGCCGACATCCTCAACCGGCTTGGCCGGCCCGCCGAAGAGCGACAGGCGGTGGCTCGCGGCCAGGAGCTGCTGGCCGACGGTTGACGGGAGTCGGCAGAAGCCGTGCCCGTAGACACGGAATCCGTCTATGTCAGTAGAGGTTGCCGCCGCCCCTGACTACAATGCGGAACGAGGATCGACAAAGCGCCGGAGAGAGAGCCGACATGCACCGAACGCCGCCCTTGGAGAAGAAACACGAGACAGCACGGAGCTCGGGCGTATGAACGAGTTCAACCCACTTTGGATCACGGTCGCCATCGGCGTCGTGGGGGCAGTCGCCACGGTCGGCGTCTGGATCGGCCACGTCAACTCGGACCGGAAGAACTTCAAGGCGTTCATGGCCGAGGTACGCGAAGACATCAAGACAATCCTGCGTCACCTGGAACCGGACGGTACGTAGGCGCTTCCTCCAGGGCCGCTGCCACAAGAACGGCCATCTGCTCCGGATCCTCCAGCGGGCCGAGGTGGCCGAGCCCGTCGATCTCGAGGAAGAGCACGTTCGGCAGTTCGCTCACGATGGCCTCTGCCCAGTACGCGGGTCCCGGTATGAGCACGGAACCTCGCATCAGCGTCACGGGACATTCCACCCGGCGGAGGCCGTCCCAGGCACGGTGGTGGGGTCCCATGAGGTAGAGCTGCGCCTCGACGTCGGGGTGGCACTTGATCTCGACCGCGCCGTCCGCTGACGGTGCGAAGCCGTGCCGGACGTAGACCTCGAGCGCTTCCGGGTCGAGCAGGGAGTAGGGGACCTTCTCGGCGTAGTTGGCGAAGGCGGCTTCGTGCGACGCGAAACGTCTGCGGCGACGCCGGGTCCGTTCGACCCAGACCCCGAGGCGGGCGTCGTCGTCCGTGACGCCAGGTGGATAGATGACCGGTTCGTAGCAGACCAGGCCGGCGAAGAGGCCTGGCCTTTCGGGGGCGATCATCAGCAGCGAGGCGGCGCCCATGGAGTGGCCGAAACCGAACAGCGGTCGCTCGGCGCCGAGTTCCAGCGCGTCGATCGCCGCGACCAGATCCTCCGCGCAACTCTCCCAACTGTAGTCGAGGCCGTCCGGCGCGGTCGCGTCACCGTGCCCCCGCACGTCGACGCTGATCCGGCGAAAGCCGTCGAGGTGCTCGAGCATCGGGTCGTAGACCCGCCCGTGGAAGCCGGTGGCGTGGCCGGCGATCAGGTCGGGACCTTCGCCGCCGAAGTCGTAGACCGCGACTTCCACGCCGTCGGTGGACGGGACGCGGTGGATGGAGACCGGTTCGAACATGGATCGCGGAAACTAGCAGCCCTCGTTGCAGAATAGAGCGATGCCGAAGCACGTCGCCCGGTTCAACCGGGGCAGCCGCCGCTCGGCGGAGAGCATCCGGGTGTGGCGGCTGCAGATCGGCTTCCTGCTGCTGCTCGCGATCACCGCCGTGCAGGTCGTCTGGTGGCTGGTTGACCAGTCCAGGCTCGCGGACCGCATCGCCTCGGACCGCGTCGCCGAGGTCGAACTGGACCGGGAGGCGGCGGAGGCGTCGTTGCGTGCCGGTCAGTCGACCGGGGAGCTCCGCGCTCTCTACCCGCACCTGGAGATCGACGCCGGGGAGGCGAGGGTCCGCGCCGAAGCTCGCGCGGCGATCGAACGGAACCGTCGCAGCCACCTGAACCAGTATCGCTGGGAGGGGGGGTTCTTCCTGGCGGTGATCGCGGGCGGGGTGCTGCTCATGTGGGGTGTGCTGCGCCGGGAGGCCGATCTCATGTCCCGCCAGCAGAACTTCCTCGCCGCCGTGTCGCACGAGTTGCGGAGTCCGTTGGCGAGCCTGCGACTGACGACCGAGACGTTGCTGCTCCGCGACCTGGTTGCGGCGGACCGGCGCTCCCTCCTCGAGCGCAACCTGGAGGATTTGCGGCGCCTGGAGCGGATGATCGGCAACCTCCTGGAGACGAACCGGCTGGAGCAGGCGAAAGTCGAGCCGCGCCGCGAACCGGTCGACCTGGCGGAGGCGGTGTCCCTCGCCTTCGCCGAACTCGGGCACCGGAACGACGGCAGCGAGGCCATCGAGATCGAGGTCAGCGTCGAGGAAGGCCTCGATCTGCAGGCCGATCCCGTCGGTCTGGGTACGGTGCTTCGGAACCTGATCGGCAATGCGATCGAGTCCGCCCGGGCGGCGGGCACGAAAGTGGAAGTCACCGCCAGGCGACTCGACTCGACCGTCGAACTCGAGGTGCTCGACGACGGCGTCGGTTTCGATCCCGCGGACGGCCGTCGCCTCTTCGAGAAGTTCTACCGCCCCGGCAGCGAGTTGCGGCGCGACAAGAAGGGCAGCGGTCTGGGGCTCTACCTGGTGCGCAGCTTCGTGACGCTCGAGGGAGGGGAAGTGGAGGCGAGCAGCGAGGGCCCGGGCCGCGGCGCGGTGTTCCGCGTCAAGTGGCCGATCAGGCGGCAGACGGTGGGATCGGCGTCGTGACGCCCGTCGTCGAAGACCGGGTGCGGGTCCTGCTGATCGAGGACGAGGAGAACCTCGCCGCCGGCATCCGCTTCAACCTGGAGGCGGAAGGGCTCGATGTCGACTGGGTTCGCGACGGCAGGCAGGCGCTGGAACGGATTCGGGATCCGCGCTACCAGCTCGTCATTCTCGACGTGATGCTGCCGGCTGTGGATGGCTTCACGCTGTGCGAGGAGGCGCGCAGAGCCGGCGTCGACACTCCGGTGCTCTTCCTGACCGCCAAGGCGGAGGTCTCCGACCGGATTCGCGGGCTCGAGGCCGGAGGCGACGACTACCTGGCCAAGCCGTTTCACCTGACGGAACTCCTGCTGCGAGTGCAGGCGATCCTCCGGCGACGGTCGTGGCGTCCCGGTGACGCGCCGGACGCGGTGCGCTTCGGCGGCAACCATTTCGACTTCGCGGCCTTCGCCGGCGCTTCCTGGGACGGTCAGGCGCAGCAGTTGACCCAGAAAGAGGCGATGATCCTCAAGACCCTGGCGGCGCGGGAGGGTGAAGTCGTCTCGCGCGAGGACATCCTCGACCGCGTCTGGGGTTACGAGGCCTTTCCGTCGTCACGAACGGTCGACAACTTCATCCTGCGGCTGCGCAGACGCTTCGAACCGGACCCCGAGCGGCCGCGCCACTTCCACACCGTCCGCGGCGTCGGCTACCGGTTCACCGCCGACGCCGACTGAGCCGCGGGCGTTACTGGACTTCGAGCAGTTCGATCTCGAAGACCAGGGCGGCCGCGGGCGGGATGGCGGGCGCCGAGCCTTGGGCGCCGTAGGCGAGTTCGGCGGGGATGAAGACCTCCCACTTGGCGCCCGGCTTCATCAATTGCAGCGCTTCGGCCCAGCCCGGGATGACGCTTCCGATGGGGAACGTGGCGGGCTGGTCGCGCTCGTAGGTGCCGTCGAACCGCGTGCCGTCGATCAGCGTGCCCCGGTAGTGGACCGTCACTACCTGGTTGGCGGTCGGGCTGTCCCCTTCTCCGGAGCGCACTTCCCGGTAGAGGAGGCCGGAGTCCGTCTTGACGATGCCCTCTTCCCGGGCCTTCTCGGCGAGGAACGCGGCGCTCTTGGCGGTGTTCTCCATCATTGCCGCCTGGCGCTGACGGTCCGCGTGCTCCTGCATCTTCGCGCCGAGTTCCCGGAGCACGGCATCGATCTCATCGGAGTCCATCGCCTCCGACCCTTCAAGCGAGTCCCGGAAGCCTCGGAGAAGCAGGCCGGCGTCGAGGGTCAGATCCTCAGGCCCCAGATTGCTGCCGATGTTCACGCCGAGGGCGTAGGAGGCTTTCTCATCCCAGGTCTCGGCGATCGGCGCGGCGTCCCCGTCGCCGGCGCCGGACTCCTCCTGGGCGCAGGCCGGCGCCGCTGCGAGGAGTACGAGGATGGCGGCGGTCAACACGAGGTGTGTCCATGGCTTGTTCATGGCGCGGATCGTATCCGCAAGCGGGAGTCGGTGTGACCGCTTCGCTATCCTCGCCACGTGGGGCCGCTGCAGTCGATCCTCGTGGCTCTCGTGCAGGGGCTGACCGAGTACCTGCCGATCAGTTCCACGGCGCACCTCATCCTGCTGCCGCGGCTGTTCGGCTGGCCGGACCAGGGTCTGGCGGTCGACGTGGCGGCCAACACGGGCACGTTGCTGGCGGTGGTCGCCTACTTCCGAAAGGACCTCGTGGGCTACGGTCGGGCGCTGTTCCGCGGCGGCGGGGAGCGGCGGATGATCCCGCTGCTGGGCCTTGCCTCGGTGCCCGTTCTCGTGGCCGGCATCGCGGCGGGCGACTGGATCGCCGGCGACGCCCGCAGTCCGGGCGTGATCGCCTGGGCCACGATCGGCTTCGGTCTGCTGCTCGGAGTCGCGGATCGCTGGGGGCCGCAGGAGCGCCGCCTCGAACAGGTGAACTGGCGGAGTGCCCTGGTGTTCGGGCTCGCGCAGGCGACCGCGCTCGTTCCCGGCGCCTCCCGGGCGGGAGTCGTCATCAGCGCCGGCCGCCTGCTCGGCTTCGACCGCGAGTCTTCCGCCCGCTTCGCCTTCCTGCTCGCGCTGCCGGTCGGCGTCTTCGTGGCCGGCAAGGACAGTCTGGACCTGCTGAGCGGCACGCTGCCGCTCTCTCAACTGCCGTCGCTGCTCCTCGTCGCCGCGCTGTCGGCACTCGTGGGCTACCTGGTGATCGGCGGCCTGCTCGGCTGGCTCAGGCGGCGCAGCCTGCAGATCTTCGTCGGCTACCGGCTGGCGCTCGGCGCCGTGTTGCTGCTGATCTTCTAGCAGGAGAAGCCCGTCCCGCGGCCGGACGCCGTGGCCGACTATCGCTGACGGCCTGCGTGCCGCGTGCGCGGCGCTTTCGTTGTCTCCGTCGCCGCCTTCCGGTACCTGCAAGCCGGGAGATGGCGGGCTCTTCGCGAATCACCGACGAAGAGCACTGATTATCGCGCACCCTTCGCGCCTTGATCGCTAAAAAATCACTCGAGAGCGTCACCATAGCGACCAGTGAGCGCACCCGACGCCTTCGATCGTGTTCTTGCCGCGCTGCATCAGGCCGCGCTCGACGACACCCAGTGGCTGGCCGCCGCCGCTCTGATCGAAGAGGTTTGCGGCACTTCGGGCAATGTGTTCGCGGTCAGTGAAGGTTCCAGCGACGATCTTCGCATCCACTTCTACCAGCACTACTACCGCGGCGAGTCTCGAGAGGACCTGACGCGCCTGTACCTCGATGGCTACTTCCTACGGGACGAGGCGCCGCCTCGCGTCATTGAGCGACCCGCCGGCCAACTGATCCATGCCCCCGACCTGTACACGGAAAGGGAACTGAAGACATCGGTCGCATACAACGAGGGCTGGCGCCTCGCCCACAACCAGAACGGCCTGATCACGCGCCTCGAGGGGCGGGACGGCCTGCACATCGTCTGGGCTCTCAACGACCCGGTCGACAGCGGTGGCTGGCAGCCCGATCAGCTTCGGTTGATCGAGTCTCTGCTGCCGCATGTCCGCCAGTTCGTGGAGGTGCGTCAGGCGTTGGCCGGCGCCCAGGCGCTGAGCGCCGGTCTGGCCGGCCTGCTGGACAAGAGCAGGATCGGCGTTCTGCACATGGACCGCGACGGGCGCGTGCTGGCGGCGAACGACCCCGCCGGGGAAGTCCTGCGGTGCGGCCAGGGGTTGTCTGACCGCGGCAATGGCGCCCTGCACGCTACGCTACCGGCGGACGACAGACGCCTGCAGAGGCTGCTGAAGCGTGCGCTGCCGGCGTTCGGAAGCGAAACCGCGCCGGTTGGCGGCTCGATGAGGCTCCAGCGCGCCTCGCTGCGGTCGCGGCTGGAGCTTTACGTACATCCCGTTGGCGCCCCGGAGCCGGACTTCGGCGGTCGGCGGGTGGCGGCGCTGGTGCTGGTGGTCGACCCGGAGCGCCGTCCGCGCATCGACGCTGTTCGGCTGGCAACTCTGCTCGGCCTGTCGCCGTCCGAGAGCCGGGTGGCGGCGTCGCTGGCCGAGGGCCGGCCGGTGCGCGAGATCGCCGCGACCGCGGGCTACAAGGAAAGCTACGTCCGCTGGCTTCTGAAGCAGGTCTACAGAAAGCAGGGCGTATCCGGCCAGATCGCCTTGGTGCAGCGGGTCCTGACCGCGTATGCCTTCCCGCGGCGCTGATGATGCTCTCGGCTTCGAAGAGCGCGGCGTGGCTCGCCGTCTGGTGTCTTCTGGCGAGTGTGCCGGCGATCATGGCGGACGAGACGGACACGACGCCGCCCGAACTGACGGGTTCCTCCGTCTGGTACGAGCTGCGACAAGACGGGGCATTGACAGCAGAGTGGCGGGTGTACTTCACCGAGCCGTTCGACCTGAACTCGACGCCCGGGACGGAGGCCTTCCAGTTCCAGTTGGACGGCGCCGACTGGAACCTGAGTGCTGTGGCGCTTCGCAATGTCAACGATTCCATCTCGGACTACGGCGTGCTGGTGCTGACGGTGAGTCCGACCCCGACGCGGGAGCAGAGAAAGGGGGTCTGGAGGCTGGTCTACACGCCGCCTTCCGAGAAGCCGCTTCAGGGTCTCGCGGGCAACGCGGTAGAGGCCTTCGACAGGTCCTGGAACGAACGGGATCCGTCCGCGCCGCCAGAGCCGGCCCCTGAGCCGGAGCCTCCGGCGGCCGGCGGCGGAGGGCCTTCGCCCGCGCCTGAGCCGGAACCTGAACCCGACCCGGCACCGCCGTCGCCAGCGGTCCCGCCAGAGGCGGCGTTCACGGCCGACGTCCCGTGCGCTGACGGACTGTGCCGGGCCCGCGCCGGTGAGGACGTCACCTTCACGGACACGAGTTCCGGCACGGTCTCCCGGCGTTCCTGGGACTTCTACGT
>VXSP01000045.1:475643-607317 GCA_009837885.1 Holophagales bacterium | reverse complement strand
CGCAGGTCGCTCCCTCGACCGTAAACGCCGCGGTCGGCGGCCGGGACGGCGGCGGGGGCGGCGGCTCGGGCTCGGGCTCGGGCTCAGGAGGCGGAGGCGAACCGCCACCACCGCCCGGAGGCAAGTCGCTGCCGCCGCGGGGAAGAGGAGGCCAGTCAGCGCCGCACCCGAACCAGTCGCCGAGGATCGGCTCCTCAAAAGCCTGGGGCCCAATAACCTCCTCGGAAATCCCCACCGTCACCCCCGCTTCCACGGTGACGCCCTCAGTCAAGGACCTGGCACCGAACTCGACCCATTCACAATCATCGTCAACCCCGTCCCAGTCCGCCCAAATCTGAAACTCAACTGTCCGGCTACGCCAGAAGTAAAGCGCGTCCACTCCGCGAAGAGTCCAATCGCTCTCGCCGCCCCCTCCTCCATGGCGAATCGGAACCAGTTGGACCCCCACCCAGTCCCAGGGCGCCCGGTTCAACCGCGCACGTATGATCCCCGCCGGACCGCTACCGTGCTCCGGCACGATGAGCCTCGACGGACTGATCCGCACCAACGGCGCCACGTTCTCGTCGTCATCCCTGATCGTCCCCAGGACCTGAAGCATCTGGTCGCGGCCGTCGAGCGTGCCGTTCACCGCGTTCCGAAGCGTCAGCACGAAGGTCTCCGAGGGCTCCTGCTCGTCGTCGTCGGTCACGTCGACGACCACGGTCCGCCGCTCCGTCGTGCCCGCCGGAAACGTCAGCGTGCCGCTCACCGCCGTGTAGTCCGAGCCGGCCCGGGCGCCGCCGTCGCCGTCAGACGTCGCGTAGTCCACCGTGATGTCTTCCGTGATCGCGGACGCCAGCGTCACCTCGAACGTGATCGAGCCTCCGCCCTCCGCGATCGATGCCGGGGAGACCGACAGCGCCGGCGCCTCGTCGTCCAGCACTCTCACGCTCAACGAAGCGGCGGTGACCGAATCGTAGTCGGCGCCGCTCACGGCGTGATCGACCGTCGCCGACTCCCCCGCCCGATCATCGTCCTGCGTCGTCGCGATCGTCACCGTCTGCGCCGTGGCCCAGACCGTCGTATCGAACGTCAGCGAGGCAGGAGACACCGTCACCTTGCCCCCCGACGCGACCGACGGCGTGACCGTCACCTCGCCCGTCGGCTCGGAGTCGAGCGCCACCGTGTAGGTCGCCGTGGATCCCTCCGACACGGCCAGGTCGTCGGTCGACACGGTCACCCCCCGCGCGGCCTTCACCCGCACTCCGATCGTCTGCGTCGCCGACGCGTACGAGCCGCCCTGCTCCCTCGCCCACACCGTGAACGTCGCGTCGCCGCGGCCCTCCGGAATCAACGTGAGCTTCGAACCCGAGAGCGTGGCACGGGCCACCGACGACGCCGAAGACCAGGGGCGATACGTCAACGGCTCGCCCTCCGGCTCCGTGAACGCCGTCGCCAGGTCCACGACTTCGTTGCCTTCGCCGACCTGGAGAGCGACATCGGCGAACGAGCCCACCGCCCGCGGCGGCTCGTTCAGAACCGTCACCACGAAGCGGTGGCGAGCCTTCGTGTTCGAACCGCCGGTGTCCGTCGCCGTCACGTCGATCGTCGCCGTGCCCGGCCCGTCCACCGCGGTCACCGTCACCGATGAACCCGAGATCGCAACCGTCGCCACCGACGTGTCCGTGGACGATGCCGCGTGAGTGAGCGCGTCACCGTCCCCGTCCGTGAACGCGCTCGACAGCGCCACTTGGGACGTGCCGCCCTCGTTCAGCGAGCGATCCGCCAAAGTCCCCGAGGGCTCCGGTGAACGGTTGCTCCCGACCGTCACCAGGAACGTCCCCGTGACCGAGCGGCTCGAATCACCGGCGTCCGCCGCCGTCACCGTGATCGTCGAGCTGCCCGCAGCCACCGGCGTCAGGCTGACCACGGAGCCCGACACAGACACCGTCGCCGCCGGCTCGTCCGACGAGCTCGCCGTGTACGCGAGGGATCCGCCGCGGCTCCAGAAGAACGGCGCCACGTCGACCTCCAGGGCCTCCGCCGGTTCGCCGTCAGCCGGCGCCTTCACCGCCTTGTCGTCGAGCGCGCGGAGGCTCCGAGGCCCCAGGTCCGCCTCCATGCCGTCGAGCGAAGTCGCGCCCGTCGAACCCGGATCGAGCCACGACCCGAGGCTCGCCCATGCGCTGCCGAATCTGCCCGCGTAGTACCAACCGCCACCACAACTGGATCCGAATCCGATGCTCGAGGTAACGCCTGCGACCCGACCGGTGTCGTCGAACATGGGCGAGCCCGACGCGCCGCCCTGGATGGTGCCCCCGCCCGACGCCCATATGCTGGCGTAGAAGCCGTCGCGGCCGGGGACCGCCGGCGTGCTGAACGTCGTGATCGACTTGACATCCTGCGCCGGGTGGTGCACCGCGACCGGAAAGCCGACCGCCGAACCGCTGCGGTCCCAGCCCGCCAGGAACAGCTCGTGAGCCGGGTCCAGGGCGTCGTCCAGCTCGATCAACGCGATGTCGGCGGCCGTGTGCGCCGCCCGATAATGCGCGCCGCTCTGGGTTTGCGACCGCGATCCGCTGCCGCTGCCGCAACCGGGCTTCTGGTAGTTCCAGTACACCACCACGCTCCGGGCGTTCGCCTCAGGGTTCCCAAAGCCGCAGTGATGAGCCGTCAGGAAGTAGGGCTTGCCGTCCTCCGCCGTGTTGTTCAGCAGGACGCCCGAACAGCCGCGGGTCCCGCCGTACTGCATGAGGCCCACGCTCCGAATCTGATCCCGGTACGGGTTCCCCTGGCTGCACGCCACGTCGATGTTGCAGGCGGCGCGACCTCCGATGAGGACTTCTCTGAAGACTCCTCGCAGGTCGCGAAAGCCCCGGTTGACGGAACCGATCTCGAGTTCAACCTCGCCGATCCGGCCCACCGGCACGGCCACCTCGATGACCGCCTCGCCGCCCGGCAGCACCGGCGTCCACAGCTCGCCGTGCTCCTCGTTGTCCGCCTCCGTGTACGGGCCGACGACCTCACTGCCGTCCGGCGTGTGGATCCGCAGCCGCCCGCCCGGCGGCATCCGGTACCGCGCGAAGCCGAAGTTCAGCGACACCGCTCCCTCCGAGACCACCCGCAGGCGCCATACCGCCGTCCGACCGTCCGCCGCGACCTCCCAGCGGCCGTGGCTCGACGGCCCGGCCGTCACCGCGAACGGGTCCGCGAACACGAAGGGGTCGTTCGGACCGTCAGGGTTCTCCGGACCGGTCATCGACCGGCTCTCCACGGACGCCATCCGCGGGACCTCGAGGACCGCCACCTCGCTCAGCGGCGCCAGACCGGCGATCGACGGCGCCGGTCCCGCTTCGGTCCCGGGCTGCGCCGATGCCGTGCCCGCCCAGGCGCCCAGGACGACGGCAGCGGATGTCAGGAAGCAGCGAGCCATTCGGCCGCTGTCTACAGCACAACAAGGGCTCTGGGCATCTCCCATTCGGGAGGTTTCGGAGGACCGGAAAAGAAGAAGGAGACTGGCGCCAGACACCTTGGTCGGCTACGGCTGGCAACCACCCGGAAACGCCGCGACGTCCGTGATCGCAGCGGCCGCCGTGCCCGGCTGGTTCCGGTACTCCTTCACGGTCCCCGTCGCCGTGTCCGTCACCCGGATCACGTAGCCCAGGTCCGTCGTCGACCCGCCGAACACCCACACCTGGCCGTTCGCGGCGCAGCCGTCCAGCACCTTGATCAGCACCTCCCAGTTGGCGCCGTCGAAGAAACTGAACATCCCCGAATCGTTCGTCCCCGCGTGGACCACCCGGGCCGCGTTCGACCCGCCGTCGGCCCCCTGCCACTCCACCTCGACTTCGTAGCGGGAGTCCTGGAGGCAGGCCGTCTCCGGACCCGGCACGCAGCTTCCGGCCGGCTCCGCCGTGTCCACCCGGAACATCTGCGACGACGTCGACTCGGCGCCCGCGCCCTCGACGGTCAGCGTCGCTCGGTAGAAGCCGGGCGACGGCCAACTGTGCGCCACGCTCTCGCCCGCCGGTGTCTTGCCCGTGGTCTCGAAGTCCCAGGAGCGCCGGGCGACGGTGCCGGAACTCGTGTCGGTAAACGTCACGTCCTCGCCGCTCCGGGCACTGCACAGGCCGGCCGCGCACGGCATGTCGACAGAGAAGGACGCCACCGGCGGGACCGGCGGCGGAGAAGACGCCTGCGGTTCCGGTTCGGGCTCGCGCTCCGGCGGAGGCGCTCCGCCACCGCCGTCGCCACCACCGCCGCCACCGCCGTCGCCGCCGGACGGCGGACCGCCGACCTCGCCGCACTCGACGGTCGCGCCGTCATTGTCGCGAAGCGCGAAGGTCAGGCGGCGGCCGGTGGCGGTCGCGCCGGGCAAGCGCGGCACGATGTCGAACTCCACCGCCTCGCAGTCGTCGTCATCGTCGTCGTCCACAATCGTGACAAAGACCAGCTCCGTGAAAGTCTCGCCCGGGGGAAAAACGATGTGGTCGTGGAAGTAATCGGACTCGTCGGCGCCACCAAAGTGAGTCGCAACCAGGTCGACATTCAACCAGTAATCGAGTTCCCGATCCAGTTCGAAAGTCATCCACACCCAGCCGGGATTGTCCCACCAGGAATCCCAGTCCTTCGGGTAACTTCCCTCCCGCAAGGTGAAGTTGGACCCGTACTCGGCCGACACGACCACTTGCGGCTGGGGATTCTGCGCGCCTGACGCGCCTGCCGACGCTCCCAGGACGAGAACGGCCACGAGCAGACGACCCATTGCCGCCGCAGACCAGACCGGGAACTGCCGTGCAACCGCCGAAGCCGACCACATGTGGTTTGTTTACAACAGAGTGGAAGGCTCGCGCATCTCCCGTCTGGTAGGTCCAGGAACACAGAACCTGATGCCCGCTCCGCGGACTCCGAGCTCCTCGGCGTGACGCCGGGCCGGCTACAGCAGCGCCGTCACCAGCTCCGGATAGAGGCAGATCAGCGCCAGCCCGATGAGCTGGATGACGATGAAGGGGATCACGCCCCGGTACATCTCGACCGTCGTGATCCGCCGCGGCGCCACGCCCCGCAGGTAGAAGATCGCGAAGCCGAACGGCGGCGTCAGGAAGGACGTCTGCAGGTTCATGCCGATCATCACGCCGAACCACACCATGTCGACGTCGAGGATGCGCGCCGCCGGCGCGATCAGCGGGATGACGATGAAGGCGATCTCGAAGAAGTCGATGAAGAACCCGAGGATGAAGATCGCGAGATTGGCGACGATCAGCAGGCCAATCTTCCCGCCCGGCAGGCCGGTCAGCAGGTCTTCGATCCAGATGTCGCCGTAGAGGCCCCGGAAGACGAGCGCGAAAGCGGTCGAGCCGATGAGCAGGAAGATGACCATCGTGGTCAGCTTCGCCGTCGCGTCCATCGTCTCCTTCACGGCCTTCATCGTCAGCCGCCCGCGCGAAAGGGCCAGGGCGATGGCGCCGACGGCGCCCAGGGCGCCCGCCTCGGTAGGCGTCGCGATGCCGGCGAAGATGCTCCCGAGGACGACCAGGATCAGCACCATGGGCGGCAGCATGACCACGGCCACCTGGCGCGCCAGCGCGGCGCCGTCGAGCGTCCGCTCCTCGGCCGGCAGCGCCGGCGCGGCGGCCGGCTTCGCGATCGCGACGCCGGTGACGTACACCGCGTAGAAGCCCGCCAGCATCAGGCCTGGAATCAGGGAGCCGATGAACAGGTCGCCGACCGAGATGCCGAGCTGATCGGCGAGCACGACGAGCACGACGCTGGGCGGGATGATCTGGCCGAGAGTGCCCGCGGCGCTGATCACGCCGGTGGCGAGCATCGGCGAGTAGTCGTATCGCAGCATCACCGGCAGCGAGATCAGGCCCATCGCGACCACCGAGGCGCCAACCACGCCGGTGGCGGCGGCGAGCATCGCCCCGACCACGACCACCGCCAGCGCCAGACCGCCGCGCAGCCTGCCGAACAGCATGCCGATCGTGCGCAGGAGATCCTCCGCGAGCTGCGATTTCTCCAGCATCGTGCCCATGAAGATGAAGAAGGGCACCGCCAGCAGGACGCCGTTCGACATGACGCCGAAGACCCGCTCGGGAAAGGCGTAGAGCAGGTTCCAGGAGAAGAGCCCGAGTTCGATGCCGATGACGGCGAAGATCAGCGCGGTTCCGCCGAGGGAGAAGGCGACCGGATAGCCCGCGAAGATGAACATGAAGACGACCACGAACATCAGCGGTCCCAGGAAGTCGCCGCTCACAGCAGCCCCTCCTGCTGCAGATCCTCCTCCTCGGCCCCGGCCTTGAGCGCCCGCAGGCGCAGCCAGTTCCGCGCCGCCTCCGCCAGCCCCTGCAGGGCGAGGAGCGTGAACGCCACCAGCAGCACGCTCTTGATCGGATACCGCGGCAGACCGCCCGGGTCGGACGACACCTCCAGCACCGCCCAGGAGTTCCGTACCGCCGGCCAGGACATGACGAGTCCGAAGACCGCGAACGGAACGAGGAACAGCAGCGAGCCCCAGAAGTCGATCCGCCGCCGCCAGCGCTCCGGCAGGCGGCTGAAGACCACGTCGACGCGCACGTGGGCGCCAGTCAGCAACGCGTACGCGGCGCCCAGCAGGAAGACCAGGCTGAACATGTACCACTGGAGTTCGAGGTAGGCGTTCGAACTCAGGTTCCAGCCGGTGAACCGGCCGAGGTAGCGCACCACCGCGTTGTACGCTCCGACCGCGACCATGGCGAGGGTGAGCCAGGAGACCGCGACGCCAAGGCGTGTGTTCAGACGATCGGTCCAGGCCACGAAACGTGCCAGGAAGCCGCCCGGGGTTGGTGCTGACGCCATGAGCGCGGGCAGGCTACCACCAGCCCTCAGGCCGTGATGGGCGCTCCGGGGACCACGCTTCCCCGCCGGTTCGCGCGGCTGACGGCGCTCAACACGGCGTCCAATCTCACCGTACCTCTGGCCGGCCTGGCCGACACCGTGATGCTCGGCCGGCTCGACGATGTCCGCTTCCTGGCCGGCGTCGTTCTCGCGGCCCTCATCTTCGACTACCTCTACTTCGGCTGCGCCTTCCTGCGCATGAGCACCACCGGCCTCACGGCCCAGGCCTGGGGGCGCGAGGACGCCGGCGAAGTGTCGGCGCACCTGTACCGTGCCCTGCTGCTGGCGGCGGCGCTCGGCCTCGCGGCGGTAGCGCTCCGGAACCCGCTTGGCGACGCCGGCTTCGGGCTACTGTCCGGAACGGCCGGCGTGGAGGAGGCCGGCCGTCGCTACTACGACGCGCGCATCTGGGGCGCGCCGGCTGCCTTCGCCAACCTGGCGCTGGTGGGCTGGTTCCTCGGCCGCGGCGAGGCCGCGAGGGCCCTGCTCCTGGTCGTACTGGCCAACCTCGGCAACATCGCGCTCAACTGGTGGTTCATCGTTCACCTCGGCTGGGCCGCGTTCGGCGCCGGGGTCGCCACCGCCGGGGCTCAGTGGCTGAGCGCCGCCGGCGGCCTGATCCTGGCGCTTGCGGCCGCCGGGCCGCTTCCAGCCTGGCCCACCCTTTTCGACCGCGCCGCGCTGCGCCAGATCCTCGCGCTGAGTGGACACCTGGTGATCCGCACGCTGCTCCTGGTCACCGCCTTCGCCGTGTTCACCAACGCGAGCGCGCTCTTCGGCGCCGCCCGGCTGGCCGCCAACGGCGTCATTCTCCGCGTGTTGAGCCTCGCCTCCTACTTCGTCGACGGGGCCGCCTTCGCCGGCGAAACGCTCGCCGGCATGGCCTTCGGCGCCGGCGACCGTCGCGAGCTGCGGCGCGTCCTGCTCCTGACGCTGGCGGCGGCCGCCGGCTGCGCGGTCGTGTTTCTCGTCCCGGCGCTGGCGTTCCCCGAGACCATGTACCGCCTGCTGGTCGATCACGAGGACGTCGCGGCGCTGGCAGCGGACAGCAACGCCTGGCTGCTGCCGGTGCTCCTCTTCGCCGCCCTCGCCTACGCCTTCGACGGCTTCTTCCTCGGCCTGACGCGGGGCAGGCTGCTCAGTCGCGCGATGGCGGTCAGCCTCGGGGTCGGCTTCGCTCCCCTCGCCTGGGCGGCGGTCCAGTTCCGGGACCCGGACCTTCTCTGGCTCAGCCTGGCCGGCCTGATGGCGGCGAGGGCGGGAACGCTGGGCTACGCGGCGCGCCGTTACCTCGTGCCGGATCGCGGCGGCGTCTGAGACTTCGCCGGCAACCGGGGCGGGGGCTACACTCCGGGCCGCCAGCACAACGTCCACCAGCCTCGGGGAGGCCGAACGCAATGGGAAAGCTCGAAGGAAAGACCGCCCTGGTAACCGGCGGCGGCACCGGCATCGGCCGGGCAACCGCGCTGCTCTTCGCCCGCGAAGGCGCGTCGATCATCGTTTCCGGCCGGCGCCTCGAACCGCTCGAGGCGGTCGTTGCCGAGATCGAGACCGACGGCGGCAGCGCCTGGGCCCAGTCGGCCGACATGGAGGACCCGGAGGCGGTCCGCGGCCTCGCCGCCGCCATCCTGGAGCGTCACGCCACGGTCGACGTCCTGGTCCACAACGCGGGGCACAGCTCGAAGGTGCGGAGCACCCGTTACATCTCGCAGGAGGAATGGGACAGCGTGATGGCGGTCAACGCAACCGGCCCGGCGATGCTGACCAAGGCGCTGCTGCCGGCCATGCTCGACCACGGCGGCGCCACGGTGATCATGGTGTCGTCGATGGCGGCGATCAGGCCGGGCGTCATGGCCGGCACGGCGTACGGCGCCGCCAAGGCGGCGTCCCGCAACTACATCATGGGGCTCGGCGCCGAACTCCGGCAGCTCGGCATCCGCGCCACCAGCGTCCTCCCCGGCGAAGTCGACACACCGATCCTCGACAACCGGCCGCGGCCGCCGTCGGAGGAAGAACGGGCCGGGATGATGATGGCCGAGGACATCGCCGAGGCGATCCTGGCCGCGGCCGCGCTGAATGAACGGACCGTGATCGAGGAGATGACCCTGATGCCGACGAAGCTCCGCGACTACTCCGCTGACATCGCCGCGGCGCGGACGCTGGGCGCACCCGAGGAGGACTAGCGAATGCCGACGATGACCGACAGCGAACGCGATGCCTTCCTCGTCGAACCGGGAATCCTGATGCGGATCGGCACCGTCCGCGACGACGGCAGTCCCCTCGTGACCCCGATCTGGTTCATCTTCGAGGAGGGAGCGATCTGGTTCACCCCGCGCGAGAACTCCGCCTGGTTCGCCAACCTGCGCCGCGATCCGCGGACCTGCCTGGCGATCGACGAGCAGGACCTCCCCTACCGCAAGGTCCTCGTCGAGGGCGAGGCGGAACTCGTCCACGACATCGGCGTCGACGACGCCTGGCGCGACCGCTACCGGCGCATCGCCTGCCGCTACGTCCCGGGGGACGCCGCCGAGGACTACATCCAGGCCACGATCGACCAGCCCCGGGGCCTGTACCGGCTTCCGCTCGGCCAGGCGTCCGTCCGCACCTGGCGCATGCCGGTGGACGACGAGGACCAGGCCGGCATCTGGCACCAGCGCTACTACCGGCCGGGGACCTTCCTCAGCCGCTGACGCGGCCCGGTGCCGGCTACCCGGCCGGCGCCTTCCTGTGGACGATGGCCGCCCCGATCACGCCGCCGATCGTCGAGAAGGCGACGTTGATGACGAGCGAGAAGACGATGAGGGCGATCGCCCCGAACCCGGCGATGGCGCTGATGATCCCCAGCGACTCCAGTTCCTCGCCAGAGGCATCCGAGAGAGCGCCGAGGCCCATCAGACCCGTAACCCCGCCGAGGATCAGGAGGCCGATCAGAACACTCAGGGCGGAGCCGAAGACGCCGGCAAGCGCGCCGATCTTCGCCCCTTCACCGTAAGGCGCCGCCTGAGCGGGCGGGTCGTCCTTTAGCGCAAGGTAGACGGCGAGGACGCCGCCACCCACGACCAGGGCGCAGCAAGCCAGGTTGAGCAACTGCAAGCCCGGGATCTGCGACGCGACCGCTCCGGCGCCGCCGCCGAGCGCGGCGTATCCGACTTTCTTCCCTGTCATCGAACCTCCCCTGGTGGTGTGTACATCGCCGGATCCGGCCTCAAGCCGAGGGCTTCTTGTGGAAGACGGCCGCTCCGATCACGCCGCCGATCGCGGCGAACACGACATCGACCGCCAGAGACATCAGGAACCCGACGACGGCAAAGGCCCCCACGGCACCCGCCGTGTCGCCGCCCAGCGCGTCGAGGACCTCGGGCGGTATGCCCTCGATCCCCTCGAGCATCCTCAGCGTCTGTTCCATTGGATCGCCGAACAGAGCGGCGATCGGAATGAGTACGATGGCCCCCACGATGGCCGTTACGACACCGGCCAGGGCGCCGATCAGCGCACCGTCCCCGTACGGCGCCTTCTCGGTCGCGGGTTCGTTCCGCAAGGCCAGAAAGACGGCCAGCATGCCGCCGCCGACCACCAGCGCGCAGCACAGGCAGTTGACGAAGCTGAGGCCGGGAATCTGGGACGCAACGCCCGCCGCCCCGCCGCCGATGGCCGCTGCTTTCAATCTGTTCGGTGTCATGGTGTCTCCTCAAGCAGTTTCGGGGCATGTCTTTCGGTGATCTGATCGATCGCCGCCCACACCAGGAGAGCGATCGGTGCGGCGGCCAGCAGAGCCGTCCCAAACCGGCTTGCCGGGGTGTTCATCGGCAACAGCCAGTCGATCGCGGCCGGCGCCAGGAAGAAGAGGATCCGCCGGGGCCTGTCGAGCAACCAGTCGCGGAACCGGCGGACGAAGGGCAGCACCGCCAGCCCCAGCGTGAAGCCGACGTAGAAGCCGAAGCAGCGGTGGCAGACGGCCAGAGGGTGGCCATGCAGGTGGAAGCTGCGTTCGGCGATCTGGTGGCAGACCGGCGCGAAGAACTCGTAGAGCAGGGACGCCGCTCGCCCGCCCGAAGCTGCCGACAGGGGGGCGGCGACGACCAAACCGATCACCAGGCAGCACGCCGCGGCGACGGCGGCAGTGGTCCGGCCTGGCGTCACGAGCGGGGGGAGCCGGCGGAGCATCGGGCGCTAGTGTAGCGACTCGCCTCGGCCCGCCGTTCACATCGCAGCGGTATGATCGCTCCGTGGGGATCGATCGGTGACGGAGTGGAACTCGATTCCCGAGCTCGGCGACCTGATCGGAGAGCAGGTTCGGCTGCGCGGCTGGGTCGATGGCCGCCGTTCCAGCGGGCGGATCGGTTTCATCCGCCTCCGGGATTCGGGCGCCACCGTCCAGCTCGTCGTCAGTCGCAAGGAGGTCGATGAGGCCTCCTGGCAGGTGCTCCAGCACGCCGGGCAGGAGTCGACGATCGCGGCAACGGGCACGGTGGCCGCCGATCCCCGTTCACCCGGCGGCGTCGAGGTACAGGTGTCGTCCCTGGCCCTGGAGCATGGCGCCGAGGCCTACCCCATCACGCCGAAGGAGCACGGCACCGCGTTCCTGATGGACAACCGGCACCTGTGGCTCCGCTCCAGCCGGCAACGCGCGGTGCTGCGCATCCGCAGCGAGGTCTGCCACGCGATCCACGACTTTCACCGCGAGCGCGGCTACTACCTCGTCGACTCGCCGATCCTCACGCCCGCCGCCTGCGAAGGCACGTCGACCCTGTTCGAGACGCCCTACTTCGACCACGGCTCGGCCTACCTCAGCCAGTCCGGCCAGCTTTATCTGGAGCCGGCCGCGGCGGCCCTGGGCAAGGTCTACTGCTTCGGACCCACCTTCCGCGCCGAGAAGTCGAAGACCCGCCGGCACCTGATGGAGTTCTGGATGGTCGAGCCGGAGGCGGCCTTCCTGAACTTCGAGGGGCTGTGCGAACTGGCCGAGGACTTCCTCGTCTACCTCGCGGGCCGGGTGCTGGAGAACTGCCGCGAGCCGCTCACGATCCTGGAGCGCGACACCTCGAAGCTCGAAGCCATCCAGGGGCCCTTCCCGCGGCTCCGGTACGCGGAGGCGATCGAGCTGCTGCGCCGGCAGGGTTCCGGGATCGAGTTCGGGGCGGACTTCGGCGCCCCCGAGGAAACGTCGATCACGCGGGAGTTCGATCGGCCAGTGATGATCACCCACTATCCGACGTCGCTCAAGGCCTTCTACATGGAACCCGATCCGGACGATCCATCGCTGGCCCTCGCGCTCGACGTGATCGCCCCGGAGGGCTACGGAGAGATCATCGGCGGCAGCCAGCGCATTCACGACCACGATCTGCTGCTCGCGCGCCTCAAGGAGCACGATCTGCCGCTGGACGCCTTCCAGTGGTACCTGGACATCCGCCGCTACGGCACCTTCGAGCACAGCGGCTTCGGCATGGGCGTCGAGCGCTTCGTCGCCTGGATGGCGGGAGTGCCCCACCTGCGGGAGACGATCCCCTATCCGCGAACGATGGACCGGATCTACCCCTGATCGACCCGGTCGAGGCTCTCGAAGCGCGACTCGGCCACCGGTTCGAGAACCGCGCGTTGCTCGAGCAGGCCTTGACCCACAGCTCCTTCGCCAACGAACGGGGCCTGGAGCAGGACAACGAGCGGCTGGAGTTTCTGGGCGACTCGGTGCTGGGGCTGGTCGTGGCGAACCGGCTCTTCCGCGGTGATCGGTCGGCGCCCGAAGGCGTCCTGTCGCGGACCAGGTCCCATGTCGTCAGCTCCGAGGCGCTGGCCCGGCGCGCCCGGGAGCTCGATCTCGGCCCGGCGCTTCGCCTCGGCCATGGCGAGGACCAGTCGGGTGGCCGCGAGAAGCCGTCTCTCCTGGCGGACGCGCTGGAAGCCGTGATCGGGGCCGTCTTCGTCGACGGCGGCCTCCAGGCCGCCCGTGATCTGGTCGAACCATGGATCGAGGCGGAGGCCGCCGAGACGATGGACGCCCTGGACGCCAAGTCGGACCTGCAGGAATCCCTCCAGAGTCAGGGGCTCGAACCGCCGTTCTACCGGCACGTCGGCCGTGACGGGCCGGATCATGACCCCGTGTTCCACGTCGAGTGCTGGATCGGGGGCCGCGCCGTGACCATGGCGTCGGGTCACTCGAAGAAGGAAGCCGAGCGCAGGGCCGCCGCCCGGGCACTGGCCGGCTTGAAACCGGGTCCGTCTCCCTAGGATCGTTCCCCGTTCTGCCGGCTGCTTTCCGTCCTTGTCAGTGCTGGCCCTATGCCCTGGAAGGACGGAAGATGCCGATGAAGCGAGTAGACTCAGCCCGCGACGACGAACGCACCGAGTACCGTGCACGACGAGATCGTGAAAGAACTCGACGGATGACCCTGGAAGCGGAAGGACCAACGCCGGCAGCGCCGCCTCATGCCGAGGCGGCCGCCCTCAGACAGGTCAAGATCGAACTCTCGGAGAAGATCGAGCGCGAGTGCGCACACGTGGACGCCGTGCTGTCCGAGAGGATCGACGGCGTCAGGGAGCTTCTGGACCAGAGAATCAACGACCAGACCCGACTCCTCAAAGCTGAGTTCAACGGTCTGGAAGCCAAGCTCGCTCACGAGACCGAGAATCTCCGAACGGAGATCGGCAGCCTAGAAGGCCGGACAGAAACCAGGCTCGCTTACGACTTCGGAGCGGTCCGCAAGGAGTTCGGGGCGGTCCGTGGGGAGATCGCCAGCCTCAAGGACCAGATCGACGCCAGGCTTACCCACGACTTCGGAGCGGTCGACGCGGAGTTTGAAGCGGTCGGCAAGAGGTTCGAAGCGGTCCACAAGGAGTTCGCGGCGGTCCGCAAAGAGATCGCCGACCTCAAGGACCTGCTGCTGGGCCGGATGGAACAACAGGAGAAAGTCCGAGCCGCCGAGTACGCGGCGACCAAGTGGTCCATCCGTTCCATGATGGCGGCCATGGCCTTGCTGGTCGCGATGATGGCTCGCTTTACCCTCTTCCAGTAACTTCAGGTCTGCGAATCGCAGGCGGACTGGCGAGTTCGTGTCCTCGGCACGCCTGACCGCGCGCCGCGAACCGGGCTAGCGGCGCTTGAACCGGCGTTCCAGGTCCCGGTCCGTGAGTTCCAGCACGACCGGGCGACCGTGCGGACAGGTGTACGGGTGCTCGCAGGCGAAGAGTTCCGCGATCAGGCTCTCCATCTTCTCCGCCGACAGCGCCTGGTGCATCTTGACCGCGGCGCGGCAGGCCCTGCTCGCCGCCAACTGGGTCAGCAGGTAGTCGGCGAGCGCCTCGTCCTCGCTCGGCAACTCGTCGCCGCCTGCCACCCGGGTCGCGATCCGGAGTACGAGGCTCTCCGCTTCCTTGTCCGGCAGGACGGCCGGGATCGCGGTGATCGCGGCGCTACCACCGGAAAGGGCCCTGACCGCGTAGCCGCAGCGGGCCAGACCCGACGAGCATTCGGCCAGCGCGGCGTTCTCGGCCGCCGAGAGCTCCAGCATGCGCGGCACCAGCAGCGTCTGGCTCGCCGCATCCTGCCGCTTCAGGCTGCGGCGGAAGCGTTCGTAGAGGATGCGCTCGTGGGCAACGTGCTGGTCCACGACGAACAGCGCCTCGGGCCCCTCGAGCAGGATCATCGTGCCCTTGTACTGCCCGATCAGACGAAGCGATTCGCGTCCCTTGCCGGAAAGAGGAACCCGGGTGGCCGGCTCCGGCCGGTAGGCGACCTCGGCGAGCTTCCCGGCCGGTCCGGTTCCCGCTCCGCCGTACCGGGCGGCGAGCTCCTCCGCCCACGCCGGTACAGCCGGCGCCGCCGCATCGGTCGCCGCGCCGGGCGTCTCGCGCACTTCTCCGACGCCCGTCCAGGCCGGAGGCGCCGCCGGGCCACTCGGTTCACGAAGGGGCGCCGGCTCCTCGCCCTTGGCGGCCTCGAGTCCCCTGCGCAGCGCGCTGCCGATGCGGCCCATCAGCGCCGCATCGCGGAACCGGACCTCCGCCTTCTGC
Source organism: Holophagales bacterium (assembly GCA_009837885.1). Taxonomy (GTDB): domain Bacteria; phylum Acidobacteriota; class Thermoanaerobaculia; order Multivoradales; family Multivoraceae; genus Multivorans. Next base: position 592,455 of record VXSP01000045.1, on the reverse strand, counting down.
GGGTGGACGTTGACGTCGACGGACTCGGGCGGAACGTCGAGGAACAGGAAGAGCGCCGGCGGACGCTCTCCCTTCATCAGGTCCCGCACCGCCTTGTAGTAGATGGCGAGGACGGCACGGTCCCGTAGCAGGCGCCCGTTCACGAACAGGAACAGGCGCCGGCCCTTCGTCGTCTCCCGGTCGCCGACGAAGCCGGAGATCCCCTGCTCCCTCCTGGCCTCCGGCAACGGAGTCAGGTGGTTCACGAGGTCCTCGCCGAACAACTGCGCGATCCGGTTGAGCCGGCCGACCGCGTCGACTCCGGTGGCTTGAGCCCGCAGCAACTCCCGCCCCGGCGACTCGCCGTCGGGAGCGTGGCGCACGACAAACGTCACGTCCGGCCGTGCCAGCGCGTATCCCTGGACGACGGTCAGCGCGTGGCGGAGCTCGGTCGCGGGCCGCTTCAGGAACTCCTTGCGGGCCGGCACGTTGTAGAACAGGGACTCGACCCGAACCGTCGTGCCGCGGGGACGGCTCACTGGTTCGTCGACGGTGAGCCGCCCGCCCTCGACGACCAGGCGATGACCGTCGCCCGCCGACCGGGCGGTCAGGAGTTCGCACCTGGAGACCGCGGCGATCGACGCCAGGGCTTCGCCGCGAAAGCCAAGGGTCGCCACCTCCAGCAGATCGTCGAACGAGGCGATCTTGCTGGTCGCGTGGCGTTCGAGCGCCAGGGCCGTGTCCCCGGCGGCGATCCCGCTGCCGTCGTCGGCCACCGAGATCAGGTCGCGTCCGCCGTTCTCGAGTTCGATCTCGATGCGGGCGGCGCCGGCATCGAGGGCGTTCTCCACGAGCTCCTTGACCACGGATGACGGGCGTTCCACCACCTCGCCGGCCGCGATCTGGGAGATCAGCGCGTCGGGAAGCCGCCGCAGAACCCGGCGTTCCGGGCCGGAACCGGCCATCAGGGCGCCACGTCCCTGAGGGTCCGCTGCATCACCCCGTAGCTCTTCAGTTCCCGGCCCAGAAAGGCGCGGCGCACCTCGCGCGTCACCGACTCGACCGATTTGAGCGTCGCCTCGTCGACTTTTCCGTTCGCCTGCAGGCCCGCGAGATCCGATGCTCCGATCTGGCGCAGAAACGCCAGGGCTCCAGCCCCCACCCTGCGGTTCGCGCCCGCGCCTCCCCCACACGAAGGACACAGGAGGCCGGCCGCATCCACCGCGAGGAAGGCCTCGTCGCCGATCGCGTTGCCGCAGGCGGGACAGCGGCGGGGCGCGGGAAACACGCCGCTCAGGCGCAGCGTCCAGCACTCCAGGTAGCGCGCCGCCAGCCAGCGGTCGCAGCCGTCGAGCAGCGCCTGAACGGTGGTGTCCAGGAGGCGGTAGAGGTGGTTCTCCGGCTCGTCCTCCTGGGCGAAAACCTGCATGTGCTCCGCCAGATAGGACGACACGAGGATGCCCTCCAGGTCCTCGTGCAGCGCTCTGGCGCTGCGGATCATCTCCGCCTCGCCGAGTCGCACGAGTTCGCGCTCCGGCTTCTCGAACCAGGTCAGGTGCACCTTGGCGAGCTGCTGCAACTCGCCGCCGAAACGGCTGAAGCGCGTCCGGGCGCTGCGGGCCGCTCCCCGCTTCAGCCCCCGGTCGCGGCTGAGAAAGACGACGATCCGGTCCCGTTCGTGCAGGTCGGTCGTCTGGAGCAGCAGCGCCTCTCCGCTTCGCTGCTTCATGTCCGAAACCCGCCGCCGTTCAGCGGACCAGCCAGTCGATCATCAGCGTCGCCAGCCCGAAGTAGACGAGGATGCCGGTGATGTCGCTGCTGGTCGTCACCATGGGGCCGCTGGCCACCGCCGGGTCGATCCCCATCCGTTCGAAGGCCATCGGCAGGAGCGAACCGATCAGCGACGCGAGCATGATGGCGAGGAACAGCGAACTCGCGACCACCGCGCTGTAGGCCGGATTCTGTTCCAGGAACGCCGCGACTCCGGCGGCGACCGCCGAACACACCAGGCCGACGACGAGGCCGATCCGGATCTGCTGCATCAGGAAGCGGCGCATGCGGCCGCCGCCCTCGCCGATCCGGCCGGTGGCCAGACCGCGTACCGTGAGCGTCATCGTCTGACTGCCGATGTTGCCGCCCATGCCCATGACGACGGGCGCGAAGGCGAGCAGGAACGCTTCGTTCAGGCGCAACTGGAACTGCTTCATCAGGACGCCGGTCAGGGTCAGACCGATCAGGTTGACCAGCAGCCACGGCAGCCGGATGCCGGCAACCCGCCAGGACCGCTCGCGGTACAGCAGCTCGTCGTCCGACGTGCCCACCATCTTGTAGAAGTCTTCCTCCGCCTCCTCCTGCACGATGTCGATCACGTCGTCGACGGTCACGAGACCCAGCAGACGGCGGCGGTCGTCGACCACGGGAACGGCGAGAAAGTCGTAGCGCGAAGCGAGCCGCGCCACTTCTTCCTGGTCCGTGTCCGTGTGTGCCGTGACCAGGCCGCGGTTCATGATCTCGCCCAGGGTGCGGCTCGGCACCGACAGCAGCAACTCCCGCAGCGACAGCACGCCGGCCAGACGGCCCTCCGGATCGACGACGTACAGGTAGAAGATCATCTCGACCTCGCCGTGCTCGCGGATCTTCGCGATCGCGTCACCGACCGGGGTGTCCTCCGGCAGGGAGAAGAACTCCGTGTTCATGATCCGGCCGGCGGTGTCTTCCTCGTACGCGAACTGCGTCTGCAGTTCGTCCCGGTCGGGCCGGTCGAGCAGCGCCATCACGGCCTCGCGCAACTCGTCCTCCAGGCCGTCTACGATCTCGACGCTGTCGTCGACGGCTAGCGGCGCGAGCAGCCCGGCGATCTCGGACGGAGCCAGTTCCTCCAGCAACGGGCGCCGTTCGCCCGGCTCCAGTTCGAGCAGCACCTCGCCGGCCGAATCCGGGTAGTCCTCGAGCGCGAGGCGGACCACGAACAACTGCTCCGTGGGCACCAGTTTCCTGAGCGCGGCGGAGACGTCTCCGGGCCGCACCTTGCTCAGCACGCGGGACAGGTTCCGCCTGGCTCCGCGGCGCGCGAGTCGGCGCATCGTGTCGCCGAGAATCTCGACCCTCTGGGTGGACATGGCGGGCCGAATCGTACCAGCCGGACACCCCCACGAGCCGCGTAGCCGGCCCTTGACACACCCCTGAGCCAGGGCTCGTCAGGGGGTTCCACAGCGGCTCTGAGACGCCCCCTCGATCGGCCGGTCAGTCGATCTCAAAAACGGCGTCGATCTCGACCGGAACGTTGAAGGGCAGCTTGTTCGTTCCCACCGCGAAACGGGCGTGCCGCCCCTTCTCACCGAACACGTCGACCATCAGGTCGGAGGCGCCGTTGATCACCGCCGGATGGTTCTCGAAATCGTCGCTGCAGTTCACGAAACCGCCCAGCTTCACGCAGCGGCGTACGCGCTCCAGGTCGCCGTCGCACGCGGCCGCAGCCACGGCGACGATGTTCACGCCGACCAGGCGGGCCGCCTCCTGGGCCTCCTCGAGCGAGTAGTCCACGCCGACCTTGCCACGATAGGCCAGCTTCCCGTCCCTGACCGGAACCTGGCCGGAAACGAAGACGAGGGATCCGGTGCGCACGAACGGAACGTAGTTCGCTGCCGGAGCCGCCGGCGCCGGCAGCTCGATGCCCAGCGCTTCCAGCCGCTGCGTGACCGTGGTCATCCGTCAGCTCCCGTCGAAGGCGGCGAACAGTTCCTCGAACGCCTTGATCTGGTTGCCCGCCGCCGACGACGGCACGAGGATCGGGGTGCGGATGCCGGCGTCGAACCAGCGCTCGACGCCTTCGCGAACCTCGGCGGCCGTCCCGAACAAGGTGGTGTCCGCCAGCCAGCGGTCGGAGAGCAGGCCCGGAATGCGCTCCGTCTCGCCCCGCTCGACCGCCTGCTCGACGGCCTCCATCTCCTCGACGTAGCCGGCCGCCTTCCAGTAGTTGCGGTAGTTCGGGAGCAGCGCGTAGCGGGAGAGCGTCTTCCGGTTTCGCGCCGCCGCCAGGTCGCGGTCGTCCGAGATCACGGTCGGGATCATGTTGCCCACGAAGAAAGCCGGATCGCCCGCCTTCTCCCCGGCGAACGCCAACGAATGGGCCATCCGGGAACGGGCACCGTTCGCGAACACCATGCCGTCCCCGATCTCGGCAGCGGTCGCGATCATCCGGTCGCGTAGCGTGGCGAGCACGATCGGCGGCAGCTCGCCCGCGCTCCGCACGGCCTTCACTTCGTCCACGAAGGCGCGGATGTCGGCCAGCGGCTTGCCGACACTCACCCCCAACCGCTTGTGGGCCGGGCCGTGGCTGACGCCGACGCCGAACCAGAACCGGCCCTCGGAGACCTCGTGGATGAACGACGCCGTGTTCGCGAACTCCGTCACATGCCGGGTGTAGATGTTGACGATCGACGTGCCGAAGTGGATGCGCTCGGTGGACAGCGCGATCGCTTCGCAAAGCGCCAGACCGTCGCCCATGCTCGGGCAGTAGATGCCGCTGAAGCCGCGGCGCTCGATTTCCGCGGCCAGGTCGAGGGTCAGTCGGCGGCGTCCCGGCACCGCGGCGAGAGAGACGGCCGGGAGGCCGTTCTGTGCTTCGGAAGTCGTCGTCATGGCGGCGGCAGGGTATCAGCGTACGGAGGCGGAGATCTCAAGCCGGTCGAGGACCCTATGTGCCTGCCTGCGGTCGAGATGCGGATGAGCGAACTGATTGCGGTAGCTCCGCAGACAGCCGTAGCAACTGACATCGCAGCCGCAGCCGCCGGTCACTCGCCGGCGAGCGCCGGCGAGCACCCTCAAGAGGACATCGTTGTTGTCCAGTTGAGTGACCAAGCCGGCGCCACCTGGTACGTTGTCGTAGAGCACAACCGCCGACGAATCCGGTTCGGATCCGGCGCTGATCGTGACGTTCAGATCGTTCTGCGGAACACCGAGCGCGTCAGCCGCGCCCAGGAGAACCGCATAGGCGACCGAGTAGGCCGTCCATTGGTCGCGCAGGTCCGGAAACTCCATCCGAACCACGTCCGTGACTAACTCGTGGCCCAGCGAGAACTGTTCAAGCGTTCCCCTGCACTCCCGACCGGATGGGGCCTCGTGCCTTGCCGTGCGCTTCGCGGAGTGGGCGCCGCATGACCGGCAAACCAGGAAACCTCGACCGCCGTGGCCTTCGCAGAGTACGACCAGAGTTCCCGAGGCGGCTGAACTGACCCGCAGTCCGCACCGGGTCTGCGCCGCACCGGCACCGGCCTCAGCGAAGCCCTGAAAGAACGGACGGGTGCTGTACACCCTGTGCGCTCGTCGCCGGGGAGGCTTCGGATCCCTGAACATAGGCGTGACGAAACCGAACCGCGGAATCAGGTACTTCTTTCGGACGTTGGCTGGCGCACCCGACGCGCCCTCGGTCCACTGTTCGAAGCTCCGCGAGTCGTCGTACCGGTACATCCGTACCGGCCATTCCTTGCCGGAGATCTTCCTGATCCCGCAGGACTCCCACTCAAGCTTGTTAGCCACGACCTTCCCGCCGGGCGCGTACTCAGCTATCGCCTGCGCCAGGTCACGCTGGAGGGCCACGTTCGCGTCATCGCGCCCAACCTGCCAAGAGTGCAACTCGACGACGTCGACCGGGAAGCCGTACTTGGGAATCACTGCTTTCCGGGAGAGGAACTCCAGCGTCGACTGGCGTGCGACCGTGTCCATCCGCTTCTTGACACGCTGAGCCTTCCTGTAGTCGCGCTGATCCACGGCTGCGGATTCGATGTCCTCCAGCTCGAGATACTCCGAGCAGACCTCGGCCTCGGCAAGCCCAAGCCGGCTATCGGGACCGCCGATGCGCTCGATCCACTGCCGATCACGGAGCCCGACGGCGCTGGCCACTCGCTCAGGGACGATTCGGGTCAGCAGGGACTCAATGCGTGTCGCGTTCTCTTCGCACCAAGTGGCGAAATCCGCCGCAGCCCGCGGAGCCTTCCAATCCTCGATGAAGTCGGCGACGTTCGTGAACCGCTTCGAGTGGCGACGGAAGAACCCACTCAGGACGGCCGCCGTCATGTGGCGCAAGACGATGCGATCGTTTGAAAGCTGAAGTCGCGGCGGATCCACACCGCCGCGAATCATGCTCGCTTCCGGATTCTCGTAGTGATGGAGATCGTGTGGGTTGCGCCGGCAGTAGGTCACGGCGAGGCCAGCCCGTTCTCCACGCCCGGCACGCCCCACTCTCTGGACATAGTTAAACGGTTCCGGCGGCACGTTGCGGAGAAAGACGGCGTCGAGATCACCGAGGCTCACACCAACCTCGAACGTCGTCGAGGAGCTCAGGAGCTGAATCTGCCCCTCCTTGAACTCCTCCTGTAAGCGTCGGGCCTGTTCCGGGGCGACCTGGGCTGTGTGCTCTTCAGCCCGCAGCCGCGGTGGCAGGTCGCGGCTTTCGTAGAGAAGCCTGTAGTGATTCTCCGCCAAGACCCGGGGGTCCGCGCGCTGGAGACGCCCACCGCAACCAGTGCGGGGGCACACACCTCGAACGAAGTACGCGGTCAGTGTGGTGCAGGTATCGCAGCACCAGATCGAATCGCCTCCGACATAGTGAAGTCGCAACCACTCCGAAGCCACACGAAACGTCCCATCGAACTTCCCGCGAACCAGCAACGGCGTGCTCCGTATCGCGGTCAACGCAGTCCAAACGTCGTACGCGGCCTGCTCGCTCAGGTCACGGGCCTCCTCCTCGTCGCGACCGTTCTCGCCCAGTACGCGGGGAAGAAAGTGCCTGACGAGCCCCGAAACCGGGCTTCCCCATTCCGAAACGTAGGCGCGACCGCCGGGCTTTCCCAGGCCGTAGGCTGTCTGGGGCAGCGTAGAGATGGCGCCCCATGCTGGAACGCCCTCTGTCTGCGGCAAGCTGACAGCGCGACGCGCCGAGAACAGGCCGAGACAGTACTGAACCAGGCTAGACGCCTCGTCCTCCGTGAGATCCCAAGGCTGTTCCAGCAGGCTGGGCGGGACCGAGAAGTCGGCAGGAAGCGCGACGCTCCAGCGAACGAGACCGACACCGCTCAGGGAGATTCGCCGCTCTTCCGTGACGGCCTCACGAAGAATCGCTGCGAGGACTGCTCGACGGCGAGTCTCTGGAGTATCGGAAGCCCTAAACAGTCCGGCAACCTCCCACACCTCTTGCAGTCTGCTCGCCAGATCCTCGATGCTAAGGCCTTCGCCAACCGGCGCGTCCCGCGCCGCCCGGAAGATCAGATTCCGGTCCCGCAAGCGGCCATAGGAGTCCTCGGCGTACCACGCGAAGAATGCCGCCTCCTGCCGACTGTCGGCGAAGGCGAGCACCTTGCGTCTCTCCTTCGGTAGCAACTCGATCAGCGCTGTGGCAATAACGGCATTCGGGCCGTCCGATCCATGAACGATCTCCTGGACCGGGTCGCCGACGCCACCACGGCTGTAGTCGCAGGCCGCGCACTTGCGGAGCCGATCCGGGTGGTCCTTGTGCGGCTCGCAGCGCACGACCTCGATCGCCGCGTCGCAGTCACACGGCGACCGATCCTCCGAAATCGCGCCGCATCGGCGGCACAGCATCATCTCGCCGTCCCTTGACGGCATGAAGAAGTCGGCGCCGAAGCCGGATTGACTCGGATCGCGAACTGCCTCCTCCAGCTTGCCGCCGCGCACCTTGCCGACGTAGTAGTGCTGGCCGCATTCTCGGCACAGAGCGATCTCGAGCGGTACCCCCTTGTCCTCCTCCCCCAGATCGTCGCCACGATTGAGGCGGACGTCGTCCCTACCTTCGCGGTGGACCAGGAAGGCGCCCTCGAGCGCCCTGAGAAACGCGTGGTAACGGCTCGGCTCGCCTCCACTCTCCCCTTCCCGCTCCGCAAAGACCACGTCTCCAGACTCGAAGGGCTCGCCAAACAGAGTGTGCGCGAATCCGGCGACCGCCGTCCGGTCTTCCTCTTGCTCGCCAGTCGACAGGGTCGCGCTGGTCGCGATACACCGGAACGGCTTGCCGCCATCTCTACCGCCCTCGCGGATTCGCTGCTTGAGCCGCCGGATCAGCATGGCCATCTCCATTCCCTTGGCGCCCCGGTACTGGTGCGCTTCATCGAGCACGAGGAAACGCCAACGGGAACCGCGACCCGCATCGAAGAGCGGGCTGTCGTCGGGCCGGATCAGGAGGTACTCCAGCATGGAGTAGTTCGTCAGCAGGATGTGGGGCGGCGTATCCCGCATTTCCTCACGGAACACCAGTTCTCCCGGGAGCCGACCCTCCTCCCTCGACCTGCCGTGACGCCAATTGTCGCCGGCGTGGTAGGGGGTCTGGCCGATGTACTGGCCGAATGTGGGACGAAAAGTCGATTCTGACGCCGCAAGCGCTCGGCAAATCTCGCCCAACCGTTCGCGTTGGTCGTTCGCCAGAGCGTTCATGGGATACAGGATCAGCGCCCGCACGCCCCCACCGTCCAAATCGCCGGCAAGATGTTGCCGGTACAGATGCAGGAGGATCGGATAGAGGAAACTCTCCGTCTTGCCGCTTGCCGTGCCCGTCGCCACGACAGCGTTCCGGTCGTCTGCGTGCAGCAGCCGAATCGCCTGTTCTTGATGCACGTAGAGTGGTTCCTCGATCAGGGCTGGCACGATGCCGGTGCTCTCGCCAGGAAACCACGCCTGCGCCAGCGCTCGCGCCGAGGAGCTTCGCCGAAAGTCACGGGAGCGTTCAGGAATCGGCCCCTTAAGCAGCGTCCCCTCCTCGCGAAGCGCCTGCTGGAATGAGGCTCTGAGCGCCGGATCTCGAAAGAAGAAGGAGGTCTTGAGATAGGCCTCGTAGCGGTGGCGGATCCGCTCGGGCCATTGGTTGATGTCACACCTGTTGAGCATCGAGCCACCCTCGCAGCCGATCGACATTGTCTTGTTCCACGTCGCCCCGTCCTTCGTCGATGGGGATCTTCAGCCTCCGAGCATCGGCGACTGTCAGACCCGCCAGTTCAAGTTCGCCCTCGCCGTAGCCGACTTGTCGCCAGACACGGGGTCTGGGTTGCATCCAGGCCGACGGTGGAGGCTCGTCCCAGATCCGCAAGGGTCTGACGGACAGATCTCCGAACCGAACAGCAAGCGCCCGTTCCTTCGCCGCGGGTCGAGCCACCGCTGCGTAGTCCTGGAAGTCCCGTAGCGGCACGCTCGCGACACGCCACTCTCCTACTAGGGGCGCGGGGTATCTTCTTCGCGTCACTGCATCGAAGCCGACCCGAACCCCCTTGACCGACTTAGGGAAGCGGACGTCCAGACACCGCCCCTCCCCGCCGAACCGCTGGAAGTCCTGCCGCTTCAACTCGAGTCGGACATCTCGCCAAGCTCCCGGCGAGCCCTTCGCCCCACGTATTCGCCACCACACTCGAGGTGGCCGCACCTCAACACTCACAGTGCCGTAGCCTGTCCTCAGCCTGTAGAGGGCTCGTTCGCCGTCCGGTTCAGGCGGCAGGCGGCGAACATCCCACTCCGTATCGGCTCCAGGCTGGCTGCTGGCGAGTAGTTGCACGCTCGCTTCTCGATGGCCTGTCGCCAGCGGAAGCAGCACGGTACTTGGCGAGTACGGTTCTCCGTTGATACGGATCTCCCGGAGTTCCTCAAGGACACGGAACTGACCGCTGTCACGCAAACCCGAATCGTCGTAGGCGCGAACGAAGAAACGGCCTTGGCGCCCGCCGAGAACCTCCGCCAGGTTCTTCTCATTGGGATCGAACGTCTCTCCTAGCCACGCGTCATCCCCTTCGGAGCCCACGCGGACCTCCCGAACGCCCTGGGCACAGGAGAGGCCAGGGATCGCTCGGAAGAGATCGCCTTCGCGCGAATCGTCGAACACCCGTACGCCGCTGAGCGTGAATCCTGGCCCGACCGTGTCAAGCTCGTGTCCGTGAAACCCAACGGGCGGCCCGTCGACCGTCTCGCCCTCCTCGAAGTGAAAGTGGTGCGTTAGGAACCCTGGTCCACAAGCCGCTGGCTCCACCGGAGCCTGACCGATTCGGCGCCAGTCCTCGGGAGCGATCACGAGAAAGTGGCCCTGGCCAACGCCGCGGGCGCTACGGCCGAAACTCCAGTCGGCGGCCGACCTGAAGACAAGCGCCTTTCCCTCGAACAGCGGCACGTCGATCTCCTCCCCATCGACCGTCCTTACCGCCAGGGCGCCACTGCCCGATGGCAAGTCACAGCTCCCGCCATGCACGTCCAACTCCGTCCCGTCAAGGAAAAGCGCCCGGGCGTTCAAACCAACAGGCAAGGACACGGACAAGGTGTAGCCCCAGCCCCCGGAAGCCTCGCGGCACGCCAGGACGGGGCGCAATGACGGCCGAATCCGTGGGCCCCGCCGCGGCGCCCTGATGGCCAGTTCTTTGCCCTGCTTCCGTCGCCCACCGAGTTCTCGAACCCGTTTCCGTCCGAGTGGAGGAGTTGGAGACTCCGTCTGCGAGTCGACTCCAAGTTCGGGGTTGCCCCCCGGACCGGCCGGGAGATCCCGAGCTACCTCGTCGCGGAGAGGTGCCGATTCGTAGGTCTCGTCAACGTCAGGCTCGGTAGGGGGAACACGTACGCGTACAAGGAGGTCAGCGACAATCGCCCGATCGTTGGCAGAGCCGGACGCAATCTCTCCAAGTGCTCGGGTCAGGAGTTCACGCAACTCGCGATCTGGCGGGCGGGGCGGTTGACCACCGTTTTCCCGATCAACAAGGAGTAGCGGCTGCCGGCCATCCTCCCTCCTCGGATCGGACGAGGACTCGGCCTCCCGTGCCAGCTGGTCCCAGGTCCTGATCCGCTGGCAGATCCGCTTCACCGAACACACTGGCACCGGAACGCTCAGGAGGTCGCACAGTCGAATCCACTCCCGTTCAGTAAAGCCGCCGCCGGGCGCCCGGCGATCTTTGACGCGGGCAAGGCGCTTCACAGCTGCCACCTCGCTACTCGTGGCATCGACCTTTTGAGCTTCCAGCGCCTCGACAAGCCTCTCCAACTCGGAGCGCCTTGCCCGTTTCCGGGGAAGCCGTTCGGCCAGTTGACGCCCCCGGCGGTAGATTCGTCGACGCTCATCTTCGAGTGCCCTCATCTTCCCGAGCACGTCACTCCGCTTGGCGACCCGCTTCTGGCCGTTCTGGTCGAGAAGTACAACCGGATCGTCAATCTCCACCAACTGCGAGAGCGCACCCGCATCCTCCTCGCCAGCGAGTTCAGTCAGAGCAAGCAGCCGAGTCGTCACGCCAGGATTCCTGGCCAGGGCCTCGAGGATCAGCCACTCGCCATGCTCGATTGCCCGCGCGAGCTCGCCCTCACCGTCCTTGTCGAGCAGGGGCTCCCTGCGGATCTCGGCGTCGTACAGGGCCTGTGGGTCAACCTCCGCGCCGAGATCCTCCTCCGGGCAGAGAATCTCGGCCTTCTGCGAAACGACGGTTACCGGCGCCGTTCGCTCGATGAGGGACCGGACACATCCCAGAACGGACGAAGGTGCCCATTCGGGACCGCCGTCCTGACTAGGCCACGGACCAACGCCGGCTCTGCCAGATTCCGGCCGCCTCGTCTTCCCCTTCGCCGACGCAGGGGCCGGCTCGGTCTCCCAGAGGGGTCGGGAGCCTCCCTTCGCTTCTCCGGAAACTGGTTTCTCGCCGCCACCGCCGAAGCCGTCCCCCAGAAAAGGACCTAGCTTTTTCGCCTGGTCCGAGTGCTGGAGCTTACGCAGCGCCTTGGATTCGATCTGGCGGATGCGTTCCCGCGTCACGTTGAGCGACTTGCCTACTTCCTCCAGAGTGTGCTCTGTTCCCCCGCCGATGGCAAACCGCATGCGCAGCACCAGTTCCTCGCGCGGTGAGAGTGAGCGCAGAGCCCTGGCCATCTGTTCGCGCAAGTTGGCGGAGACGACCTCGTCGAAGGGCGACGGGGAGTCTCCGTCCTCGATGAAGTCCCCGAGGCGGGGATACTCCTCTTCTCCGACCGGACGCTCCAGCGACATAGGCGTTTGGGCCACCTTCACGATGTCGCGCACCTTGGGGGCGGGCAGATTCACCCGTTCGCCGATCTCCTCAAATGTCGGCTCGCGTCCCAGCTCCCGGAAGAGGGAGTCGAAGGTGGGCTCCAGCCTGCCGATCTGCTCGTGCACGTGAACCGGAATGCGGATCGTCCGCGACTGGTTGGCGATCCCTCGGCTCATGCCCTGCCTGATCCACCAAGTCCCGTACGTCGAGAACTTGCCTCCTTTGCGATAGTCGAACCTCTCGATCGCCTTCATCAGGCCGACGTTGCCCTCCTGGATCAGGTCCGCCAGTTCGAGTCCCTGATTCGCGTGCTTCCTTGCGGCCCAAACCACCAACCGCAGATTGGAGAGGATGAAGCGGTCTCTGGCCCGTTCGCGGATCGCCACGCCTTGCTTGATCTCCCTTGCGAGCGCCCTCAGTTCTCCCCGGCTGACGGAGTGGCGAAACTCGAGTTCCCGCAGCTTCTCGCGGCACCATTGCGTGCGTCGAGCGTGCAACTCTCTGGCCTTTTCGGCGTTCTCGCGTTCAAGGGCCACCTGGGCGCGGCTGATCTCGCGTTCGTTGTCGCGGAACCGTCCGTCCATCAGCTCAACCAGATCGGCCACCCGGTAGATGTCAGAGTCGCTGAAGCCCAACTCGGTGATCAACGGAGGGATCCGCTCCTCGAGGCGAGCCGCCTTAGCCTCGATCGCCGGAAGCTCCTCGCTGCAACTCTCGGCTTCAGCTCTCAGACGGTTCGACCGATCGTGAGCCCTCGCTAGGAGAATCCGTCTTCGTTCAGCCCTCCTCGCAAGCTCATGAGAGCGCCTCAGAGCCTCCAGCGTTGCACCGACCCACGCAGCCGTCGCCGCCTCAATGTTGGATCGGCGGACCTTCAATGCATCGGCTGCAGTTCTCGGATCGGGGGCACTCTGATCCATGCTCGTACTGGTTGAGTTCGAGCGATGATGCCATCCGACCGCCCCTGCGTCCACGTCGGACAAGCGGGTGGAAGGACCTCGACCCCCTCTCGTGGCACACCCGTCTTCGGCGAAACGCGGGTTCCCGTGGAGATTCTGATGGTGTAGCCGGCGGCGGTGACCGGCTCGACCAGTTCCTAGACAACCACCCCACATTGAAGAGAGAGCAGGCCTCGCGTAGCTCGACCGGATGACAGCGCAATGGACCCGCGATAGCGAGTGAAGGCGCTTCTCTACGAGAGTCCACACCTAGGCGACGCGGGGCGGCGCTGGAACCGGGGTGGGCCCCTCCTCAGCTCCGCGACAAGCTGGGCGCCACGTCCCGGCCTGACCTTGACTCCCATCCCTTGCCTCGCGGCGGCGCGCCGACGCAACGCTGCCGGGTGCGGTGCTAACCTCCGTCGCTTCGTCTTGCTACCGCGCCGATGAACACGATGCCCCTCCCAGCGTCGCCGACCAGCCTGGTGTTGAACATCTCGTGCCTCTGAACCTCGGGGAGGCCTTTGCCGACTGGATTCTTGAGCTGGCCGGCCTGCTGCGCCACGAGGCAGCTCCCGGGTGGGTCTCGCTCGCGCTCGTTGCCGGCCTGTTCGCTGCGCTAATCGGCTATTCGTGGCGCGCCCGAGGCCTGCTCAGGACTATTGCCGAAAGCAGTTCCCTGATCGGCGATACCCACACAGCTTTCGACGATTCCCGGTTCATCGAGATCAGCCAGTCCTTCAAGAAGTGGGAGAGTGTGCCGAGGCAGACGGCCCGCCACCGGCTCGGTGAGGCGTGGCGCGAGTTCGCCGAGACCGTGAATCGCCAGAAGGGTCTATTCAACACGGTCAGACCCAGGGAGTTCTTCGACCGCGAACTGCTCCACATGGAGCATCGTTTCTTCGCTCAGCTCCCTGCGCTGTTCGTGTCCGTTGGGCTCCTGCTCACCTTCCTTGGTTTGGTCGCGGCGCTCGACCAGACCCGCGGGATCCTTCAAGAAACAGGGGCCGACACCGTGAGCGAGGGGCTTCGGAACCTGCTCCAGGTCGCCGGCGCCAAGTTCATCATGTCGCTCACCGGCCTCTTCTGCTCCATCGTCTTCGGCCTCTGGTTCCGGACGCGTGAAGGGAAGATCGACGAGGCGCTGCATGGCCTGTGCGCCGACATCGAACGAGGATTCGAGTACCGGAGCGCCGACAGCTTCCTGCTTGAGAAGGTACTCGACGTGCTCGAGGAGCAGGCAACGCACCTCCAGACCTTCAGCACAGAACTCGTCGCCCAAGTGGCGCGCCCTTTGCGCGAGGAAATCCCGCAAGCGATGCGGACCTCGATTCAGGAAGCGATGGCGCCTGCGCTGGCGAAGTTCGAGGAAGGCGCAGGGAAGGGCCTCGATTCCCTGGTCGCCGGCATGTCGGAAACGATGAGCGGTGGTGTCCAGGACTCCGCGCGCGCCATCAGCGGGACGATGGACAGGGTGGGTCAGACCTTGAACGAGGTCGCTTCCCGGCTTGACGACTCGGCCGTATCCATGAGTGGGCAGATGGACCATGCGGTCCGAGCGCTAGCCAGCGAGATCACCTCCCTCAAGACTGCCATGGCCCATTCGACGGAAGCTGCGAGGGAGAACTTGCAGGAGGGCGCGCTGGGAATGCGCGCGACGATGGAAGAAGCGCTGCAAGAGATCCGCAAGAGCACTCAGACTGGCGCGAACGGCATCGACCGGGCTGCCACGGCGATGACGACGGCAGTGGACAAGCTAGCGGCCCGAGCCGACGAGGCGTCGAAGTCGGCGTTCGCAGCGGGGAGCCGGACGATTGAGGAAGCAAGCCAACGTGCTGTCGAGGGCCTGGGAGCATCCTCAGAAGCGGTCTCCCAGGCAATGGAGGGGATGGCCGGGGATGTTCGGGACAGCGTCGGCGAAGCCTCTTCCGCGATTCGCAGCGACCTGCTCGGCCAGTTGAAGGACCTTGCCGCCGTGATCGGCGAGTTGCAGGCCCGAATCGCGTCGTCCGTCGGAAACGTCGACCGCTACGCCGAAACCCTCGAGAACTGTGCACAGACGATCTCCCGGGCGACGGCCGGACTGAGCTCCGCGAGTACGGAACTGTCACAAGCCGCGCTCCCGGTTCGTGGCGCGGTGACGGACCTAGTCAAGGCGAACCGCTCCATGGAACAGAAGGTCTCGACGACGGCGGAAGCGATGGAGTCGGGCGCCCGCCTGATCACGCAGCAAACAGTCGCCACCCTGAGGTCGACGGCGGACGCGGTCCGCAACTCTCAGGCCGCCGCAGAGCAGACCCGGAGATCACTCGAACGGGTGACCCAGGAGTTCCAGGCCCTAGTCGAGCGGTTCGGCGGTCTCGACCAGCGGCTTGGCGAAGCGTGGAAGAAGCTCGAAACGGAGGCGGGGGCCAGCTTGGCCGAGTTCCGCCGCTTCGAACAGGAGTTGAACCAGGAGTTCGCCCGGTCGCTCGGGAAGCTACAGGAAGTCATCGAGCAGGCGGAGCCCTTCACGCCGCAAGACGGACGGTACTGAGCCCGTATGGCGATCCCGCGGGCTCGACGGCATGGCGAGGAAAGGCAGGATTCCGCGTTCGTCACGGTCACGGACCTCACTGTCTCTTTCCTGTTCGTCCTTCTCATCCTGCTCGCGTTCTTCGCTACGGAGTTCAGGCCCGACGAGGAAGAGCCGGAGGCCGAGCCGGAACCGTTGGCGGCCTACCTTGAGAGCGCAGCCGCAACCCGGTACCAGATCCTGGAGTTCATCGCCGAGCGGCTTCGAGCAAACCTACCGGGGCTTCGTATCAGCGTCGTCGCCTCGGACGGCATCATCCGTTTCCGCAGCGACGAGCTCTTTCGACCCGGCCAGTGGAGAATTCCCGGCGGCAGCATGCCCGAACGGGTGGCCCGCGCCCTTGGCGACGCGCTGCTCGACACCCTCCCCTGCTACACGATCGGCCCGGCCCTGGTGGCGCCGCAGAACTGCGAGGACGTCCTTGCCGCGATCGAGACGATTCAGATCGAAGGCCACACCGACGATTTGCCTCTCCTGCTGGCCCTCCAGGAGCGCGAGAACATGAAGGACAATCTTGACCTCTCGGCCCGGCGTGGGGCGGAGACCCTGCGAGCGATGACCAACGGCTACCGTCCCGAACTAATGGAGTACAGGAACCTCCGCGGCGAGCCCGTGCTGTCGTTTGCCGGCTACGGTTCGATGCGGCCGATCGACGAACGACCGACGGACGCGGGACGGGCCGCAAACCGCAGGGTAGACATCCGCTTCATCCTGCAAACGCCTCAGAATCTGGCTCAGGTAGAGCGGATCCGGGCGCAGCTCACAGCGCAACGCCAGGGTCTCCCGGCCGAGGCGAACCGTTGACGACGCCCCAGAGATGAGAAGCAGACGCCCTGGCCCGGAAGGCGAGAATCGGCTTTCCTCCCTCCTCGCGCCCGGTCGCCTGGGACCGAGCCTCAGCCGGCAGGGGCCGGAGTGGCGGATTGGCGAGCCGGTCGCTCTTCGGCGCGCAGCCCAGCGAGTCGACCACGCGTATCCCGACATCGATCCCAACGTGAAGGAGGAGGACCGGGAACAACTGGTCCGTGAACTCGACCGGCGACAACGGGCGGACGACTGGCGCAACTACACCTGGGCCGATCTGCAACGCGCCGCCCGGGCGCTACTCCAGCCTAGCCAGAGCTTGCAGCGAAGCCGCCCGGCACGATGGAACATCGCACTCGGCCGCTCAGGTGGTCCCCTGCACCAGCGGCGGGAGTACCGGCCGCTCGTCTCGTTCCTGCTCGACCAGGTCAACGAACAGGCCAAACCTCGCTTCCTGCGCACCATGTACCGGCTCTACCTGTCGACCTTTGATAGACGCTCCTCGCTCACGCAGAAACTCGCGCGGCGACTCGATGGCTGCGTTCAGCACACCTCGCTACCGATCCAGCGAGCAGTGGACCTCGGCGTCCTGCAGCCTGAGTCGGCGGCCGAGAGGCTCGCCGAGCGGATGACCGTCCAGCCAAGCCCTTTCGAGTTCGTCAAAGACATCGGCATCGAAGCGCCGCACGGCGAAGGGCTGATGGCGCAGGTGCACGAACGGTTCGTTCGCCAGCATAGGCCAACACGGCTCCGACACGATCAGGCCGAGAACCTCCGTCTGCTGAACTGGATCGCACCTCCCGATGCCCACCCGATGGAAGCGGGGGCCGAACTCGGGATCGATGCCCTACTCGCTCCCTGGGAACGTTCCGAACCTGACCAGGGACTCCGCAAGCATCTGGAGACCACCCTGATTCGTGGCTTCGGTGATCCCAGAATCACCCGCACCGGCGTCTGGTCCCGCTGCAAGCCCGATGCCCGAGCCGTCATGATGCGTTGGCTGGCTGGCGAGACAATAGAGGTGTTCTTCGAGATCATCTCCAAGGCCGTCACGTCCCACATGTGGGCGGACCGCAGAGGTCTCTGGATGGAGTTGTACCGAGCGAACCGTATTCACGAGGCCTGGTTCGCGTTGAGTCCTCGCGGTGAGGAAGTGGCGACAAGGCTCAGACGAAGCGAGGACGTGCCGCTCGCATACGGCAGGAACCAATCCTGGAACTCTGGGGACAGGGACAAGTGTCTGCTGGTAATGACGATCGACCGCGATCGCGTGGTTGTCGAGGGTTCGCACAGCTTCAAGACTCACATCTATCGCCGTGGCGACCGCGGAAGCGTCGCGCTCTACGAGAACACCTACGATTGCGATGACGTTCGCGGTCATGGGCGGGCGGGCCGCGCCACCGCCTTCGTACACCACTCCGCCTGGGACCGGCGAATCCGTGCGGCGCTTGGAGGATGACGGCCATCGAACACGCGGTGCGTCCCAACCGCGTGCTCTTCCGCACGGCGCGCTCCCGGCATAGACAACGCCGCCACGCCGCCCGACGGCAATCGACCGATTCCGGTTCCTCCGTCGACGCTTGGGTTGGCGACGATCTCGCACGCTGTTCCGCGCTCGCTGCTCTACGCAGATTCGGAGACGAGCACCCCGACGCGGTCGTGGTCCGGGATAGCGAGATCTCCGCATCGCACGCCGCAGTCGCCGCTCTCACCCCCACGCAGGCAAGCGCCCTGAACCTCCCCGAACGCCCACCCTTCTCGCTCAAGCTCGACGTCAGGGGCGTGATTGGCAGCTCGGGTTTCTCTCTCCAGACCGAGTGGCAGCGACACGGACTGCCGGTCACGACACGTCGGCAGGGTGCCTTCCTGGACAGCGAGCACGGTACCTTCCTGATTCCCGGCCCCCTCTATTCCGCAGTCGAACTCGCCGACAGCTTCGACGCCGCTTCGACCAACATCTCCGGCCACTGGAGCGCACTGGCCCGGTTCCGCCGCTTGTTCGACGGCCGAGCAACCGAGAACGCGGTAGAGATGACGCCCTTCCTCCGAAACCTCCGGATCTTCACTGTCGAGGCGCTAACCCTCGGCGTGCGGCAGAGCGCCGACGGCGTCGAGTTTGATCCGATTCCGCTGAGCACGGGGGCAAAGGAAGGAGCGGCCGCAGATGCTAGGGAGTTCGGCGATCCGGAGAGCCCTCTGTCGGAGGACATGCTGAGCCGCTTTCAGGCCGACCCACGGACCGGCTTCTCTGCCTTCCCGACGGCCAAGCGTAGCTACCTGCTCGGCTCGAACACCTACGTCCTCGTGGACGAGGACCTTCTCGCCGCCCTCGAGGTTGTCCGTGAGAAGCAGCAGGCGTCGCCCGAAGAGCGAAGGGGCTTCGCCGCGAATCCGGGCGCAGCGTTCGCGGAGCGGCTGGCTCAAAGGGTAGAGCGGGAGAATCCGGATGCCGACGCGATCGAACTCGCCGAGGCGGTTGAGGAACGGACATCACGAGTGTTTGTCGAAACCACGCACTACGCCGAATGCGCCGTGGAAGCCGGGGTCTGGGAACGACCGTACGCGAAGGACCCTCCCGATGGCTCAGGCGACTCGCGGCCCGAAGAGCAGCCGCCCGCGCCAGCATCCGAACTCCAGTTCCCTTCAGGCGAGAGCGATCCGCGACGCCCGGCACCGACGCCTCGCCGCGAAACCGAACTCGGGCCTCCCGGCAAGACCGACCAGGCGCGGCCAGAACCGCCGACCGCCCGCAGGAACGACCTCGGCGATCCCGACGCTCTGCTGATACTCGAACCGCGAAGGGAACTCGCGGAAGAGATCCCCTGGCCAGTGCGTCTCGAGACGAAGCCGTACACGCACCAGATCGCCTGTTTCCAATGGCTAGTCGCGTCCTGGGCGGCAGGCCAACCGGGTGTGCTGAACGCGGATGATCAGGGACTCGGCAAAACGCTGGAGACACTGGCATTCCTCGCTTGGCTGCAGGACGAACTCGACTCTGCCGGCGGAGAATCGGCCGACCCGGATTGCCGAGCGCCAATCCTCGTCGTGGCACCCACCGGGCTGCTTCGTACCTGGGAGGCAGAGGTCGTTCAGCACCTCGGAACCACCGGATTGTTCGCGGCCCATCGAATCTACGGCCCCTTCCTCGATCTTCACCGGAAGGCCGGCCTTCACGGTGCGGATACGGGTGACGGGCGCAGCCGACTGCACTTCGAGGCCATCCACGCAGCGGTCGAGAGAGACCGAGGCCACCTGCAGTGGCTGCTCACGACGTACCAGACCCTGACGAACTACCAGCAGAGCTTTCGTGGCCTCCACTTCTCGACCGTCGTGTTCGACGAGATCCAGATGTTGAAGAACCCGGCGACGGCGCGCGCTAGGGCGGCGCGCTCGGTCCAGGCGGACTTCCGCATCGGGCTAACCGGAACACCCATCGAAAACCGGACGACAGACGTCTGGGCGGTGATGGAAGCGCTCGCCCCCGGTCGCCTGGGTTCGCTGCGCGACTTCGAATCGCGCTACGGCAAACCCTCAAAGGAGAGGCTGGACGAACTCCACCACCGGCTCTTCGAACCGCAGCCCATCGCCCGGGACGCCGAGGCGCCACCGCTTGCGATGAGGCGTCTGAAGGAGAACGTGCTAGCCGGCCTGCCGAGGAAGTCCCATAGTCGCTATCGCGAAACGATGCCGCCGCGTCAGGCGAAGGCCTACAACGAGGCCAGGGATCTCCTCCGGACCGGCGAGCGAGGCGCGGCCTTCAGGACGATTCACCAGCTGCGCGCGGTCTCCCTGCACCCCGACGACCCGAAGACCGCCGGCGGCACAACCGACGCTTACATCGAAGCCTCCGCCCGGCTGGCCAGGGTCACTGCGCTACTCGACGACCTCCACGAACGGGGCGAGCGGGCCCTGCTCTTCATAGATGACCTCGACATGCAAGCGTTCATCGCCCAGTGGCTTCGCTCCCGCTACGGGCTGAAGGAGGTCCCGATCATCAACGGTGCGACTCCCGTAGCCCGGCGGCACGAACAGATCCGGCGCTTCCAGGAGCATGCGCCCGAGAGCCGCGAGTTCGACATCTTCATCCTCTCGCCCCGGGCCGCTGGCTTCGGCCTCACACTGACGGCGGCAACCCAGGTCGTTCACCTCACCCGGTGGTGGAACCCCGCCGTCGAAGAGCAGTGCAACGACCGAATCTACCGAATCGGGCAGACCCGGGACGTCACCGTGCATCTGCCGATGGCGATCCATCCAACGGAGCCCGAACGCTCGTTCGACCACATGCTCGACGAGTTGCTCCGGAAGAAGGGGGAACTTGCCCGCTCGGCCTTGTGGCCTCCCGCCGCCTCGGAGAGCGAACTCGGACAGTTGGTGGCGGAGCTCCTGGGAACCGACCCGACCGCTGACTCGCTGCACCCTGTCGTCCGGACCCCGGAACTCATCTGTCGGCAGAGCCCGGACGAACCGGACTGGACTTTGGTGTTATCGCCACCAACGGACCTGGAGGTCGACGAGGTGCTCTTCGACGACGATCCTCTGAAACGGCTCGACGGGGACTGGGAGATACCTTCCTGCGCCGGCAGGCTGCACGTACTGACCGCCGACGCCCGGGTGCACAACCTGGAGCTCTTCTCAGGAACGCCGCTCATCTTCAAGATGCCGGTCAACTGGGAGGGGCCGGGTCGTCGTGTCCGAGCGACGGGGCGCGGTCACTATCTCGTCGTGGCGCCCGAAGGCTGGCGGCGAACGGGAAACGCACCGATCGCGCCTGATCCGTGTGGCGACGGCTTCCTGGCGCACTACTTCCACTTTGACGCTCATGGGCCGCTCGATGAACCGCAGGGCTTCGAGGAGTGCCCGCTCCCCTCCGTCGGTTGCGGCTTCACGCTGGAAGGCAACCGTGTCTTCGATGACGCCGCGGACGGTGGACTCTTCGGCGAGCCACCAAGCTTGAAGGTGGCCCCTGAGGTTCAAGCGGCCTGGGTCGGCATGGCGGGGGGTACCGAGTGGCCGGGCGCGAGGTTCGATCCGCGCACTACGGAGTTACAGGAGGCGCTGGGTGACCGCGAAGGATCGTTCTCCCTGCGCGTGTACGACGAGTGGGGCCTACGCGACAGCGGACGGTTCCGCCTGTTGCGGGAACTTCGAGAGATCAAGGTCGCTGGCGAGCCTTACACGAAGGACACTCTGCTTGTGCCCGGCGAGCGTGGTCACCTTCCAGTGGCCGTCCGGCTGAGGGCCTCCGCCGCCTGCACGACGAGCCCAGATTGGATCTTCAACTCAGGGACAAGCACGCCAACGCCGGACGACGAGCGAGTCGATCTCCCAGTGGCGACGAACTCCGGCACAGTGAGAATCGTCGTTCGCCCGCCACGCATCTGGTGGCGGCTCGAGTCGGCCCTGCGCGAAGTCGGCAGATGGGGCGCCGAGCCGATCGAACTGACCCGCGAGGACTTCCTCAGGGCCGCAGAAAACCAAGAGGCGCTCGTGGTGGTGCTGCCTCGGAAGACATCGGGTGTTCGCGTCGGTTTCGACCCCGAAGATACACGGAGCTATCCCGCGAAGCTGGAGGACGGCAAGCGCCTTGCTCGGCTACCGCTTCTCGACTTCCGTGACTACAAGGCGATGGACCGCCCCATGCTCGAGGAAACAACGCTCTTCGTGATCGTTGAGCGGCACACGATGACGCCGCTTCGCCTCCGCGAAGAGGTGTTCTCCGCCGAGGCGAGCATCGAGGCCGAAACGTCGAGGGGCAGACAGGAGGCCCAACTGGAGACCCTTCCGACCGAAGCACCAGATCCGGTCGATCAACCCACAAGTCGGCAGCGAAAAGGGGATCGGGGCTTGAGGACCTGGACGATCAGGTTTCTGAAGTGGATCAGGAAGTGGGCCTCCTTCGAGCGTGAATGAAGCCACAACCGCTCGATCGCGGCGGCCACGCTACGGGCCACGATGGAGAAACTCGCTCCCGAACAGGTCCGCAGGCTGCTCCGCCCCGACATGAAGGTTGCCGTCCCCGGGGGACTGCAACGAAACGCCTGGCATCGCTGCGGCACTGTACGCCCAGCCCGAGGCGACCGCTAGCGCGGCCTTCTTGGTCACCCGCATTGCCGGCACCTCCTCGCCAACGCTCGCACCCTGGACGGGCTCGATGGTGCGGAGCTTCTTCGTCACGCCCGAACTTCGCGCCGGCTTTGAGGACAGCTCCGTCCGCGGTTCTACGCCGCTACGTCGACCTGGGCCGCCGTGGTCTGGGGCGGCGGCACCGGGTCGCCGTCGCGGCGCAGACCCTCAAGGTGAAACTCGATGGCTTCGCGCATCAGTCGGATCACCTCGGCGCGCGTGTCCCCAGTCGCGATGCAGCCAGGAAGATCGGGAGCGTAGGCGGCATAGTTGTTCGGCGCTTTCTCGATGACGATGGTGTACTTCACGGGTTCCTCGCTTCCTTGAGACCCGCCTGGCGGAGGATACTGTTCCAAGTGCCAGGGGGCACGTCGTCGTTCAGTTTACCGGGGACGGTCACCTTGCCCGGTTTGGCGGGATGGCGGTACTGCCGGTGGCTGCCCTTGGTTGCGACGAGATGCCAGCCGTCGCGCCGAATGGTGCGGATGGCATCACGAACCTTGGGCATCGGGCGGAGAATCTAGCCGAGAAAGGCCGCGTCTGGAGGGCCCGCAATAGTGCCTCCAAAGGTGCCTGTCGTTCGGGCTACGCTACGAGCCGCGATGGAGAAACTCGCTCCCGATCAGGTCGGCGCGCTGCTCCGGCCGGGCATGAAGGTTGCTGTCCTGGGCGGTTGCAACGAACCTCGCGGCGTCGCCGCGGCGCTGCATGCTCAACCCGAGGCGACCGCCGGCGTGGAGTTCACGGTCACCCGCATTCCCGGGATCGCGTCGCCGACACTCGCGCCCTGGGCCGGCTCGACGGTGCGGAGTTTCTTCGTCACGCCCGAAATGCGCGCCGGCTTCGAGGCCGGCTCGGTCCGCTTCGTGCCGATGCAGTACCGGCACGTCTGGGACGACCTCGTGGCGGCGCCCTTCGACCTGGCGATCGCCCAGTTCACGCCGCCGGACGGGAACGGCGACTGCTCGCTCGGTATCGGCGCCGGGTTCCTGCCGGCGCTGCTGGAGCGCACGGAGATCCCCTTCGTCGCGGAGTGGAACCGCTCCCTGCCCCGGCTGCCGGGCGCCCCGACCGTGCCGGCGGACCGTTTCGAGTACGTGGTCGAGACCGACGTCGAACCGCCCACGCTCGCCAGCCGGAGCGGTCCCGTGGCCGAGCGCATCGGCGCCCTGGTCGCGGAACTGATCCGCGACGGCGACTGCATCGAGACCGGCGTCGGCGCGATCCCGGGCGCGGTCCTGGCCGCCTTGCACGGCCACCGCGACCTCGGCTTTCACTCGGGCCTGCTGTCCGATGGCGTGATGGATCTCGTAGAAGCGGGAGCCGTCACGGGCGCCCGCAAGACGATCGACCAGGGGCGCCTGGTCGCGGCCATGGTCCTCGGTTCACCGCGCCTCTACGACTGGGCGAGCTGCTGCGACCTGATCGATCTGCGCACCGTCGACTACACCCATGACGTGCGGGTGATCGCCAGGCTGGACGACTTCGTCGCGCTGAACTCCGCGGTCGAAGTGGACCTCTTTGGCCAGGTCAACTCGGAGATGGTCCGCGGCCGGCAGATCAGCGGCACGGGCGGCGCCGTCGACTTCATGCGCGGCGCCCGGATGTCGGCCGGCGGACGCTCGATCGTCGCACTCGAGGCGACCGCCGGCGGCGGCCGCTTCTCCCGGATCGTCCCGGCGCTGCCGCTGGCGCACGCCGCCACGGCGCTGCGGACCGACGCGGACATCTTCGTCACCGAGTACGGCGTCGCCGACGTGCGCGGGCTCGACCTCGTGGAGCGGGCCCGCCGGCTTGTCCGGATTGCGGCGCCCGAGTTCCGGGAGGAGTTGGAGACCCACGCATCGCAGCTCTGCGGCCAGGCGTGAGGAAGCGGAGCGAGGCTGACGCCTCGCACGCCTTCCTCGAGGCCGGCGGGGACGCCGGCGCACCCAGTGACGACCTGGCAGGCCCTAGGCCTGGGCGCTCGGCCGCGCGGACACCGCCTGGTGCCAGCGCAGCAGGTTGGGCGTCTCCTCGGTCACCCGGAACTTGGTCACGCGACCGAAGTCGATCCCGATCTGGGCCGTGATGTCGGCGATCGAGTACTCGTCGCCGGCGATGAACTCGCGGTCGGCGAGTTCCTGGTCGAGCCAGGCCAGGCGCTTCGTCGCGTGGCTGCGCTGACTCTCGCCGTAGTCCGGGTACTGCTGGATGCGGTCGGCGAAGTACGGGTGAGTGTTGCGGAAGACCTGCATGATCGGCACGGTGATCTCGAGTTCCATCCGGCGCTGCCACATCTCGCTGCGGGCGGCCTTCTCGGCGTCGCCTCCGCCCATCAGCGCCGGCTCGGGCTGCAACTGCTCGAAGTAACGGCAGATGGCGACCGACTCGGCGATGAACGTGCCGTCGTCGAGCTCGAGCACGGGCACACGCCCTATCGGGTTCTTCTTCCGGAAGGGCGCCTGGCGGTTCTCGGCCGAGCCCAGGTCGACCGGCACGACGGGGACCTCGATGCCCTTCTCGGCCAGAAAGATGCGCACGCGGCGGCAGTTGGGGGCGGTGGCGGCTTCGTGTAGCTTCATGAGATCGGACTATCTCCTGGAGATCTGCTGCTGATGTTCAAGGCCTGGGTATGACGGGAGCGGAGTGTAACCGTATCGGGCAAGGGCCTCGCGGGGAGTTCGCGGGATGACCGAACTCCTGGCCCAGCCAGCCTTCTGGGCGGCGCTCTTCTCGGTGACGCTGATCCAGATCGCGCTCGGCGCCGACAACCTGATCATCATCACGATCATCGCCAACAAGCTGCCGGAGGCGAGGCGCAAGCAGGCCATCCAGTTGGGACTGCTGCTGGCGATGGCGCTCCGCATCGTGCTGCTGCTGATCCTGAGCCTGGTGCTCGGAGCGGCGACCACCGAACTCTGGCACTTCGATGGCAGCCTGCTCGGCGTCCAAATGGCCGGGACCGTGGACGGCAAGTCCCTGGTGCTCGTGATCGGCGGACTCTTCCTGATCTGGAAGGGCGTCAAGGAGCTCCGCGTCAAGCTGAAGGCGGTCGAGCACGAAGTCGCGGAGGCGAACAGGTTCGCCGAGGTGGTCGCGTTGATCGTCGGCATGAACCTCATCTTCTCCGTCGATTCGATCCTCACCGTCGTCGGCATGACGGACATCTTCGCGGTCATGGTCGGCTCCGTGCTGATCTCGGTGGCGTTGATGCTGGTTTTCGCCGGCCCGATCTCGCGCTTCCTCAGTTCGAACCCCGAGTTCGAGATCCTCGGCCTGTTCGTCCTCCTGCTGATCGGCTTCGTGCTGATCCTCGAGGCGGGCCACAGCGCGCACATGGTCGTCAACGGCTCGCCCACGCCGTACATCCCGCAGTGGATCGTCATCTTCATCCTGCTGCTGATGTTCGCGCTCGACCTCTACCAGAACTGGTGGGAGCGCAAGCGGGACGTCGACACGGTGACCCTGCACCGGCGGCGGAAGTAGCCCGCGCCTCGCCCGGAACCGTCTCCGGACCGGTGTACGATCGCCGCCCTCGCGTCCCGGGCCCGGCTCGTCGACAGCGGACGTTCACCAAGACCTACCGGAACCGTCATGTCCCACCATCGGCCAGACCCGAACACCCTGCCCACCCTCGCCATGCTCGGCGCCACCGGCGACTTGGGCGGCGGTCTCGCCCGACGCTGGGCGGCCGCCGGCTACACCATCGTCATCGGCTCCCGTTCGCGCGAGAAGGGCGCGGGCTCGGCCGCGGACGTGAACGAGCAGCTTCGAGGGCTGGGGCTTCCGGCGACGGTTCGCGGCACGGACAACCTGACCGCGGCTCAGGCGGGCGACATCGTCGTTCTCACGGTGCCCTACGCCTTCCAGCGGGCGACGCTGAAGGGGGTGCGCGAGGCGCTACAGGGCAAGATCCTGGTCGACTGCACGGTGCCGCTCGTGCCGCCGAAGGTCGCCCGGGTCCAGCTCCCGGAAGAGGGCTGCGCCGCGAACATCGCGCAACAGGCCGTCGGTCCCGGTGTCCGCGTCGTTTCCGCTTTCCAGAACGTCGGCGCCGCCCATCTGCGGGAGGAGGACGCGGTCGATTGCGACGTTCTGGTCACCGGGGACGATCCGTCGGCGCGCGCGGAGGTCATTGAGCTGATCGCGGCGCTCGGCATGAAGGGCTGGCACGCCGGGCCGCTCGACAACGCGGCCGCCGCGGAGGCCCTGACCTCACTCCTGATCCAGTTGAACCGCAAGTACGGCATCGCCGGCGCGGGAATCAGGATCACCGGCGAACCGACGCGCAGCCCCTGAAGACGGCCCGCGCTCGATCGGCGCGCACGCGACATTCAGCCTGCGGAGGCGGTTAGCCTTCGGCTTTCGAGCACCGCGCTCTCCCTGACCATGCTGAACATCGAGTCCGTACCGGGCCTGCCGGAAGTCCAACCGGGAGACGACCTGGCCCTGCTCATCGCCGAAACCATGCGGCAGGGCCAGATGACACTGCGTGACGGAGACGTCCTCGTGGTCGCGCAGAAGATCGTCTCCAAGGCGGAAGGCCGAATCGTCGACCTGGACACCGTCGAGCCAAGCCCCGAAGCCGTCCGGCTGGCGGCGAAATGCGACAAGGACCCGCGCCTGGTCGAGCTCGTGCTCCGCGAATCGACCGCAGTGCTGCGCACCGTGCCCGGAGTCATCATCGTCGAGCACCGGCTCGGTCTCGTGCTGGCGAACGCGGGGATCGACCAGTCGAACCTGCGCCCCGGTGACGACCACGGACATGCGCTCCTCCTGCCAGAGGATCCGGACGCCTCGGCGGCGGCCCTGCGCGAAGCGCTGGCGGCGCGTTTTGGAATCGAGCGCCTCGGCGTGATCGTCAACGACAGCGTCGGTCGCGCCTGGCGGCTGGGCACCGTCGGGCTCGCCATCGGTGTCGCCGGAATGACTGCGCTCTGGGACCTGCGGGGTGATCGGGACCTGTTCGGCCGGGAACTCCTGGTCTCGGAGACCGGCATCGCCGACCAGGTCGCGAGCGCCGCCCAGATCGTCCAGGGCGAGGGCGACGAGGGCACTCCTGTCGTGCGCGTTCGCGGCCTCGGGCGGCTCGGACCGGCGCAAACCGCCCGCGACCTGGTGAGGCCGCGCGACCAGGATCTGTTCCGGTGAAGGCGGGTCTTCGATGACGGACGGCTCCCCAAGCCACTGCGTGGCCCTGTCCGGCGGCGTCGGCGGCGCCAAGCTGGCGCTCGGGCTGTCGCGCGTGCTGCCCGGGGACTCGCTGACCGTCGTCTGCAACACGGCGGACGACTTCGACCACCTGGGCCTCCGCATCTGTCCGGACATCGACACCGTGATGTACACGCTGGCCGGGATCTCGAACCGCGTCACCGGCTGGGGTCAGGCGCACGAGACCTGGTCCTTCCTCGAGGCGCTCGCCCACCTCGGCGGCGAGACCTGGTTCCGGCTCGGTGACCGGGACCTGGCGACCCATGTGGAGCGAACGCGACGGCTCCGCGGGGGCGAGACCCTGAGCGAGGTGACCGCCGCCCTCTGCGGAGCACTCGGCATCGCCGCCCGCGTGCTGCCGATGAGCAACGACCCCGTGAGTACGGTCGTGCTCACCGAGACCGGCGAACTCAGCTTCCAGCACTACTTCGTTCGCGATGCTTGCGCCCCGACCGTCTCCGGGTTTCGCTTCGCCGGGATCGACACGGCCCTGCCGTCGCCCGCCTTTCTGGAGGCGCTGGAGAACGAAGCAACCGCGGCGATCCTCGTCTGCCCCTCGAACCCCTTCGTCAGCGTCGATCCCGTCCTGGCGCTCGACGGGGTCGAGGCGGCCCTGCGCCGGACAGGCGTTCCCGTCGTCGCGGTATGCCCGATCGTCGGCGGCGCGGCGATCAAGGGCCCCGCGGCCAAGATGATGGCCGAGCTCGGGATGCCCGTCAGCGCGGTCGGGGTCGCCCGGCACTACCGGGAGCGCGACCTGCTCGACGGCTTCGTGATCGATCACGCCGATGCCGGTCAGGCCGCGGAGATCGAGGAGCTCGGCCTTTCCACCCTGGTGACCGGCACGGTGATGGAGACGCTGGCCGACCGGGAACGCCTGGCCCGGGAGACGATCGACTTCGCACGCGGCCTCGACACCCGGCGCGGCGACGTCGCGGAAGCCGCGCCGCCGGAACGGAACGCGTGACGACCGGCGGCCTCTGGGCGGTCCTGCCGGTCAAGGCCTGGTCCGAAGCCAAGCGGAGGCTGTCGCCCGTCCTGAGCGCCGGAGAGCGGGAGGAACTGGCCCGCTCCATGCTCGACGACGTGCTCGCCGCGATCGCGGGCGTTTCCGGCATCACGGGCACGCTCGCCGTGACCGCGGACGGCGTCGCGGCGAGGTACCTCGCAGAAGCCGGATGCGAGGTCCTCTCAGAACCCAGGCGAGGACTGAACCGGGCACTCGGCACCGCCGCGGAGGAACTCGGGCGCCGCGGCGCGTCAACGATGCTGGTACTGCCGATCGACCTGCCACTGGTGACGGCGGCGGACCTGGAGGAACTTTGCGCCCGGCACCTCGAGGATCGGAGAAGCCAGGGGGCCGGGTCGGCGCCGGGAGGTGCGGTCACCGTCGTCCCCGACCGCTTCCGGTCCGGGACCAACGCCCTCGTCTGTTCACCGCCGGGCTGCATCCCGTTCCGCTTCGGCGACGGCAGCTTCCATGCCCATCTGCGGGAGGCGGCGCGGGCGGGAGCGGCCCACTCCAGCATCGTGCTGGCGAACCTCGGACTCGACGTGGACCATCCGGACGACCTGGCCGAACTGCTGCGACTCGATCGTTCCAGCCGGACCGGCCGCCTTCTGCGGAAACTCGGCCTGGGGGGACTCGGCGCATCGGATCGTCTCGAGAGTCCCCGGAACCGGGACTGATACCGTTCGCTACTCCCAATGGGCGGGTTCAGCGCCCGCCGCCGTCCTCGCCATGTCCCCTCCGCTCAGCGCGTTTCTGGACCGTCGCCCGACCCCCGACGAGGCCCG
Organism: Holophagales bacterium; assembly: GCA_009837885.1. Classification (GTDB taxonomy): domain Bacteria; phylum Acidobacteriota; class Thermoanaerobaculia; order Multivoradales; family Multivoraceae; genus Multivorans. The sequence goes on along the minus strand of VXSP01000045.1, from coordinate 563,017 downwards.
TGCGCTTGCCCGCGTCGAGCCGGGCGCCGGCCTCGAACAGTTGATCGCCACCGCCGGGGAATTGCGCGACCGGGGCCACGGCGACCTCGTCTCCTATTCGCGGAAGGTCTTCCTGCCGCTCACCCACCTGTGCAGGGACATCTGCCACTACTGCGTCTTCGCCCGGCCGCCGAAGAAGGGCGAGGCGGCGTACATGCCGCTGGACAACGTCCTGAGCCAGGCGCGCCTGGCCGCCGAGGCGGGCTGCAAGGAGGCGCTGTTCACGCTCGGCGACAAGCCGGAGTTGCGCTACAAGGCCGCCCGCGAGGGTCTCGCCGAACTCGGCCACGACACGACGCTGTCCTACCTGCGCGAGGCGGCGGAGCGGGTGCTGGTCGAGACCGGCCTCCTGCCCCACCTCAACCCGGGGCTCATGACCGCCGCGGACATCGAGCTTCTTCGACCGGTGGCGCCCTCCATGGGCATCATGCTGGAGAGCGTCTCCATGCGGCTGCACGAGAAGGGCCAGGCCCACTACGGTTGCCCCGACAAGGTACCCGAACGGCGGCTTGAAACGCTGCGGCTCGCCGGCGAAGCGCGGGTGCCCTTCACCTCCGGCATCCTGATCGGGATCGGCGAAACCCGTGAGGAACGGATCGACGCCCTGCTCGCCCTGCGCGACCTGCACGACGAGTACGGCCACATCCAGGAAGTCATCGTCCAGAACTTCCGCGCCAAGCCGGAGACCCGGATGGCGAGCGCTCCCGAGCCGACGCTCGAGGACCTGCTGTGGACGATCGCGGCGGCCCGGCTGGTGCTCGGCCCGGAGATGCACATCCAGGCGCCGCCCAACCTGAGCCCCGGCGTGCTGCCGCAGCTCGTCAACGCCGGCATCGACGACTGGGGCGGCGTCTCGCCGGTGACTCCCGACTTCGTCAACCCCGAGGCGCCCTGGCCGCACCTGGAACGACTCGCCGAAGAGACGGCCGCCGCCGGCAAGACGCTGGTCGAGCGGCTCACGGTCTACCCGGAGTGGGCGCTCGACGGGGAAACTTGGCTCGACGACGGCCGCGGCCAGAGCCGTGAGATGCGCCGCCTGGGCGGCGTGCGCACAGCGGTCATCCAGCGGATCGACGCCACCGGGCTACCGCGCACCGACGACTGGTCCCCGGGCGAAGAGACGCCGCCGCCCCGGGCAGTGCTGGACGCAGTGACCGCTTCGGCCGCTCGCGACGATGGCTCAGGGCCGGGAGCTGGCGGCTCGGCAGACGCCGGCGGCAACGGAGCGGGCCGCGAGGCCGGCCTTGCAGGCAATCCGACCCGCGGCGCGGTCACTGCCGGTTCCGCGGCCGTGCGCTCGATTCTCGACCGCGCCCGTGCCGGCGAGGATCTGACCGAAGACGAGATCTCCGGCCTGTTCGAGGCCCGCGGCACCGACTTCTCCGCCGTCTGCGCAGCCGCCGACGCGATCCGGCGCGAAGTGAACGGCGACACGGTGACCTACGTCGTCAACCGGAACATCAACTACACCAACGTCTGCTACTTCAAGTGCCAGTTCTGCGCCTTCTCGAAGGGCAAGCTGAGCGAAAACCTGCGCGGCAAGCCGTACGACCTGGAACTTGAGGAGGTCATGCGCCGCACCGTCGAGGCCTGGCAGCGAGGCGCGACGGAAGTCTGCATGCAGGGCGGCATCCACCCCGACTACACCGGCGAGACCTACCTGGGCATCTGCCGGGCGGTCAAGGAGGCAGTGCCGGAGGTCCACGTCCACGCCTTCTCGCCGCTCGAGGTCTGGCAGGGCGCGGCGACGCTCGACATGCCGCTCCGCGACTACCTGCTGCGCCTCCGGGACGCCGGCCTCGGCACCCTGCCGGGGACCGCCGCCGAGATCCTGGACGACGAGATCCGGGCGATCATCTGTCCCGACAAGCTGAACACCGACCAGTGGCTCGAGGTCATGGAAACCGCCCACGGCATCGGTTACCGGACGACCGCGACGATCATGTACGGCCATGTCGAAGGTCCGCGGAACTGGGCCCGGCACCTGCTCCGGCTGCGTGACCTGCAGAAACGGACCGGCGGCTTCACCGAGTTCGTGCCGTTGCCCTTCGTTCACATGGAGGCGCCGCTCTATCTGAAGGGACGCGCCCGCAAGGGACCGACCTTCCGCGAGGCCGTTCTCATGCACGCGGTCGCCCGGCTGGCGCTCCACCCGTGGTTCGGGAACGTCCAGGCCTCCTGGGTCAAGATGGGACCGCAGGGGGTCAGGGCCTGCCTCGACGCCGGTGTGAACGACCTGGGCGGCACTCTGATGAACGAGAGCATCACCCGGGCCGCGGGCGCGGCCCACGGACAGGAGCTGTCTCCCGCCGGGATGGAGCAGCTCATCCTCGACGCCGGCCGCCTCCCGAAGCAGCGGACGACCGCGTACGGCACGCCGCCGCCCGAGCGCGTCGAGGCCTCCTTCCAGGCCGCGGAGCTGGCCGCCGTGCTGAACAACCCGGCCCACCGCTACGAGCGCGACGGGCCGCTTCGCCTCGTCCGCCCGGGCCTGGACGGCTCCTGAGCCGGCAACCCGGCACCGTCCCCGGCCTTCAGCGGCGCATGAGCGTAGAGCCCTCCCACTCCGTTGGCCGCCACCTGCGCATCGCCGTCGACGAGTACGACACGGCCATCCGCCAGTTCATCCCCGGTTACGAGGAGATGCTCGCGGAGGCGGCGCGTGCACTGCGACCGGCAGCCCCGGGCCTGATCATCGACCTGGGCGCCGGCACCGGGGCCCTCTCCGAGGCAATTCTCGACACCGTCGGCGACGCCGTCATGGAGCTGATCGATGTCGATCCCGAGATGCTGAACCAGGCCCGCGCGCGTCTTGCCCGCTTCGGCGACCGCGCCCGCTTCACCGAAGGCTCCTTCCTTGAACCACTTCCCCGCTGCCGGGGCGCCGCCGCGTCCCTCGCCCTCCATCACATTCCGGCGATGGACGCGAAGCGGGAACTCTACGGGCGCGTCTTCGAAGCCCTCGAGCCCGGCGGTGTCTTCGTCAACGCCGACGCCACGATGCCCAGGGAGCCGACCGCCCAAGAGGCCACCTGGCGCGGCTGGGCCGACCACCTTGTAAGCCACGGCATCGACGAGCAACGCGCCTTCGAGCACTTCGAGGAGTGGTCGGAAGAGGACACCTACTTCCCCCTCGAGGACGAACTCGCCGCCGTCGCGTCGGCCGGCTTCGTCGCCGAATGCGTCTGGCATGAGGTCGGGATCACGGTCGTCGTGGGCCGCAAGCCCGGTTGAGAGTCGGAAACGCTAGAGAACCGCGTCCGCGATCGCTTCCAGCGCCTCCGGTTGCCGGCAGCCAAGCAGCAGCGACGCGACCTGGCCGTTGCTCGCCGCCTCCTTCCAGGCCGCGAGCCGGTCGACGATCCGCTCCCTGGGGCCGACCAGGGCGACGTCGTCGACCAGGGCGTCGGGCACGGCGCCGACCGCCTCGCTCTTCTTGCCCCCGAGGAAGTTGTCCTGGATCGCCCTCGCCTCGTCGGGATACCCGAGACGCCTGGCGTAGTCGTTGTAGAAGTTCTTGTCCCGCGCCCCCATGCCGCCGATGTACAGGGCCATGCTCTGCTTGACGGGCGTGCGGCACTGCTCCACGTCGTTGCCCATGACGACGGTGACGAAGGGCATGACCTTGAAGTCGTCCAGGCTCTTGCCGTTGCCGGCCCTGGCGAAGCCGCGCTCCAGCGAGTCCTCGAGCAGGTCGTAGCGTTCGGGGTTCATCCAGATCGGGAAGACGCCGTCCGCGACCTCGGCGCTGCACTCGAGTCCGTTCGGGCTGATCGAGGCCGTGTAGATCGGGATCGAGCTGTCCGCCGCCAGGATGCTCTTGAGCGGCTTGCCGAGCCCCGTGCCGTCCTCGCCGCGGTAGGGCAACTGGTAGTGGTAGCCCTCGTGGGTGACCGGCTCCTCGCGGGCGAAGACCTTGCGCATGATCTGGATGTACTCCTTCGTCCGCGTCAACGGCCGGCCGTAGGCGACCCCGTGCCAGCCTTCGATGACCTGCGGGCCGGATGGCCCGAGACCGACCAGGAAGCGACCGCCGGAGAGCTGGTTCAGGGTCATGGCGGTCATCGCGGTCATCGCCGGGCTGCGGGCCGGCATCTGCATGATCGCCGTGCCGACCTTGATCTTCTCCGTCTGAGCGAGAACCCACGCCGCCGTCGAGACCGCGTCCGAGCCGTACGCCTCCGCGGTCCAGACCGACGCGAAGCCGGCGCTCTCCGCCTGCCGGATGCGATCGATGTCGATGGTGATCTGGCTGCCGAACGCGCCGGCGAGCAGTCCTAGTTCCATGGTCCGTGTCTCCTCGTTCCGGGTCTCTCTCTGTTGCCTCAGGCGAAAACGGGCGCGAGGCTAGCAGGTCGAACCTGGCAGGTCGGACATAGACTGCACGCCGATGGCCGAGACACCCGAAATGCCACGCGGTGTCCGCAGCGCCGGGCGCAAGCCGCGCAGCCAGATCGTCTGGCCGCTCGCCTTCGTCACGCTGATGCTGGGGCTGGTCCTGGCGATCGTGATCGGCTTCGTCATCATCCGGTTCACGATGCTCCCCCGGGAAGTCGTATCGGAAGGCCGCGAACTCGCTCGGGACGCGATCGAGGGTGTCGAGCGGATTGCCCGCGCCTTCAGCACCGGTACCGTCCAGACCTCGTTTCTGAGCTACGCCACGGAGATCTCCGGCAACGCCTTCCTCCAGTTCGCCACCCTCGATCAGACGGAGCTGATCCAGCGCACGGACTCGGCCAGTCTGCTGTGGGGACGGCTCAGGCTGCCGGACGTCATGGTCGAAGCCCGCGTGCCAGTCCGTTACACCTACTACCTCGATCTCGAGGACGAGTGGTCGTTGACGCTCGAGGGAACGACGGTCCACGTCCTGGCGCCCGGCGTCCGGGCGAACCGGCCGGCGGTCGACGCGTCGGCCATCGAGTACCGGGTGCAGTCGGACTCCGTCCTGCGGGACGAGGACGCCGTACTCGAGCAGCTTCGCCTCCAGCTCATGGATCGTCTGGCCTCTCGCGCCGGCGAGAACATCGCGCTGGTGCGGGAACTGGGAAGGCGCCGGACCGCGGACTTCGTGCGCACGTTCCTGCTCTCGCAGTTCGGGGAAGACGCCGACAGCTACCGAATCGAGGTGCGTTTCCGCGACGAGTTCGATGACTCCGGCGCGCCGCTGCAACCAGCCGTCGAAGTCAGCCGGCCGGCCGAGGAACCCCCGATTGACTGACCGGCTGGCGCGCCAGCGCCAGCGCCTCAGGGCACGACAGGCCGACCGCTTCGGCCGCATGGCGGAGCAGGTCTACCGCCACAACCCGTTCTACCGGGCGAAGTGGCGGGAAGCCGGGTTCGAATCACCGCCCACACTCGCGGACCTGGCCGCGCTGCCCTTCACGACGAAGGAGGAGCTCGCCCGGGACCAGGAGGAGAACGCACCCTGGGGCACGAACCTCACCTTTCCCCTGGAGCGCTACGTCCGCGTCCACCGCACGTCCGGCACGACGGGAAAGCCGCTCCGCTGGCTCGACACGCCCGCGAGCTGGCAGTGGTTCCTCGACTGCTGGCTCGCGGTCTACGAAGGCGCCGGAGTCACTCCCGCCGACCGGGTCTTCGCCGCCTTCGGCTTCGGTCCCTTCATCGGCTTCTGGACCGCCTTCGAGGCCGCGCAGCAGCTCGGCTGCCTCGTGCAGCCAGGTGGTCACCTCTCTACCGAGCAGCGGCTGCAGATGATGCAGGACGACGGCAGCACGGTGCTGCTGTCGACGCCCACCTATGCGTTGCGGATGCTCGACTCGGCCCGGCGCCTCGGCATCGACCTCGCGGACAGCGCCGTCGAACGAACGATCCACGCCGGCGAGCCCGGCGCCGGCGTACCTGCGATCAGACGGGAGCTCGCGGAGGGCTTCGGCGCCAAGGTCTTCGACCACGCCGGCGCCACCGAGGTCGGCGCCTGGGGCTGCCCCTGCGGCGTCGGTGAACGCCTGCACGTCCTGGAGGAGGAGTTCATCGTCGAGTGGTTCGATCCGTCTACCGGCGAACCGCTCGAGCCGGTCGACCCCACGGCGAGCGATGCCGCCGAGCCGGCCCTGGGCGAGCTCGTGCTGACCAACCTGGGCCGGATCGGCAGTCCGGTCGTTCGTTACCGCACCGGGGATGTCGGACGCCTCTGCGCCGCCGGCTGTCCCTCTGGCCGGCCGACCATGTACCTGGACGGGGGCGTACTGGCCCGGGCCGACGACATGTTCATCGTCCGGGGCATCAACGTCTACCCGAGCGCCGTCGACTCCCTGGTCCGCGAGGCCGGCGGAGTCGTCGAGTACAGCGCCACCGTGCGGCGACGCCGCCAGATGGCCGAAGTCGAGTTGGAAGTCGAACCTGAGACGGGCACCGACTCCGGAAGTCTCAGGTCCCGGCTCCAGGACCTGTTCGAGGAGCGGCTCAGCCTCCGCGTCCCGGTCCGGATCGCCGACGCCGGCTCCCTCCCCCGCTACGAACTGAAGGCGAACCGCTTCACGTTCCTGGACTAGTCGCCACGCGCTCGGGCCGGTTCAACACGAAGAGCGCCGCGAACAGGAGCGCGCCCACGCCGTTCACGACGAGCCCCATCGTGGCACCGCCCAGATCTGGAACAAGGAGCAGGGCCGCCGCGACCAGCATCAGGACCCTCAGCGGCAGGGTGAGTTCGGATCGCAGATAACCGCCGATCCCGGAGGCCAGGGCCACGATGCCGACGACGGCCGCCCCGAGCGCCAGCACCAGAGGCGGCAGTCCCGCTGCTCCGGACGCGAAGAGACTCGCCCCGCTTTCATCCATCATCAGCAGCGCGGGCCGGTAGATGAACATGAAGGGCAGGGTGAACCCGACCAGGGCGAAGCGGAACGCCGCCAGCGCGGTCGGCATGACCGGCGCCTGGGCCAGGCTGGCCGCCGCGTAGGCCGCGAGGGCGACCGGCGGCGTCACCATGGACATCATCCCGAAGTAGAAGATGAACAGGTGGGCAGCCAGCGGAATGACGCCGAGTTCCGATAGCAGCGAGCCCATCAGGGTCGCCATCAGCAGGTAGCAAACGACCGACGGCACGCCCATGCCCAGCACGAGCGACGTGACCATGATGCCGAGGAGGGCGAGAAACAGGTTCGTCGCCACGACGCCCTTGATCGCGGCCGAGAAGTCCGCCGCGATGCCGGTCTGCTGCACGATGCCGATGACGACGCCGACGCAGGCGCTCGCCGCGACCAGCGGGATCCCGTTGCGGGCGGCCCGAGTCAGGGCGCCGAGTACGTGCGGCCGGAAGACCGGGTGAACGAGACCGAACGCCATCAACCCGAACATCGCCACGATCCCGGACGAGAGCCAGGATTCGAACATCTGCCGGAAGGACGGATCCGCGGGGAGTTCGGCCCAGACCAACTGATGCAGCAGAGCCACGACGCCGAAGCAGCCCAGGGCCAGGTGGCGCAGCCTCCGGGGCAAGTCGATCTCGGGTCGCAGCACTGCCAGCACCAGGATCACGATCAGGGCGCCCGTTACCGCCCGGAACGGCGAGAACCGGAGCAGCAGGAGCAGAACCAGGGTGGACAGGCCGGCGACGAAGACGAGGGCGTCGAAGCGCCGCACCGGAGGCGGCTCGCCGTGGCGTTCCGGGGTCCCGATCCGCCGCGAGTAGAAGTGCACGATCAGGAAGATCGACAGGTAGAACAGGATCGCGGGCAGCAGCGCCGCCTGCACGATCTGCAGGAACGTAACCTGGGGCTCGACGATCTCGAGCATCATGTAGGCGCCGGCGCCCATGACCGGCGGCACGAGGGCGCCCCCGGAGGCCGCCGCCGCCTCGACCGCTGCCGCCACGTGGCGCCTGAAGCCGTTGCTCCTCATCATCGGGATGGTGAAGGCGCCGGTCGTCACGGCGTTCGCCACCGCACTGCCGGACAGCGATCCCAGCAGCCCGCTGCTCAGCACCGCCACCTTCGCCGGGCCGCCCGGCCTGGTCCCGAACACCCGCTCGGCGAAGCGCATGATGAACTGCGTGGCTCCGGACATCTCGAGGAAGGACCCGAAGACGACGAACAGGAAGACGTAGCGGAACATGACCGACGCCGCCGGACCGAAGACGCCCAGGCTCTGCAGAAAGGTCGTGCCGACCACGTCGCGGGGGTTCTGGCCGGCGTGCGGGAACAGCCAGTCCGGCAGCAGAGCCCAACCGTTGCGGAGACTGTAGTAGCAGTAGAGCGTGTGGGCGACGAAGGCCAGGGCAAGGGCCGGGACGATCCAGCCGATGCTCCGGCGGGCGGCTTCCAGCACCAGCAGAAGGCCGATCAGGCCGAGGCCGATGTCCGCCCCCGTCTCGATCCCGGCCCGGTTGCCCAGCGACCTCCCGCCCGACCACAGGTGCTCGAAGGCCGGCTCCGTCTGCACGACCACGTAGGCACAGACGGCCACGGCCAGAAGACCGAACACGAGGTCCAGGCCGCGCAGCCACTGTTGCGACCCGAGCCTGGGATGGACCGGAAACGCGAGAAAGCAGAGCAGCAACCCGACGCCGACGAACACCGCCAGGGACGACTGCGGCAGCAGCAGCCCGAAGTTGACCTCGAAGAGAACGAAGAAGCAGAGGGCGGCGCCGAGTCCCGCGATCAGGCCCCGGCGCGCCCGCTCAGCCGCCTCGTTCAACCGCCCGCTTCGGGCCAGATGCCGATCTCGCGGTAGAAACGCTCCGCCCCCGCGTGGAACGGCGTGCCGGTGTCGCGAGCGACGTTCGCCTCGTTGATCGCGCGGCCGGCGGGGTGCTTCTCGGCAATCGCCTGACGGTTCTCCCAGATCGTCCTCGTGATCTGGTAGACCAGTTCCTCGTCCGCGTCGGCGTAGGTGATCAGGTGCATCGAACCGACGTTGAGGCCGGGATAGTCCTCGGTGAGATCGGAGTAGGCGTCGGCCGGAATCGTGGCGAGCTGGAAGAAGGGATAGTCACGCGCGAGTTGCTGCCGCTTTTCCTCGTCGAAGGGCAGAAAGACGATGTCGTGGGTGCTGCTGGCCTGGGTCACCGATCCGGTCGGCACCGCGCCGCCGAGGAAGGCCGCGTCGATGGAACCGTCCCCCAGCATGTCGACCGCCCCGCTCTGGGTGCCGTAGACCTGGGTGAAGTCGTCGTACGTCACCCCGTGGGCGGCGAGGAGCGGTTCGACGAACATCTCGAAGCCCGCGCCGGCCACGCCGACCATCGCCCGCTTCCCGGCGAGGTCGCTCAACGCGGCGAGCCCGGAGTCGGCCTTGGCGATGAAGGTCGCGATGTTCGGCGCCAGCGTGGCCACCGCGCGGATCTCGTAGCTCTGCTCCCAGCCCGACTCCCCCAGAACCGCGAAGTAGCTGATCGCCGAGTTCGACATGGCGAGTTCCAACTCGCCGCGCGCGAGCCGGCGGATGTTCTCCTGCGACCCCTTCGTCCCGCGTGGCTGGACCCGCCAGTTGTTCTCCCCGCGATTGTCGTTCAGCACTTCCGCGATCGCGCCGCCGACGACGGGAAAGGCGCCGCCGACCGGCGCGGTGCCCATGCTCAGGAACCGCGGGTTGACGGAGCCGCCGTCCGCTCCGTCGCCGCCGGCGCAGGCGAGCGGCAGGACGAGCACCGGCAAGAGAATGAGCAGGCGGTTCTTCATCGACGGTGACCTCGGTGACGGAGAGCTGACGCACCGGACGGGCGCGGCAAGCGATCATAACTCGCCGGCCGCGGGCCTCGGCTCTACGGTTCGACGATGCAGTAGAGGAAGCTGTCGGTCCGCAGGTAGAGGCGGCCCTCGGCCACGCCCAGCGACGACAGCGTGAAGCCCTGAACCTGGTTCTTCGCCAGGATCTCGAACTCGGGGCCGTCCCGCACCACCGTGGTCACTCCGTCCTCGCTGGTCGCGTACACCTTGCCGTCGGCAACCAGCAGCGAAGCGCTGTAGGTGCCCGGCTCGAGCCGCTGGTTCTCCCAGTCCGGCGCGCCGGTTCTGGCGTCGAGCCGTGACAGGAGGCCGTTGTCGCGGAGCAGGTAGAGCGTCTCGCCATCCGTCGCGGGGGTTGGCACGTCGGGACCGCGATCGGTCTCCCAGAGGAGTTCGGGCTCGCCGCCGGGCCGGAGCCGCAGCGCCTTCATCGGATTGACGCGGGTGGGGACGAAGACCAGATCCCCCACCGACACCGGCGACGCGACGACCCGGTACATCGGGCTGTCCCTCGGGTTGAACCCCTCGACACGCCACAGCTCGCGGCCGCTTTCCGGGTCGTGCCCGGTGGCTACGTCGCCGCCGTTCAACACCAGGACATGCCCGTCGCCCACCTCCACGAGAGCCGGCGTGATGTAGGCGTCGGGCGACTCCATGCGAGCCTCCGTCGGCCGCTCCTGCCGCCAGATCATCTCCCCGGAAGAGGAGTCGATCGCCAGGAGGTAGGACGGATCGTCCGTCTTCATGCCGTGAAGGACCGGCACGTAGAGCACCTCCCGCCAGAGCAGCGCGGATGAGCCGTAGCCGTGGTTCAGACCGAAGGCGCCGTAGTCCTGCTCGAGCTCCCGCGCCCAGAGCTGGTTGCCGTCGAAGTCGTACGCCTGCAGGGCGCCGGTTCCCGTCAGCACCCAGACTCGCTCACCGTCGGTAATCGGGGACGGCGACGACATGTTGTGCTTGCGCTGGAACCGGTTGCCGCCGCCGATCGTTCGCCGCCATGTCACGTCCCCCGAACCGGCGTCGACGCGCCACAGCGACAGGTCGTCGCCCTCGGCGACGTTCAGGAACACGATGTCGCCGACCACGATCGGCGTCGATCCGGAACGGTCTGGCAACGCCAGCTTCCAGAGGATGTTCCGCTCCACGTCGCCGTCGTGCGACCATTCGACCGGCAGGCCGGTGTGCTCGCTGTAGCCGTTCCGAGCGGGCCCGCGCCAGTTCGGCCAGTCCGCCCCGCTCGCCGCCTGCGCCGCGAACAGCGCCGGCAGGATGCACCAGACGACCGATCGGCGGCCGCCGCGTCGGCCTCGATGTCGCGGTTCTGCTTTCGTCCGGTTCATGCCGCCTCCCTTTCCGCGGCCGGCTCTGCGCCTTCCCCGCCGTCGCTGTCATCCTGCGCTTCGGCCGCCTCGGGCAGCAGTAGCACCTGGACCCGGTTCTCGCCGTCGAGGTAGTCCACGGCGGCCCCGCGGATCATCTCCGCGTCGAGTTCATCGAACCGTTCCTCGTACGCCAGGATGCTGAGCGGGTCCTCATCGAACTGGTAGACGCTCTGCAGCACACCGAGCCAGAAGCCGTTCGTCTCCTTCGCCGTCTCCCGGCTGCGTCGCTGCTGTTCCCGGATCTGGGTGACTTCCTCGTCCGTGGCGAGTTCGCTCCGGACAAGCTCGATCTCCTCCTGGACCGCCTGGAGCATCTCGTCGACGCGAGCCGGATCACAGCCGAAGGAGACCTGAACGGCGAAGGTCGACACCGGGATCCGATCCGAGCCGCCGCCGACGTTGGCACTGTAGGTGCCTCCCAGTTCCTCCCTCAGGCGTTCCCTGAGGCGATCCCGGAGCAGCGAAACCATCGAGTTCAGGCGGTAGCGGTTCAACTGCGTCTGCTCGAACGGACCGGTGTAGACGAGCGCCACCTGGCTCTGGTCCTCCAGCCCCCGGTAGACGGTCCGCTCGATCCGGCCCTCGGGTGTGCGCACGCCGATGTCGCGCCACTCTTCGTCACGGCCGCTGGACGGCAGGCCCCCGAGATAGGTCAGCACCAGCGGTTCGATCGCTTCCAGCTCGAAGTTTCCTGCGAACACGAAGGTGAAGTCGGAGAAGTCCCGAAACCGGTCCTCGTAGACGGCGAAGACCCGGTCCAGGTCCACCTCGGACAGCATCTCTTCCGTCAGGAAGCGCCGGCGTGGGTGGTTCCGGGTCAGAAGCTCCTGCAGGGTCTTGACCCAGTCGTACATCGGCATCGCGCTCTGGTTCCGGAGCAGCGTTCCCTGGCGTGTCAGGAAGGAATCGAAGGCCTCCTGATCCCGCCGCGGCGCCGTCCCGCTCAGGTAGATCAGCTCGAAGAGCGCCTCCATGTCCTTTGGCGATCCGCGACCGTTGATGCCCTCGAACAGGGGGCCGATGATCGAACCGGCGCGCGCCACCTTGCCCACGAGCGCCTTGTTCAACTGGGTCAGGCTGAAGTTCCCGAGTCCCGACAGCTGGACCACCGCAGTCGCCACGCTCGCCTCCAGCCAGTCCTCGTCCGACACCAGGGACGCGCCGCCGGGGCTGAACGAAGCGAACAGGACCTCATCGTTCTTGAAGTCGCTCGGCCGGAGGACCACCCGGACCCCGTTCGACAGGCGCCATTCGGTGACGCCGAGCTCCTCGATCGTCGATCGTTCCACGATCCGGCCCGGGGTCGGCAGGACAGGCACCAGGGCGCCCTCGCCCACGTCGTCCTCGTAGGCCGCGACCTCCAGTTCACCGACCCGGTCGAACACGGCCAGCAGGTCCGCCTCGACCGGCGGCTCCAGCCCCTCCTTCCGCGGGCCGCTGGCGAGAATGACGCGATCCTCATCGTGGATCCACTCGTCGGCGACCCTGTTCACTTCGGCGAGGGTGATCCCGGGAACGTACCGCCGAGCCAACTCGCGCTCGTAGGCGATCCCCGGGAACGGTTCGTCGGTCAGGAAGTTCCGCTGATACTCCCCGACGTACGCGGCTGAGTGGGTCTTGTCGCGCTCGTCCCAGGCGCGGTCCATCGAGCGCAGCGTGTTGACCCTGGCCCGCTCCAGTTCGCTCTCCTCGAAGCCGTGGCGACGCGCGCGCTCGGACTCCGTGAGCAGTGCCTCGAGGGCCCGGACCTCGGCGCCCTCCCGGGCTCCGGCCCGGAGCAGGTAGAGGCTGCGGGTACGGGCCAGCGTCCCACGGGTGCTGGTGGCGCCGATGAACGGCGGGTCGGCTTCCTCGGCACGCTCGGCCAGCCGGTTGTTCAGCAGGCCGTTGTAGAGGCCGCGGACCAGTCGCGCCCGGTAGTCCGCGACGGTGATGAACTCGTCCGCTTCGCCCTTGAAGGCGACCGAGATCGAGGAACGGGTCAACTCGGGATCGGTAAAGATGGAAACCAGCGTTTCCTCGTGCGGCGGAATCTCGGCCTCGAAGCGTTCGCGCGGTTCGTCCGGCCCCTCGAGCCCACCGAAACGCTGCCTGATGTCCGCCTCGATCGCTTGCGGATCGAAGTCGCCGACCGCGACGACGGCCATCAGGTCCGGCCGGTACCAGTCCCGGTAGAAGTCCCGCAAGCGCTGCGGCGGAGCCTCGCGCAGCATCTCCGGGTCGCCGATCGGCAGCCTTTCGGCGTACCGGGAGCCGTGGAATCGGTACGGAATCTCGGCATCGCGGAGCCGCGCGCCCGCGCCCCGGTCGCCCCGCCACTCCTCGATCACGACACCGCGCTCGCGTTCGATCTCCACGTCCTCGAGCGTGACGGCGGACGCCCAGTCCTCCAGCACCAGGAGCGCCTTGTCCAGGATCTCCGGATCGTCCGTCGGCACTTCCAGCATGTACACCGTCTCGTCGAAGCTGGTGTACGCGTTGACGTCGGGGCCGAAGCGCATGCCGATGCCCTGCAGGTAGTCGAGCAGTTCCGTCTTCTCGAAGTGCTCCGTGCCGTTGAACGCCATGTGCTCGACGAAGTGAGCCAGCCCGCGCTGGTCGTCGTCTTCCAGCACCGAGCCGGCACGGACGACGAGCCGCAGAAAGGCGCGGTTCTCGGGCCGGCCGTTCTGCCTCACGTAGTAGCGGAGCCCGTTGTCGAGCTCGCCGGTGAGCACCGCCGGGTCCTGGGGCAGGACCTCGGTCAGTTCGTAGGTCCAGTCGGAGGAAGACCCGGCGCCCGTCTCGCCCCCCTCGGAGGTCTCCTGGGCATGGGCATCCGGCGACGGATACCCCAGCGACAGGGCGACCGCAACGGCCAGCCAGACGAAGGGCGCGGCGGGGGACGCGCCGCGGGGGTGACGCTCGATCATCGAGTTTCTCCTGTGACTCCGTGAAATCTCAGTGGGAGGCGCGGGCGCCGCCGTCGACCCGCACGACAGCATCGGCCGGCAGGGCCTCGACCAGCGCCGCCAGGGCGAGATCCGCGGCGCTGCGGCTCCGGCTGTCGACGGTCAACTTGACCCGGTAGTCCCCGTCCATCACCGGGTAGCTGCCGATGTCGACGTCGTCGTGGGCGTCGACGACGCGGTCGAGCAGTTCCGCGATGTCGGTCTCGCGGCAGGACGTGTACACCGCCCGGCAGTAGAACCGGCGGCCGGCTGCCAGACGGGAGCGCAGCATCGGCAGCTTCATGCGGAAGATCCGCGGCACACCCGGCAAGACGTAGACGTTCTCCATGACCACTGACGGCCAGGGCACGTCGGGCGTGCTGACCAGATCGGCGCCTTCGGGCACATCGGCCATGCGCAGGTGGCCCTCGGTGCAGCGCTCGCCCACCATTTCGCGGATCTTCACGACCAGCTCCGGGGAACGGACCAGTGGCCGCTCGAACGCCTCGGCGACCGCCTTGAGCGTGACGTCGTCGTGGGTCGGCCCGACGCCGCCGCTCGTGATCAGGTAGTCGAACCGGCCGCGCAGGCGCCTGATGTCGGCCGCGATGCCGGCGACGTCGTCGGGGCAGACAACGACCCTCCTGAGCTCGATCCCGAGGTCGAACAGCTCCCTCGCCAGCAGGTTCAGGTTCGCTTCCTCGACTTTGCCGGTGAGGATCTCGTTCCCGATGATCAGAGCCCCTGCCGTCGGCATCGCGCTAGCTTACTCGTCAGCGGCCCGTGAAACGGGGCGCCCGCCGCTCGCTGAGCGCCTGCACGCCCTCGCGCGCGTCGGCAGTGCGGAAGGTGACCTCCTGCTCGGCACTCTCCTGCTCGAGCGCCTCCTCGATGTCCCGATCGAACGTGCCACGCAGGGTCCGCTTCGTCGCCTTGACCGCGACCGGACCGGCGGCGGCGATCTCAAGCGCCAGCTCCTCCACCACCTGATCGAAGTCCTCGTCCGCTTCGCGGCCGGCGATTCCCCACCCGACTGCCGTCGCCGCGTCGATCAGGCGGCCGCTGTAGAGGAGCTCGGCGGCCCGCGCCGGACCGATCAGGCGCGGCAGGGTCCAGGTCGCCGCCATGCCGGGATGGATCCCGAGCCGCACGAAGGTCATCCCGACCCTGGCGCCGGTCCTGATCACCCGCATGTCGGCGCCCAGCGCGAAGCACAGACCGGCCCCGATGGCGTGGCCGTTGATCGCGGCGATCGACGGCGCGGCGAGACCCCGAATCGACAGGTAGAGACGGTAGAAGTTCGCTCCGCCTCCGAGACCCGGGCCGGCGTCCTGGTCCTCGCTGACCTCCTCCTGAATGCTCTTGAGGCTGCCGCCGGCGCTGAAGGCGCGGCCCGCGCCGCGGACGATCACCACCCGCGTCTCCTGGCGCGCGTTGATCTCCGGCACCGCGTCCCGGACTTCGGTCCCCATCGCTGGCGTCATCGCGTTCAGCCGGGTCGGATCGTTCAGGGTCAGCCGTGTGATGGGTCCGTCGTGGGACAGCAGGATGTGCTCGTAGCTCATGAAAGCTGGCGCTCCTTCGGTAAGATGCGGCGCATGCTAACGATCACCGAACTGGCGCAGAAGCAGATCGCCGCGGCGATGGAGGACGAGGAGCGCGACGACCTCGCCCTGCGGATCGCGATCACCGGCCGCACCGGCGGCGGCTTCCGCTACCAGATGGACCTGGTCGGCCTCGACGAGTCACGGCCCGACGACGAGATCCTCGAAACCGAGGCGTTCAAGGTCTACGTCGACTCCGAGAGCGCCCCGGATCTTGAGGGCGCCACGATCGACTTCGTCACCCGGCTCTCCGAGAGCGGCTTCAAGTTCGACAACCCGAACTCGGTCTGGGGCGATGGTGTGGCCGCCGATGTCCAGCGCGTCCTCGATGAACAGATCAATCCGCAGATCGCCGCGCACGGCGGCTTCGTCACCCTGCTCGAGGTCAAGGAGGAGACCGCCTACATCACGATGGGCGGCGGCTGCCAGGGCTGCGGCATGGCCGACTACACCCTCAAGCAGGGCGTCGAGCAAGCCATCGTGGAAGCCGTGCCGTCCGTGCAGCGCGTCCTCGACACGACGGACCACGCTGCCGGCACGAACCCCTACTACGCGCCGTAGCAGAGGGGCGCGGGAGCCGGCACCGTCGCCCCGTATTGCCCATCCCCCCACCGTTGTGGAATAGTCCCTCACTGGTCGAGCGACGCGTTCCGATTCGCCTTCGCTCGCCGGACTAGAGCTCGATCGCCGGAATAGAGCACGTCACGATCGATGGGTACGTACCGTTTCAGGCGGGGATTGAGCCTGCCCATCGCCGGCGCTCCCGAGCAGACGCTCGAAGACGCCGCGGCTCCAGGTACCGTCGCCGTCAGCGCCGCCGACTACCCCGGCATGAAGCCGGCGATGCACGTCGGGCCGGGCGATGCGGTGCGGCGCGGTCAGTTGCTGTTCGAGGACCGCAAGCAGCCGGGTGTTCGCTTCACGTCTCCCGCGGCGGGATCCGTGGCGGGAGTGAATCGCGGCGCCAAGCGGGCGCTGATCTCGGTCGTCGTGAGAGTGGATCCCTCCGACCAGGCTGGCTCCAGTGGGGCCGGAGTCGGCTTCGCCGGCTACACCGGAAGACACCCAAGCGCTCTCTCCCGCGAGGAGGTGCAGGCGTTGCTGGTGGAGTCGGGTGACTGGGTCGCTCTCCGCGCGCGCCCCTTCGGTCGCACCGCGGCCGTCGATTCGGCGCCGAAGTCGATCTTCGTCAACGCGATGAACACGGAACCTTTCGCGCCCCACGCCGACCGGATCGTCGAAGGGCGCGCGGGCGATCTCGAGCGAGGCCTCGCCGTACTGACCCGGCTGACGGACGGTCCCGTGTATCTCTGCCGCGCGCCCGGCACCCTCGCCGGTGTCGAGACGAGCGAACCGGTGCGCGTCGAGGAATTCGCCGGCCCGCATCCCGCCGGCGCCGCGGGGGTGCACATCCACACCCTCGACCCGGTGAACCGCAACAAAGTGGTCTGGCAGATCGGGTTGCAGGACACCCTCGCCATCGGCCGGCTGTTCGCGACCGGCGAACCCGACGTCCAGCGCATCGTGGCCCTGGCGGGGCCGCCCGTACGGAGACCCAGACTCCTGCGCACGCGGCTGGGCGCTTCGCTCGCCGACTTGACGCACGGCGAGATCGCCGTGTCGTTCGACGGCGCCGAAGGGGCCCACGGAAGGGGCGCGGAAGCCGTCCCGGACGGCGCGGTGCGCGTGATCAGCGGTTCGCCGCTCAGCGGCCGCACTGGAATCGGCGAGAACGCGCCCGCCGACCTCCACGGCTATCTTGGTCGCTTTCACGACACGGTCTCGGTGCTCGAGGACGACCATGGCCGCCACTTCCTGGGCTGGCTCACGCCCGGCTTCGGCGCCTTCTCCCGCGCCCGCGCCTTCGCCTCCTCACTGCTGCCCCGCCGGTCGTTCGCAATGACGACGACCACGTACGGCTCGCCGCGCGCGATCGTGCCAATCGGCCTCTACGAGAGCGTCTTTCCCTGGGACCTGCAGCCGACCTTCCTGCTCAAGTCGCTGGTTGCCGGCGACATCGAGCGGGCCGAGGAACTCGGCTGCCTGGAGTTGCTGGAGGAAGACCTGGCCCTCTGCACCTTCGTCTGCCCGGGCAAGACGGAGTACGGGCCGCACCTCCGCGACGCGCTCGAACTGATCGAGAAGGAAGGCTAGGCAGGCAACCATGAAGCTGCTGCGCCGGATTCTCGACAAGCAGGCCCGCCACTTCGAGCCGGGGGGCAGGTTCGAACGCTTCTACCCGCTGTACGAGGCGCCGGACACGTTCCTCTACACGCCGGGCAAGACGACCGCCGGCGCCGCCCACGTGCGCGACGCGCTGGACCTGAAGCGGCTGATGATGACGGTCGTCGTGGCGCTGGTGCCCTGCGTGCTGATGGCGATGTGGAACACCGGCCGCCAGATCCACCTTGCCGTCGACGGCGGCGCGGCGCCCCTCGCGAACTGGCGGACCGACGCGATGGAGATGATGGGGCTCTCGTTCGACGCTTCCAGCCTGCTCGCCAACACGGTCCACGGCGCTCTGTACTACGTGCCGGTCCTGGTCGTGACCTTTGCTGTCGGCGGCGCCTGGGAGGGCCTGTTCGCCGTCGTCCGGCGGCACGATGTGAACGAGGGCTTCCTGGTCACCGGCATGCTCTTCCCCCTGGTGCTGCCGCCGACGATCCCGCTGTGGCAGGTCGCGGTCGGCATCAGCTTCGGCGTGGTCGTCGGCAAGGAGATCTTCGGCGGCACGGGCTACAACGTCCTGAACCCTGCGCTGACGGCGCGGGTCTTCCTGTTCTTCGCCTATCCGGCCCAGATCTCGGGCGACGCCGTGTGGATCGCGGCGGGCACGTCGTCGGAACCAGACGGCTACAGCGGCGCCACCGCGCTCGGCGAGATCGCGGTGCTCGAGGCCGCCGAGGGCTCCACCGCCCCGCTGGACGGGCTGAGCGCGATCGAGGGCAAAGTCTCCTGGATGCAGGCCTTCCTCGGCGACATCCCGGGTTCGATGGGCGAGACCTCCGCGCTCGCCTGCCTGATCGGCGCCGCCATCCTGATCGCGACCGGCATCGGCTCCTGGCGGATCATGGTCGCGGCGACGGCCGGCACAGGGGCGATCTCCCTGCTCCTCAACCTCATGGCGTCCTCGACCAACGCGATGCTCTCGGTCCCCTTCCACTGGCACCTCGTGCTCGGCGGCTGGGCCTTCGGCATCGTCTTCATGGCCACGGATCCGGTGAGCGCCGCGCAGACGAACCGGGGACGCTACATCTACGGCTTCCTGGTCGGCGTGCTGGCCATCCTGATCCGCACCATCAACCCCGCCTTCCCGGAAGGCGTGATGCTCGGCATCCTGTTCATGAACCTGTTCGCGCCCCTCATCGACCACTATGTGCTGAAGGCGAACATCAAGCGCCGCCAGGCGCGCTACGCGCAATAGCGCAATAGACTTCCTTCGACCGGCGGAACTCCTCATGGCAAACCGACAGGCCACCGGCTACACCCTCCTGTTCGCGACGGCGATCTGCATCGTGTGCGGGATCCTCGTGTCCTCCTTCGCGGTCAGCCTGGAGGATCTCCAGGACGAGAACATCGCCCTCGACAAGCAGAAGCGGGTCCTGGAGGCCGTGGGCCTGCTCCAGCCCGGCGAGCCGATCGACGAGGCGCAGGTCGCCGAGCGCTTCGCGCCGATCGAACCGGTGCTCATCGATCTCGCCTCGGGCGAGGCGGTGGACGGCGACACGGCGACCTTCGACCAGCAGCGCCGCGCCCGGGATCCCGCCACCAGCACCGAAGCCCCCGACAACCTGGCCAAGGTCAAGCGCATTCCCGATCAGTCTCTGCTGTACGAGGTGCGCGGCGACGGCGGCGAGCTCGAAATGGTCGTGCTGCCGATCGAGGGTCTGGGACTCTGGGGAACCCTGTACGGCTTCCTGGCGCTCGACGCGGACACGACGACCGTGCGCGGCATCACCTACTACCAGCACAAGGAGACGCCCGGCCTGGGCGGCGAGGTGGACAACCCCCGCTGGAAGGACCGGTGGCCCGGACGCAAGGCCTTCGATGACGACGGCGAGGTTCGCCTGGCGGTGATCAAGGGCTTTGCCGGGAGCGCCGAGGAGGATCCCTACGAGGTCGACGGTCTCGCCGGCGCGACGATCACCAGCAACGGGGTAACGAACATGCTCGACTTCTGGCTCGGGGAGAACGGCTTCGAGCCCTACCTCAACCGGATCCGCGCGGAGGCCAACTGATGGCTGTCAAGAAGAGCGAAGCGGCGCTCGATCCCCTCTTCAACAACAATCCGATCGCGCTCCAGGTGCTCGGCATCTGCTCGGCGCTGGCGGTGACCACGAAGATGGAGACCTCGGTCGTCATGTGCGCGGCCGTCATCGCCGTGCTTACCCTGTCCAACCTGACGATCAGCCTGCTCCGGCATCAGATCCCGAACAGCATCCGGATCATCGTCCAGTTGACCGTCATCGCCTCCCTGGTCATCGTCACCGACCAGATTCTCAAGGCCTACGTCTTCGAGATCAGCAAGCAGCTCTCCGTGTTCGTCGGGCTGATCATCACGAACTGCATCATCATGGGGCGGGCCGAGGCCTTCGCGATGCAGAACCCGCCCTCGCTCGCCATCCTCGACGGCATCGGCAACGGCATCGGCTACAGCGCGATCCTGATGGTCACGGCGTTCCTGCGCGAGCTGTTCGGCTCCGGGAAGCTCTACGGCTACAGCGTTCTGCCCACGGTCTCGGAAGGCGGCTGGTACCTGCCGAACGGCCTGATGCTGCTGTCTCCGGCCGCCTTCTTCATCATCGGTGGACTGATCTGGGCGTTGCGCGTGTACAAGCCCGCGCAAGTCGAGATGGACGGGTAGGGGGGCCGAGACGATGTTCGAGGACTACCTGAACCTGGCCGTGAAGGCCATCTTCATCGAGAACATGGCCCTGACCTTCTTCCTGGGCATGTGCTCCTTCCTGGCGGTGTCGAAGAAGGTAGAGACCGCGGTCGGCCTCGGCCTGGCGGTCATCTTCGTGCTCACCGTCACCGTGCCCGCGAACAACCTGATCCAGACCCACCTCCTGAACGAGGGCGCTCTCGCCTGGATCAGCCCGGAGTTCGCCGGGGTCGACCTGACCTTCCTGAACCTGCTCTGCTTCATCGGCACGATCGCCGCGATGGTCCAGCTCGTGGAGATGACGACCGACCGCTTCTTCCCCGCGCTGCACGCCACGCTGGGCATCTTCCTGCCCCTGATCGCGGTGAACTGCGCCATCCTGGGGGGCTCCCTGTTCATGGTCGAACGGGACTACGACTTCGGGGAAAGCGTCGTCTTCGGCCTGGGCAACGGCATCGGCTGGTTCCTGGCCGTCGTCGCTCTGGCGTCCATTCGTGAGCGCCTGCGCTACAGCAACGTGCCCCACGGCCTGCGTGGCCTGGGCATGACCTTCGTCATCACCGGACTGATGGCGTTCGGCTTCATGGCCTTCGGGGGCATTCAACTATGACGACCAGCACCGGGCCAGTGGCCTTCGGCTTGACACCCTTCGGAGGCATCCAGCCGTGATCACCGTCGTCCTCGGGGTGACGATGTTCACCGTCGTCATCCTCGCCCTGGTCACGGTCCTGATGCAGGCCAAGGCCCGGCTCGTCGCCGGCGGCGAGGTCTCCATCCTGATCAACGACGAGAAGACGCTGACCGCTTCCACCGGCGGCACTCTGCTCGGCGCCCTGGCCGAGCACCAGATCTTCATCCCCTCGGCCTGCGGCGGCCAGGGCACCTGCGGCGTCTGCACGGTAGACGTGCTCGAAGGCGGCGGCGCGATCCTGCCGACCGAGAAGACCCACATCAGCCGCCGCGAGGCCCGCGATGGCTGCCGCCTGAGCTGCCAGGTCAAGATCAAGGAGGACATGAAGATCGGCATCCCGGCCGAGGTCTTCGGCGTCAAGAAGTGGCAGTGCAAGGTGCGCTCGAACGAGAACGTCGCCACCTTCATCAAGGAACTCGTGCTGGAGCTGCCCGAGGGCGAGGAAGTGCCCTTCCGCGCTGGCGGTTACATCCAGATCGAGTGCCCGCCGCACGTCGTGAACTACAGCGACTTCGCCATCGAGGACGAGTACCACGACGACTGGGACCGCTTCAAGATCTGGGACCTGGTGTCCAAAGTCGACGAGACCGTGATCCGGGCCTACTCGATGGCGAACTACCCGGAAGAGAAGGGCGTCATCATGCTGAACGTCCGCGTGGCGACGCCGCCGCCGCGCGAGATGGACCTGCCGCCCGGCCAGATGTCGTCCTACATCTTCAACCTGAAGCCCGGCGATGACGTGACGATCGCCGGCCCCTTCGGCGAGTTCTTCGCCAAGGACACGGACACCGAGATGGTGTTCGTCGGCGGCGGCGCCGGCATGGCGCCCATGCGCTCCCACATCTTCGACCAGTTCCGCCGCATCCACACGGACCGCAAGGTGTCCTTCTGGTACGGCGCCCGTTCCTACCGCGAGGCCTTCTACATCGACCACTTCGACCGGATCGCCGAAGAGAACCCCAACTTCACCTGGCATCTCGCCCTCTCCGACCCGCTCGAGGAAGACAACTGGGACGGCTACACCGGCTTCATCCACCAGGTCCTGTACGACAACTACCTGAAGGACCACCCCGCCCCGGAAGACGTCGAGTACTACCTCTGCGGCCCCCCCCTGATGCTCCAGGCCTGCATGAAGATGCTCGACGACCTTGGCGTCGAACCCGAGAACATCGCCTTCGACGACTTCGGATAGGGCCGGCGATGCGCTGCGTGCGCGGGGCGTCGGTGGTGGCGGCACCCGCCCGGCGCGTGTCCGGGGGGAGGGGTCCCAGGTGCCGCTCACGCTTGGTCGGAAGATGGAAGGGTGTGCGCTCGCTGCGCTCCGCTCGCTTCGGGTGGTCGATGCATACGGTCACGACACGGGGAGTCGCTCGCTGCGAGCCACCTGGGACCCCTCCCCCCGGACCCGCACCGGGCTGGACAACGCCTCGCCGGAGGGACGCAGAGTTTCCCCGAAAGTCGTCTCGCTCGATGTGGGGACGGCGGCGAAACTGGTTGGTGCTGGCGGTCCTCACGGGTCTCGCGATCGGTTGTGGACGAGCATCCGAAGAAGTCGTGCTGCAGGGGCCGACGATGGGCACCTACTATCGAGTGCGCGCGGTCGCGGACTCCGGTGACCGCGAAGCGATTCGGGCTCTAGTCGAGCAACGACTCAATGCTGTTGACCGCGCGATGTCGACGTACCGAGAAGACTCAGAGATCTCGCGCTTCAACCGGCTTGCCGGCGGCGAGTCCTTTGTCTTCTCGGACGAGACCTGGACAGTCCTGGAGCTTGCCTGGCGAGTGCGCGAGGAAACCGGCGGCGCGTTCGACCCGACTGTGGGCCCCCTCGTCGACGCCTGGGGTTTCGGTGCGCCCGGACGCAGCGGGGAGCCGACGCCTCCTCTCGATGATCAACTGGCAGACCTGCGTCGGGCGATCGGCGCGATCGAGCTGGCATCCGAGGACCAGCGAGTACTCAAGCTCGAAGACGGAGCGGCTCTCGACTTGTCCGCTATCGCCAAGGGCTGGGCAGTCGATAGCGTTTCCGAGGCTCTGCTCAACGCCGCTTACACCAATCACCTCGTCGAAGTCGGAGGCGAGGTGCGTACCGCCGGTCGCAGCCCAGCCGGCGACGCATGGCGCATCGCGATCGAGCGGCCGCCTGTTCGAGCGCCCGATCCCGGGCCAACCGCCCCAACAGCCGCAACGGAGGACGCCACCCAGCCCGGCCTGCAGAAGGTCCTGCCCTTCACCGACGGATCCCTGGCAACTTCCGGCGACTACCGGAACTACTGGGAACGCGACGGCCAGCGCTACTCCCACACGATTGACCCGAGAACTGGTCGCCCCGTAGTCCACGCACTGGCCTCGGCGAGCGTGATCCACGAGAGCTGCGCCATCGCGGACGCCTACGCAACCGCCCTGATGGTCCTGGGTCCCGAGAACGGCCTGAGCTGGGCGGACGACAACGACATCGCCGCCTTGCTCCTTGTCTACCGGAAGGACTCGCTCGAAGAACTCCCGAGCGCTGCCTTCCGGGAGTCGTTCGGAGACACGCGATAGCCGTTGCTACGGTCGACAGCCGTCCGAGAAGGCCGTAACGTCCGAGATCGCTGCAGCCGGGCTGCCCGGCTCGTTTCGGTACTCCTTCGACGCGCCGGTCAACGTGTCCGTCACCCGGATCGCGTAGCCCAGGTCCGTCGTCGACCCGCCGTACACCCATACGTGGCCGTTCGCGGCGCAACCGTCGAGCACCTTGATCAGCACCTCCCAGTTGTTCGCGTCGAAGAACGCGAACAACCCCGAGTCGTTCGTCCCCGCATGGACCACTCGGCCTGAGCCGCTTTGGCCATCGCCGCCGCGCCACTCCACAGCCACCGCGTAGCGCGAGTCCCGGAGGCAGAGCGTCTCGGCGGCCGCTACGCAGGTCCCCTTCGGTTCAGCCGCCTCGACCAGGAACGTCCGCCGCGCCGTCGACGGAGAGGTACCGTCGCTCACCTCCAGCTCCACTTCGTAGAAGCCCGGAGACGACCAGGCGTGGATCGGAGCGGCGGACCGGGAAGTATTGCCGTCGCCGAACTCCCAGCGGCGGATGCGCACGGCGCCGGCGCTCGTGTCCGTGAAGCGCACGGCTTCGCCGGTGAGCGCGCGGCAGAGGTCCCCGGCGCAGGTAGCGCCTTCCACGCCGAACGCCGCGGTCGGCGGTCGAGAGGGAGGGGGAGGAGGCTGCGGGTCCGGCTCCGGCTCGGGGAGCGGAGGTGCACCGCCGCCGCCGCCGCCACCACCACCGCCACTGCCACTGCCACCGCAGTCGACCGTAGCGCCGTCGTCGTCGACGATCCTGATGGTGACGGGATCCAGGATCACCTCCTGCGATTCAGACACGACCTTCAACGTGACCGACTCGCAATCGTCGTCTTCGTCGTCGTCCACGGCCAAGAACCGGAAGCGCTGCCACCTGAACTGTTCGCCCGGCTGCCACACGATGGTACTGGGAAGAAAGAAGTAGTCAGTCTGGTCGGCTCCGCCCTGATTCGTCGGCTCCACGCGAACCCTCACTTCGCGCTCCGGGTGCCGATCGAGGTAAAGGTACATCTGAATGGTCTCTCGCTCCCACACGATGAAGTTGGTGGGAGATTGCCAGCGCCCGACGAATGGCGGGAAGTCGTCGTCCTCGATCGTACCGACCGCCTGAAGCGTTGAACCATCGCCGGCCAATGTCGCCTTGACGGGATTCCGCAGCGTCAGCAGGAAGGTCTCCTCTCCCTCATTGAGTCGCTCGTCGTCCACGACGGAGACCACGATCCGCCCCGTAGTCGTTCCAGCCGCGAACGTCAGCGTCCCGCTTGCCGCGGTGTAGTCGGAGCCAGCCCTGGCCGTATCGTCCGACGTCGCGTAGTCCACCGTCACCTGCTCGGTGGTCGAAAAGGCCAACGCCACGTCGAAGGTCAGCGGCCCTCCGTTCTCAGGCCCCCGCGCCGCGTCGATCGACACGACTGGCGGCCCCTCGTCGTCGAGCACCTTCACGCTCACCGATGCGGCGGTGACCGAACCGTAGTCGGCGCCGCTCACGGCGTGGCCGATCGTGACCGACTCGGACGCCATGTCGTCGTCCTCCACTCCAGTCACGGTCACCGTCTGGGCTGTCTCCCAGTCCGTCGCCTCGAAGGTCAGCGACGACGGGGACACCGTCACCTTGCCGCCCGACGCAACGGACGGCGCGATCGTCACCTGGCCCGTCGGTTCGGAATCGAGCACGACCGTGTACGTCGCCGTCGCCCCCTCGACGACGTTCAACTCCTCGGCCGACACGATAACGCCCCGGCGGTTCTTCACCCGCACGTGAACGCCCTGCCACACCACTCGGCGCAAGCCCTCTCTCTCACGCGCCCCCACGGCGAGCCGGCTACGGCCCCGGGCCACCGGACTCAGCGTGAGCATCGAGCCCGAAAGGCTGTGCTTGAACGTCGCGTACACGTGATCGCGCAATGTGTAGTCCAGGGCGTCGCCCTCTGGATCGGTGAACCACGAGGAGACGTCCACGACCTCGCTGCCGTCGCCGATCCGGAGCTGGACTTCCGCGGGCGACCCGACCGCCTCCGGAGGATCGTTGAAGACGGTGACCGGGAAGCGGTGTCTCGCTTTCGTTCCCGACCCTGCCGTGTCGGTGGCCGTCACGTCGATCGTCACTGGCACGTGAATCGTCGGCGGGGAGACCTCCAACGCCTCCACCGTGAGCGTTGAGCCCGAAAGCGAAACCCTCGCCACGGACGCGTCCGTTGACGAAGCCGCGTATGTAAGGGCGTCGCCTTCACCGTCCGTGAACGCGCTCGCCAGCGCGATCTCGACCGTCCGGCGCTGCCTCACTTTCTGCGCGCCCAGCGTTCCCACCGTCTCCGGCGAACGGTTCGCGCCAGCGACTGCCCGGAACGTCTGTGTCACCGTTCGGCCCGAGTCGCCTTCAGCCTCCGTCGCGGTCACCATGATCGTCGAGACGCCCGTGGCCACCGGCGTGATGGAAACCGAGGATCCGGTAACCGCGACCGTCACCTTCGACTCGTCGGAAGAAGTCGCCGTGTAGGTCAGGGAGCCATCGTCAAAGAAAAACGGCGCAAGGTCGACCGTCAACACGTCGGGCGACTCGCCGTCTCCAGGCAGCTTCACCGCCTTGTCGTCGAGCGCCTGCAGGCTGCGGGGGGCCAGGTCCGCGTTCATGCCGTCGAGCCAGTTGTCCCCGGTGCCGATCGGATCCAGAACGTCATCGAGTGCTAACCGAGCCTTCGTCAGCGCTCCATACCAGTCCGCCTCGGCGTTGCCGCACTCGGAATCTCCTCCAGTGAGCGTTCCCACGATGCGCTTGTTGGCGTCGAACAGCGGCGAGCCCGACGATCCCTTCTCGTTGGCTCCGGACGCCCAGCCCCCAACCCGCCAGTGAGTGCCGCGATCGGTCGGATAGTGCTGCGACCAGGCCGTGCGCCTCAGAAGTTCGTTCTCGACGTTGATCGACTTGAAGTGGTTCTTCGGGTGGTGAATACCCACGGCCGACGCCGGGGTTTGGGAGCCCAGGTCCCAGCCCGCCAGGTACAGATCGTGCTCCGGTTCCAGCCGGTCGTCGAGTTCCAGGAGCGCGATGTCGGCTTGCCACTGTAGATAGCGAAACGTCGCGCCACTCTGGCTGTCGCCCAGCGTCGCCGTTCCCGATCCGCAGACAGGGCGCTGGTAGTTCCAGTACACCACCACGCTCGCAGCGGTCCCCCCCGTGTTCGCGAAGCAGTGATACGCCGTCAGGAACAGCGGTCTGGCGTCTAGAGCCGTGTTGTTCAGGAGTGCGCCGCTGCAAGCGAGACTACCCTTCACCGAGTACAGGCCCACGCTTCGGATCTGATCGCGCCAGGCATCCCCACTACTGCACGCCACGTCGACGCTGCACGAACCATGGCTTGGAGACCTCACGTCGGCCAGATCGCGAAACCCGCGGTTGACCGAGTCCAGCCGCAGGTCGAGTTCGCCGATCCGGTCAACCGGCACGGACACTTCGATCACCGCGTCGCCACCGGACAGGACCTGAGTCCACAGCTCGCCGTGGGCCTCGTTGTCCGCCTCCGTGAACGGTCCGACGACCTCGTCCCCCATCGGCGTATGGACCCGCAGTCGGCCGCCCGGCGGCATCCGGTAGCGATCGAAGCCCAGGTTGAGCGAGACCGCGCCGGGCGAGACGACGCGCAAACGCCACACCGCGGTCCGCCCGTCGCTGCTGGCTTCCCAGCGCCCGTGACTGATCGTGCTCACGTCCACGGCGAAGGGGTCGGCGAACGGCACGGGGCCTCCCCGGCCATCCACGCTTGCTGCGGCAACCGCCGCCACAACGTCGACCGGTGGCGTCTCCAGCACCAGTACCTCGCTAAGCGGCGCGAGACCGGGGATCGCCGGCGCCGGGTCTTCCGTGCCGGGCTGGGCAAGGACCGCCGCTGGCCAGACGCCCAGAACGGCAGCGATCACTCCGGCCGGAAAACGCGGCGCCATCATTCCCGCGGCTCCTGGCCGGTCCGGTCTCCGAAGACGGCAGGCTCGACGCCCAAACCCGACAACCCGACAACCCGAACGATCGACCTCACATGCATCCTCGCCGGCACCTCCTTGCGGGTTTGTTGCAGAAATGGAGAGGCCTGCGCAACTCCCATTTGAGAGATACAAGTGCCGGCCATGAAGGACAAACTTTCCGTGAGAAAAGAGAAGTCCTCTCGAACCATCTTGTAGGTGAAGAGCAAGAAAGGTGGGAGGGCGGGGAAAACACGCGCATGCGATGTGGGCCGTGGCGCATCGCGATTGAACGACCGCCAGTACGGCGCCGTGAACGCGTCGTCGTCCAGGATCGTCACCTTCGGTCACCTCTCCCAGAGCGCCGCGTTGTCGAGGAAGTGGCTAGACTCGGCCGCGAGCCATGGCGATCCTGTTTCTGACCATCACGGTGATAGCCGCTTCGGTGATTCTCATGTCCGTCGGCGTGCTGATCAGTGGCCGCTGTCTGCGTGGATCCTGCGGCGGCCCGGACGTGCTCGGCCCGGACGGGGAGCGCCTCAACTGCTCCAACTGTCCCCTGCGACGGGCGCGGGAGGAAACCTGAGCGCCAACGAGGGTCCGGAACGGCCGATCCAGATCACCGACCAGGGCGAAGCCCAGCCGTTTTCGCGCGGTCTGCTTGCCCGAAGCCTCTACGCCGCCGGCCTGGACTTCGACCACGCCTACCGTCGCGTCGAGCAACTGCAGCGCCGGCTGGTCCGGGAGGAGATCTCCAGCCTGGAGAAGCGGCATCTCGCGCAGCGCATCGCCGAACTTCTCGAAGTGAAGGAGGGCTCCGATGTCGCCGGGCGCTACCGGCTCATCCGGCGCCTGCGACGGTTGCCGAGACCTCTCATCTTCTACGTCGGCGGCGCCGGCGGAACCGGCAAGTCGACACTCGCCCTCGACCTGGCGCCCCAACTCCGGATCTATCGAGTCAACGCGACCGACACGGTGCGGCAGGTGATGCGGATGGTCTTCGCGCCGGCCATCCTGCCGGCCCTCCACGTTTCGAGCTACGAGACGACCGAGGCCGCATCGCCTGAACTCCCGGGCGGCACTCAGGATCCGCCGCTCGCTACGTTCGAGGAACAGGCAACGAGAGTCTGCGTGGGGGTCCGGGCGGTCGTCGAGCGGGCGATCGCCGAGAACCTGAGCCTGGTCGTCGAGGGGGTCCACCTGCTGCCCGGACTGGTTCCCTTCCCGGATCTGGATGCCGACGCCTACCAGTTCTTCGTCCTGCTCACGACGGAGGACGAGGAGGTTCACCGCAGCCACTTCCTGGCCCGCGAAACGGTCGCCGTGAGGAGATCGCACCGGCAACTCGATCACTTTCGCGTGCTCCGCGCCCAGCAGGACCATCTGATTCGGCTGGCGGAGGAAGTGGGCGTCCCCACCCTCGACACGACCGAGCGGGAGCCCGCGCTCGCGGCCGCCATCGGGTTGCTCGGGCAGAACATGTCCCAACGACTGCCATGGCTCACGCAGGCATCGGTGAAAGGGCTGGGCGAGCCGCGTCCTCCCGTCCTGATGCTCGTGATCGACGGTCTCCCCGATCGTCCTCTTCGATCCCTTGGCGGCCGGACGCCCCTCGAAGCGGCGCGCACACCGAACCTGGACCGCCTGGCCCGGGAAGGCGCCAACGGCCTGGCGGATCCGGTGGCTCCGGGTGTCGTCCCGGACACGGCATCGGGGAATCTCGCGCTCTTCTCCCAGTCCCCGAGGGTCATGACCCGGGGACCGATCGAGGCGCTGGGGGCCGGACTCAAGCTGAAGGCGGGCACGATCGCCATCCGGGGGAACTTCGCCACCCTGGACGAACGCGGCTACGTGGTGGATCGCCGGGCCGGGCGCATCCGTGACGACGCCAGGAAGCTGGCCAAGGCCATCGATCGGCTGGATCTCCCCGCTTCGGACAGGGTCAAGGTGCGGGTCCGCGCTACCACCGAACACCGTCTCGCGATCACGCTCCGCGGCGACGGCCTGACCTCCGCCATCGAGGGATCGGATCCCGGAGACGGGGCCCCCTCGGGGCCGCCGCTGGTGCCGCGGCCGCTCGACCCAAACGACGAGGCGGCCGAGCGGACGGCCCGTGTCCTGGCTCTGTTCGAACAGGAGGCGCGCCGCGTCCTGGCCCGGCATCCGGCAAACGAGACGCGGCGCCGGAACGGCGGTCTGTCGGCAAACGCGGTACTGACGCGGGGAGTGGGTCGAGTCCACCGTCTGCTGCCTCTGGAGCCGGGCGGCCTGCCGGTCTCCGCCGCCTGTATCGGCGGCGACCGAACGGTGATGGGGATCGCCTCGGCGCTCGGCGCAACGACGGTTCATCGACCCGGCATGACCGCGAACGTCGACACGGACCTGGCGCTCAAGTTCCAGTGCGCGGTGGAGGCGCTCGAGGAGCACGACCTGGTCATGGTCCATGTCAAGGGCGCCGACATCGCCGCCCACGACCGGCGGCCCGACCAGAAGGTCGCCTTCCTCGAACGGGTCGACCGGGAGCTGGGCGTCCTCCTCGAGCGCCTGGAACGACCGATCCGGGTGGCTGTGACGGCGGACCATGCCACCCTGTCCGAGGTCGGCGTCCACGGCGCCGACCCGGTGCCCGTGCTGATCTGGGGCGACGGAATCGCCGCCGACGCCGTCACCAGCTTCGGTGAGCGCGTGGCCGATACCGGCAGGCTCAGCCGGTTTCCCCTGCAGCTCCTGATCGAGCGGGCGTTCGAACGCTACAGCGACGCGGAGACCTGAACGGGGGAGCTGAATGGGAAAGAAGATCGAACGCCGGGTGCAGCGGCGCGCCGATCTCCTGGGCGGCCGCGGTTTCGCCTGCGTCGCCCTCGACCGCCCGTCCGATCCGGTGAACGTCGGGCACGCGCTGCGGGCGGCGCTCTGCTTCCAAGCCCGCATGATCATCCTGGGCCAGGCCTCCAAGGACATCGATATCCGCCGGTTGCCCACCGACCCGACCAGGGCCTACCGCCACGTTCCGGTGCTCGAGGTCGACGACCTGCTGGAAGCGGCCCCACGCGACGCGGACCTGGTCGCGGTGGAGATCGTGCCGGAGGCGGTTCCGCTCCCGGGCTTCACCCATCCGGAGCGGGCCTGCTACGTGTTCGGACCGGAGAGCGGCTCGATCTCCGATGGCATCCTGGATCGCTGCACGCACCACGTACGCGTACCGACCGCCGTATCGCTCAACCTGGGAATGACTGTCGGCCTCGTGCTCTACGATCGGCTGGCCGACCGCTGGCGCAAGGCCGCGGCGACCGACGCCGGCTGATCAACCGGGCTGGATCAACCTGAACGGGTGGACGGCCGGGGGCGTTCCGCGAACAGGGACAGGAGCGGCAGACCCAGGCGCTCCCGAACCAGCCTGCGGACCATGCGTTGCCGGAGTTCCGCCAGCCTTTCCGGGTCGATGCGACCGGCCATCCTCCCCAGGGCGGCCTCGGCCTCCGTCGTCACCTCTTCCCTGTCACGGATCGGCAGAAGCTCGAAGGCGCGGTCCACGAGTTCGCGGTCCAACCCGGTCAGGCGATCCTCGACGGCCGGCGCGGACCCCCGAAGCTCCAGCAGCCGTTGCCGCCAGCTCTCGAGATCGGCCGTCGCGGGAGGGAGCGCGTCCGCCAGAGCCTGAAGCCGGGACCGCACGTCGATGGCGGCCGGCCTGGGTTGCCGAGCCGAAGCTCCGCCTAGTTCCCGGTACTCCGCCCAAGCCTTCTCCACCGCCGGCCGGCAGTAGCGCAGGCTGCTCACCCTCCTCTGCTGCGCCTCCGGCGCCGCCGCCTGCCGCTCGGCGCGCCGTTCGAAGACCAGGCGGATGCTCTCCAGAACGAGAAACAGGGGCACGCCTTCCTGGCGCCAGCGGTCCGCCAGGCGCCAGTCGGCGGGGCTCAGGAGCAGCGGAGCGCCCCGCAGCCGGATGAACTCCTCCTCGATTGTCTCGAAGTACTCCCGGTCGGCAGTCTCGGAGACCACGCCGAGCGTTCCCTAGGCCTCGATGACCTCGCCCGAGGCGATCGTGCGCAGACCGGTGGCGGTCCGCAGTCGAAACCGGCCGCCGCTGTCGAAACCGGCGAACCGTCCCGCGAGTGTCTCGCCGCCGACGCGGCAACTCACTTCGTCACCTTCACGGTGAACCGTGCAGGCACGGTAAGCGTCCAGCGTGTAGTCGAGATCGCCGCAGTGGCCCAACTCCCGGTTCAGCGACCTGGCGAGGCGTTCCACAACGGCCGCCCGGCACGGCGTGGCCCCAGTCTCCAGTGCAAGCGAGGTCGACACCGGAGTCGGAAGCTCGCTGCCGGCGCCGAAGTCATAGTTGACGCCGAAGCCGATCACGGCGGCCATCTCGCCGTTGCTGCCGGCCACCGTCTCGATCAGGATCCCGGCGATCTTCCGACCGCCGACGAGCACGTCGTTGGGCCACTTGAGGAGCGCTGTCCCGTCGACCTGCGCCGCCAGGGCCCGGCAGACGCCGACTCCGACCAGCAGCGGCAAGGTCCCGAGCTGGTCCTCCAGGGGTCCCCGGCCAACCGGCAACGGCTGCAACCAGGTGCAGTAGAGGCCGCGGCCGGCCGAGCTGACCCAGGAACGGCCCTGGCGACCCCTGCCCGCGGTCTGTTCGTACGCGACGACGAACGCCGGGGACGGCGTCGCCTCCTCTTCGTAGAACCGGTCGACCAGGCCCTTGACGAACCGGTTCGTCGAGTCGACCGTGTCCATGAGCACGACGTTCTCGGGCAGGCGCCCGGACCGCGAACGGAGTTCGCTCGCAAGCTGCTCGAAGTCTCGACAGGGGTCCACCGTCATCGGGAGGCGAAGCCTACAACCGAGTGGCCTGGCCAAGCGTTTCCATCACGCTGTTCCGTCGCTCCTCGAGTTCGGCGAGGCGGCTGCGGTTGCCCTCCACGACGTGGGCCGGCGCCTTCTCCAGAAAACCGGCACTCGAGAGGCGGCCGCGCGCTCCCGCGATCTCGGCGTCGAGCCGGTCGAGTTCTTTCCTGAGCTTCGCCCGTTCGGCCTCGCCCATCGGCGCCGCCTCGACCTCGAACGCAAGGTTCAGCCCCCCGGCCCGCGAGCGAGAGGCGGAGTCCGCACCGTTCCCCGCCCCGATCCCGGAGACGCCAGCGACCGCATCCAGGAGGGCCCCCTGCTCGATCACGAAGTCGGTCAGGTCGGAGTCCCCACCCTCGACCGCGATCGACATCTTCACCGCCGCCGCGAGATTCCGCTCTCGCCTCAGGCTTCTGGCTGCCTGGACGACGGCGATCAGCGCGTCCATTCCCCGGTCGGCCTGCTGATCGGCGAGTTCGGGAGTCTCTAGCGGATAGTCCTGGACTGAAATGCTGCAAGGCCTCGGTCCTGCCGCCGAAGGGTCGCGCGGCAGCCGCTGCCAGAGCTCCTCCGTCAGGTGAGGCATGACCGGATGCAGAAGCCGCAGGCTCGCATCGAGTACGAACAGCAGCGTCTCGGCGGCGCGCGGCCGGGGGGCGGAACCCGCGAGGGCGGGCTTCACGAACTCGATGTACCAGTCGCAGAGCTCGTGCCAGAAGAAGTGGTAGAGCGCGTTGCAGGCCCGGTCGAAACGGAACTCCTCCAGTCCGTCGTTCACCCTGGCCGCGGTATCCGACAGCCGCGACAGGATCCACCGCTCGGGAGCGGCCAGCCCGTCGCGTTCGAGCTCCGACCCGGACATGGGAGTCACGGCGCCCTCGGTGCGCGCAAGGGCGAACCGAACCGCGTTCCAGATCTTGTTGCCAAAGGCCCGGTAGCCAGCCATCCGCTCCAGGTCGAGTGGGATGTCGCGTCCCGGCACGTCGAGGACCGCCAGGGTAAAGCGCATCGCATCCGCCCCGTACTCCTCGATCAGGTCCATCGGATCGACCGTGTTGCCCTTCGTCTTCGACATCTTCTCCCCGGCGGCGTCGCGAACCAGTCCCGTCAGGTGGACGGCCCGGAAGGGCACCTCGCCGTAGAGATGCCGCGACAGCATGACCATGCGCGCCACCCAGAAGAACAGGATGTCGAAGCCGGTGATCAGGACCTCGGTCGGGTACCAGGTGCGGAGATCGGGAGCCTCCTCGTCCGGCCAGCCCAGTGTGGAGATCGGCCACAGGCCGGACGAGAACCACGTGTCCAGTACGTCCGGGTCGCGGGTGAGTTCGGTAGTGCCCGCCTGTTCCTCGGCCGCCGCCCGGTCCATCGCGACGTAGCAGGCGCCGCCCGCGTCGTACCAGGCCGGAATGCGGTGTCCCCACCAGAGCTGGCGGGAGATGACCCACGGCCGGATGTTCCTGAGCCAGTGCTCCCAGGTGCGGTCCCAGGAGGAGGGAATCAGGTTGATCTCGCCGCTCTCGACCGCCGCGAGGGCCTCCTTCGCCATGCCGGAGACGTCCGCGAACCACTGCGGCGACAGCATCGGTTCGATCGGCTCGCCGCTCCGCTGGGAGTGGCCGACGCTGTGAACATGGGGCTCGACCTTGATGATCCGTCCCTCGCCCTCCAGCCGTTCGACCACACGGCGCCGGGCCTCGAAGCGATCCAGGCCTTCGAAGTCGGGCCCGGCCTCGGCGGTCATTCGGCCGTCGAAGCCAATCACGCGCACGCCCGGCAGGTCGTGGCGGCGGCCGATCTCGTAGTCGTTCGGATCGTGGTAGGGCGTGACCTTGACCAGTCCGGTGCCGAAGGCGGGGTCTACGTGGTCGTCAGCGACCAGCCGCAGACGCCGGCCGAGGATGGGCAGCCTGGCCATGCGGCCGGCAAGGTGACGGTAGCGCTCGTCCTCCGGGTGGTAGGCGACGGCGGTATCCCCGAGCATCGTCTCCGGGCGCGTGGTGGCCACGACGAGCGGCTCCTCGGGTGTGGAGCTTCCCGAGAGCGGCTCCAGGGCGTAGGAGAGGTGGTACAGCCGGCCCTGGACCTCGCGGTTCTCCACCTCGAGGTCGGAGACCGCCGTCCGCAGTACCGGTGACCAGTTGACCATGTACTCGCCCCGGTAGATCAGACCCTCTTCGTGG
This sequence comes from Holophagales bacterium, assembly GCA_009837885.1. Lineage (GTDB taxonomy): Bacteria > Acidobacteriota > Thermoanaerobaculia > Multivoradales > Multivoraceae > Multivorans. Next base: position 528,238 of record VXSP01000045.1, on the reverse strand, counting down.
AGACGCACGAAGGCGGTGCGTACCGCGCGCGCCAGTTCGTCATCGAGCGTGAACCGCTCGCGAGACCAGTCGCAGGAAGCGCCGAGGCGCTGCAACTGGCCGCGGATGTTCGCGTGGTACTCGTGCTTCCACTGCCACACCCGCTCGACGAACTTCTCCCTGCCGAGTTCGATCCGGCTCGAGCCCCGCTCTTCCAGGTGCCGCTCGACCATGAGCTGGGTCGCGATGCCGGCGTGGTCCGTGCCGGGCAGCCACAACGCGTTGTCGCCCCGCATGCGCCGCCAGCGCGTGACCAGATCCTGCAAGGTGCTCTGCAGGGCATGGCCCATGTGCAGCTTGCCCGTTACGTTCGGCGGCGGTATCAGGATGCAGTACGGATTCGGCCCCTCGCTTTCCGGATCGGCCGGACAGCGGTACAGCTCCTGCTCGTCCCACCACGCCTGCCATTTGCCCTCGTAGGAGGCAGGTTCGAAGCGCTTCTCCATCGCGAGGCCCGGCGGTTGCGCGTTGGCGAAGGGCCGGCTGACCGCCATCAGCGGCCGGACCCGCCGGCCGGCCCAGCCGCCGTCAGCCGGCGGTTCAGATACTCGACGATCGCCCCCGTGCTGGAGCCCGGCGGAAAGACCTCGTCCACGCCGGCGGCCTTGAGCCCCGCGATGTCCGCGTCGGGAACGATGCCCCCGGCGAACACCAGCACGTCGCCGGCGCCGGCAACATGAAGACCCTCCACCACCTCCGGCAGCAGGGTGTTGTGGGCGCCGGAGAGGATCGACAGACCGACGGCCCGAACATCTTCCTGAACGGCCGCGGCCACGATCTGCTCCGGGGTCTTCCGGAGCCCGGTGTAGATCACCTCGAATCCCGCGTCGCGCAGCGCTCGAGCCACCACCTTGGCGCCACGGTCGTGGCCGTCCAGGCCGGGCTTGGCGACCAGAATCCGGTGCGGAGTCGAGGCTCCGGGGCGCTCGGAGATCAAGACGCTCCCTCCCGGCGGAGCCCATACTGCTCCATCTTCTTGTACAGGTTGCTCCTGGGCGTTCCGATGGCCTTCGCGGTGCGGGTCACGTTCCAGCCGTGCTCCTCGAGCTTCTTCGACAGGTACATGCGTTCCGAACTCTCCCTGAACTCACGCAGGGTGGGAAGCGCGAGAATAGCCTCCGAGAGGTCGCCGCGCACGGAACCCGCCAGCCTGAGGATGGCCGCCCGGTCGATCCTGTCGCCCGGACTCAGGATCAGCGCGCGCTCGAGCAGGTTCTTCAGTTCCCGGACGTTGCCGCGCCACGGCATCGCCTGCAACTGCCGGATCGCACCCGCGGTCAGGTTCTTCGGGCGGTAGTTGTTCTCGCTCGCAAAGCGCTCGATGAAGTGCTCCACCAGCAGCGGGAGATCCTCGAGGCGCTCGCGCAGCGGCGGCGCGTGCACCGGAACGACGTTCAGACGGTAGAAGAGATCTTCACGGAAGCGTCCGGCCTCGATCTCCCCCGGAAGGTCGCGATGGGTCGCTGCCACAACCCGGACATCGACCGTCGTCGCCATCCTGGCTCCGACCGGTTCGATTTCGCCGCTCTGGAGAGCGCGCAGGACCTTCGCCTGGGTGCGGGCGGACATGTCCCCGACTTCGTCCAGGAAGATCGTGCCGCCGTCGGCGGCCGTGAACTTCCCGACCTGACGGCGCACGGCGCCGGTAAAGGCGCCCCTCTCGTGACCGAACAGTTCGGACTCGATCAACTCGTCCGGGATCGCGGCGCAGTTGACCTGGACCAGGGGCATATCCCTGCGCTGACTGCCGGCGTGAATGGCGCGCGCGACGAGTTCCTTGCCGACTCCGCTCTCGCCGGTGATCAGCACGGTGGCCGGAGTCGGCGCGGCGCGCTCGATCGTGGCCCGCAGCTCCTGCATTGCCGGGGACTGGCCGACCAGTTCCGAGGGAGCCCGCCTGAGCTCCCGGTTCTCGTCCCGGAGCCGTTGCCGTTCGACGGCGTTGCGAAGAGCCAGGAGCACCCGGTCCCGCTCCAGCGGCTTCTCCAGGAAGTCATACGCGCCCAGCCGTGTCGCCTCGACCGCCGCGGCGATGTCGCCGTGGCCGCTGATCATGACGACCGGCATCTCGTGGCCCTGCTCCCGCAGGCCGGACAGGGTCGCCAGGCCGTCCATCTCGGGCATCTTGATGTCGAGCAGGACGGCGGCCGGAGGCCGCGTCATCACCCGCCTCAGTGCTTCCTGGCCGTTCGCCGCCTCGTCGACGCGGTAGCGTTCGAACTCCAGGATCATCCGGAGCGACGACCGAATCGACTCCTCGTCGTCGACCACGAGCACTCGCGGACCTGTGGGCCGCGTCAAGGCGAAGATCTCCGCGGAGGCGTCAGGGTACTTCGATGACCGCGAAGAGCCGCTGGCCGCCGGGGGCGAGTGCTTCGACGCGCACGAGATCGCCGGACTCGAGATCGGCCGTTGCGTCGCCCAGGTCGGCCAGGTTCTCGATCCCGGCGCCGTTGATTCCGACGATCACCAACCCTTCCTGGAAGCCCTTCTCCGCGAAGACGCTGCGGGCGGAAACGCCGGATACGAAAACACCGCGCTGGCCGCGGTCCAACTGAGCCCGCTCCCGCAAGGTCGAGGTCAGCGGCCGGAGCTCCAGGCCGAGCCAGTCCAGGCTCTCTTCACGTGGCGGCGCGGCCGGCGTCGGCTCCTCCTGCTCCGCGATGAGGGACGGCCGCTCCTCGAGCTTGACGTCGAGTCCGATGCGCTCGGAGTCGCGCAGCACCTGCAACTCAACGTCGCGGCCAGGCGGCAGCGCGGCCACGTAATCGATCAGATCGCGCGTTCCCTCCACCTCGTGCTCGTCCACTCCGAGGATGACGTCGCCGGCCTCGACTCCCGCCTTCTCTGCAGGAGTGTCCGGTTGAACGTCCGACACGAACGCGCCATCCGCCTCCTCCAGCCCGTAGTAACGGGCTTCGATGTGTTCCAGGTCCCGAATCTGGACACCCAGGTAGCCGCGCCGGACCCGGCCCTCGTCCCGCAACTGGGGAAGCACTCCCTCAAGAACGTCGACCGGCACCGCGAAACCGATGTTCTCGGCGAACGCCTTGCCGGTCGCGATCCCCACCACCTCGCCGGCGGTGTTGACGAGAGGTCCGCCTGAGTTGCCCAGGTTGATCGCGGCGTCGGTCTGGATGTAGTTCGCGAAGTCGGCGCGGTTGTTCTCGATCGGAATCGACCGGCCCTTGGCGCTGACCACGCCGACGGTCACCGACGCTTCAAAGCTCAGGGGATTGCCGACCGCCATGACCCAGTCGCCTACCCGGAGGGCGTCCGAGTCGCCGAGCGGCAGGTGCGGCAGTTCCTCGCCGGCGTCGATCTTGAGCAACGCCAGGTCCGTCTCCCGGTCGCGGCCCTTCAACTCGGCGGGATACTCGCGGCCGTCCATGCCGACGTGGATCGTCTCCGCCCGCTCCACCACGTGGTTGTTCGTGACGATCCAGCCGTCGGACGAGATCAGGAAGCCGCTCCCCGCGCCGGGGAAGCGCTGCTCTTCCTGCTCCGGGTCCGGCTGTCCCGGAAGGCGTCGGAAGAAGTCCTGGAAGCGCCGCACCTCCGGCGCCTCCTCGATCCGCACGACGTCGACCGTCACTACGGCCGGAAGGACCGATTCCGCCAGGTCGGCGAAGCTGTCGATCGCGGTCCTCGCGTGGCGCTCCACCCGTCGCGCCTGCTCGTCCCGCGAGTCCTTCTCCGCTGTCAGGGCGGGCCGCGACGTCTCCTCGGCCCGCGTCGGTTCCGTGAGGTTCAGCCCGCCGGCGATGATCATGCCGAACACGAGGGCGCCGGCGACCATCAGGGCGGTAAAGAGGATCTGCTTCTTCGTGTTCATCGTTCGCAAGTTCCAGTTCAGGTAAGGGGAACCAGGCGCCGCGACAAGGCGGCGCCTGAAGCATACAACCGTGGAGCGCCGGCCTCTCCGACGCCTCGCGGCCAACGCTTCCCGAGTACTGCAAGTCCCCTGCCAACCCCGCAAACCGCCTGCATCCCGGCGCGCGGTCCGTACCGCTTCCGGGCCACTCCGCCGGCAGCGTCACGCAGGCCGCTGAAGGCGCGCCATTCTGGCGCCTGCGCTCGCGAACGGCTTGTCGGGCCAATCCGGCCGTTGTATAGTCGCTGCCCGACGGCCGGCGCTTCTCCCACGGAGAGCGAATCGCCGAATACCGGCTGTCGGCTGCTGAGAGTGGGTGTTCGGCCCGCTCTTTTTTGTTCTGGGAACTCACGAACATTCAACGAGAACCGGCTCCGCTACCACATGACCACTCTCACCGACGTCCGGCACCGGCTTGAACGCCTGGCCGCCAGCCATGCCTGCGAGCTGCTGGAGGCCGCGTTCAGGGGCGACCGCCTGCGCCTGGTGATCGACCATCGCGAAGGCGTCACCCACGATCTCTGCGCAAACGTCTCCAGGGAAGCCTCCGTCCTCCTCGACGCGGAGAACTTCGGGCCGGCATCGGGATACGTGCTGGAGGTCAGTTCCCCCGGTCTGGATCGGGAGCTCTACGGCGTTCGGGACTACGAACGGTTCAGCGGCAGCCGGGTGCGGGTGACCTACACCGACGCCGGGACTACTCAGCGACGGACGGTACGCGGGCAGCTCCTCGGCCTGAGTTCGGACGACGCGCGCATCGCGCTCATCCTCGAAGACGACAGCGCCGACACCTTGCGCCTCAGCATCGACAGCATCAACAAGGCCAGGCTTCTGGTCGAACTCTGACGCCGGGGACTCCAAAATGGCTCAGACCCACACTCCCGAAGTGAACATCAACGAGGTGCTCAGACAGGTCGCGCACGAGAAGGACATCGACCTGGACAAGTGGATCGTCGCCCTCGAGGACGCGGTCGCATCGGCGGCCAAGAAGCAGCACCACATCAAGGAGCCCGTGCGCTCCTACATGGACCGCGAGACCGGTCAGTTCAGCGCCTTCCTCTACCGCCAGGTGGTCGAAGAAGTCGAGGATCCCTTCGCCGAGTGGACCCTGGAAGAGGCTCGGGAGCACAAGGAGGACGCCGAGTTGGGCGAAGAGATCGAGATTCCCATCTCGACCGAGGGACTCGGCCGGATCGCGGCCCAGTCGGCCAAGCAGGTGCTCTATCAGCGGATCCGCGAAGCGGAACGCGAGAAGATCTTCAACGAGTTCGAGCACAGGGTCGGCGAGGTGGTCAACGGCACCGTGCGGCGCTTCGAGCGAGGGGACATCATCGTCGACCTCGGCCGAACCGAGGCAATCGTCCCCCGGAGCGAGCAGTCGCGCCACGAGCGCTACAGCCAGGGCGAGCGCATCCGCGGCGTGATCGTCGAGGTGCACAAGCAGCCCAAGGGACCACAGGTCGTCATGTCGCGCACCGACCCCCGCCTCCTGGTCAAGCTGTTCGAGATGGAGGTGCCGGAAATCTACGACGGCACCGTGGTCATCAAGACCGCGGTGCGCGCCCCGGGCGAACGTGCGAAGGTGGCGGTGCTCAGCCGCGAGCGGGACGTCGACCCGGTCGGCGCCTGCGTCGGCATGAAGGGCTCCCGCGTGCAGTCGATCATCCGCGAACTCCGGGGCGAGAAGATCGACATCATCGAGTTCTCGGAGGATCAGGTGACGTTCGCGCAGAGCGCGCTGGCGCCGGCACGGATCACTCGGGTCTCGGTGACCCACGAGGGCGCGACGCCGCACCTCGACGTGATCGTCGAGGACGAGCAGCTCTCCCTGGCGATCGGCAAGCGGGGCCAGAACGTACGCCTCGCCAGCGAGTTGATCGGAGCGCGCATCGACATCAAGAGCGAGTCGGACGTCAAGGACGAGGTCGCGGACGCCCTGGCCAAGATGCTGAACGTCGACATCGGCGGAGACAAGCTGGACCTCACGGAGATTGCCGGTGTCGACGAGGACCTCGCCGCGGCGCTTGAAGGGGCGGGCTTCGGCGAGCTCGAAGCCCTGCAGAGCGCCGGCGCGGAGGCCCTGACGATGGTGCCCGGAGTCGATGAAGCGGTGGCCGCTTCGATCATCGAGTGGGCGACCGCTCAGGCTTCGCCCGAAGAGGTCGCCGCGCCATCCGACAGCGAAGGCCCGGCGATGGACGAGGACGACTTCATGGCGGCGCTCACCCGCGTGTTCGAGGAAGAATCCGGCGCCGCCGCGGAGGAAGCGGAGCAAGAGGTGTCGGCGAGCGGCGACGACAAGGGGACCGGCGAAACCTAGGGGTTCGGCGAGTCAGCAAAGAGACAACGGGGACCGAGGACTTCATGGGCAAAATTCGGCTGCAGGACCTGGCCAAGCGGATGAACGTGGCCGAACAGGACTTGCTGTTCAAGTTCCGGTCGATCGGTGTGCGCGTCGAGGGAGAAGACGCGATGATCGACACGGACATCATCAAGGCCCTGCTCGAGGGCAAGAAGATCGCCGGACCCCAGCGCGAGGTGATTCTTCGCGACCGCGCGGCGCCGCCGGCGGCGCCCCGGCGGCGGCCCATCTCGAGCCTCCGTCCGCCCGCCGGACCGATGCGGCCGAACCGCCGTCGTTCGATCGTCCACAAGCAGACGATCCGCACCCTGACGCCGACGGAATCGAAGCCGAAACCGCCTACTCCGGAGGAAATCGCGGCGAAGGAGATCGCCGCGGAGGAAGCCGCGGCAGCTGCGCGGGCGCCCGCCGAGACCACCGAGGCGCCCCCGGCGGCGCCGCCCGGAACTCCGACGACTGAACCCGCCTCCGCACCGGCGGCGGAGACCGTGCAGGCGCCGCCAGCGGCGGAAGCGTCACCGGCGATCGAGGCCCGCACTCAACCGGAGTCCGCGCCGCCGCCCCAGGTCGACCTGCGTACGCGCCGCGAGCGCCAGGAAGACCGGCTGAAGGCCGGCGAAGTCGCCGTCGAGGACGGCAGCCAGCGGGGCACGATCACGATCTCGGAGGGGCTGCAGGTCCGCGACCTGGCCGAGAAGATGGGCGTCAAGGCGAAGGATCTGCTGAAGATGCTCTTCGACCGGGGCCTGATGGCAACGGTGAACCATCTGCTGGAGCCGGAGCTTGCCGTGGAGCTGGCGGAACAGATGGGCTTCGAGGCCCTGATCGTCTCGTTCGAGGAGGAGATTCAGCTCGAGCAGGAAGAGGAACTGGAGGCGAGCCGGGCCGAAGCCGATGGGCCGACCCGGGTCGAACGTCCTCCGATCGTCACGATCATGGGCCACGTCGATCACGGCAAGACCTCGCTGCTCGACGCGATCCGGAAGAGCCGGCTCACGGAAGGCGAGTTCGGCGGCATCACCCAGCACATCGCGGCCTACCAGGTCGGGCACAACGGCGGCCGCATCACGTTCCTGGACACGCCCGGGCACGAGGCGTTCACCCAACTCCGGGCCCGCGGGGCGCAGGTCACGGACATCGTCATCCTCGTCGTCGCCGCGGACGACGGCGTGATGCCGCAGACCCTCGAAGCGCTCGACCACGCCCGGGCCGCGGCCGTGCCGATCCTGGTTGCGATCAACAAGATCGACCGGCCAAACGCCAATGTCGACCGGGTCAAGCAGCAACTTGCGGATCGTGACCTCGTGACGGAGGACTGGGGCGGCGACGTGATCGCGGTGCCCGTCTCAGCGATCAAGGGAGACGGGATCGACGATCTGCTCGAGATGATCAATCTCACGGCCGAGGTCGCCGAACTCCGCTCCAGTCCGGAACTGCAGGGTCAGGGGGTGGTGATCGAAGCGAGCAAGGAGACCGGTCGCGGATCGGTTGCAACGGTTCTGGTCCAGGACGGCACCCTGCGCGTCGGCGACGTCTTCGTCTGCGGTTCGACCTGGGGCCGCGTGCGGTCGCTGATGAACGACCTGGGGAAGCGCGTGACCGACGCGCCGCCATCCACTCCAGTCGAGGTTTCGGGATTCAACGAACTGCCGGAAGCCGGCGATCCCTTCCAGGCGACGGCTCAGGAGGCGCGCGCGCGCTCCATCGCCGAGTTCCGCAGCGAGGAGAAGCGTCGCATGGACCTGGCGCCGACCACCGGCGGCGTCTCTCTCGAAAGTCTGTTCGCGAGCCTGAAGGAGGGCGAGGTCAAGGAGCTGCCCGTCATCCTGAAGGCGGACGTGCAGGGCTCGGTCGAGGTGCTGCGCGAAACTCTGCAGAAACTCTCCACCGACAAGGTCAAGGTTCGGGTGATCCGCTCCGCCGTCGGGGCGGTGACCACCCACGACGTCCTCCTGGCCTCCGCCGCCGGCGCGATCATCTACGGCTTCAACGTGCGACCGGAACGCAGCGCCACGGAACTCGCCGGCAAGGAAGAGGTCGACGTGCGGCTGCACACGGTCATCTACGAACTGACGGACGAGTTGATCGCGGCGATGACCGGACTGCTCGAGCCCACCTACCGGGAGGTCTCCCGCGGACGGGCGGAAGTGCGCGAGATCTTCAAGGTGCCGAAGGTCGGCATGATCGCCGGTTGCCATGTGATCGCCGGCGTCATCTCGCGTAACTCCCAGATCCGCCTGGTCCGGGACAGCGTCGTCGTCCACGAGGGTCGGATCGGCTCGCTGCGCCGCTTCAAGGACGACACGACGGAAGTCCGGAGCGGCTTCGACTGCGGCATCGGCATCGACCGTTTTCAGGACGTCAAACCGGGCGACCTGATCGAGGCGTTCGACCACGAAGCCGTCGAGCCGACGCTCTAGAACCCGGTGACATCCGTATCCCAAGCCCGCGCACGCGACCTGCTGCGCCGGGAGTTGACGGACATCCTGCGCCGGGAGGTCCAGGACCCCCGGGCGGCGCTCGCGAGCATCGCCGATCTCACCCTCAGCGCGGACCGCGCTCATGCGCGCGTCCTGCTCTCCGTGCTCGGCGGCGACGAGGAACGCCAGGCGGCGATCCGCGCGATCCGGCGGGCGTCCGGGTTCATCCGCGGACGCCTCGGCCGCCGCCTGCGCCTCCGGCGAACTCCGGAACTCCACTTCGAGCTCTATCGCGGCGCTGAACACGCCGAACGCATCGACCAGCTCCTGAGCGACCTGTGAACTCACCGGACACCACTGAAGGCACCGTTCCCCACGACCTGCTCGAGGCGTTCCGTTCGGGCGGACGCTTCCTGCTCTCGAGCCACGCCCACCCGGACGGCGACGCGATCGGCTCCGAGGTGGCGCTCGCCCGCCTCCTCCGAAGGGCGGGCAGAACCGCCACGATCTGGAACGCGGATCCGACCCCGGACACCTGTTCCGGAGTCACTGCGGACGTGCCGATTCTCGTCGGCCGGACGCCGCCGGCCGGCTTTCCGGACGGGTTCGACTTCGTTGTGCCGCTCGAATGCCCGCGACTCGACCGAACCGGCCTGGAAGACGCCCTGAGTCTCCTGCCGATCCTGAACATCGACCACCACCTGGGCAACGAGCTCTACGGTCGGGCGAACTGGGTCGACACCGAAGCGCCGGCAGTGGCCGAGATGGTTCTGCGCCTGGCGAGGGCGCTCGATCTCCAGATCGACGAACCGACCGCCACGGCGCTCTATCTCGGCCTGTCGACCGACACCGGGAGTTTCCGATTCTCGAACGCGACGCCCCGGGCCTTCGAGGCGGCGGCCGAGCTCGTCCGATACGGCGCGCGGCCCGAGCGGGTCGCGACCTGGGTCTACGAGTCGCAGTCCCCGGGGGCGGTGCGGCTGCTGGCGGAAATGCTCGGCACACTGGAGCTCCACTGTGACGAGCGGATCGCCAGCGTGCGCCTGGAGCTTTCGATGTTCGAGCGCGCCGGCGCCTGCCAGACGGATTCGGAGGGCCTGATCGATCACCCGCGCACGATCCGGGACGTCGAGGCCGTCGCTCTCTTCCGAGAACGACCGGAAGGAGACGTCAAGGTGTCGCTCAGGAGCCGCGGCCGGATCGACGTCGGCGCCATCGCGGCCCGGCGGGGCGGCGGCGGCCACCGAAACGCAGCCGGCTGCCTGATCGAGAGCCGGGAAGACGAGCGGACCGTGATCGCCGAACTGGCGACCGCCGTGGAGAATGCGCGGTGACCTCCGGTAGCGAACGCCACGGTCTGCTCCTCGTCGACAAGCGGCCGGGCGGCACATCCCATGACGTCGTCCGCATCGCGCGCCGGGCGCTCGGCGAGCGAAAGATCGGGCACTGCGGCACCCTCGACCCCAATGCCACCGGCCTGCTCCTCCTGACCGTCGGTCGCGGCACGCGGCTTACCCGCTTTCTGATCCAGGCGCCGAAGGTCTATGAGGGCGAAATCCGGCTCGGCGCGGCCACCGATACGTACGACGCCGCCGGCGACGTCACGTTCGAGGGTTCGACCGCCGATCTGACGGCGGCCGACGTCGCCAGCGCGATGGAGGAATTCGAGGGACCGCAACACCAGTTGCCACCGCCCTACTCCGCCAAGAAGATCGGTGGTCGGAAGTACTACGAACTCGCGCGCCGGGGCGAGGACTTCGAGCGCCAGGGCAAGGACGTGGAGATCTACGAGTTCAGGCCTTGCGGCTTGTTCGGCGACCCCGGCTCCGACCTGATCGCGTTCCGTCTGAGCTGCTCCACCGGCGCCTATGCCCGGTCGCTGGCCCACGACCTCGGTGAGCGTCTCGGTTGCGGCGGCCACCTGGCGACACTCAGGCGGCTCCGGATCGGCTCGTTCGAAGTGGAGCGGGCAGTGGACTCGGAGCGGCTCGAGGGTGTCGCTCGCGGCGCCGATCCGTTGGAGGTCACCGAACTCGGCGTCGCCTGGGTGCCGTTCGACGAGATCCCGCTCCCCTTCCCCAGCGCCGCGATGGATGCGACCCAGGAGCGGCGCGTCACCCACGGCCAGACGGTGCTGGCGCCGGGCATCGAGGCCGGCGAGGGGGATTGGGTCCAGCTCACGGACGGCCGCGGCCGGTTCCTCGCGGTGGCGATGGTGTCGGAACGGATCGGCGACCGGGGCCTGACGGTGGTCCAGCCGAAGATCGTCTTCCGCTAGCGGCCGCCGTGCTACACTCCGCGCCGCGAAAGAACCTGGGAACGACGAAGGAAACCGCAAGAAAGCGACACGAGAAAGAACCAGCGGAACGGAACAAGCAGAGTCAGCGAGGAATCAGAGCGTGCCACAGACAACCGAAATGAAGGACCAGATCATCCGTGACTTCCGTCTCCACGAGACGGACACGGGTTCACCCGAGGTCCAGGTCGCGCTGCTGACGAACCGCATCAACGAGCTCACCGAGCACTTCAAGGTCCACAAACACGACCACCACGGCCGGCGCGGCCTGTTGAAGCTGGTCGGACGTCGGCGGCGGCTGCTCGGCTACCTGCGCGGCCAGAGCTTCAACCGCTACCGGACGACGATCGAGCGCCTCGGCCTCCGCAGGTAGTCCCTGCGACGGCAGCGGAGTCCTGACCGGCTCCGCAACCGGGAAAACGACCGGCTTGGCCGCCGATCAGGCGGAGCGGACACTGCCCGCGCGCCCCACGCGCAAGCCTGCGACATGAACCCGCCGGCAGACAACCGGCGACGCAAACACAGAGAAGGAAATACAGAGAAAACCATGAAGTTCACCAAGGACATCCCGATCGGGAACGGCACCATCACCCTCGAATCCGGCCGCCTGGCCAAACAGGCGAACGGTTCCTGCACCGTGCAGCTCGGCGAGACGATCGTGCTGACCACCGCCTGCATGGCGCCCGACAGCACACCTCGCGGTTTCCTGCCCCTCACCGTCGACTACCGCGAGTACACCTCGGCGGCCGGGCGGATTCCGGGCGGCTTCTTCAAGCGCGAGGGACGACCCTCCGAGAAGGAGATCATCACCTGCCGCCTGACCGACCGGCCGCTGCGCCCGCTGTTCCCTTCGGGCTACTTCTACGAGACCCAGATCATCAGCCTCGTGCTGTCCGCCGACCAGGAGAACGACCCCGACATTCTTGCCATCAACGGCGCGTCGACGGCTCTCGTGCTCTCCGACATCCCGTTCTACCACCCGGTCGGAGCAGTCCGGGTCGGCCTGATCGACGACGAGATCGTGTTCAACCCGACCGGCGCGGAGCGCGACGTGTCCGACCTGGACCTGATCGTCGTGGGCACCGAGGACGCCGTGACGATGGTCGAGGCCGGCGCCAACCAGCTCGACGAGAGCGTGATCCTCGACTGCATCTTCGCCGGGCACCAGGAACTCCAGAAGATCGTGCGCGCGCAGCAGGAGCTGTTCCGCGAAATGAACCTGGAGAAGCCCGACTGGGAAGCCCCGGAGGCCTACTCCCCCGAGTTCCGGGCCGAGGTCGAGGGCGCCATCTGGAACGACTTCACGGCCGCCCTGAACACCCCCGGCAAGTTCGAGCGGCGCGACGCCGTCAAGGCGGTCGTCAACGGCTTCGTCGACGGCCTTCCCGAGGACGACGAGCGCCGGGGCCAGGTCGGCAAGATCGTCAGCGAACTCGAGGACAAGGCGCTCCGCGAGATCGTGATGAAGCAGGGCAAGCGCTTCGACAACCGGGCGACCGACGAGGTGCGGTCGCTCGACACCGAAACCGGACTCCTGCCGCGCGTCCACGGCTCGGCGCTGTTCACGCGCGGCGAGACCCAGGCGCTGGCTTCCGTCACCCTCGGTACCCGGCGCGACGCCCAGATCATCGAGGAGTACGAGGGGGAAACCCACCAGAAGTTCCTACTCCACTACAACTTCCCGCCGTTCTCGGTGGGTGAGGTCCGGTTCCTCCGCGGGTCGAGCCGCCGCGAGATTGGCCACGGCGTGCTGGCCCGCCGGGCCCTGATACCCGTTCTTCCCCACGAGGACGATTTCCCGTACACGGTGCGGGTCGTGTCCGAGATCCTCGAGTCCAACGGTTCCTCGTCGATGGCGACGGTCTGTTCCGGATCGCTGGCCCTGTTCGATGCCGGCGTACCGATGCTCGCGCCGGTCGCCGGCGTGGCGATGGGCCTCGTCAAGGACGGCGACGACTTCGCCGTCCTGACGGACATCGCGGGTCAGGAAGACCACCACGGCGACATGGACTTCAAGGTCGCCGGCACCCGCGGCGGGATCACGGCGCTGCAGATGGACATCAAGATCACCGGCGTTACCCGGGAGATCATGGGCCAGGCCCTGACCCAGGCACGGGCGGGCCGGCTGCACATCCTCGACCACATGGCCTCCGAGATCGAGGAGCCGCGTGAGGAGATGTCCGACTACGCTCCGCGTCTGCACGTGATGATGGTCGCCCGCGACCGGATCCGCGACGTGATCGGCCCGGGTGGCAAGACGATCCGGGGCATCACGGAAGAGACGGGCTGTCAGATCGACATCGAGGACGACGGCCGCGTCGTCGTCGCCTCCCCCAACTCCACCGCGGCGGACCGCGCGATCGCGATGATCGAGCGGCTCACCGAGGTGCCGGAGGTCGACAAGGTCTACACCGGCCAGGTCCGCCGGGTGGAGCCGTTCGGCGCGTTCGTCGAGATCCTCCCCGGCACGGACGGCCTCGTCCACATCAGCGAACTGGCCCCCTACCGCGTCGGCGAGATCGGCGACCTGGTCACCGAGGGCGACGAGATGACGGTCAAGGTGATCGACATCGACCCCTCGGGCAAGGTCCGCCTCTCACGCAAGGCCGTCATCATGGACGACCCCGACTTCGATCCGAAGGACTACGAGGGCATGGGCGTTCCGGCTCCGGTCGGCGGCGACCGCGACCGGGGACGCGACCGCAGGGGCCCCGGCGGTCGAGGCGGACGCGGCGGTCCGGGCGGGCGTGGCGGCCGCGGAGGCGGCCCGGGCGGCCGCGGCGGCCGGGGACGGCGTCCTCGTTCCGGCGGCGGCGGCGGTCGTGGCCCGCGTCGCGACTAGGCGGTAGGCCGTCCGCGCGGCGGCGGCTTGGGGCGTCGGTGGCCGCTCGGTTGCCTTGAGCGGTTGAACCCGCCGTCCGGGAACCGGGGGGAGGGGTTCCATCGGCCGCCGCGCGGACTGGTCGTCGTCGGACTGCGGGCTCAGTCCACGTCGTCGGCCGGCCGACCACCGTCGAGCGTCTCTAACTAGTCGGTGGTGGCGCGGAGGGCGGCTCGGTAGACCTCTCGGAAGGCGACTTCCTGTTCGCGGGAGATTCGGCGGACGTCTTCGTACTCCGGGGCTGAGCCGAGGGATCGGCCGGAGATGGTGGCTTGCTTGACCCTCACTTCGCCGAAGGGGGTGGTAACCGTCGAGATGGAGCGTTCGGCCTCCAGGCGGTCGACGACGGTGCGGCGGCAGCCCAGGGAGCCGGTTTCGAGGAGGAGGCGTTCGGCCAATTGTGAGGACCGTTCCGGATGACAGATAACGGTGACGGCCACGCCAGGCCGCGACTTCTTCATCTGTACGGCGGTCGCGAAGATGTCGAGGGCACCGGCTTCGAGTAGCGATTCGGCGGCGTAGGCGATCGCTTCGCCGGTCGCGTCGTCGAGTTGGCACTCGAGGACCGCGACTTGACGCCACGGTCCGCCAGCGGAGGCGAGGGGCGTCGCCCGCTGCAGACGGAGTGCGTTGGGACGATCGGCCAGTTCGCGACTGCCCAGTCCGATCCCGTAGCCCTCTACTCGCCGAGGAGCCGTTGTCGCGGACGGCTCGAACTCGTCGACCAACTCCCGCACGATGACGGCGCCGGTGGGTGTCGTGAGCTCGCCGGAAGCCCCGCCGGAAGTGATCGGGATGCCCTCCAGTAGCAGAGCGGTCGCAGGCGCGGGGACCGGCATTACGCCGTGTCTTGTCGAGACGGTGCCGCTCCCCACGACGACAGTCGACGAGGAAACCCGGGCCGCGCCGAAGTGCTCAAGCGCAACCGCCGCGCCTACCAGGTCGACGATCGAATCGTCGGCGCCCACCTCGTGGAAGTGGACCTCATCGACGTCCACGCCATGAACGCGGGCCTCCGCCTCCCCCAGTCGCCGGAACAGGGCCGAGGCGCGCTCGACGACACCGTCGCTGAGACCGCTCTCCTCGATCATGCGCAGGATGGTCGACAACCGCCGATGCGAAGCACCCTCGCTGCCTGCCCCCTCGACCGGTTGCCCGTCCCGCAGCACGGAGAACCGGACCCCCGCCAGACCGCCCCGCTTCGCCCGCTCCACCCGCAACTCCACCCCGTCCAGACCCAGCCGTTCCACGATCTCCTCGAGCATCGACACCGGCAAACCCAGGTCCAGACAAGCCCCCAGGAACATGTCCCCCGAGATCCCGCTCGCGCAATCCAGATGCAGATGGACAGGCCCGTTCGCCATGAGAGGCACCCTAGCAATCCCGAACGCGCGAGGCCGCAGTTGCTCCAATGGCACGGGGGCACCAGAACCCACCGAGGATCCACGCAACCCCACCCCGGTTCCCTCTGAGATCCCCTACCTCCTGGCTCCCGGCGCAGCCGACACAATGGGCGATGACGTCCAGCCGGGCGGGTGCGTCACAGAAGCCGGCGCTCGCGGAGGGAGACCCAGCGCCGGCCGCCGGCGAGGACGAGGTGGTCGACGAGGTCGATGCCGACGGCGGCGGCGGCGCGGCTGAGGCGGCGGGTGAAGGCGATGTCCTCGGGGCTGGGCTCCGGATCGCCGCTGGGGTGGTTGTGGAAGATGACGACCGCCGTCGCGCCCAGGCGAAGCGCTTCCTTGAGCACCGCCCGGGGTTCCACCGAGGCGCGGTCGAGACCGCCGACGAAGTGCTCACGCTCGGAGATGATGCGGCCCCGGACGTCCACGTAGATCGCCCCCATCGCTTCCTGATCGAGGCGCGCGTAGCGCAGATTGAGGTAGCGGGCGACCGCGGCGACGTTGCCCAGCGGCCTCCGCTCGGGCAGTTGGGCCCGCGCCAGCCTGCGAGCCAGCTCCACCGCGGCCAGGACGGTGGCCGCCTTGGCATCCCCCAGCCCCTTCCGGCGCAGCGATGGCAGGTCGTGTTCCACCAGCAGGGCGAGCGCCGGCAGGCCGCCTAGCCCCCGACCCTCGTCGTAGAGCAAGTCCCGGGCGAG
Organism: Holophagales bacterium; assembly: GCA_009837885.1. Lineage (GTDB taxonomy): Bacteria > Acidobacteriota > Thermoanaerobaculia > Multivoradales > Multivoraceae > Multivorans. Next base: position 512,265 of record VXSP01000045.1, on the reverse strand, counting down.
GTCGACCACCGAACAACCGCGGTGGCCGGTGCGAAGGAGGATCGCGATCAGTTCGCAGTCGCTCAGAACCCCGGCGCCGTGGGCGAGCAGGCGCTCCCGGGGACGTTCTTCGGATGGGACTTCCCGGAGCGTAGTGGTCGGCCTGTCGTTTCCGCGCATCGAACCTCCTGCCGACATTGACGGAACGGCCTCCCGGGAGTTCGCGCGAGGCGGCCGGTAGCGCCACGGACTGCTAGCGTGCCGCGGCCATGCGTGGATCCGATCTGCCCGCGTTTCTGAGGCTCGACGCGCCCGCCCGGGAACCCGCCGTCGCGGTCCTTCCCGTTCCCTATGAACGGACGACCTCGTGGGGGCGCGGCACCGAGAACGGACCGGACGCGCTCCTTGTGGCCTCGCACTACGTCGAGCTCTACGACGAGGAACTCGACGCCGAGCCCTGTCAGATCGGCATCGAAACGCTGCCGCCGGTGGACGTGGACGGCAGCGACGAGTCCGTCCTGCGACGCATCAGCGCCGCGGCCGAGGCCACGCTTCGGGACGGACGGTTCCTGGCGGCGATCGGCGGGGAACACACGGTTACGCCGGCGCTCGTACGCGGTGCGCGTGACGCCGTCGAGCGGGATGTGGGAGTCGTCCAGTTCGACGCCCACGCGGATCTCCGCCAGACCTATGGCGGCACCGCCTGGAACCATGCCTGCGCCATGAGCCGGGTGCGGGATCTCGGTTTGCCGACGCTGGCTGTCGGCATCCGTTCGCTGACCCGACCGGAGGCCGCGCGGGTAGAGAACGATCGCCTCCCGATCATCTGGGCGGAGCAGCTTGACGCCCTTCCCCGGCCGGAGCTTGGGACCCTGTTCGAGGGGCTGCTGGCTTCACTTCCCGACATGGTGTACCTGACCTTCGACCTCGACTTCTTCGATCCGTCCGTGCTGCCGGCCACCGGAACGCCTGAACCGGGAGGCGGCACCTGGTATCAGGCGCTGGCGCTGCTGCGCCGGTTGTTCGAGCGCAAGCAGGTGATCGCGATGGACGTGGTCGAACTGGCGCCGATCCCGGGCCAACCCGCCAGCGACTTCACCGCCGCCAAGCTGCTCTACAAGTGCATCGGCTACCGCTTCCGGCGGCAACTGGCCGGCATGGCCGGCGGCTAGAGGCCGATCAGGCCACCCGCCACGTAGACCCAGAACACGATCAGCACCAGGCCGATCACGTTCAGCCACACACCGGCCCGGACCATCTGCGGGATCGTGATCTCACCGGAGCCGAAGACGATCGCGTTCGGCGGCGTCGCCACCGGCATCATGAACGCGCAGCTAGCCGCCAGCGTGGCGGGAACGATCAGCAGCAGGGGATCGACGTCGAGGACGGCAGCGGTCGCCGCCAGGATCGGCAGAAATGTGACCGTCGTCGCCGTGTTGCTCGTCACCTCCGTGAGGAGGATGAGGAGCCCGGCCGCGCCCAGGACCAGGATCAGCACCGGCGTCCCCTCGAGCACCTGAAGCAGGCCGCCGATGAAGCTGTCTACTCCGGTTGCCCGGATGGAAGCGGCGAGACTCAGCCCGCCCCCGAAGAGCACCAGGATGCCCCACGGCGCTTCGAGCGCCTTCTTCCAGCTCAGCAGGAAAACGCCGCGCCGCAGGTCGACGGGCGCCGCGAACAGGCACAGGGCGGCCGCGATCGCGATCCCCGAGTCCGTAAGGCCAGCGAACGGCGTCACACCGCCGATCTCCAGCCGCGCCAGCCAGGTGCCCGTCGTCCACAGCGCGGCGGTCGTGCCGAAGATGGCCAGCACTCCCTTCTCCGGTCCCGACATCGGCCCCATCTTCCGCAGCTCGCTGCGGATGAGCTCCGCTCCCCCGGGCACCTCGCGGATGCGCAGAGGGAAGGCGACCCGCGTCAGCACGATCCAGGCCAGGGGCAGAAACAGCAGACTCAGACCGAGGCCGAACGGCAGCCAGTGGGCGAACGTGATCTCCCGGCCGTAGTTGTCACTCACGAAGGCCATCATCTCCAGGTTCGGAGGGGTGCCGATCTTCGTCGCGACGCCGCCGATCGAGGCGCCGTAGGCCGTCCCCAGCAGCAGGCAGAGAGCGAACGGAAAGGTCTGGCCGGCCGGCGGCGCCGCCTCCCCCAGGCGCCGCCGTACGAGCGCGATGACCGAGAGGGCGATGGGCAGCATCATGACCGTCGTCGCCGTGTTCGAGATCCACATGCTGAGGGCGGCGCTCGCGGTCATGAAGCCGAGCACGACGCGGCGCGGACGCGTGCCCACCAGCAGGATGATGCGGAGCGCGAGCCGCCGGTGCAGTCCCCAGGTCTGCATGGCGAGGGCGATCATGAAGCCGCCCATGAAGAGATAGATGTTCGGGTGGGCGTAGGGTGCCGCGACCTGGCGGATCCCGAGTTCGCCGCCCGTCAGCAGCGGCATCGCCGCCAGCGGAATGAGCGCCGTGGCCGGTACCGGCAGCGCCTCCGTGAGCCAGAGCGCCGCCATCAGGACGCCGACCGCGGCCACGGCCCTGCCGGCGGCCGGGAGGCCGGAAACGACCTCGCCATCGGCGCCGACGACGGCTTCGGGAATCGCGAAGTAGACCAGCGCCGCGAGAAGGGGCGCCCCGATCAGCCCGGCGACGGCGAGCGGACCGACGCCACGGTCCTTCTCAGCCATTTCGGGCGCTTCCGTACCTATCCGGTGTCACCGCCGCCCTTCCCGAGGTGGCGGCGGAAGTAGGACCTGGTCAAGCCGGTGACGACTCCCGAGAGCAGGAGCAGCGAGATGAGGTTGGGGAAGGACATCAGGCCGAGAGCGACGTCGCCGAAGGTCCACACGGTGGTCAGGGGCAACAGGCAGCCCATGAAGAAGAAGCCGACGTAGATCCAGCGGTACACCGGAATCGCCCTCGCGCCGAAGAGGTACTCGGTCGAGCGGTCCCCGTAGTACGACCAGGAAATCGCCGTCGACACCGCGAACAGCAGCACCGAGAGCGTCACGATCAAGTCACCGCGACTGCCCGGAAGGCCGAGGCTGAAGGCTCGGGCCGTCAGAGGCGCACCGTTCAGCAGGGCGCCGCCCTCGATTCTCGGCTCGGCCCCGTCGGTGCTGAGGGAGCCGTCCGCGTCCAGCTCCAGCCTGCCGCTCCAGGCGGCCCCGTCGTCGTCCACCAGACGCGCGTCGACGATCGTCGCGTGGAGGAACACGAACGAGCCGCTGGCGGCTCCGTCGACGACCTCGAGCGCGCCGCCGCCCACGCCGGCACGTTCCTCCCGCGCCGCCAGCAGTCCGGAGTCATCCTCCAGCACGCGGTGGATGCCCTCGACCTCGTCGAGACCGAAGCTCTGGGGCGCGGGATCGCGCCAGGCGTCCGTGGTCACGATGACCAGACCGGTCATCGTGCAGATGACCAGGGTGTCGATGAAGGGCTCCAGCGAAGCCACGAGACCCTCACGCACCGGCTCGTCCGTCTTGGCCGTGGCGTGCGCGATCGGCGCGCTGCCCTGTCCCGCCTCGTTGCTGAACAGACCGCGCCGGATGCCCCACATCATCGTCATCAGGAAGGAACCCGCGGCGCCGCCCACCATCGACGTCGGCCGGAAAGCCTGCTCCACGATCAGGGCGAAGCTGGCCGGCACGGTGTCGATGTTGGCAAGCAGGATGAAGAGGGCGCCGCCAACGTAGATCACGGCCATGCCCGGCGCGAGAATCGAGGTCACCCTGCCGATGCGGCGGATGCCGCCGATGATCACCAGTGCGACCAGCGAGGCGAAGACGAGGCCGCTCCAGACCGGCGCCAGGCCGAACTGGGACTCGAGTTGATCGGCCATCGTGTTCGCCTGGTTCATGTTGCCGGTACCGAACGAGCAGATGACGGCCAGGCCGGCGAACAGCATGGCCATCCACTTCCATTGCGCCCCCAGCCCCTTCTCGATGTAGTACATCGGACCGCCGGAGACGGAGCCGTCCCGATGGACCCGTCGGTAGGCCACGGCCAGCGTGCACTCGGCGAACTTGAGCGCCATGCCGAAGAACGCCGTCACCCACATCCAGAAGAGGGCCCCCGGACCTCCCATGCGAATCGCGATGGCGACTCCCGCGATGTTGCCGATGCCGACCGTCGCCGAGAGGGCCGTGGTCAAGGCCTGGAAGTGGACCAGATCGCCTTCGTCGTCCGGGTCGTTGTACTTGCCGCCGAGAATGGCCCAGGCGTGCCGGAAACCCCGCAGCTGGATCAGGCCCAGCCGAACGGTTACGAACAGGCCCGTTCCCAGCAGCACGAGGGCCAGGATGGGCGCCTGCGGCGGCGTGTTCCAGACCACACCCTCCAGCCAGCCGGCCACTGGCCCGAGCAGCCCGTTCACTCCATCCGCAATCGAACCGAACACCTCCTCGGGCATTGCGCCAAAGCCTCCCTAGACGTAGTTGGCCGGGTGACCGGTCGCGAAGACCAGCACGGACTCGCCGCGACGGATGGTACCGGAGTCCCGAAGGCCGACCACCGCCGCCATCGCCGCCGCGGTCTCGGGACCGATCAGGAGTCCTTCTTCCGCGGCCATCCTCCGGGTCGTCTCCGTCACCAGGTCCTCCTCGACAGCTACCGCCGTTCCCCCGCTCTCGCGCACCGCGCGCAGGACGAGGAAATCGCCGATCGCTCTCGGTACACGCAAGCCCCAGACACGCGTTTCCGGTGCCTGCCAGGGCTCGGCCCGCTCGTTGCCGTCCTGGAAGGCCCGCACGATGGGGGCGCAGCCCGCCATCTGCACGACCGCGAACTTCGCGGGCGACCCACTCAGGAGGCCCAGCCCGCGGAGTTCGGCGAAAGCCTTCGCCATACCGACGATCCCGGTGCCGCCGCCCGTCGGATAGACGATCCAGTCCGGCAGCCGCCAGCCGAACTGTTCGGCGACCTCGAAACCCATCGTCTTCTTGCCCTCGACGCGGTACGGCTCGCGCAGGGTCGAAAGATCCCAGAAGCCGCCTCCGAGTTCCCGGAGCGCGGCACCGGCGTCGACCAGGGTACCGCCCGACTCGACCACTTCCGCGCCGAATCCACGGCAACGTTCGGCAACGGTCGCCGGAGTGTCTTCCGGCAACGCCACACGGCAGGGCAACCCGGCAGCGGCGGCGTAGGCGGCGGCCGAGACGCCCGCGTTGCCGGCGCTCGGAAGCTGAACTCCCGGGGCGCCCAACTCCCGGGCCCGGTTCACAGCCAGGGAGAGTCCCCGGTCCTTGAACGAACCCGTCGGGTTTCCCGCTTCGCTCTTGACGAAGACGCTCACGCCCTCCGGGCCCGCGCGTTGAAGCCGCACGACGGGAGTGCCGCCTTCTCCCAGATCCACTCGAGCGTGGAAACGGGACAGCGGCAGCAACTCGCGGTAACGCCACAGGGTCCAGGGTCGGTGACGAAGATCGCGGGCGAGCCCCTCCCCCCATCGCCGCTCGAGTTCGTAGCTCACCAGCCACGGTTTGCCGGCGGGCGACAGGAAGGCCGGCTCGTCCAGAGGCGCCCTGACACCGGTAGCGGAGCAAACGAGGCCTCGCGCCCAGCGCTCCCTGCTCTCACCACCTGTTTCCATCTTCGCTTCCGCCCTGCCGACCCTAGCAGCGCCGCCCGAGCGCTGTCGTTCAGCAGACACAAGCCACTGAAGCACAACAACTTACGGGAAAAATGTGCTATCATCACGTTCTCTCATCAACTTCTTGGCATTCGCGCATGAGTCAACAAATTGGTCACTTCGAGATTCTCCGCCGCCTCGAAGCGAAGCCTGGAGCAGCCTCCTATCTCGGTCGCGACACGCGGGACGAAAGCCCCGTAGTCATCGACACCTGGACCGGAGAGGCGGCCGAGGCTCAGGCCCTCTTCCTGAAGCGGGCCGCCGCGGTCGGACGGCTGGAACACGCCTCGATCGCCCGCATTCTCGACTTCGGAATCGACGGCGCGACCTCGTGCCGAATCGAGCAGTGCCTGGGCACCGAAACGCTGGCGGCCCGGCTCGAACAGTGCGACAAACTGCCGATCCGCACGGCGCTGGGCTGGCTTGCACAGGTTGCGCGCGCACTGGAGCACGCGCATGGCCTGGGCGTCGTCCACGGAGACGTCCACCCCGGCGCCATCACGATCCGTTCCGACGACAGCGCCGCCCTTCGGGCTTTCGCGAGTCCGAGACCGCGCGCGCACGTCAGGTACCACGCACCGGAGCTGCTGCGGGGCGGCACCGTCGACGTGCCGACCGACATCTACGCGTTCGGTGTGCTCACACACCGGGTGCTGACCTTCCAACCCGCCGATCGGCAGGTGCCCTCCCGCCGGCTGAAGTCGAAGCATCGGCGTTTCCTGCAGAAGGCGATCAGGGCCCAGCTCCCACAGCATGTCGCGAGATCACTTGTCGCCGTACTCGAAGCTTGCCTCAGGGACGATCCCGCGAAGCGTGCAGCGGACTTCACTCCCATCGTCAGCGCCCTCGAAGGCGCGTACCAGGAGCTCGTCGGGACGCCTGGCGACCATGCCTCCTCGCAGCGCGAGCCGAACGACTGGACGGCCACGACGGTACAGACAGCCCGAGCTTCCGACTCCTCGTTGATCGAAGTCGAGATCAACGGAGGTGCCGTGCCTCCGGAGACGACCTCCCCGCCGACTCTCGACACGGTCGCCGACGCGATCCGCCGTCCGCCCCGCTCCCGCCTCCGGCGCCGCTGGCTGACGTTCGCCACGGTCGCCGGCACCGCGCTTTGGCTCGGCGGCACGCTGTGGTGGTCGAAGGGCAGCCCGGTCGCCGGATCGGAAGCGCCCGCGCCGCGCGCCGAGCCTCCGGTCGAACAGCAGGCAGTCGTCGCGGAAACCGAAGGCGAGAAGCCTGCCACCAAGCCCGTCAACCTGACCATGCCCGAGGAGACGACGGCCAGACCTTCGGACCCGACTCCAGCCGTCAGCCGGGGCATCGGCCGCCTGGCCCTGGCGCCCGCCTGGGATCCGCGGATTACCGTCTCGGTTGACGGCCAAGCGCCTGTGGTCCTTGATCGCAGAAGGGTCTTCGAGGTCGCGGCCGGGGTCGACCACATCCTGACCTTCGAACTCGCCACCCGCGACTACCAGATCCGGGAACAGGTCGTGACCCAGGTCGGCGTGGACCGGTTGCTTGAGACGCCGGTGCCCCTGGTCCGGCCCGGCGCCGTCAGCATCGCGCCGGCAACCGAGTCGGAACGTCCCGTGTTCGTTCGCATCGGCGATGAGGCGGTCGGCTGGACGCCCATCCTCGACCTGCCCGTCCCCGCCGGCGCCCATGTGCTGAGTCTCCTCCGCAACCCCAGGTGGCAGCCGGAGGACCGGATCGACCAGAAGATCCAGGTGAACTCCAGGCAGGAGACGACGATCCAGTTCGACCTCGAAGCCGAGCCACCCCTCCTGATCGTCAACGGTCGGAGAATCGAGTACGTTCCCCCACAACCGGAGCCGGCGCCGCTCCCGGGGACGTCAGCGGCAAGCGCGGGCTCCACGACGCCGGCCGACTGAACTCGCAGGGCGCCTTCGCTCCAGACCGGTTGCTGTAGGCTGACCGCGAGGACGCCGAAACGATGGCCGAGACGATCGAGTTGACGGCGCCACGGAGCGAAGCCGCTTCCTGGGCCGACGAGCCGTCCGTCGACAGGGACCAGGAGGCGCCCATCGACGTCAGCGTTCTCGTACCGGTCCTCGACGAAAGCGGGACGGTAGCCGCCCTGGCCGAGCGCGTCCTTGCCAATCTGGACGCCATCGACGTCCGGGCGGAACTCGTTTTCATCGACGACGGCTCGACCGACGGCACGTCCGATGCCGTGCGCCGCGAACACGAGCGCGACCCCCGGGTGCGGCTCATTCGACTGCGCCGGAACTTCGGCAAGGCAGCCGCCCTCTCGGCCGGCGTCGATCACTCGCGGGGCCGGATTCTCGTCACGATGGACGGCGACCTGCAGGACGATCCCGACGAGATTCCGCGTCTGCTGCAGGCGCTGGACGACGGCCCCCTCGATCTCGTCTCCGGCTGGAAGCGCACCCGGCGCGACCCGTGGCGCCGGCGGCTGGCGTCGAAGGTCTTCAACTGGGTGACGCGCACCCTCTCGAACGTCAGGCTGCATGACTTCAACTCCGGCTTCAAGGCCTACCGCCGGGAAGTCCTGGAGCAGGTCGCCGTGTACGGGGAACTCCATCGCTACATTCCCGTGCTCGCCAGCCGTCGCGGTTTTCTCGTCGGCGAGATTCCGGTGGCTCACCATCCGCGCCGCATCGGCCGCAGCCGGTACGGATGGGATCGCTCCTACAAGGGACCCGTGGACCTGATCACGGTCCTGTTCATCAGCCGCTTCACCCGCCGCCCGCTGCACCTCTTCGGCCCGATCGGTCTGATCAGCTTCGCGGCCGGCCTGGGCATCTGCGCCTGGCTCGCGGCCACCTGGTTCGCCGGCGCCACTCTCTCCAATCGGCCGCTGCTGCTGCTCGGGGTCCTGTTGATGGTCCTGGGCATCCAGATCGTCACGACCGGCCTGATCGGCGAACTGATTACCTTCAAGAACTTTCGCCGGCCCGACAGCTACTCGGTGCGCGAGCGGGTCGGCTGAGAGCGGTTGTCCGGCGGCAGGAGCGCGATCCTGCGCATCCTCTTCCTCACCCAGACCTACCCTCGCTGGCCCGGCGATACGGCCGGACCGTTCATCCGTGAGCTGGCCCGTGGGCTGGTCCGCGGCGGCGACCGCGTCACGGTGCTCACGCCGCGCGCGGCGGGGGTGCGCCGCGCCTGGAGCGACGACGGCGTCGATGTCCGCTCCTTCGCCTACGCCCCCCGTCCACTGGAGGTCCTTGGCTACGGCCGCAGTCTGGCCGCGGACGAACATGTACGGCCGGGCGCCGCGTTCGCCGCTCCCCTCTATCTGCTCGCGGCGGCGAGGGCGGTGGCCCGGCACCTCGGACGGGAACGCTACGACCTGCTCCACGCCCATTGGGTCGCCCCGAACGGGCTGGTGGCCCTGTGGCCGGGTGTGCACGGAAAAGGGACACTGATCGCGGCGGGCCTTCATGGCAGCGACGTCTTCCTGGCCGAGAAGGCGCTCGCGCGGCCGGCGATCCGTCGCGCCCTGGCCCGTTGCGGCCTGCTCACCGGATGCTCGCCCGAACTCGTCGAGCGAGTCCAGCGAATCGGCTATCGCGGCAAGCCGTCGCGCGTCATCCCCTACGGCGTCGATACCGACATGTTCCGCCCGGCCGGGGAGCTCCCGGGCGAGCCGGATGAGCAATCCTGGCGTGAACGCCTGGACATTCCAGGACACTCCACCGTCCTGCTCGGCGTCGGCCGCCTGGCGACGAAGAAGGGCTTCCAGGTCCTGGTCGACGTGCTGCCCCGGTTGCTGTCCAACTTCAGTGACCTGCACGCGATCATTGCCGGCGACGGCGATCAGATGGCGGACTTCCAGGCGGCGCTCAACGGATGGAGGCCGGACCACGCGAGCCGGGTCCACCTTCCCGGCGCCGTCGCCCACGACGATCTGCCCGGTCTCTACCGCGGCGCCGACCTTTTCGTCCTCCCCGCCGTTCACGATCCCCAGGGCAACGTCGACGGCCTGCCCAACGTGATCCTGGAGGCCCTGGCCAGCGGGCTCCCGGTGGTCGCCACCACGGTCTCCGGAATCCCCCTCGCGGTGGAATCGGGAATCCAGGGAGTCCTTGTTCCGGAGCAGGACCGCGCCGCTCTGAGGGAGGCGATCGCGGGCCTACTCGGCAACCCGGAAAAGCGGCGCCTGATGGGCGCCCGGGCCCGCGCCCGCGCCGTCGCCCAACTGACCTGGGACATCGTGGCCGGCAGATACCGGCAGGCCTACGTCGACGCCCTGGAGGATGGCGCCCGGCCATGAACCGGCCCGGCGAGAACGAATCGATCGAGCCGCGCCGTCGAGCGCTCTGGTGGACGATCCTGGGCGCCGCGATGACGTTGCCCACGGTCGCCTCGCTCGCCTACTTCGTCTGGCTCGAGGGCACGGCCTGGGTCGCACCCGTCTACCTCGGTGCGAAGACGATTCAGTTCGCCGGACCGCTAGCCGTCCTGGGCGTCCTTCTGGCGGCCGCCTTCGGCCCCGCGCGGCCCGGCCGATCGATTGGGCTCGGCCTGGGCACCGGTATCGCGGGAGCCGGTTTCACGTGGCTGGCCTATTCCGTGCTGTTTCGCGGCGGCGAAACGGCCGCGACCGCCGCCGAGGCGATCACCGTCAAGCTGGCCGACTTCCATCTCGACACCCTGGAGCGCTACGTCGTCGCGGCACTTCTGATCAGCTTCGTCCACTCCTGGCTCGAGGAGGTCTACTGGCGCGCCTTCGTCTACGGCCGGCTCCGCCGCCTGACCTCGTCCAGGTGGTCGCACCTGGTAGCCGCCATCGGCTTCGCGGCTCACCACGTGGTCGTCATCGGCGTCTATCTTGGCGACACCTCGGTCCTGCTCCTGACCCTCATGTCGCTTCCGGTCGTCTTCGGAGGCGTCCTCTGGTCGGTTCTCTACCGCGCCACGGGCAACCGCCTGCTCGCGCCCTGGCTCAGCCACGTCTGTCTCGACCTGGCGATCATGGCCGTGGGCTATGACCTGATCTTCGCCGGCTGAGGCCCGCGTTCGCCGCGCGAGACGGGCAGCCCCCGTTCGCGCAGCCAGTCATCGTTGTAGATCGTGCTGAGGTAGCGGGTCCCCGAGTCGGGGAACAGGGTCACGACCCGGGCGCCCGGTCGCAGTTCCCGCAACATCTTCCGCACGCCCCATAGCGCCGCGCCGCTCGAACCGCCCACCAGCATCGCCTCGTGCCGGGCAAGCTCGCGGGCCGCAAGGAACGCCTCGGCGTCGCTGACCTGGAGCATCCGGTCGAAGACCTCGAACTCCGGACAGTCGATGATCTCCTCGTCGCCCAGCCCCTCGAGCAGGTAGCGACCCGCCGGCGCGGAAGCGTCGGGGCCGCCGGAGAGAGCCGCGAAGTGACGGCTGAACACGGATCCCTCGACGTCGACCGCCACGACCTGGATGGCCGGGTCCTTCTCCTTCAGGAAGCGGCCCACCCCGGAAACCGTGCCCCCGGTACCGATACCGCCGACGAAGACGTCGATCCGGCCCTCCATCTGGCGCCAGATCTCCGGAGCCGTCGTTTCGTAGTGGCACTCGTTGTTGTCCCGGTTGTTGTGCTGGTCCGGGAAGAAGGCCTCCGGCTCGGCCGCGACGAGGCTCCGCGCCTTCCGGTTGTACGAATCCGGGTGCTCGGGATCCAGATCACCGTCCACCAGAACGAGCTCGACGCCCAGAGCCCGCAGGCAATCGAGCTTCTCGCGGCTGGTCTGGCGGCGTACCACCGCCCGGCAGCGCAGTCCACGGGTGGTCGCCATCATGGCCAGGCCCATCGCCGTGTTGCCGGAGGACGCCTCGATCACCAGCCCGCCGGGCTTGAGCACGCCGGACGCGAGCGCGCGATCCACGAGATAGCGCGCGACCCGGTCCTTCACACTGCCCATCGGGTTGAGGAACTCGAGCTTGGCGAACACCTCGACGCCGGCTCCGGCCCCGCCCAGGGAGCGCCGGAGACGCACCATCGGCGTACCTCCGATCGCCTCGCAAACGTCCTCGCAGACACCCGGCGACCCGATGTCGGCCCCTTCGGATTGGTTTGCCGCCGCCTTCAAGGTAGCGAAGACTACTCCGCCCCGTCGGCACCGAACAGCCGGTCGCGGACGACCTGCATGTCCTCCCAGACGGGCCGCCTGTACGACGGATTCCGAAGCAGGGCCGCCGGGTGATACGTGACGCGAACCGGCACGCCTCGAGCTTCGTGCCACGTCCCGCGCAGGCGTCCCAGGGAACTGGTCGTCCCCAGCAGTTGCTGCGCGGCGACCCTGCCCAGGGCGACGATCACGCGGGGTGCGATGAGGTCTACCTGGCGATCGAGAAAGGAACGGCAGGCCGCCGTCTCGTCAGGCTGCGGGTCCCTGTTGTTCGGCGGCCTGCACTTCACGACGTTCGTGATGTAGACGTCCTCGCGGCGGAGGTCGATGGCCTGGATGATCCGCGTCAGGAGCTGTCCGGCCGGCCCTACGAACGGCAGCCCCTGCCGATCCTCCTGAGCGCCCGGGCCCTCGCCCACGAACATCAGGTCCGCCTCGCCGTCACCGTCGCCGAAGACGACCTTGTTCCGCGCCTTGCAAAGACCACACGCCGTACAGCCCTGGGCCTCCTCGGCAACCGCGCGCAGGTGCTCCAGACGGCCACCTGTCGCCACCGGCGCCGATGGCGCCGCTGACGCCGACCGTGTCGTTGGTGCCGCCGGCGGCGGATAGGCGTCCGTGAAGCCCAGATCCCGCAGCAGATCGATCTCCTGGGGAATCGGCAGACGGTTGCGATTCACGCCGCCTCGCCGGCGAACAGTTCCAGCAACCGTCCGGCCAGTTGATCCTTGGACTGCTTCGGAAACCGTTCGACTTCCCCGTTCGCGCCGAAGACGACGACCTCGTTGTCGGCGGACTCGAAACCGATGTCCGGGCGAGAGACGTCGTTGGCCACGATCCAGTGCGCCCTCTTCGCCCTCAGCTTGTCCCGCGCCGAGCGCTCCAGATGTTCGGTCTCCGCTGCGAAACCGACGCGCAGCGCCCGCGGCGCCACCGCCGCCAGACCGGCCAGGAGGTCCGGATTCTGTTCGAGCTCCAGCACCAGGCCGTCTCCGCCCGACTTCTTCATCTTCTGCTCGGCGCACTCGCGGGGCCGGTAGTCGGCAATGGCGGCCGCCATGACCACCAGGTCGGCGTCGTGCGCCGCCTCGTGGAGCGCCGCCTCCATCTCGGCGGCCGAGACGACGTCGACCCGTCGCACGCCGGCGGGCGTCTCGAGCTTCACGGGACCGGCAACCAGTGTGACCATGGCGCCACGGATCGCCGCCTGGCGCGCCAGCGCGAACCCCATCCGGCCGCTTGATCGATTGCCCAGGAAGCGCACCGGGTCGATCGCCTCGTAGGTCGGACCGGCGGTGACGACGACCCTCCGGCCGGCGAGGGGGCCGACGGGTGCTGCGTCTTCCGTCGCGGACAGGCCAAGGACCCGGCACACGGTCTCGACGATCGCCTCCGGCTCGGCCATGCGGCCCCAGCCGAGTTCACCTGAAGCCAGCACACCCTCGACCGGGCCGACGACCTCCACGGCGCGGTCGCGCAGAGTGGCGACGCGGGCCTCGACGGCCGGTTTCCGCCACATGGCGTCATGCATGGCGGGAGCGACCACCACCGGTCCTTCGAACATCAGCGCCGTCGTGCTCAGGAAGTCGTCCGCCAGGCCCAGGGCCAGGCGAGCCAGCGTGTTCGCGGTCGCCGGCGCGACGCACAGAAGATCGGCCCACTGCGCGGCCTCGACGTGCAGTTCCGCACCGTCGCTGCCGCCGTCGCGCGCCAGATACTCCTGGCCGTAGACCCGGTCGCCGCTCAGTACCTCCAGCGTCAGGGGAGAGACGAAGCTCTCGGCAGCCAGGGTGGGCGCGCAGCGGACTTCAAGGCCGCGCTCCCGAAGCCGGCGAACCAGGTAGGCCCCCTTGTAGGCGGCGATACCGCCGGTGATCCCGAGGAGAACTCTGGCTGCCCGTTCAGGCACGCAGTACCGTCCTCTAGTTGACGGTACTGGGGGGACTCAGTCCGCCGCTCTCCGCGTCCGCGCCGTCCTCGTCGCCGCCATCCGCTTCCGAGGACTCCGGCGCCTCGCCGTAGTCCCAGTCGATCAGCTCGTTCGCGATCTCCTTCATCGCATGCCGGGCGAACTTCGGGCTCTCCCGCGGCATCCGTTCCTGAGCACCTCGAATCAGTTGCTCAGCGCGGCGCGCGGCCAGGAGGACGTAACGGAACTTGCTGTCGATCTTCTCAGGAATACGGTCCATGTGCATGAAAATCCGCGAGAACGCGGTTGACGCGTTCTCGCATCCGCCCCCTTCGCTGTCGTTTCTCGAGAATGATGGTCGCCAGGATTCTGCTGGCGGCCTCAGCGCGGTCATTGACAATAACATAGTCATAGTCCCAGACCCGATCCACCTCGGCCAGCGACCCGGCCAAACGCTGCGTGATCTCGGGCGCGTCGTCCAGGTCCCGTCCCCGCAGTCGGGACACTAGCGCTTCGTAGCTGGGCGGCATGACGAAGATTCCCCAGACCGCGGTCTGAAGCGTGCCTTCAGCACCGCCCGGCAACGACATCACCTGCTTCGCGCCCTGCACGTCGATGTCGAGCAGGACGTCGACTCCCCGTTCGACGCGCGGTAGCACTTCGTCCACCGCCGTGCCGTAGAGATTGCCGTGAACTTCCGCCCACTCCAGGAACCGTCCATCGACCACCATCCGGTCGAAGGTGCTCCGATCGACGAAATGGTAGTCGTGCCCGTCCCGCTCATTCTCCCGAGGCCGGCGGGTCGTGTGGCTGATCGAGAACTCGACACCGTCGATGAGCTTCATGCCGTGGTGGACCAGGGTGGTCTTGCCGGCGCCCGACGGCGCCGAGAGAATGAACAACTCCCCCTTGGCGACGACCGGTTCAATCCCGCCGTCCGGCTCTCTGTCCGCGCCCTTCATCTACCCGCAGTCATTCGACGTTCTGCGCCTGCTCGCGCAACTGCTCGCACAGCACCTTACCCTCGACGACACCGCGCTGCATCTCGAGGTCACGGCACTTGGAGCCGACCGTGTTGAGCTCGCGCAGAATCTCCTGGCTGAGAAACACGAGCCGCCGACCGATCGCGCCGCCCTCCTTCATCGCCGCCTCGAAGCCCTCCAGGTGGCCGTCGAGGCGCTCCAACTCCTCGGAAGTGTCGCTGCGCTCCACGAGAAGCGCGACTTCCTGAACCAGCCGACCCGGATCGAGCGGCTCGCTGACTCCCAGCAGTTCGCCGATCCGGCGTTCGAGTTCTCCGGCCGCCTCGCCGACGACCTCGCTCCGGCGCGCCGTCAGAGTACCGACGCAGGCGCGAAGGGAGGCCAGGTGCCCGTTCAGCGCAACGGCGAGCACCTGCCCTTCCCGTTCCCGCTCGGCCACCAGGGACGCCAGCGCTCGCCGGCACGTTTCGACCACCAGCGCCCGCTCTTCCTGATCAGCGGCACCTCCTGATTCGGGGCGAAGTGCCCTGATGGCGGACAGGAGTTCTCCGGCGCTCAGCTCCGGGTTGACGATGCCCCGTCGCTGCCAGCGCCGCACCGTCCCCAGCAACCGTTCCACGGCCGCGTCGGTCTCACGGAAGTCGCCTGCGCCCCATGCCGACTCGATCTCGACGCCGATCTCCACCCGGCCGCGCCCGACTTCTTCCGCGACCGCGGTGCGCAGTTCGGGTTCGATGCTCCTGAACGGGCCCCGCACGCGCACCGCGACATCCAGGTTGCGGTGATTCACGGACCGAGCCGTGACCGTCACCCGATGACGGCAGTCGGCCGCCGACGCCTCGCCGTAGCCGGTCATGCTCTTCACGGCCGAGCTGTCCCTTCGGGGCCCCGGCCCTCAGCCGCCTCTTCCGGAAGACCCAGTTCCTCGAGCAGGCAGCCGGCCGCTCGTTCGCTCGCTCCGGACTCGCCGAGGGCCGGCCTAAGTTCGGCCAGCGCCCCGCGCATGGCGTCGATGCGACTTCGTCGACTCAGCAGCCTCGATGCCACCCCGACCATCCGTTCGTGATCCGCCTCCGCCTGCAGCAACTCCGGCACCACCTGACGGCCGAGCACCAGGTTCACCAGGCTGACGAACGGCAGGTCCACCAGGAGGCGTCCGATCGCGTAGGTCAGCGGGGACACACGGTAGACCACGATCATCGGCGTTCCGAGCAGGCCCACCTCGAGGGTCGCCGTACCGGAGGCGCAGAGCGCGAGGTGCGAGCCCGCGACCGCTGCGAACCGGCCGGCGCGCACGACGTCCACTTCATCCGCGTCCAGGGGCCCGCGGGCGATCAGGCGCCGCACCAGTTCCTGGTCGACCGTGGGCGCCAGGATCAGACGGACCTGGCCGGCGCGTCCCGCGGTCCCGATCAGCGCAGCGGCGGCCCGCAGCATGGGTGGCAGGATCCGCCGAACCTCGCTGTTGCGCGAACCCGGCAGGAGCGCCAGCACGGATTGCTCCGGCACCCCGTCCTGCCGGTCCCATGCCGACTGGAGCTCCGGTACGTCGTCGACCAACGGGTGCCCCACGTGATCCACATGGAGTTCATGTCCCCGGTACACGTCGACCTCGAACGGGAAGAGCACGAGCATGCGATCGACGAGGCGCGCGATCGTCCGTACCCGCCGCCGCCGCCACGCCCACACCTGGGGCGAGACGTAGTACAGAACCGGTATGCCGCGGCGGCGCAGGCGGCGCGCCAACCGCAGGTTGAAGTCAGGGAAATCGACCAGAACGGCCAGGCTCGGCCGGCGCGTCTCCGCCGCCTCCAACAGCTTGCGGAACACACGGCGGATGCGGGGCAGTTCGCGGACAACCTCGGCGATGCCGACGACGGCGACCTCGTCGCTGTGCGCGACAGGGTCCAGGCCGGCCGCGGCCATCGCGTCGCCTCCGAGCCCGAAGAAGCGGATGCGACCGCGGTCCCCGGCCAGACGAGCCGCCGCCTCCATGAGTCCCGCGGCATGCCGGTCGCCCGACGCCTCGCCGGCGGAGATCAGAACCCCGGTCAGGGCTGAATCCTGGTCAGGGAAGAGGCGTTGGCGGCGACCATGGAAACGGGAACATCAACCAGGCGAGCACCAGGCCCCCGCCGACCATGCCGATCATCATCTGCAGGAAGAGCCGCACCCTGTCCCTGAAGCGCCGCCGCCAGAGCACGGCGAAGAACAGGCTGACCTGCAAGGCGTAGATCACCATCAAGGCAAAGTGACTGGTCAGCACAGGATCAGTCCTTCGAGCCGCTGGCGATGTCCCAGGCATCGAGTACGGCGAGCAGGTTCAACAGACCGGCGGTGAGCAGGAAGGCCTTGCCGTACTCGAACGTCGAGGAGAGGATGTCGCCTTCGTACTCCACCAGGTAGCGAGCGAAGAAGTAGGGGCCCCCGGCCCCCATCGAGCTCAGCGTCGCAAGACGGCTGAGCGGCTGCTCGGGAATGACCACATAGAGATGGCCCCGCAGCCAGCACCCGAACAGGAAGGAGAAGAAGACCACGCCGCAGACGACGGCG
The DNA here is from genome assembly GCA_009837885.1 of Holophagales bacterium. Classification (GTDB taxonomy): domain Bacteria; phylum Acidobacteriota; class Thermoanaerobaculia; order Multivoradales; family Multivoraceae; genus Multivorans. The sequence goes on along the minus strand of VXSP01000045.1, from coordinate 495,112 downwards.
GCCCGGCGAGGCTTCTTCAACAACAGGTGGCCGGATCCGGGCACGGCCCAGGCCGCGACCGCGACCAGAATCTGCCGGGCGAGTCCCTGAGGCTGCGAGCGTGAGTCGGCGGGAGGCGGAGTCGTCGTCATGCGTGCGCGGCGGCGGGCTCGGCCACGGGATCTGGCTGCTTCTCTCAGCCCCGGGCGGACCTACTCGTCGGAGTTGAGGCGTTCCCTGAGTTCCTTGCCGGGCTTGAAGTAGGGAATCTTCTTGGACGGGACGTCGACCCGGGCACCGGTCTTGGGATTTCGGCCGATCCGGGAACCCCGTTCGCGTATGCGAAAGCTCCCGAATCCGCGAAGCTCGATCTTGTCGCCGTCCTTCAGGGAGTCCACGATGCTCTCGAAGACCGTGCTGACGATGACCTCCGCGTCCTTCTTGGTGAGGTTGGCGCTACGTGCCACCTCCTCGACCAACTGTGCCTTCGTCACGCCGTGGCGAATGTCGGAAGGGAACTGGATCGCGTCTTTCATTCTCGGCTCCTCCCACAGGTCCAGCAGGTACTAGCGCCCCTCCGATTCCTCGTCCGATGGACTCTCGCCGGCAGCCTCTTCCGGCTCCGCCTCTTCTGCCTCGTCGACTTCATCGGCCTCAGCGACTTCATCGACGTCGCCGCTCTCCACGGCATCTGCGCTCACCTCGGCGCCGGCGGCCTCCGCGGCCGCTTCCAGCGGTTCTTCCGTCCCGGACGCCTCGGTCTCCCCGCCCGTGTCCTCTTCCCCGGTTGTGTCTTCTTCCCCGGTTGTGTCCTCTGCCGCGGCTGCGTCCTCCCCGGCCGCTTCCGCCGCGGCTGCTTCCTCCGCGGCTGCTTCCTCCGCCGCGGCTGCTTCCTCCGCCGCGGCTGTTTCCTCCGCCACGGCTGTTTCCTCCGCCGCGGCTGTTTCCTCCGCCACGGCTGCGTCCTCCGCCACGGCTGCGTCCTCTTCCGCCGCCGCCGCCTCCGCCGCAGCCGCCGCGGCCTGAGCCGCGGCCAGCTTCCGCTCGCGCTCGGCCGACAGCTCCTCGGCCTCTTCGTCGCTCAGCTCGGTCACCCCGCGCAACGTCAGCCCGACCTTCTTGTCCTCGTCCTCGATGCGCAGGATGCGCGCCCGGACGAATTCTCCGATCCGGTAGTGGTCCTCGAGCTTGCCGCCCGGGACGTCCACCTCGCTGACGTGGGCCAGACCTTCCAGCCCGTCATAGACGTCGATGAAGAGGCCGAAGTCGGTCACGTTGACGACTCTGCCGACGATGTCGTCACCGACACTGTGGCCGTCCACGAAGTCCTGCCACTCGTTCGGCAGGAAGTCCTTGATCGAAAGCGACACGCGCTGGCCCGTGACGTCGATGTTGGTGATCCGGGCCCGGACGGCGTCGCCCCTGGCGAGGACTTCGCTGGGATGCTTGACCCGCTTCGTCCAGCTCATGTCCGAGACGTGAACCAGACCGTCGATCTCCTCCGTGATCTCCACGAAGGCGCCGAACTCGGTCAGGTTCCTCACGCGGCCCTCCACGATGGTGCCGACCGGGAAGCGCGCCGCCAGATCCTCCCAGGGATTCGACTCGACCTGGCGCAGGGAGAGGCTGATCCGGCGCTGGCTCATGTCGAGTTCCGAGACGATCGCATCGACCTCCTGACCGACGCTGACTATCTTCGACGGCGGCACGACCTTCTTCGTCCACGACATCTCGCTTACGTGGACCAGACCTTCGACACCTTCCTCCAGCTCGACGAAGGCGCCGTAGTCCACCAGGCTGACGACGCGGCCCCGTACCCGCGAGCCCAGGGGGTACTTCTTGTCGACCAGGGTCCAGGGATCTTCGGTCGTCTGCTTGTAACCGAGGGAGACGCGCTCCGTCTCGGGATCGAAACGCAGAACGACGACCTCGACCTCGTCGCCCACGCCGAAGTGCTCCGAAGGATGGTTCACGCGGCCCCAGGAAATGTCCGTGATGTGGAGCAGGCCGTCGATTCCGCCCAGGTCGACGAACACGCCGTAGTCGGTGATGTTCTTGACCACGCCCGGAAGCCGCACCCCCTCCTTCAGCTTGGTCAGGGTCTCGGCCTTCTTCTTCGCGTACTCTTTCTCGAGCACCGCCCGGCGCGACAGCACGATGTTGTTGCGGCGACGGTCCAGACTGATGACCTTGAACTCGAGTTCCTCACCCTTGAACGACTCGAGGTACTTGACCGGCTTGATGTCGACGAGGGAACCCGGCAGGAACGCACGCAGGCCGACATCGACCGTCAGCCCTCCCTTGATCCTGTCGATCACACGGCCCGTGATCACCTTGCCTTCCTTGAAGCTCGTCTCGACCTGCGCCCAGATGCGCATGCGCTCGGCCTTGACCTTCGAGAGCATCACATGCCCGTCCGCGCCTTCCGTCTGCTCGAGCAGGACCTCGACCTCGTCGCCGATGCTGATCTGGAGCTTGTCGTCCCGGGAGGTGAACTCGTGGATCGGCACCAGCCCCTCGGACTTGTAGCCGACGTCGACGACGACATCGTTGGCCGTGATCGCGATTACCGTTCCGGAGACGATCTCACCTTCGTTGAGATGCCGCATGCTGTCGTCGTACATCTCGACGAGCTGTTCGTAGGACAGGTTGTCCCCGTCCTGTACCTGCGCTTCCGGTGGAAGCGCCTTTGCGGAGGGCGCCTCCGGCGGAGGCGCCTTGGGCGTGTGTTCTTCGATGGGTTCCATGTGTTCCTGTGTTCTCGCCGCGGTATCCGGAACCGCAGCGGTAGGCGTTTCTAGGTGCTTCGAGTGGCGACAATGAGCCCCTGGGCGAACCACCACAGGCAGTCGCCAAGGGACGAACCGGCGCCGGGGTCAGACGAACAAGTATAGGGACGCGGCACCACGCGGTCAACCGGTCGGAGGTTCTCCAATCGAGTCGTTTGGACCGCCCTTAGTCCCTGATTTCAGGTGACTTACGGCCCCCACCGCCGTTCCCGGCCAAGCGCTCGAGCGACCAGTCCGCATGGCTGCTGACGACCGGATCGTCGCTCTCCCGAGCCTGCTCGAGGGCGACGGCGTACACCTGGTCAGCCCGGTTCCCCATCGCCACGGCCGCGTTGCGACGCAGGCCGGACCTGCCCGCGCGCTTCATCGGACTATGCCGGAAACGGCTGCGGTAGCCCTCCTCGGAAATCGACAGAAGGCCGGTCAGGTCCAGCTCGGCACGGCCGGTCGGAAGCCCGAAGATCCCGACCCGCTGGCGCTCGACGGGCGCCGCCCGGTGCTGGTTCCACGGACAGACCTCCTGGCAGATGTCGCAGCCGAACACCCAGTCTCCGACCATCGTGCGCGCCCTCTCGGGCAGTTCCCCGCGGTGCTCGATCGTCCAATAGCTGATGCACCGCTCCGCGTCCAGCACCCAGGGTTCCGGTAGCGCTCCGGTCGGACACGCGTCGAGGCACCGGCGGCAATCCCCGCAAAGATCCTCGGCCAGCGGCTCGGTCGGCTCGAGTTCCAGGGTCAGAAACAGCTCGCCGAGCAGGAACCAGGAACCGCTCCGGTCGAGCAACTGCGTGTTCTTGGCCACGGCGCCGAGACCGGCCCGCGCCGCCAGGGCCCGTTCCAGCACGGGCCCCGTATCGACGTAGGGACGAGCGCCGACACCCGGAAACGCCTCCCGGATGCGCGCGGAAAGCCGGCGCAAACGGCGCTCCATCACGTCGTGGTAGTCGTCGCCGCGGGCATAGCGCGCCACGCGGGGCCAGAGGTCGCCCACCGGTTCCGGCTCACCTTCCAGAGGGTGGTAGTGAAGCGCGACACAGAGCGCCGACCTGGCGCCATCGAGAAGCGAGGCCGGGACCACCCGCCGGCCCGTGCGGCGCCCGAGCCATGACATCGAGGCGAAGAGGCCCCGTTCCAGCCGCCGCAGAAAGGAGGACCCGGCTCCGGCCTGCGGCTCCAGCGTGGCGATGCCCGCGCGGTCGAACCCCGCCTCGAGCGCCCAGCCGAGCAGCAGTTCGGCGCGGCTCACCGGGTTGGCGCGCCCCTCGCTCACCGGCCGTCTGCCGGCGGCGCCAGGACCTCGAAGCGGGTGGGATGGTCGTCTTCGGGCCCGGCCGGCACATCCTCCGACGCTTCCACCCGCCAGCCGTCCAGCGGAGACAGATCGACCGCGGTGTCGCCTTCGACCTCAGCCAGCACACGGGTCAGGTACACGCGGTCCGCGAACCTGAACGCCGCGCCGAACAGGCCGGCGCCGCCGATCACGAACATCTCCTCCTCGCCCGCCCGGCGTGCCGCCGCGATCGCGGCTTCGAGCGAGCGGTGCACGTCGGCGCCGGAGGCCTCGAAGCCGGGCCGCCTGCTCAGGACCACGCACGTCCTCTGCGGCAGGGGCCGGCAGCCGATCTCCTCCCAGGTGCGCCGGCCCATCACCACGTGATGGCCCGTGGTCAGCCGCTTGAAGCGCCGTACGTCGGTCCTGAGCTTCCAGGGCAGTTGACCCTCGAACCCGATCACGCCATTGGTCGCCGCGGCCAGAATCGCCGAGACCCTCACTGTCGCACCCCTCGACCTTCTCAGACCGCGACCGCGGCGCGGATCGGCGGATGAGGCTCGTAGCCCACGAGTTCGAAGTCGTCGAGCGTGAAGTCGAACACGGAGTCGACGTCCGGATTGATGTGCATCCTCGGTAACGGTCGAGGCTTCCGTGTCAACTGCTCGCGCGCCTGGTCCACGTGGTTGCTGTACAGGTGCGCGTCACCGAACGTATGGACGAACTCGCCGGCTTCCAGTCCGCAGGTTCGGGCGACCATCATCAGGAGCAGCGAGTAGGACGCGATGTTGAAGGGCACTCCCAGGAAGAGATCGCCGCTGCGCTGGTAGAGCTGGCATGACAACCGGCCGCCGGCGACGTAGAACTGAAACAGCGTGTGGCAGGGCGGCAAAGCCATCGTGTCGACATCGGCGACGTTCCAGGCGCTGACGATCAGGCGCCGCGAATGCGGCTCGCTCCGAATGCGCTCGATCACCGCCGCGATCTGGTCGATCGACCGGCCGTCCGGCGCGGGCCAGGACCGCCACTGCGAGCCGTAGACGGGACCGAGGTCACCGCGCTCGTCCGCCCATTCGTCCCAGATCGACACGCCGTACCGGTGCAGGTAGTCGACGTTCGTGTCGCCACGCAGGAACCACAGCAGCTCGACGATGATCGACCGCAGGTGCAACCGCTTCGTCGTCAACACCGGAAACCCGTCCGCGAGATCGAAACGCAACTGCCGGCCGAACACGCTGCGGGTCCCCGTGCCCGTGCGGTCATCGCGAACGACGCCGTCGTCGAGCACTTCCCGCAACAGGTCGAGGTACTGGCGCACGGCGGTCGTCTCAGATTCCGGTCCGCGGGAACCGGCGGTCGCCGTCACCCTAGCAGCCGTCAGGCTCCCTCGAGCAGGCGCAGCAGCGCCGTCCTCTGCTCTTCGTCGGCGACTCGACTGAACTTGAGGCGCAATCGCCGTCGCAGGTACGAGCGCTCCCAGCGCGGCCGGTAACGGTCGTAGTAGCGCAACTGGGAGGCACGGTAGAACCGCTCCACCTCAGCCGACAGGAGCCGGTTCCCAGGCCGACCCGTCGTGACGCCGCGCAGGTGCCAGGCACGGGCGCCCTTCACCTGGCGCTGACGCCAGTCCTTCGCCAGCCGCAAACAGAGGTCGGCATCCTCGAAGTAGAGAAAGAAGTTCTCATCGAAGCCGCCGACCTCCTCGAACGCGCTTCGGCGAACGAGCAGGCAGGCAGCCGAGAACCAGCCTTGCCCGAGCAGCGGCCGGAGCAGCCGTGGCAACAGCCCGTGGTTCCAGGCTCTCCCCTCGAACCGGTTGCGGAACCTCTGGATTGCCTCCCCCACGATTCCCACCGGGGGCGCCCAGACGAACTGCGGCGAGCCCTCCGGGTAGTGAAGGCTGGGAGCGACGACCCCGAGCCTTGCATCCGCGTCCAGAGCGTCCACAAGGCGCCGCAGTGACGCCGCGTCGGTCCAGGCGTCTGGGTTGAGCAGCAGCAGGTAGCGGCCCGCGGTCTCCCGGGCCGCCAGATTGCACGCGGCGCCGAATCCCAGGTTGCGCGCAGACGCGATCAGCCGCACCGCCGGGGCCGGGTCTTCGAGTTTCCGAACCGCCTCCAGAGAACCGTCCGTCGAGGCATTGTCCACCACGACGATCTCCAGCCCGGCATCGGGCGCCGGCCACTCCTTCGCTACCTCGCACAGCCGCTCAAGGCAATGGCCGAGGTGAGGACCCGCGTTGTAGTTGACGACCAGGACACTGACCGCCGGTGCGTCCGAGCCACTCACGACCGAGTCTCTCGTACCGTCCGCCAGGCCGTCTCGACTTCGATCGCGAAGCGCTCCGCTGCCCCCGTCCAGGTCAACGAACGAACGCGCTCGGGACCCCGCACACTCGCGACGCTACGCGCCCCCCGATCGAACAGCAGCCGGCGCAGACCGTCGGTCACGCCGTCGATGTCCAGCCGGTCGCACCTGAGCGGATAGTCCGGCCAGAGTTCAAGCAGCGCCGGCGCGTCCGAAACGAGCGCCGGCACACCGGCTGCCAGCGATTCGAGCGGCGGTAGCCCGTAGCCCTCGTACTCCGACACATAGATGGTCCCGACAGCGGCCGCATACAGCTCGGGCAGAGCCCGGTCATCGACGTAGCCGACCCGGATCACCCGATCGGCACAGCCACTCGAGCGAATCAAGCCGTCCAGGTCGTCCGGCCTCGGCAACTGGTTCGCGCCGGCCACAACGAGCTGAAGTTCTTCGACGGGCAGATCGCCGGCAGCCGTCGCCACCCCCGCCCGAGCCGGCTCTCCCAACAACCTGGTCAGGCCGGCCAGCACCAGGTCCAGTCGACGGCGTTGCAAGATGGAACCCAGGATCAGCAGGTAAGGAGGCCGTACCCCCAGCCCCGCGAGGTCTCCCGCCCCTGCGTTGCGGCGAGAAACCGACTGCCCGGCCTGCTCGAACCGGGGCGACACGCCCAGTGGCGCGACCGCGATCCGTTCCTCCGGTACCCCGTACCGCCCCTGCAGTTCGGCGGCGGTCCGACCCGTGTCGGTCAGCACCCTGGTCGCCGAGCGGGCCGCACGGCGTGCGAGGAAGCGTCGCCGCCACCTCTCCCTGAAGCCGAAGTCGCGCGGCAGGACCTCGAACGACAGGTCGTGAATCGTGACGAGCGAAGCACGAGAGGCCCCTCCAGGCAGGCTGTAGCCTGGCGAGAACAGGAGGTCCACGGGTCGCGCCCGAAGGACGCGGGGCAGGCGGATCTGCTCCCAGAAGATCGGATGCGCGTCCGGCCGCCGATCGAACACGGCCTCGCAAGTGCAACCCGTCGCCTCCCCTCCGGTCCACAGCGGATGCGCGAAGGGTTCGCCCTTGAAGAACAGCTTCAGACGCCAGCCATGTGCCCGGGGCGTGCCTCTGAGAGCCGTCAGCAGTTCCTCGAGATACCTCCCCACGCCCGTCGGCGCGCCCTCCATCTCGTAGGCGACGACGCCGATCGATCCCGGCCCCGCAGCCCCGTGCGTCATCGGACGCCGACCGTCCGCGAGCAGCCGCTCACGATCTCATCGTAGATGCCGACCACTTCCTCGGCGGCCCGCCGCCAGGAGAAGGTGGCCGCGCGCTCCAGACCGGCCTGCCGGTAGCGATCGCGCCGCGACCGCTCGCGCAGCAAGACGTCAAGGCCGCGCCGGATCGCCGCCACGTCGAAGGGGTCGACGCACAGGGCGGCATCTCCAGCCACCTCGACCAGCGACGACCGGTTCGATGTGAGGACCGGCGTACCGCAGGCCATCGCCTCCACCACCGGCAGTCCGAATCCTTCGACCAGCGACGGATAGGCCACCACCGACGCGACATTGTAGAGAGCGATCAGGTCCTCCTCCGACACGGCGCCGAGGCGGCGCACGAAGTCGGGCCAGTCGCCCGCGAACACGGCGTCCCGCTTCCAGCCTCCGCCGCCGACCAGGGCCAGCGGGACCCGGTTCCGCAGATCCGGGCCGAGACCGCCGTACGCCTCGATCAGTCGGGCGATGTTCTTGCGCGGTTCGAGCGTTCCCACCGAGAGGACGAACGGCCCGTCGAGACCGAAGCGCTCCGCCAGCCGGTGCCTCGCCGCCTCCAGGTCGAGGCCGTCGAAGGCCGCGAAAGCCGCCGATGCCGCCTCGTAGACGACCCGAAGCCGATCATCCGGCAACGCGAACCACTTCCGCACTTCCCCGGCCGTGGCCTCCGACACGGCGATGATCGTGGCCCCCTGCGCAACCGCCCGCAGCGTGGCCAGGAGACACTGGTTCCGGTTCGCCGGCACGTGGAACTTCGGGTGGGTGAGAAAGGTCAGGTCGTGGATGGTGAACACCACTGGTCCGTCGAAGCAGGCGGGGTCGGCGAAGGTCGGGATGTGGAACAGATCGAGATCCCGGCGCCGCGGCCAGCGTCCCGGTCCACGACGAACGTTCCCGGGCAGTCCTTCCAGGAGCCGCTTCCAGCCGCCCGAATCGACTTCCGCGTCGAGCGCGTACAGCACGAGGCCCGGCCTGCCGCCGCGCTGCTCCGACAGCTCCGCCAGCGCCTCCAGCAGACTGGCCGAGTACCTGGCGACGCCGTCCCGGGGCCCGAACAGCTTGCTCACGTCGAAACCGACGCGCATTGCGGCCTCAGGCGCTCCGTGCTTCCCGCCTCACCTCGGCGCGAATCCCCCTGGCCACCGATCGCAGCCTCCTCGCAGCGCCGGCCCTCAGGTGCCCGGCGCCGTCGAGTTGCTCGATCAGCGGCAGGATGTCGGCATGAAGCGGATCCACCTTCGCGACCTCCTTCGCCCGCGCCCACACCGCCAGGCGAAGGCGATCGTACGCGCCCACGCCGACGACGCGGCGCAGCGCCAACCGCAACGGCCGCGCAGGGCCGGAACGGGCAAGACGTCCCAAGAAGGCAACGATGACCCGCCCCATGGCACCGGGAGGCTACAACAACCGGCTGGCAGCGGATCCCTTGGCCGCCGTCAGACGTCGAGAACCGCCACCATGCCGATCACCTCGTCGTACAGCGCGGAACGTTGCCGGCGCAGCCGCTCCACCGTACCCCTGCGAAACCCGCCCATCCATAGTGCGCGCAGGCCGCGACCGAGTTCCTGGATGAAACGGTGGTAGCGAAGGCCGAGCAGGGCCGACAGCCCGCACAGGGCCATCATTCCTCCAACCCGAACCCAAAGTGCCTCCGGCCTCCAGTCGAAACCGGGCAAGGGTTCGGTCCAGGCGAGGCCAACCGCCAGACTGGCGGCGATCCAGGCCGTGGGCAGGATCACCAGCCCCAGGAACATCTTGAGCCCCGCCTGCTCCTTTCGGGTCTTCGAGAACTTCCTGGCGCCGAAGGCGACGAGCAGAGCCGCCGGCAGGTTCACCAGGTTGCCGACCAGAACCAGCGTCGGCAACAGGAGGAGCATGATCAACGCCTCGGCGCACAACAGGACCAGGCGCAGCGCCGTTCGGCGCACGGGCAGCCGGTCCAGGTCCCGGTCGTTCAGGCCCAGCAACTCCAGCGCCTCGCCATAGCGGCTCACCCGCGCCACAAGCCGGTCCACGACGCGAGGATCGATCGCGCGCTGCTTCCGGTAGCCGGCCCAGACCCGGGCGAAGCCGGCATCCCGCTCCTGCATCGGCGCTCGTCCCAGGCGTGCCACGCCCTCGCGCAGGGCCTGTTCCGCGCGCACCAGCGACCGCACTCTTTCCATCGCCCGGTGAAGCTCCCAACTCTCGGTTGGATGGGTGACCTCGATCAGATGCTGCTGGATCAGGCCGGTAAGGCGGTCCACGAAGGTCCCTTCCGTAGCGGACCAATCAGGGTCCGGGCACCGTGCGCCACCTCGCTCCGGGCGTAGATCCTCCGGCAGGTCGACCGGCGGATAGAAGGCGATCAGGGCCCGGGAACGGAAGGCGTGCTTCCGCTCGTAGTGGAGACCCACGGGCACGAGAGCGGGATCGCCGCCGTCCTCCTGGGCAAGTTCGAACAGCCGCGCGGCTCCCGCCCGCAACTCGAGCAACCGTGGCTCGTCGTGGGTCGCACCCTCGGGAAAGACCGCCACGAAAGAGTGGCGGGCGGCGACCGCGAGGGCTCCCAGACTCCGATGGTTCGCCGCCCGGCGCTCCTCGTCGCTCATCCGGGCACCGGGTTCTCCCCGGTCCCGGCGGCGATAGAGCGGCACCGCGCCGGCGCCCCGCAACAGCCAGCCGACGATCGGCAGCCGGAACAGGCCGTGGCGGGCCCCGAACGTAACGGGCCTCGGACTGAAGCCGAGCAACAGGATGCCGTCCGCCAGCCCGTTCGGGTGCCAGGCGACGAGAAGACCGCCGCCCCCTCGCGGCACGTTCTCGGTGCCGACGATCTCGACGCTGCGGAAGAACAGCCTCGCCAGCAGCCGCAGGAACCACCTCAGGCTACGCATTCCTGAGCCCTCAAGCTACGCACTCCGAGCCATGATCGACCGACCCGGTTACCTCCCGCTGAACTCCGTCCGACTCCGATCAGTCTACCCACGGACGATTCGGCCGGACCGTCCGACCGGTCGGTTGCTTGACAACCCCCTGCCGCACCCCTACGGTGGTCTCACCGATGCAAGGGAAGGAGGCTCCATGACCCCACCGGGCCATCTTCAGCCCCCGGTTGACCCGACGCTGATCGCCGAGGGAGCCAAGCCGGGGGCCGCCGAGTCCAGGGCTCAAATGGACGAATGACTTCCGGCCGCTCGACCGTCGCCTGAACCGCCCGAGCGCCCTGCGGACCCGCAGTCCGAACCGGGCCGCGCCGGGGCAAACCAGAACGAGTCGGCGCCCATCGGGCACGAACCGCCTACCGCGAAAACGCATCCATCTCGAGCCTGAGACACTCTGAGAGCGCAGGTTCCACCTGCGCTCTCACTGCGTCCGGGGAGTTCCGATCCAGCTTCGGGAGCGGTCTTGCGTCTTAGTCCATGTGATCGCGTACATGAACTCCGCGACGCCCTGGGGCATCGAGGCGCGGGAAGTCCAGGTGGAAGTCGCGGCCTACTTCGGCCTGCCGGCGATGCAGTTGATCGGTCTGCCCGACACCGCCGTTCGGGAGAGCCGCGACCGCGTGCGGGCCGCGATACGCAGCAGCGGCTACGACCTCGAGAGCCGCAACGTCGTCATCAATCTGGCGCCGGCGGATCTGCGCAAGGAAGGCAACCAGCTCGACCTGCCCATCGCCCTCGGACTCCTGACCGCCAATCGGGAGCTCTCCGCCGAGTCGCTCGAAGGGCGGATGGCCTGCGGCGAACTGGGTCTCGACGGCGAGGTGCGCCCCATCCGCGGCTCCCTGTCCATCGCGGAGCTGGCCGGCAAACTCGGCATGCGCGAAGTCCTTCTGCCGGCGGCGAACAGCCGGCAGGCCGCCGCGCTGGCCGGTACGAAGGTGATCCCCGTCGCCCACCTCCGTGAAGCGATCGAACATCTGACCGGGGACCGGGTGATCGCGCCGGCGACGGCGATGCCGCCAGGGCACGGCAAGAACGGCACGGCGCCCGACTTCTCCGACGTCCGTGGCCAGGAGACGGCCAAACGGGCGCTCGAGATAGCCGCGGCCGGCGGGCACAACGTCCTCTTCGTCGGGCCGCCGGGAACCGGCAAGACGATGCTCGCGCGGCGCCTGCCCGGAATCCTGCCGCAGCTCACAGGCGAGGAGGCGATCACCGTGACGAAGATCCACTCGCTGGCCGGCCTCGCGCGCGGCGCCGACGGACTGGTCTGGACCCGCCCCTTCCGCAGCCCCCATTCCGGCGTCTCCGCGTCGGGTCTGATCGGCGGCGGCTCGGTGCCGCGACCCGGGGAGATCAGCCTGGCGCATGCCGGCGTGCTGTTCCTGGATGAACTGCCCGAGTTCCGGCGCGACGCCCTCGAAGCACTCCGCCAGCCGCTCGAGGACGGGGTCGTCATGGTCGTCCGGGCAAAGGCCAGGCTCAGCTTCCCCGCCCGGTTCACCCTCGTCGCCGCCTGCAACCCCTGCCGTTGCGGCCACTTCGGTGATCCGCGGGCGGACTGCGTCTGCGCGGCCCGAGACATCGACCGCTATCGTCGGCAGCTCTCGGGTCCCCTGCTCGACCGGATCGACCTTCACGTCGAGATGCCGGTTCCCAGCCTGGAGGACCTGAAGGGACCGGCCTGCGAGACCTCCGCCGAGATCGCGGAGAGGGTCGGGGCTGCGCGCCGTACCCAGGCATCCCGCTTTCCCGGCGGCCATCCGGCGCCCCTGAACAGCACGATGTCGCGCCGGGATCTGGAAAGCCAGTGCCGGCCGACCGAAGCGGCCCAGAGCCTGCTCGACGCGGCCTTCGAGCGTCTGGCCATGTCGGCCCGGGCACTGACCCGGGCACTCAAGGTAGCCCGCACGATTGCCGATCTCGACTCATCCCGGCGAATCGACGTCACCCACGTTGCGGAGGCGATCCAGTACCGGCCGCTGGACCGTCACAACCCATGACGTCGCCGCCCTGACGGCCCAGGGGGAGTACAACGCTGTTGCACCCCAGGCCGAGCCGTTTACTGCTAAAATCGACCCCGGTCGATATGCCGTCCAGGAACCACACGATCGTCTTCGTTCCTCACTCGATGAGGCGGACCCGACAGTTTCGGGTCAGCGGCCGCTGGCTGGTCGCTATAGCGTCGGCAGGCGCGCTGGTGCTCGGCATCACGGGCTGGGTAACCGTCTATCAGGTCCGCTCGGCGGTCCAGCTCCGCGACCTGGAGCGAATCCAGCAGGAGAACGCGGATCTGCGGCGCGCCAACGCCTCCTTCGAGGCGAGCGTCTCCCGTCTGCAGCAGGCGTTGACCGAGGCCGAGGACCGCACTCGCGACCTCGCGATCGTCGCCGGGCTCGAGCAGATCGTCGGCGGCGAGCCGGAGAGCCGGTTGTCGGAAGCCGGGGCCGGCGGCCTCTTCACGAGCCTGAGCGCGCCGGACAGCTCCGATCTGTCTCTGCTGGAGGCCCGGGCGTCGCTGCTCGGGGGTCGACTCGACGCCGTCGACAGCGCCTTCGAGGAGCGTCAGCTCGTCCTCCGTTCCACGCCCATGATCTGGCCGGTCCGCGGCGTGATCAACAGCGGCTTCGGTTTCCGGCGGGATCCGATCACGGGCCAGCGGGCCCACCACTCCGGTCTCGACATCTCCGCGGACCGCGGCATTCCGGTGCTTGCGACCGCGGACGGAATCGTCGTCCGCGCGGAACGGATGGGCAACCTGGGCCGGGCCGTCTACGTGCTTCACCGCTTCGGCTACGAGACGCGCTACGGGCACCTGGCGGAGATCCTGGTCGAAGAAGGCGAGGAGGTCCGCCGCGGCGACATCGTGGGCCGGGTCGGGAACTCGGGGCGGACGACGGGCTACCACCTGCACTACGAGGTCCGGCTGGAAGGCGACGCCCGCAACCCGTTCGAGTACCTCCGGAGCCAGGGCTGAGGGCCCGCTGCGCCGCGAAACGCCGCGTTAGGATGCCGTCGCATCGCCCGCTGACGGACGATGCGACCGGGTCGCTGGCGGCGCGGAGACGCTCCGCCAGGGTTCCCAGCCTTCCTTCCCGGCATCGGACGGCGCCACCGTCGCGCGGACCGATGGGAACGAGCCCATGATCTCAAAGACGATCACCAAGGTCTTCGGCAGCAAGCACGACCGTGACCTGAAGCGGCTGCAGCCGCTCGTGGAGGGGATCAATGCCCTCGAGCCGGAGCTGGAATCGCTGACCGACGATCAGTTGCGCGCCCGCACCGGCGAGGCTCGAGCACGTCTCGACCAGGGCGCCGGCCTCGACGACCTGCTGGTGTCCGCTTTCGCCACCGTTCGCGAAGCGTCGCGCCGCACCCTGGGGATGCGGCACTACGACGTCCAGTTGCTGGGCGGCGTCGTCCTCCACCAGGGCAAGATCGCCGAGATGAAGACCGGCGAGGGCAAGACCCTCGTCGCCACCCTGCCCGTCTACCTCAACGCCCTCGCCGGCAATGGCGTCCATGTCGTCACGGTGAACGACTATCTGGCGCGACGAGACGCCGAGTGGATGGGACAGATCTACCGCTTCCTCGGTCTCGACGTCGGCGTGATCCAGCATGGCCTGACCGACCAGGAGCGCCAGCAGGCCTACGGCGCGGACATCACGTACGGCACGAACAACGAGCTCGGCTTCGACTACCTGCGCGACAACATGAAGTTCACGCTGGAGTCCATGGTCCAGCGCGGGCACCACTTCGCGATCGTCGACGAGGTCGACTCGATCCTCATCGACGAGGCGCGAACGCCCCTGATCATTTCGGGCCCGTCGGAGCAATCGACCGAGAAGTACACGCTCGTCAACCGGATCATCCCCAAGCTCGAGCGCGGCGAGGAGATCCGCGACGGCGACCAGAAGTACACGACCGGCGACTTCGTCTGCGACGAGAAGGCGCACACGGCGACCCTCACCGACGAGGGCGCGGCCAAGGTCGAGAAGCTCCTCGGCGTCGGCAACCTGTTCGAGATGGAGAACATGGACGTGCTGCACGCGGTCAACCAGGGACTGCGGGCGCACCACCTCTACCGGCGCGATGTCGCGTATCTGATCGAGAACGGCCAGGTCGTGATCGTTGACGAGTTCACCGGTCGCAAGATGCCCGGACGGCGCTGGTCCGATGGCCTGCACCAGGCGGTCGAAGCGAAGGAAGGCGTGCGGATCGAGCGCGAGAACCAGACCCTGGCGACGATCACGTTCCAGAACTACTTCCGCATGTACGAGAAGCTGGCGGGCATGACCGGCACGGCCGACACCGAGGCGGGCGAGTTCAGCCAGATCTACAGCCTGGACGTCGTCGTCGTGCCAACGAACGAGCCGATGATCCGCGACGATCGCTCGGATCTCGTCTACCGCACGGCGCCCGAGAAGTGGAACGCGGTCGTCGAGGAGATCCAGGACTGCCAGAAACACGGTCAACCCGTGCTGGTCGGGACCGTCTCGATCGAGAACAGCGAGATGCTGTCGCGGCTGCTCAAGAGGAACCGCGTCCAGCACGTCGTGCTGAACGCGAAGTACCACGAACGCGAGGCGGCGATCGTGGCCCAGGCCGGCCGTCGCGGCGCGGTGACGATCGCCACGAACATGGCCGGTCGCGGCACGGACATCGTCCTCGGCGGCAACCCCGAGCAACTGGCGCGGGCCGAGGTCGATGAAGCCAGGGACCCGGAGGGCTTCGCCGACGCCCTTGCCCGCTACCAGGAGCTGTGCGCGGCGGAACGCGACGCGGTCGTCGCCGCCGGCGGCGTCCACATCCTCGGCACGGAGCGGCATGAGTCCCGGCGCATCGACAACCAGCTTCGCGGCCGTTCCGGCCGTCAGGGCGATCCCGGTTCCTCGCGCTTCTACCTCTCCCTGCAGGACGACCTGATGCGCATCTTCGCCTCGGACAGGGTCCAGGCGCTGATGAAGCGGCTCGGCATGGAGGAAGGCGTGCCGATCGAAGCGGGCATGGTGAACCGGGCAATCGAACGCGCCCAGACCCAGGTCGAGGGCCGGAACTTCGAGATCCGCAAGAACCTCCTCGAGTACGACGACGTGATGAACAAGCAGCGCGAGGCGATCTACGAACTGCGCCGCGACATCCTCCTCGGCCGCGAGGGGCGCGACTACGTGACGAGGATCGCCGGCGACGTCGTCGACTACCTGATCGACCGCCACTGCCCCCCCAAGGCGGACCCGCGGGACTGGCAGATCGACGAACTGCGCTCGGAGATCCGCACCTACTTCGACCTCGACGAACGGAACTTCGGGGAGCCCCTGGAGGAACTCGGCACGGAGGAGCTGCGCGAGGCGATCATGGGGGCGGCCGAGCGGAGCTACGGCGAGAAGGAGGAGGCCCACGGCGCCGAGGCCCTGCGCGCCGCCGAGCGCCACCACATGCTCCGCGTCGTCGACTCCTCCTGGAAGGACCACCTGCTCGCCCTCGACCACCTGAAGGAGGGAATCGGCCTTCGCGGCTACGGCCAGCGCGACCCGAAGAACGAGTACAAGCGCGAGAGCTACGAGCTGTTCGCGGAGATGAAGGAGGGAATCGAGGACACGATCATCAAGGATCTGTTCCGTCTGCGTCCCGTTTCCGCCGAGGAGATCGCCGAACTGGAGCGCCGGCGCCGTGCGCTCCGCCCCGCGGACATGAGCTTCCGCCACCCCAGCGCCCTCGGCCTGCCCCCACCTGCCGCCGGGTCCCAGCCGGGACCGGGCCCCGGCATGCCGGGCATCCCGGGAATGCCCTCCGGCGGCTCCCCAGCTCCCGCTCCCGGCGGCTTTCCGCCGCCGCAAGGACCGAGCGGACCGCCCATGCGGCCCCAGAAACCGAGCACCGTCGTCCGCGGCCAGGCCAAGGTCGGCCGCAACGCCCCCTGTCCATGTGGTTCCGGCAAGAAGTACAAGAAGTGCTGCGGCGCCCCGGTCGCCGTCTAGGAGCTTTCGCCGCAGAACGCTACGTGTGAGGTCGGCGGCGCAAGCTTCTAGTGAGGTGGGGGCTGGGGCCGAACATGGAGCCTGCGACAGGTTTGGCGGCGCTAGGGACACCAGGCGCAGGAACGCCGCCAAATCCAGGTCTGGGTGCGCCACCGCCTCCCAGTTGATAGCGTTCCGCATGGAAACGTCGGATTCCGGGGGTGGCACCCCCGCACTTGCCCTCACCTTCGACGATGTCCTCCTGGCCCCGGGCCTGTCGGAGGTGCATCCGAACGATGTCCGCCTCGGCACCCGCGTCACGCGCGGGATCGAGTTGAACATTCCCCTGATCTCGGCCGCGATGGACACCGTGACCGAGGCCGAACTGGCGATCGCCCTGGCCCAGGAGGGCGGCATCGGGGTGATCCACAAGAACCTCTCCATCGAGGCCCAGGCCAGCGAAGTCGACCGCGTCAAGCGTTCCGAGGCAGGCATGATCGTCAACCCGATCACGATCCGGCCCGAGCAGCTTATTCACGAAGCGCTCGACCTGATGGCCCGTTACAAGATCTCCGGCGTTCCGGTCACCGACCGCGACGGACACCTGGTGGGCATCCTGACCAACCGCGATCTGCGCTTCGAGACGAACACCAGCCGCCCCGTATCCGAGCTGATGACGCACGAGAACCTGGTCACGGTGCCCCAGGGAACGACCCTGGACCAGGCCAAGGCCCAGCTCCATCAACACCGGATCGAGAAACTGCTGGTCGTGGACGACGACGGCAACCTGAAGGGTCTGATCACCGTCAAGGACATCCAGAAGATGATGGAGTACCCGATCGCCTGCAAGGACGATCTGGGTCGGCTGCGGGTGGCGGCGGCGGTCGGCACGGCCGGCGACTACCTGGAACGGGCGCAAGAACTGGCCTCGGCCCAGGCCGACGTGCTCGTCGTCGACTCCTCTCACGCCCACAGTCGAGGCGTGCTCGACGCGGTGGAGCGAATCCGCGAGGCCCTTCCCGACGCTCAGCTCCTGGTCGGCAACGTGGCGACCGCCGACGGCGCGCGCGAACTCGCCGAACGCGGCGCGGACGGGATCAAGGTCGGCATCGGTCCAGGCAGCATCTGCACGACCCGGGTCGTCACCGGCGCCGGCATGCCCCAGGTGACGGCGATCCGCGACGCGGCCTCGGCGGCAGGAGATCTGCCGGTGGTCGCGGACGGCGGTATCCGGTTCTCAGGAGACCTGACCAAGGCGCTTGCCTGCGGCGCCCACAGCGTGATGGTCGGCTCCCTGCTCGCCGGAACCGAAGAAAGCCCCGGCGAAACGATCCTCTACCAGGGACGGAGCTACAAGGCCTACCGCGGCATGGGCTCGCTGTCCGCGATGGCCGAGGGAAGCGCCGATCGCTACTTCCAGTCCGACGACCAGCCGCTGTCGAAGCTCGTGCCGGAAGGCATCGAGGGCATGGTGCCGCACAAGGGAAGCGTCCACCAGGTGATCGGCCAGCTCACCGGCGGGCTCCGCTCGGGCATGGGCCTCTCAGGCTGCGCCAGCGTCAGCGAACTCAGGAAGCAGGCGCGCATGATCCGTGTCACGGCCGCCGGCCAGAAGGAAGGCCACGCCCACGACGTCGTGATCACGAAGGAAGCGCCCAACTATTGGGTCGACCGTAACTGAGCGGGTGGCGCCCCGCCAGTCCCGTGAGGCCAGCGGAGGGCGGTCCCCCGGACTGGCTGGACGGCATCGGTGTGGTGTGAACTCAGGGGCTCCTACCAGGAACGGGGATCGAGAGCGTAGGGCAGCGGCGTGAGGTTCGTCATGCCGTCCGTCGTGACGACCACGAGATCTTCGAGCCGCACTCCCCATCCGGCTTCCGGGTCGTAGAGCCCGGGCTCGATCGTCACTACGTCGCCGGGGCGGAGTTCGTCGGTACCCGGCCCGGTCTTGCGGAAGCTGGGCAGCTCGTGCAGTTCGTAGCCGACTCCATGGCCTAGCAGGTGGAAGTAGCCCGTCTGTGTGCCTGGATTCTTGTCGGGCACTGCGAAGCCCTCGTTCTCGAAGAGGCGGCACACCCGCTCGTGGAGCGTCCAGCCACGCACGCCGGGCCGGACGGCTTCGAGACTGGCCTCGAGCGCCTCGAGCACGAGGCCGTGCGCTCGCAGCAGTTCCTCCGGCGGCTCTCCCACACAGAACGTCCTCGTGCAATCAGCGAAGAGAAGACCCCGCGGGAACAGGTCGACGACGATGGACTCGCCGGCCCTCAGGACCCGTTCCGGCGTACCGGTGCTGTGCCCGGTGGCCCCCTCTTCAGCCGGAGCGACAATGGAACTCTCCGGCTGTTCCAGACCGTGGGCAGCGAACACCTGCGCCGCGAGGGCCTTGGCCCGGGCCACGGTCACGCGCTCCTCGCCTAGCCAGAGTTCCTCCCCCTCCCGGACCGAGCTGTCGGCCAGCATCCGCGCCACCGATTCGAAGGCCTCGACAGTCGCTCGCGCGGCGCAGGCGATCTCTTCGACTTCGCCTTCAGTCTTGGTGCGGCGAAGCGCCAGCATCAGTCCCCCTCCCGAGAGAGATTTCCACCCACCTTCCTCGAGCATCCTCGCCATTGCCACGGCAATCCCAGCCGCCAGCCGGCCGGCAAGCGCCACTCGCCCCGGAACAACGCCGGCCCGATCGAACGCGGCCTTCAGGGCCGCCGCAAGGATCTCCTCGTGCGTCTTCCCTTCGCGGCGCAGAGTCTCCATCCCGAAGTCGGCGGGATGAACCAGCTCGACACCCCCCGCCCCCGCCCGGGCCGCCTCTTCCCGCTCCATCGAGGTGAAGTACGCGAGCCAGGCCCCGCCGCCATGCGCCACCACGCAGGCGTCTCCCAGTCGAGCACCTCCGACGAACGGCTGAAGATCCGGATCACGGCTCGAACCCGCCAGGACGACGAGTGCCTCGGCGTTCTCCTCCGAAAGAAGTGCCCCCAGAAGCTCGCCGCGCG
>VXSP01000045.1:234173-475543 GCA_009837885.1 Holophagales bacterium | reverse complement strand
ACGAGTGCCTCGGCGTTCTCCTCCGAAAGAAGTGCCCCCAGAAGCTCGCCGCGCGCCCAGGCCATCACGCCGAAGCGCCGCTACGGGCCCATCGTCCGACAGCGTCCAGCCGTCCAGGGTCGCGCGGGGGTGGGTCCCAGCGGGCTCGAAGCGAGCGACGCGCTACGTCGCTGGAGCAACTGACGCCGGACCGAAGCGAGCGGAGTGAAGTGAGAGCCAACGCTTCCCTTCTCCTCCGGTGCTCGAACGTCCGCTGGGACCCACCCCCGCGCGGCCCTGGACGGCGGGTGCGAAGGTCAGACGGTCGCGACAGCGAACACGCCACACGTACGCCTAGACGTGGTCGTTCAGGAAGGCCTCGAACCGCATCTTCGGTGCAGCGCCGGTCATGCGGCCCAGGATCTCGCCATCCTTGAACAGGATGAAGTGCGGGATGCCCTGGACGCCGTAGCGAACGGCCACGTCCTGGGCGTGGTCGACATCGAGCTTGGCGATGCGGAGGCGTCCGTCGTACTCACCGGCCAGTTCGTCCAGGATCGGCGCCACCATCCGGCAAGGGCCGCACCAGGTCGCCCAGAAGTCGACCAGGACCGGGGTGTCCGACCCCAGTACCTGATCCTCGAAGCTCTGGCTGTCCACGTTGAAGATCTGTTCGCTTGCCATCGGTTCGTTTCCTCGTGTCCGTTAACTAGTCCGTTCGTCGAAAGTAGTCCCGCGCGGCATCGGCGTCGCGGCCGATCTGGGCGGAGAGGTCCATCATGGACGAAAAGAGCTTCTCCTCCCGCAGGTGACGGCAGAAGGAGAGGTGCACCTGCTCGCCGTACACGTCGCTCGAGAAGTCGAGGATGTGGCTCTCGACCACCCGCCTGTAGTTCTCGTAGACGGTGGGCCGGGTGCCGATGTTCGTGACTGACCGGAAGGTCGCCTCGAAGCTCGGAAAGTAGACCCTGGTCACGTAGACGCCGTTGTGGGGGTAGAGCTCGTTCTCGGGCGCCAGGTTGATCGTCGGCCAGCCGAGCCGCTGGCCCATGCGGTCACCCTGGGCGATCGTGCCCGTCATCATGTACGGGCGGCCGAGGAGAGCGTTCGCCTCCTCGATCCGGCCGTCGAGGACCAGACTCCGAATACGGCTGCTGGAGACCCGCTCGCCGGCGGTCCGGACCTCGTCCACTTCGACCGCGACGAAGCCGAGGGACGCGCCCATCTCCTTGAGGAGCGCGATGTCGCCCTCCCGCCGGCGGCCGAACGTGAAGTGCGAGCCGACGTAGAGCTCGGCGACCGCGAGCCTCCCGTGCAGGAAGTCCCGGACGAAGGTCCGCGCCCGGGTGTTCGAGAACTCATGGGTGAAGCCGATCGTCAGCACGTAGTCCAGGCCCGCATCCCGCAGCAGATCCTCTTTCTGCGCCTGGGTGACAAGCCGCGGCGGCGCGTCGTCCGGACGGACGACGCTCAGCGGATGGGGGTCGAACGTGATGACGGCCGAGGGCGCTCCGAGCTCGCGCGCGCGGCCCGTGACCATCTCGAGCACGCTCCGCTGCCCGATGTGGATGCCGTCGTAGTTGCCGATCGTCGCAATGACCCCGCGCGGCAGCTCGGTCGAGGCGATGGCGTCGCGGATGGCCTGCATCAGGAGCCTGCCTCCGCGGCCGCCGACCCGGCCGTTGACGCGGCAGCGTCGAAGCCCACGATGCGACCGACGGAGTCGTCGGCGAAGGCGTCGGTGATTTCCACGTCGACGATCCGGCCGGCGGTAAACCCCGCCAGCCCGGGAGTGCCCGGGCCGTCGCCGGCGACGTCGTTGATCAGAACGCGACCGTCGACCTCCGGCGCCAACCCCTGGTGCCGCGCCTGGAGCAGGTGTTCGGTCTCTTCGCAGGATCCCTCGATCAGCATCGGCAGGGTCCTGCCGACAAGACGGCCGCGGCGTTCCAGCGCGATCTCTCTCTGCAACTCGAGCAGGCGCGCCCTGCGTTCCTCCGCGATCCGGCGCGGCACCTGGTCCGGCAGTGACGCCGACGGCGTGTCGTTTTCGGGGCTGTAGACGAACGCGCCGAGGTGGTCGAAGCGGACCTCGGAGACAAACCCGAGCAGCCGCTCGAACGCGGCTTCGTCCTCGCCGGGAAAGCCGACGATGAAGGTCGTCCGCAGGCTCATCTCCGGGTCGAGCTCACGCGCCCGCTCGAAGATCCGCCGGTAGCGGTCCGCCGATCCACCCCGGCGCATCGCCCGCAGCACGTCGCGGTCGCTGTGCTGCAACGGCATGTCGAGATAGGACGCCACCCGCGGCTCGCTCGCCATGAGTTGCAGCAGCGACTCGTCAAGGGTGGTCGGATAGGCATAGAGGAACCGGATCCAGTCCGCGTCCGTCTCTTCGAGCAACGCCTCCACCAGGCGCAGGAGACCGTGCCGGCCATGGCCGAGATCCTCACCGTAGCGGGTCGTGTCCTGAGCCACCAGGACCAGCTCGCGGGCGCCCCGCTCGACCAGGTCCCGCGCCTCGAGGACCAGACTCTCGACCGGCCGGCTGCGCAGGCGGCCTCGCCAGACGGGAATGGCGCAGAAGGTGCACGGGTTGTTGCAGCCTTCGGCGACCTTGAGGTAAGCGTAGCCCCCGGTGGTCAACAGCCGGGAGTCGCGATGGTCGAAGACCAGGTGGGAGGCAGCCGGCTCGGGCGCCGGGGCGCCGCCGAGCTGCACCAGGGCGCCGACCTGCCTCAGCGAATCGAGATCGACGAAACCGTCGATCTCCGGGATCTCCGTCGCAAGTTCCCGGCCGTAGCGGTTGGCCATGCAGCCCGCGACCAGCACCTGCCGCACCGGTCCGGCCCCATCCGCCTTGCGGGCCGCGGCGTCGAGGATGGCGTCGATCGATTCCTCCCGGGCCTCGTCGATGAAGCCGCAGGTGTTCACGATGACCGTGTCGGCCCGGTCCAGGTCCGCGACCAGCTCGAAGCCCTGGCCATCGAGGACTCCGAGCATGACCTCGCTGTCGACGTGATTCTTCGCGCAGCCGAGACTGACCAGACCGACGCGGTGTCCGGCCACATCGGCCGGCGGGCCGGCCTCCACCCTCCTCGCGGGGGTCGACACGTCAGCAGCCCGTGGTGGAAGTGCGCGTCGCACCGAGAGCGGTCAGGCGCCCGTCCGGCAAGGCGCGACGAGGAAGCGTACCGGGCCGTACTCGACCGAGGAGCAACGATGCTGGGCGGGATGCATGGCCGCTCGAATGCAGCGCGACTTTCGCCACGGGCTGCTGGACCTAGGAAGCGGCGGCCGCTGCCTGGCGCGGAGCCCGGCCTGAAGGATCGAGGTCGTCCAGGAGCTTCTCGCGGCCGAGGTGCCGGCCGCCCATCACATCCTGCGCGGTGCGGTACTTCAGGTCGTCCTCGTTGTGCCACAGCTCGCGGAAGAGCTGCTTCACCCGCCGCCGCGACATGCGGCAGAAGAGGTCGCAGAGCGCCGCGGAGTTAACTGCGTCCGCCGTGCCGGCCCGCTCCTCGGAGTGGGCGCGGGAAACCGAGGCGGCCATCGCGAACAGCTCGTTGACGACGTCGACGAGCCGGAACAGGAACATCTGCCGACGCTCCATTTTCTCGCGGTAGACGAGCATCCCGTGGAAGCTCTCGCGCGCCAGCTTGCGCGCTGCCCGATCGATGAAGCGGAGGTGCTTTCCGTACTTCCCGTACCCCGCGTAGCGGGGCCAGCGGCTCCAGGCCAGCCAGCGGGTCGGATACCACCACGCATAGAACAGGCCGATCTTCGGCAACGCCAGGAGCTTGGCGCCCGTGCCGGCTCGCCGGTCGATCAACGTGCCGGCCACCTGCAGGTGCTTGTCCACCGCCTCGCGGGCCATGATCAGGTGCATGATCTCGCTGGAGCCCTCGAAGATGCGGTTGATGCGGAAGTCCCGCATCATCCGTTCGATGCCAACCGGGTCCTCGCCGCGGTCCCGCAGGGACGATTCCGTCTCGTAGCCGCGGCCGCCCCGCACCTGCATCGTCTCGTCGATGATCTGCCAGCCGCGCCAGGTGTTCCACTCCTTGCAGGCGGCACTCTCGAGGCGCAGGTCGAGCCGCTTGTCGTTCGACATGTGGCTGGCCAGCTTGACGATCGCCTCCATCGCGAAGGTGTAGGCCGCGATGTCCGAGATCTTCTGCGCGATCGCCTCGTGCTTGCCGATCGGCACGCCCCACTGGATCCGGCTGCTGCCGAACTCGCGCACCGCCTTGAGACAGTACTTGGCGGCGCCGACCGAGCTGTTCGGAATTGACAGGCGGCCGTCGTTCAGGGTCGTGAGCGCGATCTTGAGCCCCCTGCCCTCCTTGCCGATCAGGTTCTCCTTCGGCACCTTCACGTTGTCGAAGGTGATGATGCCGTTGGCGAGGGCATTGAGCCCCATGAAGTGGCAGCGGCGCTCGACCTCGACGCCCTCCCAGTCCGTCTCGACCACGAACGAGCTGATCTTCTCGGTCACCGGATCCATCGCCATGACCACCAGCAGCTTCGCCTTCGTGCCGTTCGTGCACCAGAGCTTGGTGCCGTTCAGGACGAAAAAGTCGCCGTCGAGAACGGCGGACGTCGAGAGCCTTGCCGGGTCGGAACCGACCTCGGGCTCGGTCAGGGCGAAGGCGGAGATCTCGCCCGAGGCGCAACGCGGCAGGTACTTCCGCTTCAGTTCCTCGGTGCCGAACAGGTTGACCGGCTGCGGCACGCCGATCGATTGATGAGCCGAGAGCAGGGCGGTCAGGTTGCCGTCGAACGAGCCGATCAGCTCCATCACCTGGGCGTACTCGACCTGGTCGAAGCCGAGACCGCCGTACTCCGTCGGGATCTTCATGCCGAAAGCGCCGAGCCGGGCGAGGCCGTCGATCACGTGGTCGGGATAGTCCTCCGAGACGTCGATCTCGACCGGATCGACCTCGTCGCGGAGGAAGTCCGTGAGCGCGGAGTAGAACGACTCGAACTCCGGCCGCCACTCGTCGCGGGAGGGATAGGGGCTGATCAGGTCGAAGCGGAAGTTGCCCAGGAAGAGCTCCTTCATGAAGGAAGGGTTCTTCCACTCCTTCTGGCGGGACTCCTCGGCGACCGCGCGCGCCTTCTCTTCGCTGACCTGAACCTGTTGCTGGCTCATCTACTCTGCTCCTGTTTTCTGCTGACTGGCAAGGCCCGTCCCGATCGCCGGGACCGGCGGGCATTCTATCCCCCCCAACCGCCGCCGCCCGGCGTCTCGAGCACGAGAAGGTCGCCGGGCATCACGTCCGCCTGGTCGACGGAAGCGAGCTCGCGGACGCCGCCGGCGGCACGCAGGATACGGGCGCGGCCGACGCTGCCGCTCTTCCCGCCGTCGACACCGTAGGGGCGCTCCACCCGGTGCTGGCCGAGCACCGAGACCTGCTGCGGTGTGAGAAACCGCAACTCCCGGCGCAGGCCGTCGCCGCCGGGATAGCGGCCGGGCCCGCCCGACCCGCGCCGCACGGCGAACCGCTCGAGACGCACGGGATAGCGGTGCTCCAGCACCTCGGGGTCGGTGATGCGCGTGTTCGTCATGTGGGTATGGACGCCGCTGGCGCCCCGGAACCCGGGCCCGGCCCCGGCCCCGCCGCCGACCGTCTCGTAGTAGCCGAACGTATCGTCGCCGAACAGGGTGTTGTTCATCGTGCCTTGCCCGCAGGCACAGAGTCCGAGCGCCTTGATCAGGGTGTCGACGATCCGCTGACTGGTCTCGACGTTGCCGCCGACGACAGCCGGGCATCGGCTCGGATCGGCCGGAAACTCCGGGTTCAGCATGCCCCGCGGGATCTCCATCTCGACCGGTTCGAGCAGGCCTTCGTTGAGCTGGAGCGGCACGCCGATCAGCAGCCGGAGCACATAGATCGTGGCGCTCCGGACGATCGCCGGAGTGGCGTTCAGATTGCCGGCGTGAACCGGAGCGCTGCCCGTGAAGTCGATCCGCGCCGAACCGCGATCCACCGTCACCTCGACCTCGATCGGGGAACCGTCGTCCAGGCGTTCCCGGGCGTGGAACGACTGGCGGCCGGTGTTCCGCACATGGTCCTCCAGCGCGGAGCGCATGCGGTCGGCGGCGCGCGAGTAGAGCGCCGACATGTAACGGCGGACTTCTTCCTCACCGGCGTCCGCGGCGAGCTGGCGAAGGGCCGCGACCCCGCGCCGGTTGGCGGCCACCGCCGCGCCCAGGTCGGCCAGGTTCTCCGCCACCGAGCGGGAGGGCGCCGGGCCGCGAGCCAGCAGGGCTTCCATCCGCTCCCACTGCGGTTCCCCCGCCCGCACGAGGTACTGAGGAGCGATGACCACGCCCTCTTCCGCCAGGTTGCGGGCCTCGGGCGGCATCGAGCCCGGACGGATGCCGCCCAGTTCAGCGTGGTGGGCCCGGTTGGCGACGTAGCCGAGCAGCCGGCCATCCACCAGGACCGGAGAAATGACCGTGATGTCGGGAAGGTGGGACCCGCCGTAGCCGGGATGGTTGGTCACCGCGACACAGCCTTCGCCCAGCTCGAGTTCCGCCGCGACCCGTCGCACGCATTCGCCGAGCGCGCCGAGGTGGACCGGAATGTGCGGCGCATTGACCAGCAGCCGTCCTTCCGCGTCGAGCATCCCGCACGAGAAGTCGAGCCGCTCCTTGACGTTCACCGACATCGCCGTCCGCTGCAGCATCACGCCCATCTCGGACGCGATGGCCCCGAACCGGTTCGAGAACAACTCCAGGCGGACGGGATCCATCGGCGCAGTCTACGCGGGCCGTCGTGGAGTCGCTAAGGTACCGCTCCGACACAAGCCAATACCCCGGAACTGCCGCACCCTGGAGCGCCGCGATGACACTCAGCACGATGATGGACTTCCCGCTGACGATCAACATGATCTTCGATCACGGACGCCGGGTGCACAGGGACAGCCGGATCATCACCTGCCAGGCGGACGGCGCCCGGATCGGCACGTACGCCGAGGTCGCGGAGCACAGCGCCCAGCTCGCCCACGCGCTCAAGGGCCTCGGCATCGAGCCGGGCGACCGGGTCGGCACCTTCGCCTGGAACAACCAGGAGCACCTGGAGGCCTACTTCGCGATCCCGTGCATGGGCGCGGTCCTTCACACCCTGAACATCCGCCTGTTCCCGGAGCAGTTGACCTACGTCACGAATCACGCCGAGGACCGCGTCGTGATCGTGGACGACTCCCTGGTGCCGCTGATCGGGCAGGTCGTGGCCGACCTCGAGACCGTCGAGCACTTCATCGTGGTCGGCGACGGCGACGCCTCTGCCCTCGAGGCGGGCGGCGCCTCGATCCATCGCTACGACGAACTGATCGCGGGCCAGCCCACCGGATTCGACTGGCCGGAGATCGACGAGCGGGCCGCCTGCGCCATGTGCTACACGAGCGGCACCACCGGCAACCCGAAGGGAGTCGCCTACAGCCACCGGTCCTCCTTCCTGCACGCCCTGGGCGTGGCGTCCGGCGGCGCGCTCGGCATCAGCCAGGCGGACAGCATCCTGGCCATCGTGCCGATGTTCCACGCCAACGCCTGGGGCCTGCCCCACGTCGGCTGGTTCACCGGCGCCGACTTCGTCATGCCCGACCGCTTCCTGCAGGCGGAGCCCCTGTGCCGGATCATCGCCGAGCATCGACCGACCCTCTCCGGCGCGGTACCCACGATCTGGAACGAAGTCCTCCGTTACTCGGAGCACAACGAGGTCGACTTCTCCTCCTTCCGCGCCGTCCTCTGCGGCGGCTCGGCCGTGCCCCGCTCCCTCATCGAGGGATTCCGCGACCGCTTCGGCGTCGACATCATCCAGGGCTGGGGCATGACCGAGACCTCGCCCCTCGCGGCCATGGCGATCCCTCCACGCGGCACCCCGCGGGAGGAAGAGGTCGACTGGCGGGTCAAGACGGGCCGCATCATCTCCGGCGTGGAGATCCGCATCTGCAACGACGATGGCGAGGAGATGCCCTGGGACGGCGAAGCGGTCGGCGAGATCGAGATCCGCGGGCCGTGGATCACCGGCTCGTACTACCTCGATGACGATCCCGAGAAGTTCCACGACGGCTGGCTCCGGACCGGCGACGTCGCTTCGATTGACGAGTTCGGTTTCATGCAGATCACCGACCGCGCCAAGGACGTGATCAAGTCGGGCGGCGAGTGGATCTCCTCGGTCGACCTGGAGAACGAGCTGATGGGGCACCCCGCCGTCGCCGAGGCCGCCGTGGTCGGCGTGCCGGACGATCGCTGGGACGAGCGACCCCTCGCCTGTGTCGTGCTCAACGACGGCGCCGACGCGGATCCGGGCGAACTCCGGAGCTACCTGGCCGACCGCGTCGCCCGCTGGTGGCTTCCCGAGCGCTGGACCTTCATCGACGAGGTCCCGAAGACCAGCGTCGGAAAGTTCGACAAGAAAGTGCTGCGGGCGCGCTACGGGGACGGGGACCTGGACGTCCTGAGCTAGCGCGGCCGAAACTGGGTGCGCCGGCGTCCCCGCCGGCATCCGGCGCGAAGCGCCGGCTTCTGGACCTTCTGCCGCGCTAGCTCAGTCGGCCGACACCCCCAGGTGCTCGTTGAACCACGCGACGAGCGCACTCGAGGCGCGCTCGCCGTCCTCACCGCGGAAACCGTGGGCGGCGCCTTCGATCACGATCAGCTTCGAGGTGACGTTCGCCTCGTCGAAGGCGGCCTTGATCCGCTCGCTGTTGCTGATCGGCACGAGCTGGTCCTGGTCGCCGTGGATCAGCAGCGTCGGTGGGTCGTCCTCGCTCACGAACAGAAGCGGCGAAATGTCGGCGGCCTTGGCCGGATCGAAGTCGAGGGCCGGGAAGCGGTCGTTCGGCCCGGTAATCCCCTGCAGATCGACCGGCGGGAAGTAGGCGACGACGGCCGCCACCCGGTTGCCGGTCTGCTCGATCGGGTCACTGCTCCCGGAGTTTCCTTCGTCCGAGGCGTTGCCGAGCATCAGCGACAGGTGGCCGCCGGCGCTGCCGCCGAACACGCCCAGCCGGTCCGGGTCGATCCCGAAGTCGTCCGCGTTCAGGCGGACGTAGCGCACCGCGCGGCGCACGTCGGCGACCGCGTCGGGCACCTTGAAGAGCGGCGCCGAGCCGTGGCGGACCATGAACACGGCGTAACCGTCGTCCAGGAGCTCGCCGACCGCGCCGGCCCGGCCGCCCTCGCCTTCCACGATCCGGTGCGGGTCGGACCAACGGGAGAACCAGCCGCCGCTGACCATGAACAGCACGGCGGCGCCGTTCTGCTCGGCCGGCACGATCGCGTCGAAGGTCAGCGCCATGCCCATCTTGTGGCCGTAGACGACATCGGCGTGCACCTTGGCGTCCGAGCCGGCCGAGAGCGGCGCGACGAGGAGGAGGGTGACGGTCAGGACTGCGAACACGTTCTTCATCTTGGGTTCTCCTAGGGCTGGACGCCTCCCGTCGTCTCCTGAGGCGGCGCTGCGGGTTTCATCCGTTCGGCGGCAACCATATCCGCCACGTCCGCGAGCAGCTTCTTCGCGTCGTACACGATCCCGTCCTTGATCGTGTAGCGGACTCCGCCGACCCGCTCGGGGCGGCCGGTGTCGTCGTTCAGGCGGACCGCACCGGTTCCGTAGAGCACCTTCAGGTTGGCGATCGGGTTCTCGTCCACGACCAGGAGGTCGGCGAGCATCCCCTCGCGCACGATCCCGAACTCGATGTCGGCTCCGCTCGCCTTCGCCAGTTCCTCGGCGCCGTTCATCGTCGCTGAACGGATCACCTCGAGTGGATGGAAGCCCGCCTCCTGCAGCATTTCCAGTTCGAGGATCGTGCCGAAACCGTAGGTCTGGTAGATGAACCCCGAGTCCGAACCGACGGTGACCCGACCGCCGCGGTTCTTGTACTCGTTCAGGAACTGCATCCAGACCCGGTAGAAGTTCTTCCAGGCCACTTCGTCCCAGGTCGTCCAGTAGAACCAGTACGAACCGTGGTCCAGGCGGCTGGGGGCGTAGAACTCGGCCAAACTGGGCAGCGTGTAGTCCGCGTGCCAGTCGGCGTTGCGCGCCCGCATCACGTCGCGGCCGGCCGAGTAGATCGACATTGTCGGGTTGATGAAGAAGTCGAGTTCCAGGAACTCCTCCAGCAGGGCGTTCCAGCGCTCGCCGCCGGGCTCGACCATGCTCCACTGCCGAGCGACCTGCCCGAAACGGAACTGCTCGTCCATGTAGTTCATTTCCGCCGGCCAGGGCTGCACGTCGTGGCCTTCGTACATCGACTCGAACAGCCCGTAGAAATGGGTCATCCCGACCAGCCCGAGCCGCGCGGAGTCGATTGCGTTCATGTTGGCGACCCCCATCTGGTCGAGGTGGGCGGTCGACCCCATGCCGAGGCTCCTCGACTCGTCCAGCAGCGCCGCCATGATCTTCGGCGGAAACGCGCCAAGCTTGAGACCGTCGACACCGTTCTCGTGGGCGTAGCGCACCCACTCGCGGGCGTCGGCCGGGGTGCGGATGTCGCGGTCCTTCCACTCCTTGCCGCCGCCCGGACGCTGATAGGAAACGAAGCGCGGCGCGGTGATCTCGTTCCTCCGGCTGCGCTCCTTCTCGCTCAGGTCCCACTCGAACGGGCCGGTAGGTACGCCGCGCGCCGTCGTGATGCCGTGGGCCATCCACAGCTTGTAGATGTACTCGGCCCGCGGCGCCTTCGGCACACCGCCGGTGTGGACGTGGAGGTCGATCAGTCCCGGCAGCACCCAGGAACCGGAGAGGTCGAGTTCATGATCGGCGTCCTTCGGGCGCCTGCTCTCGTCGATCTCCGTATTGGCCATGCCGAGGCTCCTGATCTCCTCGATCCGGTTGCCCTCGATGACGATGTCGACCGGCCCCATCGGCGGCGCGCCGGTCCCGTCGATGACCATCACGCCGCGCAGGATCAGGCGGTCGAACGGCCCCTGCCCTTCGCCGTCCGGTCGCGGCGGCGCGGGCTCCACCAGCTTCGGCTCTTCTTCTTCCGCGGCAGCGGCAGAGCCGGGCGCCACGACGCCCGCCAACAGCGCTACCAGCGCAAAGAGACCCAAGCCGGGCCCAAAGAGCCTGACCGGAAGGAACTTCAAGGACTCCATCGAGTGCTGCAGCATGAATACTCCTCCGTCAAGAAAGACGGGACGGTGAGCTATTGCCCTCGTTCCCTGGCCTGCTTCACGACAGGGACGGTCGTTCGCCGGAGTCGACGACGGCGCTCAGGTAGAGCAGCGCCTGGCCCGGTTGCGGCGCCTTCACCAACAGGCCGTGAGTGGCGGCCAGCACGTCGCGGCGGCTGATCTGCCCCACGAGCCTGCGACCCCGCAGCACCGGCAGGCGACGGTACGGCGTGCTCTTGAAGATCCGCGCGATAGTCAGGAGGTCCGTGTCCTCGGAGATCGTGCGCGCCTTGCGGTCCATGAACGCGGAAGCGTCCGTGGAGTCGAGTTCAAAATCGGCCGGGTCCGCTTCTTCCTCCGGCGCCGCCAGATCCTCCAGACCGAGCTCGCTGCTGCGCTCCCGAAGGATGGACCGCCGGCCGTCGATCGCCGCCGTCAGATGGTGCGAGGCGTTCAGAACGTCCCGACGGCTGACCTGCCCCACGAGCGCCCCGTCCCGGACCACCGGCAGGCGCCGGTACGGCGTGTCGAGAAAACGCTGCGCGATCTCGAGCAGTGGCTCGCTGCCGTCGATCACACGTCCGAAGTCCGTGTTCATGAACGCGTCCACGGGCGCCGCCGGCAACTGGTCGTAGGCGAGGCCGAGCAGCACGTCCATCGAGAACTTCTCGGAGAAGACGCCCAGGAAGCGACCGGAGGACGGGTCCACCACCGGCGCGCCCGAGATCCGGTTCTTCAGCAGGAGGGCGATCGCGTCGAGCGCGGGCATGCCGGCCCGGAGCGTGACCAGACGTTTCGCCATGAAGTCCCGCGATCGCGAACGCCGGCTCGCCGCCAACCCGCGCTCGTCGGCCGCGCGCGCCGTCACGGTGAGGACCGTCAGGCAACTCTTCTCCGACAGCATCCCGAGATAGCGGTGGCGCTCGCCGATCACCGGCGCGCCGGTGATCCGATGCCGGAGCAACGCCGCGATGCCGTCGAACACATGAGTGCGCGGGTGCACGGTGACCAGCCGGGTCACCATGATGTCCCGCGCGAGCTTGGGCCTGTCGATCGTCTTCTCCATCGGAAGTCACCGATCGTACCAGCGGGAGGCGAGTTCCATACGCGACAGCGCAGCCTCTCGGCTGCGAACGCTGGTAGTCTTGCCGCTTCTCCGACTCCCGGTTCACCGTCCGTCAAGGGAGAGTTCCATGACTCGTTCCACCCAAGCACTCCGCCTGCTGACCGCGCTTCTCGCCGTCGCATTCCTGAGCCTCGGTCTCGTTGCCTGCGACCAGACGCGGGCCGACGTCCCGACCCAGGGGCCCCGCGACCTGGCGCGCGTAGCGCCCGAACAAGTCGGCATGTCGAGCGACCGGCTCGCACGGCTCGACGACGCGATGCAGGGCCTGGTCGACGACGGTCTGCTCGCCGGCATCACGACGATGATCTCGCGCCACGGCAAGATCGCGCACTTCGGCACCTTCGGCCATCGCGATATCGAGGCCGGCTCCGAGATGACCGAGGACGTCATCTTCCGCATCTACTCGATGACCAAGCCGATCACCGGCGTCGCCCTGATGATCCTCTACGAGGAAGGCAAGTTCCGGCTCTCCGATCCGGTCCACAAGTTCATCCCCGAGTTCGAGGGCCTGGTCGTCGCCAGGGAGGACGGGCCGAACGGCCAGCCGATCACCGAGCCGGCCGACCACCCGATGACGATCCGCGAACTCATGGCGCACACCGCCGGCCTCAGCTACGGCATCTTCTCCCAGTCCCAGGTCGACACGCTGTACCGGGAGGCGAACGTCCTCGACAACGACTCGACCCTCAAGGAGATGATCGACAAGCTGTCGAAGATCCCGCTCCGCCAGCAGCCCGGCTCGATGTGGCACTACAGCGTCGCGGTCGACGTCCAGGGCTACCTGGTCGAGGTGCTCTCCGGCCAGAAGTTCGACGAGTTCCTCAACGAACGGCTGTTTGGCCCCCTGGGGATGAACGACACCGCCTTCTACGTCTCGGAGGACAGGGCGGATCGCTTCGCCCAGGTCTACACCCACGACGCCGACGGCAACCTGATGGCTCAGGAGGGCTTCGGCGGCTCCCGCAGCTACTTCGATCCGCCGAACTTCCTCTCCGGCGGCGGTGGCCTGGTCTCGACCACGATGGACTACATGCGCTTCTCCCAGATGCTGCTCAACGGCGGCGAACTGGACGGCGTGCGCATTCTCGCGCCCTCGACCGTCAGGCTGATGCACATGAACCACCTGCCCCGCGATGTCAAGGAGATGTCACCGGGCGCCGGCTTCGGCCTCGACTTCGGCGTCGTCCTCGACCCGGTAGCCCACGACGGCATCTCGAAGGGAGAGTACTGGTGGGGCGGTGCCGCCGGCACCTGGTTCTGGATCGACCCGAAGGAGGACCTCGTCTTCGTCGGCATGATCCAGCACTTCGGACCGCGGCGGCCGGACGTTCGGTCCCTGAGCCGCCGCCTCACCTACCAGGCGATACTCGAGTAGTCGTCGCAGCGGGCGGGCGTCGGACGCACCCGCCCGCCCGGGTCGGGGCTTGGGGGGTCGGGTCCCAGGTGCCTCTGAACGAGCGACGCCCGATCTCACCACAACAACCGACGCCCAACCGGAGCGAGTGAAGCGGAGTGAGCGCCATCCCCTCCCATCTCCTCTCAAGCGCGAACGTCACCTGGGACCCGACCCCTTCAGGCCCGACCAAGGCCGGGCGGGTGCGTCCGACGCCCGTTCCTAACGCTTCGCTCGTTTGCCGAACATGATCCCCGCGACGCGGCGGATCTGGATCTCCTCGGAGCCTTCCGTGATCCGGTACCGCCGGTGGTGACGGTAGATGTGTTCGAACGGCATGTGGCGGGTGTAGCCGATGCCGCCGTGGGTCTGGATGGCCCGGTCGGCGGCGTTGCAGACCAGGCGGTTCGCGCGGTAGTTGCACATGGAGACCTTGTCGGTGACCTCCATGTGGTGCTGCTGGTCGAGTTCCCAGGCGGTCTTGTAGACGAGGTTGCGGACCATCTCGCATTCGGTCTGGAGTTCGGCGAGCGGGAACTGGATCGCCTGGTTGAGCCAGAGCGGCTTGCCGAAGACGACACGTTCGCGGGCGTACCTGACGCTTTCGTTGATGCAGAACTGCGCCGCGCCGACGCCTGACGCCGCCTGACGGATCCGGTTCTCGTGGACGAACGTCTGCGCCAGGGCCAGGCCGCGTCCCTCCTCGCCCAGAATCGCCTCGTTAGGCACGCGCACGTCGGTCAACGACACCTCGGCGTGATCGGTCGGCATGTTGAAGGTCCACCACATGAAGGGGACCTCGAAGCCCGGCGAGTCGGTCGGCACGATGAAGCAGGTGACGCCGTCCGCCTTCCCCTGATCGCCCGAGGTGCGGGCGAAGATCAGGTCGTGGGTGGCCGCGTGCAGGCCCGAGTTGAACCGCTTGGCGCCGTTGATCACCCAGTCGTCCCCGTCCCGGACCCCCGAGGTCTCGAGCCAGGTCGCGTCCGAGCCGTGGTCCGGCTCGGTCAGGCCGAAGCCCATCCGCACCGCGCCGGTCATCATGCCCTCCATGAACTGCGCCTTCTGGGCCGCCGTCCCGAAGCGGTGCATCATGATGACCGTCGGGAAATTGCCGACGATCGAGGACTCGTTCTGCAGGTCGTTGTGGAGCCCCAGCCCCTTGGCTGCCAGGTGCTCCCGGATCACAGCCATCGCCAGGTTCGAACCGTCCTGGCCGCCGAGTTCTTTCGGCAGGCCGAACCGCAGGTGGCCGGCGGCGTCGGCGCGGCGTTTCATCTCGCGCAGCAGCGCCTCCCACTCGGGCCGCGGCTTGCCGTCGTTGTCGAAGTCCGTCCGCGCCCACTCGCGGCGCTGGTCGAAGAAGCGGACGTTGTCGTCCTGCTGCTCGAGCGGCTTGATCTCGCGCTCGATGAAATCGTCGAGCTCGGCCAGCTTGTCGCGAATGTCCTGGGGGATCTCGAAGTCCATGGTTCTCCCGTTACCCGGCTTCCAGGTAGGCGTCGATGATCTCGCCCAGCCGTTCCGGCGCGTCGAAGTGGACCATGTGGCCCGCCTCGGCGATCTCGACGTGGTGTACGTTGCGGAACAGTCGGACCCGGCGCTCGATCTCGTCCGGTGCGGCGGGCGTGTCGTGGTCGATCCCCCCGCGGCCCCGGTAAAACTCGGCGGAACGTCCTCCGGTGACGACGAGCACCGGACAGGAAACCCAGGGCCAGCGCTCTTCAGACAGCCGGCTCGACATCGTCAGCCCCGTCGTTTCGACCTGCGGGTCCCACTTCCACTGCAGGCCGCCGTACGGGTGCTCGGTCGTGCCAATCTCCACCAGGTGCCGCGCCAGTTCATGATCGAGCCCGGGATGGAACCTGCAGTACAGCCGCCAGGCGTCGTCCAGGTCCATCATCGGCCGCTTGTGGCCTCCGGCCCTCAGCAGGCTGGTGTGGCCGTTCTGCAGGCGAAGCTGGCGGTTCTCGACCGGCATGTCGCTCTCGCGAAACGGCGCGCCGACGCCGTCGATGTTCACGATCACGCCTGGCACGTCGTTGAACACCGCCGCGTAGTGGCTGACGATCTGGCCGCCCAGGCTGTGACCCACCAGCACCGGCCGCTCCAGTTGGAGCTGGAAGATGACCGCGTGCAGATCGGCGACGAAGTGCGGCAAGGCGTAGACGCCGGGCTTGCCGCTGTCGCCGTGGCCGCGCAGGTCGAAGGAAACGACCCGGTAGCGGTCGCGGAACCGGCTCGCCAGCGGCTCGAACGCCATCGCCAGGTCCTGCATCCCGTGCAGCAGGACGAAAGGCGGCGCACCCTCGTTGCCGTAGTCGTAGACCTGCAGTTCGATGCTCCCGGCACCAGGGAGGCGGAGACTCCGGGGCTTGGCTGAGTCTGTCGTCATGGTGCGCGGGAGGATACGCCAAGCACGGCGGACGTACCGGCTCTGGCCGGTTATCCTTGCCGCTTCACCACCACCCCGCCCCCTCAACGGAGACACGAAATGAAGAGAGTCCAGTGGATCGCGATCGTGGCAGCCGTCCTTCTGCTTCCCGCCACAGCGGCGGCGTCAGACGAGTTGACCGCCGAGAAGGCGTTCGAACGCCTCAAGGCGCTGGCCGGCACCTGGGAAGGATCGGCGACCGGCGAGGGCGAGGAGGCCGCGGCCGAGGCGGACGCCACCGGCAAGGTCGTCCACGAATTCGAGGTCACCGCCAGCGGCCACGTGCTGATGGAGCGCATGGGGCCGAACACCGACTACGAGATGGTCAACATGTACCACCTGGACGGCTCCGATCTGGTCCTCACCCACTACTGCTCGAGCGGCAACCAGCCGCGGATGAAGTTCAACGCCGCCACCAGCGCTCCGAACCGCCTGGTCTTCGATTTCGACGGCGGCACGAACCTGGACACCACACCCAGCCACATCCACTCGGCGGAGATCCGGCTCGACGGCAAGGACCGGCTCGACAGCGCCTGGATGGCACACGAAGGCAACGAGGAAGCCGGCACGATGACCTTCCATCTCAAGCGGCAGTAGCAGTCAACCCGGAGGTACGGAGCCGATGAACGATTCCCCGAACGGCAACGGCGGCAACGGTCTCTACGGCGCCCATGGCCGCGCCCTGGTCGTCGACCTCTCGACCGGCGAACACCGCGTCGAGTCGATCCCGGGGGACGTCTTCCGGCAATACCTCGGCGGTTACGGCCTGGGTGCCTGGCTGATGTGGAAGCACTTCCCCGCCGGCGCCGAGGCAACCGCTCCCGAGGCCTGCTTCGCGCTCGTCTCGGGCCTGCTCACGGGGCTCCGGACGCCGTTCTCGGGCCGCATCCAGATCGTCGGCAAGTCGCCGCTCACCGGCACCTGGGCCGACTCGAACTCGGGCGGCAGCACCGCAATCCACCTCCGCCACGCGGGCTACGACGCGCTGGTGGTCCACGGACGCGCCGCCGAGCCCTCGGTCCTCGTCGTGCGGGAGGACGGCATTGCGATCGAGCCGGCCGGCGCCCTCTGGGGCACCCAGATTCCGGAGGCCTTCGACGCGCTCCAGGAGCGCTATGGCACGAAGTTCCGGGTCGGCGTCTCGGCGATCGGTCCGGCCGGGGAAGGCGGAGCGCTCATCTCCTCCGTGATGAACGACCGCTACCACGCCTTCGGCCGCCAGGGCTTCGGCGCCGTCTTCGGCTCGAAGAACCTGAAGGCGGTGGTCGTCGACGGCGGTGAGAACACCGGTAACACCGTGCCGGTCCGCGACGAGAAACGCTTCCGGGCGCTCTGCGAGGACGTGAACCGGGAGTATCGGAGCGACATCAGCCTGCCGATGCGGCTCGTCGTCAAGATGGCGGCGCCCAGGAGGCGCCTTGGGTTCCTGTACCAGGCCTTCGCGAAGTTCGGGATCAAGATCGAGTCGCCGCAGCCGGCGATGCGGCAGATGTGGGCGGACCGGGGAACGACGGCCGCGGTAGCGCTGTCGGTCGAGAACGGCGACGCCCCGCTCAAGAACTGGACCGGCGTCGGCGCGCGCGACTTCCCGCTCGCGAAGAAGGGCTGGAAACTGGACGGTGCGGAGGTCGACAAGCTGATCACGAAGAAGCTGAGCTGCGGCGACTGCCCCGCGCCCTGCAAGGGGATCGTTGGCGTGAAGAAGCGCGGCCTGTCGGACGTGCGCCGCCCGGACTACGAGACGATCGTCGGCTTCGGCGCCAACATCCTGAACGACGACCTGGAGCTCGTGACCGCCTGTCACGACGCCTGCAACCGGTACGGCATGGACGCGGTCAGCTCAAGCGCCACGATCGCCTGGGTGTGCGAGGCCGTCGAACGCGGTGACATGACCGCTGACGACCTCGACGGCGTCGACATGCGCTGGGGGAACGGAGAAGGCGCGCTCGCCCTCACCGTCAAGATGGGCGAAGGCGAGGGCTGCGGCGAGTGGCTCCGCCACGGCCTCGCCTCCGCGTCCCGCCACATCAGGCGCGGCACCGACGCCTACGCGGTCCACGTCGGCGGCCAGGAACCCGCATACCACGACCCACGCTTCACTTCGCTCATGGGCGTCACCTACATCGCCGATCCGACGCCGGGCCGCCACACAGCCGGTTCCGCGTCCTGGAACGAGACCTTCGGCGCCGCCTTCCCACTGCCCGAGGCGGTCGACAAGGACGAAGTGACGATCGCCTGGAAGGGCACGAAGAACAAGGGCGTCGCGCAGGCGCACTACAGCAACGCCCACCAGACGCTGAACGGCCTGGGGCTCTGCATGTTCACCGGCCTCACCGGCGGCCTGCCCTGGGTCGACATGGTCAACGCCCTGACCGGATGGAAGGTGGACCAGAAGGAACTGCTGCTCTGCGGCGAGCGGATCCAGAATCTCAGGAACGCCTTCAACGTCCGCGAGGGCGTAGTGCCCGCGGACTTCAAGCCGCACGCGCGGATGATGGGCCAGGGCGACGGCCTGCTCGATGCCGGGCCGCTGGCCGGCGTCCGGGCGCCGCTCGAGCAGTTGAAGCGGGACTACTACCAGGCGATGGACTGGGATCCTGAAACCGGCCGGCTCAGCCGGACCCGCGCCGAGCAGCTCGGCATGGACGACCTGCTGGAAGCGCACCTGGCCTGATCGAGGCCGGTTCGCCGCCTCGATGGGCCTGCTGCGCCACCTGACCCGAACCCGCACGAGGCCGAAGATCAAGGTCCGGGTGCTGATCCGGGGCCGCATCGGCGCCGGCTGGCACGACGTCGACCGCACGTTCCGGCTTGCTCCCGGCGCCACGCTCGCCGAGTTGCTGCCGCTCGCGGACCGTGCCGGCGTGCCCCTGTCCTCGGCGATCGCGGAATCGCCCCACCTGCGCGACACGTTGATGATCAACGGCGAGCGCTGCCCGCTCGAAAGCAACCGCGAGCGTCCGCTCGAGGACGGTGACGAGATCTACCTCCTCGCTCCCGTCGCCGGTGGCAGCGGCGATGCCTGGGCGCCGGACAGCTTCGAGGCGAGGCTGGAACGGGTGCTCAACCGGGAGATCGACGGCTGCGAGCGCCTGGCCGGCATCGAGCGGCTTTCAGGCGGCGCCAGCCAGGAGACCTATCGCCTCCAGGTCGAAACGACCGCCGGCCTCCGCGAGCTCGCGCTACGGCGATCGCCTGATGGCAAGGGAGAAGACGCCAGGGCCGTCGAGCGCAGCGCGCCCGGACTGCGCGTCGAGGCGAAGCTGATGCGGGTCGCCCGTCAGAACGGCATCCCCGAGCCCGAGGTGTTCTACGTGCTGGAACCCGGCGACGAGCTCGGGGCAGGCTTCGTCATGGAGTGGCTCGAGGGCGTCGCCCTGGGCGCGCGGATCGTGCGCTCCCCCGACCTTGCCCGAACGCGCCCGAAGCTGGCCCGGCAATGCGGCGAGATCCTTGGCCGGCTGCACACGATCGACCTGGAAGCCCACGGCCTCGACCGCGATCTGGCGAGCCTCGGCGCGGTCGACTTCATCGAGCAGACCCGGGGCCGCTACGAGGCCCTCGGCACGCCGCAGCCGATGATCGACTTCACCGCCCGCTGGCTGACGGAGAACCTGCCCGACTCGCCGGAGCGCACTCTGGTCCACAACGACTTCCGCAACGGCAACCTGATGGTCGACCGGACGGGCGTCATCGCGGTGCTCGACTGGGAGATCGCCCACATAGGCGACCCGATGCGGGATCTCGGCTGGATCTGCACGAACTCCTGGCGCTACGGCGCCGGACCCGAGCTGCCGGTCGGCGGCTTCGGCACGTACGAGGACCTGTTCGCCGGCTACGAGGCGACCAGCGGCCGGCCGGTCGACCTGAAGCGCGTGCAGTACTGGGAGGTGTTCGGCTCCTTCTGGTGGGCCGTCTCCACCCTCGGCATGACGCAGCACTACCGTCAGGGGCTGGACCGCTCGGTCGAACGCGTGACGATCGGACGCCGGACGACCGAGTGCCAGGTGGACTGCGTGAACCTCCTGATCCCCGGTCCGGTCGAACTCGTCGCGGCGCCCGATGAGCTGCCGGACCCCGACATGCCACGGCTCGAGGAACTGGTGAGCGCTACCCGGGACTTCCTGCACGGTCAGGTGAGGGACGAGACCACCGGGCGCACCCGGTTCCATGCCCTGGTCGCCGGCAACGCGCTCGACATCGTCTATCGCGACCTGCACTGCGGAGCCGAGCATCGGCTCCGGGAGCACGAACGCCTACGCGGCCTGCTCGACACCGACGGGCCGCTGCTGGACCTACGCTGGAAGCTCGTCCACGCCATCCGCGACGACCGGATCGCGCTGGACGAGCGGAGGCTCCACGAACACCTGCGTGCCACCGTCGTCAACCAGATCGCCATCGACCAGCCGAAGTACTCGGGCTTCAGGACCGCCGCGGGGCTATAGAGTGATGCGCGACAAGGAGGATCGACAATGAACACGCAGACCTGCCGCAGGACGGCAACGGTGGCGCTTGGCCTGGCTCTCGTCGCCAGCTCCCTCTCCGCTCAGTGGACACGACGCGAGACCGGGCCCAGGATTCCGCCGGTAGAAAGCGTCGAGAGCATCAACCTGATCCAGACGCTGTCCCACCACCCGCCGCTGATGGAGGCCTGGGGCCCTTTCGGGGGCTACATCCTTCGCGGCAGCACACTCCCCGACCGGGATCGTGAAATCGTCATCCTGCGCACTGCCTGGCTCAACGAGGCCGAGTACGAGTGGGGGCACCACGCGCGGGCGGCCAGGGCCGCCGGCATGACCGACGAGGAGATCCGCAACGTCGCGGTGGGCGAGAACGCCGGTCCGTGGACCAGCTTCGAGCGCTACCTGCTGCGCGCCGCGACCGAACTGCACCGCGGGTCGGCCATCTCCGAACGGACCTGGGCCTTCCTGAAGGCCCGCTACAGCGACCAGCAGATGATCGACCTGATCTTCACCGTCGGCCAGTACCGGATGGTGTCGATGGCGCTCAGGAGCATCCGCGTCGAACCCGACGAAGGGCTGGAGCCTTTCCCCGAGGACGTGCCGCGACGCTAGGAGCCAGCGCCGTAGAACGTAGCGAAGCGAGTTCTGCGACGCAGGGATCCTGGTGAGGTGGGGGCTGGGGCCAAACACGGAGTCTGCGACGGGTTTGGCGGCTCTAGCCGGCCAGCCGTTCACGGACTTCGGCCAGCCGTCCGATCGACTGCAGCACCCGCGCCG
This sequence comes from Holophagales bacterium, assembly GCA_009837885.1. Lineage (GTDB taxonomy): Bacteria > Acidobacteriota > Thermoanaerobaculia > Multivoradales > Multivoraceae > Multivorans. The sequence continues at coordinate 454,243 of VXSP01000045.1, read as the reverse complement.
GGTCCTGCACCAGGTGCCGCACGACGACCTCGTCGTACCCCATCTCACCCAGTTCGGCGAACGAAGCGGCGACGTGCGCTGCATCGCCCACGACCAGCGCCTCGCGCGGAAAGCCGCGATAGCCGCGTGAAATGACTCCGGTCGCCGCCTGCTCCGCCTCCGCCGCCGTCTCGCCGACGTAGATGTCGCGCCGGATTGCGCACACCCCGACCGGGCGGCCGTGGCGCCCGCAAGCCTCCCGATAGAGGCCGAGCTGCCGGGCCGCCTCCGCCGGCGCCAACCCCGGGGCGGCCAGCCAGCCGTCGCCCAGCCGCGCCGCGCGGTCGATCGCGGGCGGCGCCGAGGCGCCGACCCAGACCTCGGCCGGCTCCGGTGGGCACGGCGAGACGCGGGCCTCGCGGAGCCCGAAGCGGTCGTTCTCACCGCCGGTTGTCACCGTCTCCCCGGACCACAAACGGCGCAGGATGGAGAGCGACTGCTCGAACCGGGACGGCCGCTGCCGAACCGGAACGCCCATCGCCTCGAACTGGTTGTCGGCCGGACCGATCGCGCACTGGAGGATGAACCGCCCATCGATCAGGCTGGCCAGGGTGCCGACCTGCTCGGCCACGATCAGCGGATGCCAGAGCGGCAGCAGGTAGAGGGCGCCGGCCGGCCGATCCCCCCACTCCGCCAGCATCCGGCCCAGGATGGCCGTGTTCTGGTAGTACGGCAACGCCGTCGCGTGGTGGTCGCCCACGAACAACGCGTCGAGCCCGGCCTCCCGCGCCGCCCGCGCCCGAGCGATCATTCTCCGCGCCCCCTCACGGGGGTCGTCCACGTTGTATGCGCTCTGAACGGAAATGCTGACCCGCATGGTTCCCTCGTCGCGGTCAATGTATAGGATCGCGCAACCGACATCGCGCCATCAACAACGCACAGGAGCATGCGCCGAATCCATGCCTGAACTGATCCTCGCAACCGTCCCCTACCCCGCCGGAGGTCTGATCGCCGGCGTTCTCGGTGCCGCCGCCGGCGCCCTGGCCGTCGTCATCATCGCCGAGGGCGCCAGCACCGAACCGATCAAGCCGAGGACGATCCCGATCTGGATGTGGATCGTACTCTGGGTCCCGCTCGGCCTGATCCTGATCATCACGGACATGCCGGGCTGGCTGCGGACGCTCCTGTTCGTGATTCCCTTCGCGTTGACCCTGGGGCTGTTCAATCGACGTGCAGCCTGACCGTTTCGCGGCGGCCGCCGACGGCGCCCGCATCCGCTATCGGCAGGAAGGCAGTGGGCCGGTCGTCGTCTTCACCCACGGCCTCGGCAGCCACCTGGACGCCTGGGAACAGACCGTAGCCACGTTCCGGGACCGCTACACGGTCCTGACCTGGGACGTTCGGGGCTTCGGCGGCTCGGAAAGGCGCCCCGAGACGATGGCCCCCGAAACCTGGGCTTCCGATCTCACCGCCGTGCTCAACAAAGTCGGCGTCGATAACGCGGTGATCGGCGGGATCTCGATGGGCGGCGTCGTTTCCCAGCGCTTCGCCCTCGACTTCCCCGAACGCACCCGGGCGCTGATCCTGATCAGCACCTCGAGCGAGGTGAACGAACGCGCCGCAGCCGGCTGGAACGCCCGCGCCGACGTCGTCGAGCGCGACGGCCTGGCCAAGGCCCTTGCCCCGACCGGCCCCGCCCTGTCCTACGGCAAGGAGTACCGGGAACGCCACGCCGAGGACATCGCGGAGGCAGGGCGTCTCACCATCGAACGGAACGACGCCGCCTGCTACGCGGCCGCCTGCCGCGCCGTGGCGGACATCGACTACACGGCCGATCTGGCGACGATCACCTGCCCGACCCTCATCCTCCAGGGCCTCGAGGACGCCCTGACCCCACCCGGCGGCAGCGTCATCATGTCCCGCCGAATCCCGGGCTCCCGCCTGGCCATGCTCGAGAACTGCGGCCACGCCATCCCCACCGAGCGGCCCGACGAGTTCCACGCCGAGGTCGAGGCGTTCCTGGCCGACGCCGTCTAAGGGTCTGCGCGGCAGAAACCGGTTAGGCGGGCGCGAAGCGCCGGCTTCTGGACTTCTGCCGCGCTAGCGCAGGCGCGTGGCTACTTCAGGTAGCGGTCGAAGAAGTCGATCTGGGCGGCCATCGCCTTGTCGAGCCACTCGCCGCTGTAGATGGCGTAGTGGGTGATGTCCCAGGCGTGGTACTCGACCGGGACGCGGCCGGAGAGGATCCGGTAAACCCGTTCGCCGTGCTCGCGGATGTCGAAGTAATGCTCCTGCTTGGCGTCGATGATGATGGTGGGAGCGGTGATGAGATGCGCGTGCTCGACCGGCGAGAAGCGGGCGAAGCGTTCGTAGTAGGGACTGCCGGTGAGGCCCTCCGGCTTGTCGTCGCCGATCGGTACCGGAGCGAGTTCCCCGCGGGCGCGGCGTACGCGGTTCGCGTGGACCGCATCGAGTCCTCCCGGACTCGTGACCAGGCCGTTGCGCTGGTCCATCGCGCCGACCTGGGCCGCCACCGCCTTCACCCGCCGATCGTGGGCGGCGCGCCAGATGACGTGACCGCCACCGAAGCTCGAGCCCCAGATGCCGATCCGCGACGGGTCGGCGTGCGGCTCGCCCTCGACGAAGGAGATCGCGGCGTCGATGTCCTCCTGCTGGTCCAGGGGATCGACCAACTCCCGGATCGCCTGGGCCTTCACCGTGACGAAACCGTCCGCGTCGGGCTCCGGCATCTCGCCGTGGACGACGAGCCTGGCGTCGCTCTCGCCCCAGCCTCTGTAGTCGAAGGCCAGGACCAGGTAGCCCGCGGCCGCGAAGCGCGGCGCGATGCCGCGATTCAGGTGCGCCTTGGTGCCGCCCCAACCGTGGCAAAGCACGATCGCCGGCAGCTTCTCATCCTCGGTGGTCGCCTTCGGGTAGAAGACATCCCCGCCGAGACGGGTACCGTCGCTCCAGATCTCGACCGGCTTGCGCACGAGGGTCGGATAGCCCTCGACGTCCATCAGTTTGTCCGCGGCCGCTGTCGGAGTAGCTCCGATCAGGAACAGAACTGCCGCCATGACCGCCGCTGACACGTACCGCACACTCAGGCTTCCTTGCATCGTGCTCTCCTCCGTTGAATCCCCGGATGGTACCCGACCCGCACCGCGGAACCGCCAGTCCATTCGGTGCTGAATGAAGCCTCAGTAAACGGGTAGAGTCTGTCTCGCAATGAACCGCGTTCGCTCCGCCGCCGGCGCCGCGGCCTGGCTTCTGTGCGCCGTCGCGTCGGTGGCGGCAGCACAGACCGACCGGCCCGCCGCAACCGCCTCGGCCATCGGCGCGGCGCCCCAGCTTGACGGCCGCGTCCTCGACGATCCGGTCTGGCAGAGCGTCGCACCGGCATCCGGCACGACCCAGACCCGGCCCTTCGCCGGCGAGCCCGGCACGGAACGCACGGAAGTCCGCTTCGCGTTCACGGAGGACACGCTCTTCGTCGCCGTCGTCTGCCACGACCGCGAACCGGACGGCATCGTCATCTCGGACAGCCGCCGCGACGCGCCCCTGAACGAAACGGACAGCTTCCAGGTCATCTTCGACACGTTCCAGGACGGGCGCAACGGCTTCGTGTTCGGCACCAACCCGGCCGGCATCGAGTACGACGGCCAGGTCCTGCAAGGCGGCTCCGGCGTGTTCAGCGGCATGGGCGGAAGAGGCCGCTTCCGGGGCGCGATGTCCGCCGGATTCAACCTGAACTGGGACGGCGCCTGGAATGTCGCAACAGAGGTCGGCGAGTTCGGCTGGAGCGCCGAGTTCGCGATTCCCTTCCGCACCCTCCGCTATCCCCCGACCGACGTGCAGACCTGGGGCCTGAACTTCCAGCGCAACATCGCCCGCCACCGGGAGGTCGCCTTCTGGTCCGAACTCGACCGGAACCACGACCTGGACCGGCTGACCGAAGCCGGCTCGCTCCAGGGCGTCGAGCCGCCGCCGCAGCGGAACCTGAAGCTGATCCCCTACGCGATCGGATCGAGCCGGGAACCGCCCACGGCCGGTAGCGACAACGAATCGGACTCCGATGTCGGCGTCGACCTCAAGTACAGCGTCACCCCGAGCCTGACCCTGGACGTGACGTACAACACGGACTTCGCCCAGGTCGAGGTCGACGAGCAGCAGGTGAATCTCGACCGGTTCAACCTGTTCTTCCCCGAGAAGCGGCCGTTCTTCCTGGAGAACGCCGGGCTATTCACGGTCGGAGCAAGCGGCGGGGGCCGTGCCTCGGCCCGCGTCGACCTGTTCTTCAGCCGGCGCATCGGCATCGGACCCGGCGGCGAACTGATCCCGATCGACTACGGCGGCCGGCTGTCCGGTAAGGCGGGCCGCTTCAACGTGGGACTCCTCCACATGCAGACCGCCGCGGTCGGTGGGCTGCACGGCAACGACTACGCCGTCGCCCGGGTCAATCGGGAACTGGGCGACCGCTCCAGTATCGGGGGCATCTTCGTCAGCCGCGAGGGCGTCGGCAGCCTCGCTCCCGAGGACGACACGAACCGCGCCTACGCCATCGACGGCAAGTGGGGCATCGGCGAGCACCACACGATCGAAACCTACGTCGCCCAGACCGACACACCGGGACTCGACGGCGACGACAGCTCGTTGCTCCTGAGCTACAACCTCGGCAAGCCTCAGTGGCGCGGCAGCCTCAGCTTCGCCGAAGCCCGCGCCAACTTCAATCCCGAAGTCGGCTTCCTGTCGCGACGCGACTTCCGGAACATCTCCGCGTTCGGCATGCGCACTATCCGCCCGAAGGACCTTCTCGGATTCCACGAACTCCGACCCCATGTTTCGTACAGCGGCATCTGGGACTTCGACGACTACCAGGAGAGCGAGTACCTCCACGTCGACAACCACTGGGAGTGGCGGAACGGCATGCAGGTCCACACGGGCGTGAACTTCACCGTGGAGGGCGTCAAGGAGACGTTCGAGATCGTCGAGGGCGTCCCCGTCCGGGCAGGCAGGTACAGCCACCACGAGACGCAGACCGTGTTCTCGACGAACCAGGCGAAGCCGTTCTCGGTCTATGTCCGCAACATCGCCGGCGGCTTCTTCGGCGGCGACCGGAGCTCCACGTCGTTCACCCTGCTCGCCCGACGCGGCGAACGACTGACCTCGGAACTGACCTGGGACCACAACGACGTGGACATCGACGCGGGCAGCTTCCAGGTCAATCTGGGCCGTCTCCGACTCTCCTACTCGATCACCCCGCGGATGCTGGTCCAGGCACTCGCCCAGTACAACGACCAGTCCGACAACGTGTCCGCGAACCTCCGTTTCTCCTGGCTGCAGGACGCCAACACCGGGCTGTTCGTGGTCTACAACGAGATCGACGAACTCGGCGCCCGGATCCTCTACGAGCGGCCGGACCGGACGGTCATCGTGAAGTACAGCCGGCTGGTCGACGTCTTCCGCTAGTTGCCTTCCGTCGAGTCAACCCGCCTGCCAACAGGAGCCCCGCCACGATGAGCCAGAACGAACTGCGCGTCTACTTCTCGTTCCGCTCTCCCTTCTCCTGGTTCGCCTTCCACCGGATCACGACCACCGGCGTGCTCGACTGGAACGGGATCGACGCGGTGCCGATCTTCCCCTTCGGCAAGGGCGCCAATCTCTCGGCCGGGCGCGCGAAGTCGAGCTACGTCCGCCAGGACGCCGAGCGGATCGCGAAGGCCTACGGGCTGCCGATGAACTGGCCGGAGGGCGGCGACGATCCGGACTGGTTCCCGCCGCACCAGGTCTACGTGTGGGCCCGGGAGCAGGGCAAGGCGATCGACTACGCACGGGAGGCGTTCATGGCCCGGTTCGGGCGCGGCCTCGACCTGGCCAGCGACGAGGTGATGCGTTCCGCCGCCGAAGCCGCCGGACTCGACGGCGACGAGGCCCTGGCCGTGGCCCACGATGCCGAGTGGAAAGACAGGGTCATGGCGGGCTTCGCCCACACGCGCGAGGACGGCGCCTTCGGCGTACCGCTCTTCATCTACCGCGGCGAGCGCTTCTGGGGCAATGACCGCCTCGACTGGCTGCTGCGGGAGATTGCGCGCTCACAGGACCGTAAAGTGACCGACCTCGCGGAGAGCCCGCTGGCGCCGGTCTACTCCGTGTAGCTACCAAGACTCGACCCGGTCGGTATCGGCCGCGCCCAGGAAGTCGCCCCGGCCCGTCCTGTGTGCTTCAATAGGACCACTTGCCCCTGTTCGAGCAGCACCGTGCGCGCCTGGCGCGCGCCGAAGCGATCTGCCGCCGTCCGCCGGCGGCATTCGCCGTTGTGGGCGGCATCGCGCTCGCGATGCTGCTGGGGATCACGGTGGCCGAGGTCCTCTGGCGCTACCTCCTGAACGATTCGCTGCCCTGGATCGAGGATGTCTCGACGATGTCGCTCACCGTGGTGGTGGCGGCCGCGATCGCCTACGGCGCCGGCGAGGGCTCGCACGTCTGCGTGAACCTGATCGCGCGCTTCGCCGCCCGTCGGGTCACCAGGGTCACGGACGCGATCGCCCGGCTTCTGGGCCTGGGCGTCACGGCCGTGGCCGCCTGGGCACTGTTCCTCCACGGCAGTTGCGGCCTGCCCTGCGGCGACGTGACGGGCAGCGTCTCGATCCCGCATACGCCCTTCTACTACGCGCTCGGCGTGTCGCTGGCCGCCTACGGCTGCCTGCTCGCTTCCCAGATGCTCCTGGGGTTGGCCGTCTGGAACGCTGAAGACCCCAACGAGCCAGTCGAATGACGGCCGGAACCGCAATCGCCCTGCTGGGCTTTCTCGCCCTTTTCGCCCTGCTCCTGATCCGCGTACCGGTAGGGCTGGCGATGCTGATCGTGGGCGCGGCCGGGATCGCCATCATTCGCCCCGGCGCCGTCGTGCCGGTCGTGGCCGGGGAGATCTTCGCGGTTTCCTCCCGCTACTCCCTCACCATCCTTCCGCTGTTCATGCTGATGGGCAATCTGGCCCTGGTCTCCAGGATGAGCCAGGACCTGTACCGAGCCGCCCATAGCTGGCTCGGCCGTTTCCGGGGCAGCCTCGCTTCCGCGTCGATCGTCGCGTGCGCAGGGTTCTCGGCTCTTTCCGGTTCGTCGCTGGCCGCCGCGCTGACGATGGGACGCGTGTCGCTTCCCGAGATGCGGCGGTTCAGGTACGACGATTCGCTCGCTACCGGCGCCATCGCCGCCGGCGGAACGCTCGGCATCCTGATCCCGCCGTCGGCAGGGCTCGTGATCTACGGGATCATCACCGAGGAGAGCATCGGGCGCCTGTTCATGGCCGGAGTCATCCCCGGAATTCTGCTGACTTTGCTCTTCATTCTCGCCATCTGGATCGTCGTCAGGCGAGACCCGGTCAAGGCGCCGCACGCCACGGCACCCGCTTCGTGGCGGGAACGGCTCAGGGCCACCGCGAGGGCGACGTGGATTCTGGGCATCGTCGTCGTGACGATCGGCGGCATCTACGCCGGCATCTTCTCCGCGATCGAAGCGGCCGGAGTGGGAGCGTTGCTGGCGCTGGTCGCGGCCTGTGTGCGCCGTACCTTGAACCGGAGGACCGTGATCGAAGTGGCGAACTCCACGCTCAAGGCGAGCGGCACCGCCTTCCTCGTGCTGTTCGGCGCCTTCGTGTTCAAGATCTTCCTCGGCTTCACCGGCATTGCCTTCGTCGCCTCCGAGTGGGTCGGCGAACAGGGATTCTCGGGTGCTCAGGTCGTCCTGCTGGTGCTGATCATGTTCATCGTCCTCGGCACCTTTCTGGACGGATTCGCGATGCTGGTGCTGACCGTTCCGCTGGTGCAGCCGATCCTCGAGTCGCTGGGCGTCGACATGATCTGGTTCGGTGTGATGATCGTCATCGCACTCGAGATGGGCCTGATCTCGCCTCCGGTCGGGCTGAACATCTTCGTGGTGAAGGGCGTGGCGCCCGACGTGCCGGTCCGCACGATGTTTCGCGGCATCGTTCCGTTCTGGCTTGCCCTCCTCGCGGCGATGGTGCTGATCGCGCTCCTTCCGCGCATCGCCACGTTGCTGCCGGACGCCATGTACGGATGAACACGAAGCGTACGAAGGGCTCGCGGCTCAACGCGGATGACGAGCTGGTCTACGAAGTCGACGACCGGATTCCCCGTTCCCTCGCGGTCGGACTCGGCCTGCAGCTCGCCGCCCTGGGCCTCAACGGCATGGTGCTCCTGCCGACGATCGCCTTTCGCGCCGGCGGCGCCGAGGACCTCGTGCTCTGGGCCGTGTTCGCCTCCGTCCTGGCCTGCGGCGCCGCCACGATCATGCAGGCCGTCCGGGTGCGACGGTTCGGGGCGGGTTACGTCCTGCCGCACGTCAGCTCGGCGATCTTCATCGCCGTCTGCGCGGAGGCCCTGATCCTGGGCGGACCGGGATTGCTGGCAACCCTGGTCGTCATCTCGGCCCTCGCCCAGGTCGTGCTTTCGGCGCGGCTCGCGCTGCTGCACCGGGTGCTCACACCCGTCGTCACGGGGACGGTGGTCATGCTCCTTCCCGTCAGCGTGATGCCGCTTCTCTTCCGCATGCTGAACGAACTGCCGCAGGGCGCCCCCGCGTACGCCGCGCCGCTGAGTGCCGGCGTCATGATCTGCACCTTCCTGGGGGTCGCGCTCAAGGGGAAGGGAACCGCGCGCCTCTGGGCCCCGGCCGCCGGCATCGTCGCCGGCGCCCTGGCCGGCGCGTTCCTCGGCATCTACGATGCCGGACGCGTGGCCGATGCGGCCTGGATCGGCATTCCCCAGGGCCGGCCGCCCGGGCTGGACCTGGAGTTCGGCGCCGCGTTCTGGGCGCTCCTGCCCGCGTTCCTGTTCGTGACGCTGGTCGGTTCGACCAAGTCGGTCGCCGTCGCGGTGGCCGCCCAGCGCGTGGCGTGGCGCCGGCCCCGCGCGGTCGACTTTCGGGCCGTGCAGCGAGCAGTGGCCGCGGAAGGCGCCGGCAGCCTGCTGGCGGGGCTGGCGGGAACGATGCCCAACACGCTCAACGCGGGCGCGGTGTCCGCCGTGGAGATCACCGGCGTCGCGGCACGCAGCGTCGCGATCGCGGCCGGGCTGGTCTTCGTCGTCCTGGCCTTCCTGCCGAAGGCGCTCGCCCTCATTCTCGCGATTCCCGGCGCGGTCGTGGCCGCGTCCGTTGCCGTGGTCATGGCGACGCTGTTCACGGTCGGCGTGCGTGAAGTCGCGAGCAGCATGGGGTCGAACCCTCGCAACGGCCTGATCGCGGCCGTCTCGTTCTGGACGGGTGTCGCGTTCGAGTTCGACATGATCTTCCCCGCCTACTTCGCCGAGTTCGCGGGCGGTCTGTTGAGCAGCGGTTTGACCACGGGGGGCCTGCTGGCGCTCCTGCTCGCGGCGCTGACGGTACGGCGCAAGAGCCAGCTCAAGGGCAGGCTCGACACGGCCGAACTGCCGCGGATCAGGGAGTTCATTCAGGCGTTCGCCGCCCGCAACGGCCTGGAGGCCGTCGTGGAGAGGCTCGAAGCCGCGACCGAGGAGACGCTGCTCACGCTTCTGGAGTCGCGCGCGGGAAACGGAGGGGAGGACGGCGCGCGCGACGACGAGAGACCCGAGTTGCTCCTCCAGGCGCGAGAAGAGGACGGAGAGGCCGTGCTGGAGTTCAAGGTCGGCGCGGCAAGCGCCGACGAACTCAATCTCCAGGACCGCCTGACGTCCCTCGACGCGGAGACCCGGGCGGCACGGGTCGAGCAGGAGGTCTCCCTTCGGTTGCTCCGACACCTGGCGTCCTCGGTTCGACACCAGCAGTTTCACGACACGGACATCCTGACTCTCCGCGTTTCCGCTGGCGGCCGGCGCGGATCCTGAAGTGGCGAAGCCCGGTTGGATCCTGGTCCTCGGACTGCTGCTCGCCTGCGGCTGCCGGCCGGCCTCCGACGTCAGGGAGTTGTCGCTGGCGCACTTTCTGCCGGCGGACCACCCGCTGGAGGAGGCCGTGTTCACGCCGTTCGCGCAAGATCTCGCGGAGCTTTCGGGCGGCACGCTGACCGTCAGGCAATTTCCCGCGGGCGCCCTCAACTCGTCGGCGCCGGCGCAGTACTCCATTCTGCTGGGCGGCGTGGCCGATATCGCCCTCGCCATTCCCGCCTACACCGCCGACGTCTTTCCGAAGACCGACCTGATCGCCTACCCCGGCATCTGCAAGACGACGAGAGACTGCACCGAGGCGATGCTGCGCGCCCGACAGGTACTGGAGCCTGAGTACCAGGCGCGGGTCCTGGCGCTCTGGTCCAACGCCGCCCCGGTGCTCCTCACACGCAACGTACCGGTACGGACGCTGGAGGACATGCGCGGGCTCAAGATCCGGGTTTCGACCCGGAGCGCCATCCCGTTCATCGAAGCGCTCGGCGCCAGCGCGGTCATGCAACCCGGTCCCGTCATCCACCAGAGTCTGGCGACGGGCGTCATCGACGGCGTCGCCCTCTCGCCCTCCGGGATCGTCACCTTCCAGCTTCACGAGCCGGCCGGCTACCTGACCACCTGGCTTCCCGCGTCCGGGTTGCCGTTCGTCCTGCTGATGAATCAGGAGGTGTACGACGGCCTCTCTCCCGAAGCGCGGCGTTGGGTCGACGAAGCCGCGGATGTCTCCCTGTCGATGGCCGGGGCCATCGCGTACGAGCGCGCCGGCGCCGAGGGGCTGCGCCTGGCGGAGGAGGCCGGCGTCGAGATCATCGATCTTCCGGAAAGCGAGAAGCGCCGGTTCGAGCGGGCCATTGCCTCCGTGCGCGAAGCCGGCCTCGCCCGCCAGGTGGGAGACACGACGGCTGGCGAGATCATCCGTCTCTTCGAGGGAGCGGAGACCGGCGGGCCGCCACCTCGCCGACGATGACGACGCAGGGCGGCTTGATCCGGCCTGAGTGCAGTCCAGCTGCCAATGTCTGGAGGGTGCAGCGTACCGTCCTCTGTTCGGTCGTAGTCGCCCGCTCGACGACTGCCACCGGCGTCGCGGGTCGCCGTCCCGCGGCGATCAGCCCCCGGCCGATGCGCTCCAGCCGCCGCGCCGGCATCAGGACGACGACCGTGTCGGCGCCGGACAGACCGGCCCAGTCCGGTTCGCCACCGTCGGCGTTCCGCGCCGACACGACGGCAAAGCCAAGCGAGACCCCGCGATGAGTCAACGGGATGCCGGCGACCGCCGGCGCGGCCACGATGCTGCTCACGCCGGGAACCACCTCGCACGGCACGCCGGCGGCGGCGCAGGCTTCGATCTCCTCCCCGGCGCGGCCGAAGACGATCGGATCGCCTCCCTTGAGCCGGACCACGTGAGCGCCGTCGAGCGCCCGTTCGATCATCAACATCTCGATCCGGCGCTGCCGAGCCTGGACATCGTCGCCGGGGCGCTTGCCGACGTCGACGATCTCGGCACCCGCCTTCGCTTCGGACAGAAGCTCCGGTGCCGCGAGCCGGTCGTGCAGCACGACATCGGCGCCCCGCAGCCGCTTCAGGCCCAGGACCGTGATCAGGTCCGGGTCGCCCGGCCCGGCGCCGATCAGCGTCACCCGTCCGGAGCCCCTCACCGTACCGGCTCCTCGGCGGCGACGCCCATGATCTGCTCCGCCCGCTCGCGGGCTTCGGCGGCCCTGCCTTCGCGGAACAGGACCAGGACGTCCGAGTCGACCAGTTCGTACCAGCGTCGGCGCCGCTCCTCGAACCCGGGCACCGCCCGCGCCAGGGGCGCCCGTAGACGGCCGGCCAGTTCGAGCAGCGCCCCGTACTCGGGCCCCAGCTCCCGCTCGAGCCGCTCGCGGAGACGCACTGCCAGCGCCGGAGCGCGGCCGGAGGTCGAGATCGCGACGACCAGGTCACCCCGACGGACGAGCGCCGGCATGATGAAACTGCAGTGCTCGAGTTCGTCCTCGACGTTGACGAAGATGCCGAGCCGCTCCGCCTCGGCGAAGAAGGACGCGACCGACGCCGGCTCGCCGGGCTCCGCCAGAGCCAGTGCCGCGCCTTCGAGGTCGCCTGTCCGGTACGGCCGGGCCAGGTGCTCGATCTCTCCGTCCTGAGCCCGTTGCTCAAGCTCCAGGGTCAGCTCGGGAGCGACCACGCGCACCCGCGCTCCGCAGCGCAGCAGGCCGGCAACCCGCCGTTCCGCCACGGGGCCGCCGCCCTTGACGACGACCAGCCTCTCGGCGAGCGAGAGGTAGACCGGGTAGTAGGCGGGCGGCCGAGCGTCGCCGCTCAACGCGGCTGCAGCACGTGTAGGCCGCATTCCTTGCCGGTGTGGGATTCCCACCACCAGCGGCCGCTGCGGGCGCCTTCACCGGGGCGCGATGGGCGAGTGCACGGCGCGCAGCCGATCGTCCGGTAGCCCTGGTCGTAGAGCGGGTGGTAGGGCACTCCGTGCTCATGAATGTAGGCCCAGACCTCGTCCTCCGTCCAGTCGAGGAGCGGGCAGACCTTGACCAGGCGCCCCTTCGTCCTCGTCACCCGGTCGACCTCGACCTTGTTCAGGACATCGCGCGTCGGCGTCTGATCCCGCCGCAGGCCGCTCAGCCAGGCGGGGGTTCGCGCCAGGGCCCGGCGCATCGGCTCCACCTTGCGCACATTGCAGCAACGTTGCCGGCCCGCGACAGACGTGTAGAAGAGGTTCGGTCCCTCCCGTTTGACCAGGCGCGCCACGTCCGAGGCGCGCGGCGCCAGCATCTCCACCTCCACGCCGTAGTGCAGCCGCACGTGCTCGATGTGCCGAAAGGTCTCCTCCGGCAGTCGGCCCGTGTCGAGCGTCACGATCCGGACCGGCAGACCGAGCTGATGACACATGTGGAGGAGCACCATGCCTTCCGCCTGGAACGAGGTCGCCAGTGTCAGTTCGCTTCCCCACCGCCCGTGAGCCCAGCGCAGCACCTGCTCCGGCGTCGCGAGCTCCAGTTCCATCGCCCAGCCGAGGACGCAGAGATCGCCGTCGGCGGCCGGGCCCGGGAACTCCAGGACGGCACCGCCCCACTCAGGCCCAGTCGCGGCATCCTGGCTGGTCTGCTCGCTCATTTGTGACAAATACGATCACAAATGTCTCAGGGTTGCAAAGGACACCCGGTGCCGTGATTCACGCCATCCGTGAACCCGTCCGGCCGCGAGTCATCGAGCGCACGGATGGCACGAGACGCCCGCCTGGCGCCCGCTCCGCGGCCGCGCGGTCAGAGAGACCGGAGCGTGGCTGCCAGCGCGTCAAGGTCCGCGCGGTCGTTGTAGACCTGTGGCGACACTCGAATAGCCGTGCCTCGAACCGACACGTACACCCCATCCCGCTGCAAGGCCTCCGCCAGCTTGTCCATGTCGAGACCACGGCTGGAGCGGAGACCGAACAGGTGCGCGCCCCGCCACGCGCGGTCCTCCAATTCGAAGCCGGCCTCCCGGAAGACCTCCTCGAACGGCTCGAGCAGGTTCGCGCAGTACTCCTGGACGCGGTCCGGCCCCCACTCGAGCACCATGTCGAGCGCGGTGTTCAGCATCGGCACCTGAATCTGGTTGCTCCGCTCTCCCACGTCATAGCGCGCCGCACCTGGTCGATAGGACTCGACGTAGTCGATCTGTCCCGCCACGAAGCGGGAACTGCCCTCGCGCCCGGCCCAGGGCTCCTCCAGCGGCTCGCCGCCATCGAAGCGTTCGCCGAACCAGGCCAGACCGCTCTGGTACGGGCCGAACAGGGTCTTGTAGGCGGCGACGACGAGCGCGTCGGGCGCCACCTTCTCCACGTCGAACGGCATGGCTCCGATCGACTGCGTGCCGTCGATCACGAAGACCGCGCCCATCGCACGAGCACGTCGGCCGATCGCAGCGACATTGAAGCGGGTGCCGTCCGCCCAGTGGACGATCGGCGTCGCTACCACCGCCGTGTTGCGGTCGATCGCCCTGAGCAGCCGCCTGTTCCACGAGGCGCCCGGCGTCGGCCTGCCGCTCGCGGTTCGCTCGACGACACGCAGCTCCGCACCACTTTCCCTCGCCTTCCGCATCCAGGCGTAGACGTTGCTCGGAAACTGCTCGCCCAGGATGACGATGTTCTGGCCACTCTCGACCGGCACGTTTCGGGCGGCGGTGGCGATGCCGTAGGACACAGCCGGGATGATCGCCACCCGCCGCGGGTCGGAACTTCCGATGAGCCGGGCGAACCGCTCCCTTAGCGCGTCCACCTCGACGAAGAAGTCATCGTTGACGATCTTCGACGGGTCCCTCCGGCGCGCCATTCCGCGCAGGCCCGCCTCTTCGACCTCCCGAGCGAGGGGCGCCATGTAGGCGCAGTTCAGGTAGTGAAGGTGCGGCGGCAACTGGAACCGATAGCGCTGGCAAGAGAGCACGGAGCGGCCATCCTATGGTCGGAGCAGGGCCTGGGACCGGAAAACGTCGCTCGCGGACAGCCCTAGGCCGCAGCCAGAGCGTTGTCCAGATCCCGGACGAGGTCGTCCACCGTCTCCAGACCGATCGAGAGCCGCACGACCTCCGGACCGGCGCCGGCGGCCGCGCGCTGTTCATCCGTTAGCTGCCGATGGGTCGTCGACGCCGGATGGATGATCAACGAGCGGGCATCGCCGATGTTCGCCAAGTGGGAGAACAGCTCGCACTTCTCGACGACCCGGACGCCCGCCTCGTAGCCGCCGCGCACTCCGAACGTGAACACGGCGCCGGCCCCGTTCGGGAGGTACTTCTCCGCCAGTTCGCGGTACGGACTGGTCGGCAAACCGGCATAGGACACCCACTGGACCTTCGGGTGCTCCGTCAGCCACTCGGCGACCGCCAGGGCGTTCCGGCAGTGGCGTTCCATGCGCAGGGCGAGGGTCTCCGTCCCGAGCAACGTGAGAAAGGCGTTCATCGGCGCCATCGAGGCCCCCAGGTCGCGCAGACCGACCGCGTGCGAATGGACCGTGAAGGCCAGTTCGCCGAACGTCTCGCTGAACTTGAGGCCGTGGTAGGCGGGCTCGGGCTCCGAGAGGCCCGGAAAGCGCCCCGACGCCGACCAGTCGAAGCGACCGCTATCCACCACAGCGCCGCCGATCACGGTGCCGTTACCGGACAGGAACTTCGTCGCCGAATGGACGATCAGATCGGCGCCCCACTCGAACGGTCGGCAGAGCCAGGGCGTTGCGAGCGTGTTGTCGACGATCAACAGGGCGCCCGCGGCCCGGGTGAGGCCGGCCAGGGTCTCCAGGTCGGTGACCACGCCACCGGGGTTGGCCAGGCTCTCCACGAACAGAGCCTTGGCACCCTGAGCCAGTACGGCCTCGACCGCGGAAAGGTCCTCCGTGTCGACGAAGTCGCAATGCCAGTCGAACTTCGGAAAGGTCCGGCTGAACTGCGTGACCGACCCGCCGTAGAGCTTGTTCGACGCCGCGAACCGCTCTCCGGCTTCGATCAGCGGAAAGAAGGCCAGGACCTGGGCGGCATGGCCCGAGGCGGCGCAAGTCGCCCCGCACCCGCCTTCCAGGCTGGCGATGCGCTGCTCCAGCGAGGCGACGGTCGGATTGCCGAGACGCGAGTAGATGAAGCCGAAGGTCTGGAGATTGAACAGGGACGCCGCGTGGTCGACGTCGTGGAACGCATAGGCCGATGTCTGGTGAATCGGGATCTGGCGCGATCCCGAGACCGGATCGGGACCGGCGCCAGCATGAATCATCCGGGTCTCGAAGCCCCAGTCGGAAGCGGTGCCGCCCTCCGGGGCTGGTGTTTCTTCGGTCATCCTGCGGGTCCCTTGCTCATCCTGCGGGTCTCTTGCGCATCCTGCGCTTCGTTACTCATGGCGGCGGAGTCTACGCCGCCCGAGGGTGCTCGTCACCCCGCGCGTTCGTCCCGCTTCACCGGCCGCGGCCAGCGGCTGCTGATCACGCCGCGGTCGAACCCGCCCCAGCCCAGTTCGCCCCACAGGCGGCCGTACTCGATCTTCGGGCAGCGGTTCATGATCACGGTAAGCCCGGCGGCTTCCGCCTCGGCGGCGGCCTCGTCGTTGCGCACGCCGAGCTGCATCCAGACCACCTCGAAACCCTTCTCCACCCGCAGCCGGATGGCCTCCCTCGTGATCTCCAGCGCCGCGTCCGAGCCGCGGAAGACGTCGACCATCTCGACCGGCGCCGGCACCTCCGCCAGGGAGGCGCGGGCCCGCTCGCCCAGGATCGACGCTCCCGCCGCCGCCGCCCGCGGATTCACCGGAATCACTCGGTAACCCTTCTCCTGCAGGTACTTCATCGCGAAGTTCGAGGGCCGCTTCCAGTTCGGGGATGCCCCGACCATCGCGATCGTGCGCACCCGGCGGAGGATGCCGGCGATCAGGACGTCGCTGTAGCGGAGGCCGCAGGCCACGGCCCGGATGTTAGCGCCGGTGGACGGGCGGGCGTCAGCGGGGCGGATGCGCTCTCAGTCCGTCCTCGTCCGGCTCCGTGCCCCAACCGGGAGTGTCCGGCACGATCAGGCAGCCGTCCTCGAACTCCGGCTCGACAGTAAAGATCTCGCCGTCCCAGGGCAGCCGGTCGATGTCCGTCTCCATGATCCGCAGGTTGGGCACCGCGGCGCTCATGTGGGCGTTCATCATCGTCGCGAGGTGGCCGTAGTAGTTGTGCGGCGCCACGTTCACCTCGTGGGCGTTGGCCACGGCGGCGATCTTCATCGACTGCCAGACGCCGTTCCACACCGCGTCGATGATCGCCACGTCCACCGCCTGGTTGCGCAGGAACGGCAGGAAGGCCGCGGGCGTGATCAGGGTCTCGCAGGAGCTGATCGGGTGAAGACTGCACCGCCGCACCGTGGCCAGACCTTCTGCCGAGGGGGTGTCGATCTCGATCCAGAAGAGATCCAGGTCGGCGAGCGCTCGGACGATCCTGCAGTAACCCTCGATCTTCGCGTTGAAGTTCAGGTCGAGCAGGATGTCGACGTCCTCGCCGGCGCCTTCGCGCAGCGCTTCGAGGTGACGCCGGAGGTCCCGGATCGTCCGGCGATCCACGTTCTGACCCGGCTCGTAGGGTCGGCCGAAGCCGGGCGCCCAGCCGCGCGGTGAGCCGCTCGAGTAGTCGAAGATGTTCGTCTTGAGCGCCCTGAATCCGCGATCCCGGACCTCGGCGCCAAGGGCGATCACGCCCTCGATGTCGGTGATCGCGTTGCCGTAGTACTGAGGCAGCCCGATCCGCCAGGTCCCGCAGTGCGACCAGTACACCGGCACCCGATCCCGCACCCGACCGCCCAGCAGGTCGCAGCAGGGCACGCCGAGCGACCTGGCCCAGGCGTCGAGCACCGCGTTCTCGATCGCCCCGATGCCCATCGCCATGACGCCGGACATCGACTGTCGGGCACTGACGAGGAGCCGCTGGTAGATTCGTTCCACGTCCCGGACCCGGGAGCCGACGACCCGCTCTGCGAGCTGCTCGATCACGGTAGTCACTCCGACCGCGCCCTGGTGCTCGTCGTACTCGCTCCAGCCGACGACGCCGTCCTCCGTCGTGAGCTTCACGAAGTGGTAGTTCCGCCAGCCTGCGTCGCAGTGCCGGGTCTCGATGCTCCTGACCTTCATCCGTTTGTCCCCTCCTCGGCCGGAACGGCCCCAAGCCACTCGCCGATCACCTCTTCCGTGTTCTCTCCCAGGGCCGGAATCGGCTCGAGCGGACCGGATGGCCGTCCGTCGAAACGGACGGCGCTCACCGGCAGGCTGATCTCGCTCAGTCCCGGATGATCGACGGTCTCGAAAAAGCCCCGGTCCCGGAGATGCGGATCCGCGTTGACCTCTGCCAGGTCCCGGACCGGCGCGCAGGGCACGCGGTGCGAGCGCGCCGCCTCGTCGACCTCTGCCCGAGTAAGGCCGGTGGTCCACGCCGCGACCAGCGCCTCCGTCTCTTCCCGATGGGCGACGCGGGCCTCGTTGTTCCGGAACCGGGGATCGGAGATCAGGTCCTCCCGTCCCATCGCCCGGAGCAGGTTCCGCCAGTGCCGCTCGGTGATGCAGATGACCGCAACGTGGCCGTCGCGGCAGGGGTACACGCTGTAGGGCGAGACGCGGCCGTGCCGGTTGCCGGCCCGTCCGGGCAGCTTCCCATCGTGGTGCATCAGTCCGAGCTGTGAGAGCAGGGTCGGATAGGCCGCCTCCTGCATCGCCACCTCGACCAGACGACCCTTACCCGTCCGCTCCCGTTCGTAGAGCCCGCTGACGATGCCGCCGTACAGGTGCGTTCCGCCCAGAAAGTCGATGAACGCCGGCCCCGCCTTGAGCGGCTCGCCTCCGACTTCGCCGGTGATGCTCATCACACCGGACCAGGCCTGCACCGTGATGTCCATGCCGAGCCGTTCGGAGTCCGGGCCACTCAGACCGTAGGCCGTGCCCGAGGCATAGATCAACCGGGGGTTCAGCTCCCGCAACGCCTTCCAGCCGACGCCCAGGCGGTCCATCACCCCCGGCGCGAAGTTCTCGATCAGCACGTCCGCGACCCCTGCAAGCCGGCGCAACAGATCCCGTCCCTCCTCCTCCTTCAGATCGCAGGTCGCCGACCGCTTGTTCGTGTTCAGGAAGGCGAGCGGAAAGGAGGGAGGCCCGCCGTTGGCCTCGCGGCGACGCAGCGGCTCGCCGCGCGGCGGCTCGACCTTGACCACGTCCGCACCGGCCTGGGCGAGCAGAAAGCCGGCGTACGGACCCTGGTACACCTGACCCAGGTCCAGAACGCGGATCCCGGCGAGAGGTCTGGGCGCGTTCAATGAAACGAACCGCCGATCACGTCACGGGCCACGATCAGACGTTGGATCTCGTTGGGCCCCTCGCCCACCCGCCGGATGCGCAGCTCGCGATACCAGCGCTCGAGTGGCAGATCCTTCGTCATCCCGTAGCCGCCGTGGATCTGCATCGCCCGGTCGACGACGCGGCCGGCGCCCTCGCTCGCCACCAGCTTGCAGATCGCCGCCTCCGTGCGGAACGGCTTGCCGGCATCGGCGCGGGCAGCTGCCTCCAGGGTCAACGCCCTGGCCGTGCGCAGGTCGATCTCGTTGTCGACGATCATCCACTGCACCGCCTGCCGGGTCGACAGGTAGTCGCCGAAGGTCTTTCTCGTCTTCGCGTAGGCGATCGCCATCTCCTGCGCCTTGAGCGCGACGCCCACGCAGCCGGCCGCGTACGGGATGCGGTTGCGGCTCAGGCGGTCGTTGGCGATGGCAAAGCCCTGGTTCACCTCCCCGAGCACGTTGCGGCCCGGCACCCGCACCCGGTTGAACTCGAGTTCCGCGGCGTAGTGGGTCGAACGCAGGGTGTGAACGATGCGCCGTACCCGGAAGCCGGGCATGTCCGTATCGACGAGAAAGCAGGTGATGCCCTTGCGTCCGAGTTCCGGGTCCGTGCGCGCGAAGACGATGCCGAAGTCCGCCTTGTCGGCACCGCTGATGAACGTCTTCTCACCATCGAGGATCCAGTCGTCGCCGTCGCGAACCGCAGTCGTGCGGATGGCCCGGGCCGGATCGCTGCCGCCCGAGGGCTCGGTGAGGGCAAAGAACCCGCGCTTCTCGCCCCGCAGCACCGGATAGAGGTAGCGCTCCTTCTGGCCGTCGTCCGCCTCGTACAACTGGGCCAGGCCGGCGCCGCCGAAGACGCCGTAGCAGGGCGCGTAGAGGCCGGCCCGATGCTGGGCCATCTCGAACGCCATCAGGGTCCTTGTTGTGAGGTCGATCCCCGGTCCGCCGTACTCCTCCGGGATGTCCAGGCCGTAGAAGCCGAGTTCCTTCGTCATCGCGACGAGACGTTCGCGATGGCGCGGCGGCAACTCACTCGCGTCCGGGTCGAGATCCGTCTCGAGCGGCACGATCTCCTCGCGCACGAAGCGGCGCACGGTCTCCAGGATCAGCTTCTGTTCGGGACTGAGTTCGAAGTCCATCGAGTCAATCTCCCGTGGCGCAACTGGGACCCACGCCCAACCTCCCGACCCGCTGCTCTCCCCGGTCCGCGTTCCCCGGCGGCAACTCGCCGTGGTCGGCGAGGTACACCGCGAGCAGTTCCTCGAAGCGACTCCAGTACTGCATCGTCACCTCGTAGCGGAACCTGCGAGCCGCTTCATGCTTCGCCGCCGCCTCGGCGATCGCACTGCGAAGCCCGAAGCGGGAGCGACCTCCGGCAAAGCCGAGCTCCAGGGTGCCGCCTCTCGCGTCCCCGATCTCGTAGACGCCCAACTGGCCGGGCAGAGCGGCGATCGCGGCTTCGTCCAGGTCCAGCCAGGCCTTGGCCAGCCGGACGCCGGTCATGCTGGAGCCCACGCGAACATCCGCGGGATCGTATCCCGCACTTCAGGGTTCCCAGGGGCTATGTCACAATCGCCGCCGCTCTGTCTGACCAGCTTCTTCCTCCCGACGTCGACGCCGCCGACGCCACGACTTCCAGTGCCGCGACCGACGCGGCGCTGCTGGACGGAATCCGGGTCGTCGAACTCGCGACGATCGTGATGGCGCCGTCGGCCTGCGCGATCCTCACGGACTTCGGAGCCGAGGTGATCAAGGTCGAGGCGCCCGGCCGAGGTGACATCTACAGGTACTTCCAGGACCTGCCCGGGATGCCGGATTCGGAGATCCCCTACTGCTTCCTGCTCGACGACCGGAACAAGAAGAGCGTCGTGATCGACCTCAAGCAGGAGAGCGGCCAGGCCGTCGCGCACCGGTTGATCGAGACCGCCGACGTCTTCCTGACGAATTGCCACAACTCCGTGCTCGATGCGCTCGGCATGAACTGGGAGCGGCTGCGGAAGGTCAATCCGCGCCTCGTGTTCGCCCATGGCACCGGCTACGGCCACACCGGGCCGGAAGCCGAGAAGCCCGGCTACGACCAGGTCTGCTACTGGACGCGGTCGGGGCTGGTTTCCACCTTCTTCCCGGTGGAGGGCCATCTCGGACCGCTCGGCTGCGGCACCGGCGATCATCCCACCGGCGTGACCCTGTTCTCCGCCGTCCTCCTCGGCCTGATGAAGCGAGATCGCACGGGCGTCGGCTCCTACGTCACGACTTCGCTGCTCGCTGCCGGCGCCTGGGCCAACGCCTGCGCGATCCAGGCCAAACTGGTCGGCGCGGAGTTCCACGCGAAGCGGCCGCGCGAGCAAACGATGAACTTCGGGCAGCTCTACTACCGCACCCGCGACGACCGCCTCGTCAAGCTGAGCATCGTCGAACAGGACCGGGACTGGGAGCGCTTCTGCCTCGCTCTCGGCCGCGACGATCTGATCGACGACGAGCGCTTCTGTACCACGCCGGAGCGGATCGCGAACATGCCGGAGTTCGTCGCCCTGCTCGACGCGGAGTTCGCGCGGCGAGACTTCGAGGACTGGGGCGAACGCTTCACTCGCCACGAGATTCCCTACAGCCTGGTCTCGAACCTCGACGACATAGCCAAGGACGAGCAGTTGGAGGCCATCGGCATGTTCCGTGACCTGGACCACCCCGAGTATGGGCGCCTGCGCACCGTCGACAGCCCCGTGTTCATCGAGGGAGAGGACAAGGCGCAACCGCAACCGGCGCCGGAACTCGGCGAGCACACCGGCGACCTCCTGCGCGAACTCGGTCTCGACGCCTCCGAGATCGCCAGTCTGGCCGAACAAGGCGTCGTCTCGGGCCGGCTCTGAAACCGTCCGGCGATCCCGCATACAATCTTCCGCTCAGCCCGACCCCTACTGCCCAGTCGCCCAGGAGACGAGCCATGGACTTTCAGGACTCACCGCAGGAAGCCGCCTTCCGCGCCGAGGCGCGCGCCTGGCTCGAAGCGAACGCCGAACCTCTGCCGCCCGGCGGCACATCGCGGTTCGACGGCCTGCCCGAGCAGGAAGGCCTGGCCGCGATGAAGGGTTGGCAGCAGAAAAAGTACGACGACGGCTGGGCCTGCATCACCTGGCCGAAGGAACACGGCGGCCGCGGCGCCACCTTCATGGAGGGCGTGATCTGGGCCCAGGAAGAGGCGAAGTTCGACGTGCCGGAGGGTTACCTCGGCATCGGCCACGGCACCTGCGCTCCGGCGATCATGGCCCATGGAACCGAAGAGCAGAAGCGCCGCTACCTGCCGAAGCTGGCGAGCGGCGAGGAGGTCTGGTGCCAGCTCTTTTCCGAACCGGGAGCGGGCTCCGATCTGGCGGGGCTCCGGACCCGGGCCGAACGCGACGGCGACGAGTGGGTGGTCAACGGCCAGAAGGTCTGGAACTCGGGCGCTCACTACGCAGACTGGGGGATTCTCGTCACGCGGCACGATCCCAGCGTGCCCAAGCACAAGGGGCTGACCTTCTTCGTCGTCGACATGAAGTCGCCGGGCATCGACCCGCGGCCGATCCGGCAGATCCCCGGCACGTCCGAGTTCAACGAGGTCTTCCTGCAGAACGTCCGGATCCCCGATCACAACCGGCTCGGCGAGGTCGGCGCCGGCTGGCAGGTGGCGATCACGACATTGATGAACGAGCGCCACGGCCGCTACAACATGACGCCCGACTGGAGCGATGCTCTTCGCCTCGCCTCGGAACTCGAGATCGACGGCGAGCCCGCCGCAAACCAGAGTTCAGTACGTGAGCGGATAGCCGACTGGTACGTCCAGTGCCGCGGCGTCGAGCTGACCTTCATGCGCACCCTGACGGCCATCTCGCAGGGCAAGCAGCCGGGACCCGAGAACTCGATCTGCAAGGTGATCACCGCCAGCGCCCGCCAGGACATCGCCTCGTTCGCCGCCGACCTGCTCGACTCCGCGGGCGCCGTCAGCGGACGCGAGGACGCGCCCTCGGCCGGCATGTTCCACTACGCCTACCTGGCCGCGCCGGGCATGCGGATCGCCGCCGGTACCGACGAGATCCTGCGCAACATCATCGCCGAGCGCGTCCTCACCCTGCCCGGCGAGATCCGGGTCGATCGCGACCGGGCGTTCAGCGACATCCCGACCGGCTCCAACTGAAGCCGGTCAGGGACGGTCGCGGCCCGGCCTCCTAGCCGCTCTCCTCGCGATCGTAGAACCGCTTGTAGGAGGCCGTGCCCCCATCGCCGCCGAACTGGATCTGGTTCAGGACGATCAACTGGCCCTTCCTGTTGATGCTGTACTCCTGAATGAAGAGCGCCTCGCCGCGGCCGCGGTTCCTGGTCACCAGCTTCGCCTTCTTCCAGAAGGCCTGGATTTCCCGCCGTTCGCCCACCTCGTACCACTCGCGATCCGTCTTGAGAACGAGGGACACCCCGCGAGAATCCGCGATCTGAACGCCACCGTCCAGCATGCGAATGCTGAGTGCGTCAGCACCAACGTCGGCGCCACGGCCGATCCCCGGCGGACCTCCCTGACCGCCACCGGGACCCCCGAGACCAGGGCCAGCGGCGCCTTGACCGGGACCCGCACCGGCACCGGCGCGGCCACCCGCACCACCACGACCGGCGCCACCGGCGCCACCTCCGACCGCGGCACCGCCGCCGCCACGACCTCCTCCACGGCCGACGTTGCCGCCACGACCACCGAAGCCGCCATCAGCAGCGCCTCCGCGTGCAATCCTCAGCCGGCGCATCGCCTGCCGCGGGTCGTCGCTCAACTCTTCGTTGAGGATCCACTCCCCGCTGAGGTCCACCCCCGGCGTACCTGCTCGCTGAGCCTCCGCGGGCTCCCCCGCCGCCAAAGACACGAGAACGGCCACCAACGCGACCGCCCCCAACTGCACCGAAGCCATCAGCATTGAAGGAACCGTTCGCACATCTCCCATGGCCCTACCTCCTATGTGGCTCTTTCCCTTAGCTTAGCGGCGCCCGGGAACGTCCCGTCTGGCTCGGCGGCCGCTGGGACCCTCCCCCCGGCCCCGACCCGGACGGCAGCGTCACGACGAGAACTAGCTCGCGACCTCGCTCTCGCTGCCCGGAAAGAGGAGACGGGCCATCCGGGTCTGGGAACGGTGGACGAAGAGGATGACCTGGTCGTCGGGTCGGAGCATGTTGCTGCGCTCCGGCATGAACACCCGGTCGCCGCGCACGACCGCGCCGACGATCAGGCCGCGCGGGGCCTGCAGGTCGGCCAGCGTGGCGCCGGCCGCCGGACTCGCTTCGTGGATCACGCGCTGGACGACCTGCACGGCGCCGTCAGCGAGGGTGACCAGGTTCGCCTTGTAGCCGTTGGCGACGAAGTTGCGAACGTGGTCGATCGCCAGCGAGTGCGGCGAAACGAGTTCCACCTCGCCGACCCGCTTCCAGAGCCGGCTGGTCGTGTGGTGAATCAGCGCCACCACCCGGCGCACGCCCAGTTCCTGCGCGATGAGACCCGCGACGACGTTGCTGTCGTCGTGGCTGGTGGCGGCGATCAGCACGTCGGCCCGACCGAGGCCCTCGCTCTCCATCGTCGCGGCGTCGATCGGGTCGCCGTGCAGCACTTCGACATCGGGAAAGGACTGCGCGAAGAACTCGGCGCGGCGCCGGTCGCGCTCGATCCAGCGAATGCGCTTGACCTCGTTCCGCAACGCCTTGACCACCGCTACGGCAGCCGGGCTGCCGCCGGCGATGGCGACGGTGTGAGGATGCTCGATCCGGGAGGCGAACAGCTCTTCGACATCGTGCGTTGACTGGGTGCGACACAGGACCATGGCCAGGTCGCCGGGCGACGCGCGCAGGTCCGGCCCCGGAATCGACAGCTCGTGCTCCCCGTCGAAGTAGCCGACAATGCGCGCGTCCTCGGGCAGCGGCAGTTCGCTGAGCGGGAGGCGGGCAACCGTGCTGCCGGTCTGGACCTGGATCGTGCGCAGTTCGAACCGGCCCCGGGCCAGGTAGTCGACCTCGTGGGTGTGGTGGCCCAGTACGATGTTGAGGATCGTGTTCGTCGCCAGGCTCTGCGGCGAGAGGAGGAGGTCAGCCCCGAACAGCCGCTCGTAGGAGCGGCGGTAGACGGTCAGGTCCTCGGACGTGTCGAGCCGCACGACGCAGCGCTTGGCACCGAGGCTGCGCGCGATGACCGACGCCACCAGGTTCGCCTCCTCCGAAGAGGAAGCGGCGATGAAGAGCTCCGCCTGATCGACGTTCGCCCGCTCCAGCACGGCCTGGTGGGCGCCGTTGCCGACCACGAACGCCGCGTCGAGTTCCTCCTCGATCCGCTCGCTCATGCCCGGATCGAGATCGATCAGCGTGAGGCTCCGCCCTTCTCGACCGAAAGCCTCGGCGATGTGGAAACCCATGTCGCCGATCCCCATCACGCAGAAGTGGCCGTTCGCACTCACCGCCTGTCGAGCATAAGGCAACCCGGGTGGCGCGTACGGCGCCACACGCGTCTCACTCCGTGCGCGAGTCATCGAGCGCACACATGACGGAGGCCGCCGCAGCCCCGTCCTGCCGTCTGTTACGGTTGCCGCTTCCGCCCGCGACAGGGCCGCCCGCGACAGGGCCGTCCGCGGCGCCGGGCCGAACACGATGGCCGAACTGAAGACGAAGAAGAACGACGCCAGCGTCGAGGGATTCCTGACAGCCGTCGACAACGAGAGGCGCCGCCAGGACAGCTTCGTCGTCCTCGAGATGATGAAGCGGATCACCGGCGAGGAGCCGAAGATGTGGGGTTCCTCCATCGTCGGCTTCGGCAGCTACCACTACCGCTACGCGAGCGGCCGCGAGGGCGATTGGCCGCGCATCGGCTTCTCGCCGCGCAAGCAGAGCCTGACGATCTACGTCATGCCGGGGTTCTCAAGCTACGACGACCTGCTTTCGCGGCTCGGCAAGCACCGGACCGGCAAGTCCTGCCTCTACGTCAACAAGCTCGCCGACGTCGACATGGGCGTGCTGGAGCAACTGATCCGCAGTTCTCTCGACGCGATGCGCGAGATGTATCCGGACTGAAAGAGGAAGGCATGAGCTACGAACGGATCCTGCTCGAGCGGGACGGCAACCTCGCGATCGTTACGCTGAATCACCCGGAAGTGCTGAACGCTACTGACGGCCAGATGGTCGCGGAACTCAGCGACGCCGTCCTGCGCATCCGCGAACCGGAAAGCGGAGTGCGCGCCCTTCTCCTCACCGGCGCGGGCCGCGCCTTCTGTTCCGGGGCCAACCTCTCCGGTCGCGGCAACCAGCCGGAAGGGGCGGTGAACCCGACCGCCCGCGAGGGTCTGCGCAACAGCTACCACCCTCTCCTGCTCTCGCTCCGCGACCTGGACATGCCCATCGTCACCGCGGTCCATGGCGCCGCGGCCGGCGTCGGCATGAGCTTCGCCCTGATCGGCGACCTGGTCTGCGCCTCGAAGCAGGCCTTTTTCCTGCAGGCGTTCGCGCGCATCGGACTGGTCCCCGACGGCGGCGCCACGTTCATGCTGCCGCGATTGATCGGCTGGGGCCGAGCGGTGGAACTCTCCATGCTCGCCGAGCGTCTGCCGGCCGACAAGGCGTTCGAGTGGGGCCTGATCAACCGGCTGTACGACGACCAGGAGTCCCTGATGGAGGGTGCCACGGAGCTGGCCCACCGCCTGGCCAATGGTCCACGCTCGCTGGCGATGATCCGCAAGGCGTACTGGGCGACCTGGCAGAACGTCTACGAGCAGCAGCTCGACCTGGAAGCGCGGCTCCAGGCTGAAGCGGGCGCGACGGAAGACTCGCGCGAAGGCGTCCTCGCGTTCCTCGAGAAGCGACCCGCGGAGTTCAAGGGACGGTGATCGGAGTGCTCGCCCGCACGGCCATCGTCGCAGCTCTCCTGAGCGGAGCGGCCGTGGCGGCGCAGGAGACGATCGAATGGCGGCACTACGCCGCCGACCGCGCCAGCACCAAGTACTCGCCGGCGGCGCAGGTCGACGCCACGAACGTGTCGGAACTCGAGGTCGCCTGGCGCTGGGTCACACCCGACGGCCGGGTCGAAGCACAGACCCTGGCCGGCGACCTCAAGGGCACGCCGCTGATGGTGAACGACACGCTCTACGCCGTGTCGGCCATGAACCTCGTGAGCGCGGTCGACCCCACGACTGGCGAAGAGCTCTGGACCTACGATCCGAAGGCCTACGAGCGCGGAATCCCGACCCACGGCGGCTTCACCCAGCGCGGCATCGAGTACTGGGAGCACCGGGGCATGCAGC
This sequence comes from Holophagales bacterium, assembly GCA_009837885.1. Lineage (GTDB taxonomy): Bacteria > Acidobacteriota > Thermoanaerobaculia > Multivoradales > Multivoraceae > Multivorans. The sequence continues at coordinate 427,239 of VXSP01000045.1, read as the reverse complement.
GGATCGTGCTGGTCACCGGCACCCACCAGCTCGTGTCCCTGGACGCGAAGACGGGCGAGCCCGATCTCGAGTTCGGCGAAGCCGGGATGGTCGACATGCGCGGGGACATCGGCCGGCCCGACCAGATGCGCGACACCGGCGCGAACTCGCCCGGCATCGTCTGCGGTGACACCGTGCTCATGGGCATGACGATCATGGATTTCGCCCTGACCCAGGAGATGCCGGCCGGCCACATCCGCGGCTACGACATCCGCACCGGCCAGAAGAAGTGGGTCTTCCACACCGTGCCCCAGGGCGACGAGCCCGGCACCGAGACCTGGCACGACGAATCCTGGCGCTACTCGGGCAACACGAACGTGTGGTCCTGGATGAGTTGCGACGACGAGACGGGTTGGGTCTACTTCGGCACCGGCACGCCGACCAGCGACTACTACGGCGGCCACCGCCACGGCGACAACCTCTACGCCGAGAGCCTGGTCGCCATCGACACGGCGACCGGCGAGAAGAAGTGGCACTTCCAGGCCGTGCGGCACGGACTGTGGGACTATGACTTCCCCTGCGCGCCGATCCTGCTCGACATCGTGGTCGACGGAAAGCGGATCGAGGCGGTGGCCCAGGTCAGCAAGCAGGCGTTCACCTATGTCTTCGACCGCAAGACCGGCGAGCCGGTATGGCCGATCGAGGAGCGCAAGGTGCCCGAGAGCCTGGTTCCCGGAGAGTGGACCGCGAGCAAGCAGCCCTTCCCCACCAGGCCGCCGCCGTTCGACCGCCAGGGCGTGCGCGAGAGCGATCTGATCGACCTCACGCCGGAGCTGAACGCCAAGGCGATCGAGATCTACCAGGAGACGCTCCTGGGAGGCCCGATGTTCACCCCGCCGACCCTGTCCGGTGAGAACCGGAGGGTGATGGCGCAACTCCCCGGTCAGGCCGGCGGCGCGAACTGGGGCGGCGCCGCCCTCGATCCGAACAGCGGAGTCCTGTTCGTGCCGTCGCAAACCCGGCTAGGCACGATGGCGCTGATCCCACCGACCGAGCGCCAGCCTTCCGACCGCGACTACCTGCCGGCGTTCACGTTCCCCGCCGGCCCGGAAGGTCTGCCGCTCGTCAAGCCACCCTGGAGCCGTCTCACCGCGATCGACCTGAACCGCGGCGAGATCCTGTGGCAAACGCCGGTCGGCGACGGTCCCCGCGACCATCCCGCGCTTGCCGGTCTGGACCTGGGACGACTCGGCGCCTGGCCGCTCGCCGGTCTCACGCCGGGCTGGCCGATGGTGACCGCCACGCTCGTGTTCGTCGTCACCAGCGAGCAGGTACCCGGTACGTATCAGGAGGGGCCCGGCGGGTTCGCGTCCCGCGGCCCGTCGACCGGTTTCCTCTATGCCTTCGACAAGGCGACCGGCGAAGAGGTGTGGCGAACCGAGCTGCCCGACACTCCTGGAGGCAGCCCGATGACCTACGTCTACTCGGGCCGACAGTTCATCGTCGTGCCGGTCGGCAACCGCGGCCAGGAGCACTCGCTCGTCGCGTACGCTCTGCCGCGGTAACGCGGCAAGGTCCAGAGGCCGGCGCTTTGCGCCGGATGCCGGCGGGGACGCCGGCGCACCCGGTTCCTGCCGCGCTAGCGCAGCAGAGCCGGTCAACGACGCTTCGACAGGCGGCCCCCCGGAGGATCGTTGATCCACTGGGCGCCCTGTTCCCAACCGTCATCGAACACCGTGTCCCGGATCGGCAATCGGCGCAGCGGACCGTGGCGCCCCAGCGGCCGGCCGATGGTGATCGTCAGCGACAGCTCGACGTTGTCCGGAATCTCCAGGATCTCGCGCAGTTCGTCCGCCACCGCGTGGTGCCAGCCGCTATAGCAGGCGCCGTAGCCCAGCGCCCGCGCCATGAGGAACAGGTTCTGGCACGCCGGGAAGACGGACGCGCCCTCCGAGTGAGTCAGCGCCCGGTAGCGGACGTAGCAGGCGATGACGATCGCCGGGATCTGCTCGAAGTGGTCGACGTAGTGCTGAATCGCACGGTTGACTCTCGACTTCGGCGAGTTCGGATCGGCGGCCGATCCGCGATTCCAGCCCTCCTGCTCCGTCTTCCGCGCCCAGCCGCGACGGAACGACTCGCCCAGCAACCGGCGGGCCCGCCGCGCCCGCGGGCCATCCCGCAGGACGATGAAGCGGAAGGGCTGGCGGTTCGTCCCGGACGGCGCCCGGCTGGCGGCGTAGAGAATCCGCGCCAGGTCCTGGTCAGGGATCGGCTCCGGGCTGTAGCGCCGCACGGAGCGGGCGGTGGAAAGCAGTTCGAGGAAGTCGTCGGCGTCCATGGGACGTAACCATTTCTCACCCGCGAAGCCCGCGTCAAGCGATAGGATCGGCCGGTTCCCCCAACTCCTGACTCACTGTGACGCGGCCACCCGCGCGTGCGGCGCCGACCCAGAGGAACCCCGACGATGCAGAAAACCAGCCGTAGTGTTCTCCCCTTGGCCATGCTCCTGGTCGCCTCCGCGGCGTTCGCGCAGCGCAGCCAACTGGAACTGCAGGTGGTCGACATGGCCGGCGCCGAGCTGGGCCCGGTGAACGTGACCGTCTTTGCCCCCACGGGCGAGATCGTCGTCCAGGACGCCACCCGCAAGAACGGCCGCCTGCGGCTCCGTCTGGCGCCGGCCGAAGCGCCGTACAGGCTGCTGCTGCAGAAAGACGGCTACCCGGACCGTGAGCTCGAGGTGGAGATCCTCGACGGGAGTAGGGACCGATCGCTCACCGCTCAGCTCTGGGACGAAGAAACCGCCCAACAGCAGCAGGCGGTCGACGCATTCAACGAGGGGATCGGGAAGATCCAGGCCGGCGACGCCGCCGGGGCCCTGTCTTCGTTCGAGAAGGCGGCGGAACTCGATCCGACGATCGCAGACGCGCACCGAATGATCGCGGCCATCAGGCACAACCAGGGGAACCTTGACGAGGCACTCGAACCCGCAAGCCGTTATCTCGAGACGGCGGAAATGCCGGCCGAGATGGCGTCCATGTTCTTCGACATCTTCGCGGCCGCCGGCGATCCCCGCGCCGAGGAGGCCAAGCAGATCGCGATCGAGGCAGGCATGGGCGCCGAACTCGCCCCCGGAGTGTTCGCGCAGGGCGTGCAGGCCGTCCGAAGCGGAGACCACGAACGGGCCATCGAGCTCTTCCGCGAGACGGCATCGCTCAACCCGCGACTCCACCAGGCCTACCGGAACATCGGCACGATCTACTTCAACGACGGGAAGTTCGAGGAAGCCCTCGTGGAGCTCGACCGCACCCTGGAGATCGACCCGCGGAACCAGGAGGCGCTGCGCATGAAGTACTTCTCCTTCGCCTCGCTCGGCAACCTCGAGGACTCCATCGAGGCGGGCAAGGCCTGGATCGCGGTCAACCCCACCGCCGGCAGGCAGGTGCAGTTCCAGGCCCAGCAACTCTTCGACCAGGAAGAGTTCGGCAACGCGAGGCTGTACGACCAGTCGCTGATCGCCTGGGACGACAACTACCCGCGAGCCCACTTCCGGCTCGGCGTGGCCTACCGCCGCAGCGCCGACTCCGGCCCGGCCCGGGAACACCTGACCAGATACCTGGAATCAGCGCCCGACGACGAAGACGTCGAGAGCCTGGCGAGGGCGCACTACGAACTCGGGATTCTCGCCGTGAATGCGAGCGACGCGGCCACGGCCCGTGAGCACCTGAGCAAGTCGCTCGAACTCGATCCGGAAGGCGAGTTCGCTGACGTGGCGCGCGCGGCCCTCGATCAGTTGTAGCGCGTTGACCTAGGCCCGCGAACCGCCCGAGAACACGCGGAACAGCTTCTTCAGCGGGTCGTAGAACTCCGACACCACCCGCTCCTTGAGCGGGATGATCGCGTTGTCGGTGATCGTGATGTGCTCGGGGCACACCTTCGTGCAGCACTTCGTGATGTTGCAGTAGCCGATTCCCTCGTCCTGCTTGAGCGACGCGAGGCGGTCCCGCGTGTCGAGGGGATGCATCTCGAGCGCGGCGTTGTAGACGAAGAAGCGGGGGCCGACGAACTCGTCGTGCAGGTGGTGATCCCGCAGCACGTGGCAGACGTCCTGGCACAGGAAGCACTCGATGCACTTGCGGAACTCCTGGACCCTCTCGACGTCCTCCTGGGCGATGCGCCAGGTACCGTCCTCGGCGTCCGGTGGTCGCGGCTCGAAGGGCTCGATCTTCTTCTTGACCTCGTAGTTCCAGGACACGTCGCAGACGAGATCCCGGATCACCGGGAACGCGCGCATCGGTTCGACGGTGACCGGGCGGTCCGCCGGCAGGTCGCTCATCCGCGTCATGCACATGAGGCGCGGGTTGCCATTGACCTCCGCCGAGCAGGACCCGCATTTGCCAGCCTTGCAGTTCCAGCGCACGGCGAGGTCGTTCGCCGATTCGGCCTGGATCTGGTGAACAGCGTCGAGGACCACCATGCCCTCGGTGACTTCCGTCGTGTAGTCCCGGTAGCCGCCCTCGTCCCCGGCGCCGTCCTGTCGCCAGATCCTGAACTGTGTCGCGGCCATCTCAGCCCATCTCCTCGACCAGCCTGGTCAGTTCGTCGCTCATCGGCTCCACCGGAATCTCCTCCACGACCATCTCTCCGTCGGCGCCCCTGGCGACCCGGATGATCACCTTGCCGAAGTGCTCGTCCTTCCGCGGATAGTCGTCCCGGAACTGCGCGCCGCGGCTTTCGCGCCGCATCAGACCGGCACGGGCGACCGCCTCGGACACGACCAGCAGAGGGTGCAGGTCGAGCGCCGTGTGCCAGCCCGGGTTGTACTCCCGGTTGCCGGGCGCGGACACGGCTCTGGCCCGCTCGGAGAGACGGCCGATCTCCTCGATCGCCTCCTCCAGTTCGGACTCGACCCGGACGATCCCGACCTTCTCCTGCATCAGGTCCTGGAGTTCGTGCTGGATCTGGTACGGCCCTTCGCCGCGTTCCCGTTCGAGCGGCTCAAGCGCTTCCGCGACGCCCGCGTCGACGACCGCCTCGTCGAGCCGAACCTCGCCCTGCTCGCTGGCGAAAGCGGCCGCGTACTCACCCGCCCGCTGGCCGAACACGAGCAGGTCGGAGAGCGAGTTGCCGCCCAGCCGGTTCGCGCCATGGAGCCCCGCCGCGCACTCGCCGGCGGCGAAGAGACCCGGCACGGAGGACATCTGGCTCTCCGCGTCGACCCGCACGCCGCCCATCACGTAGTGGGTGGTCGGGCCGACCTCCATCCGTTCCTTCGTGATGTCGAGGCCGGCCAGCTCCTTGAACTGGTGGTACATCGAAGGCAGCTTCTTCCGGATGTGGTCCTCGGAGTTGCTGATCTTCTCCCTGATCCAGGCGATGTCCAGGTACACACCGCCGTGCGGCGATCCCTTGCCGGCCTTGATCTGGTCCACGATGCAGCGGGCGACATGGTCCCGCGTCAGAAGTTCCGGCGGACGCCGGGCGTCGCGGTCGCCGACGACGTAGCGCCAGCCCTCCTCGGCGCTGTCGGCCGTCTGATCCTTGTAGAGGGGCGGAATGTCGTCGAACATGAAGCGTTCGCCGTCCGAGTTCAGCAGGATGCCGCCCTCGCCGCGCACGCCTTCGGTGACCAGGATGCCGCGCACGCTCGGAGGCCAGACCATGCCCGTCGGATGAAACTGGACGAACTCCATGTCGATCAGGTCGGCGCCGGCATCGTAGGCCAGCGCGTGGCCGTCGCCGGTGTACTCCCAACTGTTGCTGGTGATCTTGAAGGCGCGGCCGATGCCGCCGGTGGCGAGCACGACCGCCTTCGCCCGGTAGACGCGGAACCGGCCCCGTTCCCGGTCATAGGCCAGGGCTCCGGACACCCGGCCGTCGTCCAGCAGCAACCGGAAGACCGTGTACTCCATGTGGAAGTCGATTCCCCGGTGAATGCCGTGGTCCTGCAGGGTGCGGATCATCTCCAGGCCGGTGCGGTCCCCGACGTGGGCGAGCCGGGGATAGCGATGGCCGCCGAAGTTCCGCTGCAGGATGCGCCCGTCCTTCGTGCGGTCGAAAAGGGCGCCCCAGGCCTCGAGTTCCAGGGCCCGCGCCGGCGCCTCCTTCGCGTGAATCTCCGCCATCTTCGGGTTGCTCAGGTACTGGCCACCGCGCAGCGTGTCGGTGACGTGGACCTTCCAGTCGTCGCGCTCGTCGACGTTGCCGATCGCGGCCGCCATGCCGCCCTCGGCCATCACCGTGTGGGCCTTGCCGAGCAGGGACTTGCAGATCACGCCGCAGGACGCGCCCGCGGCCGAGGCTTCGATCGCCGCGCGCAACCCGGCGCCACCCGCGCCGACCACCAGCACGTCGTACTCGTAGGGGGTCTGCTCCATCAGACGAGCCTGAAGTCCGTCCAGACGCCCATCGAGCAGAGCCGGACGTAGATGTCGGAGAAGGTGACCCAGATCAGGCTCAACCACGCCCAGGCCATGTGTCGGCGATTCAGGCAGGAGACGCAGCGGTAGCAGGCGCTCTGGAACGGCCGCCCCGCCATCACGTTGCGAAAGCCGCCGATCACGTGGCGGGTCGAGTGGCAGCCCAGCGCGTAGCCGCTCAGCAGCAGCCAGTTGATCAGCAGGACGAAGCTGCCGACGCCGATGCCGAAGGCATGACCGCCGGACGCCGTCTCGAACTCGAAGGCCCGGTACACGTCGATCGGGAAGAAGACGAAGATCCAGGCCATCATCGCGAACAGGAAGTAGCGGTGGATGTTCTGGACGATCAGCGGGAAGGAGTTCTCGCCCCGATACGCGTTCCGCGGCTCGCCGACCGCGCAGGCCGGCGGATCGGCCCAGAACGCCTTGTAGTACGCGCCCCGGTAGTAGTAGCAGGTGGCGCGGAATCCCAGCGGCAAGATCAGGATGAACAGCGCCGGCGACTGGGGAACGAAGCTCGGCCACCAGCTCGGGAAGCCCTCGAACCAGGCATGGTGCGAGAGGCCGAAGACCTCGGGCGAGTACAGCGGCGACAGGTAGCCGCCAAACACATAGTGGTCGGCCTGAAGCGCCGCCCAGGTCGCGTAGGCGCTTGCGAGCCCCAGGCCCACGACAACGGCGCCTGGCTGCAGCCACCAGGCGTCCTGACGCTGCGTCTCACCGAACGATCGCCGTTTCAGCACGGCGGGGAAAGCCATCTCGGAGTGTGTCCTCTCTGGGTCGCTGGATGGAAGTGCGTGGGCGAGGGGCGCGGTCGGCCCGCCGGTGATCATAGCCACAAACCTGAGGACGGTTCGACCCCGGGATCCAGGAGTGGGCAGCGCCGGCCGCCTGTGATCGAATTGCGGTTCCAGTGACCCGCATCCTCGCTGTATCGGCCGTTCTCGCGGCCACCGTCGCGCTGCCGGCGCAGGAACTCGAACAGCCCGGTGGCACGCGGGTGGTGCGCGCCTACTTCGACGATCCACTGGTCGCCGCCAGAGCCGTCATGTCGCTCGACGCTCTCGAGTCGGAGTACGAGAAGGGGTACATCGTCCTGCGGGGCACCGAGGAGGACATCGAAACCGCGCGGCAAGCCGGAATGCGAATCGTCGAGGACGACGACTACGTCTCCGTCGACCTCCCCTCCGAAGAGCCAACGGACGTCGTGGAAGGGACGATCCCGGGGTTCCCGTGCTACCGCACCGTGGAGGAGACCTACGCGAGCGCCCGGGCGATCGCCCACGCACACCCGAAACTCGCCACGTGGAAATGGGCCGGAGAGTCATGGAAGAAGAGGCAAGGGAGCGCTGACGGCTACGCCATGTACGTGCTGCGCCTCACGAACTCGGAGACCACGGGCCGGAAGCCGGCCCTCTTCATCACCGCGGCACTTCACGCCCGGGAGTACACGACCGCCGAACTCGCCCTGCGCTTCGCCGAACACCTGGTGGACTCCTACCAGACGGACGCCGACGTGCGGTGGCTGCTGGACCACCAGGAAGTCCACATCATGCTGCAGGCGAATCCGGACGGGAGGAAACGGGCCGAGGAAGGTCTTCTTTGGCGCAAGAACCACAACACGCGCCACTGCGCCCATTCATGGGCGGGAGTCGATCTGAACCGGAACTTCGACTTCAAGTGGGGAGAGGCGGGCTCCAGCACCGACGAGTGCAGCTTCGTCTACCGGGGGCGGTCGGCGGCCTCCGAGCCCGAAACGCAGGTGATCCAGAACTACATGGCGAGGCTGTTTCACGACGCTCGCGGACCGGGCGACGGCGATGCGGCATCAAGCGGCACCTCGGGCGTCGTCCTCGACATTCACAGCCATGGGCGTCTCATCCTCTGGCCCTGGGGCCACGTGCACCACCCGGCGCCGAACGGCAGGGCACTCCAGACCCTCGGCCGGAAGCTCGCGTACTTCAACGGCTACAGGCCGCTTCAAGCCATCGGGCTCTATCCGGCAAGCGGCACCACCGAGGACTACGGCTACGGAGTTCTCGGCCGCGCCTCCTTTACCTACGAACTGGGCACGACGTTCTTCCAGGACTGCGGCCGGTTCGAGAGTTCGATTCTGGACGACAACCTGGAGTCCCTTCTCTACGCCTTCAAGGTGGCGCGGACGCCGTACCGAACCCCGGCCGGCCCCGACGCTCGCGATCTGAGTCTGAGCGACGACGCGTCGACGACCGGCGTCGTCGCCGGAACGGCGGTCACCCTGTCAGCGACCTTCGACGACACGCGTTACGAGAACGGCAACGGCTTCGAACCGACGCAGAACGTCGCGGAGGGCGAGTACTACGTCGACGCGCCGCCCTGGGCCTGGCGAAGGACTGCGCACGCCATGCACGCCTCCGATGGCGCCTTCGACAGCCGCACGGAGAGTGCGACTGCAACCATCGATACGACCGACCTCGCCGCCGGCCGGCACACCGTCTTCGTGCGGGCAAGAGACACCGACGGCAACTGGGGCGCGGTCAGCGCCATCTTCCTGCAGGTTGCTGCCGCCGAACCGCCGCCGACGGACGACGACCCCGAAGGTGCTGAAGGAGGCAGTTGTGTCGGGGACGAGAACAGCGTCTGTCTCCACGATGCCCGCTACGACGTACGGGTCACCTGGCTGGCCGAGAACGGCCGCACCGGAGCCGCAAGAGCGGCCAGGTCCGCTACGCAGGACTCCGGGCTGTTCTGGTTCTTCGATCCGGACAACTGGGAGGTCCTGGTCAAGGTGCTGGACGGCTGCTCCCTGAACGATCACGTCTGGGTGTACGGCGCCTCGACGACGGACCTCGGCTACATCATTCGGGTGACCGACACCGTGACCGGCGTCGAGAAGGAGTACCGGAACGAACCGGGCGTGCCGGCCCCGGCGATCACCGACGCGACCGCTTTCCCGGACGCCTGCCGTCCACCATAGGCGCGGGTCGCTCGCCCCGCCCCCCAGGCCGCATCGGCTCAGAGCGCCGGCGATGAGCGGAGGTCGTCCATCTCGGACACGCTCGACGTTGCAACGCCTCCCGCCCGCTCCGCATCGAGCAGGGAGGCGCCGCGTTCGATCCAGGTCCGGCCGCGCACCCGGACGGCGAGCAGACCCGCCAGCAGCCCTACGTGGACGATGAAGCAGCTCCAGGCACCGATCAGGCCCCAGTTCCGCGTGGCGAAGAAGACGAGCGGCACGAAGACGAGCCAGGCCACGCCGATGTTCACGACCATCGGGTAGGTCGTGTCTCCGGCGCCGCGAAGCGCGCCGGAGTAGATATTGAACGGCAGTTCGAAGATCAGGCACAGGGTGGCGATGAGAAACAGCGGCCTGGCGTACGGCAGAAGCGCGGCAAGGTCGCCTGCCTCCCGCGCGAACAACTGCATCAGCCAACCGGGGAACCCGACGTAGACGACGGCCATGATCGCCATCGCCCCGTAGCCCAGCCACATCACGCGACGCACGACGACGCGTACGTCGCCAAGCTGTCTCGCGCCCAGGCACTGCCCGACCAGCGTCGTGCAACCGACGGCCAGCGCGACCGCGAGCATGAAGGAAACGGACCAGGCGTGAATCACGGCGTTCGTCGCCGCCATCTCCGCGTCGCCCAGGTTGGCCACGAGGGCCGTGAAGACGCTGATCCCGCCCATCTCCATGAACACCTGGACGCCGATCGGCAGGCTGACGCGGAGCATCTGGCCGAGAAGGGCCGCCTCTGGCGGCCGGGGCCGGGTCGCACCGTAGTCGCGCCCGATCTTCGTCGCGAGCACTCCGGCCAGCAGGCCGAGCGCGACGAGAAACTGGGCGATCACCGTACCGACCGCGGTGCCAGCGGCGCCAAGCTCCGGGAATCCCCACACGCCGAAGATGAGCAGGTAGTTCAGCCCGCAGTTCAGGGCCAGCTGAATCAGCCCCGCGAACATGGGCACCTCGGTGCGACCTAGTCCGCGATAGTAGTTTTCCGCGACGAGGAAGATCATCAGCCCCACCGCCGCGCCCAGGCGCACCTCGGTGTAGTCCGTGGCGATTGCCTGGACTTCCGCCGACGCCCCCATCACCCGGAACGCCCAGCCCGACAACGGGGCCGCGAGCAGAACGGCCACGCCCGCGCCGGCGGCCAGGTAGAGCCCCTGCCAGAAGGCGACGCCGACCCGGTCCTTCTTGCCGGCGCCGAAGAACTGGGCGACGAACGTGTTCACGCCCTGCAGCAGGCCGACGAAGAAGCCGAGCAGCCACCAGGAGATGATCGCGCCCAGGCCGACCCCGGCCAGGGCGACCACGCCCAGACGCCCGACCATCATCGCATCGATCAGACCCATCGCCGTGTGGGTCATCTGCGTGATGACGACCGGTCCCGCCAGCGCCAGGATGCGCCGATAGGAAATGTCGATGTTCATGGCTCGTGTCTGTGTGGTGTGGGTGAGGATTCCAGAAGGAGAGCTTCGAACCGCGCCGCCATGCGCGGTCCCGCCCCTTCGTCTTCGTGCTTGAAGAAGACGTAAGTCTCGCCCCAGGGTTGCCGCCGGATCCTGTCGGCCCAGGCGCGAAGCGCCGCCTCGTCGTAGTCCTCGCGGCGAAGCCGAAGATAACCGAAGTCCGCGGTCGCCACCAGGGGCGCGTCATGGTCGCCTCCGGCGTCGGCGATGCACAGCGACGCGCCGGCGTCCGCCAGCAGCGCGAACACCTCGTCGTCGAACCAACTGGCGTGCCGGAACTCGAACGCGGCGCGCATTCCGTCCGGCAACAGCTCGAGAAAGCTCGCCAGCCGGTCGACGTCGCGCCTGAGGTACGGCGGCAACTGGAAGAGGAAGGGGCCGAGGCGCTCGCCGAGCACCTCAGCGGTGCGGAACAGGTAGTCGACCGAGTCCGCGGCGTCCCTGAGTCGTTGCTGGTGCGTGATCCGGCGCGACGCCTTCAGCGCGAAACGAAAGGTGTCGGGCACCGCGTCGCGCCACCGCTCCAGCAGATCCGTCTTCGGCATGCGGTAGAAGGTGTTGTTGATCTCCACCGAGCCGAGCCTGGAGGCATAGAACGAGAGCATGTCCGGCCGCTTCGTGCCGGCCGGATAGAACGGCCCCGTCCAGGCGGGGTACGAGAATCCACTCGTGCCGGTACGGACCCGCATACCTGACCCACTGCCGGGGACGAGCGCCGGGACCGCGCGTTACGCGCCGTCGTCGAGGAACGGACGCAGCTTGCTCGCCGAGTCCGGGGCCCGGAGCTTGCGCAGCGCCTTGGATTCGATCTGGCGGATGCGTTCGCGCGTGACGTTGAACGACTTGCCGACCTCTTCCAGCGTGTGCTCCGATCCACCGCCGACCCCGAAGCGCATCCGCAGCACCAGGTCCTCCCGGGGCGACAGCTTGCGGAGCACGTCGTTGGTCTGCTCGGTCAGGTTCTGAGCGATGGCTTCGTCGATCGGCGACGGCGAGTTCTTGTCCTCGATGAAGTCGCCGAGGTGCGAGTCCTCCTCTTCGCCGACCGGGGTCTCGAGCGACACTGGCGCCTGCGCGATCTTCATGATCTTGCGCACCTTGGAGGCGGGCAGATCCATGTGCTCGCCGATCTCCTCGGCCGTGGGTTCGCGGCCGAGTTCCTGGACCAGAGAACGCGACGTGCGGGTCAGCTTGTTGATGTTCTCGATCATGTGAACCGGGATGCGGATCGTCCGCGACTGGTCGGCAATCGCCCGCGCCACGGCCTGACGGATCCACCAGGTGGCGTAGGTCGAGAACTTGTAGCCCCGGCGATACTCGAACTTCTCGACCGCCTTCATCAGGCCGATGTTCCCCTCCTGGATCAGGTCCAGGAACTGGAGGCCCCGGTTCGTGTACTTCTTGGCGATCGAGACGACGAGCCGCAGGTTCGCCATGATGAGCTGTTCCTTGGCGCGCTCGCTCAGCGCCTCGCCACGCTTGACCTTGGCCACCATCGCCCGCAGTTCTCCCTGCTTGACGAAGTGGCGAGCCTCGAGGTCCCGCACCTCTTCGCGGTACTTCTGGATGCGCCGGCGGTGCAGTGCCCTGAGTTCCTCGTTGCTCTCGCGCTCAAGCGCCACCTGAGCCCGGCTGATGTCGCGCTCGCTGCGCCGGAAGCGGTTGTCGATCAACTTGACCAGGTCGACTACCCGATTGCGGTCCGGACCCGTGAAACCCAGCTCAACGATCAGGGCGGAAGCTCGCTCCTCGAGACGGTCGATGTCTCGACCGATCTCCTGGAAGCGGTCGCCCCTGGGCGAGTAGCGCTTCTGCTTGCGGCGAGCGCGCTCCAGGTCGTCCTCGTGTTCCCTCATCTTGTCCAGCACGCCGACACGCTTCGCGACCCGCTTGTAGCCGTTCTGGTCCAGCAGGGACGTGGGCTGCCCGAGTTCCACCAACTGGGAGAGCGGTTTCGCGTTCCTGCGGTCCGCGAGCTCGGTCATCGCCAGCAACCGCGTCATCAAGTCCTGGTTGCGGGTCATCGCCTGGAAGATCTGCCACTCGCCGTCCTCGAGATCCTTGGCGATCTCGACCTCACCATCGCGGTCGAGGAGCGGAACGGTGCTCATCTCCCGCAGGTACATCCGCACCGGGTCGCTGGTGTTCAGCGGCTCGGTGACTGTCGGCGTCGCGGGATCCTCGTCCGCCTTCTCGATCTCGAGGGTGACCGCCTCGTCGAGGTTCGCCACGTACCAGTCCGGCCGGCGGATCACGCCGACCCGCAGCTCGCGGAGCCGGTCGTACAGCTCGTTGATCTCGGCCTCGACGCCGACCATGTCCGCCGGCATCATGTCGTGGATCTCGTCGTTCAGGAGGTACGTCTTCGCCTTCCCCAGCTCGAAGAGCTGACGAATGGACGAGTACCTCGCCTCGAGGGGCTTGTTCACGTCCTTGACTGAGGCAACTGCCATCTTCGGTCTCCAGGTAGGGGCCTGACAGAGGGGGGATTTCAGCGGCGCCGAGAGCCGTCCATGTGGATCTCAGCCTGCACAACTCCCCGCCCGCCGAGAGAGTGTCTCAGCGAACCGGGAACATTGAGCGCCGACAGCGCACAAGTGTAGCAGTATGAAGACGATCAGCCCCCGCGTTGTGTTTCGCACCGGGTCTTCTCCGCTCTTGCCCTCCGGGGCGTCTACGGGGCATCGCGTCCGTCCTTCTCAACCGTTGCCGGCCTTGCGGTTCTTCCCCGCTGCCGCAGGTCTTCTCTCCCTCGCTGGCGCAGGGCCTCACGGAGCAGATACTCGATCTGCCCATTGACGCTCCGCAGCTCCGCTGCCGCCAGCCGCTGAAGCTCCTCGAACACGCCGAAGTCGAGACGCAGAAGAAACGCCTTGCGCGGAGGGGCACCCACCGTACAGCCGCCTTCCGTCTACGGATAGAGCGTGCCGGTGTTCACGACCGGCTGCGTATGGCGGTCGCTGCACAGCACGGCCAGCAGATTGCTGACCATCGCGGCCTTCCGTTCGTCGTCCAGGTGCACGACGTCCTTCTCGCTCAGCATGTTCAGCGCCTGCTCCACCATGCCGACCGCGCCATCGACGATCTGGGCGCGCGCGGCCACCACCGCCGCGGCCTGCTGACGCTGCAGCATCGCCGCCGCGATCTCCGCCGCGTAGGCCAGGTGACTGATCCGGGCCTCGATCACGTCGACCCCGGCGGTCGCCAGTCGCTCCTGGACCTCGCCGCGGAGACGCTCGGAGATTTCGGCGGTGTGATGCGACAGGGAGACTTCGCCTTCGCTGTGTGCATCGTAGGGGTAGCCCGTCGCCATGTTGCGCAGCGCGGCCTCGCTCTGAACCTGCACGTAGTCCTCGTAGTCGTCGACGTTGAAGAGCGCCTCGGCGCTGTCGGTCACGCGCCAGACGACGACCGCGCCGATCTCGATCGGGTTCCCGGCGTTGTCGTTCACCTTCAGCTTCCCGGTCTCGAAGTTTCTCGTCCGTACGGACACTCGCCGCTTGCTGAGGAACGGATTCGCCCACCGAAGCCCGGTCTCGTAGACGCTGCCCCGATACGAACCGAAGAGTTGCAGTACCTTCGCCTCGTTCGGGTGGACCATGAACAGCCCGAACAGGAGCAGGACGAGAACGGGAACGCACACCGCGCAGAAGATCACGACAGGGATGACCCCCCAGATCCCGAAGACGGCGATCCCGGCGATATCGAGAAGGAGAAGGAGGATGAGCAGGCACAGCATGCCAATGCCCGACATGACCGAGAGACGCTTCTCCCGATGCTCTACCATCTGTTGTTCCATTCGCTGGTGACTCCCTTGATCACGCGACCGAGCAAACGACCGCTGTTGTGTTTGATACGAAAGTGATATCACACTCATATCGCCTTGGCCACCTGGTCGGCCAGCCGACACCACCTTGACGCGACCCGAACGAGACGACCCCGAGGCGGTCCTGCGCATCGCCGACCGCTTCCGGACCGGCGGCCGCCCGATCGCCGTCGTCGAACTGCGGGCGGGACACATCAACGACTCGTTCGTTGTCTCCACCACCGCCGGCAGCCGATTCCTGCTGCAGCGAATCAATGGCCACGTGTTCCCGAATCCCGGTCAGGTCATGGCGAACGTCGTGCGGATCACCCGCCATCTCGAACACAGGCTAGGCCCGCGAAACGCCCGGCGCCGGCTCGCTCTCGTACCCGCAGTGGATGGAGGGATGTGGCGCGAGGCGGCAACGGGGAAAGGCCCCGCCGACTGGTGGCGAATGTACGAGCTGATCGAGGACACGACGACCGAGCTTCGGGCGTCGACGCCGGCGCAGGCCTTCCTCGCCGCACAGGCGTTCGGCCGCTTCGAGACGCAGCTCGTGGATCTGCCTTCACCGCCGCTGCACGAGACGATTCCCGGCTTCCACGACACGCTGAGCCGTTTCGAGGCGTTCGACCGGGCACTCGACGCCGCAAGCGCCTCGGCCGCCGGCAACGACAGGCGGCGCCAGGCCACCGCCGAGATCCGGTCCGTAGACGCCCACCGCGACCTGGCCGGGCGGCTGAGCGCCGCGGCTCCCGACTTGCCGCGGCGAACCGTCCACAACGACTGCAAGATCAGCAACATCCTGTTCGACCGGACGAGCGGCGAAGCGCTGTGTGTCGTCGATCTGGACACCACCATGCCCGGACTGGCCGCCTACGACTTCGGCGACATGGTCCGCTCGATGAGCCACCGCGCCGACGAGGACGCGCGAGAAACCGCCGCGGCGCAAGTCGACCTGGAACTGTTCGCCGCTCTGGCCCAGGGCTACCTCGACGGCGCCGGTTTCCTGACCTCGGCCGAACGACGCAGTCTGGTCGACGGAGCCCTGGTGCTGACGTTGGAGCAAGCGGTACGCTTTCTCACCGACCACCTGCAGGGCGACGTCTACTTCCGCATCGAACGGCCAGGCCAGAACCTCGACCGCTGCCGGGTTCAGATGGCCCTGCTCGAGTCCCTGCTGGAAGGCGAAGCCGACCTCCGGCGACTCATTCTCCAGCCCTGACGCAGCGCCGGCTCGAAATCAGCTCCACGAATCGCCCCCAAGTCGACATCGGCGCCGCTCGGGTTGTATATTGCAGTTCTTCGATGGGTGGAGGACCGCCATAGCGAACGAACGACCTCGGGTGTCCCTCCCGAGCGCAGCCGGAACACGCTGTCGGAACTGACGTAGCGGCCCCCATCGAAGCGCACGGTCCACCACGCTGCCAAGCGACCCACTGGACCGAGTGCTGACGATCTGCGCGGGCGGCGCCTCGAGCATCGTGCACCGTCGCCGCCACCAACCTGCACCGTGCGGTCAACGAAGCGAAAGGTACTGGCATGAGGAAAGTCTTGTGGACCATGTTCCTGCCGTTGGCGACCGCGACATCGGTTGCAGCGCACTCGGAACCGACGTTCAGCCCAAGCGTCTTCTGGTCGCACGGCGCCCTGGTCGTAGGCGTGGCCGATTGCACGAGCGCGGACCGATTCCACATCTCTGCCGGACCGAAAGGAACATCACTCCTCGAAATGTCGAGCGCGAGGAACGTCAGCTGCTCGGCGGCACGCGTGGAGGGCCAGGCCGGCGGCGTCAAGTTCGGCATTGCCTTTCATGGCTGCGCCGAGTTCGTGGTCTCTGGCGTGCGAAGCCACGGGGGGCACAGTCACTCGCACCGCAGCGAAGGCCTCTCGGACGACCCCAGTACGCTGGGCGAGAACCGCCCCGGCGGTTGCGCGGAGGGAGACGATGAGGCGAAGGACGGCGCCCCTGAACAGGGCGACGGATCGAACGACAGTAGCGGTGGTGGCGGATCAGGCGGAGGAGGACCTGATGACGGCGACGCAGGATCGGGCAGCCACGACCCTCAGGCACTCAACTGCGGCAAGCGTGTAACACCATACTGGCAGGGACCGGGAGGATTCGTGGTTCGTCCCGCGAACGGCATGTCGGCTGAGGTGACGATCTCCTGTGGAACCACGCGGTGGACGGATACCCTCTTCGCCCGGGACGACGGACTGATCGTCCAGTTGCTGCACGACCAGCGCTGTCAAACAACGCAGGGCCGAGTCGCTTTCGACGGCATCGAAGAAGGCGCCTGGTACTGGATCATCGATGGTCGGCGCGCCGCGGCCTCACCGCTGGTCTGCGAACATCAGCTTGGCGGAGGTGTCGCCGCGGCGGTCCCCGGGGGGGTAGCGCCGACGGCGATGGAACAGGGGACCTTCCTTCGCCACGTTTCCGGTCTGGTCGGCATCGTGCCCCACGTCGCTGGGGGCGGCGAGGGCTTCCACATGGGCTACTGGCGCGGCAACGGAGGCGTTGTGGGCCGCCCCCTGAACGGACGGTCGGCGAAGGTCAAGGTGACCTGCGGCCGCACGTACTCGACCAGCAGCTACCGGGCCGGCGAAGACGGACTGATCGTCGAACGGATCGACCGGTCCTACTGCGCCGACGCGAACGGGAATCCGCTCTCGGGGAGCATCGAAGTCAGCGGGCTGGCAGACGGTGGCTGGTACTGGGTCGATGGCCAGGACCGCGCCGCGGTCGCGCCGCTGCTGCCACCTTCGATGTTGATGGGTGCAACGCCCCTCAACCCTGGCGGCGTGGAAGCAGACGACGGTGAGTTCGGCACTCTCTTCGACCAGGCCTCGGCGAGGTTGATCGCCATCGTGCCGAGCATCGGCCGGAACGAGTGAGTCTAGAAGGCGTCCGTGTCGATCCGGCCGCAAACGCTCCCCGACTCGTTGCGATAGGTCTTCACCGTGCCGGTTACTGTGTCCGTGACCGTCAGGGTGTACTCCACATCGGACAACCCCCCGTAGATCAACCAGAAGCGGCCGTTCAGGGCCCGGCCGTCGAGCATCTTCGCTGCGAGTTCAATGTTCGCCGGATCGAAGAACCAGAAGAAAGCCGTCTCCCCCGTAGTCAGGTAGGGAATGACGCCGGCAATCGTCTCCGGATTACTCCCCGGGTCCGTGATGTTCGGATCGATGAAGCGGAGCTCGATCGCGAAGCGATCATCGAGCACGCACAGGCGCTCCGGTCCCGGTTCGCAACGGCCGCCGCCGTGGCTGCGCCCCACCGAACGGTCCAGTCCGAGCGACTCCACTCTCATGCCGAGCAGATCTAGACCGCCACTGACGTCCGTCAGCGTCGCGGAGCCGGCAACAAGACCGTCGCCGCCGGGGAACGCACTCGTGTCGCTCTGCCCGCAGATCCGCTTCGGAGGGTTGTGGTAGGTGCGATTCAGGCCACCGACCGGGTCCCTCACAGTAAGCCAGTACTCAACATCAGACAGGGCGCCGAAGAACACCCAGTAGTTGCCGTCGATCCCGCGGCCGTCAAGAACCTTGACGACCAACTCGATGTTCTCCGGATCAAAGAACCAGAACAGTCCCGACTCGTCGGACTCGGGCACTGGAATGGCGCCGCCGCGGCCACGGTTGCCGGCCACGTCCGGATCGGTCCAGTGGACCTGGACTTCGAAGCGCTGCCTCAGGCAGAGGAAGCTGTCGCCGGTCCGACACGGGCCGCTGTAGCCGCCGGTCGTCGCACTTGCCTCCTCCGAGTGCTCGAGTCCCTGGCGTCCGTCCGCGCGCAGCCGGAACGTGTACGGAGTCTCCGGACGAAGTCCGTCGATGCGGATGCGTCCGTCCGTTGCGGCCGTCGTCGTGACCTGCGCCCATCCCGCCGTCTGGCTGCGCGCCTCCACGCCGAGCAGCCCTCTCTCCGCGTCGGCCCAGCTTCCCCGCCAGAAAACGATGACGCCCGAGTCCCCCACCGGCTCCGCGGTGACGTCACCGGTGAACCGCGGTTCCGGGAGGTTCGGATCCGGCTCCCCGGGTTCTTCCGGGTCCAGGCGCTCGAAAGTCAGCCGCGCCATCGGCGCGTCCGCGAACTTGCCCATGCCGCGGATGCTGGTGATCGTGCCCTGCGGCACGGTCGCCGGGTTGGTGAGCGAAAACTCGGTGCCCTCCTCGGTGCCGGCGTCGTAGGGGAAGAGGTCGACTTCCAGGTCATCGACCCACCCTCCGCTGTCGTCGAGCAAAGACTGTCCGGAAACGCCGACGAACCAGTCCGGGCTGGGGGCGATCATGGTCACCAGGGTGACGAGCGGAAACTGCCTGGTGGTCTCGAACTCGATCGTCGTCGACGCGGTCCCGCCCCTTCGGGGCGTCTTCTCCAGAACGGCGAGGACATGCCGACTCCGCTCCATCAACGTCCTGAGATTCCGCTGGCGCCCCAGTTCGGCCACACCCTCCAGTTGCGGGCTCGCCCTGCCACCCGGCTCCCAGAAACCCACCTGGTCGTTGTGGGCGGCGCCAATCAGAGGAGAGAAGTGCGCGTTGCGGTGCACGCCTCCCGGCGTCACGCTACGCGTCCAGGTGCCGCGGAACGTCAGCCGGTAGCTGGCCGACTCGTCTCCGGCGGATTGCGCCCACACCGGCGCGATCCAGCAGGACCAGACGGCGACAGCCGCCAACACCAGCTTCAAACGGAACGACCACATGGGTGAATCGGTTCCAGAAACGCCTCGATCACTTCACCGTCAGCCGCCGACCCACCTGGTCCTGGTCCCGGTTCCGTGACCGCGCCCTGATCACCAGACTCGATGGCAGGCCCGAACCAGACGCCCATACGCATCCACTCGTCGTCGGGGCAGTCGAACTCGATCAACGTCACGCGTTCTCCGACTTCTATCCCGGCCTCGTACAACGTGCGGCCACGGAACGTGGCCCAGCGCCCAGTGAAGTCCCCACGGTCCAGGTCGCCACGTCCCAGGTTCTCGTCGATGTCCAGCTCCAGGCCCATCTCGCGAAACGTCACGGACTCACTTGTCTCGCCATCGAAGAAGGCCCGCAGATCGTCGCCCCCTCCTCTGACGCGTAGGTAGAAGAAGCCCTCCTCGCTGAACTCTCCTTCCCAGACGCCGTCTTCCGCTGGCCGGTCCGAGAACACCGCCATCTCCAGGAACAACGGAATCGAAACGACCGCCGCGGCGTGATATCCACCAGGCTCCCGCTCCGCTCCCAGCACCTCCAGTGCCCGGTTCCTGCGCCGCTCGGGATCCTCGTTGTCGGCGGTCACCTGCTGGGCCGTACGAACGCCGAAGAAGGCCAGGCCGCCCACCACCAGAACCACGATACCGAGGCAACCGAGACAGCCCAGAAGGGCATAGAACCACGGTGAACGGCCCGTCGACTCCGCCATCGAGCGACCGTAGCACGGCCGTCAACGCCGTTATGATCCGGGCATGGCGACTCTCGGCCGTCCGCTCGCGACACACAGGGCCTCCGCGAAGGCGGTCGTTCGCGGCACGCCCCTCGAACAGGCGATCCGCGAGAAGCTCGAGCAGGCGACGGGCGCCGAAGTGATCGAGGTCCTGAACGAGAGCCGGATGCACAACGTCCCGCCCAAGGCCGAGACCCACTTCCGTGTCGTCGTTGTCAGCAACCGGTTCGAGGGCGCGAACCGGCTGCAGAGGCACCGGGTGATACACCGCGCCCTGGCCGACGAACTGGCCGGACCGGTCCACGCCCTTGCCGTCGACGCGTTGACCCCGGCCGAGTGGCGGGCTCGCGGAGAGGGCCGCGGCCTCTCGCCGGACTGCCGCGGCGGCTCCGGCTAGCGCGGCAGAAGTTCCAGAAGCCGACGCCTCGCGCCCGCCTACCCGGTTTCCGCCTCGCAACTACGGCTGCGGCACCACCCGGATGTACGGCAGGGGCTGCTGCCAGCCCTGGGGGTACTTCGCCCGCGCCGCCTCGTCCGACACCGCCGGCAGGATGATCACGTCGTCGCCGTGCTCCCAGTTGGCCGGCGTCGCCACCTGCTCCTTCGCCGTCAGCTGCACGGAGTCGACCAGACGCAGGATCTCCGCGAAGTTCCGGCCCGTGCTCATCGGGTAGGTGAGCGTCGCCTTGATCCGCTTGTCCGGGCCGATCACGAAGACCGAGCGCGCGGTCGCGTTGTCCATCGGCGTCCGGCCCTCGGAGGTGTCGCCGGCGTCGGCGGGCAGCATGTCGTAGCGCTTGACGATGTCGAGCGTCGGGTCGCCGATCAGCGGGTAGTTCAGGGCGTGACCCTGCGAAGCCTCGATGTCCTTCGACCACGCCTCGTGGTCCGACACGCCGTCGACGCTGATGCCGATCACCTTGCAGTTGCGAGCGTCGAACTCGCCCTTGAGGCCGGCCACGGTACCCAGCTCGGTCGTGCAGACCGGCGTGAAGTCCTTCGGGTGGGAGAACAGAACGC
Source organism: Holophagales bacterium (assembly GCA_009837885.1). GTDB lineage: Bacteria > Acidobacteriota > Thermoanaerobaculia > Multivoradales > Multivoraceae > Multivorans. Next base: position 406,130 of record VXSP01000045.1, on the reverse strand, counting down.
ACCAGCCGTCCCCGATCCACTCGTGAAAGTCGATCTCCCCTTCCGTGGTCTGGGCGGTGAAGTTGGGGGCCTCGTCGTTGATTCTGAGCGTCATGGTTCCTCCGGTCTATTCGGGGCGGGCGTTGCCCGGGTCTTCTTCGTGGCGCTAAACGTGACCATTCTAGTCATGTTTACGGCGAGCCTGGCCGCCTAGTCTGAAGAGAGTTCCTGCTGCGCCTCGATCTGCCGGCGCAGCTCGTCGAGTTCCTCGCGGTCGGGCCGCAGGTTCGATGCGCCATGGATGTAGACGTGCTCGACGTCCGAGGCGGGAAGCGTCGTGTTCCAGTGCAGCAGGATGCGCACGCAACGCTCCAGGCCGCCGGGGACCGCCATCTCGTGCCCGCACAGGAGAGCCACGTCCCGCCAACCCATCAGCCGGGCCGCCAGCGCCGGGTACTCCGCCGTCAGATCGGGCGAGGTCGTGAAGATGGCGCTCGCGACGTCCTCCGGCTCGATGCCGTTCGCCTGCACCAAGCGCTCCAGCAGTTCCGCCGTCGCGGTCAGAATCAACTCGCGGTTCGTCCCCTCGACCGTCGTCGCGCCGCGGACGCCCCGGCAGACCGGTCGTCGCGAGCGCCGGGACCTCTTGCGCGGCTTGGGAGGCATGGGAAGGAGCGGCAGGTACGATCGGCGCGGAAGGGAGTCGCAGACTGTACCAATCAACGCTCCGCCGAATGCATCCCGGCCCGGCGGCCATCGTCAGGTGCGCAGCAATCGCGACGGTGCTGCTCGTGGGCTGTGCGGCCGAACCCGCGCCGGACCATGACCCGGAGCCCGAGCGGCCGAACATCCTGCTGATCCTCGCCGACGACCTCGGCTACGGCGACCTCGGCGCCTACAACCCGGAGTCGCGGATCCCGACCCCCAACCTCGACCGGCTGGCCGCCGAAGGCGTGCGACTGACGGACGCCCACAGTCCATCCTCCGTGTGCACGCCGACCCGCTACGCGCTGCTCACCGGCCGTTACGCCTGGCGTTCCCGGCTCAAGAGCGGGGTGCTCAACGGACGTTCCACCACCCTGCTGGAGCCGGAGCGCGTCACCCTGCCGGCGTTCCTCCGCACCCTGGGCTACGCCACCGCCGGCATCGGCAAGTGGCATCTCGGGCTCGGCGCCGACCCGGATCCGAACGACGACACTCCCGGCCAGACGGACTACGGCGCCCCGCTCCGGCCGGGGCCGGTCAGCGCGGGCTTCAAGCACTACTTCGGCATCCCCGCCTCCCTCGACATGGAGCCGTACCTCTACATCGAGGACGAGGACGTGTTCGAAGCGGCGACGAAAACAGTCGAGGCCAGTGCGATGCGGCGCTACGGCGGGGACGGCTACTGGCGCGCCGGCGACATCGCCCCCGGCTTCGATTTCCTGCAGGTGACTCCCACTCTCTTCGATCGGGCCCGTGGCTACCTGGAGCAGCGGGCGACCGCCGGGGACGACCGCCCCTTCTTCCTCTACCTGCCGCTGCCCTCGCCCCATACGCCCTGGATGCCGCTGCCCGAGTTCGAAGGCGCGAGCGGCGCGGGCGTCTACGGCGACTTCGTGGCCCAGGTCGACGCCGGCGTCGGCCGGCTGCTCGCCGATCTCGACTCCCTGGACCTCGCATCGAACACCCTGGTCCTGTTCACGAGCGACAACGGCGCGCACTGGCTCGAAGCCGACATCGGGGAGACCGGCCACCGGGCGAACGGACTGCTGCGCGGTCAGAAGGCCGACATCCACGAGGGCGGGCACCGCATCCCCTTCCTGGCCCGCTGGCCGGGGCGTGTACCGCCCGGCTCGGTACGGGGAGAGCTGGCGGGCCTTGTCGACGTCTTCCGTACCGTCACGTCCCTCCTCGAGGTCGAGCTTCCCGAAGGAGCCGCCGAAGACAGCGTCGACCTCGGACCTTTGCTACGCGGCGACGACGCGCCGCCGCCCCGCGCTTCGCTGGTTCACCACAGCGCGCGCGGCATGTTCGCCATCCGTTCCCACGAAACGAACGGTCCGGGGGCACCCCGGAAGTGGAAGCTGATCGAAGGGCTCGGCTCGGGCGGCTTCACGGAACCGCGACAGCTCGCCCCGGAACCCGGAGGCGCCGCGGGACAGCTCTATGAACTCGTCGCCGATCCGGCCGAGACGAACGACCTCTACCTCGACCGGCCCGACATCGTCGAGCGGCTGACGGCGGAGCTCGAGGCGATCCGCGGCGCCGACGCGGCGCCCCTGGCGCCGCCGGAACGTTAGGGCGCCTCGTCCGCCCCCTCGTCGAGGAAGCGGATCAGGCTGGCCAGATCGCTCAGAGTCATCGTGTCGAGCAGGCCCTCCGGCATGATCGAGAGCGCGGACGGTTCGCGGCTCCTGATTCGCGCCTTGTCCAGATCGAGGCGGTCGCCGTTCGCGTTGATCAGCGTCAGCCCCTCAGCCGTGTCCTCGACCACCATCCCGCTGTGCAGAGCGCCGTCGTCGAGTTCGACGTCGACCGCCTGGTACTGATCCGAGATGACACGTGACGGGAACATGATCGACTCGAGTACTTCGCCACGGCGGAAGCGCTTGATCACCGTCGAGAGATCCGGACCGCCGCCGCGGCCGATGTCGCCGAACACGTGACAGGCCGAACAACGCGCGCGGTGGAACACCCGCTCGCCCTGCTCGGGGCTGTAGCGCTCGTAGGCCATCACGTCGTACTCCAGGTACTCCGCGAGCTCCTCGAAGCTCATCTGCGCCAGGTCGCTCCTGCCTTGCCGGTCGCCTTCGACCTCGGTGACCAAAGCGGCGGCGCGCCGCGCCCGCTCGGCCCGCTGACTCTCGAGCCGCTCCTCGGCCGCCGTGCGTTCCTCCTCCGGAAACCGGTCCAGGACGTCCTTCCAGATCGCGTCGACGTAGCCCTCCATGCTGGCGGCGCCCCGGAACTCCCGGGCATCGTCGAACCAGGCCACGACCCGGGCGCGCAGCTCCGGCGTCCAGTCCTCGTCCATCGCGCGCAGGCAGTAGGCGGTGTGGATTTCCTCAGCCGGCGGCCGGTCGTCTTCCAGGCGCTCGACCAACCGGGCGAGGGCCCCCTCCGGCTGGAGGAACGCGAGCAGCCGTTCGAGCTGACGGTTGACCCGGTCGTCGGCGTGCGGGTAGCGGCCTAGCAGCGCCTGACCCAGGCCGGCGCGCGCCTCGTCGCGCCCCGGGGCGTCGGGAGCCGGGTCGCGAATGAAGGCGATCTCCATCGTCCGCAGGAAGTCGAGTTCGGCCTCCACCTCCAGGTCGGCCCGCGCGACCTGGAGCAGACCGCCCATCAGGAAGTTGTACTCGATCCTGTGCTCCAGGCTGTAGACCATCGCCAGCACCGCCTCGAAGAAACCGCGAGGGCGCTGCCGGGGTGAGGCCACGAACGCCTGGTCGACCCAGTAGCCATGGGGGATGCGCTGGATCGCCTCCCGCGCCGCGTAGCGGAGGAACCGGTCGGGGTGGTCGAGCAGGCCGTAGAGGGCTTCGGAGGTTTCGACCTCGATGCCGCGGGCGCGGACATCGAGCCCCGAGCGCACGAGGGATTCGGCTGCCCGCCGGGCGACCAGCGGATCGGCGTCGCCGAGCGCGGCGCGAAGGGGGCCCTGGACCTGGGTGAAAGGGTGCATGCCGAGCAGCGCTGCCGCGGCCGCGCGAACCAGCGCCGCGTCCGAGTCGAGGAGCGCCGCCGCTTCCTCAAGAGTCGGCCGCGGGCCATGCACCTGGAGCAGTTCCAGCGCGCGGATACGGTCGATCGGCTCCCGTCCGGCGTCGCGAACGATCGCCCACAGATCCACCTCCCAGTTCGCGCCCGCCTCGCCGCGAGCGAGCCGGATGGCCTCTCTGCCCCAACCGGAACGAGGCATCGGCTGACGCACGGCGGCTTCCGCGCCGGTGACCGCAGGCGCCTCATCCGTCCGCTCGCAGGTCACCCGGAAGAGGCCTCCCGAGGTGCCGCGGCCGCCGGTCGCGAAGTACAGGAAGCCGTCCGGGCCGACGTCGAGATCCGTCACGTTCAGCGGCTCACCGAGGACGAAGTCGTGGGCCTCTCCGGTCCAGGTGGCGCCTGCCCGCTCGGGGAACAGCACCCGGATCCGGCCCCGCGACCAGTCGCCCATGAAGTAGGCGCCGGAGAACCTCGCCGGGTACGCGTGGTGGTGGTAGAAGGCGACGCCCACCGGCGAACCGCGGCCGAGATCGACGACGCCGGGCAGCGTGTCGATCTCGTGGAACGCGATCTTCCCGGACCCGGTGCGCCAGCCGTAGTCTCCCGCCGGTATCAGATGGACGACCCGGGTGGGCCGGAACCAGGGCAACCCGCGATCCCACTCCATGTCGGCCTCGTAGGCGAAGATCTCTCCCGCCGCGCCGATCGCCAGGTCGAACGGATTGCGCAGGCCTCCCGAGAGCCGCTCCCAGACGTTCGACTCCAGATCCAGACGGTAGATCGTGCCCCCCGGCGCACGCAGGCTGTTCGCATGGCCCCGCGGGTCGAGGATCGGCGGCAGGAGTTGATCCTCCCGCAGTTCGCGCAGCGGCGAGGTAGGCGCGAGACCGACCTCGGGCGACGAGTAGTTGCCGTAGAGAACATAGAGGGCGCCGTCAGGCCCGCGCGCGATCGTGTGCGGTCCGTGCTCCTGGATCCGGCCGTTCGCGGGAGCGATCTGTTCGACGGCATCGACCCGGTCGTCGCCGTCCGTGTCCCGCAGCCGGTAGAGCCCGGTGTCGTCGACCGAGTCGTTGCGGCCGGGCCTGCTCTCGACTCCCGCCGCTTCGGCCAGCCGGCCGCGGCCGTTCGCGTGGACGAGCACGTCGCCCGGCCCCATGACGTAGAGACCGTGCGCCGTATCGACCTGGGGAGCGAAGTCGATGCGCCGGTCGTACAGACCATCACCGTCGGCGTCCTCGAGCAGGGCCAGACCTTCGCCCTCCAGCGCCAGCAACGGCCTGCCCGCGGCGTCGAAGGTCATGTTGACGACCGAACCGAAGAGACCGGCTTCCGCCGCCGGTTCCACCGCGAATCCGTCGGGCGTGCGGAACCTCTCCCCGGCGTAGTCGAGCCGCTCACGGCGCGACGCGTCGTGGTCGGGCATCAACTCCTGGGCGCCGGCTGCAACGGCGAGACTGAACACGAATCCCAGGCACAGACTGCGAGCGAGCATGACCGGCGATCCTACTCCCTGCCCGGCAACCTCGGACGGCGGACCCGAAAGCGCCCCACGTCTTGTCATTCCGTGCTCCACGTCCGTAGGATGCAGGCAGCGTGCCCGAACGCCCCTGCACCATCGCCGTGCTCGCGACCCTCGACACGAAGGGCGGGGAGGTGGTCTATCTGGTCGACCGGATCGTGCGCGACTGGGGTTGCCGGGCGTTCGTGATCGACCTCGGCATCCTCGGCGAACCGGCGCTCGACGGCACCTGGCTGCCTGACGTCAGCCGCCGCGAGGTCGCCTGCGCCGGCGGCGAGAAGGTCGAGCAACTGGCCCAGGCGGCCGACCGAAAGCGGGCCATCGCGGCGATGTCATCCGGCGCCGAGGAGGTCGTCCGCCGCAGCTACCGGCGCGAGAGCTTCGACGCGATCGTCGGCCTGGGCGGCAGAGCGGGCACGGCGATGGCGACCACCGCAATGCGCGCCCTGCCGCTGGGCGTACCCAAGATCATGGTCTCGACGATGGCGGGCGGCGACGCGTCCGGCTACGTCGGCGTCAAGGACATCGTCATGGTGCCGTCGATCGTCGACATCGACGGCATCAACCGGATCAGCCGGCAGATTCTGAGCCGCACCGCCGCCGCGGTCTGCGCCATGGCCCGGGTCGAGATCGAAGGCGGGGACGACCGTCCTCTGATCGCGGCCTCCACCTTCCGGAGCGCCACCCCCTGCGTGGATGCCTGCCGGCGTCAACTGGAGACCGAGGGGCTCGAGGTGCTCGTCTTTCAGGCCACGGGCGCCGGCGGCCGAACGATGGAGAGTCTGGTCGAGGCCGGCTTCGTGCGCGGCGTGCTCGATCTGACGACCACGGAGTGCGCGGACGAGCTGGTCGGCGGCGTACGCACAGCCGGCCCGTCGCGACTGGAGGCCGCGGCCAGGAGCGGTACCCCCGCCGTCGTCGTGCCCGGCTGCCTGGACATGGTCAGCTTCTTCGCCCGGGACACCGTTCCGGAGGAGTTCGCGGGACGCACTTTCCACCGCCAGAGCGACAACATGACCCTGATGCGCACGTCGCGCGCGGAGTCCGCGGAGCTCGGTCAGGTCCTCGCCGCCAAACTCAACGCCTCCACCGGCCCGGTTGAGGTCTACCTGCCCCTGGGCGGCGTCTCCACGCTCTCCGCGCCCGGCGGGCCGTTCCACGATCCGGCGGCCGACGACGCGCTCTTCACTGCCCTGCGCGAGAACCTGCGGCGGGCCGTGCCGGTCACCGAAGTCGACGCGAACATCAACGACCCGCGCTTCGCCTGCGCCGTCAGCGACGCCATGTTGCGGCTGGTGCGGGCCGCGAACTAGCGGACGCAGGCCGCCAGTCGCCGGTTGCAGGCCAACTCGACCGGATCGACCTCCGCGCTCCGAGCGCGGCTCAGGTCGATCGGAGACTGCTCGCCGCCCAGCGCACACGTTTCGCAGGCCGGGTCGAGGCGTCCCCAGACGATGGGGCCGTTGTGCGCCTCGTAGCCCCACTCTGCTCCGTCGGCATGTTCACACATCGGCGCGGAACGTAACCCGAAACGGCCGGCGCCACCTGCACGCTGCGCTCAGCGTCGCGCGCCAGCCCCCTCCAGGTCCGCGGCCTCCCAGGCCCGCACCCTGCGGTTCGCCTCGTCGAAGATGCGCTCGTAGTTGCCGATCGTCACCGCGTGCAGCGTCGCTTCGCTGAGCCTGTCCCAAAGCGGCGCGTAGTCGTGCCACGTCTTGAAGTACCTGTCCCTGCCGCTCGGCGCGACGGAGTCCGTTCCGAACAGGAAGCGGTCCGGATGGCGTTCCAGCAGCGCGGTCCAGGCCTCCAGTGAGGTTTCGTCGCGCACGATGTACTTCGCCACCTCGTCCCAGGACAGATCGCAGTACACGTGCGAGAACGCCTCGTCGGAGAGCAGGGCGTCGAGCAGCTCCACATGGTCCGCGGCGGGCGCCACGAACCGGCCCAGCCCGGTATGAGCCCAGATGATCGTGACCTCGGGGTGGGCCCGGAAGAACTCTCGCACGGGCTCCAGGTGAACCGGCTCGTGCGCCTCCGTCGGCAACACGACGTCGATGTCGTTGTGGAAGATCACGACCAGGCCTACCTCGGCGGCGAAGTCGAGCACGCGGTCGAGCGCCGGATTCCGCAGACTGGCCGTATGGCCGAGGATCTTCGAGGTCACGAACTCCTTGTGGATCGAGAACTCCCCGATTCCCGAGAAGACGTCGGGGTAGTGCTCGAGCACTCGGCGAATGTGGTCCGCCGCGTACATGTCCGTCGGGTTGAACCCCGTGATCATCGGGTCGAAGCGCGCCTGGTCCTCGGCCGGCAGCAACTGGTACTCCTCGGCGATGATCGCGTCGACGAAGGAGTAGTAGTAGAGGGCCGAATCCGAGTGCAGGTAGTAGTCCGGTGCCCGGTCGCCCGATTCGAAGTAGTCCCATTTCTGCTGCAACGGGATGCCGAAGACCGCCGTGCGCCCCACGTCGTTCGCGGCGATCTCGAGGAAATCGCTCAGGGTGATGCCCCGCTGGACGTAGTTCGTCAGGTGGAAGTGGGCGTCATGGAAGAGAGGCCGGTTCTGTCCGCCGTCCGAGTCCCCGACTCGTTGTGCCCAGCCGGCCCCGATTCCGGCGATCGACACCACGACGCAGCACGCCGCGGCCGCGGCATGTTTCATTCCGCAGCCCCCCCGTGAACTGTCCCGCGACCTGTCGGTCACGCCCGGGAGACTACTCGCCTGCCGACTTTCTCGCGTGCTCCTGCGCCGCCTTGGCGGCCTCCATGTCGTCCTCGTCCGGCATCAGGATGAACTCGGGATAGGACTCGATGCCCAGTTCGGTCATGTCCTGACCGAGTTCCTCGACTTCCGGCGATACCCGGACACCGATCGTCTTGTCGAGCACCCACCACAGCAGCATGGAAACGCCGAAGACGAAGACGCCGATCGCGACGATGCCGACGACCTGCGGCACGAAGCTGCCGCCGGCCGCGATGCAGACGGCGAGAGTGCCCCAAATGCCGGCGAACAGGTGGACCGGAACCGCGCCGACGACATCATCGAGCTTCATCCGCTCAAGCAGCTTCATGCCGGCGACCGTGACGACGCCACCGATGGCCCCGATGATCAACGCCCAGTGATGACCGACCAGGTCCGGCCCGGCGGTCACGCCGACCAGTCCGCCGAGTGCGCCGTTCAGCACGGCCAGGAGGTCGACCCGGCCCAGCAGCGGCCGTGACAGCACGAGGGCCGCGACGACGCCGGCGGCCGCGCCGAGGTTCGTGTTGATCAGCAGGTTGCCCATCGCCGTGGCATCACTGGCGCCGCCGAGCGCGAGCTGCGAGCCGCCGTTGAATCCGAACCACCCCATCCAGAGGATGAAGACGCCGAGCGTCACGATCGGCACGTTGGACGGCGGCGTCGCCTTGACACTGCCGTCGTCGCGGAACTTGCCGCGCCTGGCCCCGACCAGGATGATGCCCGCCAGGGCCGCCCATCCTCCGGTCGAGTGGACGATCGTCGAGCCGGCGAAGTCCTGGAAGCCGAGTTCGGCGAGCCAGCCGCCGCCCCAGGTCCAGGCGCCGACGATCGGGTAGAGAACCGCCGTCAGCACGGCGGTGAAGATGAGGAAGGACCAGAGCTTGACGCGCTCGGCAAGAGCCCCCGACACGATCGATGCCGTCGTGGCCACGAACGTCATCTGGAAGAACCAGCTCGACATCTCCGAGTACCCGCTTCCGATGACGGCAGCCGCCTTGTCGGCATCGCCACCAAGGAAGGCCATCTCGTCCGCGGAAGCCTCGAACAGCGGTGTGATCGAACCGATCCAGCCGCTGACATCGACGTACATCAGGTTGTAGCCGATGAAGTAGTAGGCAATGCCGGCGATCGAGTAGAGGCCGATGTTCTTCATGCAGATGACGGACGCGTTCTTGGTCCGCACCGAACCGGCCTCGAGCATCGTGAAGCCGGCGCACATCCACATGATGAACGCGCCCCACACCAGGAAGGCGTACGTGTTGAAGACGTAGGTGACTTCTCCGGATACCTGGGCGCCCGCCGCGGACGCCACGAGAAGCAGCAAACCGCCGGCGAGAAGCACCTTGAGAACGGTCGATCGTGACGAAAGCGGCTCGAACTGGGGCTTCATTCGTTTCCTCCGGATAGTGGTGGAGGCCCCGCCCCCTCTCGCGAGGGCGTCGACGACGCGTGACCAGGTTCTTCGTTCACGGACCCAGGGCGGTACGGCAGGACCGCGCCTGGGCCACAAGCATTGTAGCGCCAGTCCCGAGACGTACTGGAGTGCCGAACTAGTCGGCGCGCCTGTACAGGACACCAAGGACCGCGCCGCCGATGCCGAGGGAAATGATGTCGATGGCCAGCCACGTCCAGGCGACGTGGTACGGAAAGTCGCTGACCACCAGAGTCAGGTAGAACTGGTGGAAGCCGACGACAGCGCCCAGGAGGATTCCGAAGTGGAGGCCACCCCTGGCGCCCTGCTGCCAGGACTGGCGGCTGGAGGCGAACAGCACGCTCGCCGCAACGCCGATCGTCAGGGCCACGACAAGGAACCACACGATCTGCATGGCCATGCTGTCGGGTTCCTGCACGAAAGCGGGCTGATCGACGTACATGCCGCCGAACACCAGGCCGTGCAGAACGAAGTTGACGATGTTCTGAACGAATCCGGCCGCCAGGCCGGCGCCGACTGCTCTACCCCAGTTCATCCGCTTCTCCTCTTGAGCACGAGCGCCGCCGGCACGACGCGATGTCAGAACGGTGACCTTCTGTCCCTAGGCCAGTATCTCCTCCACTACCCGGCCATGGACGTCCGTCAATCGGAAGTCCCGACCACTGTAGCGGTACACGAGACGCTCATGGTCGATCCCGAGCTGGTGCAGGATCGTCGCGTTCAGGTCGTGGATGTGCACGCCGCCCGAGACGATGTTGTAGCAGTGGTCGTCGGTTTCGCCGTGCGTCTTGCCCGCTTCGATTCCGGCGCCCGCCATCCACACCGTGTAGCAGCGGCCGTGGTGGTCGCGGCCGTAGTTGTCCTCGGCCAGCGTTCCCTGGCAGTACACGGTGCGCCCGAACTCACCGCCCCAGACGACCAGAGTGTCCTCCAGCAGACCCCGCTGCTCCAGGTCCGTGACCAGCGCCGCCGACGCCCGGTCCACGTCGCCGCACTGCAGTCGGATGTCACCCGGCAGGTCGCCGTGATGGTCCCAGCCGCGATGGTAGAGCTGAATGAAGCGGACGTCGCGTTCCGCCAGCCGCCGCGCCAGCAGGCAGTTCGCGGCGTAGGTTCCCGGGGTGCGCGCGTCCTCGCCATACAGGTCGAAGGTGCTCCGCGGTTCGTCCGACGTGTCGACGAGCTCCGGCACCGAGGCCTGCATCCGGTACGCCATCTCGTACTGCGCGATGCGGGCGGTGATCTCCGGATCGCTGAACTCCTCGTGATGCTGTTCGTTCAGCCTCGCCACGGTGTCCAGCATGCGCCGCCGAACGCCGCGGTCGATTCCCGGCGGATCGGACAGGTAGAGAACCGGGTCTTCCGCCGCCCGCAGGTTGACACCCTGGTGCTCCGAGGGCAGAAAACCGGCGCCCCAGAGCCGCTGAAACAGGGCCTGGGACTCACGCTTCGCGCTGCCCTGGGAGATCAGCACGATGAAAGCCGGCAGGTCGTTGTTCTCGGAACCGATGCCGTAACTCAGCCAGGCGCCCAGACTGGGACGTCCCGGCTGCTGGTGGCCGGTCTGCAGGTAGGTGATGCCCGGATCGTGGTTGATCGCCTCGGTGTGCACCGCCTTGAGAAAGCAGAGCTTGTCCACGATCCCCGCGGTATGGGGCATCAGCTCGCTGACCCAGGCGCCGCTCTCGCCGTGCTGCGCGAACTCGAACATCGAGGCCGTGATCGGGAAGGACTCCTGATTCGCCGTCATGCCGGTAACGCGCTGATCGCCTCGCACGGAGGCCGGCAACTCCTCGCCGTGCCACTCGGCCAGACGGGGCTTGTTGTCGAAGAGATCGATCTGGGACGGCGCGCCGGACTGAAACAGGTAGATCACCCGCTTCGCCCTGGCCGGGAAGTGGGTGCCGCCGAGCGCGCCCAGCGCCTTTGCCGCCTCGCTGCGGGCCGCCCACGAAGGCCCCGGGTCGAGCAGCGAAGAGAGCGCCGCGACGCCAATCCCCGTGCTCGCCAGGCCGAAGAACTGTCGCCGGCTCAAGCCGAGCGCGTAATCGGCCTGGGGATCCGTGCCGATTCGCGGGCTGCAAGCGCCACAGGTGAACTCGGTCTTCTTTCCGTTCATCGTCTGGTCACCGCCTCGTCCAGGTTCAGCACCGCGCTCGCGGCCACGCTCCAGGCCGCGAGTTCGGCGCGAGGCAAACTCTCGTCGACGGGCCACTCGCCGACGTTCAGCAACGCTTCGGCCGCCGTCGGATTCCGTTCGTAGCGCGGCCGCAGATCGGCGACGAGATCGAACATCGCCTCTTGCTCCACGACCGTCGCCGGACGCGCCAGCACCCGGCGGAAGAGCCCGTCGATCAGACTCGCATCGCCGGCGTCGGGCGGCGCCGCGGCGGCGTTCTCCGCAAGCAGGTCTTCCGCCAGAACGCGCGCCGCCTCGACGAACTGGGGATCGTTCATCAGGACAAGCGCCTGCAGGGGCGTGTTGGAACGGGATCTCTCCACTACGCACGTCTCCCGGTTCGGCGCGTCGAACACCAGCATGTTCGGCGGCGGCACGGTCCGCTTCCAGAAGGTGTACAGGCTGCGCCGGTAGAGCGCCTCGCCGTGGTCCTGCTCGAAGACGCTGGCGCTGCTCTCGTAGCCGATCTCCCGCCACAGACCGGGCGGCTGATAGGGCTTGACGCTCGGGCCGCCGAGTCTCTCGACGAGAAGGCCGGACGCGGCCAGCGCCCCGTCCCGGATCACCTCCGCGTCGAGGCGGAAGCGGGACGCGCGCGCCAGCAGCCGGTTCTCCGGGTCGAGTTCGATGAGTTCCGGGCTCGCCCTGGAACTCTGGCGATAGGTCGAGGACAGCACGATCATCTTCTGGAGCGCCTTCAGATCCCAGTCCTGCCGGACCAGTTCGGTCGCCAGCCAGTCGAGCAGCTCCGGGTGGGACGGCCACGCGCCCTGGGCGCCGAAGTCGCCGGCCGTCGCCACCAGGCCGCGAGCGAAGAACTTCCGCCAGATGCGATTCGCCGTCACACGCGCGGTGAGCGGATGATCTCCGCTGACCAGCCAGCGCGCCAGGCCGAGCCGGTTCTTCGGGAGGTCTTCCGGGATCGGCGGCAGCACCGCCGGAACGGCCGCGTCGACTTCGTCCAACTGCTGGTCGTACTCGCCGCGACGCAACACGAAGGTTGGCCGCGGATCGTCCATCTCGCGCATGACCATCGTCGTCGGCACGGCGGCCTCGATCGCACGGAGACGCTCCGAGAGCGCGGCGTAGCGCGCCTCATGCACCAGCCACGGAGACCAGTAGCCCCGCCGGAAGCGATGGCGGATCGTCGTCGCCTGCTCCCCGGTCCGTTGATCCTCGGGCAGCCCGACCAGGTACTCGACGTCCCGGTACGCCGTCACGAGACCGCCGTACGGTGGCGGCAGCTGCTTCGGCTCCAGCACGTGAAACGCCACCTCGGGCGCGTCGGATACCGACAGCCGGAAACGGCGCATCGTCTTGTGCGGATAGGTCGACTCCTGCCGCAGCACGATCCGCAGCCGGACGCCAAAGGCCGGGCCCGGCGCCGCCTCGACCGCCTCGGGCGTCCGAACCCGAGCCGCCCGGAACACGGCCGTCCGGGCGGTGGCCCGGGTCATGTAGCCGGCGCCCCAGCCGGTCTCAGGATCGCCGTCCACCGCCAGTTCGAGGCCCATGGACGGCGTCGCGTAGTCGGCGTAGCCAGCAGCCAGGTCCAGGGCGCCGGACGGTCCCCCATCGAGCGGCGTCACCTCGACCTCGACCTCGGTCAGCACGAAACTCCCGTCCTCGGCCCGGCCAATCCCGAGCGACGGATCGGACCGATCCCGAAGCGCCTCCAGCCGCAACGCACCGACGTGGTCAAGGTCGGTCTCGGCCTCGATCACATAGACGTCGGTCACGGGATTCTCACCGGACACTTCGATCGAGCCGTCATCGAGAACGGTCATCCGGGCTCCAGCGGTGGACTCGAGCGAAACCGGCACCAGCGGCCGCCACCTCTCGCCCAGCCGGCGGTCCCACTCCTGCTGCCACGCGGCCTGCGCCGTGACGGCTTCTCCGTTCGCATCGTCGAGGAGCGCATCGAGCGGCGCAAGTTCCTCCCGAATCTCCCGAAGCAACGCGCGCTGGCCCGGATCGGGCGCCTGGATCTTCGGCTCCGCATTGCCCTGGTTGCCATCGAGGCCGGCCTCGTCGACCGTGTTGAAGAAGGCGGCGAGCTGGTAGTACTCACGCTGGCTGATCGGATCGAACTTGTGGTCGTGGCACTTGGCGCAGCCGGCGGTCAGCCCCATCCAGACCGTGGCCGTCGTGTCCGTGCGGTCGAAGACGTACTGGACGCGGTACTCCTCCGGAATCGCGCCGCCCTCGTTGTTGATCATGTGGTTGCGGTGGAAGCCGGTGGCAAGCAACTGCTCCGGACCCGGATCCGCCAGCAGGTCGCCGGCGAGCTGATCGACCGTGAATTCGTCGAAGGGCTGGTTGCGGTTGAACGCGTCGATCACCCAGTCGCGCCAGCGCCACATCGACCGCTCGAGGTCCCGGTGGTAGCCGTTCGTGTCGGCGTAGCGGGCGGCGTCCAGCCAGAAACGCGCCATGTGCTCCCCGTAGCGCTCGGAGGCGAGCAGCCGGTCCACCAGACGCTCGTAGGCGTCCGGCGAGGTGTCGGCCAGGAAGGCCTCCACCTCGCCCGGCGTCGGCGGCAGCCCGGTCAGATCGAGCGACAGGCGCCGCGCCAGTGTGCGGCGGGCCGCCTCAGGCGCGGGCGCAAGCCCCTCGCTCTCCAGCCGGGCCAGAACGAAGCGATCGAGATCGCCCCGGACCCAATCGGGGTCCGCCACCGGCGGCGGGTCGGGACGCCGCGGCGGCCGGTACGCCCAGTGATCCTCGAACTCCGCTCCTTGCAGAATGAACCGGCCCAGGGTCTCGATCTCACGGTCGGACAACGTCGAGTCCGCGTGAGGCGGCGGCATGCGATCGAGAGGATCGACTGCCGCGATCCGCTGGAACAACTGACTCTCGTCCAGGCTGCCGGGCACCAAGGCACGACGCCCCGAGGAAAGAACACCCAGCGCCGACTCGCCCTCGTCGAGGCGCAGGCCCGCCTGACGCACGGCCGCGTCCGGGCCGTGACACTCGTAGCAGTGGTCCGAAAGGATCGGCCGGACGTCTCGATTGAAGGAGAGAGGCTCGCCCGGACCCACGATGTCGTGCTCCACGGGCGGAACTTCACGCGCCGCGACGCCAACTCCCCCAACCTCTTCCTCAGACGCCAGAGGCCACTCCGCACCGGCATCGATCCACGCCTCGAGCAGCGCCCGCTCCGCCTCCTCGAGCGCCCGCGGCGGCGGCATCTCCAGTTCGTCCTCGCGCCGGATCGCAGCCACGAGCAGGCTCGCCTCCGCATCTCCAGGCACGATCGCCGCGCCCCGACCACCCCCGATCAACATCGCCGGCCGCGAGTCCAGCCGCAGATTCCCCCGCTGCCTCAGAGGCCCGTGACAGGCGAAACACCGGCTCTTCAACACCGGCAGGACTTCCGATTCGAAGTCGGGCGTTGATACCGCCGCCAACGGCGGGACGGCAAGTCCTATGCCCAGAATCAGGACCGAACCTGCAATCCGCTTCCTCGGTGAACCCATCGTCCCCCAGACCGTTCGTTGAGGTGAGACCAATGGACTGACTCTATCTCTTGCGCCCCTTCCGACACGCCCGGATCCCGGCCGCCTCGCGCTCGCCACTTGCAACTATCAGCCAAGTGTGTACTATGTAGTACACATGACATTCGGGAGCCACGTTCGGAACACGCGCGAAGCGCTACTGCGGGACGATGCATCGTTCTCGCTTCGCCAGGTAGCGATGCGGGTCGGTATCGAGCCGGCCTACCTGAGCAAGGTCGAGCGCGGTCAGGTGGCGCCCCCTTCCGAGGCCACGATTCGAAAACTGGCCGCGGAGCTTGGCGAGGATCCGGATCTCCTGCTCGCCATGGCCGGGAAGGTGTCCCGAGAACTTCAGGAGATCATTCTCCGCCGTCCGCAGTTGTTCGCGGGCCTCCTGCGCCAACTGCGCAGGGCGCCCGACGCTGCACTGCTGCGAATCGTCCGCGAGGTGCGGGACGGCGACTGGTAGCGAAGAGGAGACGACCAGTGATCGAACTCAGGCAGGACCGACTCGACTTCAGTTTCCCTGAAGTACACCAGGAAGCGCGCGCATCGATTTCGCTGATTCGCACGCTACGGATTCCGGACGACAACCGGCACCATCCGCTGCCGCCGGGGTTCAGTAGCTTTCCGCTGCACCACGTGGACGACTTCGCGAGTCGGCTGCCTGCGGACTGGCGCCGGCACGGCGGCGTCTTCTTCCCCATGTACCAGGCGGAGGCCATGTGGCTCAGCTTCATGGGGTCCTACCCAATGGCGGTCTCGGTCGCCGCGGGAAAGGTCGACGCGGTGACGGGCGAGAAGTTCAGCAACGAGTTGCACAGCGACCAGAACTACGTCGTCATCCCGGATCAGCCCTGGCTGGACGGGTTCTGTGTGCGAGAGGGTCTGATCCGCCAGTTCGTCGCGATGCCGCTCGGCGAGGGCTACACCGCCGAGGAGCAGTTGACCGGCGAAGCCGAGCATGGCGGTCTACAGCTCGTTGTCCATCCGATGAAGGCGTCCCGTTACGAACGTCTTCGCGAGGCGCCACATGGGGTCGACGCCCCTGGACCGCTCTACGACCTTCCCGAGTCGAGAGCTGACATGGGCCTGGCGCCCGGCGGTCTGATGCGGCAGGAGATCTTCGAGGACCACTACGGCCTCGACGCCTGGGACACGACGGCGCGATCGCGCTGCTTCGTCCACATCCTGAACAGCGCTGAGTACGTGAACGCGACGGGCACTCGCCCGCCCCACGAACCGCCAACAGCCGAGGACTACACGCGCGCCGGCCTGCCGTGGTTCGAGTACTACGACGCCGACCGAAAGGCTCTGGCCGGTGCCGGGAAGCTGGCCAGGCTCACCAGCGTCGCCGCCAAGCAAAACGCCGAGGGCAACGCCCCGCCAGAGGGTAACCCGCCGCTACCGGGCTACAAGGTCGTGGAACTCGGACCAAAGCGCCAAGTCCGCGAAGGCCGCTTCTGACATGCTAGGGTTTCACTGCGCGCGTCGCTGGGGGTTCGCGTCCGGCGCTCAGCATCGACCTGCCACGTGAGCCGGCGAACCCGAGGCGGCGGCAGGCTCCAGCCTCTCCTAACCCGCGACGCGCGCCCGTCAGCCCTCCCCGCCTTCTTGGCGCCGAGAGTAGAGGAGCATGCCCTTTCGCCGTTTCCGGACATCCGTCCGGCGCCTTACGGGGAAGAAGTTCCAAGCAACCGGCGCCTCGCCGGGCTCCACGACGACAACCGCGGTCACTCCATCATCGAAAGCCGCAAGAAAGTGATGCCGAAAGGCCCCACCCCTACTGGAACCTACGTGCGTCAACCAGACCTCATGGGGTTCCTTCAGGGTTGGCAAAACGTAGTTCGCGAAGGCACCGCGATTCGCGTGCCTGGCCACATGCTCCACGAATCCGTGGTCGATCCGGACGTCCCGAAGGCCCGGCGGCGTCCGCACAGACAGGACAACGACCCGTTCGTCGCCCTCTTCGCGACTTCCACGCCAACCGAACGCCGCATAGACGTTCGCCATCACCTCCTCCCGCGTCGTCGTCACTGGTCGACGCTCGGCACGCAGCGGTCGCTGCGGCGGCCAAGCCGAGGACAGGCCAAAGTCGGCTGGCCCCTTCTGGCCGGGAGCGACTCCTTCCAGCCCCGGCCATGGCAGCGTACGAGGAGCCATGCCGCCGTGGACGTACCGAAGAGTCTGGTCGCCGAGTACCGTAGGCAGCTCGTAGCCTCGGGTGTCGTGGCGTGGCGAAGCATCGTCGAAGGCGTGGGTCTGGAGCAGCCACACGAGGAGGTGGCGACTCATGCAGGATCCTCCGCACTCGCGCTGCCGATCGAACGATAGAGCTTCCGCGGCCTGCCGCGGCCGGTTCGCGTCTCGAAGACCGTGACGAGATTCGAGTCTTCGAGTCGTTTCAGGACCTGGGTGGCACGCGAACGGGTCACTCCAAGGTCTGCCTGGAACTCCGAGTCAGACGCGCTCGCGGGGCCCCTGTCCATCAAGTAGTGCAGTGCAGCAAACTCCGTCTTGCCTAGCGACGCAGCGGCGGCGAGGGCAGAGTCGCCGCTCTCCGCTTCCTCCTGGGTACTAAGGAGCACGTCCCTGGCCGCTGACAAGAGCCGCCGGGGATTCCCCGCGCCGCGCTCCACGATCTGGTCAAGCCGGCGCCGGATTCGTTCCGCGTCGACACGCTCTTCGGGCAAGGCTGACTTCAGGCGCGCAAGGACCAGTTCTCGCGCTACTCCCGGTTCAAGAGCTCCGACGTACACCTCAGTGTCGAAGAAGGAGTCGGCCGGCGGCTTCAGATACTGGCTGCGCCGATCTGCTCGCCCCGCAATCACCCATCGCGTTGGTAACTCCCAGACTTCGTCCCGGCACCGGCCGAAGAGCCCGTGGACCATCTCTGGCCGCAGCACATTGTCGAGAATGACGGTCAGCCGCCCACTGTTGTTGGACTCCTCCAACTCGAAGCACACGTCACGCAGCCGGCCCAAGGACTGCGGGTCACCGTGGATCAACCTGCCGAGTACCGACTGCTCGTCCTCTCCCCGTTCCTGAGCCGGTGGAACGCGGCCGACAGTCCGCCTTCCCTCGGCAGCGAGTCGGATCGCTTCCGCGAGCCCACGCATCGAGTCGACCGCGGTTCCCGTCACGAGGCACACTCGACCGCCCCGGCCTTCGAGGTGGGAAGCGTGTCGAGCCAGCAACGAGCTAGTACCTGCACCTCGATCACCCAAGACGATGGCGTTGAATCCAACTCGGGACGCTCGCAGTAGGCGATCGAGCTCAGGCTCTCGACCCGTGAAGAGCGCCCGATCGCCATCTCTGTCTCGCAAGGGTCTCTGGCTCAGGAGCAGCACTCACTAAATTTACAGTATTCTGTTAGAACACAAGGTCGGTGCATGAGTTCCCGGTGGCTAGACGGTCGACAAGGACCAGAACCCGCCAAGACTGCGCCGCCAAAGGCTCCAGGACGATGCACTGTTGGGCCTGCACGCACGTCTACGCCGCCCAGCCCGCTGGGACCCTCTCCCCTGAGGCCCGGAACGGGCGGGTGCAGCCGAAGCTTCCGGCGGTACACTGCCGGCCCCATGGACTTCGGCGTCTGCGTCGCCAGCAAGATCGACGACATCGGCTACATCGAGAGGGCGGAAGCGCTCGGGTACAGCCATGCGTGGATCGCCGACAGCCAGATGATCTGGTCGGACTGCTACGCGGTGCTGGCGCTGGCGGCGGAGCGGACGAGCCGGATCAGGCTCGGGACCGGCGTCGCGATCACCGGCACGCGGATCGCGCCGGTCACGGCGCACAGCATCGCGACGATCAACCGCATCGCTCCGGGACGCACCTTCCTCGGCATCGGCGCCGGCAACACGGCGCTCCGACTGATGGGGCACCGCCCGGTCGGCGTCCAGGAGTTCGGCGAGTACCTGCGCGTGGTGCGGGCGCTGCTCGACGGCCAGGAGGTCGACTTCACGTTCCGCGGCCGCACGGAGCCGCTCCGCTTCCTCATGGAGGAACAGGGCTTCATCGCCACCGAGCCGCGCATCCCGATGTACGTCTCCGGCTTCGGTCCCAAGAGCCAGGGCCTGGCCGGCGAGGTCGGCGACGGCCTGGTCATGTCGATTCCGCCGAACGCCTCGCTGTTCGATCGCGCGATCGAGAACTGCGGCCGGGGCGCCGAGGCGGCCGGCCGGGACTTCGACGCCGACAGCTTCTACACCTGCTCGCTTACCACGGCCGTGATTCTCGAGCCCGGCGAGGACCTGACCTCGCCGCGGGTGATCGAGGAGTGCGGGCCCTTCGTCCTCTCCGGCCTGCACTACCTGTACGACCAGCAGCACCAGTTCGACCGCGAGCCGCCGCCGCACGTGCGGCCGGTCTGGGACGAGTACTGCGCGCTGGTCGAGCAGACGCCGGCGAGAGGGCGCCACCTGCGCGTCCACGCCGGGCACTGTACGTACTCCCTGCCGGAAGAAGAGAGGTTCGTCACCCCTGATCTCATCCGCGCCTCCTGCCTTGCGGGTACGGCCGAGGAGGTACGGGCACAGGTCCGCACCCTCGCCGACGCCGGTCTCGACCAGCTCATGCTCCTGCCTTCGCTGGCGACCCAGGAACGGGTCATCCAGCAGTTCCACGATGAGGTGATGGAGAGACTGTAGGGACCCGCGCCTCGGGCCAACGCTACGATCACGCCATGCTCCTGCTGGTCCTGCCCTGGGACGCCGAGGCCGAGGCGTCAGCCGAGTGGTGGTATCTCCGTCG
This sequence comes from Holophagales bacterium, assembly GCA_009837885.1. Classification (GTDB taxonomy): domain Bacteria; phylum Acidobacteriota; class Thermoanaerobaculia; order Multivoradales; family Multivoraceae; genus Multivorans. Next base: position 386,321 of record VXSP01000045.1, on the reverse strand, counting down.
CTGGCTGGTCGGCGAGGCGCGCGCCGTGTTCGGCGAGGTCCAGGTTGTTTCAGAGCTGCCAGCCGAACCGCCCGACGACACGGAAGCGACCCTCGTCCTGGGGTCCTGCCGCGTCCTGATCGGCCGCAAGTCCCTGCGCAGAATGCGGGAGGAACTCGCGGCGAACAGCCGCGACGGAGGCAACGGCGCCCTCTACGCCACCGACCTGACAACAACCGGCCCGGAAGCAAGCAGCGACCTGTTCACTCTGGCCGACTTTGAACAGGCCGAGACCGCATGGCTCGCCTCCGACTCCACAAACACGGCCGGGCCACTTTCCGGCGAAGCGGCCTCCCCCGCCGCGCTGCTGTCGACCGCGGCCGCTGCACGGTTGGCCGCGGGCGAGCGGATACCCGGTCCGCGAGCCGGCCTCTGCTACGAGTTCATCGACTACTACGGCGGCGAACGTGCCGATGTCCTGCCGCTCCTGCCCCAAGACCTCGGGCCCGAATCCTCCGTTCTGGAGGTCGGCTGCGGCCGCGGGGCGACCGCGGCCCTGATCAAGGACCGTTTCGGCTGCCGCACTGTCGGCATCGAACTGAATCCTGAAGCGGCACTGGCGGCCGAGAGGCGGCTCGACCGGGTGATCCGGGGCGACGTCCAGACCGTGGAACCCGGAGAGACCTTCGACGCCATCGTCGCCTTCGAACTCTTCGAACATCTCACGGACGGTCAGGCGTTCCTGGAACGGGCCGCCGGCTGGCTCCGTCCCGGCGGCCGGATGGTCTTCTCGGTGCCCAACGTCGGCCACTACTCGGTGGTCGAGGACCTGATCGCCGGACGATGGGACTATGTGCCCATGGGTCTGCTCTGCGCTACCCACGTCCGCTTCTTCACTCGCCGCACGCTCGAGGACTGGCTCCACGCGGCCGGTTTCGACCGCTACCGGATCGACGCCCAGACCACTCCCCTGCCGGAGCGCATCGACGCGCTTCCCGCGTCGATGACACCCGACCGCGAGAGCCTGGCCACGGCCGGCTTCTACGTCTCGATCTTCGTCTGAGCCGCGGGCTGCCGCCTCACCGGGTCGACGCCGAACGCCCGCATCAGCGCTTCGCCGGTGCGGCGTTCCGTGTACGTTTCGGCGATCGCCCGCCCCGCCATGCCGAGCCGCCACCGCAGGTCGCGGTCGCGCCACAGGCATTCCACCGCAACTCGAAGCGCCTCCGCGTCGCCGAACGGCACCTTGATCGAGGCCCGGTCTTCGGGATCGAGGTCGCGGTGGGAGGGAATCTCCGTCAGAACGCAGGAACGGGCGCAGCCCATCGCTTCGAGCGCGAGCAGGCCGAAGCCTTCGAGCGGCGACGACGGTCCGATGCACAGGTCGACGCCTCGGATCAATGCCGGAACCTCGGCGGGAAGAACGTGACGATGCCGCTCCGCTTCCGGCCAGAAGGAGACTTCCTCGGCATCCGCGTCGAGCGACAGGCGCACCAGGTCGAGACGGCGACCGCTTCGTTCGAAGAGCGGCCGTAGTGCGCGCAGGCACCAGGCGACTCCCTTGACTTCGAGATCCCAGTGGCCGCTAACGAGCACACGTAGCCGGCCATCGTCTTCTCGTTCCTCCTCCGGGGGTCGGAACAGCGCCGGCTCGAACGGCTGCGGAATCCAGTGAGCCTCGACGCCGTGCCGCTCGCGAACCGTGCGGACGAGGTGAGGCGACACGACCAGCTTCCGGGCCGGCAACTCGTACGCCGCCAGCATCCCAGCGCGCTCGGCGCGAGACAGCGTCTCGTGGGCCGGCTCGTAGCCCTGGCACAGGTGGCACGCCAGGTACTCGGCGACCTCGATCGCCGGAGCGACCGTCGGCGCCAGCGTCCCCACCGCCACCTCGACCCGCGGCAGCGATCGCCGGTCGAGGGCCCGAACCTGCCGGTAGAAGGCGTCCGCCCCGTCGAACCAGGCCGGGCACGGATCCGGCGAGTGGACGGTCGCGTCGACTCCGAGGCTGCGGAGCGCCCGGGCGTGCTGCAAGACCACCTTGACGCCGCCGTAGAGGGCGGCGCCGGGCAGAAGGTAGGCGACTCTCAGGCGACGATCCCCAGCGGCGGCCGCGTCCGGTAGGCGCCGCGGGTGAAGTCGGGGAACTCGACCGGCTCGCTGCCCCGGGCGACCGAGAGTTCGCTCAACTCGACCGGCGCCGACAGCGCCGCCGCGTCGTAGACGTCCATGTCGGTGGGCGTGCCCTCGAGCAGACAGCGGACCAGCCGGTAGTCCTCGAGGTAGTCCATGCCGCCGTGGCCGGCGCCCTCGGCATCGCCGGACCGCTCCGCCCACAACGGATGCTCGAAGCGCTCCCGGTAGGGCTCGACATCGCTCCACTCGTGCCCCTCGGCCTCGCCTTCGATGAAGATCCGGTCCGGAAACCCCGCGAACACGCCGCGGGTACCCTGCACCAGGTTGAGCCGGCTGTACGGTCTGGGCGTCGTCGTGTCGTGCTGCAGCAGGATGCTGCGCCCGCGCCGCGTCCGGATCAGGCTCGAGTTCATGTCACCCAGGGCGTAGCGGACCCTGGCCCGCGGATCGTCGGCGCCGAACCGTTCCGCCGCGTAGAGCGCCAGCCCCTTGGCCGGGCTCGACAGCGAGACGAGGTAGTCGAAGCAGTCGCCCCGGTTGATGTCCATGCACTGGGCTACTGGCCCAAGGCCATGGGTCGGGTAGAGGTTCGCGTTCCGTTCCACCGAGTGCTGCAGGCGCCACAGTCCCTCGTTGCGATCGGAGAACTTGATCGACCGCAGGTCATGAATGTAGGCCGCCTCGCCGTGAAGAAGGTCTCCCAGCAGGCCCTGGCGCACCATGTTCAGGACCATCATCTCGCTGCGGCCGTAGTTGCAGTTCTCCATCATCACGCAGTGCCGCGCGGTGCGTTCGGCGGTCTCGACCAGACGCCAGCAGCCCTCGAGCGTGATCGCGGCCGGCACCTCGACCGCGGTGTGCTTCCCGGTTTCCATCGCCTCGACGCAGACGGGAACGTGCCACCGCCAGGGGGTCGAGTTGAAGACGAGGTCGATATCGTCGCGCTCGCAGAGACGCTTGAAGTCCGTCTCGCCCCGGGTGTAGAGCTCGGGCGGCTCGTTGTCCGCGTCGACGATCCACGAGGCCACCTCCTCGGCGCGACGCTCGTCGATGTCGCAGACCGCCACGAGATCGACCCCCTCGATGCGGAGGAAGTTCCGGACGTGGCCGCCGCCCTGAAGGCCGACGCCGACGAAACCGATCCGCACCCGCTCGAGCGGCGGAGCGGCGAAGCCCGCCCGGTATGCCTTGAGCGCCTCTTCGGCCGGCTGCCCCGCGGCGTCGTCTTCGTCAGCTTCCTGACTCGCCGCGGCGTGGGCGCTAAACGCGGCGGCCGCCGCCGAAGGCCCTACCCAGGCCGCCTTCAACAGCTCGCGGCGGCCCCAGAGGGGTGTGCAACCGCTCATTCTTCAGAGCGTACACCCAGAGCATAGGGAACCGGCCTTGCGGCCGGTACGTTTCCTCACCGCCTCCGGCGGCAGCCGGCGGGGACGCCGGCGCACCCAGTGAAGGAACCGGCCTCGCGGCCAGGCTCCTAGAAGTCGAAGAAGTCGTCGTCGCTGCCGGTGAGGTAGGACGCCTCCTCGTCGAGCCAGGCCTGGAACTCCTCCTCGGTGTGCACGGTCAGGAAGCCGCGCATCGAGTAGTGGCTGTTGCCGCAGAGTTGGGCGCAGGCGATCTCGTAGACGTAGTCCGGGTTTCCGGTCTCTTCGCGGATCTGGGCGGTGGTCTTGGTGGGAACGAACCAGACCGGAATCGAAATGCCCGGGATCGTGTCCTGCTTGATCCGCATGTTCGGCAGGTTGAAGCTGTGGATCACGTCCTTGGACGTCAGGTGGATGATCGCCGCCTTGTCGACCGGGAGGTGCAACTGGTTCACCGTCCAGATGTCGTCGGCGCCGGCCTCGCTGTCGCGGTCGAGGCCGATCGGATTGGTCGCCTCGTCTATCAGTGACAGGTCCTGCGCGCCGAACTCGCCGTCGGCCCCCGGATACCAGACGTTCCACGCGAACTGCTGCGCCACGACCCGCACGACCGTCGCCTCGGACTCCGGCGGCACTTCGTCCACCCGTTCCGCCCACATGGGAATCGAGAAGCCGAGCAGGAGAATCCCTTCCGCGATCGCCACGGCGACTTCACCATAAGTGCTCATCTTGCTCTTGACGCCGACGTAGTCCGCCTTCGGGTTGCGGCTGGCGCGGAAGCGCATCAGCACGTACACGAAGAACACGCCCCAGACGATGAAGAGCGCGAGCATCAGGTAGTGCACCGCGTCGATCATGTTGTCGATCCGGCCGGCGTGCTCCGACGCCGCGGCCGGGAACATGGCATCCATCATGACTTGACAGGCTCCTCAACGGTGCTCCACCAGGGCGGCACCGGGTCGGTTCGCAGACGCCGGGCACGGCGCCGGAGATAGAGAAAGAAGAGAACGAAGGCCCCCTGCATCACGAACACGGCCGCCAGCAGGAACCACACCCCGGCCCGGGCCGCGTCGATCATCGACCCTTCAGCGGCCCCGTAGCAGACCGAGCAGGCCCAGGCCGCCGGCTCGGAGGCGAAGAGCCAGACGACCACGGCAACGGGAATCGTGCGGAACAGCTTGCGCCGGCGAGCCCACTCCTCTTCGGGCGTCGTGATCTTGCGCCAGAACCAGATGCCGTACCAGACGAGCGCAGCCGCGACCGCGAAGGAAAGAACGGCGCCCACCGCGAACGCGCTCCCCTGCGCCAGACACCAGCCGCCGAAGAACAGCGCCAGGAGAATGGCGCTGCCGACGAAGACGATGTGAATGACCTTCAGGTTCATGACGCGTTCAGCGGGATCGTCAGTGCGGCTCGTGCGCCTCGACTTCGGCGAACTCCCCTACCTGGTCCGCTACCGAGGTCAGGAGCGGCAACGCCATCAGGGCGATGAAGAACGCGACGGTCAGGGCCAGCGTCCAGTAGATGATCTTCTTCTCGTCGATCAGGTGCATGAAGAAGCAGGCGACCAGCGACGCCTTGGCGGTGGCGATGAACAGGCCGATGGTGAGGGCCACCGGCACCGAAACATCGAGTTCCGCCGCAAGAACCGTGACGAGCGTACCCACCATCAGGGCGCCGAAAACCAGGAAGTAGACGCGGACCTGCTTGTCGATATCGACGTGTTCACTCATGGAATGCGACTCGCTCCAGGGTAGACCAGGGATTCAGGGCGGCAGATGTCCGCTACAGCAGGTAGAAGACGGGGAAGAGGAAGATCCAGACCAGGTCGACGAAGTGCCAGAACAGACCGGAGTGCTCGACCCGGTCGGTCAGCCACTGCCGGTTCGTGTGGAAAAGCTTCGACCCCGGCCCGGTGAAGTAGGCGTTCCAGGCCATGCCGCCGATCACGTGCAGGGCGTGGAGGCCCGTCATCGCGAAGTAGATGGCGAGGAAGGTGCTCGACTCCGGGTAGTGGTGGTGCTCGAACTTCGCCGTGTACTCGAAGTACTTGATGACCAAGAAGACGCCGCCGCAGGCGACGGTCAGCCAGCCGAACAGCTTGAACCGGCCCAGTTGCCCGCGCATCAGCGACGCCCAGGCCATGACCATCGTCAGACTGGAGGCGATCAGCACGGCCGTGTTGAGCGTCGCCAGCGGAATGTTGAGCTCCGCTTCCGCCTGCATCGCGGCCCAGTTGCCGTCCGATCCCAGGCGCAGCATGATGAACGTGGCGAACAACGCCCCGAACAGCATGACCTCCGAGGTCAGGAACAGCCAGATCCCGATCTTCCCGTTGTTGAGGCCGGTTTCGGGGTGGGCCTCTACCGTGTAGGGGATTTCCATCTCTTGAGGTCCTCGAACGGTCAGGTTGAGGCCGGTTCGGCCTGTGGGACGTAGTCCTTGTCGCTACCCGGGACGCTGTACTCGTACGGCCCGCGCACAACCTCGATCGGCTGATCGAAGTTGCCGTGCGGAGCCGGCGACGGCGCCAGCCACTCGACGGTGGTCGAGTTCCAGGGGTTGCGTCCGGCCTTCTCGCCGTTCCGGATGCTCATGAAGAAGTTGATGATGAACGGAATCTGCGCCACCGCCAGGCACCAGGCCGAAACCGACATCATCCGGTTCAGCCCGGCGACCTCGCCCGCGAAGTCGTAAGTGATGCCGCCGTCGGCGAGCCGGCGCGATACGCCGTTCAGGCCCTGGATCATCATCGGGAAGAAAACCCCGTTCATGAAGACGAGCGAGGGCCAGAAGTGGAGCTTGCCCAGGAACTCGTTCATCTTGCGCCCCGTCACCTTGGGGAACCAGTAGTAGACGCCGGCGAACAGCGCGAACAGGGTTCCGGGCGCCACCACGTAGTGGAAGTGCCCGATCACGTAGTAGGTGTCGTGGAGCGGGATGTCCGCCGCCGAGAGACCGAGCGGCAGCCCGGTCAGCCCTCCTATGCCGAACATCGGCAGGAAGCCGAGCGCGAACAGCATCGGCGTGTTGTAGCGGATGGAACCGCCCCACAGCGAGATGAAGAGCGCGCTCAGGATGATGACCGACGGGATCGAGATGATCATCGTCGTCGTCTGGAAGAAGGTCGACATCACCGAGCCCATGCCGGTGATGAACATGTGGTGCGCCCAGACGATGAAGCTCATGAAGCCGAGGAAGATCAGGGAGTAGACCATCGAGCGGTAACCCCAGAGCGGCTTGCGGGAGTTGTTCGCGATCACCTCGGCGACGATCCCCATCGCCGGCAGGATGAGCACGTAGACCTCCGGGTGGGCCAGGAACCAGAACAGGTGCTGCCAGAGCAGCGGGCTGCCGCCTCCGCTCCGGTCGACCACTTCGCCACCGACCACCAGGCCCTCCGGAATGAAGAAACTGGTGTTCGCGACCCGGTCCATCAACTGCAGCACGCCCGCGGCCTCGAGCGGCGGGAAGGCCAGCAGCAGGAGGAAGGCGGTCACGATCTGCGCCCAGCAGAAGAAGGGCAGTCGCATCCAGGTCATGCCCGGAGCCCGGAGCTGGATCGCCGTGGTGATGAAGTTGACCGCGCCCAGCAGGGACGACGTGATCAGGAAGATCATCCCGATCAGCCAGGCGGTCTGGCCGTTCAGCGCGATGTCGGCCAGCGGCGAGTAGGAGGTCCAGCCGTTGCCCGCGGCGCCGTTCGGCAGGAAGAAGCTGGCGAACATCGTCACGCCGCCCAGGAACAGGCACCAGTAGCTGATCATGTTGATCCGCGGGAAGGCCATGTCCGGGGCGCCGAGCTGCAGCGGCATGACGAAGTTGCCGAAGCCGCCGACCGCCAGCGGCACGACCCCCAGGAACACCATGATCGTGCCGTGCATGGCGCCGAGCTCGTTGTAGAAGTCCGGCAGCATGATGCCGCCGGGCGCCCGGTTCTCGCCGAGGAGCGAGCCGATGAAGGGAATCGGCTCGCCCGGGTAGGCGAGGTTCCAGCGCATCACCATCATCAGGACGAACCCGAAGAGGAGAAACGCCAGACCCGTGACCGAGTACTGGACGCCGATCACCTTGTGATCGGTCGAGAAGATGTACTTCCGCCAGAAGCTCTGCTCGTGGTGATGCTCGTCGTGTGCAGGTGAAGCGTGAACGGGCTCCGCCATGGACGCCGCTCCTTTCTAGCTACTTTCTGGGGTTGCCTCGTCTACTCCGGCTTGAAGACGAAGTTCACCGTCGCTTCGCCACTGTCGCCGACCTCGACGGTCTCCGAGTAGATCCTGAACCTCTCGAACTCATGCCGGGCCTCGATCGTGTAGGTGCCGGCCGGAACATTCTCGATGCGGAAACTGCCGTCGGCGCCCGAAACCGCGTAGAACGGATGATCGACGACCGTCACCCAGGACGTCATCCAGGGGTGGACGTCGCACTTGATGCGGAAGCGCTCCGTCTTGTCGAAGCTGTAGTCGGCCTCCGTCACGCTGGCCGGCATCGCCCGGTTGAACGGGGGGTTGTCCTTGGACAGGGAGTGGACGTTGTGCAGCAGGCCGTCCGAGTTCTTCACCTTGAACTGCTGCCCGACCTGGATGCCCATGACGCGTGGCGTGTAGATGCAGCCGTTCTGGTCCATGACCACCGGCTGCGAAGGCGTGTCGAACGACTTCCCGTCCAGGCCCTCGGTAATCACCAGGAAGACGTTGGCGAAGGCGCCGCCATCCCCGATCATGAAGGTCTGGTCGAGGACCGTGCCACTGTGCTTCTCGGCGCACTTGGGGTCCGCGTCCATCCTCATCGGGCGTTGCGGGGGCGTCCGGCCTTCGTACGTGACTTTGCCGACAATCGTGCCGCCGAGCGCAACCGAGGAGGAAGCCAGGGCGAAGGCGAGAAGAACGGCACAGACGCGAATCGTCTGCTTCGGAATCATGTCGATGCTCCTTGACGGGAGAGGTGTTGCAAGAGGTCCTGAGACGGTGCGCAGCGTAGCAAGGACCGGCGGACTGAACAAGGCGAACGGCTGACGGACTGGGAGGGCCCCTGAACGTCTCAGATGTTCTCGAAGGCCAGCGACTCGACCAGCCGCGGATCGCGGGACGGCACCAGCGAGCCGCGGCCCAGCAGCCAGCCCGCGGTTGCCAGGAACACGCCGCCCACGCCGAGCAGCGAGGTCAGGTCGAGCAGGGAGAACGTCATCTCCCGGTGCAGGTTCGGCATGACCAGCCAGAACACGTCCCAGAGGTGCATGGCCAGCATCCAGAGGGCGCCGATCAGCAGCAGGGTGCGGTTGCGCTTGATCGTCCGGGGCATGAGGAAGAAGAACGGGACGGCGAAGTGGCCGATGGCCAGAAGCAGGGTCGCCGGGCGCCAGTTCGCCGGATTGTCGGCCGTGCCGTGCAGCCGGCTCAGGAACCAGTTCGTCTCCTCCGGGATGTTCGCGTACCAGATGAGGAAGAACTGGCTGAAGGCGATGTAGGCCCAGAAGACCGTGAAGGCGAACAGCAGCTTGCCGAGATCGTGGAAGTGCTCGCCGGTGATCACGCCCCGGAAGTGGCCCGACCGTTCGAAGGCCAGGGTGAGGACCGTAAGCGCCGCGAACGCCGAGACGACCGTACCGGCGAAGAAGTAGACGCCGAACATCGTCGAGTACCAGTGCGGCTCCAGCGACATCAGCCAGTCGAAACCGGCGAACGTCAGCGTCACGGCAAACATGGCGACCGCGACGGGGCTGAATCGCGCCATCCGGTGGGAAAGGGCCTCGTCTCCGCTGTCATCCTGGCGCCGCGACGCGTTCCGGAAGTAGAGGGCCAGCCCACTCCAGATCACGAAGTAGATGACGGTCCGAATCCAGAAGCCGGTCTCGTTGAGCCACGGTTCCTTGACCTGCAGCAACCGGTCGTGCGCCACGGCGTCGGCGTGGGTCCAGTGGAACAGGTCGTACATGCCCAGGGCCACGACCGGAATGAACAGGACGGCCAGCACAGGCACCGTGCAGGCCAGGTTCTCGGCCAGACGGCGCACCACGACGCCCCAGCCGGCCTTCGTCGCGTGGTGAATCAGCACGAAGAACAGGCAGCCGAGACCGATGCAGAGGAAGAAGACGACGGCGACGAGCCAGGAGTGGAAGAACTGCTTGGTGCTCTCTTTTGACCCCATCGCCAGCACGATCGACACGACCGTGAAGACGACGCCGACCGCGCCCGCGATCAAAGGCAGGCGCGCCCAGCCGCTGCCCGGCCGGATGACCAATTGATCGAGATGAACGATGCGCGGTCCGTGGGCCATCAGGCGGCGCCTCCCCCGTCACCGTCGTCCGCGGGATCGTCGATCGGCACGTGCTCCACCTCGACCGCGCCGAGCCTGCTCAGGAACTCCGCGGTGTCCTGGTCGTCGTACTTCGGATCCCAGGCCTCGATGGCGATGAACAGACCGTCGTCCGTCACGCGCGCGAAGTTCTTCGACCGGAAGAGCGGATGGTGGTAGGTGGGCAACTTGTTGAAGGCGAACATGCCGAGCACCGCCCCCAGCGCAGCGCCGAGCACTCCGAGCTCGAAGGTGACCGGCACGAAGGCGGGCCAGGTGAACAGCGGCTTGCCGCTGATGATCAGCGGGTAGCCCTTGATGTGGACCCAGCTCTGCAGGGCGAAGCCGAGCCCGGCGCCGGAAAGTCCCGTGGCCAGCACGAGGAACGGCAGCCTGGACGGCTTCAGCCCCATCGCCTTCTCGAGACCATGAACCGGAAACGGCGTCAGCGCGTCCCACTTCGAGTAGCCGGCGTCCCGGACCGCCTCACAGGCCCGGTAGAGCGCCTTCGCGGTTTCGAAGCGGGCCAGCACACCGTAGTGGCTGTAACCCGCCGACGCTTCCGGCACGTCCAGGGTCATCAGGCCCATGTCAGGACCCTCCCCCGCCGGCCGGCGCCGCCTGCGGCGCGGGTTCCACTCCGGAGCCGGCTGGCACCACGCGCACCAGTTCCTCGCCCTGGTGCGGGTCGGCCTCCGGCAGCACGGTCTTGACCTCCGCCGTCGCCACCAGCGGCAGGAACCGGGCGAACAGGCAGAACATCGTGAAGAACAGGCCGAAGCTGCCGATCAGCGAAGCGAAGTCCCAGAAGGTCGCCTGGTAGTAGTCCCAGTTCGCGGGCAGGAAGTCGCGGTGCAGCGACGAGGTGACGATGACGAAACGCTCGAACCACATGCCGATGTTGATCAGGATCGAGGAGATGAACAGCCAGCCGATGTGGTTGCGCATCTTCTTGAACCAGAACAACTGCGGCGTGAGCACGTTGCAGCTCACCATGATCCAGTAGGCCCAGGCGTAGGGCCCGAGGGCCCGGTTGGCGAAGGCGAACTGCTCGTACGGGTTGCCGCTGTACCAGGCGATGAACATCTCGATGCCGTAGGCGTAACCGACCATGCACCCCGTCAGCAGCATGATCTTGGCCATGTTCTCGAGGTGGCGCATCGTGATGATGTCCTCCATCTTGAACAGGACCCGGCAGATCAGCATCAGGGTCATGACCATGGCGAAGCCTGAGAAGATCGCCCCGGCGACGAAGTACGGCGGGAAGATCGTCGTGTGCCAGCCCGGCAACTGGGCGGTGGCGAAGTCCATCGACACGACCGAGTGGACGGAGAGAACCAGCGGCGTCGCCAGACCGGCCAGCATCAGGTAGGCCCGCTCGTAGTGGAGCCAGTTCCGGTGCGAACCGCGCCAGCCGAGAGCGAAGATGCCGTAGGCGATCTGCTTGATCCGCGTCTTGGCGCGGTCGCGGATCGTCGCGAGATCCGGGATCAGGCCCACGTACCAGAACATCAGGGACACCGTGCCGTAGATCGACACCGCAAACACGTCCCAGATCAGCGGGCTGCGGAAGTTCGGCCACATGTCCATCTGATTCGGCAGCGGGAACATCCAGTAGGCGACCCACACGCGGCCGACGTGGATTCCCGGGAAGACCAGGGCGCACATGACCGCGAAGATCGTCATCGCCTCCGCCGCGCGGTTGATCGACGTGCGCCACTTCTGCCGAAACAGGAAGAGGATCGCGGAGATCAACGTGCCGGCATGGCCGATGCCGACCCAGAAGACGAAGTTGACGATCGCGAAGCCCCAGTTGACCGGGTTGTTCAGGCCCCAGATGCCGGTGCCCTCCCAGAACAGCCAGCCGATCGAAACGCCGAACAGGCCCAGCATCGCCAGCGACGGCAGGAAGAAGAACCACCAGCCGATCGGCGTCTTGCGCTCGACCGGCACCGCGACCGCTTCCGTCAGGGAACGGAAGTCGTAACCGCCGACGATCAGCGGCGCACGCCCGGCGACGGGTTCCTGAGTGTTGTCCTGACTCTGTGCCATCGAGGGCCTGGAGATAGGGCGGCTGTGCCCTCAAGGGCCGGCCGGGCCACGAATCGCGCGGAAGCTAACACCCGCCCCTATCGCGGTCAAGGAAACGGGCCGTACGGCGAGAAGAACCCCGGTGCAACCGTCCTGCGGCCCATTAGAATAGGCGCATGATCTGCGCATCGAGAACTACGCTTCCGCTGGCCCTCTCCACGGCCCTTCTTCCCTTCGCCTTCCTCCTGGCCGGCTGCGCCGGCGATGCCCCGGAGCACTCCGGCGGCGACACTCCCTCAGCCCCCGAAGCCACACCCACCGAACCCCTCGGCAACAGTTCGATCGCCGGCGTCGTTCGCTTCGACGGCGAGGTGCCGGAACTCCGGCCGCTCAACATGCATGCCGATCCCGCCTGCGCCGCCAAGCACACGGAGCCGGTCTATCCGGAGATCCTCGCGGTCGACGATCAGGCCGGCCTGGCCAACGTCCTCGTCTACGTCGCCGACAACGTTCCACAGGGGCCCTACCCGCCGGCGGAACCGCCCGTGATCGACCAGCAGGGCTGCCGCTACACGCCCCGCGTCGCAGGCATCATGGTGGGCCAGGAGCTCAAGGTGCTGAACTCGGACGAGTTGCTCCACAACGTCCACTCGCTGTCCGAGGTCAACCGCCCCTTCAACCGGGCCATGCCGGCGGCCATCAAGCAGGCCACGTTCTCGTTCACCGACGAGGAGCCGGCGTTCCGGATCAAGTGCGACGTCCACCCGTGGATGTCGAGCTATGTCGGGGTCTTCAGCCACCCCTACTTCGCCGTCTCCGGGCCGGACGGCTCGTTCGAGATTCCCGGGCTCCCGGCCGGCACCTACACGATCGAGGCGTGGCACGAACGTCTCGGCACGATGCGGTCCGGCGTGACGCTGCTCGACGGGCTCGCCGCGACGCTCGATCTCACGTTCACCCTTCCGGAGTAGCCGCCAAACCGCTCGCAGGCTCGCTGTTTGGCCCCCAGCCCCCACCTCGCCAGGAGGCTTCGCGACAGAACTCACTCCATGTCGTTTCTGTCGCGCCGCCTCCTGGCCAGCGTCCGCCAGAGTTCCGCGAGGGCGTCGTCGGCGTCGTCGACCTTGATCGTCGTCATGCCGAGTGCCCGCGCGCTCTTCAGGTTCGAACCGATGTCGTCCAGGAACACCGCCTCGCGCGGTTCGACGCCGATCCGGCCGCAGGCCAGTCGGTAGATCGCGGGATCGGGCTTGCGCAGGCCGACGACGCTCGACTCGACGTAGTCGTCGAACAGGGCACGGACCTCGGCCCGCATCGCGGCCTCCTCGGCATCCGCGGGTTCCCGTTCCTCCTCGCTGACCCAGTTGTTCGTCAACGCCGTCACGGTGTAGCCGCCGGCGCGTAACCGCCGCAGCGCGTCGATCATCTGCGGCCTGGGCTTTGACTCCTCCGCGATCGCCGCCATCATCTCCTCGGCCGAGAAACGCTCGGCCACCGAGGGATCGGCCGCCCTCACATCGTCGTCGAAGGCGGCGAAGAAGCCCGGCCCCATGACCAGCTCGCCGCGCTCCATCCGCTGCCAGGAGCCTCCCGGCCCGGCCGCCACGACCAGGCGGTTGACGAAATTCTCCTCGATGCCGTTCGCCTGTTCGTAGCGCCGGATGGCGTGCAGCGGGGAGCCGAAGACGACTCCGCCCAGGTCGAAGATGACTGCTCGATAGCTCATGAACACGTTTCTCCCGTTATCGCCGCAACGTGGCCGGCAGGGTCAGGGGATCCGCCGGTGTCCGATCGGAGGCGATGAAGCCTTCCTCGTTCCACCGGTAGTCCAGGATGTGGATGCGGGGATCGACGGCGAAGTAGCCTCCGTCGCCGCGCCGCCGCAGCACGCCGTAGTGGAGATTCGGTTCCACGCTCCATCCGGTCGCGCCGACGGTGCCGATGCGTTGTCCGCGGCTGACCGATTGCCCCGCTCGCACCTCCGTCGTATCCAGGTGGCCGAACAGGGTGATGAAGCGGTCACCATGCCGGATTCCCACGATCCGCCCGTAGCGAACCCAGGAACGGCCCAAAGCTGCGCCCCGTCCCGCATACGTCACGCGACCGGCCGCAGTGGCCAGCACCGGCGCCCCGGCGGACGCCGCGAGATCGATGCCCTGGTGGAACTCTTCAACGTCCGTCACCCGGTTTCTCGTCTGTCCGAACGGGCCGACGAGGACGAAGTCGTCGCCGCGAAGCGGAACCGCGGACGGCGTCGACTCGACGAGCTCGGGCTCGGCCCGTTCGACCTCGAGGGCCGCCTGCAGCCGGCCCTCGATGCGCCCCGTCACCCGTTCCACGTCTTCCTCGACGCCTGACTCGATCAGCACCACCTCGCCCTGCCGCAAGGTGAGGGCGGGTTCCTCCAGGACGTCGACGGCCTCGCCGCATCCTTCGTTCGCTGGCGCCCCGACACCGTAGGCAAGGACGATCTTGCACAGTCGACTATCGAGCTCCGACGCCAGTTGGCGGACCTCCGAGTAGCGTTCGGCCAGTGCCTCGAAACGGGCCGCCAGCCGCCTGTGTTCCCCGAACACCTCGACCTGCTCGGCCCTCGAGAACTGGGAGCGTACGACGACGGGAGCGATCAGAGCGGCATTGACCACGAGGGAACCAACGAGAATCAGCGCCGCCAGCCCAAGCTGGAGTTTCGCGGCGGTTACCTTGAGGTAGCGCACGCGCCCGCGCGGGCTGTGGATCTGGAGGTTCCCGAGGGGAACGCTGGCATCGGCCGAAGGCTCAGCCATCGAACCGGCCCGCCCCCCGGCCGGCCAGACGGCCGAACACCGCGCCCGCCGTCAGCCCGGAACCGCCCGGGTAGTTGTCGTAGAACAGGCCGCCGACGAGCTCGCCCGCCGCGAACAGGTGCGGAATCGGCCGTCCGCCGTCGTCGAGCACCCTGGCGCGCCGGTCAACCGACAGGCCCCCGAACGTGAACGTGATGCCGCAGGTCACGGCGAAGGCCTCGAACGGCGGCTCCTCGATCGGGTTGGCCCAGTTCGACTTGTTCGGGACCAGACCGCGGGTCGAGCGGCCATCAAGGACGCTGGGATCGAAAGGCACCTCCCGGCGCACGGCGGCGTTGAAGTCGCCGACCGTCCGCAGGAACGTCTCGCCGTCCACACCCTCGAGACGGTCGGCGAGTCCCGGGAGCGAGTCGGCTTCGACCCGCGTCGCGTGCCGCTTCCGGTACTCGTCCCGCAGCAGGTGAGCGACCCGCGCATCGAACACCTGCCAGGCGAAACGGCCCGGCTGCTCCAGCACCTCGCGGCCGTACCTGGCGTAGGTGTAGTTCCGAAAGTCCGCGCCCTCGTCGAGAAACCGCTCTCCCCTCGCGTTGACGACGATGCCAAGCGGATAGCTGTGCTTCTGGTAGCGGTGGCGGACCTCGAGGTTGCCGACCTCAGGCGCGTTCAGATCCCACGCCACGGCGTGGCAGCCGGACCACTGTCCGGCCCGTCCGGCGCCGATTTCGAGGGCCATGCGGATGCCACAGCCCTCGTTGTAGCGGCTGCCCCGGACCCTGGCCTCCTCCCAACCTTCGCCGAGGTAGCGGCGGCGCCACTCACGATTCGCCTCGAAGCCGCCGCTGGCGAGAACCACGCTGTCGGCCTCGAGGACGCGCCGAACCGACTCCTCCTCGACCTCGACGCCGCACACGGCGTCCTCTTCCAACCGCAGGCTCAAAGCCCGGCAGCCGTAGCGCGTCTCGATTCCTGCACTCTCCGCCGCCCGCTCGAGGGCCGCCACCAGGCCGGGGCCGCCTCCCCGCGCCTGCAATGTCAAGCCGCCCCAGAACCGGCGCTTGCCGTCGACTTCGAACGCCTGACCCGCGTAGAGCGGAACGAACTCGACCCCCTGGCCACGCATCCAGCGCAGCGTCCGGAGGCTCTCCCCCACCAGGGTTCCGACCAGCTTGGAGTCGGCGCGACCGCCACCGGTCCGTTCGAGGTCCTCGGCGAATCGCCGCGCCGGATACGTTCCGAAATCGCTGGCCTCGATCTCCTCCTCGCCCAGACCAGCGGCCACCTCGCGCAGATCGTCCAGGCCGTCATAGGCGAAGCGCATCGCCGCCATCGTGAAGCGGCTGTTCCCTCCCCGTTCCGCGCGCGGCGCACGCTCCAGCACGGTTACCGACGCGCCCTCCTCCCGGGCCGCGAGGGCGGCGCACAACGCCGCGTTGCCGGCGCCGACGACGACCACGCGCCGCTTACCTGCTGCTGGCTCTCCCATCATCTTGCCTCCCGCGCTGAACCCGGGTGGCGCGTTTCGCGCCACCCGCGTCCCACTCCGTGCGCCCCTTCGTGGGGCGCGCGGATGGCAAGGTAGCGTAGCCGCCCGAAACCCGGGGAGATACTCACCATGAACGACTCGAACAGCAAGAACGACAGCGCGACAGCCACTTCCCGGTTCGCGAGAAAGGTCGCGGTCGTGACCGGCGCGGCCGGCGGTTTCGGCCGCGCCATCGCACGAAGGCTCACCGAAGAAGGCGCGGCCGTCGCGCTCGCGGACATCGATTCAGGCAAGGGGAAGAGGACCACGGCCCAGCTCGCAAAGCGCGGCGCCAGGGTCCTCTTCGAGACGGTCGACGTATCGAAGGGCGACGACGTGCGGCGGCTGATGGAGCGGACCTGCGGCGCGTTCGGCGGCATCGACATCCTCGTCAACAACGCGGGCTACTGCCACCGGGCCCGGCCCCTCTGGAAGCTCGCCGAGGCCGACTACGACCGGGTCTTCGAGGTGAACACGAAGAGCGTCTATCTGGGCGTGGTGCACGGCGTGCCGCGGCTGCTCGAGCGCGGAGGCGGGGTGATCGTGAACACGGCGTCGATCGGCGCCGTCCGCCCGCGACCGCTGATCACCGCCTACAACGCGACGAAGGGGGCGGTCATCACACTGACCCGGGGACTGGCGACTGAACTCGCGCCTCATGGCATCCGCGTCAACGCGGTCAACCCCGTCGCCGCCGACACCGACTTCATGAAGGGCCCCTCGGGGGGACGGAAGCTGGACGCATCGGGACGCGATGTCCTTCAGAAGACGATCCCGCTGGGCCGACTCGCCGAACCGGCCGACGTGGCCGCCGCCGTCGCCTACCTCGCCTCCGACGACGCGGCCTTTCTCACCGGCGTCTGCCTCGACATCGACGGCGGGCGGAGTATCGGGTAGTTCAGCGGACACCCAGAGCCCGTCGCTTCGCTCCGGATGCCGGCGGGGACGCCGGCGCGCCCAGTGGGCGGTTCCCGGCTACGGCAGCTCGATCACGCGACCGCCGACGACGGTGCCGGCCGGCGCGCCGCGAAGCTCCCAGCCCGCGAACGGCGTGTTCCGCGACCTGCTCCGGAACGTCGCCGGATCGACTTCGACCTCGCGCTCCACGTCGATCAGGGTCACGTCGCCGGGCGAACCGGGCGCGAGGCTGCCCCCAGGCACGCCGAGGATCCTCGCGGGCGCCGTCGACAGCAGGTCGACGAGGCGCGCCATGTCGATCACGCCCTTCCTCACCAGCCGGTCCAGGCAGAGGCTGAGCGTCGTCTCGAGCCCGACGATGCCGTTCGGCGAGGCGACGAAGTCGAGCTCCTTCTCGTCCGGATGGTGGGGGGCGTGATCGCTCGCGATCGCGTCGATCGAACCATCGGCGAGGCCCCCGACCAGGGCGTCGCGGTCGCCGGCGGTTCTGAGCGGCGGATGCATCTTGAAGTTCGGGTCCAGCCCCGAGTCGAAGACGTCCTCGTCCGTCAGCAGCAGGTGATGGGCCGAGACCTCGCAGGTGACCCGGTGGCCATCGGCCCTGGCGGCCCGGATCAGGTCCAGGCTGCGCGCGGTCGACATGTGCGCCAGGTGGTAGCGGCCCCCCGTATCAGCGGTCAGGAGCAGATCGCGGGAGACCATCACGTCATCCGCGGCGCCGGGGATCCCCTCGACGCCGAGCCGCGTCGAGAAGCGTCCCTCGTGCATGACCCCGTCGCCCGAGAGTGCGAGTTCCTCGGCGTGCTGGATGACCGGCAGGTCGAAGTGCCGGGCGTATCGCAGCGCCTGGCGCATCAGGGCGGCGCTCCAGACCGGATGGCCGTCGTCCGAGACCGCTACCGCGCCGGCCCGCCGCTGCGCCCCGAACTCCGTCAACTCGCGGCCCTCCAGCCCCCGGCTGACCGCCGAGATCGGGTACACACGAGTCCAGCCCGCCCGCTCCGCCTGCTTGAGCATGAACTCGGTCAGTGACGGATCGTCGTTCACCGGGTCCGTGTTCGGCATGCAGGCGACGGCGGTGAACCCGCCCGACGCCGCCGCGCGGGTGCCGGTCTCGATCGTCTCCTTGTACTCCTGGCCCGGCTCGCGCAGGTGGACGTGCATGTCGATCAGGCCGGGTACGACCACCAACCCCGCGGCGTCGAACTCGCGCACGTTCTCCGGCGCCGCGAGACCGGGTCCGCAGGCCGTCACCCTGCCGCCCTCGATCAGGACGTCCGCCGCGCCGTCGAGTTCCTGGGTCGGATCGACAACCCGGCCCCCCCGAATCACCAGCGATCCGCTCACGGCCGCGGTCCGTCCTCCCCGCTCTTCGCGCCCGCCAGCAGGTAGAGCACGGCCATCCGCACCGCGACGCCGTTCGCCACCTGCTCAAGGATCACCGACCAGGGGCCATCGGCGACCTCGCTGGCGATCTCGATGCCGCGGTTGATCGGACCCGGATGCATGATGATCGCGTCGTCGCTTGCGCCGCGCAGGCGCTCGGCGGTGAGTCCGAAGAACTCGAAGTACTCACGTTCGGAGGGAAAGGAGACCCGCGCCTGACGCTCCAGTTGCACCCGCAGCATCATCACCACGTCGGCGCCCTCGATCGCCTCCGCCAGCGAGTAGACGACCCGGGCGCCGAGCGACTCCGGCTCTTCCGGCATCATCGTGCGGGGACCGGCGACCGTGACCTCGGCGCCCAGTCTGGTCAGGCACAGAACGTTCGAGCGCACGACCCGGCTGTGGGCCACATCGCCCACGATGGCAATCTTCAGGCCCTCCACTCGACCCTTCCGGCGGCGGATCGTGAAGGCGTCGAGCAGCGCCTGGGTGGGATGCTCGTGAGCGCCGTCACCGGCGTTGATCACCCCGGCCGCGATGCGCTCCGCCAGTGCGTGCGGTACCCGCGGGTGGGCGTGCCGGATGACGACGAGGTCCGGCGCCATCGCCTCCAGGTTGCGAGCCGTGTCCAGCAGCGTCTCGCCCTTGGACAGGGACGAGGAGGAGGTCGAGAAGTTGATGTTGTCGGCCGAGAGCCGCTTCTCGGCGATCTCGAAACTGGAACTCGTGCGGGTCGACGGCTCGAAGAACAGGTTGATGACCGTCTTGCCCCGCAGGGTCGGCACCTTCTTGATCGGCCGCGCGGCTACTTCGACGAACGACTCCGCGGTGTCGAGAACGTGGAGAATCTCGGCCGTGGACAACTCGGCGACCCCCAGCAGGTCGCCGCGCTGCCAGACCGGTTCGCTCACCCCTCGCGTTCCAGGAGCTCGACCATCTCCTTGCCGCCGTCGGTGGCGGCGTAAGAGACCTTGATCACCTCGGTGTCGGTCGTCTGCACGTGTTCACCGACGCAGTCGGCGTGGATCGGCAGTTCCCGGTGGCCACGGTCGATCAGCACCGCCAGGCGGATCGCCCGCGGCCGGCCGTAGTCCATGATCAGAGCGTCCATCGCCGCCCGGATCGTGCGGCCGCTGTAGAGGACGTCGTCGCAGAGCACGACGATTCGGTCGTCGATCGGCACCGGCATCACGCTCTCCTTGACCACGGGCTGCGGCGCGATGGTCGAGAGATCGTCCCGGTAGAGCGTGATGTCGAGCACGCCCACTGGCACGGCGACGCCTTCGGTGCGCTTGATCTCGGCGGCGACGAAGTCGGCCAGGGGCACGCCGCGCGTGCGCACGCCGACCAGCATCAGCGAATCGGTGCCCCCCGCCCGCTCGACCACCTCCAACGCCATCCGGCGCATCATCCGCGCCATCTGCGGCGCGTCGAACAGCATCCGCTTGACAGTCAGCGCACTCACGGCCGCGGCAGCGTATCAGCGGCGCGCTCGCGACGCCACATGTTGTGGACGCGGTCCGTCGCCGGCACAACCACTTGTGACTTATGCATGAACCCTGTTATGTTCCCCGAAGCTCAACCAGCCCGATTGGCCACCACACGCACGATGCTCAAACTCGAGAGCCTTGAAGTCAACGGCTTCAAGACCTTCGTCGACCCGGTAACGAGCCGGTTCGCCCGCGGCATCACGGCGATCGTCGGACCCAACGGCTGCGGCAAGAGCAACCTGGCGGAGGCCATCACCTGGGTGCTCGGCGAACAGAGCCCGAAGTCGCTCCGCGGCAGCTCCATGGAGGAAGTCATATTCAACGGGAGCGGCCAACGCAAGCCCCTGGGGATGGCCGAGGTCAGCCTCACCTTCCTCACCGACGGCAGCGTCGAAAACGCCGAGGATGGCCGCATCACGATCGGGCGGCGAATCTTCCGGGGCGGCGAGGGCCAGTACCGGTTGAATGACCGGGTGGCCCGGCTCAAGGACATCCGCGACATCCTGATGGACACGGGTCTGGGCATTCGCGCCTACTCCGTGATCGAGCAGGGGCGGATCGGGATGATCCTCTCCGGCAAGCCCCAGGAACGCCGCAAGCTGATCGAGGAAGCGGCCGGGATCACCCGCTACAAGAACCGCAAGCGGCTGGCCAGCCTGAAGCTCGAGGACGCGACCGCCGATCTGCTCCGGCTCGACGACATCATCTCCGAGGTCGAGCGCCGTCTTCGCTCCCTCAAGCGTCAGGCGAACGCCGCCCGGCGCCACCGTGAGCGCAGGGACGCCTATCGTGAACTGCTCGACGCCGTGCTCCTGGCGCGCTGGGCGAAGCTCCGTGGCGAGCTCGAGGAACTCGGGTCGGCTCTCGCACGGGAGGCCGACCGCGAGGCGGAACTCCTGGCCGAGATCGCCCGCGGCAACGCGGCACTCGCCGAATCCCGTCACGTCATCGACGCGCGCACAGAGGAGGCCGTTCGCTCGCACGAACGTCAGGCCACCCTGCTGGCGACGATCGAGGGGCGGAGCGAACTGATCAAGGGAGCCGGCGCCACCCGAGCGGAGATCGCCGAGAGGCTCGAGGCAGGCGCCCGCGATGGGGAGACGCGGCGCCGCGAACTGGCAACGGCCGAAGAGGCGCTCGCCGTTCTCGCCGGACGCCGCCAGATGTTCCTCTCGGAGCGCGAAGAGGCGCTGGCGAAGGTCCACGAGGACCGCCGGCGGATCGACGAGGCCGATACCGCGATCGAGGATGCGCGCAGACGACACCGGGATCTGCTCGAGGAACAGGCGGCATCGCGGGTCGGCATCGACGAACTGCGAAGCAGTCTGGTCGCGGAGCGCATCGTCAGCGAAAAGGCGGTCGACCGCCGCGACCGCGCCGAAAAGACCCTCGAACGCAGCCAGGAAGCCCTCCGCTCGATCGACGTCGACGTCAGAGACGTGGGCGCCAAGGTGGAAACGCTGGAACTCGCCCTGACGACCGAAACCCAGGCCGCCCGGCGGGCGGCCGTGGCCCTGGAAGCGAGCCGGGACCGACGGCAAACCGCCCAGGCCGAACTGGAAACGCGCCGCGAGGAGCTGGTCGAAGCCCAGAAGCGGGCGGCTGTTCTCCGAGAGCTCGGTCGGCGAGACGAGGAACTGCGGGCCGGAATCCGGGACGCGCTGATCGAGCTGGAACTCTCCGAGCCCCGCTTTCTCGGCGACGAAGTGAACGTCCCGGCGGGCTGGGAGGACAGCCTGGACCTCTTCCTCGGTCCGCTGCGCAATGCGATCCTGGCCCCCGGCGACGAAGACGCGGTCGCCATTGCCCGAGCTCTCGCCGGCTTCGACCACCAGGTCACACTTCTCCGGCCGGCTGATCCGCCGCAGCCCCTGTCGGAACTCACGGCACTCGGGGAACTCGACGATCCGGAGATCGTCGGCGACGTGTGGACCGCGCTGGGCCTCCCCGAGGATCTGCGGGGCTCGCTTCAGCCCGGCTGTCTCGTGGAGAGCCCCGAAGCGGCGGAACGCCTGGCGGCGGACAACCCGGGTGTCGCCTTCCTGTGCCGCGACCGGCTCTGGATCGAGGCCGGCCGTGTCACCGTCCGCGGCGAGGGCGCGGCGCCCGGCGCCCTGGGCCGCCAGCGCGAACTCGACGACCTCGTTCGACGGTCTGACGAACTCGAGGCGCGCTGCACGGCACTGGGTCGGGACATCGATGCCGCCGCTGAGAGCGTCCGCGACGCCGCTCTGGAAGGTCGACGGATCGAGCAGGCCGCGGCCGGGCTACGGGAACAGCTCGCGGTCGCCAAGGCCCGGCTCCAGGACATCACCGAACGACGCGACGTGCAGGCCCGCGAGAGCGCGGCGGCCGAGACCGAGCGCGACGAACTGATCCGCGGAATCGCCGAGACGGAGAGTCGGCAGGCCCGGATCCAGACCGACATCGAGGCCCGGGAGACGGTTCACCGCAGTCTGGAACGGGCAGTGCAGGAAGCGGCGGCCGCCGTCGAGCGGGCTCGGGAAGAACGGGAGGAGCACGTCACCGCGGGCGCCGGCCGCCAGGGCCAACTCGAGTTGATCGAGGAGCGCTCCGCCACCGAACGGAACGAAACCGAGCGGCTCGAGGGACGAATCGCGGGTCTGCGCGAGGCCGACGAGGAATGGCTGGTCGAGCAGGAGCGGCTGCGCGGGCGTCTTGTCGAACT
This sequence comes from Holophagales bacterium, assembly GCA_009837885.1. GTDB lineage: Bacteria > Acidobacteriota > Thermoanaerobaculia > Multivoradales > Multivoraceae > Multivorans. The sequence continues at coordinate 363,723 of VXSP01000045.1, read as the reverse complement.
CGAGGACTCATCCACCCGGGCGAGGCGGGAACTCGACGACGCCCTGGCCGAGCGGACGAGCGCCAGAGACGAAGCGACCGGCGCCCAGGAGGCTCTCGAGGCTGAGAGGGACCGCGGACGCGAACTGGATGCCCGGATGCGCGACCTCGGCACCCGGCGCGACGAACTGCGTGACCGGATCGAGGAGTTGCGCGTGCGGCAGGCGGGCCTGCGTCAGGACGCCGAACACCTGGAACGGGAGTACCGCGAGGAGTTCCGGCGCGAGCTGGCCACCCGGGAGGCGCCGGCAACGCAGGACGGCGAGGCCGCCGACCTCGAGACCATGACCGAGGAGCTCGAACGCCGGCGCACCCTGCTGGAGCGGATGGGGCCGGTCAACGTCCTGGCGGCCGACGAGTACGACGAGCAGCAGGAGCGCCACACCTTCCTGGCCGGACAGCGGGCCGACGTGGCGTCCTCTGTCGAGAGCCTGAAACGCACGATTCGCGACATCGACAGGACCTCCTCCGAGCGTTTCGTCGCCACCTTCAGCGAGGTCAACGAGAACTTCGGGCGGACCTTCACGGAGCTTTTCCGCGGAGGAGACGCGGAAATGCGCCTGATGGACGAGGAGGATCCGCTTGACTGCGGCATCGAGATCACCGCCCGGCCGCCGGGAAAGCGGGCCCAGAACATCATGCTGCTCTCAGGCGGCGAGAAGGCTCTGGCCGCGATCGCCCTGCTGTTCGCCCTCTTCCAGACCAAGCCCTCGCCCTTCTGCATCCTCGACGAAGTCGACGCGCCGCTCGACGACGCGAACATCCTGCGCTTCGTCGACATGCTGGAGCGGATGTCGGCGGAGACCCAGTTCCTCGTCATCACCCACAACAAGCTGACGATGCAGGTCGCGAGCACGCTCTACGGGGTCACGATGGAGGAACGCGGGGTCTCGAAGATCGTCGGCGTCGACGTCGACGAGATGCACCCCGAGCGCCAGTTGGCGACCGCCTGAGTGCTGGTAATCTGAACGCGATGAAGCGTTCAGTCCTCCTTTGCCTCGCCCTTCTGCTCGCGGTCGCTGCCGCGCCCGCGACGGCCGCCGATCGCGACGCGCCGACTTTCTACGCCGACGTGCTGCCGGTGCTCCAGATGCACTGCCAGGACTGTCACCGCCCGGCCGGAGCCAACTATGGCGGGATGAGGGCGCCGATGGCGCTCACCACCTACGCCGAGGTGCGCCCCTGGGCCCGGTCGATCGCCCGTACGGTCGCCGCCCGCGAGATGCCGCCCTGGGACGCTCATCCGCAACACGACGGCACGTTCGCGAACGAACGGGTGCTGGACGCGGCCGAGATCGAGACCCTGGTCAACTGGGCCGGCAGCGGCGCCGCTCCCGGCGAGGCCGCCGACGCCCCGCCGCCGCGCGAGTTCCCAAGCACGGGCGGCTGGGTCGTGGGCGAACCCGACCTGGTCGTGACGATGCCCGAGCCCTACTTCGTCGAGGACGATGTCGAAGACCTCTACGCAGCGTTCTCCTACGTTCTGACCGAAGAAGACCTGCCGGAGGACCGCTGGGTGGTCGCCTTCCAGTGCAAGCCGGACAGCGAGATCATCCACCACTTCAACCTTCACCTGCTGGCGCCGGACGAGAACGGCGAGCTGCCGCCTCCACCCGCGTTCCCCAACCAGGATCAGATCGCCCCGTCACCGGAGAACGCGGGCAACTACATGGGCGGCGTCTCCTCCGGCAGCGACGCGAACCGCTACCCGGAGGGCTACGGCTTCCTGCTCAGGAAGGGCTCGCGGGTGACGTTCGACATCCACTACCACAAGGAGCCCGGCGCCGGCACGGGCGTGTGGGACCAGTCGTCGATCGGCTTCATCTTCGCCGACGAGCCGGTCACCCGCTCGCTCGGGTCGGGTCTGCGGCCGATCATGGACTTCACCTTCGCGATACCGCCGAACGACGGCAACCACCAGGTGGGCCCCTACTCCACCGTCGCCCGGAGGGACTCGGACATCATCGCGCTCATGCCGCACATGCACATGCGCGGCAAGGCAGCGCGCTTCGAGGCCTTCTACCCCGACGGCACGAGTGAAGTGCTGCTCGACGTGCCCGAGTTCGACTTCTCCTGGCAGACGGTCTACTACTACGACCAGATGAAGCGCATCCCCAAGGGCACGCGAATCGAGTACACCGCCTGGTACGACAACTCGCCCGAAAAGGCCGCTCGCTACGGCTTCGACTCGAACCGCGAGGTCCGCTTCGGCCAGCCCTCCACCGACGAGATGATGATGGGCTTCATGATGAGCGCCGCGGTCCCGGAGGAGTAGCAGTTAACTCCGCGACAGCCGGTCCGCCATCACGAGAAAACCGCCGGCAATCAGCAGTCCGAGTAGCTCGCGGCTGTGCTCGATGTACATCCGGCCGGCCGACATGGGCGCCCACAGGTCGCTGGTCGGACGGTTCAGCAGCCAGTCGATGAACCCGGGCAGCGTCAGCACGACGCCCGCCGCCGTGACCGCGGCGAGCGCCAGAAAGACGACAAGGGGCAGCGGCCGGTAGGCGGCGATCGTGCAGGCGCAGGCGATCGCGGCGTAGTAGGTCACCCAGATCAGCGGATCCGGGTCGTTGATCTGCAGCAGGGCGAAGACCAGCATCGCCAGGCCGAGCAGCAGGGGCAGGAATCGGGGGCTTGAGCGAGGCCGCGAAGACCGCATTCTCGCGAGCCTAGTAGCTGGCGCTCAGGAAAGCCCACTTCGTTCATCAGTTTCATCCTGTTCAGTCTTGACAAAACAAACCGGATGATCCAACATCCCTGACTCATGACCGTCTCCGAACCGATTCCCGTTCCGGATCCAGCCGCCGAGTCCTCCGCCGCCGACTTCAGCCTGCGCGTCGCGGAGGAGCGCTTCATCGAAGCGATGGGGCTCGCGCACGAAGAGGACCGCCTGCCCCGGATCGCCGGCCGCCTCGTCGGCCTGCTCATCCTCTCGCCCGAACCCGTCCGGTTCGACCATCTCACCGAGCGCCTTCGGGTCAGCCGCGGCAGCATCAGCACGAACACGCGCCTGCTGGAGAACATGGGCGTCATCCAGCGCGTGACCCGTCCGGGCGACCGCCGCGACTACTTCAAGATCAACGAGGAGCCGGGCCTCCTGCTGCGGATCGTCGATCGCTACCGGGCGCGGCAAGCCAGCGCCGAGGAGATGAAGCAGGCGCTCCTTCCCGAGTCCGGCGCCGGCGGCGTCGTCGCCGAGCGGCTGGATCGGTTCATCCGCTTCTACTCGATCCTCGCCGACAGCCTGAACTCCGTGCTCGCGGCGATGGCGGGCGACGACGGCAACTCCCGACCCGGCACCGCGTAGACGACGCGGAAGAACCGTCAGACCAGAAAGAAACGACGATCTCATGGCTATAGCTCAGCAACCCAATGGAGGCGGCGCAATGCCGCGCTCCCCGAGAGCCGCTCCGAAACCCGGCCGCCGGATCAGCCGCCCGCAGATCGCGGGGCTTGCCGTCGCGGCCCTCGTGCTCGTCGCGGCCGCCGTGTTCGCCTTCGGCCGCGGGTCCCAGGCGCGTGCAGGCGGCCAGGCGGCGGACGCGCAGATGACCCAGGCAGTACCCGTGCGCGCCGTCGCCGCGTGGCGCGGATTCCTCTCCGTGCGCACCGCCTATTCGGGAGAACTCGTGGGGGAGGTCTCCGACATCTCACCCCAGGTCTCCGGGCTCCTGATCGACGTCCCGGCACGAATCGGCCAGCGGGTCGCGGCCGGCACGGTGATCGCGGTGATCGCCGACGTCGAAGTGAGGAACCAGCTCCAGGAGGCGCGCGGTCAACTCGGCGTCGCGGAGGCCAACCGCGATCGCGCCGCCGCCGAGCTCGTCGGCGTCGAAGCCGACTACCAGCGGGCGATGGAGCTCTACGACCAGGGTCTCCTCTCCGAGCAGGAGCAGCAGCAGGTCAGTTCCCAGTACGCGACGACGAAGGCGAACCTGGCCGCCGGCGAGGCCCAGGTCCAGCAGTCCGCGGCCCGCGAGGCGCTGCTCGCCGAGCAGTTCGCGAACACCCGCGTGCGGGCGCCGTTCGACGCCGTCGTCTCGGATCGTTACCTGGACCGCGGCGCCCTGGTCCAGCCGGGCACGCCGATTCTGCGCCTGGTCGAGGAGGCGCCGCTTCTGGTCCAGTTTCGGGTTCCGGAACGCGATCTTTCGGCGGTCCAGACCGGCGCCGCCTTCGACGTGGTCACCGAAGCCACGGGCGACCGGACTTTCGGCGGCATCGTGCGCCGGGTCGCCGGCGAGGTGCGCCGCAACGACCGCACCGTGCTCGTCGAGGGCGAGTTGGCCGAAACGGACGACCTGCTCCTGCCGGGCATGTACGCCGACGTCTCCGTCAGCCTGCGGGATCTCGAAAACGCACTGATCGTACCGGGTACCGCCCTGCTCGAACGGGTGGCGATGGACGGCGCGCGCTCCACGGGAGTCATGGTGCCGGTCGACGGCCTCGCCCAGTGGCGCGCGGTCACGGTCGCGGGCCGCTCCGGGGAGTACAGCGCGATCGCCGGTCCCGTCGAAGCCGGCGAGCTCGTCCTGACGATGGGCCACAACCAGTTGGGACACGGCGCGCCCGTTCGGGTCGTCCGCAACGAGCCCCAACCATCAGAAGCACAGCCCTCGCCCACTGGCGCCGCCGGACTCTGAGGCCGACGATGAACCTCCCCCGCCTTTCCGCCAACCGCCCGGTGGGCGTGACCATGCTCTACGTTTGCGTCGTCGTGATCGGTCTGGTCGCCGTGCGCCAGCTCGCCGTCGACCTGATGCCCGAAGTCGACATGCCCCGGATCTCGATCACGACGACCTACGAAGGCGTGGCGCCGGAGGAGATGGAGAGCCTGATCACCCGGCCGGTCGAGCAGGCCCTGTCCACCGTCACCGGTCTCGACCAGTTGAACTCCATGTCCGCGGAGGGCATGAGCAGCATCCAGGCACAGTTCGACTGGGGCGTCGACCTGAACGAAGTGGTCAACGACATCCGGGAGCAGCTCGACTTCGTGCGCGGCATGCTGCCCGAGGACGCCTCCGAACCGACCCTGTTCAAGTTCAACCTCTCCGACATGCCGGTCGTCTTCCTGGGCCTGTCGGGCACGGGCGACGCGCGCCAGGTCCGCCACATGGCCGAACAGACGATCAGCCGGCGGCTGGAACGCCTGCCCGGCGTTGCCTCGGTGGACATCCAGGGCGGCCGCGTGCGGGAGATCCAGGTCCAGCTCGCCGCCGACCGGATGGCCGCCCTCGGAATCACGCCGAGCGAGGTCACCAACGCCCTGTCCCGCGAAAACCGCAACGTCTCCGCCGGAGACATGCTGGAGACGGGGCGGGAGGTCCTGATCCGCGCGATCGGCGAGTTCGAGCGCAAGGTCGACGTCGAGAACACGATCGTCGCGATCCGCGACGGCCGGCCGATCCTGGTGCGGGATGTCGGTCGGGTCGACGACGGCATCCGCGAAATGACGAACGAGCTGTGGATCAACGGCGCCGAAGGCATGCGGATGTTCGTGATGAAGCAGTCCGGCTCGAACACGGTCGAGGTCGTGGATCGCCTGAAGCGCGAGATCGACGCGATCAACCGCGACTACGCCGGTCGCGCCGAGATCACGATCCTCATGGACGGCGCCGCCTTCATCCGGCAGGCCGTGAACAACGTCCAGTTGGGAGCCATGTTCGGCGCCGCGCTGGCGGTGCTCGTGCTGATGTTCTTCCTCCGCGACATGCGGGCGACCCTGATCGTCGGCGCCGCAATTCCGATCTCGGTGCTGGCGACGATCGCCCTGATGTACTTCAACGGCTTCACGCTGAACGTGATCTCCCTGGCCGGCATCGCGCTCGGCGTCGGCATGCTGGTCGACGGCTCGATCGTGGTGCTCGAGAGCATCTACCGCCGGCTCCACGAGGGCGAACGCCCCACCGCCGCGGCGGTCGCCGGCAGCAACGAGGTGGCGATGGCGATCGCGGCCGGCACGCTGACCACGGTGGCCGTCTTCCTGCCGGTCGTCTTCATCTCCGGCTTCGCCGGCATCTTCTTCAACCAGTTGGCGATCACGGTCAGTTTCGCCCTGCTCTGCGCGCTGTTCGTCGCCCTGACGCTGATTCCGGCCGCCGCCGCCCGCTGGCTGCGGGAAGTCCCGAAGAGCCGCCAGGTGACGGACGAGTGCGTCGCCGCCCTCGGGCCGGTCGACATGGCCTACGGCCGGATGATCGAGTGGGCCCTCGGCAGGCCCGGCCGCGTGATGGCCACGGCGGTCGTGCTCCTGCTCGGTTCCTTCGCCCTGGTGCCCATCATCGGCCTCGAGTTGATGCCCGAGAGCGACGAGGGCCGGCTCAACATGCGGGTCGAGATGCCCGTGGGCGCTCCCCTTGATGAGACCACCGGCACGATGGAGGAGATCGAAGCCCGGGTCCGCGGCGCGCTCAGACCCGACGAACTCGACAGCCTGATCACCACCGCCGGTCCCGAGAGCTGGTGGCGGCCCGCCCAGTCCAACCAGGGCACGATGGAGATCCTGCTCACCCCGCTGACCGAACGAACTCGCGGCCAGGAGGAAGTCCTCGCGTCGATCCGCCACGCCATCGCCGACGTGCCGGCCGCCCAGGTGCAGCTCTACGCCTCGTCCAACAACATGATGATGAGGATGATGCGCGGCGGCCAGGACGCCCGTCTCGTCGTCGAGATCCGCGGCCACGACCTGGACCAGGGCAACGAGCTCGCCCAGCGCGTGATCGATGCGATGGCCGCGGTCCCCGGGGTCGTCCACCCGCGCCTCGACCGTGAATCCGGCCAGCTCGAGCGGACCCTGCGAGTCGATCGCGCCCGCCTCGCCGAACTCGGCCTCAATGGCAGCCAGGTCGCCGATGCCGTCGAGCACTACGTCCTCGGACGGGTGGCGACCAAGTTCCGCGACCAGGGCGACGAGTTCGACATCCGGGTCCAGCTCCAGCCCGAGGATCGGTTGCGCATCGAGCAGCTGCCGCAACTACCCATCGTCACTCCGCGCGGCGACATCGTGCCCCTGGGCTCGGTCGCCAGCATCAATCCCGGCGAGGGGCCCCTGTCCATCAACCGTGAGAACCAGGAGCGCTACATGCAGGTCCTCGCCGGCATCGACGGACGAAGGTTCAGCGATGCGGCGAACGACGTCGAGGCGGCCCTGGCGCGGATCGAAACACCCTACGGCTTCACGATCGACATGGGCGGCGAGTTGGAAGAGCAGCGCCAGGTCTTCGTGGAGCTCCTGATCGGCGTGCTGCTCGCGGTCTTCCTCGTCTACACGGTGATGGCAGTCCAGTTCGAGTCCCTGGTCCAGCCCCTGGTCATCATGACCGCGGTGCCGTTCTCGCTGCTCGGCGTGCTGCTGACCCTGGCGGTTACGGGCACGACCCTGAACATGAACTCCTTCCTCGGCCTGGTCGTCCTGGTCGGCATCGTGGTCAACAACGCGATCGTGCTCGTGGACAACGTGAACCGCATGCGCCGGGACGTCGGCTGCACCCTCCACGAGGCGCTGATCCGCGGCTCCAGACGCCGCCTGCGGCCGATCCTGATGACGACGCTGACCACCGCCCTCGGCCTGCTGCCGCTGACCCTCGGGATCGGCGAGGGCTCCGAACTCCAGGCGCCGCTGGCCCGCGTGGTCGTCGGTGGCCTGCTCGCCTCGACGCTGATCACCCTGATCTTCGTGCCCTCGCTCTATCTCCTGGTCGAGCGCGGGCGGGAACGGCGGCGCGCCATTCGCGGCCGTCGGAAGGCGGCGCGGCAGGCCGGCATGCACCTCCCGCAGGGCGCCCCCGCGATGCAGCGCTCCCGGGTTCAGGCCTGAACGCGAGACCGACTCACCCGTCGCCGCCCGAGCCACAACCCGCCAAGCGGCAGCAGTAGCCGTAGCTCAGGGGGCCGCGCCGCCCCAGCCATACTGCAACCGGGCGTAGTAGTAACCGCCGCTGACGTCGAACGGCGCGCGGGTGCTGTGCAGGTTGCCCAGCCGCGTCGGCGTCGGATTGCCCGTGCCGGTCTCGCCCAGGACGTTGCGAGCGCCGATCGCCAGCCGGGCTCCGTCGCGCAAAGGAAAGCCAACCTCGGCATCGAGCAGGTACACGCCGCTGAAGTCGACGGAGATGAACGGGTCGTACCAGCCGTCGTAGTAGCCGAGCCGGGCGAGCAACTCGACCGGCCGCCGGGTCGCGGTGTGACGGCCCAGTTCGTGGTGCAGCGTCGCATTCCAGCGCACGCCCGGCAGGGCCTCCTCCAGCTCGCGGATGCGCTGCCGGTCCAGGGTCAGCGGGTTGAAGTCCACGACCTCGGTCGAGGTCACGTTGAGCGCGAGGTCGAGCGTCGTGTGCCCGCCGGCCTGGGGCGGCCGCCAGGTGACGACCAGGTCCAGGCCCTCGGTGCGGGTCTCGAAGTCGTTGGCGAAGAAACGGAAGTTCGTGATGTTGGCGGCGCTCGTGATGCCTTCCGCCAGCAGTTGCTCGACCTCGAAGGGCTGAAGAGCGAACAGGCCGGTGACCCCCAGGCGATCGCTCACGTCGACGCGGAACACGTCCGCCGTGAGCGTCAACGGACCGCGCTCGAGGACCGCGCCGGCGGCCAGGTTGACCGACTTCTCCGCGTCGAGCGCCTTGCCTCCCCGTAGCTCCGCCACCCTGGAGGCCGGCGGGATCGTGCCGTTGTTCACCAGTTCGAACCGCTCCGCGTCCCACTGCGTGGAGACGTTGAACGCGTTCTGCTGGCCGGGCGTCGGCGCCCGGAAGCCCGTCGACGCACTCGCGCGCAGGGCGAGCGCCTCGGACACCTGACGGCGGCCAGCGACCTTGCCGTTGAGCGTCGAGCCGAAGTCCTCGTAGTCCTCGAAGCGCAGCGCCAGGCCCAGGTTCCAGGACTCGTCCGGCGGCCCGTACTCCAGGTCGCCGTAGACCGCCGCGTTGGCACGGCTCCAGTCTCCCGCAGCGACCGGGCTGAACCCGGGAAAGCCGTTCGAGCCGGAACTGAATCCCTGCCGGGCGTAGGGGCCGATCTGCCAGGAGGCGGGGTCGCCGAGGCCGATCTCGAACCGCTCCTCCCGCCACTCCAGGCCGCCGGCCAGGTAGAGCCGTTCGCCGAACTGACGCAACAGATCGACGTTCGCGCTCACATCGCGCTGGCCGTAGAGGCCGGGCTCGAAGGATGTCGGGCTGAGCGGCCCGAGCGAGGCGTTCACGCTGTCGAACAGCAGGAAGTCGATCTCGTTCCGGCCGGTGCTGACGCTCACGTCCCATACGGTGCCGGAGGCGGTGAACCCGCGAACTCCGAGGACGAGCGAAGAGTCCACGCGGTCGCCGCCGAACACCGGCTGGAAGCCGCCCGGAAAGAGCTCCTGGAAGCTGAAGCAGTTCGGATCGTCAAGTACCCGGGCGAGCGCGTCCTGATCCGGCAACGCATCCGTCACCGCGACGACGGGACATCCGGCCGAGCCGTCCGGCGCCCCGTCCGCCGCGTCCAGGGCGTCGCCGATCAGCAGCGTCGCGCCGCCGTCGCCGCTGTAGACCGCGTCCCGGGTGTTGGGGTTCCGAAAGAAGAAGTTCCTCGCCGTCACATTGCGGTCCGCGTGGTTCGCCCAGCCGTAGAACCGCACCGTCCCGCTGCTTCCCAGCGGCCGGCCGAAGTTGATGAAGAACTTCAGGTCGTCGTCGACCTCGGCCTTGCCCCACCTCTGAGCGGGATCGGCCACGTGGGTGTTGCCCACGGCGACCAGGGCCGCCGCGTCGGCTCGCTGGATTGCGCGATTCGTCGGGTTCGCGCCGCCGACCTCGAGGCTCAGATTCGCGAAACCGGTCTCGCCCCAGGGCAGGCCGACGTTGCCGGCAACGGTCACGGATTCGCCGTCGCCCGCGTCGTACAGGCCGGTCAGTACCTCCAGTGAACCGCCGGCACGTGCCTCCTTGAGCCGGAAGTTCATGATCCCCGCGATCGCGTCGGAGCCGTACTGCGCCGAAGCGCCGTCCCTCAGCACCTCGACCTGGCGAAGCGCGATCGCCGGAATCGCGGACAGGTCAGGCCCCTGCGCGCCGTGGGAGACGCCGATTCGCGACCACAGGATCACGGCCCCGCGATGCCGCCGCTTGCCGTTCACCAGCACCAGCGTGTGATCGGGCGCCAGGCCGCGCAGGTTCGTGGGCCGCACGATGGTCGCCGCGTCGCCGCTGATCGAACTGATGTTCAGCGACGGCACCACGGTGCGCAGAAGCTGGTCGAGGTTCGTCTCCCCCTGATGCGCCACGTGCTCCGCCGAGATCACGTCGATGGGCACCATCGACTTCGTCACCGAACGCTCCCGCGCCCGGCTGCCGGTGACGACGATCTCCTCGTCGACGTGGGCCGCGGGCTCGTCGGACTCCGCTTCGTCGTGCGCGGTATCCGCCGCCTCGGCCCCGCCGTCCTGCTGGCCGGACAACGGACCAACCAGGAACTGGGCGAGCAACAGCCCAAGCGCCAAAAGACGCCAGCAAGGAACTCCCATCTCCGAAACCTCCGCCCGGTTCGCGCCGACCTGCCCGGACCCTACTCCTCCGCCAGGCCGAACACAAAGACAACGTTACCCATCACGACGCGGACGACGAGGACAAAACCCCACAGGTACACTCGGTAAGTCGCCAAAAAATCACGTAGCACCCCTCCAACTCACCAAATTTTCACAAGAAATAGTGTAACGTGAAGGGCGACTGGGGCGTGGCTTCTCGTTCGAAAAGGAATAGTCGAGGCCCATCGTGAAGTACAGCCTCAGTCGACGCGGACTCCTCGGCCTGCTGGCGGCCATCGTCTCCCTGCCGAAACGGATCAGGCCCGCCCACGCCAGGCAGCAGCGCGAGCAGCAATCCACTTCCGACACCACGCGGGTCGACAAGTGGCATCAGACCCGCGACCGGGTCTGGCTGGGCGAGTCCTTCTGGGCCAATCCCATGGAGGACTGGAGCGTCGTGAACGGCGGCGCCGAGACGCGGAGGGACTCCGGCGACCGCAGCGTTCACCTGCTCACCCATCGGCTGACCTCGACCGGGAGCTTCGAGATGTCGGTCCACTGCCGGCGCGTGAAGACCGGCGCGATGGACGGCGGCGCGGGGTTCCGGATCGGCATTCGCCACGCCATCGACGACTATCGGAGCAACTGCTTCGTACGCGCTGGCGGAATGATCGCCGGCCTGATCAACGGGAGCCTGACGCTGGGGACGGCCACTTCGACGATCGCCGGCCCCTTCAATGACGGCGTCGTCCTGATCCTGAGCGGAGCGCCCGGCACCGGCAGCATGACCGATCTCACACTGAAGGCGCTGTCAGCCGCCGGCACCGAACTCGGCACGGTCACCCACTCGGTGGCCGCGGCCAACATCGCCGGCAACGTCGCCATCGTCAGCAACTTCGACCGCACCATCCAGGAGGGACAGGGCGGCCGCTATCGCTTCAGCGACTGGAAGGCGAGCGGCAGCGCCTTCGAAGTCAACATGGACCGCCGGTTCGGGGCGGTCCTGTGGGCCATGTACACCCTGGACGACACGCGCGGGGCCGAGGGCTTCGTCGTCAAGCTGACAGCGATCCTGCCTCCACTGGGCGCTCAGGACGACCGGCGCGTGGAGCTTCTCACGCAGCGGAGCGGCAACTGGCGATCCCACGGCTTCGTCGACTTCAACCCGGACGCGTACACGGCCACCTTCAAACTGGCGAACTGGGACCAAACGACGGCAACGCCGTACCGGTTCGCGTACCGGGAGCGCCACGCGGACGGCTCCGAGACGATCCACGAGTGGCAAGGCACGATCCGGGCGAATCCGACGGGCGGGTCGATGAAACTCGCCGCGCTCACCTGCCAGAAGGATTACTCCTTCCCCTACGTCCCGCTCGCCAGGGAGGTCGCGGAGAAGGACCCCGATCTCCTGTTCTTCTCGGGCGATCAGGTCTACGAGGACAACGGCGGCTACGGCATCGTTCGGAACCCGGCGTCGCTGGCGATCCTGAGCTACCTGCGCAAGTTCTACATGTTCGGGTGGGCCTTTCGCGAGGCGATGCGGGACCGGCCGACGGTGTGCATCCCGGACGACCACGACGTCTTCCAGGGAAACCTCTGGGGCGAGAGCGGCAACGCGATGGGCGCCGGCAAGAACCCGTCCTCGAACGGCGGCTACATCGAGCCGGTACGGATGGTCAACGTGGTCCACCACACGCATACATCTCATCATCCCGACCCCTACGACTCGAGGCCGGCCAATCGGGGCATCAGCGTCTACTACGGCGACCTCGTCTACGGGAACGTCAGCTTTGCGATCGTCGGCGACCGCCAGTTCAAGAGCGGCCCCGAGCGCGTGAACACCGGTGTCGGCCCGCGAGACCACGTGTACGACGACAGCATCGACACGGCCACGCTGGACGCGCCTGGCCTCCACCTGCTCGGCCGGCGGCAGGAGGACTTCCTGGCCGCCTGGTCCACCGACCGAAACGGCCACGCGATGAAAGTCCTCCTCAGCCAGACGCTGTTCGCCGCGGCGGCGACGCACCACGGGGCCCGCCACAACTTCATCCGGGCCATCCGACAGCAGCAGTTGGCCCCAGACGCCGCGGAACCGCCTCGTGCGCATCCTGAAGACGGCGAAGTGCCTGCATGTGTGCGGCGATCTGCACCTGCCGTCCCTGATCCAGTACGGCGCCGACGCGCAACGCGACAGTTGCTGGGCGTTCTGCACGCCTGCGATCAGCACCGGCTGGGTGCGCTGGTGGCGGCCGGACGAGCACACGAACTGGTTCACGGTGGCCAACCGGCCGAGTCACGAGCGGGCCAACACCGGCGAGTACCGAGACGGTTTCGGCAACTACATGTACGTCTATGCCGTCGCCAATCCGGGGACCGAGCTGGAGGCGACGGACCGCTACGTCACAGCGCGCAACAGGGGCAGCGGCTTCGGTCTGGTCACGATCGACACGACGGCGAAGACCTACTTGCTCGAGGCCTTCCGCTTCCCTGCTTCAGAAGGCGCCGCCAGTACTCAGTTCGACGGCTGGCCGCTTACCGTGAAGCAGAAGGAGAACGGTGGCGACAACGAGATCGAGAGCGGGAACGAAGATTGACCGCGCGGGACATCAGAAAGCGGTCGACGGCGACCTTCTCGTCTGTAGGGCGTCTAGCCGTCGCTGGCGTCCACCTCGGGCCGCCGTTGCGGTTCGACCCCGGCAACTGAGATCAGCGATTCGACGCAGTCACGCAGGGACTCGTCGAACGGCCGGAACCTGACGCCCGTAGCCGCCCGCATCCGGTCGTTGCGCAGTTCGACACCGGCCCAGATGCCTCGCAGTTCCTCTTCGCGCTTCTGTATGTGGTCGGGGTGGATTTCCGTGATCGCGGGCGTGTCATGGCGGAGCTCGGGCAGCAGGCGATCGATGCCGGCGTTGATCTCCTCCACCGGCACCGCGTCCGCGGACCACGCGATGAACCGCTCGCCGTTCCGGACACTGATGCTCTCAAGCAACCGGATGTGGCACTCCGCATCATCACGCACATCGACCGTCATCCACGGCCGGTAGGCCTGGTTTTGCTTGCACTCGCCCAGCAGCATCAGTTCGATGTTGTGCTGCCAGGGCCCCTTCTCCTTCTGGTGCGCCGACAGGATGGGGCCGACATTGTCGCCCGGGCAGCAGGTGATCGCGTCCCAGCGCCCGCTCTTCTCCGCGGCCCTGGTGAACGCCTGCTGAGCGTAGATCTTGCTCATCGAATAGCCGTGACCGCGCTCGGGCGTCCGCTTCGGGTTGGACTCGTCCGGGTAGCGGTCCTCGTACAGGACCGGCCGCCGAACGAACTCGTAGATGTCGGCCTCCATGATCACGGCGGCGATGCTCGAGGTAACGACCACGCGGGTCACCGAACCCGACTTCTCGACGCTCTCGACGATGTGGTCGCACACGTTCTTCACGTAGTCGAAGTCGTTGTAGTCGCTGACGTGGGCGATGTGAGCCACGCCGTGGCAACCGGCGAAGATCTCGTCGAAGCAGCCCGGCTCGTCCAGGTTCGCCGAGTGGATCGTCAAGCGCCCGGAGGCGTAACCCGGCATCTCCCGCAGGAAGGTCGTCTTCCCGGGGTCGTTGGCGTCGCGCACGCATGCACGCACCCGGTAGCCCTTGTCCAGTAGCAGCCGAACCGCCCAGCCGCCGACAAAGCCGGCGCTACCCGTCACCGCGACCGTCCCGCCCTTCGGTATCGGAGCCATTTCTCCCGCCCTCCCTGATTCCGTTCGCGCGCGACGATACCCGACGGCGAACCTGCTAGCTTTGCAGGTTGCCATCCGCGCACCCAATGACGGGCGCGCGGACTGGGGCACGGGTGGCGCGGCCGCGCCACCCGGGCACGACCGAGCGGCCCGTGAGCACCCAATCCGTCGACCAGGTCCAGTGCGGCGATCGCACCTACGACCTGCGCCGCCTGCGCCCTGCCGACCGGGACGACATCGTCTCGCTCGCCAGCGCCCTGCCCGAGATCGACCTCCAGTTCCTGCGCTCGGACCTGACCGATCCGGACGTGGTGGAGGGATGGATCCACGACGCCGACACCGGCAGCCGCTTCACTACCCTGGCCCACTACGAAGGCGAGCTGGTGGGCTACGGCAGCCTGAACCTTCGAGGCCTGCACTGGATGAGTCACCTCGGCGAGATCCGCGTGATCATCGCCGAGGCCCATCGCCGCTGCGGGCTCGGCCACGTGCTGACCGAGCGGGTGTTCGAGACGGCCAGAGAGCTGGGTCTGCTCAAGCTGGTAGCGCAGATGACGCGTGAGCAGATTGGAGCACGCCGGGTGTTCGAGCGCCTCGGGTTCTCGCCCGAGGCGCTGCTCACCGACTGGGTCATCGACCGCTCCGGGCGCACCCGCGACATGATGATCATGTCCTACGACCTGGGCGCCGGGAAGCGGAGCCGCACCTGAGCCCCCGGAAGCGCCGTCGCATCCGCGTCGTCTCCTGGAACGTGAACGGCTTGCGCGCCGCCGGGCGCAAGGGCTTCCTCGACTGGCTGGGAAAGAGCCGGGCTCAGATCGTCGGCCTGCAGGAAACGAAGGCCCGCGCCGGGCAACTGGCGCCGGAGCTTCGCCGGCCCACGCGCTGGCACACCTCCTTCTCGAGCGCCGAGCGCCCAGGCTACTCCGGCGTCGGCCTCTACTCCCGCCTGGAGCCGGCCTGGGTCCGCACCTCGCTCGGCGAACCGCGCTTCGACGCCGAGGGCCGTCTGCAACTGGCTCTCTTCGGCCAACTGCTGGTGGCGAACGTCTACTTCCCGAAGGGCAGCGGCAGCAAGCGAGACAACAGCCGCGTGCCCTACAAGCTGGGCTTCTACCGCGCCCTGTTCGCCCAGCTCGACCAGGCCCGCGCCGCCGGCTATCGCGTCCTGGTCATCGGCGACTTCAACACGGCGCCGCAGCCGATCGACCTGGCGCGCCCGAAGGACAACGCGAGGAACTCCGGCTTCCTGCCGGAGGAACGCGACGAGGTCCAGCGCTGGCTCGACGCCGGCTGGATCGACACCTTCCGGACCCTGCACCCCGACACGGTGCGCTATAGCTGGTGGAAGCAGGCCTTCCAGGCCCGCGAGCGCAACGTCGGCTGGCGGATCGACCTCGTGCTCGCCTCGGAGGCCGCGATGCGTTTCGTCGAGCGGGCGTTCATCCTGACGCACGTGACCGGCTCGGACCACTGCCCGGTCGGCGTCGACCTTTCGGCCGAGGTACTCGGGTGAGCGACAGCGCCGTGACGCCTCACCGGGCCACTACGGTCGAGGGCATCAGGCGGCGCATGGCCGGCTTCGCCACACGAGAAGGAGTACGGCGCGGTCTCGACTTCAGTCTGCGGCCCAGCGACATCCTGATCGCCACCTATCCCAAGGCCGGCACGACCCTGATGCAGCAGATCGTCCACGGGCTCCGCACCGGCGGCGACATGGACTTCGACGAGATCACGGAAGTCGTCCCCTGGCTCGAAGTCGCCCACGACATCGGCCTCGACCTCGACGCACACCAGCGGGCCGAGCCCAGAGCGTTCAAGACCCACCTGAGCCGGGAACTGGCACCGAAAGGTGGGCGCAACATCTTCGTCGTCCGCGACCCGGTCGATTCGCTCGTCTCCTTCTTCCACTTCTTCAGCGGCTGGGTGTTCGAGCCCGGGACCGTCTCGATCCGCGACTTCGCCCTCGACTTCATCTTCCACGGCACCCGTAGCGGCCGCTACTGGGAACACCTCGTGTCCTGGTGGCCGGAGCGCCTGGACCCGGAGACCCTCTGGCTCTGCTTCGAGGACATCGTCGCCGACCTCCCCGCCGCCACCGCCCGCGTCGCGGCGTTCCTCAAGCTCGACCCGGAGCACCCCAACATCGAGATCGCGACCCGGCAAGCGTCAATCGGCTTCATGCGCGAACACAGCTCGAAGTTCGACGACCACCTGGTCCGCAACGCCCGAAACGCCCCCTGCGGCCTCCCCGCCTCCGGCACCACAACAAAGGTCCGCAAGGGAAAGTCGGGAGAAGGCTCCCGTGAAGTACCGCGCGAAGTCCTCGAGGTCTGGGATCGAGAGTGGCAGCGGATCGTGAAACCGGCGACGGGTCACAGTTCCTACGAAGAGCTGCGCGGCACAGTCGCATTCGCAAAGGAGCGAGGCTAGCGCCTCGCACGATCCTCAAGAGGCCGGCGAGGACGCCGGCGCACCCAGTCTGAAGCGCAGTGCGGTCCACCGATGTCCAGCCCGCGTCGCGGCCCGAGGGGTCAGCTCCCAGGTGCCTCTGAACGAGCGACGCCCGACGACACTCCACCAACCGACGCCCAACCGGAGCGAGTGAAGCGGAGCGAGCGCAACCCCTTCCATCTCCTCTCAAGCGCGAGCGTCACCTGGGAGCTGACCCCTCGGGCCGCGACGCGGGCGGGTGCGTCCGACGGCGCCCCGCTACAGCAGCCCGCCCTCGGGCGCCGGCCGGGCGCGCTGGTTGTAGAGCAGCTTCTTCAGGCGTTCGCGTTCTTCGTCGGAGAGGTTCGCGTAGTCGATCGCCTCGCCGCTCGAGACGTCCATGCCCCGCTGGACCGCCGGACGGGCACCGACTTCCTCGAACCAGCGCTTGAAGTACGGAAACTCCTCGATGTCCTGCTGCTGGTCCTCCCAGCGAACCGTCCACGGATAGCAGATCATGTCGGCGATCGTGTACTCGTCGCCGATCAGGTAACGCCGGTCGTAGAGGCGGTTGTTCATCACGCCGTAGAGGCGGTTCACTTCGTCGGTGAAGCGGCGCACCGCGTAGCTCTGGTCGCCTTCCGTGTCGCGCAGGCGACGGAAATGACCGCACTCGCCGGACTTCGGCCCCTGGTTCGCCATCTGCCAGATGAGCCACTGGTTCACCTCGTGGCGGGCACGGAGATCCTGAGGGTAGAACCGGCCGGCCTTCTCGGCGATGTACATCATGATCGCGCCGGACTCGAAGAGCGCGATCGGTTCACCGCCGTCGGCCGGCTCGTGATCGACCATCGCCGGCATCCGGTTGTTCGGCGAGATGGCCAGGAACTCTTCCTTGAACTGGTCACCGAAGCCGATCCGGCAGGGCACGATGCGGTAGGGCAACCCGCACTCCTCGAGCAGGATCGTGACTTTCTTGCCGTTCGGCGTCGGCCAGTAGTGCAGATCGATCATCGCGATGCTCCCCCTGAGATGAAAACGCCCGGAGGTTAGCGGACTCGCCGACCCGCCCGCGATACGCTCTCCGCGCCCGTGCGCCAGGTAGCGGGCGAGACAGGAGGAACGAAGTGCACGTCAGGACGAGGACATCGAAAGCAGTGATCGCCGCGCTCGCGCTGGGTTGTCTGGCTGCAGCCTCACCGGCGGCGGAACCGGGCGATGCCGAAGCTCAGCTCGCCGCCGCAATCCAGGCGGCGCCGGAAGACCGGCGGGACGGCGCGCGCGTGCTTGGCTGGACCGCCGATGGCAAGGTGGTGGAACTCCGGACCGGCAGCAACGACCTCGTCTGCCTGGCGGCCCGGCCTGGCGACGCGCAGTGGAGCGTCGCCTGTTACCACGAGTCGCTGGAGCCGTTCATGGCCCGCGGCCGCGAACTGACGGCCCAGGGCATCGAGGGCCAGGAACGAATCGAGATTCGTGAACGGGAGATCGCGGAAGGCAAGCTGCCGATGCCGCGGGAGCCGCGCACCTTGTACGTGCTCCACGGTAGCGGCTTCGACGCCGCGACCGGTGAAGTGAGTGACGCCTACCTGCGCTGGGTGATCTACACGCCGTACGCAACGCCCGAGTCGACCGGACTGACGACCCGGCCGGTGCCCGGCGCGCCCTGGCTGATGTTCCCCGGCACCGCGGGTGCGCACATCATGATCAATCCCCCTCGCCCCGACGCCAGCGGCCAATGACAAACCTCGATTCGCAGCAACGGGAGAGCGCCCGCGCGCACGTCATGATCGCAGCAACCTCCGGCCCGCGATCCGACGCCAACCGGTGAGCACCGCCTTCAGCGACAGTCGCTTCCGGGACATCGTCGGCCCGTCGTCCCAGTTCTACATCTCCCAGCGGCTGCGGCTTCACTACCTGAACTGGGGCAACGAGGACAAACCGCCCCTGGTGCTGATCCACGGCGGTCGCGACCACGCCCACAACTGGGACTGGGTGGCGAACGCGCTCCGTCACGACTACCACATCGTGGCGCCGGACCTGCGCGGTCACGGCGACAGCGAATGGGCGATCGGCGGCATGTACGCGATCACCGACTTCGTCCTCGACATCGCGCAGCTGCTGGAAGCACTGGACCGCTTCCCGGTGCGCATCGTCGCCCACTCGCTGGGCGCGAACATCGCGCTGCACTACACGGGCTTCTACCCCGGGAACGTCCACAAGCTGGTGGCGATCGAAGGGATGGGACCGCCTCCCCGCATCCTCGCCGACCGGGTCAACGCGGCGGTCGACGAGCGTATGCGAGGCTGGGTCGGCAACATGCAGAAGCTCGCGGGGCGGCAGCCCCGGCGCTACCCGTCGCTCGGCGCCGCAGCCGAGCGGATGCAGGAGGTGAACAGCTTCCTGAGCCCCGAACAGGCCCGCCACCTCACCGTCAACGGCATGGCGCGCAACGAGGACGGCACCTACACCTGGAAGTTCGACAACTACGTGCGCTCCTTCCCGCCCTACCGCTACGACGAGGAGGAACTGCGGAGCATCTGGGGCCGGATCACCTGCCCCACGTTGCTGGTTCGGGGCACGGAGAGCTGGGCCAGCGACCCGGTCGAGGACGGCCGCATCGAAGCGTTCCAAAGCGCGGAGCTTCGCAACTTCGAAGGCGCCGGCCACTGGGTCCATCACGACCAGCTCGACGAGTTCGTCGCCGTGGCGCGGGCGTTTCTCGCCGACTGACGCAAGAGCCGAGCCCCGTGACGACCGCCGACTCACCCACCGAATCCGCCGCCCCGCCCAGGGCGGTGCCCGTCCGCTCCGGCGAGCGCATCGCGGCGCTCGATGTCCTGCGCGGCTTCGCCGTGCTCGGCATCCTGGCGATGAACGTGCAGAGCTACTCGATGATCGAAGCGGCGTATCTGAACCCGGCCGCCAACGACTGGGGCGTCGGCGCCGGCTACTGGGCCTGGCTCGTCGCGCACGTGTTCTTCGACATGAAGTTCATCTCCATCTTCTCCGCCCTGTTCGGCGCCGGAATGGCGCTGATGGCCGAGCGGGCCGCCGCCCGAGGAGGCTCGGCGACGGGCGTTCACTACCGCCGGCAGTTCTGGCTGCTGCTCATCGGCCTCGCCCACGCCCACCTGATCTGGTACGGCGACATCCTGGTCCCCTATGCCCTGTGCGGCTTCCTGCTCTACAGCCTGCGCAACCTGAGCCCGAAGAAGCTGCTGATCGGCGGCTTCGCGATGACGGTCGTGCCGGCGGGGTTCTTTCTGCTGACCGGCACGGCATTACCGTCCATGCCGGCCGAAGCCCAAGCCCAGTTCGCCGGCGACTGGGCGCCGGCGGCGGCCGCCATCGAGGCCGAGATCGCCACCTATCGGGGGAGCTGGCTCACCCAGCTTCCGCACCGGAGCGCCACGGCCCTGGGCGCGGAGACCTTCGTCTTCCTCGTGCTGTTCTTCTGGCGCAGCGGCGGCCTGATGCTCGTGGGCATGGGCCTCTACAAGCTCGGTGTGTTTTCCGCCCGCCGCTCGCCAACCTTCTACCGGCGCCTTCTGGCCGCGAGCTTCGGCGTCGGCCTGCCGATCGTCATCCTCGGCGCGGTGTTCAACACACGGCACGGCTTCGCCTTCGAGCACTCCATGTTCCAGGGGATGGTCTTCAACCTCGTTGGAGCCACGATCGTCTTTCTTGGCTACGTCGCGCTCGTCATGCTGGCCGTTCTGCGCGGCTGGCTGCCCGGCTTGCAGCACCGGCTCCAGGCGGCCGGCCGGATGGCGCTGTCGAACTACATCAGCCAGAGCGTCATCTGCACGCTTATCTTCTACGGCCACGGCCTCGGCCAGTTCGAGCAGGTCGGCCGCCTCGGCCAGTTCGGCATCGTCGTCGCGATCTGGGCAGCGCAACTGATCTGGTCGCCGTGGTGGCTGGCCCGCTTCCGCTTCGGACCGCTGGAGTGGCTGTGGCGTTCCCTCACCTACATGAAGTTCCAACCGATGGCGGTTCGCTCGCCCGCCTGACGTCCACTCGAAAGGAGCCTGTCATGATCCGCCCCCTTTCCGCCGCTACCTTCATCACCTTTTCCGTGGCCTTGCTGGCCGCTGGAGGCGCCATGGCCCAGATCGCACCCGAACCCGAACAGATCCAGGAACTCATGGAAGGCCCGGCCGAGGAGCCGGTCGTCATGGTCAACCTGCTGCGCTTCAAGAAGGAGGCCGACGCCCCCGACGAGGGCCTCACGGGCGAGGAGGCGTACGGCAGGTATGGCGCCCAGATGGTCCAGTGGGTCACCTCTCAGGGCGCCCGTCTGATCTGGTCCGGCCGGGTCGATTCGATGGTGATCGGCGACACGGACGAGTACTTCCACGCGATCGCCCTGATGGAGTACCCCTCGCGGGCCGAGTTCCTCCGCATCATCGGCGACCCGCGCGTCGCCGAGTACTCGGTCCACCGCACCGCGGGGCTCGACATGCAGTGGCTGATCGCGACGACAACGATGGCTGAACCCGTCACGGGTTCGTCCGGAGAAGAGTCCGACGACTGAGCAGCTCCAGGCCGTCGCGGGCGGCACCCGCTTCCCCCGTGAAGGCCTCCGTTTCTGAGTTACACTCCCGGCTCGCGATTCCGCCAGCCAACCGAAACCAACGTCAATCCCCTTGTTCCGGGGGAAGGAGAACCGCACAATGCGCCTGACCAGACTCGCGCCGATTCTCACCGCCGCGGTGGCCCTCGCAGCGTGTATGGCGATTGTGGCGCCGTCCGTCGCAGCCTCCGAGCACGAGGAGCCGGTAGGCAACCTGGCCGAACTGATGCGCGCCATCCTGTTCCCGAACTCGAACCACCTGTTCGATGTCCAGTCCTACGATCCGGAGGCGCCGCCCGAAGCGTCCGACAGCGGCGACGGTTCCGCTTCGGCCCGCTTCGCCAGTATCTACACGGGTTGGCAGGTTCCCCAGCAGGCGGCGCTTGCCCTGGCCGAGGTCGAACCGCAGATCCTGAACCCGGACCGGATGTGCGAGAACGGCAAGCCGGCGCCGGTCCAGAAAGACGACTATCAGGAGTATGCGCGCAAGCTCACCGAGGTCGCCAAGAAGATCTACACCGCCGCCCACGAGAAGGACCGCGACAAGGTCAGCGACCTCACCAACGAGCTTGCCGGCGCCTGCGAGGACTGCCACTTCGTCTACCGCAAGTACCAGGACCGCTGCGACGACTGAGCCCGCATTCGCCCCGGCGCAGGCCGGGAGCCGCTGAACCCTCCCCTACATAGCTCATGCGTAGCCTCTTCGAGTGGGTCGATGCGCTTCCCAGCAGCATCGCGCTGCGGGAGTCGCTGAACGCCTACCCGACCATGCTGACGATCCACGTCGTCAGCATGTGCCTGTTCGCCGGGTTGATCGCGTACTGGGACATGCGCCTGATCGGGTTCACGCTCAAGAAGGTGCCGGTATCGAACATCCCGACCCGCCTCTTCCCGTGGGCGCTGACCGGCTACGGCATCAACCTGATCACCGGGGCATTGCTGCTTTACAGCCAGCCGATGCGGTACTACGGCAACTTCTACTTCTGGGCCAAGATGGCGCTGATGCTTGTCGCCGGCATCAACATGTTCTGGTTCCACTACGCGACCTACAAGTCGGTCCAGGCGTGGGACCAGGGCCGCGAGATTCCGCTGAACGCCCGACTCGCCGGGGTCGTGTCCCTCGTGTTGTGGGCGGCGGTCGTGGTCACCGGACGGATGATGGCCTACAGCGGCCTGATGCCCGGCTGGTGGAACAACCTGAACATCGGCGCCTGAAGAGGCCGCGGAGGAAACGTCCACATGTTGCAGTCCTTCTTCGAGTGGATGCAGGGCCTGCCCTTCAGCGCCTGGATGCTGGAGGAGACCTGGGCGTCGCCGATCATCCAGTGCGCTCACCTGGTGGCGCTGGTCGGCTTCGCCGGCGCCGTCCTGGTCGTCGACATGCGCCTGCTTGGACGCGGCCTGATCAAGACGCCTCTCAACCAGCTCGCCCGAGAGATGGACCGGTGGATGATCTGGAGCTTCGTCGCCCTGTTCGTGACCGGCGCGCCCCAGGTCCTGTCCACGGCGCTCAAGCAGTACTACAGCCCGTTCTTCTGGTGGAAGATTCAGATCATCGTCATCGGGCTGCTCTTCAACTTCACGATCCGCCGCCGGGTCGCCTTCGCCGAGGAAGGAACGCTCGGACACTGGCCCAAGGTGGTCGGCTTTCTCTCGATCGGCATCTGGACCAGCGTTTCGGTCTACGCCCGCCTGATCGGGCTGCTGTCCTGAGTACCCATTCCAGCCTCGCCGTCGCTCTCGCGGCGCTCGCCAGCTCACTCGCGAGTTCGCCGCTCACGGCCCAGGCCGGAACCTCCGGCGACTGGCCGGCTTTCGGTGGCGATCCCGGCAACAGCAAGTACTCGACGCTCGACGAGATCGACCGCTCCAACTTCCAGGACGTGGAGGTCGTCTGGCGCTGGCGCTCGATCGCCGCGGACACCGAAGTCCCGAGCAGCGTGCGACGAGGCCAGTTCAAGGCGATTCCGCTCGAGGTCGGCGGCCGGATCTTCGTCGCTACCTCGCTCAGCCAGGTCGCCGCGATCGACGCCGGGACGGGCGAGACGCTCTGGGCCTACGACCCGGAAAGCTGGCGCGCCGGCCGGCCGGCCAACCTCGGCTTCCACCACCGCGGAGTCGCCTGGTGGACGGACGGCCAGCAGGAGCGGGTGCTGATCCCCACCCACGACCGGCGGCTGATCTCCCTGGACGCCGCAACCGGAGAGCCTGATCCGGACTTCGGCAACGGCGGCGCGGTCGAGATGACGCCGCACCTGGGTCGCGAGGTGATGGAGCGCCTGACGACGCACAGTTCGCCGCCGGCAGTCTGCGGCAACACCGTGATCGTTGGCTCGATCGTGGCGGACTTCGCCACCCACAAGGAAGCGCCGCCCGGGTTCGTGCGCGCCTATGACATCCCGACCGGCGATCTCGCCTGGGTCTTCCACACCATCCCGCAGAACGACGAACTCGGCGTCGAAACCTGGGAGGACGAGTCGTGGCGCTACAGCGGTAACACGAACGTCTGGTCCATGATCGCGGTCGACGAGGAGACCGGCACCGCCTATCTGCCGGTCGGCACGCCGACCAACGATCTCTACGGCGGCCACCGGCTCGGTGACAACCTCTACGCCGAGAGCATCGTCGCGGTCGACTGCGAAACGGGCCAGCGCCAGTGGCACTACCAGTTCGTCCACCACGGCCTCTGGGACTACGACCCGCCGACCGCCCCCAACCTGTTCGAGGCGACGGTGGAGGGCGAGCGGGTGCGCGGCGTGGTCCAGGTCACCAAGCAGGCCTTCGCCTTCGTCTTCGACCGTGTGACCGGCAAGCCGGTGTGGGAGATCGAGGAACGCGAGGTGCCGCCAAGCGACGTGCCGGGCGAGCGTGCCGCGCCAACCCAGCCCTTCCCCACCCGGCCGGCCGCCTTCGATCGCCAGGGCATCACCGAAGACGACCTGATCGACTGGACTCCCGAACTCCGCGCCGAGGCGATCGAGATCGCAGCCGACTACGACCTGGTGCCGCTCTATACGCCGCCGCGCTTCGAGGAGGCGGGAAAGCCGACGATCCAGTTGCCGGCCGACGGCGGCGGCGCGAACTGGACCGGCGCCGCGGTCGATCCCGAAACCGGAATCCTCTACGTCGTCTCCCACACCCGTTCGGCCAGCGTCTCCCTGACCAGGCCCGATCCGAACCGCTCCGACCTGAACTTCGTGCCGGATCGTTGGTACCGGACCGTCGAGGGACCCCGTGGATTGCCCCTGGTCAAGCCACCATACGGGCGAATCACGGCGATCGATCTGAACACCGGCGAGCACCTGTGGATGGTCCCGCACGGCGTCGGTCCGGTGAACCATCCAGCCATCGCCGACCTCGAACTCGGACGGCTCGGGGTCGCCAATCACACCGCGGCTCCCCTGGTCACGCCCACCCTGCTCTTCGTCACGGCCGCCCCGGAACGCACCGCCGATCCCGAGGCCGACGAACCCGACGTGCCGCCGGAGATCAGCGTCTACGACAAGAAGACCGGCGAGTACCTCGGTGGAATCGAGTTACCGGGCACCCCGAACTCGAACCCCATCATCTACGAACACGACGGCCGGCAGTACCTGGCCGTCGCCACCGGCGGCGGCCGCTTCGGCATCGGCGGCGGCGGCACGCCCCCCGAACTCGTCGCGCTTGCCCTGCCTGCAGCCTTAGAGGAACCGAAGTCATGAAGATCCACACTCCGATCGCCACGCTCGTGGCGCTCCTGCTGGCCACTGCCGCGGCCTCCCAACCGCCGCCGCGGCGGGCCGAGGCCGCATACGGAGTCGACGACGCCGCGCTGGTCGGCGCCGCCGGCCGCACCGCCGACTGGCTGACCTACGGCGGCACCTACAAGGAGCAGCGCTACAGCGTGCTGGACCAGATCAACGATGGCAACGTGGATCAGCTCGGCATCGCCTGGGTCCAGGAGACGAACACGAAGCGGGGTCTCGAGGCCACGCCCCTGATCGTCGACGGCGTGATGTACGCGACCGGCGCCTGGAACGTCATCTACGCCCTCGACGCGGTGACTGGCGAACCGCTGTGGACCTACGACCCGGAGGTTCCGCGTTCGATCGCGAACAAGACCTGCTGCGACGCGGTGAACCGCGGCGCCGCCCTCTACCGCGGCAAGGTGATCTCCGCCACGCTCGACGGACGGCTGATCGCCATCGACGCCGAGACCGGAGAACTCGCCTGGTCGACGATGACCGTGCCCGAGGACTCGATGTACACGATCACCGGCGCGCCCCGGATCGCCAAGGGCAAGGTGATCATCGGCAACAGCGGCGCCGAGTACGGCGTGCGCGGCTACGTCGACGCCTACGACGCGGAAACCGGCGAGCGAGCCTGGCGCTTCTACACCGTGCCGGGGGACCCGGCCGACGGCTTCGAGAACGAGGCGATGCGGATGGCCGCCGAGACCTGGACCGGCGAGTGGTGGACCGGCGGCGGCGGCGGCACGGTCTGGGACTCGATCGTCTACGACCCGGAACTCGATCTGCTCTACATCGGCGTCGGCAACGGCGCGCCCTGGGACCGCAACCTGCGCAGCCCCGGCGGCGGCGACAACCTGTTCCTGTCGTCCATCGTGGCGCTTAAGCCCGACACCGGCGAGTACGTCTGGCACTACCAGACCACGCCCGGCGACACCTGGGACTACACCGCCACCCAGCCGATCATGCTCGCCGAGTTACCGATCGGCGGCCGCGTCCGCCAGGTCCTGATGCAGGCGCCGAAGAACGGCTTCTTCTACGTCCTCGACCGCCGCACCGGCGAACTGATCTCGGCCGAGGAGTTCGTCACCGTCACCTGGGCCAGCCATGTCGATCTGGCCAGCGGCCGGCCCGTCGAACTCGCCGGGGCGCGCTACACCGACCAGACCGTGAACGTCTCGCCGGGCCCACTCGGCGGCCACAACTGGCATCCGATGGCGTTCAGTCCGAAGACCGGCCTCGTCTACATCCCGGCGATGGAGATGGGGAACTTCTACGTTCCGGACCCGAACTACCAGTACACCCCCGGACAATGGAACCTGGGTGTCCGCGCCGCGGCTCCCGAGGACATCCCCCAGGCAATCGTCGACGCCACCGGCCTCTCGGGCCAGATGCTGGCCGAGGACGCGCCGCCGGCCCTGCTCTCGGGCCACCTGCTGGCCTGGGATCCCGTCGCCCAGCGGGAGGCCTGGCGGGCGCAGTACACGATGCCCTGGTCGGGCGGCGTGCTTGCCACGGCCGGCAACCTCGTCTTTCAGGGTACGCCTTTCGGCCAGTTGACCGCGTATCGAGCCGATGACGGCGAGAAGCTCTGGGAGAGCTACACCGGCAGCGGCGTCATCGCGCCGCCGATCACCTTCGAGTCCGGCGGCACCCAGCACATCGCCGTCATGTCCGGCTGGGGCGGCGCCTTCGGCATCGTCGGCAGCCGCTCCGCCCGGCAGGCAGTCGAGTCCGAAGGCCGGATCGTCGTCTACGCCCTCGGCGCCACCGGCCGGCCGATCGAGCGGCAGGAGCGCCGCGAGATCCGGGTCACCCGCGTGGACCATGGCGCAGAGGCGGAGGACATCGATGCCGGGCGCCGGCTGTTCAACCAGTACTGCCTCGTCTGCCACGGCTACGGCGCGGTCTCCGGCGGCGTCACGCCCGACCTGCGGCAATCGTCACAGCGCGTCTTCGACTCCTACGAAGCAGCGCTGCTTGAAGGCGCACTCGTCGATGTCGGCATGCCCAGCTTCGACCCCGTCCTCGACCGCGACGATGTCGCCCTGCTCAAGGCCTACGTCCTCCACCGCCGCAACATGCTCGCGGACGAGCAGGCCGCGGCGGCCCCGTAGTCGAAAGCCGCCAACGTGGGAGGCGCCATGCCGACCCTGGCGCCGGGAGCGGTGATCCCGCTCGGACTCCTCGGTATACTCATCGCCTTCCAGCACCCGGCTGCCGGCCGGTCAAGCCGCTGATCCAAACCTTCCCGCCTCCCACGTCGAAGAGGGAGACCGACATGATCGATCCCATGCCGGACACGGTCTACCCGATCGTGTTCCGATTGCAGATCCCCGTACAAGGCCCGGGCTTCGCCGCCGGAGTCGAGTTTCGTGGGGGCGCCGTGGTCACCGAAGAGGAGGACGGCTTCCTCGCGCACGGCCTGAAGCCGGGCGGCGTCGCCGGCGTGGGCGACACCCTGATCGAGGCCTACCTCGACCTGAAGGCGAACACGGAACTCGCGCTGTACGACATCGCGGCGGACGCGCCCGACTTCGACGTGTTCGAGCGGAAGGTCTCCAGGTTCTTCAAGGACACGGACGCATGGGCCGCTCACGCGTTCGACGCGGCGCGAGAGAAGGTCGCAGCCGGCCAGGTCCAGTCCGAACTCCCGGTGCGACCGAATCCCGCCCTTCGCCATAGCGTCACGTTGTTCGTCGAGACCGGACCCGCCAACAACCCCAAGCCATCCGAACTGGTCCTCGCCGGACTGCCCGAAGCCGCCTGATTCGTGGCGCAGATTCAGCTTCGGAGCGTCTTCGCCATGCTGGACGTCTGCGCTCCCGGTTACACCGTCAAACGCGGTCAACACAACTGGATCGTCACCTACGACGCCAGCAGCGCCTTTCTTCCGAGCGGCCAGCACAGCCGGCAGCGGTCGGGCCGCGGTGAAGTCCAGCGCCGTTTCGTCAAGGCGTTGATCCGACGCTTCCAGATCGAGGCCTGCGCCGAAGGCTCACTGCCCCAACTTCGGCAGTAAGCCGCGAGAGCTGTCCGACCTGCCAGGGCGAGCACCCTCGAAGGGTAGGCTCTCTGCCGCTAAATGACTGAGACGGACCACGGCCCGTCGCCGGAGACCGAGACCCTGGAGGAAGGGCTCCTGGAGGAGGTCAAGGAGGCTGCCGACCGCCTGACGAAACGAAGCGAGGTGCTCCAGGCGCTTGAGGACGAGTGGGTCGTTGCGGCTGGCTTGGTTTCCGTGTACGAGAACCTGTTCTTCGATGCCGAGCGCCTCGAAGTCCTGAACCTGGTCGCGTCCTCGTCACCGGAGAGCAGAACGCACTCTGCCATCGCCCGGTTCCGTGCCAGCGTGATCATGTCCGTCACCAAGAGTGAGTCCACGCCCTTCTGCTGGCCCTGCCTGTTCACGATGCCGAGTCTCACCTTGATGTGAGCGTGTCGGGCGAGGGTGCGGTGCTGGTGAGATGGCTCCCCCGAGGTGCCGTCGTACCAGTAGATCCTGAGGAGCCGAAGTTCGCGAGAAGCCCGAACGGCGAGGTCTGTCAGCGCCCGCACCGCGCCGTCCACGTTGAGCCGCATCTCGCCACGTTGGAGCTTCGTGCCGGTAAGGACCTGCGAGCCCTGGGCGAACAGGTAGCCAGCATCCACGAAGACCGCCACGTAGTCCATCGACCCTCTCCGCCGCAAACTAACGAGGGGCTCCCGAGGGAGCCCCCATGAAAAGCCAGCCGCCCATTGTAGTTGCTTAGCGCTTCGGGCCGGATGGCTATCTGCGACCCGCCTCTCGGCGGGTCTTTTCGCATGTCGGATCCGACCACAGACGACTCCCGGTGTCAACCGAGAACGAAGTCGACTGCCGAAAGGGAACGCTCCCAGGCCGCGATCTCGGCACCAACCAACGCCAGCCCGAAGCCTACGTCGCGCCGAACACCGGCAGCGCCGGGAACTCGCCCTTGAGGACCGCGGAGGCGTCGTCCATTCCCATCCAGCCCTCGATCATCGACGCGTAGACGCGCCGGAAGTCGGTCGTCATCTTCAGGTTGCCGTCGTCGAGGTCGGTGAGGCTCGGCGTGTCGCCGTAGAAGCCGCCGGCGACGCCTTTGCCGGCGACGAACATCGGGCCCGCGGTGCCGTGATCAGTGCCGAGGCTCGCGTTCTCCTCCACCCGCCGGCCGAACTCGGTGAACATCAGCACCGCCACATCGTCGGCGCGGCCGATCCGGTCGACGTCGCGCAGGAAGCCGGCGACCGCGTCGGACATGTACATCAGCAGCCGGGCGTGGGTGTCGGCCTGGTGGACGTGGGTGTCGAACGAGTTGCCGCGGAAGCTGACGTAGTAGATGCGCGTGGGCAGTTCGGCCTCGATCAAGGCCGCGACCTTGCGCAGGTCGGCGCCGAGGCCGCCGATGCCGTAGTCGACTGGCGTGCGGTAGCCGGACCACGCGTCGCGCACGAGCGCCGCACTGGAAGCGGCGTTGGCGGCCGTGCCGCGCAGGAAGTCGAGGGCGTCGTTGCCGCTCGCCTCGTCCGTGCCGAACTGGCCGAGCGCCTGTTTCTCGCCCGGCGTGCCCTGGCGCCGGAGGCGGCCCGGGTCGTCGAAGACCAGCGGCGAGTGCCTGGCCGCGCGCACCGCCAGGGACTGCGAGCTGGCCACGTTGACGATGTAGTTGGGCGTGCCGTCCGGGCCGTGATCGTCCGCGAGACGGCCCAGCCAGCCAAGCGCCTCGCCGCCGTTCGGCACGCCGGTGTGCCAGAAGCCCATCGACGAGAAGTGGGACAGACTCGGGTTCGGGTAGCCGCAGCCCTCGACGACCGCCAGGTTCCCGTCCTTGTAGAGGCCCTCCATGCCGACGAGCGACGGGTGGAACCCGGCCTCCTCGGTGACGGCGATCGCCCGCTTCGGGCGGATGCCCAGGTTCGGGCGCACCCGGTAGTACTCGTCGTTGCGGAACGGGATGACGGTGTTCAGCCCGTCGTTGCCGCCAGAGAGCTCGACCACGACCAGGATGCGCCCCGACGCGTCCGAGATCCCGGACCGCAGTTCCTCGAGCGCGAGCGCCGCGGACGTACGTCCGAGAACCGCCGGAAGACCGGCGGCGACGCCAAGTCCAAGGAGGCCACGGTGCAGGAAGTCGCGCCGCGAACAGCCGCAGGGAAGTCGTTCAGCCATCGGGAACTCCTCAGCCCAACTGATACTCGGGCGAACTGAAGACGAGGTAGAGGGTCGAGCGTAGCGCTTCCTCGACTTTCCCGGTCGCGCCCGGTGCCTGTGCCTCCAGGCCGGTCGACTCGAGTTCGCGCTCCAGGTGCCGCACCAGCGCCGCGCGTCCCTGCTCGGTCAGCGGAACACGCAGGAACCGGTGGAGGAGGTGGTCGACCGCTCCCCCGGCGTCGGTGGCGCCGGCCGCCAACACCATGCCTCGCACGTCGACGTCGAGGACGTGGCGCGGCACGAGCTTGACCCGCTCGTAGGCCACCACGTAGCCGCGATAGCCGCCGTAGCGGGTGTTGTACTCCTCATCCGCGTCGGCCAGCGTGTTCGACGCGGCGTCGCCCTGCTTCGTCGCCGCCGTGATCGTCATGCCCCGCGCCAGACGCTCGCCGACCTGGCGATAGATCCCGGGCATCCGCCGGTCCGGATGGCCGAACTCCTCGAGCGCCGGCGGAAAGAGGACGGAACGCATCGCGTTGCCGCGCTCGAGCAACGTCGCCGGCGTGATCCAGGTGCGCCCGCCCGCCCAGCCGGCCACGTTCGGCGGGTAGAGCAGTTGCTGGCCCAGGCGACCCGCGAGGCTGTTCATGTCGGGTACCGTGGGCGCCGTCGGCACGCCGAACTTGCGGTACGTCGAGACAAAGAGAGCGACCGGGCTCTTGATCTGGGTGGCGACCGACGGCGGACTGTAGAAGTCCCGCGACGACAGGATCGTTCGCAGCAGCGCCTTCAGTTCGTATCCCGATTCGCGCAGGCGCCGGCCCAGTTCGACCTGGAGCGCCGGGTCGAGTTCCTCCCGCACCAGGTAGCGGTAAACCTTGCCGGCGATGAACTCGCCGGTCGCCGGCTGCTCGAGGATGATGTCGAGCACTTCCTCGCCGCCCAGGTTCCCCTCGCGCCCCAGGAAGGTCTTCGGGCCACCGTCATGGAGATCGGCGTCGAACCGGAAGTCGAGGACGTCGTTCGTCCAGCCGGTGAACGCCCGCGACGCCTCGCGAATGTCCTGCTCGGTGTAGTTGCCGACCCCCATCGTGAACAGCTCGAGCAGCTCGCGGCCGAAGTTCTCGTTCGGGTGGTCCTTCACGTTCTCCCGGTTGTCGAGGTAAACCAGCATCGCCGGATCGCGCATTACCGCGAGCACCAGGCTCTTGAAGTCCGCCGTGGCATGAGTACGCAACGTCCGGTTCTGGAGGTGCATCTTGCGCGCGTCGCGGACCTTGACTTCCGAGGTCGCGAAGTGGTCGTGCCAGAAGAGGGTCATCTTCTCTTCCAGCGGCCGCGGCGTCACCACCATCCGATCGGCCCACCACAGCGCCAGCCGCCGCGTCTCCAGCACGTTGCTGCGCAGCCCGTAGAAGAACTTGTCGACCACCGGCTGGATCGGCCGCGACGAACCCTCGGGTAGGACGTCCACGCCGAGCGACCGGCCGTGCCGCCGCGCTCGCCGCACCGCCGCCGCCCGGCTGGGCGGGAACGGGTCCATGCCCGGATCCCAGATCCCGGATTCGTCGAACGGCGTGAGCGCCGAGTCGTCGATCGTCTCGTAGTCCACGAGCCGGGCGACGGCGCCTTCCAGCCCGAGCGAAACGAGTTCCTCGATCTCCGCCGGCGTACCGCCGAAGCCGGCCCGTTCCAGCAGGTGCGCCGCCTGCTCGTAACCGAAGTCCGACTCGGCCAGCGGCGCCAGGTCGCCGACCCAGGCGTGGCCGGCCGTATCGACCGGCGCGCCGATGGCAGCTACAGGCAGGGCGATGCAGCAGGCGATCGCCACCGCCGCGCAGCCTCCCGGATGAACGCGATGCTTCAAGGTCGCCGCCGATGATAGCGGCTGGGCGCCCGACGGCAGGCCGGGAACGCTCAGGAGTGACCGCGCGACAGCAGGTTCTCGACCGGCTGGTACAGCTCCTCCAGGTAGGCGACGTCCTCCGCATCGAGGTCGATCGTCGTCGCCTCGACGAGCTGCTCGATCTGGGAGATCTTCGACACGCCGACGACGGGCGATGTGACCTCGGGCTTGTTCACCAGCCAGGCCAGCGAGATCTGCGCCGGCGTGCGGCCGTACTTCCCGGCCACTTCGACCACCCGGTCGGCGATGTCGAAGGTGGCGGCGCCGCCGTAGAGCATCTCGGTGCGGACCCGGTCGCCGCCCTTCGAGCGGTCCGTTCCGCCCTCGTCGAAGCTGCCCTTGTACGAGCCCGTGAGAATGCCGCGTGCCAGCGGCGACCACGGAGTCAGCGCCACGCCGGTCCGGGCGCAGTACGGGTTCATCTCACGCTCCTCCTCCCGGTAGACGAGGTTGTAGTGGTTCTGCATCGACACGAACTCGGTCCAGCCGTTCCGCTGCGCCGTCATCTGGAGCTCGGTGAACTGCCACGCGAACATGGACGACGCGCCAAGGTAGAGGGCCTTGCCGGCCTTGACCACGTCGTGCAGGGCCTCCAGCGTCTCCTCGATCGGCGCCTGGACCTGGCCGGGAATGCCGTGCGGGTGGCGATGGATGATCAACTGGTCGATGTAGTCCAGGCCCAGCCGCTGCAAACAACCGTCGACCCCCTCCATGATGTGCTTGCGGGACAGCCCGCCCTGGTTCGGCGACCGGCCCATCGGCATGGACACCTTGGTCGAGATCACGTACTCGTCGCGCGGCAGCAGCTCGCGCAGGAGCGCCCCGACCACCCGCTCGCAGGCGCCGATGCCATAGATGTCCGCGCAGTCGAAGTAGAAGAGTCCACGCTCAATGGCGGCCTGGAAGATCGGCCGAGAGGCGTCGATATCGAGCGTCCAGTCGCCCTGGTGACCCCTGCCCGGCTCTCCGAAGTTCATCGTTCCCAGGCACAGCTCCGACACCCGGAGTCCGCACTTCTGACCCAACTGAACCGCCTTCAACACGTCGCCGCCTCCTTCCGTCCAAGCGCGCGATGATAGCGACCGGCGGCTACGCCGCCGACCCTACTTCCGGAGGTAGCCAGGGGATGAAGCCGAACACCGCGTTGCTCGGCACCGTGGCAGCCGTGTCGCTGACCGGCGCCCTACCCGCCCAGGACCGCGGCACTTACTCGCCCGCAGCCGCCGTGGACCACCCCACGCAGGTGTTCTGGGGGACCGCCTACGACGCGAAGTATCTCGGCGTTGAGGATCTGCCGGCGGACCTACTTCCCAGCGCCACATGAGAACGCCGTTGTGTCGAACATCGTCTGGAAAGCCGAAGCGCCCGGACTCCCGTAGATCCTCGCTTCGCCGGTTTCGCTGTCCGTCACGAAGATATCGACGCCGACATCCGTCAGACCGCCCATCAGCACCCAGCGGTGGCCATTGAGGGCGCAACCATCGAGCACCTTGACGATCAGTTCGACGTTGTCCGGGTTGAAGAACCAGAACATGCCGGTGTCGGGAGTGCGTGGCATGCCCATCGCCTCGCCCTCCTGCTCACCGGCCTGCCAGTTCGCACGCACCTCGTAGCGGGCACTCTGCAGGCACAGCGCTGTCTCGCTCGCCGCACAGGCCGTGCTGGCCAGATCGAGTCGATCACTCTCGGCCAGACTCGCCTGATAGAGGTCGACAGCGCGTTCCCGCGGAGCGCCGCTGAGCCGTACCCGGCTCGCGACGGCCACGCTCGACGCACTTCCGCAGGTGGCGAACGCCTCCGAATCCGCGATTGGCTCGAACAGGGTGCCCTGCGGGTTGGTCCAGCTCATCTCCAGGCCACTGCGGAGGTCGCGAACGGTCGTCGTCACCTGGACGTCGGTCAGACCGGCGGCAAAGACCCAGTAGTGACCGTTGATCCGGCAACCGTCCAGTACCTTGATCACCATCTCGATGTTCGCCGGATGGAAGAACCAGAAGTCCCCGGTCTCCGCGGTCAACCGCTCGGCGACGCCGCGCCCCGTCCTGCCGTCGGCCGCTGTCCACTCGACCTCGACCTCAAAGCTCCCGACGCAGAGCACGGAATCATCAGCACAGCCGGCTGCGTCCGAGAACCATGTCGTCGCGGTTGCCTTCGGCGTCTGTCCCGAGCGCAGCGGGCCATTGTGTGCTTCGACAGCAAAGTTGTACCTGATGTCGGGCACCAGATCGGCGACGATCATGGAGGTCGTGTTCCGGGGCACCGACCCGATCAGCCGCAGCCTCGAGTCGCCTGGACCCTGAAGGAAGACCTCGAAGCCGGTCTCGACGCTCGAGTTGTCCTTCCAGCGGAGTTCGATCTCGGTCGAACTGATCGCCGTCGCCACGAGATCGCTGGGAATGTTCGGCGGACCGAGCGGCTGGGAGATGTCGATATCGTCATCCTCCGGCGTCGGATCCGACGTGTCGCTGACGATGGAGCCGCTGTACCGGAGCGACGCCTCACTGGCGCCGCCGGTGTCTACGTTGATCCTGAACGAGGCGGACTCTCCGACCCGGATGTCGCCGAGACTGCACTCCGGTACGCCACCCGGATCCTCCTCGCAGCCGGAGGTCCTCGCCTCCACTGGGGCGACGCCGCCCGAGAAGGAACTCATGACAACGACGTCACGAGCGATGCCGGGACCCTCGTTTTCGACACTGACGTCGTAGCGAACCATGCTGTTCGAGACGATCTGGCTTTCGGCGCCGAGGTCCAGATCCGCTGTCTGCGGTGTGCCGCCACCCGGATCGCCCGGCGCTTGCGGAGCCGCACGACCCGGCGCCGACAGGAACACCACGAAACCGTCGTGGTCGGAGGCGTAGAGAGCTGAGCCCGCGTTTTCCTCCTCGCCTTCCGCCGCATCCGCGTTGCCCCGCGCGTAGACCATCTCGACCACGCTCGGCTGCATCTCTGCATTGACCAGAGCATGATCAAGCGCCTGGGCGTTGCCCCGGAACACGTAGGAGTACTGTTCCGCTGCTTCCAGATCCGCGACCAGGTTCTTGAGGTTCGGATTCACCAGGTCCATTCCGGGACGTTTACTCTCACTGGCCGTGAAGTCGCCCGAAATCACGCCGACGATGTCGGAGTAGCCGTCGGTGAACTGATACGCGTTGAAGTCGCCGACGATGATCAGCTTCGAGTCCTGGCGCGCCTGAGCCAGGGCTGCTACGGACTCGGCCTGTTCCAGGCGCTTAACCTGCACCCGATCGGTGTCGACATCGATGAACGAGCGGTTGTGAATGACGATCACCGAGAACTCGATGCCGGTGACGGACGCATCGAGCTGCAGCGGCGGCCGGTCGTGCAGGATGTCGTTGTTGGTCGTTGTCGGGTTGACGAACGTCTCGCTCTTGTTGTGCTGGGTAACCGCGTCGACCGTGACTCCCGAGCGCACAAGGAAGCCGACGTTCGCCCCGGTCGGCTGGTTGCCCACTTCGACGTACGCCGTGTACGTAGGACCGCCATCGGTTCGAATCTTGTTGCCCAGCGCGGTCAGTGCTTCGATCGTGAAGACCTCCTGGATGCCGATGACGTCCGGAGATCGCAAGACCTCACGTATGTAGCGGGACAGCTTGACCAGCTTCGTGTCGTAGTCCCCGGCCGAAGCGTTCAGGTTCAGCAGGTTCAGTGACGCGACCGACACCTCGCCCGCCCTTCGCTGCCGGACCGGTCGTGGCAGAGCGGTGGCTGCGGTGAGGCGCGTCAACTCGGTCGGCCAGAGTTCATAGCCACCGAACTCGTAACCGAGGACACCCGTTGCCGAAAACGCCGTCCCGGGCACCCAGGACTCGTTCTCGTCACGCAGCTTGTTCGGGTCGAGTTCGAAGAGCTCGGGATTCGTGTCCCAAACGGGGATGTTCGTGTTCGTCGTGTCGCCCGGATACTCGAGACCCTTCTCCCGAAACGCGCGCGACGAAGTGGGAGTGATGTACATCTCGGCAACCGGGTCGCTACGAAAGAACTGGCTGCCGCTGCTCACCGTGCCCGACGCGATCCGGATCCGCATGCCCTCATAGCACTCGTACTCGATCGCGCAACTGGGACTCGCTGGGTCACCCGAAGGCACCGTCGCGCCGAAAGCCACCGGATCGGGCAACGTCTGGTTGCTGGCGTCGACGGTGACCGACGCATCGGTAATGGACATCGTGGCGTTGATCCGGGTGAAACCGAAGAACTCCTCGGCTTCGCCCACCACGTCGACCTGGTCGCCTGCGTTGATCGTCGTCGTTCCGTCGTAGAGAACGAAGATCCCGTCCGAGGTGTCGGCGTCGCTGTCGCTGGCCGCGGTTGGGGTCTGGATGAAGAAGCCGCCCGCGCCTACCGCGGTCACTACGTTGTCGTTCGTCGTGACTTTGGCGCCAACGTGGGGGCTTTCGGCACCGCTCCCCTGAATGTCATAGATGGCGCCCGTGAAGTCCACCGGCGCCGTCGGACAGTCGTTCGCGGCGCCGGGCGTGCCCTTGTCGCCGTCGCCGTAGCTGGTCGTCGCCTCGCACCAGTTGGAACCGACGTTGTTGTCGAGGTCGGTCGCCTTGAGCGCCATCGAGGCTCCGTTCGGGTCGGGAAAGTTCGGTCCGCCGTCCCAGTTGACGCGGTCCTGCTCCGTGCTTGTGCCATCCAGAAGCACGAGTTCGTCGTCGCCGTTGCTCAGAGAGAAGCCGTTCGGATAGTCGTAGTCGACCGTGACGCCCCCGTTGGACGATGTCGTCGCGTTGATTCCGAAGACGAGGTAACCGCCCGCAGTGATTTCCGTGCTGCTGGAGATGGTGAACGTGTTGCTGCCATCGTCCTTGATCGTCCAGGTGTTCAGGTCGACCGTCTCACTCCCCGCGTTGTAGAGCTCGAACCACTCGCCCTGGTTGTCGTTGACAGCACTGGGGTTCTGCATGATCTCGTTGATCACGATCTGTCCGTAACCAGCCCCAACGCCACCCATGGACAACACGCAGCCCGCGGCGAAACGCCGCGCCGCGCACAAGACTCTCGTATCCATCTGAACCCCCCTCTCGGTCGACCTTCGCTGAATCGCGACCCGACGGGCAGCGAGGGGCGGAGAGACAATTGACTCTCCAGCCGGACAGACCGGCCATCTCCGATCTCGTACCGGCCACTTCCGGCCGCCTGAGGCATTCTCCCGTCTGCTGGAGAAGACCCCTGTGAGCCGAGGGAATCACCACGCTTCGTGATTCCCGGCTGCCCGTTCAACTCCGGGTCGGAGCCTCGGACGTTGCTTCACGCCGGGGAACCGACCTGGAGTCTCACCAGGACAACTCCGGCGCGCCGTTGACCAGGCGGCGCAAGAGCCGTCCCAGTGGGGCCAAACATCAGATGTTAGCGCAACTGTTCCAAACTGCCGCCCAGGCTGCGGAGAATCTCTCGCGCACGAGGATGATCGGGGTCCAACTCGAGCGCCTTTTCCAACTGACGCAAGCCTTCTTCGGCACGTCCGGTCCTGATGTAGGCGATCGTGAGAAGCGCGTAGGCGTCGGCCCGGTCCGGATCGATCTCGAGCGCCCTCTCCAGCGCCGCGGCGGCCTCCTGGTTGCGGTCGGCCAGACCGTGGAGCACGCCCAGGTTGAGGTGCGCGTCGTAGGAATCCGGATCGAGCCGCAGCACCTCGCGGTAGAGGCGCCCCGCGGCGACGTGGTTCCCTTCGGCCAACCGCTGGTTCGCGGTCCGGATCATGGTCTGCGTGTCCCGGACGAGTTCGAACACGGCCTCCAGCATCGGATCGTCGAGGCTGGAGACTTCCGCGGCCTCCAGGCCGGCCAACAGTTCTCCGGCGCGCTCGGAGTTGCCGAGCTGCCGCTCCGTCATCGCCAGCAGATAGCGGGTCTCGCGATGGGCCGGATCGAGCGCCAGCGCCGTGCGCAGATGTTGAGCCGCGGTCTCGGGCTCGCCTTGGCGGCGGGCCGTCTTGCCCAATCCGAGTTCGCCCCAGGGCGTGCCGGGAGACGCGGCCCGCACCGCGCGGAACGCCGCCTCGGCGCCACTCGCGTTACCCGCGGCTAGCAGGGCGTTGCCGAGCCGGACGCGCGCCGCCCAGTACGACGGCCGGAGTCCCAGGGCGCGTTCGAAGCGGCGCGCCGCTTCGTCGTGAGCGCCGCGGCCCGCGGCGAGAAAACCCAGGTAGTAAGGCCAGTCGGGGCTCGACGGATCGAGCTCCTCCGCCCGCTCGTAGCAGCGCCGTGCCTGGTCGACGTAGCGGTGAGCCTGGTATAGACGGCCCAGGGCGCCGACTGCCGCGCCGCTCGATGGGTCGCGATCGACGACCGCGAGGGCGTCACGGACAGCCGTGACGAAGCCCGGGTCGAGTTCGGAGAGGTTGGGGATGCGGGGGATGTCGGTGGTTGTGGCTGGCGCCGGTTCGTTGGGAACGTCGGCTCGTGGGCCGCTACAGCCGAGGACCAACCCCATAAGAACGATCGTGACGCCCCATGCCGGCCAGAATGCCGGCGCACCGACAACGGTGGCGGCGTCACTCCGCGTCACGGCAGACCCCTTCTCCGGGTCGCTCCCCGTCCGGCGCGAGTAAACGCACAATGCGGCTCACCGGCACGTCCGTCCTTTCAGTAACGGTGCCGTCCGGCCAGCGCACCTCCAGCCGGTCGATCCGACCGGCGTCGCCAAGCCCGAAGTGGACCCGGGGGTCGTTGGCGACCGCGAAGCTGTAGGCGGCGCGGGCCTCGCGGGTCCAACTTCGGCCAGCCGTCTCGACGGTCACCCGGGCGCCGATCGCCGAGCGGTCGAAGATCCCGCCGCCGCAGAGGTCGACGACCAGCCACGAGCGGAGATTGCCGACGTCGTTCCTGAACAACCTCGCGGGCCCTTCGTTGTTGACGAGGAGGACGTCGACGTCGCCATCGTTGTCCAGGTCGCCGAACGCTGCACCGCGGCTGACCTCAAGCAGCCCCAGGGCGGCGCCGGCCCGAGTCGAGACATCCTCGTAGCCGCCGGAACGCAGGCCGCGCAGCAACTGGTTCGGTTCGCGGTAGTCGAACGCGGCGGTGTCGCCCGGCGTCACCTTGCCGTTGGCGATGAACAGATCGAGGAGTCCGTCGCCGTCGTAGTCGAACCAGGACGTGCCGAAGCCGGTGTACGGCTTGCTCACGCCGCCGAGCCGCGCCTCGTCGGTCACGTCGTGAAAGAAGGCGCCGCCGTCGTTGCGGTAGAAGGTGTTCGTCTCCCCGCTCAGATGGGCCAGGAACAGGTCAAGGTCGCCGTCGCCGTCCGGGTCGGCGACGGCGATCCCCATGCCGGCCTCGGGCTGGCCGAGTTCATTGAGCGCCGCGCCACGCGCCAGCGCGTCCTCCCGGAACGTGCCATCCCCCTGGTTCAGCCACAGGTGGTTCACCGCCTGGTCGTTCGCAACGTAGAGATCGGTGAGGTCGTCGCCGTCGAAGTCCGCCGCGACCACGCCCAACCCGGGCCCGGCGACCGAACGGATCCCGGCAGCCTCGCTCACGTCGCTGAACCGGCCGCCGCCGTCGTTGCGGTACAGGGTGTCCGGCGCCGGCGGATACTCCGCCGGATTGCAGTAGTTGCGGAGGCCGTTGGGCCCGAGGCAGGGGCGCTCCCGATCGGCGCTCCAGACAACGTAGTTGGCGACGAAGAGGTCCAGGTCCAGGTCGCCGTCATAGTCGAAGAGCACGCTGCTGGAAGACCAGGCCGGATCGCCGACCCCGGCGCGCTCGGTCACGTCCTCGAAGGCGCCGTCGCCCAGGTTGCGGTAGAGCCGGTTGGGGCCGACGTTCGCCACGTAGAGGTCGACCAGACCGTCCCGGTCGTAGTCGGCCGCGGTCGCCCCGGCGCCGTAGCCTGTGTCTCCGACGCCCGCGGCATCCGTTACGTCCTCGAACCCGCCGTCACCCAGGTTGCGGTAGAGGCGGTTGCCGGGCCGGTCGGCAGCCGGGCCCATGCTCCCCGCCGACCCGGGAACCGGACCGCTCTGTACCAGGTAGACGTCGAGCAGTCCGTCGTCGTCGAAGTCGAGCAGCGCCGCGCCTCCCACCAGCAGCTCCGGGTAGTTGTAATCGCCGACAGCGCCGTTGCGGTGGACGAAGTCGAGTCCCGCCTCTGAAGCCCGCTCGACGAAGATTGGCTCCGGCGCGGGAACCGCCGTCGACACATCCGCGCCGCCGTCCGCTTCGGCGCACGCCAGGAGAACCGCAACCAGAAGGACTAGGGCGAAGGTAGAAAAACGCCACATGGCCGCAGCAGACACTATCCGCGAGACCGGGCCGCTCCGTTGACAGGAATCCACCGCAGGTGATACAGATTTCTGTATGAAGACCACGCTGAACTTCGACGACCGCCTGATCAAGGCGGCCAAAGTTCGCGCCGCCGAGGACGGCGAACCGCTGACTCGCCTGATCGAGCGGGCTATCCGGCAGTACCTGCAGCCCCCGCAACGGGCCGAGGAGCCGTACAAGCTGAAGCTCGTCACCAAGAAGACGCGCACCCTGCCGGGCGTTGACGTCGCCGACCGCAACTCCCTCTACGACATCATGGACGGTCTGGATTGATCGCCGTCGACACGAACATCCTCGTCTACGCCCACGACCCAGGTTCACCCATGCACAAGGCCGCCTGCGGCCACCTCGAGACGCTCTCCGGCGCCCTGTTCAATTGGTCCCTACCGGCGCCGTGCCTGGTCGAGTTTCTTCGTCTAGCGACGCACCCCAAGGTCTTCACTCGACCGTACACGGCGGATGAAGCCAGCGCGAACGTGGAGCGCATCCTCGCCTCACCGAGTCTCACGCTGCTGCGACCGGGCCCGCACTACGCACAACTCCTGCTGGAGGCCATCCGCGAAGTGAACGCCGTCGGCAATCTCGTCTTCGACGCCCAGATCGTCGCGCTCTGCCGTGAGCACGGCGTCTCCAGGCTATTGACCCACGACCGCGACTTCGATCGCTTCAAGGGACTCCAGACGGAGAGGCTCGAGATCTGAACTCCCGCTCCCCACCAGTCCGGAGCCGGGGGAACAGGCACGGTGACTGAATAGACTCGCCCGAGGAGGACTCGCCTCATGTCTAGGCCACAGCACCGCCGTCGTCACCCCCGATTCGCTCGCGCGACGACCCTCGCCGCCCTTATCATCAGTGCCGCACTGGCCGCGATTCCGGCCGCCGCCGCCGAGAAGGACCCGGTCTTCGCCACCCGCGGCAACCTGGCCATCCGCGGCTACGACCCGGTCGCCTACTTCACGGAAGGGAAGGCTGTCAAAGGCGACAAGGACTTCACGCTCGGCTGGCAGGGCGCCGACTGGCGTTTTGCCAGCGCCGGGAACCGGGATCGCTTCTCCCAGGATCCGGAGAAGTACGCGCCCCAGTACGGCGGCTACTGCGCCTGGGCGGTGAGCCGCAACTACACCGCCCCAACCGACCCGGATGCGTTCACGCTCGTGGACGGCAAGCTCTACCTGAACTACAACAAAAGGGTCATGAGGCAATGGCTCGAGGACCGCGACCGGAACATCGAGCAGGCCGACGAAAACTGGCCCGCGGTTCTCGAGGAGTGACGCACACCGCCGGCGCCGCTAGCGTCCCGCCTGGAACACCCGGAGTGTGAAGCTCCTCGCGTTCAGCGACGCTCACCTGGACTCGAAGTTCGGCTGGGCGAGCAGGGAGGTTGCCCGCCGGCAGCGCCAGCGGCTGCGCGAGGGCGTGACCTGGGCGTTCGAGCAGGCCCGGCAAGGGGGTGCTGCCGCGGTGCTGATTGGCGGCGACCTGTTCGAACATGAGCTCGTGTCGCCGGACACGGTCGGGTTCCTGTGCCGGACCTTCGAACGATCAAGCCTCCAGGTCTTCGCGGCTCCCGGCAACCACGACTACGCGGACACGGAGAGCCCGTACCGGCGAGTCGACTGGCCGGCCAACGTCCACATCTTCCCGGAGACGCACTTCACGTCGAAGCAGCTCGCCGACGGCGTGACCATCTGGGGCGCCGCGCATCGCAAGCCCGCGGACACGCCCGGCTTCTTCGACGACGGCTTCCAGGTCGAGGGCGCCGGTACTCACATCGCCGTGTTCCACGGCGAGGAACGCAACGCCGCGTTCCAGGGCCAGTACCGACATGCCCCGTTCGAAGGCGACCAGATCGCCGCCGCGGGGTTCGACCACGCCGTCGTCGGCCACTCTCACAAACCCGCCGACCGTCCGACCTGGACCCGGCTCGGTTCCCTCGAACGGCTCAAGTTCAACGAGGCCTACGGCAGTGCGGTGATGCTAGAGGTCGAGAACGGTCGCGTAACGCGTCGCCGGCTCGACCCGCGGCCTCCCGCCCTTCACACACTGAGCGTCGACCTGACGGACGTCGAGAACGCGAGCCAGGCCCGGGGCAGCGTCCGCAACGCGCTCTCCGGCATGGCGGGCGCCGCTCGTATCCGGCTGATCGGCGAACCGGACGACCTTCACCTGCACGAGGACGATTTCACGGCCGGCTCGTTCGAACTGCCGGACGGAATC
Source organism: Holophagales bacterium (assembly GCA_009837885.1). Lineage (GTDB taxonomy): Bacteria > Acidobacteriota > Thermoanaerobaculia > Multivoradales > Multivoraceae > Multivorans. The sequence continues at coordinate 321,151 of VXSP01000045.1, read as the reverse complement.
GAGCAGATCCTGGTCGACATCTCCGGTCTGACCCCGCCTTACGACCTGGAGCAGATCGAGCAGGAGCCCACCGTGCGCGGCATGTTCGTACAGCGGGTCCGCGAAGACGACCTGGACCCGGAAACCGAGCGGCTCGTGCTTCTCGCCGGCCTCCGCGCGCTGGACGGCCGGGATGACCTCGCCGTGATCGACGAACTCCGGATGGGCGCCTCCGGGGCCGCGCCCGCGATCGGGGAGACCGCGTGAAGATCCTTCGCGTCCGCGCGCATGAGTTCGGGAAGCTGAACGGCGAACTCGACCTGGCGCCCCGAATGACCGTCATCCATGGCGACAACGAGGCCGGCAAGTCGACCTGGCTGCAGGCGATCTTCGCCGCTCTCTGCGGCCGGCGCCGCGGCCGCGGCGCCAACACCCTGGAAGAGCGTGAGTTCGAGCGCCAGTACAAACCCTGGAGCGGCGGCCAGTGGCGCGCAACGGTGAAGTTCCAGCTCGACGACGGACGGCGGATCGAGATCCAGCAGCGCGACCTCGACACGAAGGAGAGCGTTGCCCACGACGCCGACACCGGACGCACCATCGGCGACGAGATCATCTACAGCGGCAGCATCGACGGCTCGCGGTTCCTCGGCCTGAACCGCCAGGTCATGCCGTCGACCCTGGTCATCGGACAGGGCGACATCCAGAGACTGCGCCAGAAGAGCGAGAGGAAGGGTGACGAGGCATCGGCTCTCAAGGAGGAACTCCAGCGGGCGGCAGCCTCGGCGGGCGGCGCCGCCACCGCCGTGGAGGCCCTCCGCACGCTGACGGAGTACGCCAGCGAGGAGATCGGCCTGGAACGCCGGAACTCCACCAAGCCGTTGCAGCGATCGATCGACCGCACAGCCGCTGCCCGTGAAGCCCTGGAGGACGGCAGGAGTCGCCACAAGCTACGCACAAGCCAGGAGAACGAACTGATCGCGGCCCGCGATTGGGCCCGGAGCGCCAACGCACTTGTCAAGGCGTGGGAGGAGGTGCATGCCGAACGGGAGCTGGAGCGGCTGGAGACACGCCTGGCCGAAATCGACCGGCTGACGCCGAAGTTCCCGAACGGCGCGCCGCCGCCCGGCGAAGACACCGAGGCGCCGGACGGCGACAGCGAAGTGGCCCCGGAAGTCGCCGGAGCCGCAAGGACGTGGCGTGCGGCCACCGAAGCGCGCAGCCTGCGCGAACAACTGGGACCCGGCGAGCCTCCGGAAACGGTCATCTCAAAGTCCGACGAGGCAGCCGTCAGGCGCGCACTGGAAGTCCTGGAGATGCCACCCGCCGAGTCGCTCGACGAAGCGGAACAACGAGTCACGGCGCTTCGCGACGAGTTGGAAGAACCGGGCCGTCAGCTCGAAGCGGCTGTCGGCCTTGGCCGGTGGCCCTGGGTTGGCGGGACCGTGGGCAGCCTTCTCGTCGTTTTGGGGTTGATCGATCTTCTTCCTCGCCCGTTCGGTATCGCCGGTGCCCTGCTCGCGCTCGCCTGCTCCCTCCTCATCTACCGCGCACAGAAGCGGCTGCGTCTACCCCCACCGCCCCCTTCGCATGAACAGGCTTCCCGAAGCATGGATCTGGCTGATGCCAAGGCGGATCTGAGGGATCTGAAACGAAAGCACAAGCGCAGAGAACACCTGCTGGAAGCGGCCCGCAACGAACTCTCGGAGTTCGGGCTCGGAGCCGACGCGGATGCCGTGCGGACCGCCCTCGCGGCACTCGGGGAGCGAGAAGCCTGGGGCCGTGAGCAAGCCCTTTGGCTGAGCCGCATGGAAGCGGCGCGTAGTGCGGAGACGACGGCCGAAGCCGCCCTCCGCACCGCGCTCGGCGGCCGCAGCGTGGAAGATCCGGACTCATCCGTCGCCGGGCTGCTCGATCGCTACGAGCAGCGCTGCCGCCGCAACGCCAATGCGGCCGCCGGATGGGAGCGCCGGCTCCAGGAACAGCGACAAGACTGGGACCGCCTGCAGCGCCTCCTCGACGGCCGTGATCGCGAGAGCCTGGCGGCCCGGCGCGACGCAACGGCGGCTCGGGCGAGCCAGACCGCGGACTCACTGCCGGTGGAGACGGACGACATCAAGGGGCTCGACGACCACGAACTGGAACGAACGCTCGCCGAGGCCCGCGCCGACGCTGTCAACGCCCGCATCGAAGTCAACCGGCATGAAGTCCAGCTTGCGGCCGACGCGGACCTCCCCTCCCTCGCGGAACTCGAGGAGGAGCGCGCCGCTGCAGAGTGCGAGGTCGACCTCCTGAGGCGAGCAAACGAGATCCTCGACAAGACCAGGGAACACCTCGAGGCGGCCCAGGACGAAGTCCATCGCATGCTCGCGCCGGACCTGCGCGAAGCGCTGGAGAAGCGGCTGAGCCTGGTCACTGACCGCCGCTACTCCGCGGTCCGCATCGACCCGGAAGAGGGCATGGAAGTGCAACTCAGGGTCGAAGACGGGGTCTACCGCTCGGCCACAGAGCTGTCACACGGCACCGTCGACCAGACCTACTTGCTGCTCCGCATCGGACTCGCCGAAGCGCTCGGCGACAAGAAGGAGTCCGCGCCCCTCTTCCTCGACGATGCCACCGTGCACTCGGACACCGACCGCACAAGCCGGTTCCTCGACCTCCTCCTCGCCCTGAGCGACGAACGGCAGATCGTCGTGTTCAGCCAGGAGGAGGAGGTCAGGCAGTGGGCCGCGCGGCGCCTCGTGCGAGATCCCCGTCACCGCCTCATCGAACTCGGCCCGGACGGTCTTCCCCTGCAGGCGGGAGTGGATATCGCCCCGGCGTCCGCCGGCCCCGACAAGCCCGCACCCGACCCGGAACGCCAGCACTCCCTTCTATAATCGCCGCCCCATGCAGCGGCTGCTGATCGCCAACCGCGGCGAGATCGCGGTACGGATCGCCCGCGCGGCGATGGATCTGGGAATCGCCACGGTCGCGATCTACTCCGAGGACGACGCCAACGGACTGCACCTGCGGATCGCTGACGAGGCCGTAGCTCTCGGCGGACGCGGCGTGCGGGCCTACCTCGACATCGAGGACGTGGTGGCAAGGGCCGCCGACGCGAACTGCGACGCGGTCCACCCGGGATACGGCTTCCTGGCCGAGAACGCGGACTTCGCCGCCGCCTGTGCCGCGGCCGGCATCACGTTCGTGGGCCCGCGGCCGGAGGTCCTCGAGCTGTTCGGCGACAAGGGCCGGGCGCGCGCGGCCGCGAGCGCCGCGGACGTGCCTGTGCTGCGTGGCACCGACCACCTCACGACCCTGGAGGAGACTCGCGAGTTCTTCGCCGCCCTCGGCGACGGCGGGGCGATCATCATCAAGGCGCTCGCCGGCGGCGGCGGGCGCGGCGCCCGCATCGTCACCGCGGCCGGGGACATCGAACAGGCCTACGAACGTTGCGGGTCCGAGGCCGAGCGCGCCTTCGGCAACGGCGGTCTCTACGTCGAGGAACTCATCCCGCGTGCCCGTCACATCGAGGTCCAGCTTCTCGGCGACGAGGTCGGCGGCCTGATCGACTTCGGCGAGCGGGAGTGCAGCGCCCAGCGCCGGCACCAGAAGGTGGTCGAAACAGCGCCGGCGCCGAACCTGGGATCCGAGGTCCGCCAGGCGATCATCGATGCGGCGCTGCGCCTGGGCGGCGCCGCGACGTACAACAGTCTCGGGACCTTCGAGTTCCTGGTCGATGCCGGCGATGGCGCGGGCGGAGACAACGGCAGTCCACATGAAGAGAGGGCCGGCCGCTTCGCCTTCATCGAAACCAACGCGCGCCTCCAGGTCGAGCACACGGTCACCGAAGCCGTGACCGGCGTGGACCTGGTGCAGGCGCAACTCCGGGTGGCCCGCGGCGAGTCGCTCGCGGACCTCGGGCTCGACGACCCGGACGCGCGGCGGACGCGCGGCTTCGCGATCCAGGCCCGCGTCAATCTGGAGACCCTGGACGCCGACGGCAACGTGCGACCGTCCTCCGGCGTCCTCGCCGCCTACGAACCGCCGAGCGGTCCCGGTGTGCGAATCGATGGCTGCGGCTACGCCGGCTACGAGCCGAACCCCGCGTTCGACTCGCTGCTCGCGAAAGTGATCGTGCACTCGCCCTCGGACGACTTCGCCGCCGCCGTCAAGCGCGCCTCCCGGGCCCTCGACGAGTTTCGCATCGGCGGACCTTCCACGAACATCCCCTGGCTCCAGGGCGTCCTCGCCCATCCGGACTTCGAGGCGGGTCGCCTGTACACCCGCTGGCTGGACGACAACGCCGGGGAACTGGCGGCGGCGGCCGGCAACGGACGCAGGCCCCGTTTCGTCCCGGCAGCCGGTCCCGGCGCCGGCGGCGAGGCGGCCTCGACCGAAAGCAGCGCCCGCGACAGCGGCTTCGCCGGCGCCCGTGTCGACACGGCCGATCCCCTGGCCCTGTTCGCCTACGACCAGGAGACGAAGGCCGCTCGGGCTGACCAGACGGACGATGCCAGCGGCTTGCCCGTCTCGGTCGTAGACACCGAGGGGGCCGCCGGAATCACCGCGCCGATCCAGGGCACCATCGTCAGCATCGACGTTGCCGAGGGCGACGAGGTCCTGCGCGGCCAGCAGGTCGCCGTGATCGAAGCGATGAAGATGGAGCACGTGCTCCGCGCCGACACGAGCGGCACGGTTCTCCGGGTGACGATGGCCGTGGGCGACACGATCCGGGAGGGTTATCCCCTCGTTCTCGTGGAAGGGGCCGAGGGTGGCGAGGCGGCCGACGCCGCCGTCGAAATCGACCCGGACTACATCCGGCCCGATCTGGAGGAGAACATCCAGCGCCACGCCTACACCCTCGACGAGAACCGGCCAGAGGCGGTCGCCCGCCGACGCCGTTTCGGCTTCCGGACGCCGCGTGAGAACATCGAGCAACTCGTCGACTCGGGGTCCTTCAAGGAGTACTGGCCGCTGATCGTGGCCCGCCAGCACCAGAAGTACAGCGACGAGAAGCTCCGCCAGTACACGCCCGCCGACGGCGTGGTCGCCGGTACCGCCTCGATCAACGGCGACCTGTTCGACGACGCGAGGTCGCGCGCGATGGTGCTCTCCTACGACTACACCGTCCTCGCCGGCACGCAGGGCGGGCGCAACCACTACAAGCAGGACCGCCTGTTCGATCTGGCGAACCGGTACATGCTGCCGCTCGTCTTCTTCACGGAAGGCGGCGGCGGCCGGCCGGGCGACGACTACACGGGGCCGCGGGTCGCGTTCGACACCTACACCTTCACCCAGTTCTCCAAGCTCTCCGGCCTCATTCCGCTGGTCGGCGTGAACAACGGCCGCTGCTTCGCCGGCAACACGGCCCTGCTCGCCTGCTGCGACGTGATCATCGCCACCAAGGCGTCGACCATCGCCATGGGCGGTCCGGCCATGATCGAGGGCGGCGGCCTCGGCATCTACACCCCGGAAGAGGTCGGTCCCATGTCCTTCCAGGTGCCGAACGGCGTCGTCGACATCCTGGTCGAGGACGAGGAAGAAGCGGTCGACGTGGCGAAGAAGTACCTCTCCTACTTCCAGGGACCGACTTCCGACTGGGAGGCACACGACCAGCGCCCGCTGCGCCACGTCGTGCCGGAGAACCGGCTTCGCCTCTACGACATGCAGGAGATCGTCCACACGATCGCCGATGTCGGATCCGTGCTGGAGATCCGTCCGAAGTTCGGAATCGGCGTGATCACGGCACTCATCCGCGTCGAAGGCAGGCCGATGGGAGTCATCGCGAACAACCCGCACCACCTCGCCGGAGCGATCGACTCCGACGGTTCCGACAAGGGCGCCCGCTTCCTTCAGCTCTGCGACGCCTTCGACATCCCCGTGCTGAGCCTGATGGATTGCCCCGGGATCATGGTCGGCCCCGACCACGAGAAGACGGCCCTGGTCCGCCACTGCGCGCGCATGTTCAACACTGGCGCCAACCTCTCGGTGCCCCTGTTCGGCGTCGTCGTGCGCAAGGCCTACGGCCTGGGCGTCCAGGCGATGTGCGGCGCGAGTGCGCTGGTCGGCTTCTTCACTGTCGGCTGGCCGACAGCCGAGTTCGCCGGCATGAACATCGAGGGCGCGGTCAAGCTCGGCTACCGCAAGGAACTCGCCGCGATCAAGGATCCGGAAGAGCGCCGGCTCGAGTTCGAGCGCCGCGTCGAAGCGTCGTACGAACGCGCCAAGGCCGTCAACGCCGCCGCCGGCGGCGGGCTCGACGATGTGATCGACCCGGCTGAAACGCGTTCCTGGATCACGGAGAGCATGAAGCGGCTGCCAAAGCCGCCTCCCCGGACCGGCAAGAAGCGGCCGTACATCGATACCTGGTAGACGGCGCCGGCCTGGGAACCGGGCGAGGGATCAGGCCGTTAGTTGGCTGTCCCCTCCAGCACCATGTACATCCTCTGCACACCGCGGAGGTCAACGCGGACTCGTGCCGGGGGCAGGTTCTCGGCGTGGTGGGAGAGGTCGATCCGCTCGACCGCATCCTCCGCCGAGACTCCCTCGGCGTGAAGCCCCGAAACGACCTCCCACAGTTCCCGGTGGAAGGCCTGGACATGGTCGATCAGCTCCCGGTCACGGAAGTACGGACCGTGACCCGGCAGGATGAGATCGAAGTCGAGCTGCTTCAGCCGTTCCAGGGTGGCCGGCCACTCGTTGACCCAACCGTCTCCAGGCCAGGGCGGCCCGCCGAGCATCATGTCGCCGGTGAACACCAGCCGCTCCGCCGGGAGGTAGACGACGACATCGCCACCGGTGTGGGCGCGGCCGAGGAAGTGGAGCTGGATCTCCCGGCCACCGCTGAAGAAGCTCATCTTCTCCGCCAGCGTCGTATCCGGGGCCACCGGCTCGATCTCGGCCGTCGACTCGACGTGGGCGGCCTGGATGCTGATCTGGGTCTCCAGGTCCTCCCGCTCCCCTTCTGAAGCCGTCTCCAATGCGGCGCGCAACTCGTCGAGCGCCTGCTTGTCCCGCTCCGAGGATCCCTTGAAGGTGTGCTCCTCGAGCGGCGCCGTGGCCATCTTGTGGCGCGTGTACTCGTGTCCGACGACCCGGACGCCAGGCCCGAACGCCTGGTTGCCGTGAGCGTGGTCGTAGTGGAAGTGGGTGTTGACCAGGGTTCGGATCGGCTTGTCCGTGATCCGTTCGATGCCCTCGATCAACGCCCGCGCCGCGGCCGGCGTGATGTGGGAGTCGACGACCAGCACGTCCTCTTCGGTGACCACGACCATGGCGTTGCTTCTCGTGACCATGGCCCCGGTCCCTGAGACGAAGTAGACGCCGTCGGCAACTTCCTCGAACCGGTGGGTTTCCGTCTCGATGGCGTGCTCCTCAGCGGCAACTTCCGGTACCACCAGGCCGGCCGCCCACAGGGAAAGAAGGACTCTCAGGGATCGCGTCATGTCCGCTCCTGTCTCTGGATTTCGTCGAGCCGCCCGGAAAGCGTACCGTCGCGTCAGTCCGCCCAGCCGAGCGCCCTGGCTCGATGGACGATCTGGTCCGCCGCGCCCGGGAAGCCAAGCCGTTCCGTATTCAGGACCAGGTCGTAGTGACGCGGATCGTCGCAGTCCCGGGCGTAGTACTCGCGGTGATAGCGGATGCGGTTCGCGTCGCGTCGCTCGACCGTGGTGATGGCGTCCTTCTCCGGAACGCCCACGACCTCGACGGCGACCCGGCGCCGGAACTCGGGGCCCGCCACGAGCCGCGCGTGGAGCGCATCTTCGCGCCACGCCAGCACCGCCGCCGAAGCGCGGCCGACGAAGACGCAGTGGCCCTGCGCCGCGATCTCGCAAACGACGCTGCGGGTCACGCGAACCAGGTTGCCCTCGCCGATCGGCTGGCCGACCGGGGGCGTGGGCAGGAACAGGTCGGGAAGCTGGGCGCTGGCGACACGGGCGAGGCGCTCGACGAAGCTCGGAGGCCGGTCTTCCCGAGCCTGGACCTCTTCCGGCGGAATGCCGGCGCGGCGGGCGACTTCGTCGATCAGTGCGTTGCCAACGAGTTGCCATCCAAGCCGATCCGCCACCAGTTTGGCCACCTGGGTGCCGCCGGAGGCGTACTGTCTCGAGATCGTGATCAGCATCCGAGTCCTCCCCGTGCTCGCTTCCCGCGGTCGGGGACCCGTGTGGCACGTTCCGAATCGAGCACGATCGCTTCGCGAAACGCCTTCAAGATCGACAGGTCCATCCGTCGCAGGTCAGGACTCGCCAGGTAGAACACGACAGCCACCACGACCGCCAGCAGCGAGGCCAGACCCACCGAGAGCGGCGCGCCCCACACCTCGGCGAGCGCGCTGATCGGCACCGCGCCAAGCATCGGCAGCGAGAACGACATCGTCAGGAAGCCGGAAACCCGGCCGCGCACCGAGTCCGGGATCAGCACGTGGATCGCGGTGTTGTTCAGAGTCGTGTAGATAGCCTGGAATGCGCTGCCGGCGAGCAGCAGGGGCAAGGCGAGCCAGAACCAGGGGCTGAGCGCGAACCCCATCATCAGCAGACCGAACGCAAACACGCTCACCATCATCAGCCGCAGTCGCCGGCTCGTGTTGCTTCGCCAGGCGACGAACGCCGCCCCCACCACGCCGCCGATGCCCGCCGCTCCGCTCAAGAGGCCGAAGCCACGCGGCCCGACTTCCCAGATCTCCTCGGCGAACACGACCAGAAGCGTCTGGAACGGCATGACCAGGAACATCGGCACCAGACCGAAGAACAGGAGCACCAGGACCAGACGGTTTTCCCTCACGTAGCGGAAACCCTCCGCCATGTTCTGCAGCAGGGAGCTGTCCGTGCGATCCGCCGCCGGTGCCCGTCCCACCGCCATCATCCCGGCCAGGGCCAGGGCGTAGAGAGCAACGTTCGTGGAGTAGGCCACCGTCACGCCGGCAGCGCCGATCAGAGCCCCGGCCACCGCCGGGCCCACGACGCGCGTGACGTTCATCGCGGTCATCGTGAGCGCCATCGCGCCGGTCAGGCGACGACGGCCGACCACGTTCGCGATGATCGCGTTGCGGGCCGGCATCACGAACGGGAAGACGGCGCCGACGAACGCGACCTGAACCAGGATGTGCCAGAACTCCAGCCGGCCGCCCAGGAGCAGCGACAGAACGACGAGCTCGGCCACGACAACGGTGGTCTGACCGGCCACCACCAGCGACCGTCGCTCGAAACGGTCCGCGACCACGCCTCCCACCGGCCCCAGGCTCAGCATGGCCAGGGCCACCATCAGGGTCACCAGCCCGAGCGCCAGCTCGCGGCCGGTGATCGAAAACACCAACCACGCCCGCACGACCAACTGGCCCTGCATGGCGAGGAAGAACGTCGTGTTCGAGATGTAAAGCCAGCGGAACTGCCGCTCGCTAAAGAGGCCCGCCAGACCGCCGCGGCCAGGCGGCGGTCCCTGCGCTCGAGGGAACTGTTGGACCGTCATCGGCTCGGCAGGACTATCACGGAGAAGTCGATCATGCCGGGTCTGCGCGCTGCCGCCGCCAAACCTGTCGCAAGCTCCGGGTTTGGCCCCAGCCCCCACCTCTCCAGCAGCGTGCGCCGCGGAACTCGCTCCGCTGCGTTCCACGGCGCGCGTTGCTAGACTCCGGCGTCCTCGCGCTGAGACCGGCCGTTTCGCCCGGTTATGCCGACGTAGCTCAGTGGCAGAGCAGCTGATTCGTAATCAGCAGGTCAGCGGTTCAAATCCGCTCGTCGGCTCCAGTTCTCTGACGCTTCCCGCACCCGCACTTCCATCGCGCAGAAGCCACACGATCCTTGACCAGGCCAGACATACATGCAAGTCTGCATGTATGAGCACCAAGACTGTCGCCCTTGAGTCGAGCATCTATAGACGACTGGCGGCGTTGAAGCAGGACGGCGAGTCCTTCTCCAAGGTCATCGACCGTCTGTTGTCGGAGGTAGCGGATGCCCACACGGGACGCGACATTCTCCGAAGCCTAGGCGGTCTTTCGCCGCTGACTGAGGTTGATGCCGAACGATTCCTGGCGGTCATCGCCGAGAACCGAGAAAGCGAACACTGGGAAGGATGATCTGCCTCGACACCACCTTCCTGGTCGATCTCTGGCGAGACCACGAGTCGGCTGGGTCCGCAGCCAGATCGGTGCTCGAGCGACACTCCGGGGAAGAATTCGTGGTCCCATGCCATGCAGCCGGCGAGTTTCTCGAAGGCGGAGCGACAGTCTCGGAGGAACGTCTGGCGGAATCTCTCCGCTTTCTGCGTCTCTTCCGCACAGGCGACATCACGATGGAAACGGCACTGCGCTACGCGCGCATCGTCTCGCATCTCAGGTCGATCGGCGGTCTCAGCGGGCGTTCCAAACCCGATCTCTGGATCGCTGCCTGGTCCGCGCAGAACGCAGCCCCACTGGCCACCCGGAACGCGAAGCACTTCGACGGCATTCCCGGCGTCGAGTTGTTGCCCTACTGACGCCGGCGGCCAGCCTGCGTTCACTACGGTGACGAATACACTAGAAGCGCACCGTCACGACAACCTGCCGACTTCAGGCCGAGTCCACAGGAGGACGCCAGCGAGTGGTCGACGAACAGGTCCTTGAGCACACCCCCTTCGAACCGAAGCCGATCGCCGACGGCGTGATCGCCGGCCCGCTGCGCCATCCCCGCAACCTGGAACAGTCAATCCCCGGCTCGATCCACGAGGACAGCACGGCGCGGAAGCTCGGACTGCGTGGCGGCACGGTCGCCGGATCACTCCACATGGAGCAGTTTCCGCCGCTGCTGGTCGAGGCGCTTGGTGAGGAGTGGTGGCGGACCGGCGGCCTGTCGCTCTACTTCAAGTACGCCACCACCGACGGCGAGGGCGTCCGGTGCTACGGCCGCAGGCCCCTGAACGGGCAGGCGGGCGAGCAGGTCCCCGTGTGGATGGACATGGAGGACGGCCGCCCGGTGGCGGAAGGCACCGCGTGGACCGGCTCCACCGCGGAAGAGACGCCCCTCGAGCAACGGATCGAGAGCATGCCGCAGCCCACCGACCTCCGCATCTTCGAGTCCCTCGGCACCGGCCGTGAACTCGACGGGATCGACGCGCGGGTCGGACAGGAGGACCTCGACCAGCGCCTCTCCGTCATCGTCGAGCCGTTCGATCACTACCGCTCCGCGGACCGCTACGGCGAGGCCGTCCTGCCGCCGAGCCTGATCGTCCGCCTGCTGACGCGCTACCAGCGCGTGCTGCTCGCGGACTGGCCGAACCTCGGCGTCGGCCTCTACGGCGCGATCGAGATCGAACATCTCGCGGGGCCCTGCTTCGTCGAGCACGACTACGAAGTACGGGGCCGGGTCGTCGCGGTCGGCGAGACGCCCAAGACCGAGTACTTCTGGTACGAGAGCACGGTCTCCGAACCGTCCGGCGGCGAGGATCGCGCCCGCATGCTGATGATGATCCGCACGATGAAGGCGGCGAGCCCGTTGTGGCAGTAGACGCCCGCGAGCCTTCCCCGGTTGAACTCAGGCGCTCAAGCGCCTAGGCTACTAGTGAACCAGGCGAGGAGGATCGGCATGGCTACAGCGACCGTGAGAATCCCGGCCGAGAAACGGGACATCCTGAAGATCATCGCGGGTATCGAGAGGACCGAGATGAAGGTGATCCTCTCCGACCTGATCGACGAGTACATCGAACGCCACAAAGAGACACTCGACCTTCTGTCTCGCCCCGAGTGGGTGGAAGCGATCGAGCGCGGCAAGAAGGAGGTCGAGTCGGGCGTCCCGGGTAAGAGTCTGGATGAACTGGCGGATTGATGTCCATCCGTCAGCGGAGAAGCAGTATCTGAGGCTCGACGCAACCACTCGGCAGCGTCTCAAGACGGCACTGCTTGATCTCCAAGGCTCCGATCAGCCCCTGAACCACCCTCGCGTTCGCCCTCTGCGCGGAACGCTCAAGGGTGACTACCGCACCCGCGTCGGCGGTTGGCGGATCCTCATGACACCTGATCGCGAGGCCAGGGTCCTCCACGTCTACGCCATCCTCCGCCGCGGCGACGCCTACTGAAGCCTCGCCCCATCGTTGACACGCCGACCTCAGACGCTTAGGTTGCCCGGCGAACCTCTGAGGAACTTCAAGATGAGCGAAGCGACCGCAACGTCACGGTGGGCAGCGTGCGCCCCCCTTCTCCTTGTCCTGCTGGCGGCCGCCTGCGGCGGCAGCGGCGGGGACGCCGACGCGGCTCCGACGGCCGGCAACGTCGATGACGAGCGCATCATGCGCGCGGCCGAGGACGAGCCCGGGAGCTGGCTGACTTACGGCCAGACCTACAAGGAGCAGCGCTTCTCCACGCTCGACCAGATCACCCGCGAGAACGTCGGTGGCCTGAAGCTCGCCTGGTCCAAGCCGATCGGCGGCCGCTCCGAGCGGATGCAGGGCACACCGCTGGTCGTCGACGGGGTCATGTACGCGACGAACGGCTGGGGCGTGATCTACGCGCTGGACCCGGCCACCGGCGAGGAGATCTGGACGCACGACCCGCAGACGGACCGCACCTACGTGAAGTACTCCTGCTGCGGCGGCGTGGCGAACCGCGGCGTCGCGGTGTACAGGGGCAAGGTCTACGTCGCCCTGTTCGACGGCCGGCTGGTGGCGGTCGACGCGGCGACCGGCGAAGAGGTCTGGGACGTCGACACCTGGCATCCTTCGGCGCTCGGTCGCTTCAACATCACTGGCGCCCCTCGCGCCGCCGGGGGCAAGGTGTTCATCGGCCAGGGCAGCTCCGAGAGCGGCAAGCGCCGCGGCTATGTCTCCGCCTACGACGCCGAGACCGGCGAGCTCGCCTGGCGCTTCTACCTCGTACCCGGCGACCCGTCCCAGCCGTTCGAGCACCCCGAGATGGAGATGGCAGCGAAGACCTGGGGCGGGGAGTGGTGGAAGATGGGCGGCGGCGGCACCGCCTGGAACTCGCTTGTCTACGACGAGGAACTGAACCTGCTCTACATCGGGGTCGGCAACGGCGCGCCCTGGTCGCGCCAGGTCCGCTCACCCGGCGGCGGCGACGACCTGTTTCTGACCGCGATCGTCGCGGTTGACGCGGACACCGCCGAGATGGCTTGGTACTACCAGACGGTTCCCGGTGACAACTGGGACTACAGCTCGGCGATGGACATCGCGCTCGGCGAAATGACCGTCGACGGAATGGAACGAAAGGTCCTGCTCCAGGCACCGAAGAACGGCTTCTTCTACGTGATCGACCGCGAAACCGGCGAACTGCTGCGCGCCCATCCCTACACGGACAGGATCGACTGGGCGACCCACGTCGACATGGAGACCGGACGTCCGATCGAGAACATGGATGTGGTCTTCGAAGAGAAGCCGCAGTGGATCACGCCCGCGAACGCCGGCGCGCACAACTGGGAGCCCATGTCCTGGGACGAGGACAAGGGCGTCATGTACTTCTACTACCACGACTACGCGAACTTCTACGCTCTGCCCGAGGAGTTCGTCGAGACGGGCACGTACACGATCCGGCCGTGGGGCCTGAGCCTCGGCGTCGCCAGCGGCGCCTACCGCCAGAAGCTCCAGGACCAGGCCGGCCCGCGCCCCGAGGACAGGGGCTTCCTCGTCGCCTTCGATCCCCTCTCGGGGGAAAAGGTGTGGGAGAACCGCCTGCCCTCGGCCTTCAACGGCGGCGTGCTCGCGACGACCACCGGAGTCCTCTTCCACTGCGGCGGCGGCGGCGATTTCAACGCCTACGACAAGGACACGGGCGAGAAGATCTGGGAGTTCAACGCCTACGGCCAGTTCTCCTCGTCGATCATCAGCTACATGGAGGGCGGTACGCAGTACGTCGCCACGATGGTCGGGGGCGGCAGAGGCTACGACCGGCCCGGTGAACTGCTCGTCTTCTCGCTGAACGGCGAAGCCACCCTCGCCGAGCCACCGGCGCGCGACTTCTCCATCCCCGAGCAGCCGCCGCTCACCGCCTCTGCCGAGGCGATCGAGTACGGCAACACGCTCTACCACGAGCACTGCGCGCTCTGCCACCGCGGCCTCGGTCAGACCTCGATCGTCGCCTCCGCCTCGCCCGACCTGCGCTTCATGTCCCCCGCGGTCCACGACGACTTCATGGCCATCGTCCAGGACGGCCTGCTGCCGCTCGGCATGCCCGGGTACGCCGAGCTCTTCGACGAGGAAGCGACGACCGCGATCCACCAGTTCGTCATCTCGAAGGCGATGGAGCTGCGGGACGCCCAGTAGCTCGGCCGGCCACTGGGTGCGCCGACGTCCTCGCCGGCATCCGGGGGAGCCGCGGAGCGGCAAGCCGTACGCTCAGATCCAATGAACCTCGTCCTCGACTGCGATCCCGGACTCGACGACGCCGTCGCGATCCTGGTCGCGGCACACCACGCCGACCTCGTCGGCATCACGACCGTCGCCGGCAATGTCGGGATCAACCGGACGACCCGCAACGCGCTCGTCGTCGCGCAGCTCGCCGGTCTGGACGTGCCTGTCCACCGCGGCGCCGGGAAACCGCTCGCAGGGGAGCCCGTCGACGGCAGCCGGATTCACGGTGAATCCGGCCTGGGTAACGCGGTTCTACCCGACCTGGAGCGGTCCGAAGCGTCGGACGATGCCGTCGCCTACCTCTGCGACACCGCCCGTTCCGTCGACGACCTGCATCTGCTGGCCATCGGTCCGCTGACCAACGTTGCGCTGGCGTTGCGGCGCGATCCCCATCTCCGCCGCCACCTCGCCGGCCTGACCATCATGGGTGGCAGCGCGAGCGCCGGCAACATCACATCCGTCGCGGAGTTCAACATCTGGGCCGACCCGGAGGCCGCAGCCATCGTCTTCGAGAAGGCCGCCCCGCTCACGATGGTCGGCCTCGACGTGACGAACAAGGTCGTCTTCGGCGCCGCCGAAACCGCGAGGATGCGCGCCGCCGGAACGCCTGCTGCCGCCTTGGCAGCCGACGTCACCGACTTCCTGCGCGACCGCTTCCGGCAGTACGTGGCGCAGTCGGTCGTCCCGCTGCACGACGCGACAGCCGTTGTCGCGGCGACCCATCCTCATCTGTTCGAGCGTTCGCGTCATCCCGTCGCGGTCGAGGTGCGTGGCGAGCACACCCGCGGCATGACCGTGGCCGACCTTCGGCCGCCAGCGCTGATCGAGGCGATCGGCCCACCCGGGGTCGCGGCCAGCGACATCGTCTGGGGCACCGACGTTGACGCGGTCAGGGAGCTGATCGTGAAGGCTGTTCTCGCCTCCTAGCCACTGGGTGCGCCGGCGTCCTCGCCGGCACCAGGCGCGATGCCGCGGAGCGGCGAGCCCGAGCCCGCACTCAGTCCGGGTCGGCAAGCCGGTCTGCCCGCTGGTCCATGTCGTTCTGGTGCAGCACCAGATGGTCGACGGAACCGTCGTCGCCTCGCCCGAACGTGATCTGTGCGTCCACAACGCGGTAGAAGTACTTCGTCCCGGATGCGGGAAACACCTCGAAGCGCGGCTGCCCGGTGAGCTGGACGAACAGCCGGTCGCCCTCGCGGGTCACCGTGAAGACGACATTCTCAGCGAGCTGATAGCGGCCGACGTAGTCGTCGTAGACCGCCGGATCAACCTCGACAGCCGTCCGGAGCGCCGGAGGCACGACCAGGCGATAGCGAGAGTCCAGGAGATGGAATCCGAGGTCGTCGACGCTGTCGCCGGAGTTCGACAGCACGACCACGCCGGTCTGTGATTCGAGGTCGAACCCGAGAAACGAGCGGTAGCCGCCGGTGCCGCCGTTGTGCCAGTGGAGGTCACGCCCGTGCCCGGTGCGGATGACCCACCCGAGTCCGATGTGCATGCCGGGCGCCGGAAAGTCGCGGCGTGACTGATGGGTCTCCGTCATCTCTTCCTGCAACGACGACTCGCGCTGACCGAGATTCGCCTCGACGAACGTCAACATGTCGTTCACCGTGGAGCGCAGCGCACCAGCGCCCGCGAGGGTCGGAAGATCCCAGTTCGCGACAGGCCGGAGCTGCACGCTGTGGCCGATGGCCAGCCGTTCCCGCTGGGACGGCGAGAGGGTGATCGAGGTGTCGGACATCCCGAGCGGTCCGAGAAGCCGTTCGGAGACCAGCCTCTCGTAGCCCATTTCCTGGCTCAGAGCGAGGGCGTGTCCCAGGAGACCGGTGCCGAGATTCGAGTATTCGACCTCCGCACCGATGTCCCGCTCCAGCTCGTGAGACGCGAGGAACTCGTAGAACTGGGCGACCGTGTAGTCGGCGTAGGGGTTCCCCGCATCGGCCGGCCGGAAGTTGTTCGGCATACGAGGCAATCCCGAGCTGTGCGTCGTCAGGTGCAGCAACGTGATCTCGGCGTCGTTCCGGGTCGGCACGGTGACGTCCGGCCCGAGCAGCCGCTGCACCGGCGTCTCGAGCTCGAGGGCGCCCTCCCCCGCCAGGTCCGCCAGCAGGATCGCGGTGAAGACCTTCGTGATCGAGCCGATCTCGAACACCGTGTTGCCATCCACTTCCGTCGGGTTGTCGGTCGCAAGCTGACCATGGGCGACCACCCGCCGGCCTCCTGGTTCGACAACACCGACCACGATGCCGACGCTCCGTTTCTGCTCGTCGATCCGGTTCACCAGGATCTGGCGAATCTCGTCGTCGTCTGGGATCGCGGCTCCGTCCTGAACCGCGAAGCAGACCGCGGACACCGTAAGGAGTCCGAAGAAGAAGGCGTTGAATCGTCTGGTCATCCGGAATCTCCCCTGTCTGGTGGCGCGGAGTGGAACTCGCCAGCCCGGCCATACTGCTATACGCACGCCGCGGAGCTTTGATCCGTATCATCTCCCCATGTGCGGCCGGTACACGCTCCGCTCGAAGGCAAGGTCCGTCGCCGCGCACTTCGACCTGGACGAGCTGCCGGACCTCGAACCCCGCTACAACATCGCGCCGACCCAGGACGTGGCCGTCATCGGTCTGGACCGCGAAGGCCGCCGCGCGCTCGGCACGATGCGATGGGGGTTCCCGAGAAAGCGCGGCGGGCCCCAGATCAACCTCCGCAACGACACCGCGGTCGAGGCGCCAAGGTTCCGGACTCTCCTGAGCCGCAGACGTTGTCTCGTCGTCGCCGACGGCTGGTACGAGTGGCAAGTGCAGTCGGACGGTTCCCGGCTCCCCCACTACATCCGGATGCCCGGCGGCGTGCCCTTTGGCTTCGCGGGCGTCTGGAACCGAACGCCGGACGGCCTCGCCTGCACGATCATGACCTGCCCCGCCAGTGCGCCGATCGCAGCGATCCACGACCGGATGCCCGTCATCGCCCAACCGCCGTACGAGCGGTGGCTGGACGGTCCGCTGCAGGATCCCGACGCCTTGGAAGAGCAACTCGAGACCTACACCGGCGAACTCGAGTTCTTCCCCGTCTCGACGCGGGTCGGCAACTACCGCAACGACGACTCGTCCCTGATCGAACCTGCCTGAGGCAGACCGAACGATCTCCACACGAAGTACATCGCCGGGAAGACGAACGTCACGCCGAGGAACACGGTCACCAGACCGCCGACCATCGGCGCGGCGATCCGCTTCATCACGTCGGCGCCGGTGCCGGTCGACCACAGGATGGGCACGAGGGCGACGAACGTGGTGAGCACGGTCATCGTGATCGGACGCACCCGTCGGACGGCGGCCTCGGTCACGGCTTCCCGAAGGTCGCGCAGGGTGCTCATCGTCCCCGCGCTCCTCCGTTCGCCGTAGACGAGATCGAGATAGAGCAGCATCACGGACCCGGTCTCCGCGGCGAGTCCCGCGAGCGCGATCATCCCGACCCATACCGCCACCGACCAGTTGTAATTGAGCTGATCGAGCAGCCAGACCGAGCCGACGAGCGAGAACGGCACCGCCGAAACGACGAACGCGGTTTTGATCACCGAGCGCGTGCTCAGGTACAGCAGCGCGAAGGTCAGCACGAAGGTGAGCGGCACGATGAGCAGGAACCGGTCGCGAGCCCGCTCCATGTACTCGTACTGCCCCGACCAGAGGAGCGTGTAGCCCGGGGGCAGCGCCACCTTGTCGGCAACCTCCTCGCGGGCGCGACGGATCCAGCCGCCGATGTCGCTGCTCTCCAGGTCGACGTAGACCCATGCGTTCGGCCTGGCGCCCTCGGACTTGATTCCCGGCGGTCCGTCGCGGAACTCGATCGCCGCCACCTGGGCCAGCGGCACCTGGACGCCGCCCGGCGCGGTCACGAGGATCTGCTCCAGGGCTTCCGGGTCGTCCCGCAGTTCCCGTGGATAGCGCAGGTTGATCGGGTAGCGCTCCAGGCCCTCGACGGTCCAGGAGACGTTCATGCCACCGACCGCCGACTGAATCGTGTCCTGGATGTCGGCGATCCGCAGGCCGAAGCGCGCGGCCGCCTCCCGGTCGATGTCGAAGTCGAGGTAGGCGCCGCCCATCACCCGTTCGGCGTAGGCCGTCAGCGTGCCCGGGAGCGGCTTGACCACCGCCTCGACCTGTTCCGCGAGCTGCTCCAGCGTCTGGAGGTCCGGGCCGCCCAGCTTGATCCCCACCGGCGTCTTGATTCCGGTCGACAGCATGTCGATCCGGGTCTTGATCGGCATCGTCCAGGAGTTCGTGACGCCGGGGAACTGGAGCGCCCGGTCGAGTTCGGCGATCAGGTCGTCCGGGGTCAGGCCGGGACGCCACTCGTCCTGGTCCTTCAGCACGATCGTCGTCTCCAGCATCGACAGCGGCGCCGGATCGGTCGCGGTTTCCGCCCGACCCACCTTGCCGAACACGGTCTCCACCTCCGGGAAGCTGCGGATGATCCGGTCCGTCTGCTGGACAATCTCCCTGGCCTTCGTGATCGACACGCCGGGCAGGGTCGTCGGCATGTAGAGGAGGTCGCCCTCCCACAGCGGCGGCATGAACTCGGACCCGATCCGCTTGAGCGGTACGAGGCTCGAACCCAGCACGGCGAGCATCAGGACGATGACGAGCCAGCGAAGCCGCACGGCTCCCGCGACCAGCGGCCGGTAGACGAAGCGCAGGAGCCGGGGCAGCAAGACGTGGATGGGGAGATCGGCGACTCGCTTGAAGCGGCCCATGTGATGAGTCCGGACGATCCGTCCGCGCACGAGCCAGAACATGAGCACCGGCACCACGGTCACCGCGACCACCGAGGCCATCGCCATCGAGTAGGTCTTGGTCAGGGCGAGCGGCTTGAACAGCCGGCCTTCCTGGGCCTCGAGAGTGAACACCGGCAGGAAGGACACAGTGACGACCAGCAGCGAGAAGAACAGGGTCGGCCCGACCTCCTGGGCCGCCCGCAGAACGAGGTCGAAGCGGGATCGCTTGCCGCCCGCCTCGACGTCCTCCTCTATGTGACGATGCACGTTCTCGACCATGACGATCGAAGCGTCGACCAGCACGCCGATCGAAATCGCGATGCCGCCCAGCGACATGATGTTCATACCGAGTCCCTGGGCTCTCATGACGACGAAGGCCAGCAGCACGGAGATGGGAATCGGCAGGATCGCCACCAGCGCGGACCGGAAGTGAAACAGGAAGAGAAGGCACACGACGGCCACGACGATCGACTCCACGATCAGCGTGTCCGTCAGCGTCGCGATGGACCGCTCGATCAGGCCGCTGCGGTCGTAGGCGACCGAGATCTCCACGTCGTCGGGCATGCCGCCGGCGAGTTCGTCCAGGCGCTCCTTCACGCGGTCGATCGTGGAGCGGGTGTCGGCGCCCGAGCGGACGACGACGATGCCGCCGACTGTCTCGCCCTCGCCGTTCCAGTCGGCCAGGCCCCGCCGGATCTCCGGCCCGATCGTCACGTTCGCGACATCCCGAAGCAGCACCGGCACACCGCCCGGGCCGGACGCGAGGACGATCGTCTCCAGGTCCCGCAACTCCTGGACGTAGCCACGCCCGCGGACCATGTACTCCCGCTCCGCCATCTCGATCAGCCGGCCGCCCACGTCGGCGTTCGACTCCTCGATCGCCTGCCGGACGACGGGAAGCGAGAGGCCGTAGGCGCGCAGCCGCACCGGGTCCACCTCGACCTGGTACTGGCGCACGAAACCGCCGATCGAGGCAACCTCCGAGACGCCCTCGACGGTCAGCAGGCCGTACTTCAGGTACCAGTCCTGGAGCGAGCGCAGCTCCGCCAGGGACCGCGAATCCGAGTTCAGCACGTACATGAAGGCCCAGCCCACGCCGGTCGCGTCCGGTCCGAGCTGCGGCGAGACGCCCGGCGGCAGCCTGCCCTCGAGGCCCGCCACGGATTCGAGCACCCGGGAACGCGCCCAGTAGAGATCCGTGCCGTCCTCGAAGATGACGTAGACGAAGGAGAAGCCGAAGAAGGAGTAGCCGCGAACCACCTTGGCGTACGGCACCGAGAGCATCGTCGAGGTGATCGGGTAGGTCACCTGGTCCTCGACCACCTGCGGCGCCTGCCCGGAGAACTCGGTGAACAGGATGACCTGCACGTCCGAGAGGTCCGGAATCGCGTCGATGCGGGTCGTCCGCACGGACCAGATACCGGCCGCCACCGCCACCACCAGTCCCCCGGCAACCAGCAACTGGTTGCGGAGCGACCATTCGATGATCCGGTTCAGCATCGGATCACCGCCCGTGGTTGCCGTGGCCTTCGTGCGGATCGGCCGCTTCCTCCGGCTCGGCCGCCGCATGATCCCCGTGGTCCATGTCGTGATCCATCTCGTCCATGTCGTGGCCCTCGTGGCTCATCTCGTGACCTTCGTGCCCCTGGGCCGCGCCCTCCGGCGCCGAGGCCGCATCGACCATCTGCTGGACCGCCGCCCGTAGCCTGGACTCCGAATCGAGCAGGAACTGCGACGACGTGACGACGTCCTCGCCCGCCGCGACGCCCGAGCGGACCTCGGCCAGACCGCCGGCGGTCTGGCCCAGCTCCACCTCGCGCGGCTCGAAGCGGCCGCCGCCCATAGCCACGATGACAACGCTCCTCCGCCCCGTCCGCAAGACGGACTCGGTAGGAATGGTCAGGGCTCCCGGAACGAGGACCGGATCGAAGACGACCGTGGCGAACATCCCCTTGCGCAGCCGGCCGTCCGGATTCGGTACCGCGATCTTCACCGTCAGCGTGCGGGTGCGCTCCGAAAGCTCCGGCTCGATGAACTCGACCGTGCCCCGGATCGTCTCGCCCGGGAAGTAGGTGAACGTCACCTCCGCTTCGGCGCCCGGGCGGATCCAGACCACCTGGTCCTCGAACACCTCGACCGAAAGCCACAGCGAGGTGATGTCGGCGATGTGGTACGCCTCCATTCCGGGCGTCACCGCCATCCCCTCGAGGCCCGGCATCCGCTTCATGACCAGGCCGCCGGCCGGCGCGGTAACCGTCAGGGTCCGGAAGATCTCGCCCGTCTCCTCGAGCTGCGCGATCTGGGCCGGAGAGATGTCCCAGAACGCCAGCCGGGCCCGCGCCGCGTCAACCAGGGCCTCGGCCCGCAGCCGGGCGTTGTCCGGCGCGTCGCGGAATCGGGCCGCGTAGCGGATCGCCGAGAGGAGTTCCTGCTCCGTCTGGACCAGTTCGGGCGAGTAGACCTCGAACAGGCCCGCGCCCTCGGCCACCGGCTCGCCCACGTGATTCACATGGACCTTCTCCACCCAACCGTCGTACTTCGTGGTCACGGTGACCATCCGTTCCTGGTCGTACTCCAGGTAGCCGACGGTCCGGATCTCGTGGCGCAGGTCGCGGCGCGTGGCCGTCTCCGTACGGACGTTCATGTTCTGGACGACGGCCGGGTCGATCGCGACCGTCGTGCCGGCACCGAGCGCCCGCTCCGCATCGTCGGCGTAGACCGGCACGTAGTCCATTCCCATCTCGTCCTTCGCCGGCACGGGCGACGTGATCGTCGGGTCCATCGGGTTCCGGTAGAAGAGGACTTCCCGTTCGCCAGCCACGGCCTCAGCCTCACCGTGCCCAGCGGCGGCCGTCATCGGCCCCGCGTGGTAGCCGACGGTGCGTTGCAGCCAGGAATCGACCGGATGCAGACCCAGGGGATCGAAGAACAGGAGGAAGAAAAAGGCGAAGCTCCCGACCACCCAGGCCACACCACGCAACCAGGTCCCAAGCGGCCCGCCGAATCCGTTCGCGTCGTTCGTCATCTCTCCGTCCCTCCCTTCTCCGCAAGGCCGCCGACTGGGTGCGCCGGCGTCCCCGCCGGCTGCCGCCGAAGGCGGCTGGACTGGCGCGCCGGCCGCAAGGCCGGCTCCTCTCCGAGGACCGCCAGCGATCTGCCGACCGCCCCTTCCAGTTCCGCGAGACCGATCAGGTAGTCGGCCCTTGCCCGGTCCGTCGCCGTCTGCGCCTCGAACAGGACATGCTCGGCGTCGAACAGGTCGAGCGTGTTGAGCGAGCCGGCGATGTAACCGGCCTCGGCCGACTCCAGCGCCTCTTCCGCCTGCACGACCAGCAGGTCCTCCAACAGCCGCAGGCGTCTCCAGGCCAGTGGCAGCCGCTGGGTCAGGTCGCCCACCTCCGACTCCACCGTGAGCTCGGCGGCGCGCCGCTCGTCGACCGCGTGGGAGCGCAGATCGAGTGCCTCCTGTACAGCCGCCGCCCGGCTGCGCCGGCGCAGCGGCAGCGTGACACCGCCGCGCACGCCGAAGACATCGTTCCCGTTGCCGGCCGGCGCCAGCAGGCGGGCGGCCTCGTCGTCACGCGGGGTCACCAGCGTGTACGTGACGCCGACGTTGAAGTCGGGCCTGGAGGCCATCCGGGCGAGCCGTTCCAGCGTGTCGGTCCGGGCGAGTCCGGCCGCCGCGGCGCGCAGCTCCGGCCGCGACGATCGCGCCAGAGCCGCGAGTTTCCCGGCCTCCAGCGCGGCTTCCTCGATCGCCGTCGGGAGGGAACCTCTCGCCACCGGCGTGGCGGCCGGCCGGTCCCGCAGCGAGTTGAGCCGCGCGCGCAGGGCGGCCTCGCCGAGGTCCAGGTCGACGAGCGCCCGCTCGGCGCGCGTGATCTCTGCCTGCAGCTTGAGCACGGCCTGAGTCGATCCCACGCCGGTCGCGTACCGCGCCTGGGCGACCTCCTCGTGCTGGATGAGATGCTCGAGGAACGTTGCGGCCGTCTCCCTCGAACGGTCGAGGAACGCCAGTTCGTGGTACAGGCGCCTGACCTCCGTGACCAGCCGCAGCCGATCGGCCTGGACGCCGTGCTCGAGGGCGACCGCGCCGTGAACCGCCGCTTCCTCCCGCAGATCCAGCTTGGCCAGCCACGGCAGCGGCTGGCTGTAGCCGAGCATGAGCCGCTGCGGTCCGACCCGCGTTTCCGGCGGAGCGAGAAAAGCCGTGGCCTCCGCCGTCGGATCGGGCAGGGAGGCGACCTGGGGCGCTTTCTGCGCCGCCGCCCGCGCCCTGGCGAAGCCGGCGCGAAGATCCGGATTCCGCTCCAGCGTCTCCTCGACGAGCGCGCGCAGCGCTTCATCAGCGATTCCCTGGGCGACCCGGTCCGCCGGCGCCCGATCCCGAGGGGCGTTCAGCCCGTCCGCTTGGCCGGTCTCGGCCATCGATGTTCCTGCCCAGCCAACCGTCAGCAGGACGGCTGCGAGCAGGCAAGGCGTATGTCGAACCATCTGATTCCTCCGCGGAAACGTGTACTCCGCGGCCGCCCGCATTCGGGGGCGACCGCTCCGACTCGCTTCAGCGGAGGATCAGAGCAACAGGGCCGAGTACAGCCTGTAGCGCGGGACAGCGGGCGGCGGGTCTCCGTCGCAGGCGAGCACCGCGGCCTCGAGACCACAGCGTTCGGGTGCGTCCAGCCCGGTCCCGATCAGGGCGGGCGGGTCGATGTCGCCGGCGGGGCCGGGGAGGATCCCTTCGGCCGGCGGATCGACCGACTCTGCGGCGCAGCAGCCCGTCATGACCATCTTCTCGTGGCCGCAGGACGCCATCTCGCCCGTCTCCTGCATCGCGCAAGGGTCTTCCGGCTCCGCCAGAGACGCGCACAGTCCTGCCGCCGGAGCGGCCAGAACCGCTACAGCCAGGAATGCGGAGATGAGCCGAAACGCGCCGCGCATTGCCAACATTGTACTCCCGAACGCTGTCGCGGCCTGAAATACTCCTCCCGCTTCCCGTACAACGCGCCTCAACCCAACCCTGGACTCCGGAGGTCCCGATGATCCGTTATCCCCAACTCTCCCGCCGCGGCTTCCTGCAGGCCACCGGCTCCCTGGCCGGTGCATTGGTCTTGCCGCGCCTCGCGCTGGGTGCGGAAGTGAGGCCCGCGCCGGGCATGCCTGCGCCCCGCTTCGTGGACACGAACGGCATCCGCATGGCGGTCTACGAGCAGGGAACCGGCATCCCCGTCGTCCTCTGCCACGGCTTCCCCGAACTCGCCTTCTCCTGGCGCTTCCAGCTCCCGGCGCTCGCCGAGGCGGGTTTCCGCGCCATCGCCCCCGATCAGCGCGGCTACGGCCTGACCGACCGGCCCGAGGACGTGGCCGAGTACAGCCTGAAGCACCTCTGCGACGACATGGCGGGAATGCTCGATGCGCTCGAGATCGACAAGGCCGTCTTCGTCGGCCACGACTGGGGCGGTGGAGTCGTGTGGATGATGGCGCGGCTGCACCCGGACCGCTGTCTCGGCATCGTCGGCGTCAACACGCCAGGCGGACGGCCCCCCGGCATGCCGCGCCGGCAACCGACCGAAGAACCGCTGATCGTCCGGTCCGAGAACTACTACACGGTCCAGTTCCAGGAGCCCGGCCGGGCCGAGAAGGCCCTCTCCGCCGATGTGCGCAAGTCCTTCGAGATGCTGCTGCGCCGCGGCTACATCTGGGACGTCGAGGCGTTCAAGGCGATGCCGGCGGACTCACCCGAGCGGCAGATGGACCTGCTCCGGATGCTGGACCGCGAGGACTACCCCGGCGAGGTGTTCCTTTCCGAGGAGGCCCTGGACTACTTCACGGAGACCTTCGAGATCACCGGCTTCACCGGCGGGCTCAACTGGTACCGCATGGCCGGCAGGCCCTTCCCGGGCATCGAGAACGCGAAGTGGGAGATCGACGTGCCGTGCCTCTACATCGGCGCCGAGAACGACGTCATCCTCCGGCCCTCCTCCGCCGACGGCATGGAGGACTTCATCGACGACTTCGAGAAGTACACCGTCGCCGACTGCGGTCACTGGACGCAGCAGGAGAAGCCGGCCGAGACGAACCGGGTGCTGATCGACTGGCTACGACGGAAGATCGCAAAGACCGCCTAGCTACACACTGGGTGCGCCGACGTCCCCGTCGGCATCCAACGAGCCGCGGAGCGGCGAGGAAGGTGGTGAGCCGAGCCGCCTCCTACTCGCCGACACGTTCCCACGTCAAAGCGTCCTGAACTGTGCCACCGTCGACTTCCCGCGCCGGCGGCCTTAGCGTCAGCGTGCCGTCTCCGAACTCGTAGCCGCGCCGGGCGTCCGAGCCGATGCAGCCGGGAAACCAGCAACCGGGCCGCTGGTGAACGACGAATCCCTCTTCCTCGTGGATCGTGTACGGCCCGAAGTAGCTGACGTGGGTGCTCATCGCGGCGGCGGCCTCCTCCGCCGTCGGGCGGCCGGCGGCGGAGAGTTCCCGGCCCGGACGCACCAGGTGAACCGCCATGTGGCCGGAGGCCGTGTAGATGATGAAGCCGTCCTCGTAGGTCCGCTGCACCGGCAGCGCTGTGCCCGAGTCGTCGGTGCGGTCCAGCCGCGCGAACTCCCAGAAGCCGATGAAGCGGCGGTGCTCGTCCGTGAGTTCGGCCAGGTCGGACAGCCGCCTCCAGGTCAGCCGCACGACGCCGCCGTCGGCGCCGGCAGGTGGCTGCAGAGTCAGGCGGTCCTCCTCGAATTCGTAGTGACGGACGTAGTCCGAGCCGGCGCCGCGCGGGTTCATGCTCGCCCGCAGGTGGTGGGTGACGGTGCCCGCCTCCGGGTCCACCGTGAAGCCGCCGAAGTAGGACGTGTACGACCGGTAGGCCGCCAGGATCTCCTCGGGTGTCGCCTCATCACCCGCATACGGCGCGCGATCGGCGCCCTGGATGACGACACCCATCGTTCCGGCCGGGTCGTACATGATGAAGCCGGTCGACGATTCGTTGCGCGACAACTCCTCGCCGTCGCCCGAGTAGCGAACGACCGAAGCCAACTCCCAGGCGCCGTGAAACGGCGCGCCCGGGTCGCCGGGCGCGGCCGGGGCGGACGACTGGTCGGCGGTGGGACCAGCGCAGCCACCAAGTAGCAGGGCGACGCCGACGAGGGCACAGTAACTCGAACGCATGGTCAGGATCCTCCTGATTCGGTGGTATCGGCTTCAGGGAACCGCCAGTTCGGCGGCGGCTCGAACCCTTCCATACCCACGCCGAAGGACCCCACCGGGTTCGGCGGTTGCAGGGCGCGGAAATCATGGGCCTTTTCGAGGAGACGCTCGACCACGTGCGGATGGTCCGTGACCAGGTTCCGTTCTTCGAAGGGATCCTCCTCGATCCGGTACAGAAGCTGCTCGGACGCCGGCGCCGATCCGGGTCGGTCGAGCGGCGGGCCGATGACGACGAGCTTCCAGGCGCCCGACATCACCGACACTTGCTCCCGCTCCGGGTTCTTCTGGCCGACGAAGGAGTACAGGTCGCGCTCCGGTCCGTCGACGTCCGCGCCGGCGAGCACGTCGCTGACGTCCCGACCGTCCAGTTCCTTGCCGCCGTGGTCGTTCAAGCCGGCGACGCCCATCAGGGTCGGCAGGATGTCGATGTAGGCGACCGGCGGCTTCACCCGGCGGCCGCCCGAGATGCCCCCCGTCGGCCAGCGCGCTGCCGCGGCGACGCGCGTGCCGCCCTCGAAGACGGTGCTCTTCGTGCCCCGGTAGGGCCCGTTGTCAGCGGCGCCGAGGCCGCCGCCGTTGTCGCTGAAGAAGAGGACGAGAGTGTTCTCCGCGATGCCGCGATCGTCGAGCGCCCGGAGGATGCGGCCCACGCCCTCGTCCAGCGCGTGAACCATCGAGGCGTGGACGCGACGGTCTTCGCGGCGCTGCTCCTCCGGCCCAAGAGGCCAGCCGGCGGTGACTTCCTCCCAACTGCGCGGCGGCTCGACCGCGTCCAGGTGAGCGTATCGCGGCAGGTCCTCCTCCTTCGCCTGCAGCGGAGAGTGCGCCGCGTTGAACGGAACGTAGAGGAAGAACGGCGCCTGGCCGTTCGCGTGCCGGTCGATGAACCGGACCGCGTGCTCGGCCACGAGGTCCGTGACGTAACCCTCTTCGTCTACCGGCTCGTAGCCGTGAAACCAGTCCCGTTCTCCGAAGCGCTCCTTCGTGAAGTAGTCGATCGACGTGTTGTGGCCGACGAACTCCGTGAAGCCGCGGCGCAGCGGGTGGTGCTCCCGGCGGACGTGGCCCAGATGCCATTTGCCGAAAGCGGCGCGGTGCTCATAGCCGGCCCTTGCCAGCACCTCAGGCAGCGTGACCTCCGCGGTGTCCAGCCCGAAGTCCTGCCAGGGTGCGATGACATTCCGCATCAGCCCGTAGCGGATGGGATAGCGGCCAGTCATCAAGCCCGCCCGGGTCGGCGAGCAGATCGGCGCCGTGTAGAAGCGATCGATCAGCACCCCCTCGGCGGCAATCCGGTCGATGTTCGGGGTCGCGATCTCGCCGCCGTTGAAGCTGACGTCGTGATGACCGAGGTCGTCCGGGACGATGAGGACGATGTTGGGGAGGGTCACTGAGGCCGGTGCAGCCGGCGTCAGCGAGTCATGGCAGGCGGCGACAAGGAGCGTCGCGGCGACCAACAGAGAGGTCTGGGAAAGACGGACCGAAGGGCTCGACACCGTTCCTTCAGGGTACACGGCCACTCGGGCTCGCCGCTTCGCGGCTCGCGTGGATGCCGGCCAGAGGGCCGGCGCACCGGCACGCGCACCCAGTGTTTACGCTTCGCGGAGAAGGTCGGTGATCTTCTGGCGCGAGGCGCCAAACGCCGGCAGCAGGCCGCCGAGGACGCCGGTCACGGTGGCCAGGAAGATGCCCGAGAAGAGGGCGAACGGCGTCGTGCGCAACTGGAACGTGATCTCGCTGAACGTCACCTGGTTCATCGTGCCAGTCTGGATCGCGTTGAGGGGAAGCGACAGCAGGGCGCCGAAGCCGCCCGCGACCACCCCGAGCAGCACCGCTTCCAGGAAGAAGCTGCCCATGATCGAGCGCCGCTTGAAACCGAGGGCGCGCAGGGTGCCGATCTCGCGCGCGCGGGCGGCGACCTGCGCGTACATCGTGTTCGCGGCGGCGAAGCAGGCGCCGATCGCCATCAGCACGGCCAGCACGTTGCCGAGGATGATGAACTGGCCCGATGACGTTTCCGACTGGAGCTCGTAGTACTCGGGTTCCGTCAGGGCCTGCACCTGGAGCCGCTGGTCGGCCTTGACCGTCTCGATCAGGTTGCGCGCCGCGCCCGGCGACGCCGCCTGGAGCCGGGTCGACGAGTAGTAGCCGCTGCGGCGGAACGAATCGCCCAGGTCGCGGTAGTCCCCCCAGATCTCGGAGCCGTGGGCGCCCACGCCGGCGAACGTGCCCACGACCCGGAACGTGTTCCGGCCCATCTTGCGCTCGTCGCCGACTCGCAGGCCGAGCCGGCCGGCCAGGCTGCGGCCGACGATGATCTCGCCCCGGCCCGGCTCGAAGACCCGGCCCTCGGTGATCTCGAAGCCGGGCCGAATGGCGAACGCTCCGGGCTCGACGCCGCGGACCATCACGTTCGTCTCGGTGCCGTCGACCCGCTTGAAGATCTGGATCGTGACCGTTTCGCCGGAGGCGATCACGGCGCCGTCGGCCGTTCGTTCGATGCCGGGCATCGCGGTCAACAGCCGGTGGCTCTCCTGAGCGTAGGAACTCTCCATCTCGGCGCGTGTGCCGTCCCGCATCACGATGACGACCGAGGCGTCCCCTGTGTCCGCGAACGCGGCCTGCAGGCCGCCGGCGAGGGCGAGCACGCCGATGTAGACGAGAACGACGAAGCCGATCGAGGCGAGCGTCATGAACGCCACGCCACGCCGTTCGAACAGGTTACGGTACGTGTACTTGATCGGAATCATGCCGTCTCCTTGCCCGCGCCGCCCACCATCAGAGCCGCCTCAGTCCGTCGACGATCTTGAGCCGGGCGGCGGCAACCGCCGGGAAGACGCCGCTCAACAGGCCGATCGCTATGCCAATGGCCACCGCGAGCCCCGCGGTCTGGGCGTCGAGTCCGAAGCCGCCGAAGCCGAAGCCCATCTGGTCCAGTATCGGAGTCAGGCCCTGGATGAGAACCGAAGCGATTCCGATTCCCAGGAGGGAACCGAGTACGCCCACGGTCAGGGACTCGCCGAGCACCATGCCGATCACCTGGTTACGCCGGAAGCCCAGGGTGCGCAGCACGGAAACCTCCGTGGTCCGCTCGCGCGCCGCCATCGCCATCGTGACCGCGGTAATGGAGAAGATCGAGAAGACGATCCCCGACCCGATCACCAGGAAGAAAAGCCGGACGTTGCCCAGCATCTCCCCGAACGATTCCGCGAACGCCTTGGCAGTCTCGGCACGCACCTGATTGTCCGAGTTCTCGAACATCGCTTCGGCCGCCGCGATCACCGCCGGTGTCGCGTCCGGATCGTCCAGGAGCAGCCAGTAGGTGCCGTTCTGGCCTGGGTTGTTCATCGCCTCTTCCACGTAGCGCCGGTGGAAGAACATCTGCCGCTCCTGCGCCTCGTCCTCGTAGTCGAAGATGGCTCGGAGTTCGAGTTCGACGTTGATCGGGTAGATGTCGCCCTGAATCGCGATCGTGTCGCCGATGGCCCACCCCTGGTCCTCGGCAAGCGCGCGGCCGGCGGCAAAGGCGGTCCGCTGGGCCGCGAACGCTTCCCACTCCGTCTCATCCCACTCGTACTCGTAGAAGACGGTCCGGAAGGTGTCCGGATCGATCGTGAAGCGCGGGAAGAAGTTCTCGGGTCGCTGGTCCTTGTAGACACCCTGGAACCAGTTCTGCGGCGACACCTCGACGACGTGCTCGATCGACCGCAGGCGCGCTTCGTACGCCTCGGGCAGCGGGAACGTCAGCGAGATCGCGTTGCGCACGACCAGCCGGTCGGGGATCTCGGACTCGTCGGCGAAGCTCATCGCATCGTTGACCACGCCCAGCAGCGACAGGATGAACAGCGCCATCGCCAGGCTGGCCATCGTCAGGAAGGTGCGGCGCTTGTTGCGCAGCAGATTGCGTCGAATCAGCTTGATCATGCTCCAGCTCCCGCGTCGCCCGACACCAGTTGTCCCTTGTCGAGCCGCACCAGGCGCTTCGCCCTCGCGGCCGCGTTCGGATCGTGGGTCACCATGAGAATCGTCTTGTTGAACTGCTCGTTCAGTTGACCGAGGAGGTCGAGGATCTCCCGCCCCGAGTCCGCGTCGAGATCGCCGGTCGGCTCGTCGGCGAGCAGCAGGGTCGGGTCGGTGACGATCGCCCGGGCGATCGCCACCCGCTGTTCCTGGCCGCCCGAGAGTTGCCGTGGGTAGTGCTTCATCCGGTTCTGCAGGCCGACCACCGAAAGCGCGGTCTCGACCCGCCGCTTCCGCGCCGCCCGCGATCCGCGCCGCAGCGTCAGCGGTAGCTCCACGTTCTCATAGGCCGTCAGCACCGGAATCAGGTTGTAGAACTGAAAGATGAAGCCGATGTGCCGCTGGCGCCACCTGGCGAGCTTGCTCTCGTTCATCCGGCTCACCTGTTCGCCGGCGACGACCAGGTCCCCGCTGCTCGGCTGGTCGATGCCGGCGAGCAGGTTCAGCAACGTGCTCTTGCCGGAACCGGACGGCCCCATCAAGGCGACGAAGTCGCCCGCCTCAACGTTCAGGGTGATGCCCTGGAGCACCTTCAGTTCGAAGGCGTCACGCCGGTAGTTCTTCGTCACGTCGCGCATCTGGACGACGGTTTCAGCCATCTATCAGCTCCCTCGTTGGATCTCTCTGCTCGCTGTTTTCAGGAGGCCTCGCGTACGCGCAGGCCCGGTGTGAGTTCCGGTGTCGGACTTCGCACGACGACCTCACCGCCGCGAAGCCCCGATAGCACCTCGAACTGGTTGCCGTCCTGCTCCAGGCCGAGCTCGATCGGCGCCCGCTCCAGTTGGCCGTCGCGCAGGAGCAGGACGTAGTCGCCGCCGCCGTCGTTCGCCACCGCCTCCGCCGCGACCAGGATCTTCGGGGCAGCCTGGAGCACGGTCTCGTCGACGCCCTCCTGCAGGAACGTGACGCTGCAACTCATGTCCGGCACCAGGCGCTCGTCCCGGTCGTCGATCGTGACCTTGACCTGAACCACCGCGCGCTGCCGGTCGGCGGTCGGCACGATCTGCCGCAGCGTGCCGTGGTACTCGTGGTCCGGCACGGCGTCGACCTTGATCGTCGCCGGCTGGCCGAGCTGGATCCGGGCGATGAAGCTCTCGTTGATGTCCGCCTCGACCTCGAGCGAGGTCGGATCGGCGATCCGCACCAGCGCGCCGGTGGCCTGCTGGCTGGTGAACCCTCCCGGCGCGACCATCTCCCCCACCTCGACCGTCCGCTCGATGACCACCCCGTCCACCGGGGCATGAATGACCGTGTAGGCGAGCTGGGCCTCGATCGACTCCAGGTTCGCCCGCGCCGTGCCGAGCTGGGCTCGCGTGACCTGAAGTTGCGTGACCGCCGCGTCCAGATCGGCGGAAGGCGCCACACCCGCCTCGACGATGCGCCGCTGGCGTGCCTCCTCCCGTATCGCATCGGCGAGCCGCGCCGTCGCTTCGATCAGCGACGCCTGGGCGCGGCGCACCGCCGCCTCGAGGTCATCGCTGTCGAGCACCGCGATCACGTCGCCGGCCGCCACCGCGTCGCCCTCGTCGACGTGCAACTCCGTGATCCGGCCGATGATCTTCGCCCCCACCGCCGCCCGCACCCGCGCGTAGGTGTAGCCGGTCGCGGTGAGCACGGTGGACGCCTGCTCCGGGGTCAGGCGCTGGACCGTCGTCGTCTCGACCTCGGGCATGAGGAAGGGCACGTACTGGTCGGGCGGCACCCGATAGAAGGCGAAGACCGCGGCCGCCACGAGCAGCAGCAGGATCCCCCACTTGATGAAACGTCCGCGCCGGGGACGGTATTCGTACTCGTCGTCGTCGCGCAGGATGGACAGATCCGGCCGCGGCGGCGAACCGTCGGAACCCTCGCCCTGAGGCGCCGGGGCGCTCACCGGCGCACCGCTGGCTTCGGCGGACTGGCGCCGCCGGCCGATCGTTCCATGCCGCGCATTCTATGGTTCTGGTTTACGCGGCGTGGAAGCGATGGTTTCGGGCCTGGCCGAGCCTTCAGTCAACGGGTGGCGGCGGGCGCTAGCTGGTCGGGCCGTCCAGCGAGGCCAGAAGGTCGAAGTCGCTATCCGCGGTCTCAAGCGCCGCGTCGTGACGCGCGGCACACGCGGCGATGAGTACGTCGGTCGCAGGCACCGTGACGCCTTGACTGCGAGCCCGTTGCGCCAGGCCGTAGGCCGTCCGCCAGACCTCTTCGTCGATGGAAAGTTCCGGCAGTGCCTCGGCAAGGCCGCGAAGCGCCCTGCGCTCGCGGTCGCCACGGGCGCCGTTCCATAGCTCGAGTTGAACGACCGGACACCAGCAGGCCGTTCCGGTCGTGAGGGCCTCTTCGACTCGCGCGTGGACGGTCGAGTCGCCGTCCGGACGCAGCAGGTGAATCCAGGACGACGTGTCGACGAGAATCACCCGCCCTAGCCCCGACGGCGAAGCGCCTGGAGTTCCTCGGGCGTCATCAGGTCGTCGCACGTGTCCGCGTAGCGAACCAGCTCCGCCATGCGCATCCGGCGGTTGAAGTCTGTGATCGCCCCGACGATCGCCTCGCGCTTCGTCTTCGCGTTCGTGAACCTGATTGCATCTTCCAGTTCACGTTCTGGAATATCCACAGTGGTCTTCATGATGCGCAGTCTACGCTTCGACGGAAGCAACGTCAAAGACCACAAGAACCCTGGTTGGCACCGTCGCGATGCTACTCCACGCCGCTACGCCGCTCCGCTAGCGATCTCGCCGGCCGACGGAGTCCGTATAGAACAGGTACTCAGTCACCTGCCGGTAGGTCTCGCCTGGCCGCAGGACCGTACTGGGGAAGCCAGGTTGGTTCGGCGAGTCGGGAAAGTGCTGGGTCTCAAGGCAGACGCCGCCCCGGTGGACATAGGGCCGACCGCTCTTGCCGACCAGCGTACCGTCGAGAAAGTTCCCCGTGTAGAGCTGCAAGCCGGGAGCGCTGCTCGTGACCTGGAGCTCCCTGCCGCTTGCCGGCTCGTACAAGCGCGCAACCGATACCTGCTCGCTGGCGCTGGCGCCGGACCTGTCGACGACCCAGTTGTGGTCGTAGCCGCCCGCTAGCCGAAGCTGCTCGAAGTCGTCGTCGATCCGCTCGCCGACCCGCATTGGAGGAACGAAACGCATTGGCGTCCCCAAGACGGACGCGATCTCGCCGGTGGGAATCAGGCTGGCATCAACGGGCGTGTAGGACAGGCTGAGTAGGGCGAGTTCGTGATCCAGAATGTCGCCCTCGCCTTCTCCCTTCAGGTTGAAGTAGGAGTGGAAGGAAAGATTGACGACGGTGGGCTTGTCGGTCGTTGCCTCCGCCTCGATGCGGAGATCGTTGAACCCCAGGATGTACCGCACTTCGAAGTCGACGTTCCCTGGATAGCCCTCTTCACCGTCCGGACTCCTGTACCGAAGAGCGACGCCCCTGCCGTCCTCGGTCCTGATCGGCTCGCCGTCCCAGACCACCCGGGTCAGCCCGCGGACGCCGCCGTGGAGGCTGTTCTCGCCGTCGTTTCGTGGCAGGTTGTAGGTCTTGCCGTCAAGCGTGAACTCGCCGCCCGCGATCCGGTTCGCGTAGCGGCCGACGATGGCCCCGAAGTACGGGTTCGTGTCCGCGAGGTAAGAGTCGAGATCGTTGAAGCCGAGTACAACGTCGGCGAATTCGCCGTCGCGATCCGCGGCGGTCAACGACACGATCGCGCCGCCCAACTCGGCGATCTCGACAACGGTGCCGGATCGCGATTCGAGGCGGAACAGCTCGACCTCCTTGCCGTCTACTTCGCCCCAAGGCTGTCTGGTCACTTCCACGAAGAGTCCAGGGTCAAGGAAACATCCGCCAGCCGTCAGGGCAGCCACCAGGACGAGGAGAACGAAGGACCGCATGGAGCACGACGCACACTACCGAACTTGCTTCGCGGCGCTCCGTCACGCAGACTCGCAGGCAGCCATGACCGACTTCCACCACCAACACCTCTTCGAACACGCCGGCGACGAGCCGGACTATCGCCACCTGACCTCGGACCACGTCCGTGTCGAGTCCGCCGGCGGCCGCGAGACCCTGCACATCGAGCCCGAGGCGTTGCGGCTGATCGCCCGCGACGCGATGGACGACATCGCTCACCTGTTGCGGGCCAGCCACCTGGAGCAGTTGCGCCGCGTCCTGGACGATCCGGAGTCGTCGGCGAACGACCGCTTCGTGGCGATGGAGCTGCTGAAGAACGCGAACATCGCGGCCGGTCGCGAGCTGCCCGGTTGCCAGGACACCGGCACCGCGATCGTCCTCGGATACAAGGGCCAGGACGTCTACACCGATTTCGACGACGAGGAGGAACTCTGCCGCGGCATCTTCGACGCCTACCAGGAGCGGAACCTCCGCTACTCGCAGATGGCGCCGCTGTCGATGTACGAGGAGAAGAACACGGGCACGAACCTGCCCGCCCAGGTCGACCTCTACGCGGCGCGCGGCGACGAGTACCGCTTCCTGTTTGTCGCCAAGGGCGGCGGCTCGGCGAACAAGTGCTTCCTGTACCAGGAAACGAGGGCGATCCTGAACCCGATCTCGCTGGTGAACTTCGTCGACGAGAAGCTGCGCACTCTCGGCACGTCGGCCTGCCCGCCCTACCACATCGCCCTGGTCGTCGGCGGAACCTCGGCCGAGGCGACGATGAAGACGCTCAAGCTCGCGACCTGCCATGCCCTGGACGATCTCCCGACCAGCGGCAACGAACGTGGCCGCGCCTTCCGCGACCTGGAGATGGAGCAGCGGATCTTCGATCTCTGCACCCGGATCGGGATCGGCGCCCAGTTCGGCGGCAAGTACTTCGCCCACGACGTGCGGGTCATCCGCCTGCCGCGCCACGGCGCCTCGCTGCCCGTCGGCCTCGGCGTGTCCTGTTCGGCCGACCGCCAGATCCTGGGCCGGATCAACCGCGACGGGATCTTCCTGGAGCAGCTCGAGGAGAACCCGGCCAGGTACCTGCCCGAAATCGACGAGGACGAACTCAGCGGCCAGGTCGTCGCCATCGACCTGAACCGGCCGATGGACGAGATTCGGGCCGAGCTCTCGAAGTATCCGGTCGCCACGCGACTGGCGCTCACGGGTCCGATGGTCGTCGCCCGCGACATCGCCCACGCCCGGCTCAAGGAGTTGCTCGACTCGGGGCAGGATCTCCCTCAGTACTTCAAGGACCAGCCGGTGTACTACGCCGGCCCCGCGAAGAAACCCGAAGGCAAGGCGTCCGGGTCCTTCGGTCCGACGACCGCCGGACGCATGGACCCCTACGTCGACCTGTTCCAGAGCCACGGCGGCAGCATGGTCATGCTGGCCAAGGGCAACCGCTCGCCTGAAGTGCGCCGCGCCTGCGAGAGGCACGGCGGCTTCCATCTCGGCTCGATCGGCGGACCGGCGGCGGCACTCGCCGAACAGAGCATCCGGAAGGTCGAGCTGCGCGAGTTCGAGGATCTCGGCATGGAGGCCATCTGGCAGATCGAGGTCGAGAACTTCCCGGCTTTCGTCGTGATCGACGACAAGGGGAACGATTTCTTCGCTCCATTCGCCAAAACGCGAGCTGTCGCGATCGGAGGCGGAAGAAAAAACTAGAAGACACCCTGTTTCTCCCCGAGAAAATGACTCTCACAGAAAAACTTGTCGGCAAACTCGCCTCCTCGGCCCTGTTTCTCTCGGTTTTGTTCGCCGCCACAGTGGCGACCGCTCAGCGAGCCACCTACGCGCCTGGAGAATTCGCGGAACGACGGGCGCGCCTTTGCGAACGCCTGGACGGCGGCGCAGTGCTCATGTTTTCGGAGACGATGCCGCGCTACGGCGCCCGCTTCCGGCAGGACCACGACTTCTTCTACCTGACCGGCTATGAGGGTCGGAACGCGGTGCTGCTGCTCGAGGTCGACGGCTGCGAGGCCCGCCTCTACCTGCCCCACCAGGGCGACCGCGAGAAGTTCATCGACGGGCCGAACTGGCTCTACGCGCCCGAGCAGGCGGAAGGCAGCGGCTTCGAGGTCGACCACCTCGCCTACCTGCCCGAACACCTCGCCCGGCGCCGCGGACGGATGCCGGGAAAGGCCGGAGAGCTCCTCTGGATGCGCCTGGGCGAGCGCGACGAACTCGACCTCGCCCGCAGCGAGAAGGGCCTCTACCTCGGCCGTCGCGAGCAGAATCCCTGGGGCGGCCAGCCGACCGAGCAGGCCCACCAGATCGCGACGATCCGCAGCCGCTACCCCTACGCCGAGCTGCGCGATCTGACGCCGCACCTCGACCGGCTGCGGATGATCAAGACGGCACGCGAGATCGAGATCCTGCGTCGCGCCGGCAAGGTCAGCGCCGATGGCATCGCGGCGGCCATCCGCGCCACGCGAACCGGCGGCTGGGAGTACGAGCTGGAGGCCGCGGCCAAGCACGTCTTCCTGAAGCACGGCGCCGAGATGGAGGCCTACCCCGCGATCGTGGGCTCAGGTCCCAACGGCCTGATCTGGCACTGGGTCAGGAACGACCGGCAGCTACAGGACGGCGACCTGGTCGTCATGGACTACGGAGCCTCTTTCGCCTACCTGACGATGGACATCACCCGCACCTGGCCCGTCAACGGGGAGTTCGACGAGGTCCAGGACCGGGCCTACCGCGCCGTGCTGGAAGCGCAGAAGGCGATCATCGCCGCGATGCGCCCGGGCGTCACCCGGCGCGAGACGACCGCAATCTGCCGCGAGATCTACGACCGCTGGGGCTTCGAGGACAAGCCCGCCCACGGGGCCGGCCACTTCGTGGGCCTCTCCGTCCACGACGTCGGCGACAGCTCCCTGCCCTTCGAGCCGGGCATGGTGATCGCCGTCGAGCCGATCCTCG
The DNA here is from genome assembly GCA_009837885.1 of Holophagales bacterium. Lineage (GTDB taxonomy): Bacteria > Acidobacteriota > Thermoanaerobaculia > Multivoradales > Multivoraceae > Multivorans. Next base: position 284,037 of record VXSP01000045.1, on the reverse strand, counting down.
AGATCCCGGAGCGGAACATCCACATCCGGATCGAGGACACAGTCCTGATCACCGAAGGCGAGCCGGAGATCCTGAGTGCGGCTGTGCCGAAGGAAGTCGATGCTCTGCTGGCCCTGGTGGGCTCGTCCAGGTAGCGGCCGTTCGCGACGCTGAGTCGTGCGTGCTCGGCAGTCGCACCGTCACGTCGTCGTTCTCCGCGGCCAGTTCCGCGGCCAGATAGCCGGCCGCTCTCTCGCGATCAGCGGCTTCTTCGGCGAACCGGCTCTCGAAGAAGGAGAAAGCAGCGAGAGTCGTCAGCATCTGCTGGCGTGCCGGCCGCATCGACCGCACGCTCGGAAGAGGATCGCACGGCCTGCCGCCCTGACTTCGGTCCACTCCCTGTTCCAGTCCTCCCAGCCCGGCCACATCGCCCAGGTCGGCGTCTTCCTCCACCGCGCCCATGAGGGCGCCACACGCCAGCGTGTCGCCGTGCCTGGACCAACGGGAGGTATAGCGGGCGATGTCGGCGAACCCGACGTGTGAACCATCCTTGAGCGTGACCAGCCCGCTACGCGGCGCTCGCTCCGGCAGCGAGGCCGCGTTCTCGGGGTACGGCACGATGGCGTCGGCGTCACCGGCGATCATCAGGAACGGCACCTCGGCCGTCTCGAAGAAGACGGGCGTGAACATGACGCTGGGTCCCGCGATCGAGACGGCAGCCCCGATCCGATCGTCCCGAAGCTCCGGATGGAAGGCGGCGAGCGTGCTGGTCATGCCGCCGAGAGACAGGCCCATCACGCCGATGCGTTCCGGGTCGATGGTCCCGAAGAACTCGTGGGCCGGATCGTCGTTCCAGCGCAACACGCTGTCGATCAGGAACCCCACGTCGCCAGGCTGGTGAACCACGTCTTCGAAACGCGGCCCACCCGGGCTCGCGAAGTTCGTCAACGGATAGTCGGCGGCGACGAGGACGTAGCCGTGGCTGGCGAAGTGCCGCGCCAGGTAGGCGCCCTCCGACCGCCTGGACATGAAGCCGTGGTTGTAGACGATCAACGGAAAGCCGTTCGCCGGTCGGCCTTCCCGCGCCACCCCCCGTGCGTTCGGATTCGTCGGATAGTTGATCGTGGTCACGAGGCGCCGCTCGTCCGAGCCGGCGAAGTCGTTGTTCGCCTGCGTCGGGCGGCTCCGGTCGACGAACGTGGTGTCCAGCCTCTTGACCTGGTAGGGCCCCCGCGCGAGGACTTCGCGGCTCGCCTGACCCTCCGGCGTGTCGACGCCGGCAGTAGCGAAGAAAAGGCCGACCGCACAGGCCAGCATCAAGACCAGGCCGAGCGCGGCTATTGCGACGATCTTCAGGACTCTCATTGCCGCACCCCGATTCCTGCTACCCACGGCGAAGCCGCATCAACGTGGCACCTGCGGACCGCCAACAGTGATTGCAATGTAGGCGCTGTCATTGTAGCCTCCTCGCTCATGGGCCAGCTTACTATCCGCAACGTCGACGAAGCGGTCGTGCAGGCTCTGCGCCGCAGAGCAGCGGCTGCCGGCCGTTCAACCGAGGAAGAAGCTCGCCGCTCACTCGCGATGGCCGTCGGGGTCGATCGCGAAGCGGCACGGGCTCGCCTTGACGCCGTCCGTGCTGCAATAGCGCACGACGACGATGAACCCGTCGAGCAACTGGTTCGGAAACTGCGGGACGGAAGAGCCCACGACATCTCCGGCTGACCCGTCTTGCCGCTCCAACGCGTCGTCGTTGACGCCAGCGCCGCCCTGAAGTGGGTTCTCGAAGAGGAAGGCAGCCCTGACGCCCTCGAGTTGCTGGGCCAGGATGTCCTTCACGCCCCGGACTTCCTGCTGCTGGAAGTCGGGAACGTACTCTGGGCGAAGGCGCACCGCGGCATCCTGACCCGATCTCAGGCCGACGCAGCCTTCGAGGCACTGGCCGCGGTACCACTCGTGCTCACGCCGCTGGCCGAACTCATTCGTCCGGCCCGTAGCTTGGCTTTCGCGCTGGATCTGACCGTGTACGACGCCGTCTACGCGGCGCTGGCCCAACAACTCGACTGCCCGCTAGCAACCGCGGACAGGACGCTCGCCGCGGCCATGACGGCCGCGGGACTAGCCGGTTCAGCGCAACTTATCCGCTAGCAGCCGGCGTTGAGCGCGCTCAGCGCTGGAGAACCCCCTCCCTGACGAGTCGCGCCACAAGGGTCAGCTTTCCCTCGGCATCCAGGCAGTCGGGCAGGTCCTCGATGGCGAACTCGTCAGCCGTCGTCGCGAACTGAAGCGCCGGCCACACGCCGGCCGGCAGCCTGATCTCACGGCCACCGAACCGGAGGAGGCACGATTCCCTGTCCGTCACGGCTTCCGTGAGCAGCCCGGCCCGGCGCCTTACCCGCGAGCGGGGCGTCAGCCGGTCTCCGTGGAGCCGCTGGCTGAGCAGGTCGGTGAACAGGGGGACGTCGGCGGCCAGGACCTCGTCCGCGAAGCGGCGCCACACGACCTCGGCATCGAATCGCGACTGCACGAACGCCAGCTTCTCGCCGAACAGGCGCTCTCGCTCGGCCAGGGGGAGTTCCTCACGAGCGAACTCGCGAGGGAGATTCCGCCGCAGCGATTCTTCCTCGAGTGCCGCCGCGGTGACACTTTCGACGAGGAACTCGGCCCATGTGAACGCCGTGAGCCCGAGCGTGATGTGCAACGACGTCTGCCCTGTCGAACGGGCCGAGTGCATCAGACCTCGTGGGATGTAAAGGGCGTTGCCCGGGCCGAGTTCGAACTCGTCGGTGACGGCGCCGGGAGGCGTACCGCGTTCGAAGCCCTGGCCCCGGAGCGGCAGTTTCACCTTGGTGTCGTAGATCGACCAGCGCTTGGTGCCGCTGATCTGCAGTACGAAGACGTCGTGGGTGTCCCAATGCGGGGCGAAGCCCTGCTCCTCGGGCGGCGTGAGATACACGTTGGTCTGTGCCCGCGACGAGAAGCGCCGTCCGAGCGCGCCGCACAGCCGGGCCAGCGTCGGTACGCGCGTTTGAAGCTGGTTGAAGATGATCGTCGCGCCGTCGTCGAAGTGCCTGGCGACCTCAAGCGGCTGGACCCTGCCGGCGTCGTTCGCGTACTCACGGGAGGCAACGTCGCCGTCGGCACGAACCAGCTTGATGTCGCGATGACCGGCCGAGTGGGTGCCGAGCACGTTGTCGAGGTCGCTCACCGAGAGGAGCCCGGCGTAGTACGCCGGCGCGTCGCGCCGGATGTGAAGAAACCGCTGCTCGTAGTAGTCGGTTTCGAACTCCGCCGGCGGCAGTGGATCGAGGAGCCAGGCGTACCAGTCGCGGTCGTGACGTCCGACCGCCCGCGGACGGGCGCTCGGACCGTGACGCTGGTGACGCGCGGACGCGCCGCCAGGGTTCGCCGATCCTGGCCCGGTGTGGTCCGTCGTCATCTGGGCGCTCCCTGCGTCGTGGCCCATCGTGGTTCGTTCTCGCGCATCGGCTCCGGCAGTCGGGTCGCCGCTTGACACCCAAGGCCTGCATCCCTACTATACCGGACTCATTCGGTACCAGTTTCCAAACGCAGGAGCAACGTTATGGGTAGATCGGAAAACAGGGAGCCTGGAGCGAATCGTCCCGCCACGCCGATGTCGCTGACGGACGAAGACATCACCACTGTCCGGGTCGATCGCCGCTCGTTTCTTTCTCGCGCGGTCGCGGTCGGATCGCTCGCGGCGGCCGCCGTCGTGACGACGGCCTGCCCCGGCGGGACCGACTCCGACGGCGAGGGCGACGCCGCTGCCCAGGCCGAATCCGAGCAGGCGACCGACTCCGACCAGGCAACCGACTCCGACCAGCAGTAGGAGCGCTCGCGGCGCTACTCGGGGCATGTCCCTGCGCCGGGCGATCTTCTGGATCCATCTGGCGGTCGGCGTCGCCGCCGCCGTCGTTGTCCTCATGCTGGCGGTGACCGGCGTGATCCTCACCTACGAGGCGCAGCTCAACCAGTGGGCGCTGCGCGACTATCGCGCCGACCCGCCCTCCCCGGGCGTCGCGCCGCTCGGGCTCGACGACCTGATCGCGCGCGTCGCCGGCGGGACGCCCGCCGGTCTCGTCACTTCCGCTGCGTTGCACAGGGATCCGCTTGAGCCAGCGGTCGTCGGGCTCGACGATGGAGCCACCGTCTATGTCGACCGATTCACCGGCGAGCGGCTGGGCAACGGCGACACGCGGACGCGACGCTTCCTCCAGAACGTCATGTACTGGCACCGGTGGTTCGCCCTCGACGGGGAACACCGGATCATCGGTCGGACGGTGGTGGCAATCGCCAACCTCGGGTTCCTGTTCCTGCTCGTCAGCGGTGTCTACCTCTGGTGGCCGTCGACTCGCAGCCGCGCCGCCTGGAAACACGGCCTGTGGTTTCGCCCCGGCCTCACGGGACGGGCGCGCGACTACAACTGGCACAAGGTGATCGGCTTCTGGTCGGCCGTTCCGCTCGTCGTCATCGTCTTCAGCGGGGCCACGATCTCGTATCAATGGGCCGCCGACCTCGTCCATCGGCTGGCGGGCGACACGCCACCGTTTCAGCAGTCGCCGCGGCCGCAGTCGGACGCGCGGGAGACTCCATCCGTCACGCCGGACCCGGCGACCTCCTCCCCGGCTACGCCCGGGGTGTTCGCGCGTGAGCTCGAATCGATCACGGGCAGGTCATCGTTTGTCGAGCTGCAGGCACTGGCCGCGAAGGCCGGCGCCGAGACGCCCGGATGGCGGACGCTCACGATCGACCTTTCCGAGTCGACTCACGATCCCGTCGTGGTCACGGTCGACCGCGGGACGGGCCGCCAGCCGTCGAAGCGCGAGGACCTGCTGTTCGACCGGGCGACCGGCGAACTGGTCGGCCGCGCCGGCTATCCGACCTTCACGCGCGGCTTCAAGATTCGCCGCTGGTTGCGGTTTGCCCACACCGGAGAGGTGTACGGCGTGGTCGGGCAGACGATCGCCGGCGTCGTGTCCCTCGGCGTCGCCGTCCTGGTCTGGACTGGTCTCGCGATGAGCTGGCGCCGTTTCTTCGGCCGCGCCGTCCCGCCGACTCAGGCGCCGCGGAAGCGGACTTGAAGCCTACTCGGCACCGGCGGAACGGACCGCGCCCTTGCCGTCCCCCTCCCACGCCTTGTTGACTTCCGCAACCTAGTTCTTCCGCCAGACGGCGAAGGCGGGATTCGTTTCGCCTGCTTCCTGCTGGCGGCGCAGTTCCTCGAACTTCTCATCCTCCTTCTCCTTGAGCTCGCAAGCGCGGGGCAGGTAGTCGGGCCACTTGGACGCTGCCGGCGCTGCCGACACGGTCGCGCTCGGCTCCCGCGCCGCGGCCAGGTCGGGGAAGTCCGGGTACCAGCAATCGTGTCTCCCGGTGTAGTCGGCCATCCCCGGCGCAGTGAGGATCCCCGCGGGGAAGCTCCGGATCTTGTGCCGGGGGTCGCAGGACCTCGGACGATCGGGTGCCTTACAGGAGCGTCGCCAGCTCAGATTGCAGCCCGTGGTCGGGAGAAGCTTGCCGTCCGGGCCGAGCACCGGAAAGAAGACCATCTCCGAGTACGGCAGATGGTCATGGATGAACCAGGCAAGGGAACGCCAGTCGCGGTCCGGGTGTTCCTCCAGCCAGTCCACGAACCACGGAATGACGATGCAGGCCGTGGCGCCGATGTAGCCGTGCTTGTCCGGATGGTCCCAGACGTGGTTCGCGTAGCTCTTCTTGTTTGAGGAACAGTTCATTTTGTGACAGTTGCCGAAGCCGTTGACGCTGACGCTGCGGAAGGCGGAGCGGATCGTGACGTGGCCGAAGATCCTGTGAAGCGGTTCGAGCAGGTTCTCGCACAATCCACGCCCGGCTTCGATGGCGAGTTCGGCGTTCTCCGGCACGTTCGGAATGCCATGAACCGAAGCGATCTCCGAATACAGGAAGTCCCGCATGAAGTAGTGCTCCGAGAGGCGCTCACGGCCGAAGTCGTCGAGCGCGTTCAGGACACTGAAGCCTCCGACGACCTTGGGGTCGGCCTTGATCCTTGAACAGCAAGCAGTACCCACCGGACCGTCCTTGCCGCACCTCTCGTCGGCAAGTCTGGAACACGTCCGGGTCTTCTGTTCTTCGGCGAACTTCTGCAGTGTGGACTTCGTCCTCGCCTTCATTTCCGCACTCCCTCTCTTCGTCGCGATCCCTCCGCGATGCGCCCGGACCTTCGGATGTCAGGTCGGCACACCGACAAGCCGTCCCGGCGGACCCTATGCCGAAATCGACGCGGCGTAGCCGCAGCGTGCGGGTCGGAAGACCCGCGCACCCAGATATAGGCCGTGACTCCGATCGAAAGACCTTGCTAGTGCCGACGCCGTCTAGCCCGCCCAGGGTCCGGGGGGAGGGGTCCCAGCGGGCTCGGAGCGAGCGACTTCGAACATCAGCCCAGAAACCGACGACCTACCGAAGCGAGCGGAGTGAAGTGAGCGCAAGCTCCCCCTGTTCCCAGAAAGCGCGAACGGCCGCTGGGCCCCCTCCCCCGGACCATGGGCGGGCGCGTGAAACCGACGATGTCGCCGATCTACTCGGCGCCGGTGCTGGCGCCGCTCAGAGCCTCCGACTCGAGGAGGCGGGCGCCGCGGAGGGTGCCGCCCATCGAGTAGTTGCCTTCGTGGCAGGCGTACTCGTAGACGAGGCCATCAGCGGCCTTCCACAGGTACTCGCCGGTCCACGGGGCGGTCCAGACCGTGTCGTCCTCGACGGTGAAGTTGTAGATCACGTTGCCATCGTGCTGCACGGAGAAGCGCTCGACGACGTGGGTGTTCTCCGAGCCGCCGCGGAAGCCGCGTCCGCCGACACGGAAGTTCGTCGTGTCGACGACGAGGGTGTCGCCTTCCCACCAGCCGATCGAGTCGCCCAGCCACTTGGTGACCTCGGGCCCCGGATGCTCGGAGTTGAGGCGGACGATGCGGGCGTCATGGATCATCTCTAGAAGGATGACGACGTGCGTCTCGGTCTGCGCGATTCGCTTGTAGTTGTTGTACAGGCTCGGGAGCGTCGGTGCGGCGCCGGTGAAGCCGGCGAGGCAGCGCTCGCTCGTCGGCAGCGACTCGGGGTCGTCGTAGGGGCCGGGGCCGTCGTGCTCTACCCACCAGGCGGTGCCGTCATTGGCGCGAATGATGCCGGCGAGAGCCGCTCTCAACTGCGCCTGTGCCGCCTCCGTCATGGGAGGCATGCGACCGTTCGGAGGATCGATGATGATGGAGGTCGGGATCTGCCCGTCGACCCGGTAGGTGTCGGTTCCCCGGTCGATCCAGAACAGGTTGTAGCCGCCGACGTTGCCGGCGCCGAACTCGTTGCCGCCGCCGGCGGTGTGTTCCAGACCGACCACCTTGGCGCCACCCTCGGGCGGCGCCTCGCGGTTCGCGTCCGACCTCGCCACCGCGCCTTCCTGGATCGCGCGCTCCTCCTCGGCGATCTCGGCGGCTTCCTCCGGCGTCAGGTACGCCCGCTCGCCGAGATGCACCGGCCGCTCGAGCGGTGTCAGCGTGGCGGCGTCGTAGGTTCCGTTCAGATCCGGCCGGCCGCTCGCCGTTCGTGGAATCCCGTCGTCCTGGGCCGCAAGGGCCGGGACAAGGACGAGAAGGAGGACGGCTGCCGACAGCAAGCTCGCGGTGCGCTTCATTCTCAGGACCTCCGATTCAGATTGAGATCGATGTCTCTAGTGTACGCCACACCCGGCGGCACGGCCACCTACTCAACCGAGCTCTTCGCAGCCTCCGCCGCCCGCAGGACCCGCAGGAAGTTGCCGCCCCAGATCTTCTCGATGTCCTCCTCGCTGTAGCCGCGCTCCAGCAGGCCGACAGTCACGCCGAGAGCTTCGCCGGAATGGTCGAAGCCCTCGACTCCGCCACCGTGGTTGAAGTCCGTGCCGATCCCGACATGGTCGACGCCGATCCGGTCGACGATGTAGTCGAGGTGGTCGAGCATGGCGTCGACGCTGCCCGGGCCGAGGAGGTCGCTGATCGACTGCGTGAAGGCGGACCTGGCAGCCGGATCGTCGATCTCCCAGTACAGCTCGAAGGGATAGAGGTAGTCCTCCAGGACGCCGGCCTCGCGCCGCGCCTCGCGGATCGCCGCGTCCAGCGCAGCATCGTTCGAATCGTAGAGGTAGCCCCGGAACGGGCAGACGTGGATCACGCCGCCGATCGCACCGATGCCGTCGATCTCCTCGTCGCTCAGGTTGCGGCTGACGTCGGTGAGTTGCCTGGCGTTGGAGTGACTCGCGATGACCGGCACTGTCGAGACCTCCAGCACCTGCAGCACCCCGTCTCGCGACAACTGGGACACGTCGACGACTCCGCCCAGAGCATTGATCCGTTCGATCGCCGCGACCCCGAGGTCAGACAGCCCGCCGTGCTCGGCCGCTTCGTGCGTGCCCGTCGCCGCGTTGAAGACCGGGCGCGACGAGTCGGCGAAGTCGTTGTTCCCCAGATGGGTGAGCGCAAACACGCGCGCACCGGCGTCGTAGAAGTCGTCCAGCGCCGAGACTTCCGTGCCGAGAATCATCGCGTTCTGGAAGCCAAGGACGAGGGCCGCCTCGCCCTGCTCATGCGCAGCGACGATCTCATCGGCCGACCGGGCGACCACCGCGTTGTTCGCCGGATCCGCCGCCAGTTCGAGCACCGCCGCGACCTCCTGGTCCGCTCTCGATCGCGCCGCGGCGTAACCTTCGGGCGTCCGCGGCCCCGAACCGACGGCGACGGACATGACGACCGCGTCGACGCCGCCCGCGTGGAGCTTGGACGGGTCGACCTGGGACAGCCCATCGTCGCCGACGTAGGGAGACGGCGCATCCGGAAGCTCGGTGTCCGCGTGGGCGTCGAGGACCAGCACTCGCTCGTGTATGGCGCGAGCCTGCTCGAGGAGGGCCTCGGGCGACGGGGCGCCGTCCGCGACGCTCTCGCTCGCCGGGCCACCCGCGCATCCGAAGGTCAATACGGCGCCGAGCGCCAGAGTCCAGCTTGCAGCTCGGTTCATCGCTCTCCTCTCTCCCATCACGACGCGACGCGGACGATCCGCGTCCCCACGTTGCCGCCCGCCAGCAGGTCGACGAACGCCTCCGGCGCCTTCTCCAGACCCTCGAAGACATCCTGCTTCGGGACCAGCTTGCCGCCCTCAACCCACTCGCGCATCCGGGTCCAGGCCTCCGGATAGCGCTTCGCGTAGTCGAAGACGAGGAAGCCCTCCATGCGAACGCGGAAGTTGATCAGGAGACCCGGAACGCCGAACGGTCCCGGCGCCGGCTTGGACGTGTCGTACTGGGAGACGACGCCGCAGCAGACGATCCGGCCGCCGACCTTCATCCGCCGCAGCGCGCTGCCCAGGACCTCGCCGCCCGTGTTGTCGAAGTAGATGTCGACGCGATCTGGCGTCGCCTCCTTGAAGTCGCTCCGGAAGCTCGGGCTCTTGTAGTCGGCGGCGGCGTCGAAGCCGAGTTCCTCCGTGAGCAGCCGGCACTTCGCCTCGCCGCCGGCGACGCCGACGACGCGGCAGCCGGCGATCTTCGCCATCTGGCCGACCAGGTGCCCGACCGAACCGGCAGCGGCCGAAACAAGCACCGTCTGGCCCTTCTTCGGCTCGCCGACATCGAAGAGCCCGAAGTAGGCGGTCAGCCCGTTCGTGCCGTAGACGCCAAGATGGTGGGCCGGATCGCCGACGCCGTCGCCCTCACCGACGACGCGCACTTTCGCCGCCGCGTGGACCGAGTAGTCCTGCCAGCCGGCCGGGCAGACGACGAGTGACCCGAGCGGGACTGCGTCGTCGTTCGACGCCTCGACGCGGGCTACCGCGGTGCCGCTCATCACGATGCCCGCACGAGGCGCGCCGGCGTAGCTCGCACTGCCCTGGAGACCGGCCCGTTGACCGGCGCCGATCGTGATCGCCAGAGTACGGCAAAGCACCTCGCCGTCGCCCGGCGCAGGCGCATCGACGGTCCGGAGCGCATAGTTGCCGGGCTCGAGCCGGTCCGTCGGCAAGGAGTCGATGATGATCTGGCGGTTCTCGGTCATTGGCTGGCTCCCGGGGGATCGTGGGTTTCACCGGCCGCGCGCCGGCCGCGGAACCCTATCCTCCGCCGCCGTCGCCCAACCGCTTCTCGATCCGCAGCAGCGAGTCCCTGATCTCGCTCAGCAGCCTCGCCGATTCCACGCTCGCCTCGCCCTCCGCGGCCGTGGCTGCCGACGCAGCGGACAATCCGCCGCCCGGTCCTCCGACCCGCTCGCGCTGCGCCAGTACGGCCGCCCGGAACTCCTCCGTCCCCTCGATGCCGACCAGCTTGACGAAGCTGCCCTGACCGGATTGGCCGGCCGTCTCCACCGACCGGCCGCGCAGGCCGAGAGACCTCATGATCGGCCCGTGTGACATCGCCAGGTCCGTGATCTTGTCCAGCGGAACCGTCTTCTCCTGCCGCACCAGCACGCCCCTCGCGACGTGGAGGTTCTTCTCGGTCAGCACGCAGCGAACACGCTCCAGGTAGCGGCCCGTCAGGGCGTAGCCGATGGGAAACCAGAAGATGAGAAGGGGGATCCCGACGATGCTGACGGTCAGCACGAACGCGCCCGTCAGCAACCAGTAAGTGCGCACCTTCGGGTTGAAGGTCGCCTCGCGGAGGATCGGCTCCTCGCCGGTGTGCAGGTCCGGATCGGCTATGGCGACATCGGTCATGAGCGGCTCCCCTGGTGTTGGGACGGTTCGTAGAATCGGGACGAAACCGACCCGGAGAATGTAGCCCATGAGGAACGTTGCGCCCTTCGTCGTCACGCTGGTCGCGTTGGCCACCGGGTTGACCACCTGGGGTTGTCGCAGCGACTCCGCTCCCTGCGGCGAGCTGACCGGTACCGAAGCGGAGGAGTGGAACCCGAGACTCCGGGGCGACGTCGAAGCGGCCCTGGAAGCACGGCGCCAGGCTCTCGAGGCCGAACCCGACAACGACGAAGCCCGCCGTGCCTACGCCGAGGTCCTGTTCAAGCTGGGCGACATCTGGGAAGCCGACGACGTCATCGCACGCCTGGGCACAGCAGCGACGTGCCACGCGGGCGACCTGCGGCTCGCGGCCGGAACGGCGTACCTTCTGGGTGACTACGAACGGGCCGTGAGGCTGTACAAACCGCTTCTCGAACTCGCCGACAACGGCTCGGACCTCCATGCCCAGGCCCTCCGCGGACTGACCCTGGCGCACTACCAGACCAACGACTTCGCGAGGACCCGGGAGCTGCCCGCACCGGACACGGCGGAAGCGTCGGCGAGCCCGCTCACCTTCATGCAGGCCTTCGAGGGCGAGCCGTACGCCATCGAATGGACCGGCGACGAGCGAATCGCCCACCTGCCGATGACGAACGACATCACGCAGCCCGGGGCCCTGCCCATCGTCACCCTGGAGATCAACGGCGAGGCGGTCAACCTGATCCTCGACACCGGCGGCGACCGTCTCTATCTCGACCAGGGCATCTACGAGCGCATCGGCCTGCCGACCCTCGCCAACCGCGAAGCCCGCTACGCCTACACAGGGGGCGAGACGGTCGAGGAACCGCTAGGCGTCGCCGCGACCGTCACGATGGGCGACGTGACGCTCTTGAACGTGCCGGTCATCGGCGCGACCTGGAAGGCCCTCGGCCAGACCTCCGACGGCGTGCTGACCACGCAGATCCTCAAGCAGTTCCTGACGACGGTCGACTACGACAACCGGCGCATCACCTTCCGCGAGCGAAGCGAAGAAGCTCTTGCCGACGTGATGGAGACCTTCGGCGACATGCCGCCCGTCGAAGTTCCCTTCTACATGACCAGCACCCACCTGATGTTCGCGAGAGGCAGCCTGAACGGCCACCCGGGAATGAACTACTTCCTGGATTCCGGCCTGGCCGCGAGCATGCCCCTCGTCATCGTCGAGGAAACCGTCGAGTTCCTCGAACTCGATAAGACCGAGATCGAGGGAACGCCTTACTACTGGTCGCCGATCGAGTCCCACGGCCTCGACGGCCTCCCCAGCGGACCGGCCCAGGCGCTCGGCAACGTCTTCGTGGAAAGTGACTTCTTCTGGCGATTCGGCTTCATGGCGGATGTCCTGATCTCGCACCAGTACCTCTGGCCCAAGGGGTCGTGGACGATGGACTTCGACGAGATGAAGTACTACTTCCCTGGGGAGGGCTCGTAGGGAGTTGTCAGCCGGCAGTAGCCCGCGCGGACGCCGACTCTGGCACCTCCCGATCTCCGACCACGAGCATCCTGCCCAGGGTTCGGAGAACAGTCGCCACGTCCTCCAGGCGTGCGGAACGGTTCAGATCGAGAAGACGTCTCACCTTTGCCTCGCGAACACCGAGAGTCTCCGCAAGCGTTCGAGGCGACACGCCCTTTCGGCGCATTGCCGTGTAGAGCGCCAGCTTTGCCGCGGTGTGCGGCGGTACGGTCACGACCTCGTGCTCGGCAGACGCTTGGCTTGGAACCGGGATGTCCTCCTGCGCGCGGACGTACGCTCCCAGGGCAACGACCAGGGCATCCTCGGCCAGCGCCAGAGACTCCTCCCAGGTTTCGGCGCCGGTCAACGCCTCGGGGACGTCCGGGAAGGACACGACGTAGCCTGCCGCGTCGTCTTCCGGAGTCAGGAGGCAGGGATAGGCGTAGTCCATGCTCTCGACCTCAGATGTCCTCTTCCTCGATGCCAAGCTGCTTCAACATGCTCTTGAGCAGGCCCTTCCGGATGGGACCGTGTTTCACGATGGTTCGCCTTTCGCCGAGGTAGAGCATCCCATGACTGCCTTTGCCGCGGGCCTTCTCGAACCGAAACGGCTGCCGGGTACGTCTCGCATGGCGCCGAACGCGTCTTACGAACTCGGCCCCATTCACGCGCTCTCCACCATGCCCGCGGCCCTAAGAGCCTACTGAAGAAGCCGGTCGTCTCCAGCCACGCGCATCTCCCGTGCTGCATCGGCCCAACCGCTACGAGTCTCGCCGCCCGATTCGGCAGCCGTCACCACGAGCCGTCCGGGCTCAGCACGGACTTCCACCTTCTCGCCGAGATCCGCCGCCCTCAACAGACCCTGCGGCACCTGGATTCCGCCATCGGCCCCGAGCTTCACGATGCACGTAGTCGTGGACATGATGCAGGAGTTTAGCGCGGCGGCCGGGCGATTACCGAGTCACGGCGACGAAGAGCGACGCTTCCGACCAGTCTCCTGCGCGGCTGAACTCGACGATCATCGGTCGCGCATCCGGCTTCCAGCCGTAGCGGGGGAACCAGTCGCGAAAGTGAGCCTCGTAGGTCTCACGCACGGACGCCGGACCGCGGTGGTGCACCACTGCGTAGGCGCCACCGGGAAGGTGGCGCTCCTGGATGCCCGGGCCGACCACACGCCCGAGTTCGTCCGGCACTTCGATCGCCGCGTCCCACCGCGTGTTCCCGGAATCGGTGATCGTCTGGTCGTCCCAGTAGACACCCAAGAAGTTCCCGCGATCGAGAAGGCCAAGCGGCTCAGCCCAGTGCCGGAGATGGTCGTAGGCGTCGTCCGCTTCGTCGTAGTGCCCCGCGACGCGGACGCAGGCAACCCGGGAGGGTGGACGTCGCAGGATTTCGAAGGCCTCGGTGCTTTCGCGACGCCGAACTCTCAAGCTCTGTCGATACGCGCTGGGTGAGACTTTGAACCGCGAGCGGAAGGCTCGAGTGAACGATTCGGGCGCTTCGTAGCCCGCTTCGAGCGCCACCTCCGTGACCGTGGTGCCAGGTCGCTTAAGCAGCCATGCGGCCCGCTCAAGCCGCAGGCGTCGTGTGTACTGGGCCGGTGACTCCCCCATCCGTGCGACAAAGAGCCGCTGCAGGTAGGCCGGTGACAGCCCGATGTGGCGGGCCAGGTCCTCGAGCCGCACCGCGTCGGTGAGATGATCCGCAATGTAGTCGATCGCCGCTTGGACGAAGAGACGGTGGCGGCTGTCCGTCGAGGCTCTCATTCGGCGTCATTCGAAGATACCGGGTTGCGAACGCAACACGACCTCCCGGCCGACGTCTGGCGGTACCCACTTCTCGTAGCGGCTTCCGTTCCAGACCATCCAGAGGTAGCGCTTAGCCTCCAGTGGCTCGGCGAAGTCGTACCGGATCGACGACGGTCCTCCGCCCTCCGGATCCACTTCGAGGACTTCGATCCGGAGGTCGCTCAGTTCCTCCACATCTCCTGCCCGGAAAGGCCGCTCGCTCGACCGGTGATAGCGGCTGAAGGGGTCGGGAAACAGACCCGCCGCGGGTTCGAGGAGAAGCTCCGTCTCACCCACCCGCACGACCCGCACATCGGTCAAGCCGTTCGACAGCACCCGGAGCCGGCGCGGCGCCGCACGCCCATCGGCCCAGCGCATGGTGACGATCGAAGTCGTGAGGTAGACGGAGTCCGTCGGATTGACCAGGATCACGTCGTGCCGGTCGAGCCCGACATCGTCCGGCACGCTCTCCGACGCGGCCTCCATCCGCCTTGCCGCCCGATTCTGGACGTCCAGAAACACGTAAGCCGCCACCGGCGCCGCCAAGAGATGAAACACCAGGAGCCCACCGAACGCCAGCCGCCGCGACGCGTCGAGAGGACCAGCGGCAAGGCAACCCAGAAGCCCCATCGAGCAGAAGCCGACGAAAAACAGAAGGCGGTTCTGTGGACCAACCGCGCTGATCGGGACCAGCGAGAGGACCGCCCCGACCAGGAAGAAGCGAGCAAGGGGGCTCCGGCGCAAGACCTTGAAGAAGAGCCAGCCGATACCGACGACCAGGGTCAGCGTCGCGAACCGGAGACCCCACGCCGCACGCGTTCCGGAGTCGATGACAAACGCCCAATCCGCGGGGAAGGGAGTCCACTGCCCCAGAATCAGCGCCGTGGTCCGATCGGCGAGAAGCGCGAGGAAGCCAGCCGGATCGCCGAGAGGATCGACGTAGACGCCCGATCCCTGCGCGCCGAACCCACCGATTCGGTAGGAGAGAAACCAGCCGAACGCCACGCCGGCATGCGGCAGCAGGGAAAGGAGCCGCTCCCGCCACGAGCCACGGTCGAGGACCAGTACCCAGGCGCCAAGAAGCGCTAGCGTCGACACACCGAGCTCGGCGGACAGCAGCGAGAGGGCCAAGCTGACCGGAGCCAGCACGCCACCGGCCCGCCACCCATCGTCCCGCCATCTCGCGTGGCACTCCAGGCACAGGAGACCGAAGAACGTGGCCAGGAGGGCGTTCCGGTTGGCGATGTACACCGCCGGCAGGGAGTGGGCGTCGTCCAATGCGTAGAGAAGGGCGGCCAGGCCGGCCGCCCACAGGGCTCCACGGGCCTCGCGCCCGAACAGGCGCCTGTACAGCACCGCCGCAACTCCCACGCAGAGCCCCAACCACACCAGGCTGTGCAGGTGCATGAGCGTCGCTGAATCCGGCCACAGCAGGTAGTCGAGCTGCATCGAGAGCACGCTCAGATACCGGAAGTTCGCATGCCGTAGATCGGGACTAGCCCACCACGGCAGCGTGCCCTCTTCCATCTGGCCTCGATTGGCCGCTACATCGCCGTCGTAGAAGACGAAGAGCTGGATGGACGGGTCGCCGAGCCCCAGGAGCCGGAAGCGCTGGAGGTGGTCATCGAGCTGAAAGCCGCCCCAGAGCGCCGGCAGCAACAGCAGAGCGGACAGCACTCCTGCCACGATCGGTAATCGCCGGTGCTGCAAGAGCCGAATGACCGCCCTTGCCCCGTCAGGTGTCGTCCCCACACCTGAAGTCTGGAGTGGAGGGAGCGTCCGCGCCTGACCGAAGCTGCGGCCCGACCTGACCGATCTTGCGAATTGCCCCGCTGAGCTTCGCGCCGCGCCACGTCCTGGCGGGACGATAGGATGCGCCCTTGTCTCCACGACAGGTCTCAGGGATCGAGGGAGGAAGGCGGATGAGAGTTCCGGCCGCGCCGGTAGTGGTACCGATCGTTCTACTGGCCCTGGCGGCGCTCGTCGCCGGCTGCACGCAGGGCACGGGCGCCGAAGGAGCGGAGGCCCAGAAAACCCCGAGCGCCGTGCCGCTACGAGCCGTCCAGGACGAGGAGACCGGCTCGATCTCGATCTACCGGGAGGGCGAAGAGGAACCGATCGTCACCCAGAACGCCGGCGCCGAGCACCGGCCCTTCCTGCACCCGATCGTAGCCCCGGACGGCAAGGGTCTGGCGACGCAGTACAGCCCGGGCCACCATCCCCACCAGACGGGGCTCTACTGGGGCTTCACCCGGGTCAATGGCGAGCCGATGGACGCGGACACGCTCCGGCAGTGGTTCTACCGCCGTGACAAGCCGGAAGAGATCGCGCGCGCCGTGGGCCGGGACTACTTCCACAACCCCGGCGGCGACTACTGGCGCCGCGATTCGGCTTCCGTGGTGACGGAGGCCGGGACCGAGGTGCAGTGGCAGACGGTCTACGGCATGCTGGACGCCGACGGCAAGGTCTTCATGACCGAGACCCAGAACTGGTCCATGCGGGCCGAGGAAGACCGCTTCATCCTCGACCTCGAATGGGCCGGCGAAGCGCACACCGAGGTCTCGATCAACGAGATGTCCTACGGCGGCATGTTCCTGCGCATGCCCTGGACCAGGGACATCCCCGGCGAGGCCGTCAACGCGGCGCGGCAGCGCAACCGGCAAGCCGAGGGCCAGCGAGCGATGTGGGTCGACGTCGGCATGCAGGTCGAGGGCCGCGACGACTTCCTGCACGTCGCGATCTTCGATCACCCGATGAACGCCGGCTACCCCCAGACCTGGCGCGTCGACGGCCAGCTCGGTGTCGGGCCCACCCGGGCACGGATGGGCGACTGGCACATCCCCGAAGGCGCAACCGAGGTCATCCGCCACCGCCTGATCGTCTACACCGGCGAGCTGAACGACCTCGAACTGACGGAGGACTGGGAGGAGTACACCGGGGCCGCCGAGGGTTCCTACTCGACGTCGTCGCTATGGGGCATCGCCCAGCGGGAAGCGAAGCAGGAGAAGTTCCTGACCCCGGAAGAGGCGGTCGATGCGATGACCGTGCGCGACGGGTTCAAGGTCAACGCCTGGGCATCAGAGCCCATGATCACCCAGCCCATGGCCTTCGCCTGGGACGACCGCGGCCGCATGTGGATCGCCGAGAACCGCGACTACGAGACCCGCGGCCGCGGCTTCTCCGGCTCGGGCGACAGCAAGATCCTGATCCTGGAGGACACGGATCGCGACGGCACGGCCGACAGCAGGAAGGTCTTCGCTGAGGGCATCCCGTTCCCGGCGGCGCTGGCGGTCGGCTTCGACGGCGTCTTCGTCGGCGCGCCGCCCCACCTCCTCTACCTCCCCGACCGCGACGGCGACGACGTTGCCGACATGGACGACGCCGAGATCCTGCTGACCGGCTGGGGCATCCGTGACCGTCACGAGACGATCAACAGCTTCCACTGGGGGCCCGACGGCTGGCTTTACGGCCTGGAAGGGTTCGCGACGCCCTCCAGGATCCGCAAGCCGGGACCCGACGAGACGATCTACGGCCACAACGACCCCTTCCCCGATGACCTCTTCGAGTACGACGGAGTCGACATCAACGGCGGCGTCTGGCGCTACCACCCGACCAAGGACCGCTTCGAGGTCGTGGCCCACGGCTTCAGCAACCCCTGGGGCATCGACTACGACGCGAAGGGACAGATCTTCATCACCGCCTGCGTGATCCCCCACCTGTTCCACGTCGTCCCCGGCGGCATCTACCACCGCCAGGGCGGCTCGCACTTCAATCCGTACGTCTACGGCGACATCCGCACGATCGTCAACCACCGGCACCGCTCCGCGCACGGCGGCGCCCGCGTCTACCTGTCGGACGCGTTCCCCGAGGAGCAGCACGGCCGGCTCTTCATGGCGAACATCCACGAGCACGCGGTGCTGACCGACGAACTCGAACCGAAGGGATCCAGCTTCGTCGCCCACCACGGCGAGGACTTCCTGCTCGCCAACAACAAGCAGTGGGTCGGCTTCAGCATGGAGATCGGGCCGGGAGGCGACGTCTACGTCCTCGACTGGCACGACGCCGACATCTGCGGCAACGACGTCCAGCACAAGGAGACCGGGCGTATCTTCCGCATCACGCCCGAGCAGTCCCTGGCGGACGACTGGGAGGGCCGCTACGACGACGTCAAGTCGATGTCGAACAAGAAACTCGTCGAGCTGCAACTCTCGAAGAGCGCCTGGCACGCGCGCCGGGCCCGGGTCGTCCTGCAGGGCCGGGCGGCGAAGGGCGAAGTCGACGCCGCGGTCCACGAGGCGCTGCGCGAGGTGTTCACGTCGAACCCGGACGGCGACCTGCGCCTGCGGGCGATGTGGGCGCTCCACGTCACCGACGGCTTCACGTCCGACGAGCTGATGACAGCGCTGGACGACGAGGACCAGCACGTCCGCGCCTGGGCGATCCAGCTCCTGACCGAAGACCACGATGCGCCGGCCGCCGCAACGGAGAAGTTCATCGAGCTGGCGGACAGGGATACTTCACCGGTTGTCCGCCTGTACCTCGCGGCTGCCCTCCAGCGTGTCGAGCACGACGTCCGCTGGTCGATCGCCGAGCACCTGGTCATGAAGGGCGACGACGCGGACGACCACAACATCCCGAAGATGATCTGGTTCGGCATCGAGCCCCTGGTTCCGGAGGACCCGAAGCGCGCGTTGCGGCTGGCCAGGACCTCCCAGATCCCGATGCTCACGGAGAACATCGCGCGCCGCGCAGTCGACGCGGACGAGCTCGGGTTCCTCGTCACCTCGCTGGACGACCGCTCCGACGCCCGGCCGGCTCTGCTCCGGGGCATGCTGGCCGGACTCGAGGGTCAGGTCTACGCCGAGCCCCCGGACAACTGGGAACGGGTCTACGGCCGCCTGAAGCGCGACCGCAACGTCGCCGACCTCGCCCTCGAGGTCGAACAGCAGTTCGGCGGCGTCGAGGTCGCGCGTCAGTTCCTTGCCACTCTCGACGACGAGAGCGCACCGCCCGAGGATCGGCGGCGGGCCATCCAGGGCCTCGCCGACCAGCAGCACCAGGCACTCCGCGAGCGGCTCCCGGCCCTGCTCGACGAACCGGAACTGCGGATCGCCGCGATCCGCGCCTTCGCCGCGTTCGACGGAGGCTGGGAAATGGGACTGCTGCTGATGGGTCGCTATGAGACCTTCAACGCAGACGAGAAGCTCGCCGCCGTCCAGACCCTCTCCTCCCGCCCCATCTATGGCCGGATCCTGATGGGTGCGATCGAAAAGGAAGGCGTCCCGCGACGCGATGTGCCGGCCTACGTGGCCCGCCAGCTCCACCGCGTCGTCGGCAGCGGCTTTCTGGAGGTCTGGGGACCGATCACGCGGGTTTCCAGCGAAAAGGCCGCGGCCATCGCGAAGTACACGACGATCCTGAGCGACGACGCGATCGCGGCGGCCGACACCGCTCACGGCGAGCAGATGTTCACCGAGCTTTGCGCCGTGTGCCACCAGATGTTCGGCGAAGGCGGCCTCATCGGTCCCGACCTCACCGGTTCCAACCGCACGGAACTGGACTACCTGCTGACGAACATCCTCGACCCGAGCGGCGACATCCAGGACGTCTACCAGACCCTGATGGTGACCACCCGGGACGGCCGGACCTACTCCGGCACCGTCGCCACGAAGAGCCCCCGCTCCATGACCCTGCGCGTCGTCGGCCAGGACGAAGTCGTCATCGCGCAGTCGGATATCCAGTCGTTCGATTACTTCCCGCTCTCGATGATGCCGGAGGGACTGCTCGATCCCTACGACGACGACGAGGTGACGAACCTCGTGGCGTACCTGATGACCGCGCAGGAAGCGACGAACCCCCAGGGCCCCTGAGCCCGAGGCAAGTTTCCGAAGAAGTGGACATGACGAACGTCGCCATGATCGGCCTCGGCTTCGGCGCCGAGTTCATCCCCATCTACCAGGCCTACCCAGGCGCCAACGTCCACGCGATCTGCCGCCGGGACGAAGAGGAGCTGAACAAGGTCGGCGACCAGTTCGGGATCGAGCGGCGTTACACGGACTACGACGACGTGCTCGCCGATCCGGACGTCGACTACGTCCACATCAACACGCCGATCCCGGACCACGCCTGGATGTCGCTCGCCGCGCTCGACGCCGGCAAGCACGTCATGTGCACGGTTCCGATGGCGACCACCGTCGAGGACTGCCGCAAGATCGTCGAGAAGGTCGCGGAGACGGGCCTCAGGTACATGATGGCCGAGACGGTCGTCTACAGCCGCGAGTTCCTGTTCATCAAGGAGCTGTACGAAGAGGGCGAACTCGGCGACATCCAGCACCTCGCCGCCTCGCATCCGCAGGACATGGACGGTTGGCCGTCCTACTGGGAGCGGATGATCCCGATGCACTACGCGACCCACGTCGTCAGCCCCTGCCTGGGCCTGGTCGACGGGCTCGCCGAGTACGTGAGCTGCTTCGGTTCAGGCGTCGTCCGCGACGACATCGCGGAGAAGTCCGGCAACCGCTTCGCCGTCGAGACCTGCCACATCAAGGTCAAGGACAGCGACCTCGTCGCCCACATCTGGCGCTTCCTCTACGACGTCGCCCGGCAGTACCGCGAGAGCTTCGACGTCTACGGCACGAAGAAGAGCTTCGAGTGGACCCTGATCGAGGACGAACCGCACGTCCTGCACACGGCGAAGAAGCCCGAGCACGAGATTCCGGAGAAGATCGAGGTGCCCGACTACGCGCACCTCCTGCCGCAGGAGATCCGGCATTTCACCCTGCCGCAGGAGATCCACGACGCCGAGCACCTCTCCTTCATCCAGGGCGGCGGCCACGGCGGCTCCCATCCCCACCTCGTCCACGAGTTCCTGAGCGCGCTCGGCGACGACCGCGATCCCTGGCCGAACGCGGTCACGAGCGCCAACTGGACCTGCGTCGGCATCTGCGCCCACGAGTCCGCCACGAAGGGCGGCGAGATCATCCGGCTACCGGGCTTCACGCTCGGACCATAGGACCCACACCATCGGACCGGCTTCAGGAGGGCCAATGAACAAGACGAAACTACTGATCGCGAGCTTCCTCACCATCCTGGTCGCCGGACTTGGCACGGCGGTCCGCGGCGGCCTGCTCCTGGAGTGGGGCACGGCATTCGGCTTCACGCAGACGGAACTCGGACAGATCACCGGCGGCGGCTTCGTCGGCTTCGGACTCGTCATCCTGGTGGCCAGCGCCTTCCTCGACCGCTACGGCTACAAGCCGTTCCTGCTGGGCGCGGGCGTCCTGCACGTGCTGTCCGTCGTCGTGGCCGTCGCGGCCACGTTCGTCTACAACGGATCGATCGCAACAGACCCGGACTTCGCCCGCGCCGGGGCCTACTTCTGCCTGTTCTGGGGCGTCTTCATCTTCGCGGTCGCGAACGGCATCTGCGAAGCGGTCATCAACCCGCTGGTCGCGACCCTGTACCGCAAGGAGAAGACCCACTACCTGAACATCCTGCACGCCGGCTGGCCCGCCGGCCTGATCTGCGGCTCTCTCCTGGGTATCGGCCTGATCGGCCGCGTGCGCTGGGAGATTGTCCTCGCGCTCTATCTCGTTCCGACCCTCATCTATGTCCTGATGATGGTCAAGGAGAAGTTCCCCACGTCCGAGGCGGCCGCCGCCGGCGTCAAGTTCATGGACATGGTCAAGGAGTTCGCGGCGCCCATGCTGCTCTTCCTGCTCGTGCTCCACGTCTGCATCGGCTACGTCGAGCTCGGCACGGACAGTTGGATCGTCAACATCATGGATACCGTCCTCGGCGGCAAGGGGCTGTTCATCCTGCTCTACACGTCCATCCTGATGTTCGTGCTGCGCTTCTTCGCCGGCCCGATCGTTCATCGGATCAACCCGCTCGGCCTGCTGTTCGTGAGCGCCGTCGTCGCCGCCATCGGCCTCTACTCGCTCGGTTCGCTGGCCGGCGCGGTCACCGTGATGATCGCCGCCACGATCTACGGCGCCGGCAAGGCCTTCTTCTGGCCGACGATGCTGGCCGTCGTCTCGGAGCGCTTCCCGCGCGGCGGCGCCCTGACGCTCGGCGCCGTCGGCGGCGTCGGCATGCTCTCGGCGGGACTGCTGGGCGGCCCCGGCATCGGCTACCTCCAGGACCGGCACGCCTCGCAGGACCTGCAGGCCAACGCCCCCGCCGTCTACGACGAGTACAAGGCCCAGGGCACGAACAGCTTCCTGTTCTTCGCCCCCGTCCAGGGACTCGACGGCACGAAGGCCGGTCCGGTCATGGAGAAGGCGAAGGACTTCAGCATCACCCTGCCACCCGACGAGCAGGCGGTGCGCGACGCGTCGTTCCACGGCGGCCAGACCGCTCTCCGGATCACCGCGGCGATCCCGGTGTTCATGGCGCTCGGCTTCCTCTACCTGATCCTCCACTTCCGGCGGGCAGGTGGCTACAAGCAGATCGAGCTGACGTCGCAGCAGGAGAGCTGATGACGGAGGGCGGCGTCAGACTCGCTCCGCGCTGAGGAACTCAGCTACTTCCAACACATGTCCATCCTCGAAGATCGCGAGGAGATGCGCCGGTCCGGCTACCGGGTGGTCGACGCGATCGTCGAGCGCCTGACCGAACTCGAGGACGACAAGGCCTTCCAGACGGCGCCGCGCGATGTCACCGAGGCGTTGCTCGATGGACCTCCTCCCGAGGAGGGACGGGATCTCGACCCGCTGCTCGAGACCGTGGTACGCGACGTGATGCCGCTCGCGGCGCGGATCGACCACCCGCGCTTTCTCGCCTTCGTGCCCGCCAGCCCCTCCTGGGCCTCCGTGCTGGCCAGCTTCCTGATCAGCGGGTACAACGTCTTCCAGGGGACCTGGCTGGCGTCCGCGGGACCTTCCCAGATCGAACTCACGGTCACCGACTGGTTTCGCGATTGGCTGGGCTACCCGGAGGGTGCGGGCGGCCTGTTCACGAGCGGCGGATCGGCCGCCAACCTGCTGGCCGTCGTCGCGGCGCGCGAGGCTGCTGGAAACCCCCAGCGCGGCGTGGTCTACATCTCCGACCAGGCCCACGGCTCGGTGGGACGCGCCGCCCGGATTGCCGGAGTCGACCCGTCCCGGATACGGGTCCTGGCCACCGACAGTGAGTTCCGGATCGTTCCGGCGACCCTGCTGGAAGCCGTCCGTCGAGACCGCGAGGCGGGCCTGGAACCGTTCTGCCTCGTGGCAAATGCCGGCACGACGAACACCGGCGCCATCGATCCCATGGTGGAGCTGGCGGAGATCGCGCGGGCGGAAGGGCTCTGGAACCACATCGACGCCGCGTACGGCGGCTTCGCCGTCCTCGATCCGGAAGTCCGACCTCTGCTCCAGGGCCTCGAACTGGCCGACAGCGTGACGCTCGACCCGCACAAGTGGCTCATGCAGCCCTACGAGACGGGCTGCCTCATGGCCCGCGACGTCACCCGCTTGGAGTCCGCCTTTCGCATCCTGCCCGACTACATGCAGGACACCGATCTCGGCACCCGGCAGGTGAACTTCTGCAACCGCGGGCTGCAACTCACCCGTGCGTTTCGCGCCCTACGCGTATGGCTGTCGATCCAGCGCTACGGTCTGGCCGCGCACCGGCAGGCCATCTCCCAGGCCATGAGTATCGCCGCGAAGGCGGCGGATCGGATCGCACGCGAAGACGAACTGGAGCTTCTGGCCCCGCCGAGCCTGGGCGTGGTCTGTTTCCGCTACCGCGGCCCTGCCACGGAGCCACCTGCTTCGGGTGAACGCCTCGACGAACTGAACCGCCAGATCCAGGACCGCATCGTCCAGTCGGGCTTCGCGATGATCGCCTCGACACGGCTCGGCGACCGGTTCTCACTGAGGTTCTGCGTGCTGAACACCCGCACCACCGAGGATGACGTCATGCAGATCCTCGACCGCGTTCTGGAGATCGGCCGGGAACTGCAGGCTTGACTGTTGATCGGAAACCGGGAGCGTGGCAGCCGCCGGGAATCCCGCGATCGCCGTCTGGCATGATCGTGCGGCAAAGTGGCGGAGACACGAGAACAGTCCGGCGACCTGCTCCAGGCACTCTGCCTTGAGTGCGGCGAGCCTCTCGCCGGGAAGTTCTGCTCGCGCTGCGGCGCGAAGAACCGCCCGCCGCTGCGGCCCCTCCATCACTGGCTGACCGACGTCGGCCGCCAAGTCGCCGTCCTTGACATCCGGCTGCTGCGGACGCTACCGCGGCTGTTCTCCTCGCCGGGACGCCTGACCGCCGAGTACGTGGCCGGGCGGCGGCTGGCGTACACCTCGCCGATCCGGCTCTACGTCGCAGCGAGTGCCGTGGTCCTCGCTGCGATGAACCTGCTCGGCATCTCCGATCTCGAGACGATGCTTGCCAGCGCGCCCGAAGAAAACGTCGCGGCGATGGAAGAGGCCCTGGAGGGGGTAGCCGATCTACACGACCCGCTCTTCCAGGCGCGCTTCAACCTCAGCCTGGACACGGCTTTCCCGATCCTGAACCTGCTCAGCCCACTCGCCATGATGGCGCTGCTCAAGCTCCTCTACTGGAGGCGGTACCTGCAGGAGCATCTCGCCTTCGGCTGCCACTACGGGACCTTCCTCGTCGTGGTCACGCTCCTGCCCCTGCTGATGACGGGGATTGCGCGTTCGATCGCGATCGTCCTGGTGACGATCGCTTCGCTCCTCTACCTCGTGGTGGCGATGCGCCGCGTGTACGGCGGCGGCTGGGTGGGGCTGATCGCGCGCTTCGTCGCTCTTGTCCTCGGGTTCCTGGCCTTCGTTCTCGTCGAGGTGATGTTGGCATGGACGATCGCTCTAGTCGCCGCTGTGCTCTGAGGCCAGCGGCCGGAGGCGCCGCCGCTACTGCGACGCAGCCTGGTACAGCTCGATCTCGTAGCCGTCCGGGTCGCGGAAGAACACGATCGTCGGCGGGTTGTCGCCGGGAATGGTGACCCACCGAAGCGTGGAACCAGCCGCCTCGGCCTTCTTAGCCAGAGCCTTGGCGTTCGCCGTGTTGAGGATGATCCGGCCATAGCCGCCCTTGCCCTCAGGGAGCGGATCGTCGTTGAGATGCGCCAGAGCGAGGCCTGCTCCACCGCCGGGCGCCACCAGGCCGATCTCGATCGGATCGTCCGAGTCCGGCGGGTACTGCCAGGCACGAGTGAAGCCCAGCACCTCGGCGTAGAACCTCTCGGACCGCTCGAGGTCCGCCACGTTGATGGCCACCAGCCCCAACGAAGCGTCGGACTTCTCGTCTCCCGCCATCACCGGGACGCACACGCACAACGACGCCGCAAACACCAAGGCCCGAACGGTCCACTTCGACATCCCAGGCTCCTTTCCGAGCATCAGACTCACTGTCAATAGAGGCCGGCGAGCATACCGCGCCCTATCCGCGGACCATCGCCCTCCCGATAGCCTGCGGGGATGCGGCGTCAGTACCACTTCATGCCCGACGAGGACGGCCAGAAGGCATGGGATGTCCGACGCCTCATCGAACTGAGCGCCGACCTACCCGTCGAAGAGGTGCCCCTGGCCGACATCGCCGAGATCGACCAGGTCTACTGGTTCGATCGCGACCACTTCCGGCCGACTGTCCGGTCCGTCGTCGAGCACATGGCGCTCATCGAGGCGACGGACCTCGCGCACCCGATCATTCTGGGAATGGACGGCCGCGTGATGGACGGAATGCACCGGGTAGCCAAGGCGCTCGTCCAGGGCCGCACGACGATCACAGCGAAGCGCTTCGCGGTCGATCCGGAGCCCGACCACCGGAACTGCCACCCGGCCGATCTCGACTACTCGCCTACTCCACCGGATTCGCGGCGATGAACTCGTTGATGATTCCCGCCAGCTTCTCGCCGTGCGTCTCCTGGATGAAGTGGCCCGCCCCTTCGACCTTGACATGCGGCTGACCCTGGGCGCCGGGAACCCGTCGCTGGAACGGCACTTCGCCGCCGCGCGTGATCGGGTCCCTGTCGCCGTAGGCCGTCAGGAAGGGCTTCTCCCAGCGTTCGAACACTTCCCAGGCCTTGCGGTTCGCCTCGTTCGCCGGATCGTCGGCGAAGACCGGCACCCGCTGCGGCATGATCAGTGCCCCGGCCTTGTAGGCCGGCTCGGGGAACGGCGCATCGTAGGCGGCCGCGATCGACGGGTCGCCCGTGTTGGTCGCCAGCAGGCGGCCCGTGGGAATGTCGCCGGCGTCGATCATGGCCTGGTTCCTGCGCTTCCAGCGGATGAAGGCGCTGCCCTCCGGGAAGTCCTCCGGACCGGCCGCCCTGCCGACCGGCAGGCCGGCGTTGGAGAGCACGACCCGCGCGAAGCGCTCCTCGTTCTCCGCCACGACCCGCAGGCCGATCAGGCTTCCCCAGTCCTGGCCGAAAAAGGTCGCCTGCTGCAGGTCGAGCCCCTCGACCAGCTTGGTCATCGCATCGACGTGGAACTTGTAGGTATGGGTGTCCATGCTCGCCGGCTTGTCCGAACGCCCGAAGCCGATGAGGTCGGGCACGATGCAGCGATGGCCCGCTTCGACGAGAACGGGGATCATCTTCCGGAACAGGTACGCCCAGGTCGGCTCGCCGTGGAGCAGCAGAACCACTTCGCCGTCGGCCGGCCCCTCGTCCAGGTAGTGGACGCGGTAACCATCGATCTCCAGGTAGTGCGGCTCGAAGTCGAAGCCGGGCAGATTCTCGAAGCGGGCGTCGGGCGTGCGGTACACGCCCGGGCGAATCTCCTCGGCCAGGGCGGGTGTCGCCATCGTCGCGAGGGTCAAAGCGATGGCGACCAGGCTCGCCGTCGCGACGAGGTTTCTCCGTGATCTCTTCATCTCGCGTCCTCCGTTCCGTCGTGCGCACGCTATGGAAATGGCGCCCGACTGCGAGCTTGCGTCGCGGAACGCAGCGTAGCAAGTCTGCGATGCAAGCTCGCGAGGACGGGATGGGCCGAAACACCGAGTCCGCGAGGCGTTTCGGGGCGCTATCGGGCGCGCGCCATGCACTATCCTCTCTCCGCCCCCACGAACGGAGTAGGCCCAGATGACTCAGAACGGAACCGTTGTACGCCTCTCAGGCGTCCGCAAGACGTTCGGTGCCCACACCGCGGTCGACGACTTCGACCTCGCCATCGAGCCCGGCACGATCTACGGCCTGCTGGGGCCCAACGGCTCGGGCAAGACGACAACCATCCGCATGATGATGGGCATCCTGCTGCCCGACGGCGGCTCGGTGGAGCTCTTCGGCGGCGCACCCGACTTCGCCCGGCGCAGCCGGGTCGGCTACCTGCCCGAGGAACGCGGCGTCTACGAGAAGATGAAGGTGCTCGACCAGCTCGTCTTCTTCGGTGAGATCCGCGGCATCGCACGGTCTCTCGCCCGCACCCGGGCCGAGGAGTGGCTGGAACGCCTCGGGCTCAGCGAGTGGGCGTCCAAGAAGGTGCAGGCACTGTCGAAAGGGATGCAGCAGAAGGTGCAGTTCATCTCGACGGTGCTCCACGATCCGGAGTTGCTGATCCTGGACGAGCCGTTCAGCGGCCTCGACCCGATCAACCAGGACGTGCTGGAGGAGATCGTCCTCGAGGAGAAGGAGCGTGGCAAGACGATCCTCTTCTCCACCCATCTCATGGAGCAGGCGGAGCGGCTCTGCGAGCGGGTTTGCCTCATCTCCAGGTCGCGCAAGGTGCTCGACGACGACCTGAAGGAACTGAAGCGGCGAGAGCGCACGGGCGTCGTGGCAGTGGAGTTCGAAGGCGAGGCTCCCCCGGTTGCCACCTGGCCCGGCGTCTCGGAGGTCGAAGAGGCCGGCGACGCGTTCCACCTGTCCCTGCACGACGGGGTGCGCCCGGAGGAGATTCTGGGGGCGGTGCTCTCCGAAGGAGTCAGCCTGCGCAGGTTCGAGTTGCTCGAACCCCGGCTGCACGAGATCTTCGTCCGCCATGCCGGTGAACCAGCCGAAGACGATGCCCCTTCGCAGACGGGAGGTGCGTCATGAAGCAGGTCTGGTCGGTGATCCGCCGCGAGTACGTGGAACGCGTCAAGACGAGGGCGTTCATCCTCTCGACGCTGGGCATGCCGCTGCTCATCATCGGCATCATGGCGGTGGTCGGCTTCGTGGCGGTGCTCTCCGAGCAGTCGGAGCGGCAGATCGCCCTTATCGACCTGAACGGACAACTCGGCGAACGCGTGCAGCAAGCGCTGGATCGGGCGGGATACGACGTGGAACTGGCCGCGCCCGGGACCGACACCGAGGACCTGGACCAGCAGGTACTGGACGAGGAACTCGAGGCCTACATCGTGCTCGACGACACGACGGCCAGCGAAGCCGTCTTCGCCTACCGGTCGAAGGAACCGCCGGGCGGAGTGCGCAGCCAGTTGATGCGCGCGGCCATCGTCGAGGAGGTCGTCGACCTGCGTCTCGGCCAGCTCGAGGACGGCGACT
Source organism: Holophagales bacterium (assembly GCA_009837885.1). Taxonomy (GTDB): domain Bacteria; phylum Acidobacteriota; class Thermoanaerobaculia; order Multivoradales; family Multivoraceae; genus Multivorans. The sequence goes on along the minus strand of VXSP01000045.1, from coordinate 255,611 downwards.
CGGTGCGCAGGCTGTTCCAGGGCGGCTCGCTGGAGTACGAGCCCGTCGGCCTCGACGAGGCCGAAGCGGAGGAAGCCGAGGCCGAACGGATCACCGGAATGATCACCGGCATTGCGGGCGGCATCATCCTCTACATCATGATGCTCGCCTACGGCGCCCAGACGCTGCAGTCGGTCCTCGAAGAGAAGCAAAGCCGGGTCGTCGAACTGGTGATCTCGTCGCTGCGACCCTGGCAGCTCATGCTGGGCAAGATCGTGGGGGTCGGAGCCGTCGGGCTCACCCAGGTGGCAATCTGGATCGCTTGCGTGGCCCTGCTGGCCAGCCTTGCGTTGCCGACCTTGATCGCCGCCGCCTCGGATTTCGAAGAGTTGGCTCAGTTTCGGCAGTACCTGCCGGGCCCCGGCGCCGTTCTGCTGCTCGTCGTCTTCTTTCTGCTCGGCTACTTCCTCTACTCGAGCCTGTTCGCCGCGGTCGGCGCGATGTGCAGGAACCTGCAGGAAGCGGGCCAGACCCAGGCGCCCCTCATCTTCCTGATCATCATTCCGTTCATGCTGCAGATGATGACGTTCCAGGGAAACAACATGCAGTGGATGAACTGGGTGGCCCTGTTTCCCTTCTTCAGCCCGATCATGATGTACCCCCGAGCCGTGATGGGGGACGTACCCGCCTGGATGGTCGCCGTCTCGATCGTGCTGATGGCGCTGACCGTCTGGGGCTCGTCCTGGGTCGCGGGCAGGATCTACAAGGTTGGCATCCTCAGTCAGGGCAACCGGCCCAGCCCGCGGGAACTACTGCGCTGGATCCGGGAGGCGTAGCCGGGCGCGGAGCGCACTGCTGCGGCGACCCGGACCAGCTCAATGACCGCGGAGCGCGTCGTCAGACCGCGACGTGCACTGATCAGGTGGATCCGGGAGGCGTGAGGATCGGCGGCATCGGGCAGTTGATCCAGGCCGATACGACACGCAGAAGTTCGCCCTCTTCAACGGTGACTTCCCGGTCAGCCGTGATGCAAGCGACCGCCGCTTCCAGCGTCTGCTTCTTCACTTGCGGCGCGGCCCGGTCCAGTTCCACGAGTGCGGCATCGAGCGCGGTGAAGCCACACTCCCCGTGAGGGAGCATTCGTTGCTCGGGAAGCGAAAGGACCCGCCACCCTTCCGCGAAGGCCCGTTCGGCCGCCTGGGCATCCCGATTGCCGACGTAAGCGAGCACCGACAGGAGCACGGCCAACGGGGATCGCACCGCGCCGGCCGAACGATGGCGCACCCGCGTCGGCCCCGACCTGCCGAAGGACGCCCGCATGTCGCGCAACAGGATGCGCTGGAGCGACCACTCGAACAGGTCGATGACCTCGTCCGCCTCGACAAGCGCCACGACGTTCTCCTGGAACCGCTTGACCTGCCGCGACGTGAGGCTGCGGAGCGCGGGTAAAGCGATCTCGAGCACGGGCAAGCGCACTCTCGGATCGAGCCGCTCGACGACCGGAGCCAGCCGCACGGTCTCTTCGTAGACGCCGTCGTCCGCCGCCGCCTCCAGGTGAGCGAGCTGCAACCGTCGCGGTCCCGGATCATGGTCGAGCAGAAGCGCGTAGACGAGGGCCCGGGCGCCGTAGGGCTCGTGCGCGGCCACCATGACCGGCTCCGGCAGGCGGTCGATCAACCCGGCCGCGTACTCCACGTGCGCAGGCGTCGGCTGGCCGACCTGGCCGATCGCGGCAGCGAGATTCGGCCCGGCGGCCCCTCCGGCATCGCCGCCCGCGAAGCCCGCCGCACCTGGAGGACCAACCGCGCCCGGAGCACGACCGGCCGTCTCGGCCAGATCCGGAAACTCGCCGTCCCAGGACGGATCGATCCGCCTGATCCGCTCCCCGAGGGGCGGATGGGTCGAGAACATCGCGCTGAAACCCGAGGTCGCCCGGCCGAAGAACATGTGACTCGCCTGCGGCGCGTTCGGGTTCTCCACCTTCGAACCGGTCACGAAGCCGCCGATCTTCTTGAGCGCGCCGGCGATACCCCCGGGATGACGGGTGAACTGCACGGCCGAGGAGTCGGCCAGGAACTCGCGCTGCCGGCTGACGGCGGCCTTGATCAGATTGCCGAAGAAAGTCCCGGCAAAGCCGACAATGGCCAGGCCCGCGCCGAGCGCGAGGATCGGCACCGCACCCTTGTTGTCCTTCGATCGCCCGCCCCCGGTGTAGAACGACATCCTCAGGATGAAGTAGCCGATCATCCCGATGAGGAAGATGCCGTGCAGCAGACCGATCAGGCGGATGTTGAGCCGCATGTCGCCGTTCAGGATGTGACTGAACTCGTGGGCGATCACGCCCTGGAGTTCATCGCGGTCGAGGGTCGTTGCCGCTCCCCGCGTGATGCCGATGACGGCGTCCTGCGGCGCGAAGCCGGCGGCGAACGCGTTGATGCCCGCTTCGCCGTCCATGATGTAGACCGGCGGCGTCGACGTTCCCGAGGCGATCGCCATCTCTTCGACGACGTTGAGCAGCCTGCGCTCGACCGGGTCCGAGGTGCCGCCATCCACGAGACGGCCGCCAAGTTCCTCGGCGATCACGCGACCGCCGCCGCGTAGCTGGGCGATCTTGTAGAGGCTACCCCCGCCGACCACAATCAGGGTGCCGCCGACGGCAAGCAGCAGTAGGCCCGGATCCGCAGCGGTCGTCCAGTCGATCTCGTTCGTTTCCGGATCGCGGCCCAGGAAGCCGAGCGTAGCGGCCAGGACGAGTTCGACCGAAACGATGATCGCCAGCACCGCCAGCGAGAACAGTACGACGAGGCGGGTAGTGCCCCGCCGGGCTACGTCCTGCTGCTGAAAGAAGTCGGTGGCCATCGCGCAGTCGCCCGAACCCGCGAAACCGGAGTACTACTCGAACGAGATCTGCGGCGCTTCGGCGATCGCCTCGCTGTCGAACTCGAGCAGCGTCGCGTCCTGGCCGTGGCCGAACATCCCGGCGACCATGACGGCCGGGAACCTCTGCTTGAACGTGTTGTACGTGGTCACCGCGTCGTTGAAGGCCTGACGAGCGAAGGCGACCTTGTTCTCGGTCGAGCGGAGTTCCTCGCTGACCTGCATCATGTTCTGGTTCGCCTTCAGATCCGGGTAGGCCTCAGCCAACGCGAAGAGGCGGCCCAGCGTGCCCGTGAGGACGCCTTCCGCCGAAGCGAGTCCCTGGATCGCCGCGGCGTCGCCCGGGTTCGCGGCCGCCTGCTCCAGTCCGCCCGCCGCCATGTTCCGGGCCTGGATCACCGCCTCGAGGGTTTCCCGCTCGTGACTCATGTAGCCCTTCGCCACCTCGACCATGTTCGGGATCAGGTCGTAGCGCCGCTTGAGCTGGACCTCGATCTGCGCGAACGCGTTCTGGTAACGGTTCTTCAGCGTGACGAGCTTGTTGAAGGTCCCGATCAGAGACGCGCCGAAGATGACGGCGAGGAGTACCAGCCCCGCCAGAATGATGATCGTCAGAATGCTCATGAAGTTGCCTCCCTCGGCTGGTCTACCCGGTGGCCGCAGCGCCGAATGCTGTCACACACAGCCTCATCAGATCCGACCGAAATGTCCCCACAGGAAGGGGCAGCACCAGAATCACCAAGCCTGCAGCACACCGTTGGCGGCCTGTTCTTCAAGGCGCTGCCGGATATCGGCCGCCACGGCGACCACCTCGGCCGGAGCCCGAACCTCCTCACTAGAAGCCTGGCGCAGGGCAACAACAAGCGGCGCGAGACTCTCGGACGCGGCTGGTTCCGCCGCGAGAATGTCAGCAAGTTCGTCTTCGGCGGCGCCGACCGCGACCAGATTGAGCACGAAACGAATCATCAGGCCGGTCCACAGCTGGTGACCTGGTCGAAAAGCCGCAATCGTCTCGCGAATCGCCTTACGCGCAGCCTTGTCCTCGCCGCGTACCGTGAGCGCAACGGCCGTGACGCCAGTCGCGTACCAGGCAAGCCACTCCTTCGTTTCGTCCGACGCGGCATCGACTCGCGCGAGAAGGGCTGGAACCGCGGCCAGAGCCTCCTCCGTCCTACCGAGCTCAGCTTGACGCATGCTCATCAAAGCTCGCGCGACTGTCCCTGCGGTGATAGGCGTGGGGCCGCAGCGGGCCTCGAGAAGAACGATGAGCCGTCGGTAGGCACAGATCTCACCGTCGAAGTCGTGGGCCCCACCCCGCACGAACGCACCGTTGAGGAAGGCATCGCTGGCGAGCTTCCGGAACTCGTCTTCGCCGAGCACCTCCGAATCCAGACTCTCGATGCGACTGGCTGCGATGGAGTAGAGGTCGATTACGCGCTGAGTGTCCTGACGGGCCCTTCGCAAGGCCCTCGCATAGCGAAGCAGCGCTCTCACAACGATCCTCTGCAGAGTGGCTTCTTCGGCACTGCCAAACCGCGTCAACAGATCGTCGAACCACCGAGTTGCCGCGTCGAAGTTCCCTTGAGCCTCTTCACCCATCGCCCTGTAGAGCTGTGCTTGGGCCCGAAGCTCTTCGACATCAGAGCCCTCATCATCGCCGAGCCAGTCAGTGAGCTCGCCCGCGGCAACAATCGCGGCCGGATAGTCGCGCTGATTGAAGTGAGCTGCGGTCTGGTTCAAGAGCACCCTGGCCGAGCGGAGCCAAACAGTAACGTCCCGTGTCTTCCGAAACCGCTCTGTGGTCTGTTTCGCGATCTCAATGACTTTGGCGAACTCCTGCGTGTTCAGATACGCCGACGTGCGCAGGTCGGCGAAGTAGGCTGCGTCGTGGTCGTTGTCGACGTTTTTGAATGGCGACACGGCCTCAACGTACCGGTCGATGGCGGAGTGGATCTCCTTCCAGGCACTTTGCGCAATGGCTTCCCCGATCTCCTTATCGCGCCGAAGCACAGCCTCGAGGACCTGGCGTTTTCGTGCTCTGCCGACGATGTGTTCGACGGCGTCCCACTTCACCTTGGACAGTACGTCAAGATTCACCGGGCGTCGGCCAAGCGCTCTTTCGAAACCTGCATAGAGGGAGATCGAGTCGGAAAGCTCAAGCGCCAACGAGTCGCGGAGGCGCAAGAACAGGTCGACTTCATAAAGGGCTACCATGAAGTGGACCAAGCTCTCCACGACCGCGGCCTCACTACGCTCCCGGCGCAGCTTGTAGTAGATGCTGAAGAGGGGCTCTGCGGCGGAGTAAAGACGGCCTCGCCGTGCAGTGTTCGGATCCGTCAACACGGCTCCCCTGTTGATGAGGCGCGCCAGCATTGTCGACACCACCCGGATATCCATGCGTGCACGTGCGGCAATCTCTCCGGCAGTGGAGGGCGCCCAGAGATCGATCAACGCGATGAAGACGCGACGTTCGCCACGCGGAAGGTTGTCCAAGTGCCCGCGGAAGTACTCAGTGTGTTGATCGACGATAGTGACGACTTCTTCCATCAAACTGCCCAGCGATTGATGGCGGCCGAAGCCAGCCAGGAAGACTAGGAAGCGCGGGCTGCCGCCAGTCAGGATCTGAAGCGGTCTGACGTCAGACGCGAACACTCGCTCACCGCGGGCCATCTCCCAAAGGCGCCGACAGTCTTCCGTTCCAAGAGGTTTGAGGTCGATGATGCGGAACAGTTCGAAAAAGGGCTCCTCGACGTCGTCAAGTGCCTGGAAGCGGCTTGTCGCCGAGCCGAGCAGCACGACCTCCGGCACTGACTGCAATACCTGCCTGAGTTGCCATCCGAAGTCGGACTCAGCCTGCTCGCAGAGCGTCTGGAAGTTCTCGATCATCAGCACCAAGCGGCAATCAAGGCGATCGGCGACATCAAGGACGGCGGCCCGGGCAAGGTCGGCGAGGCCATGCTCACCCCACCGGGGGGTGAGTTCCGCATGCCTTTCCCTCAACTCGGCGGCCAGGGCAGCATCGCAAAACGCGACCGCGCTCGCAAGCTGGAATAGCGTTTCGAGCCAGAACTCTCCAAGGCCAGAGACTTCATGGTTCTCCTCCATGAACCGGACGGCCAAGAGACGCTGTGAGAGATGCGCATCAGCGCGTATCTCCGCCGCGACCCGGGCGAGAAGCATGGTCTTTCCTCGACCGCGTGGCCCGACGACGAGAGCGTGCTGGGATGACTGAACATCGATGTTGCTGCGGAGCAAATCCATCGCCATGGACAGTTCGTGGTGCCGAACTACGAACTGGTCAACAACCGCCTGGTCGGACTGAAGCACAGCGGGATTGAAACGGCGAGTCGCCGGCAGATGGTCTTGGACGACTGGATCGGTCATGACGAAGATCAAACCGGGGAATCGTTGCCGGCGCGCCCCTCGATAGGTACATGGTGATCACGAAAGCGCGCTGCCAACCAGTCCCGCAAAAGGTGCAGCTGAAAGCGGTACCCATCCTCGGCCAAGGTGAGATAACCATCGTGGACGAGCACCTCAAGCGCCTCGGCAACACGGGCCTCGGAATCGTCGACGACCTCGGAGTACAGGAGAATCAAGCAGGCGCGCGCCGACGGCGTGAAGGCGCCCTGGGTGGCGGCTTCTGCCAGGATCTCCATGGCAAGGCAGAACGTCTCATCGTCGAGCGCCTCCCCGAGACGCGTCTCCCAGTGCATCAAGTCGGCCTGACCCGACGGGCCGAGCACGTCGTTCAGATACACCGCTCGGACATCGGTCACGGCCACGCTGCGGCGCCCATGCATCGTCGCGTAGTCGCGCAAGCGCGCGAAGAAGCCTTGAACGTGGTGAGGAACACCGATACCCAGGGTTTCGTAGACGGCCCTCGCGACGCCATGCCCCAGGTCGAGGTCGTGGCTCTCCGCCAGACACTCGATGCACGCCACGCTGGTACGCCGGTCCCACGGCGGCAGGCGGACCGTATAGAGGTGGTTGATCCGGTCTGGAAGCCCGACTCTACGCAGGAGGGGCTCCAGCCCGATGGAGCCCGATACGAGGAGCACCGGGGCACCATCACCCATCGACTGCAACGCACCGCGGAGCCAGCTAAGGAACTCGTCTACCCGCTTCGGATTTCCATCTTCATTCAGCATCCGCTTGAGAAAGATGGGCAGTTCGTCAAGGGCCAAGAGCACGGAACGATCGTGCCGCCCGCATTCGCGGAACAGGCGCTCGCCGAGGCGGCGCCAACTGCCCGTGTCCAGGCCGGAACGGACCCGAAAGCGAAACCCGGCTGCACCAGCCTCCTCGAATCGGTGGCGAAACCAGCGGCCGGCACGGTCCGCAAAGCGACGCGCAACATCCGCGTGGGCACAGACAGCCTGCGCCATGTCGGCCACGGCGTCCTCCGGGCTCCCCGCACCCTCGAGGTCCACGAATACGAAGAGCCAATCATCGTCCTCAAGGCGACGCCCAAGCTCTCGGACGATGCTGGTCTTGCCCATGCGGCGCGGGCCTGTCAGAAGGACATGGTTCCGTTCTCGAACCAAGGCGTCAAGTTGACGAAGTTCGGCCTTGCGGCCGAAGAAATCGGTGCCGGATACCCAGCGGCCTGTGGAAGATCTCACGCGACAGTCACTCCGTGAATGCGGTGGGGCATGCCCGGCATGAGATCAGACAACAGACCTGTTGTCAACTCATTTGTTGACAACAGGTCCGATGACTTCCTGTGCGCCAAGCCGCACCGATGTCGGCTCCCCCAAACCTCCGTCAGAAACGGAAGGTGTACTGCGCCTTCACCGCCAGCCTCGAGTCCTGCTGCCGGAAGTCGGTTCCCCGCTCGCCCACCTCCTGCACCCAGCCCTGGCCGAAGATGAAGAACAGGTCGTTGCCCGGCTCGAGGGTCCAGCGCACCCGGCCCTGGAAGCCGAGATTCCCCGAACGGTTGTCGAACTGCAGCACGTTCGCGAAGGACAGCCTGGGCGAGAGGGCGTAGTTGAACTCGGCCCGGTGGATTCTGGCGACGAAGTCGCCCTGCGGCAGCCGCGCGAAGGTCTGGCTCGTGTTCACGCTGATCGTCAACCGTGGCGGCGCGGAGTACCTAAGGCTCACGCTGACCGTCTCGGCGTCTCCCGACCAGAAGCTGCCGAAGGTGACTCCGAAGCTCCCCTGGAGCCGGCGCTTCTGCGCCGAGGTGAAGAAGATCCGGAGCGGCGTGAAGTCGTACTCGCCTGGCGGCAGGACCACGCCGGGAGAGATCTCGAACGGCTCGAACAGCCGTTCGTAGGTCGGGTTCACGTCGAACAGGCTGTGCAGCGAATCGCCCGACTGGAAGTGCCAGTCGACGAGCGTGAAGTAGAAGTCCCGGCTCTCGACCAGGCCGTTGTCGAGCCGGCTGAACTCCGTGTAGAAGATGTCGTGGTACATCTGCTGGATGCCCAGCCACTGGTTCTTCGGCCGCGGGTTGAAGCTGGCGCCGAGTCGCAGCATCTGTACGTTGCGGCGCTGAACGAAGCCGAGCGCGGGATCGAAGTTCTCCTGGATCTCGCGCCACTGCACCTGGGCGTCGTACCGGTCGTTCGGGAACGCGGCCGCGAAGCCGAAGGACGCGTCGTTGTCCGCAGTGCCTTCTCCAGGAGTGCCCTCGTTGTCGCTCTCGAGTCCCCAGGCGTTGAAGACGAAGTTCCGGCCGCTGCCCAGAATGTCGGAGGTGGCCAGACGGAGGTCCACGCCCATCGTGGTGGCGTCCGTCGCGAGGGCCTGGTTGCCGCTGGTGACGAGCGCGCCGACGTAGGACTGCTGCCAGAAGTTCTGCCGGACCCGGCCGACGAACAGGCTCTGGTCAGGGGCGAACGAGGTGTCGCGCGTGCCGACGTTGAGCACGCCGACTTCCGTCCGTCCCACCCTGCCGGTCAGCTTCAGCCCGTAGTCGAGCGGCACCTCCCGGCCTCCCAGCAGACCGATGCGGCGGCTGAAGAAGGGGAAGATCTCCGCACCCGTGCTGGGAATGCCTCCCGGCTGGCTAACCCCGGTGGTCGCGAAGTTGAAGACGCCGGCATCCTGGAGGAAGAATGACCGTTTCTCAGGGAAGAAGATCGAGAAACGGGTCAGATTGATCTGGCGCGCGTCGACCTCCGTCTCGCCGAAGTCGGTGTTCAACGTGGCCGTCAGCTTCAGATTGGGCGTCACGTTGAAGAACAGATCGAGCCCGGGCTTGCCGCGCAGGCTGTCGTCACCACTGGCGGCGCTGTGATCCCAGCGCCCGGCAACGAACGGCCGGATGTCCAGGCTGAGGCCCTGCTCCAAACCCCCGAGGCCCGAGATCTCCCCCGCCTCCGAAACCTGGAAGAACTGCGCGTCGAAACGGGCGCCAGCCCAGCGCGCCTCCTCGAACTTCCGCTGGATGTTGCGGCTGAAGTTGAACCCCCAGACCGCGCCGTCCGGCGGGAAGTTCAGGCTCTTGAAGGGGATGGCGAACTCCGCGCTCCAGCCCCGGTCCGAGCGCTGCGTCGCGACGTTCCAGATGGCGTCCCAATCCTCGTTCGTCTCGCCGTTCGCGAACACGAGGCCGTCGACCAGGGCGCCGTTCGGGTTCGTCGAGAAGTAGTAGGCGTTGCTCTGATCGCGGAAGGTATCGAGCAGGAGCTCGACGTAGTCGTCCGCCCTGAGCGAGGCGTCGCGTGCCATCTGGGACGCGAGGACCCGGTCCGGCTCGGAGTCGTGGCACATCACGCCGATGTAGAGGTGGTCCGCGTCGCGAAGCAGGATGACCTCCGTGCGCTCGCTCGGCACGGCGCCCTCCGTCGGGATGCGTTGCACCAGGTTGCCGATCCGGGGCGACGATTGCCACGCCGGTTCGTCCAGGACGCCGTCGAGGAGGATCGGCTCCGACACGACCGTGACGACCGCCGTCCGGGTCGGCCGGCTCGCCTCGTCCTGACCGATGGCGACGCCGGACGAGAACGAGGCGCCGAATGCGAGCGAGCCGCAGAGCAGCGTCGCTCTACTCTGACTGCAACAGCGCGTCGCGATCCACCCACTCGCCGCGCAGCATGACGCGGTCGATCTGGAGCGTGTTCCGGATGTCGGCTAGCGGATCGGCGTTCAGCACGATCAGGTCGGCACTCATGCCGGCGGTAAGTGTCCCGAAGTCCGCTTCGCCGACCGGCGGCACCCGGCCGGCGCCCGTTGCCGTGGCGGCGACGAGCGTCTCCATCGGCGTGAGACCCGCCTCGACGTAGAGCTCGAGTTCGTGGTGGGTGCCCCACCCCATCGGCACGTTCGGCGTGCCGCTGTCGGTACCGAGCGCCACCTTGATGCCATGGTCGTGGAGCGTCTTGACGAAGTCCTGCATGTGCCGGAAGGAGAGCTTGCGCCCCTCGAAACCGTCGGCCGCGAGAACGGCGGCGCGGGTCTCCTCGTCGCTCCAGCGCTCGAGCACACGCGAGTTCATCACCGCCCGCAGTTCCGGGTCTTCCAGCAGCTCCGGATGCTCGGCGAAATGCCAGTTGTTCTGAACGATCGACAGGGTCGGCGCGAAGCCGCAATTCTTCTCCAGGCACAGGTCGAGGAACGCCTGGCTGGGCACCGGGTCCTCCATCGGCACGCCGCCGCCCGGCCCGAACGTCCGCACCGTGGTGTGCATGAACTCGTTCAGGCCGACCTCGAGGAGCTGCATGCCGTCGGCTTCCTCGTTGATGTGGGCAACCGGGATGAGCCCGTTCTTGTACGACTCGTCGACGATCGCGGCCCGGATCTCGAACGGGATCTTCAGGCCGGGTTCCTCGACCTCGTTGATCCACATCTTCGTGAAGTGGACACCGAGGGCCGCCTGCGCACGCACCATGGCACGCGCCTCTTCCTCCGTCGTCGGCGTGTTCGTGAAACCCGAGTTGAAGCCGCCCGGGTACGAGAAGCCGAGTCCGGCGGTGAACGCCCGCGGCAGGTCAGGGCGCCCGGCGTTCGCCTCCAGCATCAGGGCCACTTTGTCCGGGGGGTCCGAGCCGATGCTCCGGGTCGTGGTGACGCCGTAGTAGAGCTGCGACCGGAGCGCCTGCTCGGTGGCCTCCACCGGTCCACCGTAGTGGGCGTGCAGGTCGACGAGCCCCGGGATGACCGTCTTGCCGGCGGCGTCGACGACTTCCGTGCCGTCGGGCACCTCGACGGCGTCGCTCGGGCCGGCCGCCCGGACCCGGCCGCCGTCGATCAGGATGACCGCGTCGGCGACGGGTTCGACGCCCGTGCCGTCGATGAGCCGGGCGCCGACGATCGCGAGATCGGCGGGCTCCACCGGCTCGGCACGGGCGCCACAAGCCGCTAGGAGAGTGATCGCCAGGAGTGCAAGAACTGCGACAACGGCCTTTCTCGTCATGGTGCGGGCAGGCTACCAGCCGGCTCGCACGTCGCCGCCCGCGCCGCTACTCCGGTTCGTTCGCAGCGGCCTCCCTGACAACCAGCATCTCGACCGCCCGTTTCTCCTCAACCACAACCAGCCCCAAGGTGTCGTCGATCGCCTGGAAGATGGCTTCCGGTTCAGGCGCATCGAACTCCACCAGGATCTGGTAGCGACCCGCGATGCCCGTCTCATTCACGGTTGGGCGCTCCAGCAGACGGGCGACCTGGTCCGCGAGGCCATCCAGGTCTGTGGCCCCCAGCGAGTCCGACGACACCGAGTAGCCGTACCGAGCGGAATCAGGAAGAGGTTTGAGCTTCGGCTCACCCTTCTGGACGACTACGTACGCATCCACTATTCGCTCTTCCCAAGCAACCTCGATTCCCAGACCCGCCGTGACAATCTGGCGGAACATCGGTTCTACGAGCTCGGGCCTACCGCCGGTCATCACCGCGACGTCGTACTTCTGATCGGGCAGCTCTGTTTCCATCACGAACCGGCCCGGCCGAACACCGTAGGCAACGCGGAGGATCAGGGCCGGGTCGGCCGAGACCATCCGGACCTCATCCGGAGTTCGACTCATCGCGTACTCCGCCTTCTCCGTCGGGGCGAAGAGCATCAGGAGTTCTCCCCTCGATCCCTTCACCATGAGATGGTCGCCGTCGGCACGAGCGGTCAGCTCATCCAGCGCCTTGAGCTCGAGCATCCCTTCGATGTCTCCAATCTCCGGAACATCGGGCCGCCGGCCTCCGATCAGGTCCAGCAAGTGTTCCCTACTCAAGTCACGTGCGTGGGTGACCCCCTGAATCACCCCCTCCCGGTCCACGAGAAACGTAGTCGGTATCGCCAGAACTCCGTAGTCCCGAAAGACCGATCTGTCGAGATCGAGGCCGACCAGGCCGGAGATGGGGGTCGACTCGAGGAAAGGCGCCACAACTTCCTCCGCCTCGTCCGTTACGGAGACGAATCGGATGTCCTCCGTTGGCATTTCGTCCGCCAGTTCGTTCAGATGTGGGATGACCTGGACACAGGGCGCGCACCAGGTCGCCCAGAACTCCAGGACGGTCGCCTTCCCCTTCAACGCCGGCCAATCCGCGTCACCATCGCCGGGACCGTTCAACGTCTCTTCGATGGCGAGAGGAGGAGCCTGGTCTCCCGGACTTGGCGCATCGGGGTTCGGAACCGCCCAGCTCAGGTCCTCGCTGGTGCGAGCGTCATCCTCACCATCGTCCCCTGACTCGGCCTTCCCCCCACAGGCCAGGCTCGAAACCGTGATCAGACTCGCCAGTGCGCCGATCACGAGCCCCCAGTTCATGGTCACTCTCCGCATCGCGGTTCCTTTCCGGTCGTGCTGTCTCCGGGCTCTAGCGGTGGTTGATCAGACGGCGTAGCGCTTCGATGTCTTCATCAGTAGAACGGTCGCTTGTCCCTGCTTCCTGGTCATGCTCCGAGGAAGGAGCCCTTGGCGGAAACGGGGCCTTCGGTGGTCTCGGAGGGCGCGGCATCTGGGCTCTGAGTAACTCCCAGAGTCCCGGAGACATGTCGCGGAGCAAGACCAGCATCAGGTCGCGCCACTGCCGTGCCTCCTCGTCGAAGGCGTGTCTGCGCCCGTCGATTCGCCAATCGTGCTCAAGTCCGCCGCGCCCTTGGGTAATCACCAGGCGATGTTGATGCCGCCCCGAAGATTCCAGCTCGACGGAACCGCCGGCAGCGATCGCCAGCACCTCCAGGCCGTCGTCGCTCATCACGGCCTCGCCGTTGACGCCGATGCAAAGAACCGCATCATCGAGACTTCGTTTGGCAACCCAATCCTCGGCCGAAACGAACGAGCAGTCCTTGCGAACGAACTCGTCGGCGGCCGGCTGGGAAGTCGTCGCTGGAGCGGTCGCGACAGGGACAGGATTCGCAACAGATGCGGTGACGCCTGCCACACCAAGCGCCGTCAAGATGGGCACTGTGATCAGTCCGCGACGGCGCGGTCGATTGCGGCTGACAATGGCCATGATCCTCTTCTCGAACTGCGACGGATGAACGATCGGCAGTGACAGAGCCGTCTCTCTGCGTCCCATGTTCGCCGCCAGGGAAACGAGATGCCTGGCGTACTCGGAGGGACGCTGGCCAACCGCCAGAACGTCTTCGTCGCAAGCCTGCTCGCGGCTCGCCGCCGCCAGACGCGACGCCACCCAGCTCAACGGGTGGAACCAGTAGAGCGCCAGCACGACACGACCCAGGAGCTGGCGCAGCGCGTCGCGTCTGCGTACGTGGACCAGTTCGTGCGTGAGGACGACAGTGCGCCGAGCGGCCGACCAGCCAGACGCTGAAGCCGGCAGCAGAATGACCGGGCTCCAGAGGCCGCCGGTCATCGGCGTCACGACTTCCCCGCCCAAACGGAGCCGCACGTCGGCGCGGAGACCCAGCTCGCTCTGAACTGTCCCCAACTGACGATGCCAGCCTGGATCGTCCACCGGTCGCGCGGAGCGAACGAGCTTCCGAAACCTCAGGATCCCAACCCCGAGGGAGCCGAGAGCCGCCACGCAGCCGATGGCCCAGATCAGAAACGGCAGGCGAGAGATCCCGGGAGCGGTATGAGCGACAACGAGGGCAGCATGGGCCGGCAACCCGGAGCCCCCAACCGGACCGCCAAGATCGAAGGTTCCTGAGTCGACCGGCCCCGGATCGAAGGGACCTGCGTCGAACGCTGCTTCCGCGACGGGAACGCTTGCCACCCGGTCAGGAGATGGAAGCAGCGGCAAGTCCCAGGACGGCCCAAGCAAGGTCAGAACCGGCAGCGCGAGCAGAAGCAGGAATGTCAGGGTCCACAGGTGATGACGGGCCGCCGCGGCCCCCTTTCGGAGGAGCCACGCGAAGACCAGTGCGATGCAGAAGACGAGGGTCGCGCGGCCCGCCAGTTCGAGCAGATTCGAAGCTTCAGGAGTGAGTACGAGATCGGTCACCGGCCCTCCCTTGACGCCTCGTCGATGAGCGCCTGAATGCGAGCTCGCTCTTCCGGGGTGAGTTTCGTCTCATCGAGCTCCAGAAGGGTGGCGACCGCGCCCTCCACCGAGCCGCCGAAGAACGTCCTGAGGACGTGCCGCATGGCCGAACGCCGCGCCCTCGAAGCCGGGACCGTGGGCGAGTACAAATTGCGGGCGCCATCCTGCTCACTCGCCAAGTGGCCCTTGTTGACGAGGATGCGAAGCACCGAACGCACAGCCGAGTAGGTGGGCGGTTCGGCCATGCGTTCGCGGATCTGCGCCGCCGTGGCGGCTCCGGATTCATGGACGATGTCCATCACCTCACGCTCTCGTCTGCTGAGTTGGGGCAGCTCGTTCACGATCACCTCGCCCATCCGACGCACCGTCTTGAAGACTCCCTCTCGACGTCCTGAAGACACCATAGTCGACGAGTGCTGAAAAATCAACACCATGAGCTAGACATACCGACGCACACCCCGGAATGAGAGAATCCCGCCAATCCGCACGGAGCAGCGAATGACCTGGAACGACGACGTCAACGAGATCGAACGGCAACGCCGCATGGCCGAGCAGATGGGCGGCGCCGACAGCGTCGCGTTCCAGCACGGCCGCGGCAAGCTGACGGTGCGCGAGCGCGTCGATCTACTGGCGGATCCGGGGACCTTCCACGAGATCGGCGCGCTGGCCGGTACGGCGACCTGGGAAGACGGTTCGGTGGCGGCGCTCAAACCGTCCAACATGGTCGTCGGTACGGTGCGCGTCGACGGCCGCAAGGTCGCCTTCTCGGGCGGCGACTTCACGATCCGGGGCGGGGCGTCAGACGCGAACATCGGCAACAAGAGCCGCTTCGCCGAGCAGTTCGCGCTGCGCAGCCGGCTCCCGTTCGTCCGCCTTCTCGATGCGACCGGCGGCAGCGTCAAGACGTTCGAGCAGATCGGCAGGACCTACCTGCCCGGCGGCGCGGGAACCGACGTCTCGAGCCATCTCCTGCAGGCCGTTCCGGTGGTGTCGGCCGTCCTGGGCTCGGTCGCCGGCCTGCCGGCCGTGCAGGCGTGCCTTTGCCACTTCAGCGTCATGGTCAAGGGCACGAGCCAGGTGTTCGTCGGCGGACCGAAGGTGGTCGAGCAGGCGACCGGCCAGCGGATCACCAAGGAAGAACTGGGCGACGAACGCACCCAGATCAGGAACGGCGTCGTCATGAACCTCGCCGAGAACGAGGCCGACGCGATCGCCCAGGTGCGCCGGTTCCTCTCGTACCTGCCATCGAGCGTCTGGGAGGCGCCGCCGGAGCAGACGCCGGACGACGATCCGAGCCGGCGCGCCGAGTCGCTGCTGTCCGTCGTGCCGCAGGACCGCCGCCGGACCTACGATCCGCACGCGATCATCGAGGCCGTCGTCGACGAAGGCAGTTTCTTCGAGATCGGGCCGCTCTACGGCCAGGCCCGCGTCACCGGCCTCGCCCGCGTCGACGGCATCCCCTGCGGGGTCATGAGCAACGATCCGCGCTTCAACGGCGGCTCGATGGACATCGCGGCCGGCGAGAAGATGCTCCGGCTGCTGGAACTCTGCGAGACCTTCCACCTGCCACTCGTCTACTTCGCCGACGAGCCCGGGTTCTCCGTCGGGCCCGCGCAGGAGCGCCTGGGCATCGTGAGGGCGGGCGCCCGCGTCGTGACGGCGCTCAACTCGAGCCGGACGCCGTACATCTGCTTCGTCGTGCGCCAGCTCTACGGAGTCGCCGGCGGCCTCCACTGGCGGGGCCAGGGCTTCTACCGCCGCTACGCCTGGCCCTCGGCGCACGGCGGCTCGATGCACATCCAGGGCGGCACCGCGATCGCCTACAAGCGCGAGATCGAGGCAGCCGACGACCCGGAGGCGAAGCGCGCCGAGATCGAAGCGCGGCTGTTCGCCATCTCATCGCCCTTCCGCAACGCCCATGCCTTCGGCGTCGAGGAGATCATCGATCCGCGCGACACGCGGCCGCTGCTGGTGGACTTTGTGCGCGACGCGCGGCGGGTGGTGGCGGCCGAGCTGCTCGGGCCGGCGACGGGGCCCAGCTATCGGCCGTAGTGAGCTGATCTCACGGGCGCCACACCTTCAAGGCGCTTCCCCGCCGCCACAGGACCTTGAGAAGGCGTCAGTGTCAACGATCGCCGGCGCCCGCTGGCCCGGCTCGTTCTCGTACGACCGCGATTCACCGGTCACCGTGTCGGTGACCACGATCCGGTACCCCAGGTCCGTCGTGGCAGCGGCCAGCACCCACATCCGCCTGTTGGACCGGCAGCCATCCAGCACCTTGATCAGGATCTCCCAGTTCAGGGGGCCGAAAAACCGGAACATGCCCGAGTCGTCGGTGCGGTCCTCGACGACCCAGCCGACCCCTGACTCGCCATCGGCGTTCCACCAGCCAACCTTCACCTGGAAGCGCGAGTTCTGGAGGCAAAGCGTTTCCGCGTCGGCCCGGCAGGAACCGGCGGGCCCCGCCGGCCGCTCGGGCACGCGAGGACTGCCGAAGGAAAACCCTCGCTCGTTGTAGGCAAACACCCGGACACGGAGCTCGTCACCGAGATTCACCGGCGTACTGACGAAGGCCGATTCCGTGTCCAGAGGGGCGGTTGCCGCTCGCCACCAACTCTGTCGGTGTCCAAACCCGCCAGACCCAGGCTCTACGACACCAACCTGGATCTCGAAGCCCGTTTCGTCGGTGGAGTTGTCCGTCCAGCTCAGGCGTAGTTCTCCGTCGTCGGTCAGGGAAGGGTCCGACGGCGCCCTTGGACCCGCGTCGCGCTCCCCCAAAGCAAGGTAGACCCTGGATGGCAAACCGCGGGGCCGACTCGGGGTCACTTCAAACGTGTAGCGGCCGCCACGCGCCAGACCCTCAAAGTCAATCCACCCAGTGTCGACAGCACCGTCGAGTGGCGGGAACCAGTTGCGGGAAGCCTGCCAACCTGGAAGTTCGGCGTCGACACGATACCACCCAACCTCCGGATCGACCGTCCACGTGACGCGCACTTTGGTCGGCTCAATGGCCGTCGCCGAGAGATCGGCAACCGGCCCGACCGCGAGCGGGTGATCCCACCGGAAAGCCACTGTTCCGCTGCTCCCGGATTGGCCCGACGAGCTAAAAGCGAAGACTCGCACTTCGTACTCGGCGCGCTGCCGGGGCAACACATTCGAGGCGTAGAAGCTCGTCTTCGTACTGCCTGCTGGCAACCGTTGCCGCCGGATCGGGTCCCCGGTCCGCAGGAGTTGCACGTCGAATCCGGTTTCATTGTCGGAGTTGTCGGCCCAACGGACTTCGACGGCCCCAAGCTGAGGATCGACTGCCACCGAGACGTCCGACGGCGCTTCGATCGGGTCGCCCGGGAAGATGAGGGCAATGCGATTGCTGGCGAGAGAGTAGACGTCGCCCTTCTTCCCCGCGAGTACGGCGAATTGGTGTCGCGCTCCCGGCACGGTGATCTTCAGAGGGAGAACCGCCTCGGTCCGGCCTTCGACCCGAACAGTGTCGTGCAGAGAGTCCTCTCCCCAAGAGACGTAGTGATCCACGTAGTATCCGTCTGCATCCGGCGCGTTGTCCTGCCAGGAGAGGCTCGCGAACGCGCCCTCAAGCCGACCTCGGAGGTTGCTCGGCTGCGCAGGAAGGCCCTCGATCGACCTCAAGTAGTCGCTGACTTGGGCAATCATGGGAACGGTCTCGCGCAGGGTCCGGGCGTTGTCCTGCTGGTCCGCGACACCGATGGCCGCACCACCGTAGGGTTTGATTCGGGTGGTGGAGTAGAACGGCTCGATTTGACCCTGATAGCTCATCGCCGTGCCGAGGCCCGGCATGACGTCGTAGTTCACATGGCCAAGAGCGTACGGTGCGAAGAGCCTGGCCCGAGGGTCCCTTCCCAAACCCAATAAACCCACGAGATTCGCGGGTTCGTGGTGGGCCCCCAGACCATGGCCGAGTTCGTGAACGAAGACCGCGGCGTAGTCGCCGCACGTCGGGTCATTGGATGACCAGCCGCTCGGAACGACCCAGCGTGCTTCATCGTTCTTCTCCAAGAGCCTGTACCTGCCGCAGACGCCGCCGTGCAGATGACGGCTCTCTCCATGGAAGAGGTAGACCATGTCGGCCCGGTGCTCGAGTCGCAGACGCGGCAAGACCCCGTCCCGATCCCCCATGTGGAGGCTCAGCAACTCGCTTTCCCCGAAGGGTTGCCACTCGTGCCGACCCAGGTCTCTTCCCACCCGATCCAAAGCGGCCGACGCCTGCGCGACGTGCACGATGTGCGGCTCGACCGGGAGGTCGTTGTTCCGAAACACCATCTTCAGGTAGTCGCCGGCGTGGCGAATCGCAGCCAGGGCGCCACCGCGGTCAGCCCAATTCTCGGCGGCTGTCGCCGTGTACAGCACCAGGATGTCCAGCCTCTCGTGGTTCTGCGGGTTGCTCACGGGCTCGGGTGGATCCGCTGCATAGACGTCTGCCAGGCCATGGGCATGAACGTCGTGGCCACCGTCCGCATCTGTCTCCACCGCGCACCACGGCTCGGAGCCGTCCGGCCCAACGATCGGCGCCATGCCGCCGCGGCCGTCCCGCTCCGCGTGGATCTGGTACACGCCGCCGCCCGCCGCCCCGAAGCGGCCCACCAGACGGCCGCCCTCCACCGTCAGCACCACCGTGTCGTACCCCGCCTCCGGCTGGCCGCCTGACCACATCAGGTCGCCGCCGCCACGGTCCTCGAACACACTTCGTTCCGCCACAAGGACGCTGCCGTCGGGCGTCGGCACCTCCAGCCGTAACGGCGCACCGCGCAGCAAGGTCAGGTCCACCTGCACGGCTGTCGGAACCGGCCCGATCGAAGGACCAGGGTCGCCCACCGATGCCGCTTCTCCGACGCCCCGCACCAGAGTCAGGAGCTGCTGTGCCTGAGCCGCCGAAGAGGGCGCCAGCAACACCGCCGCCAGGAGCACAACGGAGCAACGCACTGATGCCCGGCAAGCAGCAAAGCGAATGGAATCAACAGTAGACATCAGGTTCAGCCGGACCCGGCTACCCTGACTCGACCGTCGACCCTGAACGTCCTATGCAGCGAAGCGCGGTTAGCGTTCGCAGCAGCAAGCAGTCAGCCCCGACGGCGAGCGATGCATTGGTGAGCCCGCCATCCGAGACGTTGTTCGCCAGCAGCTTGAACTCCCTGCCGGCCTCGACGACCGCGACCCCGTCGGTCGCGGCCGCATAGATCCGACCGGCCCCACCCAGGAGCGAGGCCTGGTACTTGCCGTTCGGAGGGAGCCTCTGCCTCCAGTAAAGATGGCCCGTGTGCCCATCGTAGGCACTCATCGTCCTGTTGTCTGTGACGGTGTAGAGAACACCGTCCATGAGCACTGGGGAACTGGTTTCGGGAACCGCCTGCTCATTGCCCCATAGCAACGTCGGGATGCTGCCCGAATCCGACGCCGCGAAGCTGAATGCCTGGGTGGACTTGACACCGTGGGCCCCACCCGAAACGACCAGGAGATCTTTCTCGAAGACGGGACTGGACGCCAACTGGTTGATCGCCCAACCGCCATCCGTGTACTCGTATGACCAGAGAATCTCGCCTGTCCGCGGATCGTACTCGTGCATGATCCAGGAGTAGGCGACGATCAACCGCTCTCCGGATTCGCTTCTCAGGACCAGGGGTGTCGTATAGGTGCAGCACGGACCCTCTTCGCCGGCCCACTCGTGCTTCCACCGAAGCGCGCCGCCATCGCGGTCGAAACCGGCGATCCACCCTGTGTGAGAAGGTCGCCGCCGGTAGCCCCACTCGCGGTCTTGCATGACAACGACTACATCCGCAGCGAGCACGGGTGAACTCGCCGCGCCGTAGCGCGAAGTGGCGGCGTAGTCCGGGTCCACCTCCACCAGCCAGTCGACCTCTCCAGTGTGGAGTACACGCGCAAGGTGAGCGCCGAAGTAGACGTACACACCATGTCTGTCGGCAGCCGGAGTCGGACTGGAGAACGTGTTCTCCCGGTGCTTTGGTTCCGCATCCGCGGTTGAGATGCGTTTCTCCCACCTCAGGTCGCCGTTCTCGCCGTCAATGGCCAGCAGCCATCTGGAGAATCGTCTGGGCTCCTCGCCAGGATTCTCTCGTCGCGCCTCCGTAAGGTAGACGGTGTCGAGAGCGACAATCGGAGACGAGTTTCCCAGTCCCTGAAGTGCGACAGTCCAGCGAGTGTTCGTCTCTGCATCCGACCACTCCACTGGAAGATCGGTTGCGGTTGAGACACCAAGCCCTTCCGGCCCACGCCATTGTGGCCAGTCAGAATCTGCCTCCGGGACACAGCCGAGAAACAGGGTGGCGACGACGGCAAGTCGCTTCATCGGTCTTCATTCCCGGTGCGAGCCAACGACCGGCGCAACACTCGAGGCTGCCGCGCAGCCCTCACCCGTCGCACGGGAACGCGGTCGTGTCGCTGATCACACCCGCCCGCGTCGAGTAGCCGTTGCTGCCGGTGATCCAGCCGCCGCCGTGGTGGTCGTAGATGTTCTGGCGATCAAAGACCATGTGCCCCCTGGCATTCTGTCTGGCGGTCGCATAGTCGTCGATGTAGACGGTGTACCCGATGTCCGTGGCGGCCGACCCGAACACCCACCAGTGGCCGTTGACCGCGCAGCCGTCGACCACCTTGAGCAGCATTTCAGGGTTGTCCGGCTCGAAGAAGTAGGTCAGCGCTCCCGAATCACCCAGGCCGTGGGTCGGGACACGCCCAGTGCCCGAAATGCAACCGTCGCACGCCTCCCGATCAAGGAAGGTCGCACCTACCCTGAACCGCCAGTTGTTCAGGCAGGACTCGCCCGGGCAGCCGTAGTCGCGTACATCGGCGGAATCCCGTGCCGCGACGATCCCGGAAAAAGGGTCTTGGCCGTACTCGGCCACGGCGTGGGCAGCCGGCCCGCCGGCAGACTGGCGGTCCGCACCGGCGTGCACCGGCGACCGCCCGCAGGGGAACGCCGAGGTGTCGTCGATCACACCAGCAGCGGTCGAGTACCCGTTGTCGCCGACGATCACGCCGCCGCCGTTATGCCGATACTCGACTATCCCGCCCCCTTGCGCAAGATCCTCGATGGCGACCTCGTACGCCAAGTCGGTGGCGGCGGAGCCGAAGACCCACCAGTGGCCGTTCAGCCAGCAGCCGTCGACCACCTTGAGCAGCATCTCCGGGTTGTCCGGCTCAAAGAAGTAG
>VXSP01000045.1:194817-234073 GCA_009837885.1 Holophagales bacterium | reverse complement strand
GCAGCCGTCGACCACCTTGAGCAGCATCTCCGGGTTGTCCGGCTCAAAGAAGTAGAACAACGCCCTCGAGTCGCCGAAGCCGTAGGCGTCGAGTCGCTTCGCCGGTGCCCGGGCGACGGTCTGCGTGGAGTAGCGCGCGGAAACCTCGAATCGTCGCGCGTTGAGACAGGCCTGATTCGCAGAGGGCCGGCAGCCGTATCCGCGAGGATCTTCGGCTCTCTCGGGAACCACGGTCGCTGAGTAACGGGCCGCTTCGGGGATCGTGTAGCGGAGCGCCCGGACTGCATCGCTCACATCGGCATCACCCAGAACGCGACCGTGGACCAACTCGGTGGTCGCGAAGTAGGGAACGTGCGAGCGCGAGGCCATGATCGTGGCATACCGCCTCCCGAACCTGTCCTTCCCTTCGTAGCCGTGGCCGAACGGAAGGTAGGGGGCGTGTCCTTGGTTTCCCGGATCCCCTGCCGCCCGCAGCAGGCCCAGGTTGTAGCCCACCAGGCTGACGAGGGAGTAGCCTGTTCCATGACACCCTGTCCTGACTTCGCCGACAACGAACGCTCGTGCCGTCTCGCGGCTCATCCCTGCAGTGCGGGCCTCTGCCCTGCATCCACGAGGAATCGAGTCCCCCGTGATCGCGTAGACGAGATCGGCACCGTACGTCGATCGTGCGTACGTGAGGCGTTCCGAACGGACGTGACGGAGAGCAGCTCGCCCGTGCAAGCCGGTCAGCGCACGGTCGCGCTCCAGACCGACTAGCCGGAGCTCCGCGTCCAGGTTCGCGCGGCGGAACGCGACGTTCGCGTAGACGATGGATTCGCGAAGACGTGCGCGGAGTTGGCCGAGAGTCTGCGGACCGTGAGGCCCTCCAGGGTCGAAATGGTCAGAACCGAAAACGTCGCCGTTGGTCTGCCCTATCGCGTCGGGGGCGTAGAAGAAGGCGATGTCGATGACGCACGTGCCGTCGCACCACCGCGGTAGCGGGGGAAGTTCCCCGGAGGCGCTGGCCATCACTCCCAGTCCCGCGGGCGGCACGTCGATGAACGATGGGACGGTATACGGACGCTCGAAACCAGGAGGCGGATCGGCAGGTCCGGTGGGCTGCGCAGCGACCTGAATCGCCGACGATGCGACCAGAAGGAGAAACGCGAGAATCTCTACTCGTTTCATAATCGTGGCAAGGTAACGGACGTGTGCGACGGTTGTGTGACGGTTGTGTGACGGTTTCGAGATGGTCGCGCGGTCTCCTGGTGGCGAGTTCGCACGGATGCCGGCCGGAACCCGGCTGGCGCGTCCCCGCGGCAGCCGCGTCACAGTCCGAGCGCCCGTCTTCGGGCGGCCGGATGTCAGGCCGGCGCATCGACACACCGAGGGCTAGCTCAGCACGGCCCCGGTGACGCCGCGGTCGAAGAGGTCGTCGATCTCGGCATCGGAGAGACCGAGGCGCTCCCGGAGCAGGTCGCGGCTGTGCTCGCCGAGGCGGGGCGGCGGCAGGTCGGAGCGTGCCAGAAGACCGTCCATGCGCCAGGGATGGCCGGCGTAGCGGTGCTCGCCGACATCCGCGTGCTCGATCCTGCGGAACCAGCGGCGCTGTTTCAGATGAGGGCACCCCATCAGTTCGGCGGTCGTGCGCACGACGCCAGCGGCGATGCCGGCGGTCTGGAGACGCTCCATCAAGTGCTCGGTCTGCTGGGTCCGCGTCCACTGCGCGATCGCCTCGTCGAGCTTCTCCGCGTTGGCAATGCGGTCCGCGTGCCGGTCGAATGCCGGATTCGCAAGGGTCAGAGAACCTGAAATCGCCACGAGCCGACACCACATCTCATCGGACTCGACCGCCACGGCGATCCAGCGGTCGTCCCCGGCGCACGGGTAGACGCCGTGCGGCGCGAGATCCAGGTCGCCGTTGCCCGGCGGCGTCTGCTCGCCGCCCAGGGCGGCGTCGAGGAGCACTTCGCCGAGGTAGCCGACCGCCGCCTCGATCATGCTGCCGTCGATCGACTGCCCCTCGCCGGTACGCCGGCTGTGGAAGAGCGCGACGAGGGTGATCGCCGCCATCTGCATGCCGGTGATCGCGTCCGCCTGGTAGAAGCCCATGACCATCGGGTCGCCGCCTGGATAGCGGTGGAGCCAATCCCAGCCCGCGAGTGCCTCGATCGAGGTCCCGTTCGCCTTGTAGTCGCTCAGCGGTCCGGTCTTGCCGAAGCCGGACCAGTGGGTCATGACCAGCCCCGGATTCTCCGCCGAGAGTTCCGGCCACTCGAGTCCGAAACGCTCCATGACGCGCGGCGTGAAGTTCTCCATCACCAAGTCGGCGCCGGCGGCCAGCCGTCGGAGCAGGTCCTTGCCCTCTTCGGTCTTGAGGTCCAGGCAGAGCGACCGCTTGTTCCGGTTGACGCTGTTGTAGTTCGGGCTCGAGTTCACGAGGCCCGGAGGCGCGTTCGCCATCGGTACCGGGCTCGCCAGCCATCGCCGCCAGACGTCCGGCCGGCGGTGCGACTCGACCTTGATCACGCTGGCGCCGAGGTCGGCCAGGAGCATGGTGGCGAAGGGGCCGATCCAGGCCTGGGTCAGGTCGACGATCTCGACGTCGGCCAGCGGCAACGACTCGCCTTTCTCCCCTGGCCCGGCCGGCGGCTCGACCGGCTGCCAATCGAGGGACGACGGCTCCATCTGTTCACGGACGGCCGGCGCCTGCGCCGGCGGCACCGCGTCCGTCAGACCGAGCCTGGCCCCCGGGCCGGCGAATGGCAACTCTCCAAGCCTCGGATGGTGAAGGGTCCGGAAGAAACCGCGAGCAGCGAGATGCTCCTCGGCAAGCAGGTCGACCGGCTTCACGACTTTGCCGCAGACGATCTTCCGCTCCAGGAGACCGTGGAACACCTCGTCCATCGTCTTCTCGCGGACGCGGCCCGCCAGGAACGGAAGCAACCGCCGGACACGCGCGACTGGGTCCTCGCCTTCCACAGACCGCGGCCACTCCCCGTCGTCGACACCCAGCGCCGCGCCGTAGTCGCCGAGCTGGTCAGCGGGCGGCGGGACGAACGTCACCCATCCGTCGCGGCAGCGATGGGCCCGCACGCCGGTCGAGGGTCCGCTGTCGCGCTCGGGATGCACGCCGGTGTACTCGATCCGTAGCAGTGGCAGGATGGCGGTCAGCGTCTCCATCTCGGACACCTCGACGAAGCTGCCTCTCCCGCTGCCAGCGCGCGCGATCAGGGCCGCGGCAGCCGCGACGAAGGCGCTGACCCCGCAGGTGTAGCCGAGGATGTGGCCGGGCGCCTTGAGCGGGGCTCGGCGCTTCTCGCCGTTGAAGAAGGCGTAGCCCGACAGTGCCTGCACGACCAGCTCCGAGCCGGCGAGGTCGGCGTGCGGACCGTCCAGGCCGAACGGCGAAACCGACACGAGAACCAGTCCCGGGAGCCGCTCCCGCAGATCATCCAGCGTCAGGCTCCAGCGCTCCAGATCGGCGTCGGCCCAGTCGGTTACGAGAACATCGGCGCGTCGGAGCAGGTCGAGCAGCGCGTCCTCGTCGGGACACGCGGACGACAGCGGCATCGCCCGCTTGTTCGCGGCGACGAACTGCCAGAGAAGCGACTCCCTGGTGGCCTCTTCCCCACCATGGGGCCCAATCCTTCGCAGCCGCGAACCGCCTTCGCGTTCCAGCACGACGACGTCGGCCCCCCAGAGCGCAAACTGCCGGGCGCAGTAGGCCGCGGCGACGCCATCGGCCAGTTCGAGAACGCGGACGCCTTCAAGTGCTGCTCGTCCGCCCGCGTCCATCGGCCCGATGATCTCAAACCGATGCCACGTGTCGCCACATGTGGCGCCGGCCGTCCACAAGGTAGCCTCCGCGCGCACCGTCGGCGGCAGGCGACGGAACCGACACACGAGGAGACGGCCCCATGACGACAGACAGCGCCAGTGCGACGGTCAGCCTGACGGAGGGGCCGGTGGTTCTCGGCAACGGCATCGCCGGCGAGAAGATCGGAATCCCCACGGCCGATCCAACGGGCTTCCACCAGGCGATCTCGGAGCCGGACGCCATGCCGGCCACGGAGATCCTCGGCAGCCTGTTCCTGCCGCCGGGAGAGGGTCCGTGGCCCGTCGTGATCGTCGTGCCCGGGAGCCTGGGGGTCGCGCCGTCGCACGTCGCCAAGGCGGACCTGCTGACCGAGGCCGGGATTGCCTGCTGCGTGATCGACCCGTTCGGCACCCGCGGCGTGACCTCCACCGTCGCCAATCAAGCGCAGTACTCGTTCGCCGCCAGCGCCTGGGACGTGCTCGCGACCGTAGCGGTCCTCGCCCAGCGAGATGACATCGACGCCGCGCGCATCGGCGCCCAGGGCCACAGCCGTGGCGGGTCGGCGGTGCTGTCCGCGGCCTGCGTCGCGCCGCTGGTCGGTCCCGATCGTGCGCCCGGACTCGCCGCCGTGTACGCCGCCTACCCCTGGTCCGGCTTCCAGTTCCTGAGGCCGGACGTCGGCCGCACCGACGTGCGCTCCGTCATCGGCGATCTGGACGAGTGGTGCCTGCCGCTCCAGGTCCAGGCACACATGCACGCGATGACCCTCTGCGGATGCGACGCCAGCTTCCGGCTCTTCCCCAACACGCACCATAGCTTCGACCGCGACACGCCGGTGGAACTGGTCCCCGACGCATCCGCGAGTCCGGGGGCTCCGACGATCTACATCCGCGAAGACGGCGCCCTCGTGCATCCGGTGAGCGGCAAGGCCGACCCGGGCTTCACCGAGCGCGACGCGATGATCTACCAGGTGAAGTCGCCCTACGGCCGCAGGGGGGCGCGAATCGGCACCGCCGGCGACCAGGCGCGAGCGTTCCACGAGGACATGATGGCCTTCTGGACCGCCGCGCTCGGTTAGTGCCGGCCGAGCCGCGGTCGTCGCGGTAAACTCATGGAACACAAGTGACTTCCAACGACGGCAGCCACGGCGAACGGCGCGGCCCCCTCGCCTACATGGCGAGCAATGGCATCGCGGCCAATCTCCTGATGATGGGCATCGTTGCGGCCGGACTCGTGTCCCTGACCGGCCTCGAGCGGGAAGCCTGGCCTATCACCCCCTTCTACCACGTCGAAATCTCGATGGTCTATCCCGGCGCCACGCCGGAGGAGATCGAGGAGTCGATCGTCGTCAAGATCGAGGACCAGGTCAGCGGGCTCGATGACGTGAAGGCGGTCAAGTCCCTGGCGGCTCCGGGCATCGCCTCGGTGCGGGTCCAGATGGACTCCGGTACGGACATGAATCGGGCCCTGGACGATATGGAATCCGCCGTCAATCGCATCCATTCCTTCCCGGCCGGCGCCGAACGCCCCACTTTCCGGGAGATGGACAACCGCTTCAGCATGATTCGGCTCATCGTCCATGGCGATGTCTCCGAGCGCTCGCTGAAGGAATTGGCGCATCGGGTGGAGGACGAACTTACGACCCTGCCCTCCGTGTCCCAGGTCGAGGTCAGCGGGGTCCGTGACTACGAGATCTCCATCGAGGTGCCGCTTCACCGGCTGAGCGCCCTGGGACTGACGCTTGACGACGTTGCCGGCGCCATCCGCCGCAGTTCGCTCGACTTGTCGGCCGGCAGCATCAATACCCGGGAATCCCAGGTTCGAGTCAGGACCCTCGGGCAGAACTACAAACAGCAGGACTTCGAGGAGATCGTCCTTCTCAGCGGCCGCGACGGCACCCTCGTGCGACTCGGCGACATCGCCAAGGTCCGCGACGGGTTCGAAGAAACAGACCTGATCGTCCGCTACCAGAACCGGCCCGCCGCCTTCGTGGAGGTCTATCGGGCCGGTGGCGAGCAGGTGATGGATGTGGCCACGACGGTCCGCGAGCACCTGGCGAACGAGGTGATCCCCGCTTTGCCGGACGGTGTGGGCATCACCATCTGGAACGACGAATCCCAGGCCTACGAGGAACGTGCCGATCTTCTTCTGAAGAACGGGATTCTGGGTTTGTTGCTGGTGATCGTCGCACTCAGCCTGTTTCTCCAGGTTCGGCTCGCCCTATGGGTTGCCGTGGGCCTCGTCGTGTCGGGTGTAGGCGCCCTCGCCGTCATGATGGCGCTCGACGTGGCGATCAACACGATTAGCCTCTTCTCCTTCGTCCTCGCCATCGGGATCGTCGTTGACGACGCCATCGTCGTGGCCGAGTGCATTCAGTCCGAACGCAATCGGGGAACCCCCGGGATGGCGGCCGCCATACGCGGGGTCCGGCGGATCAAGGCGCCCTTGACCTTCGCGGTCCTGACCTCGGCGGTGGCCTTCGTCCCGTTGCTGTTCATCCCGGGGGGCATCGGTGACGTATGGCAGGCCCTGCCGATCATCATCATCGCCATGCTGCTCATCTCGCTGGTGGAATCGCTGTTCGTCCTGCCCAACCACCTGTCCCACCTGCCCGGTCCGGAGTGGGTGCCGCGCAATGCCTTCGACCGGTTCTTCTCGGGACTCCAGAGTCGTGTCGACGTCCAGTTGCAGCGGTTCGTGCAGGGGCCCCTGGACCGGGCCCTCCGGTTTGCCACGAACCGGCCCGGCGTGACGATGTCGGGGGCCGTTGGAATGCTCGTGCTGAGCATCTCCCTGGTTCCCGCCGGAATCGTCCCCACCACGCTGGCCGACGACGTGGAGGGTGACTTCGCGACGGTCGGGCTGGAGATGCCCGATGGGACCACCGCTCCGAGAACGTACGAAGTGGCGCGGGAGCTGGAGGCCGCGGGCCGCCGGGCCATTGAACGACTTTCGAGCAGCCGGCCTGCGGACGCGCCACCGCTGCTGAGTGGCGTCACGGTGACCGTCGGACTGGGATCGAGAGTCGAGGGCGGGCTCAACCCGCAGCCCACCGTCAATCCACAGGCCAACATCGCCACCATCGAGTTCAAACTTCTCGGCGCGCAGCAGAGACGGATCTCCACCGGAGAAGTCGTGCAGGCGTGGCGGGAGGAAGTGGGTGTGCTACCCCACGTGCGCGGCCTCACCTTCAGCGGCGAGATCTTCACCCTGGGGAACCCGGTCGAGGCCGTACTGTCCCATCCGGACCCGGAGCGCCTCGCCCGGATCGCCGACTCGGTGGTCGAGGGACTCGGCGGCGTGGGAGGCGTCTACGACATACGGTCGGATCACGCCCCGGGCATCCCGGAAGTTCGGCTGGAGTTGCGGCCCGAAGCGCGGACCCTCGGTCTCACCGTGCAGGAGCTGGCCGGACAGGCGAGAGCCGCGTTCTTCGGCGCGGAGGCCGTCCGGGTGCAGCGCGGCCGCGAAGAGGTACAGGTTCTTGTCCGGCTGCCCCCGGAACAGCGAAGTTCGCTTACCGATATCGAGGGCTACCTGCTCCGTACTCCCGGCGGGGACGAGGTGCCGATCATGAGTGTGGCCTCGCTGGGCATGGGCGTCTCGCCGTCCGCCCTCCGACGCAGGGACGGCCAGCGCGTCGTCACCGTCACCGCCGACGTGGATGCCTCGGTGATCTCCGGCAACGAAGCCAACGAGATCCTGGCCAATTCGATCCTCGCGGACCTGACCGCGGCGCATCCGGATCTGACCTACACGTTCGGTGGAGAACAGCAGCAACAACTCGAGTCCATCGACGCCCTTTACCGGGGGTTCGCGGTCGCCCTGATCATGATCTTCGCGCTCCTCGCCATCCCCCTCCGTTCATACACCAGGCCTTTCATCATCATGGCCGTCATCCCCTTCGGGTTCATCGGCGTGATCCTGGGCCACTGGATCCTGGGAGTAGCCCTGAGTGCCGTGTCTTTCATGGGGATCTTCGGCCTAAGCGGCGTCGTCGTGAATGATTCCCTGGTCATGATCGACTTCATCGATCAGAAGCTCCGGGAAGGCAACCCGAAGAGAACCGCGATCATCGAAGGCGCCAAGGGGCGCTTTCGTCCGATCATGCTCACTTCCCTGACCACGTTCCTGGGCTTCACGCCGTTGATCCTGGAGCGCGCCATTCAGGCCCAGTTCCTGATCCCGTTTGCCGCGTCTCTCGGTTTCGGCATTGTCTTCCTCACGGCCATACTCATGATGGTTGTTCCGGCGCTCTGCACGTTGCATCCGCGCTTTATGCCGGCGGGGCGTCCTTCGCTTGCGAACGCCGGACAGGAAGCGTCGCCTGTGGCTGCGCGATAACCGATGAGCGCGCGCTAGTGCGACTGGGAAGACTTCCGAAAGCGCTGAAAGACGCGCACACGGGCCCGGGCGTCGCGCATCGAGTCCGACGCTTCAACGGCTGGCTTGACCGCGCGGCACCGGAGGCCCCGGGCGCGGGCGCCTACGACCACGTGGAAACGGTAAGGGACTACTACGAGATCTGCAACGGCTTCATGGTGTTTGGCTGGGGCGAATCCCTGCACTTTGCGCCCCTCACTCCTAACGAGAGCCTCGAGGAGTCCAAGGTCCGACACCAGCGGGCCATGATCTCCAGGTTGGAGCTGCAACCGGGCATGAAGGTGGTCGACGTCGGTTGCGGAATCGGCGGCCCCATGCGCCGCGTCGTTCGTGAAGCGGATGTCAGGGTCGTGGGAATCAACATCAATGAGATCCAGCTGGCGGAAGCGAAGAGGTTGAACTCCGAGGCGGGGCTGGAGCAAATGGCCGACTTCAGGAAGTGCAGCTTCGAGGACATGAGCGCCATCGAGGCCGACAGCTTCGACGGGGGTTACGCCATAGAGTCAACGTGCCACGCGCAGAACAAGCAACGCGCTTTCGCGGAGATATTCCGCGTGCTGAAGCCGGGCGCCATGTTCTGGGGTCAGGAAATGTGCCTCACGGACCGGTTCGATCCGCGGAACGGCCGGCACCGGACCATCAAGCGGGAACTCATGCGCGGTATTGCGCTCCACGATATCGCCACGTTCGGGGAGGTGAATCACGCTCTCGAGAGGGCGGGATTCCAAGTCATCGAGGGGAGCGATTGGGACGTCCGGGAAGGACCCTCCACGCCCTGGTATCGGCCCATGGAGAGTCGCCACGGGACGTTGGGGAACGCGGTACGCAGGCTTCCCTGGGGCCGCAAGGCGTTCATCGCGGGGTCGAAGCTCGCCGAGCTACTGCGGCTCCTTCCGAACGGCTCGGCGGAGGTGGTTCGGCTCCTTGATCGAACCGCGGAGGCTTACGTCGCGGGCGGCAAGACCGGCGTCTTCACGCCGCTGTACTGTTTCCTGGCCCGCAAACCCCTTCGGACCTGAGAATCAAGGCCCGGTAAGATGCACTCATGACTCCCACCCCCGTAACTTCGGCGAGCCAGGGGCTGACTCTCACGGACGAGTTGATCCTGATGCTCCTCAACGAGGAGAACGGCTACTTCCATCAGGTCCCCGGATGGCACCTGCACTGCGCCGTTGCCGGCGCGGTCCTTGCCGAGCTCTCCCTGCAGTCGCGCATCGACACGGACCCGGAAGCTCTCTATCTCGTCGACGCGACGGCAACGGGAGACCCGGCTCTCGATCCGATTCTGGGGGAACTGGCCCAGGCGCCGGACCAGCGGACGGCCCGCTACTGGATCGAACGGCTCGCGCCGCAGGCCGAGGCAGTCATCGACCTAACGCTCGACCGCCTGGTGGAGCGGAACATCCTCCAACACCACGACGGCGACTTCTGGACCCTTCCGCGAACCGGCTGGCAGGCGGACGCGCACGGCCAATCCGAGGAAGGCACGGCGAGCCAGTTCATTCGGGACCGGATCGCCGACGTCATCTTCAACGACGAGATCCCCGATCCGCGAGACATCATCGTTCTCTCCATCGTCAACGCCTGCGACGTTCTGCGCTTCATCTTCCAGATCGACGAAGAAGTCGAGGAAAGGATCGAGCTGGTCTGCAGGATGGACCTGATCGGGCGTTCCATTGCCGAGGCGGTCGCCCAGAACATCGCGGAGCCGATCCGCCGGCACTCCGCTCTGACGAAGAAGATGCCGAGCATCCCCTTCCGGAAGCTGCTGCGCAACCCGTACGCCCGCAACGGCAACGTTCCCGCCCTCTTCGCCAGTCTTGCCCAGGAGTTCGGGCCTGTCTTCGAGCTCCGCCCACCCATCGGCGAGCGCATGATCTGCTTGGCGGGAACCGAGGTGAATCAGTGGGTCAACAAGCGCGGGCGCACGTACCTGAGAACGAAGGACTACTTCAACGACTTCGAGAAGATCTACGGCGCGTCCGGTGTCCTGCCTTCCCTGGACGGCGCGGATCATTTCCGACTCCGCAAGGCCATGTCGCCCGGATTCTCCCGCGGCAGGCTCGCCGGACAACTCGATCAACTCTACGGCTACATCCGAACGTATCTTGCGAACTGGGAGGTTGGTGATCTCATACCGGCCCGGTCGTGCCGTCTCCTGATCAACGCACACCTCTCCCCCCTCTTCGTCGGAGTGGATTCGCAGGATCTCATCGACGACCTCGTCGCCTACAAGGAGCGCGCCCTGGCCGTTCACATCATGCGGGCCCTGCCCAAGATGATGATGAAGACGCCCGGCATGAAGCGCAAGGCCAGGACCGTCGACAGGCTCCTGGAACGCATCCAGACTTCACATACTCCGGCCCAGCGGATCGACCAGCCGCGCGATCTGGCGGACGACTGGCTCGGGCTCCACGCGAGCGACCCGCAGTTCGTGCCGGAGACCATGCTGCGCTTCCAGCTCTCCGCGGCGCTGGTTGCCAGCGTCTACGTGGGCGACGCGATCAGCTTCGCGCTCTACGGCATGGCGACGCAGCCGGACCTGCGGGAGCGGATCCGCGCCGAAGCCGATGCACTCTTCGAGAACGGCGACCCGGACGGTGAGGCGATCAACCCCTCCACGATCGACGTCACGCACCGGTTCCTCATGGAAACCCTCCGGATGTACCCCGTCGTCCCCATGGCGATCCGGAACGTGATGAACGCGTGCGTGATCGAGGGCTACGAGATCCCGGTCGGTTCAAGGCTCTTCATCGCTTCGACCGCGCCGCACTACATGGAGGAGGTCTTCCCGGATCCTCACTCCTTCGACATTGACCGCTACCTGCCGGATCGGGCGGAGCACCGCAACCCCGGTTACGCGCCCTACGGCCTGGGCACCCACAGGTGCCTCGGCTTCCGGCAGACGGAGCTGCAACTGGCGGTCAACGTCCTGATGATCGCCCGCCACTTCAGGTTCGAAGTCGTTCCCAAGGACTACAGGCTTCAGTTCAGTCCCATCCCGAACATGAAGCCTCGCGCGAAGCTGAAGTTCCGGATCGTCGAACGTCTTCGGGAAATACCCGCCTGACGCCCTCGTCTCGCCCGGCGGCAGCGGCGCGACGCATCGCCATCGTCGGCGGAGGCATGTCCGGCCTCGGCGCCGCCTGGGCTCTCAGCCAGAGTCCCGACCGCTTCGACTTCCTCCTGTACGAGGCGCAGGACCGGCTCGGCGGCAACGCCGTGACCGCCGACATGCCGCAGGACGACGGCAGCTCCATCCCGTTCGACATCTCCGTCACGGCGTGCATTCCTTCAGTCTACGACCACGTCGTACTGCTGCTCGAGCAGTTCGGCATCGAACTGCTCGAGACCCGTTTCAGCTACAGCGTCCGGTATGGCGACGGCGTCTATGCTCACGACTTCGATTCGGACATACGGCGGGAGCTTCAGGACGAGATCGAGAAGTTCCAGCGCGTCCTGAAGGGAATCAAGCGATTCGCCTTTCTGACCAGAGCCCGGTCGAGACTGCTGAACGCCCTCAACCCTTACAACTACATCAGCATGGGCGCGGTGCTGAATCTGCACGGCCTGTCCGGTGACTTCCGGTACAAGGTCCTGAAACCGATGTTCGTCAACTTCCTGATGGCGACGAACGTGTTCGACATGCCGGCCGCTCTGTTCGCCCGCTATCTCGAGTTCTTCGACATCGAGCGCGCCACGCCCATGAGGACCTGGGACCAGGGGACCCGGCGGATCTACGAGGCGCTGTCGGCGGGCTTCCGGGACCGGGTCTGCCTCGGACGTCCGGTGCGCAAGGTGTACCGGGAGGCGTCCGGCGTTGTGGTCGAGGACCAGGACGGGGTCCGCGAGACCTTCGACGACGTCATCTTCGCCTGCAACGCGAACCAGACGCTGATGATGCTCGACCGGCCGACGATGCTGGAGCGCTACCTCCTGTCGTCCATTCGCTACGAGAGCGAGTTGCACAATCACACCATCGTGCACAGCGACTCCTCGGTTCTTCCCGACAACGAGGTCAGGCCGCTCGAGACGCGGAGCAACCACATCGAGCAGTACGGCGTCCGGCCGGACAACTACGAGATCACCTACATCATGCACAACCAGCAGCCGTGGGCTCACGGGTCGGACAAGCCCTGTCTGGTGACCTACAACCCGATCAGCAAGATCGACGAGAGCAAGATCGTCCACCGGCGGTGGTTCCAGCACGTCGTTCACGACGTGCGGCACATCGCCCTTCTCGTCCCCCTGTTCCAGTTCATTCAGGGCAGGAGACGGACGTGGCACTGCGGAGCGCACACGCTGGTCAACAGCCAGGAGACCTGCTTCGTGACCGGGATGGCCGCCGCCAGGCAACTCGGCGCGGACTACCCGTTCGACGACCCGGGCGCCCGGCGGGCCTTCAACCACTACGGGCGGATCCTCCACGGCTGGAGGTTCCGGAAGGCGAGAGCCTGACGACGAACGCGCTCGTCGTCTCAGACGACGCTCAGGGCCGGCCTGCGCTGGGATTCGAGTTCCGGATAGAACTGCCGGGAGTACTGGCGGTACTTGCCGACAGGGCCGTCGGCCTCGCTTAGCCGGGGCGGAGCCTGGTAGCGCTTCCTCTCCCAGATCACGACGTCCTGCTGGACGAACTGTCTCTCTTCGCGCAGGACAAGGCGATTCATCAGCCGGTGGCGCAGGCTCACGGGCAGGAACCCGAAGCCCATGAAGAACCGTCCCGGCTTCCGGATCTCACGTACCTGGCTGACCAGGGTCAGATCCACCACCGTGCCGTCCACGGGTGTCGCGAGCACCCACAATCTCGAATCCATGCCGATCGTCTTCTCGTGGAACTCGACGAAGGAGTAACCCAGCCCGTGGACGTGGGCCACCGCCGAGATCTCCGAAACCACGTCCACGATGCCCGCGACCCTTCGAACCGCCTTGAAGTCGAAGCAGCTCTTCAGGTAGGCGCCCTGGACCAGCGTCGAACCAACCGGGCGCACATCGCTGTAGCCATGCGTGTAGCCCAGATGTTCTATGTCCACGGAGTTCTCCGTCGTTTCCTGGGGATGGCCGCGGAAACGCAGCAGGCAGGACCGCAGTTCGCTCCACTTCGGCCCGGCGAGCGGATCCTCGGGCAGATGCCAGTGCGCCGGCCTGCCCGCGTATCCCCACCAGGCGAAGACCATGCCCAGGACCTCCCTGGTTGCGTAGACCTTCAGTTTCGCGGCGCTCGGCGCCGGGGCGTTCGGAGTGGCGACGCACCGGCCCGTCGAATCGAACGTGAAGCCGTGGAACGGACAGACGAGACAACCGTCGCGCACAACGCCGCCCACCGTCGGCCCCATGTGGGAGCCCAGATGCGGGCAGAAGGCATCGGCCACGCAGATCCGGCCGTGGTCGTCGCACCAGGCGACGATCTCCTCCCCCATCCAGGTCTTCTCGATCAGCTTCTCGCGCTGAATCGAGTCGCGGCTGGCTACGAAGTACCAGCCCTCGGGGAAAGGCGGCAGTTCATCGTATGGACTCAGCGGAG
The DNA here is from genome assembly GCA_009837885.1 of Holophagales bacterium. Classification (GTDB taxonomy): domain Bacteria; phylum Acidobacteriota; class Thermoanaerobaculia; order Multivoradales; family Multivoraceae; genus Multivorans. Next base: position 220,367 of record VXSP01000045.1, on the reverse strand, counting down.
GTCGATCCGGTTTCGAGATCATGGGGCCAGCGTTGCTCCTCGGAGTGACACGCACCGGCGGCTCGGGCACCGGGGTCGACCTCCCAGCCAACTCGCCCGCCTCTAGGGCCATCTACTCTAACAAGATGGCGCCACCGGCGCTCCTAACGGTTCGACGGCGGCGTCCAGTTCGGATGAGGCACATGGGCCTCGTTCATGATCCGCTCGATCTCCTCGACCACCTCCGGGTAGTTGCGGGCCACGTCGTACCGTTCGCCCTCGTCCCGCAAGACGTCGTAGAGCTCCAGGCGGCCCGTCAGCATCGGCCGGCGGACGCCCTTCCACTGCCTTAGCCGAACCGCCTGCGCCGATCCCGCTTCGTAGAACTCCCAGTAGAGGTAGTCGTGCGTCCTCTGCTCGCCGGGGCGTCCCCGCAACGTCGGGGCGAAGCTGATCGAGTCGGTGCCCGGTGGCGTGTCGACATCCAGGAGGTCGGCGACGGTGGCCATCAGGTCGCCGAAGTAGCCGATGTGGTCCGATGTCTGACCCGGCGCAATCGTTCCCGGCCACCAGGCCAGGAACGGAACCCGGATGCCGCCGTCGTACAGGTCCCGCTTGATGCCGCGCAGGTTGCCGGAGGGGTTGAACCGGAGCAGGTCGTGGTTCGACTCGTTGTGCGGTCCGTTGTCCGACGAGAACATGACGAGCGTCTTCTCGTCGATTCCGAGTTCCGCCAGCCGCCGGAGCAGCGCGCCCACATCCCGGCCCATCCGCGTGATCATGGCCGCCTGGCCCTTGTCGGGGTTCGCCCAGTCCTCGGCCTCGTAGACGCCGTACTCCGGCACCTCCGCCCCGTCGCCGACGGCCCGCGTGGCTTCGTTGTTGGCGTGCGGAATCGTCAGCGCGAGGTAGAGGAAGAAGGGTGCGTCCTTCTGCTCCTCCAGCCATGCCAGCGCCTCGCGCATGATCAGGTCGTGGGAGTACTCCTTGCGCTCCGTCGCCCAACCGCCCTCGAAACCGCCATACGGACGCGGCGTCCTCTCGACCTTGTTCCGGAGCGAGACCTTCTGCAGACCCCGCCACAGGAACTCGGGATAGTAGTTGTGGGCATGAACCTGGTTGAGGTAGCCATAGAACGCGTCGAACCCCTGGCTGAGGGGATGGCCTTCCATGCCGACCTCGCCGAGGCCCCACTTGCCGAACAGGCCGGTCGCGTATCCGGCGGACTGGAGCACCTCCGCAACGGTGACGTCCTCTTCGCGCAGCGACTGGGCGGTTCCCCTGGCGTTGCCGCGGACATGAGTATGGCCCGTGTGCTGGCCGGTCATCAGCACGCTGCGCGACGGCGCGCAGACAGTCGCTCCGGCGTAGAACTGCGTGAAACGGATCCCCTCGGCAGCCATCCGGTCCAGGCTTGGCGTCCGGATGACCTGCTGTCCGTACGAACCGAGATCCCCGTATCCCAGGTCGTCCGCCAGGATGAAGATCACGTTCGGCCGTTCCGTGCCGGCAGCAGCGCCCGCCGTCCCAACGAGCAGAATCGTCAGGCCGACGAGAACCGTTCTCTTCGGGCTCCGCCACATAGAGCGACCTCAATCTGCTCGCAGGTGCGTCGTCGTCATGTCAATCAGCAGTCGGTCTGTTGGACCCGTTACGAGGGTCCGCACAACAATGAGCTTCCTTCCACGCCTGATTGCCGTCGACCGGGCGGTCAGCTTGCCGTCGCGCTCATTGCCGAGCAAGACTGTGTGCAGGTCCACGGCCAAGGGGAAGCCTTCACCGTTTTCCCGCACACTCTCCGGATCGCCGACCGCACAAAGCGTCGCTGCGATATCGGCTAACCAGATCAATGCTCCGGCGTGGACCGTTCCGAACGCGTTCCTTGCCGCATCGGTGACAGTCATTGTTGCCACCACCAAGTCCGGCTCTCGGGACTCGATAGTGAGTGCGAGCCCGCCTGACCAGCGGTCTTCGGCAAGACGTTCATTGACGTTCACGAGCTTCTCCTCCTAGCCTGGGAGTTCTCGGACTCTGAGACTCTGCGGGCTCTATCGAAACGGGGCGCTGGTGTCCTGATCAAACCCGGACGGAGGCCAGAACTTCGACGAGTGCATCGATATCGCGTTCGCTCGTTCGCCCGTTGGTTATGCAGGCTCGCAGCACCGGCTTGCCTTCGAAGATTGCAGTTGACACCCAGAACCGGCCGTCGCTGCGAACGGCATCGACGTAGTTTCGAACGGCTTCATGGCCTTCGGGTGGCACGAGGCATGCAACAGCCATGGGAGAGTGGTTCACGAGCGACCAACCTTCGTGCTGCAACAGCCATGCGAGTCTGTCCGCCAATCGAATGGCGCGCTCTACATGGTCCGCGTATCCCACCCATCCTGCTGTTCCGAGTGCAAGAAACATCCGCAGTCCGACGAACCGTCGCGACCACTGGTTGGAATTGACATAGAAGTCCTTGGCCGTGTCGCTCCTGGGCATGTAGCTCGCATCTATGCGGAAGACCTGAGCGGCGAGATCCGGTCTGGAGGTCAGGAACATGCCCGCCCCCATGGTCGTTGCGAACCACTTGTGGGCGTCAATCGTGATCGAGTCCGCTTGTTCGATGCCCTTGAGAGCGCCAGTATCTCTGGCGATCAGCGCACCACCCCATGCCGCGTCGACGTGGAACCACATGCCGTGCTTTCTGGCTATTTCGCCGCACTGGGTCAACGGATCGACCATCCCCGCGTTGGTCGTGCCAGCCGTCGCCGCTATCATGACAGGCATGTTGCCACTGCGGACGTCAGTTTCGATCGTTTCGGTCAACGCCTCGGGGTCCATGCGTCCGCGCCCATCGGTCTGAATCAGCCGGACCGCGTTGCGCCCGACGCCCGCGGCGTGAGCGATCTTCAGCCATGCCAAATGGCTCTCCTCCGACACAAAAATGCACGGCGGATGGGCGAATGCACACAAGCCATCATCACCGTACGCCGGGGATCCTGCTTGCAGAGCGCAGAGCATTCCCGTGAAGTTCGCTTCCGATCCACCGCTTGTGAAGTGTCCGCCCGAGCCATCCGGCATGCCGGCCCTGCGTGCTACTTCCCGGATCACGTGCAGTTCGATCTCGACCGCCGCCGGCGCATGCGAATGGAGGCAGATCTGGGGGTTGAATACAGAGACAATGCGGTCGGCGCACTCGGCGGCAAACGTCGGCGCAGGGTTGAACAAGCCAAGATAGCCCGGATGCGTCACGTGTACCGTACCGGTTTCGAGCCCCTCGATCACCCATTCCACTAGCCCCGCCAGCTCCTTGGGCTGGTCGAATTCCATGCTTCGCAGTTCCCGGAGCCACACGCCGGACGGGCCGCCGGGAACTACGTCGCGCGACGGCATGAGACGTCGCGCCGCGCCAAGGCGCTCGGTGAGCCTGTGGTCTGCTGCCGTCAGGGAATCATGGTCGGGAAACAGCGAACCGTTCGGATTGGTGTTCATTTTGGTCATCGGAAAGAATGCTCGAGGCGTCGCTCTTTGTCAGGCCACCGCCGGTTCATTCAACTACAGCGCGGGAGGCCTCACGGGCTAGGAGGGTCTGCTTCCGCTCCACTCCCCAGCGGTAGCCACCGACCGCGCCGTCGCTGCGAACCACCCGGTGGCAGGGAATCGCTATGGCGAGCGGGTTGGCGGCGCATGCGCTCGCTACTGCCCGGGAAGCTCTCGGCGATCCGACCGCGGCGGCGAGCCCGCTGTAGCTCGCGGTCTCGCCGGCCGGGATCTCCCGGAGCGCCTGCCAGACTCGCTGCTGGAAGGCCGTGCCGCGGATGTCGAGCGGCAGGTCGTGGCCGAGAGCCGGTGCTTCGACGAGGCCGACGACCCGCGCCACCAACGACTCGAACTCCGGCTCGCCACCGGCAAGTTCCGCCTTCGGGAAACGGTCCTCCAGCTCCCGCACCAGCCTGTCAGGCTCGTCGCCGAGCAGGATGGTGCAGATTCCCTTCTCCGTCGCCGCCACGAGAATCGAGCCCAGGGAGCACTCGCCCACCGCGAACCGGATCGTCTCTCCGCCGCCGCCGCGCCGGAACGTCGAGGGCGCCATGCCGAGCATCTCGGACGACGCCGCGTAGAACCGGCCGCTCGAGTTGAAGCCGGCGTCGTAGATCGCGTCAGTCACGGTTCGGGAGGTCTGGAGCGTCTCGCGAACCCGATCCCCCCGATGACCGGCGATGTATGCCCGCGGCGTGACGCCCGTGACTCTCTTGAAGACCCGGTGGAAGTGGAACCGGCTCATGCCGGCCCCCTGGGCCAGCGCGTCGAGGTCCGGGGGCTCCACCGCCGCCTCGATCGCGCGGCAGGCCGCTGCCACGACCTCCGCATGCCGTTCAGCGAGAGGCCGTTCGTTCGGCCGGGAACGGCGGCCGCCCGTCATCGGGGTTCGGTTCTCTACAGATTCGACCATACGCATCCTCCCTCCGGTACTCCGTCACCGAGTAGCGACCGCAGCTACGTGCCGCGCAGAGAATCCTCGTATGACCGGCGCAGCATTGCACCTCGATTCTTGCTCTTGACTCGAATTCCCTCGCTAGCGGACGCGGCGGTACGTTTCGTCAAGCGGCGGAAGGTAGACCGGCGGGCTGCCGTAGAAGTGCCCGCGCAGGAACCGCACCGAGGTGTCGAGCGTGAGGTTGCGCCGGCGTTCCAGCGCTTCGACGCATGCCTCGTAGTCCGGGCCGTTGCCGCCCAGACGCGTCATGACGGCGGGTCTCGTCGCCTGCCAGTGCTCGTAGCTGGCGTAGCGCGCCATCATGTAGACCTCGTCGAAGTCGGGGCTCTCCGTTGCACCGACTTCGGTTCCACTGCGATCGAGCCCCTCCGGCGTCGGATAGACCCGGCGCCATTGCCCCACGATCCGCGCACCGTTCTTCTCGAAGTACGGCCAGATGCCTTCCCGGCTCAGCCGCCTGAACTCCTCGAAGGTCCCCTTGCGGATGCGGAAGTAGCGCAGCGTGATGATCTCCTCGCCCGGCCGGGCCCGGGCGCTCCGCACCGGGAGTTCGGCGCGGGCATCCGCCTCACCTTCTGGCTCGGCAATCTCGTAGTCCTCGTCGAGACCGGGCATGTAGTACGGCCCGCCGGGCGCCATGTCCCCTACGAGATAGATCGGACCGTCCGACCCCAGCTCCAACTGGCGTCTGGCGGCAAGCGCCTCGCGGAAGGCCTGCCAGTCCTCGCCGTTACCGCCCAGCCGGTCCGCGGCCCGGGTGGCGGCCCAGTGGTTGTAGCTGCGATAGCGGGCAAGGCGGTAGCCCTCGTCGAAGTCGGCGCTGCCGCCGCCATCCGGGTGAACCACCTGCCACTGTCCGACGACCCGGCTGCCGATCTTCTCGAAGATCGGCCAGACGCCGTCGCGGCTCAGCTCGAAGAAGCGCTCGTGGGTGCCCTTCTGGAGCTTCTGGTGGCGGAGGACCAGGAACTCCTCCCCGGCCCGGGCGATGTCGTTGCGAACGGGCCGCGGAGGTTCCTGGGCCGGGAGGGCGACCGCGCAGACGAGAAGGGCAACACCGGCGAACGGGAGTGCGATCAGTCGCAAGGGAGACTGCTCAGTTCGCCGGAGGCTTCTTCGCTTCGTCCTTCTTCGGCGTCGACTCCGGCGGTTCGGGCTCCGGCGGCTTCGGCGCCGGCTTGGCGTAGATGTCAACCGCCTTGGCGTCCTCTTCCTCTTCGGTCGGCGGCCGCACTCCTTCGGCGAGCATGATCGTCTCGATCGCCGCGATCGTCACAGGGGACGGTTTGAAGTTGCCGAAGCGGTAGCCGCGCGCGATCGTCAGCGGAGTCCAGCCGTACTTGTTGTGCTGGTTCCACACTTCGATGTCGGCGCCGCTGTCGGCCAGCAGATGAACGACCCGCGGCAGGTTCTTGTAGGCGGCGCCGTGCATCGGGGTTTCGCCGTTGTCATTGATCGCGTTGATGTCGGCACCGAGATCGAGAGCGAGTTGCACGGCCTCGAGCACCTCTTCCTCGGTGCCGGCGTCCTCACCGGGCGACCGGGTGCCAAGACCGGCGGCGGCCATCAATGCCGTCGAGCCGTCGTCGGTTCGGGTCAGCGGATCGGCGCCGAGGTCGGCAAACGTTCGCATCAGGTCGGCGTCAGCGACCAGCGCCGCGAGCACGAACGGCGTCGCCCCCAGTTCGTTGTAGCTCGTGTTGTTCAGGCGAGCCCTCACTCCCATCCGGGCCTCGAGATCAGCGCCGTGCCCAACCATGTCGCGGACGAAGTCCAGGCCGTCCATGGATCCCGAGCCGTCCGGCCGCGGGTTGTTGTCGCCGGCGCCCGGTTTGCGCACCCGGGCCAGCATGTGGAGGGCCGTGTACCCGGAATGGGCCGCATTCGGATCGGCGCCCGCGTCGAGCAGCCGGGCCGCGAGTTCGAAGTGGCCGTTCGTCACCGCGACCAGCAGCGGCGTCGATCCGGGTCGTACGGAGCGTCCGCCGGGCAGCGGTCGATCGCGCTTCACCGCCTTGCCCGGCGTCGGCGCGTTTACGTCGACGCCGGCCCGCAGGAGGGCCTCCATCACGTCGATCCGTCCTTCGCGGACCGCGAACAGCAGCGGCGTGAAGCCGGAGTCCAGGGTCGCGTTGGGGTCCGCACCGACCTCGAGCAGCAGTTCGACAACTTCCAGGTTGCCCTCGGCGGCCGCCCACATGAGCGCCGTCTGACCGCGGTTGGGTTCGCGGTAGTGGACGTCGGCGCCGGCCTCGTAGAGCGCTTCGACGACCTCGATCCGGCCGGTCCGGGCCGCGGTCATGAACACCGTCTCGCCGCCAGGCAGCAGCGCGTTCGGATCGGCGCCCGCCGCCAGGAGCGATTCGACGACCTCGAAGTTGCCGTTGGCGCAGGCCAGGGACAGCGGGATGACGCCGTAGCGGTTCGCGGCGGCGGCGTCGGCGCCGGCGTCGAGCAGGCGGCGGACGAGGTCGCCGCGATCGTGGTAGACGGCCCAGTGAAGCGCGGTCATGCCGTCGACCTGGGCGGCGTTGATCTCGTCGGCAGCCAAGGACGCCGCGAGGAGGCGCTCGATCGCGGCGGCGTCGAGGTGTTCGGTCGCGTCGGCGAGGGGAGCGTTGGTGGTGGCGGCCGCGGCCGGCACCGCAAGAAGGAACGCTAGGGCGAGGCTACGCAATCTCTCCCCCTCAGCCCGCCAGGTGGACCGGTTCGGCCAACGTGTCGATCCGGCCGGTGCTGTCCGCGAAGGAGTCGAGTCGGACGCCGACGCTGTCGAGCAGGGTCAGGTGCAGGTTGGCCATCGGCGTCGGCTGGTCGTAGACGACGTGCTGGCCGCCGCGGACGGTGCCTCCCCCGCCGCCGGCGACGACGATCGGCAGGTTCACGTGGTCGTGGACGTTCGGGTTGCCCATGCCGCTGCCGTAGAGGTAGAGCGAGTTGTCGAGCAGGTTGCCGTCGCCCTCCGGCACCGCCGCGAGCTTCTCCAGGAAGTAGGAGAACAACGAGACGTGGAACTGGTTGATCTTCGCCAGCTTCGCCACCTTCTCGGGATCGTTGCCGTGGTGGGACGTCGGATGGTGCGGATCCGGGACGCCGATCTCGGGGTAGGTCCGGTTGCTCGACTCGCGGGCGAGCTGGAAGGTGATGACCCGGGTCACGTCGGCCTGCAGCGCCAGCACCTGGAGATCGAACATCAGCCGGGCGTGGTCGGCGTACGCAGCGGGCACGCCGGCCGGGCGATCGACATCGGGCAAAGCGCCTTCGTCGGACTGGGCTTCCGCCTTCTGGATGCGTCGCTCGACTTCGCGCACCGAGTCGAGGTACTCGCTGACCTTGACCCGGTCGCCGGGACCGAGCATGCCCTGGAGCCGGGTGATGTCCTCGTGAACCCAGTCGAGCAGACTGGCCTTGCGCTGCAGCCCCTCGCGCCGCTCGGCCGCCGTGCCGCCCTCGCCGAACAGCCGCTCGAACACGATCCGGGGATGGGCCTCGGCCGGCAGCGGCGTCGTCGGCGACGACCAGGAGAGGTTGTTCTGGTACACGCAGGCGTAGCCGTTGTCGCACTGGCCGACCATGTCCATCAGGTCCATCGCCAGTTCGAGCGACGGCAACTGGGTCTCCTGGCCCATCTGCTGAGCGGCGATCTGATCGACCGTCGTGCCGAGGTAGTAGTCCGTGCTCTCGGTCCACTTCGCCTTCGCCGCGGAGAGAAACGCCGCGTTCGAGGTCGCGTGCGTCCCCGGATAGGCGTTCTTCAGCTCCAGGTTGCTGATCACCGAGATCTGCTTCCTGAAGCCCTCCAGCGGACTCAGCGACGGCGACAGTTCACCGAGGGCCCCGCCGCCGCCGGCCGGGCGCCAGCGGGTGATGTCGGAGCCCATCGGGATGTAGACGAAGCCCAGCCGCCGCACCGGCTTGGCCGCCGTCTTCGCCCAGGCGGTCATCGACGGCACCATCGCGTCGAGCAGGGGCAGGGCGATCGCCGCGCCCATTCCGCGCAGGAAGGTCCTTCGCGGCAACGACTTTTTGGTCAGAATCATGACGATGTTCTCCTCATCCGAAACGGTTCGGCCGGCGAAAGAAGTCGCTGCCGCGGGCGCGGCTGTGTCCCTCAGAAGCCTTCTTGGTCAGGATCATGACGATGCTCTCCTCATCACAAGGGGCTCCCCGGCACGGGGTAGGCCCTTCTCTTCAAGAAGGGATCGCTGGCAACGACCGCCTGAATCAGGGACGACAGGCGGTAGTCGTCGGCCTCCGCGCGGCGCAGAATCGCGCGCACCGCGGGGGCGTCGGTCGCGGTCACGCCGCGACCGGTGCCGAACACCAGGAGCTTCTCGGTCAGGGTGGTCAGGAACAGCTCGGGCCGCGCCAGCATCGCCGACTCGAGTTCCACAACACCGCCCAGGGCGGTACCGTCCCACAGCTCGCCGGAAGCGTCGATCGGGAAGCCCGCGTCGACCGTCCGCCAGCGGCCGATCGCGTCGTAGTTCTCGAGCGCGAAGCCGACGGGGTCCATCAGACGGTGGCACCCCGAACACGCCGGATTGTCGCGATGGGCCGACAGGCGCTCACGCATCGGCAGCTCCTTGGCGATGGTCTTCGCTTCGGGCAGGTCCGGCACATCGGGCGGAGGCGGAGGCGGCGGCACGCCGAGCAGGTTGCCCAGCACCCAGTTGCCGCGCACCACCGGTGAGGTGCGGTTGGCGAAGGAGGTCACGGTCAGGATGCTGCCGTGGCGCAGCAACCCGCCGCGCACGCTGTCGTCGCCGAGCTCCACCCGCCGGAAGCGGCTGCCGTAGACGTGCGGAATGCCGTAGTGCTTGGCCAGCCGCTCGTTGAGGAACGTGTAGTCCGCCCGCACGAGATCGAGGGCGCTGCGGTCCTCCCGCAGGATGCTGCCGACGAACAGTTCCGTCTCGCGGCGCATGGCCTGCCGCAGGTTGTCGTCGAAGTCCGGGAACAGGCGCTTGTCGGGGGTGACGCCGTCCAGATTGCGCAGATGAAGCCACTGGGCGGCGAAGTTCGTCACCAGGTTCTCCGCCCGCGGGTCGGCGAGCATGCGCTCGACCTGCCGCTCGAGCACGTCCGGCTCGCTCAGTCGGCCGGCCGACGCGAGCTCCAGCAGTTCGTCGTCGGGGATGCTGCTCCACAGGAAGAAGGCGAGCCGCGACGCGAGCTCCAGGTCGCTCACGCGGTACGGCGCCCCGGGCTCCACGCCGGCCGGATCCCGTTCGATGCGGAACAGGAACTCCGGGCTGACCAGAACCGCCGCCAGACCCATTTCGATGCCCGCTTCGAACCCGTGCTCGACCTTCGCCTGCTCGTAGAGCGCGAACGGTCCGCTCACGTCCTCGCCGGTCACCGGCCGGCGATAGGCGCGGCGCATCACGTTGGTCAGGATCTTCTTCGCGCAGGCGTCCTCCGCCGCCGCCGTCTCAGGCTGGCAGACGAAGATCCGCTGGCGGCTCGGCGTATCGCCGGCGCCGAGCGGCAGGTACGGCCCGACGATCGAGACCGAGAAGATCGCCGGCTGCACCCGCGGGTGGCGGTAGTAGTTGAAGTGCGACTCGTAGGGCTGCCGCGCCGTCTCGAGCAGCACCCAGGGCCGGGCCGGGAAGGTGACGCCGACATCGTGCGGGCCCGCCGTGACCGGCACACGCACGACCAGGTGATCGTCGACGTCGTCCTGCGACGGCTGGTAGTTCAGCGCCACGTCGCTCATCAGGTCCGGCGGCTGAACCGTGAACGACTGGATGTGCTCCCTGTCGATCAGGAGTTCCAGCTCGTGCGGCTCGCGCAGACCCTCGACGTGCTCGTTGCGGTCGCGGGCGAGACGGATCGAGAACTCGTAGACGCCGTCCGCCGGGAAGTTCCAGGTGGCGAGCAGACCGCCGCGGGTGCCGATCGGCAGGCCTTCGACGTGTTTCTCCTGGGTCTGATCGGGCTCCGTGCGGAACGTGATGCCGACCGGCTCGGCGTACGAGCGGCCGATCGCCAGCCGACTGATCTTCTCCGCCGCGCGGACGTAGCGCTCCAGCAGGGTCGGCGACAGGTCGCCGACCGTCACGTTGTCGAATCCGAAGCTCGCCGAGTCCGCCGGCAACAGCGAGGCAACGTCGACCTCCAGCGCCAGCAGATCGCGCACCGCGTTGTGGTACTCGGTGCGGTTCAGCCGGCGGAACGTCTCCGTGCGGCCCGGATCGGGCGCCTCGGCGGCGATCCGGTCGAGTTCGCCTTCAAGGGAGGAGAGCGCCTCCCGGTACGCGCTCTCGTCCGGACGGCGCCGTCCCGGCGGCGGCATCTGCCGCGCGCGCAGCTTGCGGGCAACCTTCTCCCAGCTAGCGCGGTCCAGATTCTCGTGCCGTTCGACCAGTGCATCGAGCTCGAGCCCGGCGGTCTTGAGCCGGTTGTTGTGGCAACCGAGGCAGTGCCGCGAGATGAGCACGCGGTGAGGCGCGTCGGCGTCGAAGGCCGGTGCGGCCGCAAGCGCCGCCGGCGGACCGACCGCGGCAACTGCCCCGGCGTGAGCCAGGAAGAGGGCGACGCACACCGCAGCCGCATCAATCGCCCGCGGGCGACAACACCGACTGGGTCGTGGGTCACGCAATCTCCAACTCCCGGGCTGAAGACCTGAATCTGGCTACAGCGATACGAGCGGCAGTCTAACAGTCGGTCCAGTCGCTGAACGTGCGCATCACGGGTTGACGACGCGCTCCGCGGTCATCGCAGTTCAATGAACCGTACTTTCCTAGGCTACGTCCGCGCGGGGTCCTAGGATCTCAGGCAGTGACAGGAACCGAGCATCGGATCCGGGCGCTGCTGGTGGCCGCGGTCATCCTCGCTCAGCCGGCGACGGGCGAGGAGTCAGAGCCTGCGGTATACGAGCGCGCCCTGGCCGAATGGCGTGCCAAACGGGTTGGGGACCTCAAGGGCCCAGACGGTTGGCTCAACCTGGCGGGTCTCTACTGGCTGAAGGAAGGCGCCAACGGCTTCGGCGCCGCGGCCGGCAACGACCTCGTCGCGCCCGAAGGCTCAGCGCCTCCGAAGCTCGGCGATTTCGTGGTGGAGAACGGCACAGTCAACTTCCGGGCAGCGGTTGGAGCCGAGGTGTTCCACGGTGAAACGCCCGTCACCGAGATCCTCCTCGTCGACGATCGTGAGAAAGAGGCCACTCTCCTCACGTCCGGCTCCCTTGCCTGGTCTGTGATCCGCCGGATGGACCGACTGGGGGTGCGGTTGCGGGACTACGACCATCCCGCCGTGACGGCATTCGCGGGCATCGACTCCTATACCGCCGACCCGAGTTGGCGCCTAGAGGCCCGCTTCCAGCCCTACCCCGAACCTCGGACCATCCGGGTGCCAACCGTGGTCGAAGGACTCGGCTGGGAACCGACCGTCCCCGGCACTCTGGAGTTCGAGGTCCAAGGGCAATCGCTGTCGCTGGAGGCTTACCGATCAGACGACGAGTTCATGATCGTCTTCGCCGACGACACGACCGGAGACACGACCTACCCCGCTGGTCGCTACCTGGCCGCAGCCCTGCCCGGCCCCGACGGCAACACAACCCTGGACTTCAACAAGGCCTACAACCCACCCTGTGTCTTCACCGAGTTCGCCACTTGTCCACTAGCGACGCCACGAAATCGACTGCCCGTCGCCATAGAGGCCGGAGAGAAGTTCACGCCCAAGCCGTAGCTGGAATCTGCGACGACGTCCAGCCTGGGTCGGGTCCGCTGGGGAGGGTTCCAGGGAGGCTGTCGGCAAGCGACCGCCGGCACCACCTCAACGTCCGACGACCAACCGGAGCGCAGCCGACCGCAGCGAGCGCCAACCTCTCCTCTACTCAGGGAGCGCGAGCGGCCCCTGGGACCCTCCCCAGCGGGTCCGGCCCAGGCGGGTGTAGCGATCCAACCCCGCGACGCATCTACGCGGCCGGCCGACTTCGCACGAGCCGCCCCGGCAGGGCGCCGGTCACCTCGTCGTTCTCCAGCACGACTTCACCGGCGCAGATCGTCGCGTCGTAGCCCTGCGGGCGTTGCATGTAGCGCTTGGCGTTCTCGGGCAGGTCGTAGACGAGGTACGGAGCCTCGGACGAGAGGCGGTCGAAGTCGATCACGCTGATGTCGGCGCGCTTGCCCGGCTTGAGGACGCCCCGGTCGGACAGGCCGTAGAGGGCCGCGTTGGCGCCGGTCTGCTTGTGGACGATCGTCTCGAGCTCGACCCGTTCGCCACGGGTGCGGTCGCGTCCCCAGAAGGCAAGGTTCCAGCTCGGCATGTGGGCGTCGCTGACCGCGCCCACGTGCGCGCCCGCGTCGCTCAACCCATTGCACGTCAGCGGGTGCCGCATCAGGCCAGCCATGTAGTCGAAGTTCCGCTTCGAGTAGCCGTCCAGGTAGAACAGCAGCAACGTACTGCCATCGCCTTCGGTCAGAAGGTCGTAGAACGCCTCCGGCCCCGTGAGGCCCTTGCGCCTGGCATGGGCCGCGACACTGGCCTCCTGATCCGGCTCGTAGTTCGGCGGATCGCCGAGGACGTACACCGCCTCCGGCTGGGAGTGCATCAATTCCAGCAGTCCCGGCAGAAGGCTGCCCGGCGTCGCGTCGACAAGGAACGGGTGGTCCACGTCCTCCGGGCTGTTGCGCCGGGCGTCGTTCGTCATGTCCCAATCGCTGGCGAGGATCTTGGCGCGCACCTCCGGGTCACGCATCCGCTCGAGCCGCTCCGGCCTCGGCAGATGGCCGACCAGTTCGCGGTAGGCGTAGTTCAGGACGTACGGATGAAGCGACCCCTCCAGGTTCATCAGCACCGTCGTGCCGCGGCCGCGGATCTGCGGGAAGACCCGGATCCCCTTGTAGCGACGCTCCTCGAGCGCGGTCAGTCCTTCCTGCGCCGCCTCGCCCGAGAGATAGGTCACCGTGATCCCGTTCTTGCGGCCGAGGCCAAGCAACCACTCACGCTCGAATGGGCCAACGAACTGGAACACGCCGCCGCCGGCCTCGCTCATGCCGTTGGCGATCGCCTCGAGCTCCGGATAGCGGGCGAAGGTGCCCGGGATCATCTCCCCTTCCTTCGTGCGATGCGCCAGCAGCCGGTTCGACGAGACGCCGAAAGCGCCCGCCCGGATGCTCTCGCGCACGAGACGCTCCATCTCGGCCAGTTCGTCGTCCGTCGGCTGGATGTCCTCGGCGCCGCGCTCCCCCATGACGTAGGTGCGAAGCGCGCAGTGCGGCACCTGGGTGATCACGTCCATGATCCGCGGCTTGCCGTCGATTGCGTCGAGGTACTCGGGGAAGGTCTCCCACTTCCACTCCATGCCCGCCGACATCGCGATCGCCGGGATGTCCTCGACCGCGTCCATCAGGTCGAGCAGCCAGTCGCGGTCCTTCGGCTTCACCGGCGCGAAGCCGACGCCGCAGTTGCCCATGACGATCGTCGTCACGCCGTTCCAGCAGGACGGCGTCAGGTAGGGGTCCCAGGACACCTGGGCATCGAAGTGGGTGTGGATGTCGATCCAGCCCGGGACGACCAGCTTGCCCTCGGCGTCGATCTCCCGGCGCGCCTTGCCCACGCCCCCGTTGACGCTGGTGATCACAGCACCGTCGATGGCGATGTCGCCCTGGAACTCCGGGGCGCCGGTGCCGTCGATGATCCGGCCGTTTCGAATGGCGATGTCGTGCATGCTCGGTCCTCTAGTAACAGGTCTCAGGTCTGTGATTTGGCGGCGCGCTCGCCGGCGACGATATCCGCCATTCCGTCCCACTCGCTCCAGTGGTCGCAGAGTGCGTCGATCGCCACCTGCCACGGGTCGTACCCTTGCGGATAGTCGAGGAAGTTCCCCTTCCACCCGCGGTCCGGATGATCGCTGTCGCCAAGCACTCGGACCCCGCCTGGGCGCTCCCGCCGCAGCCGGAAGTAGACGTTCATCCGCGGCTCGGAGCCCTCGTAGTTCCGGGTGCCGCAGTGGGGTATCGCGTGGACGGTGAGGACGGCGTCGCCCTCGTCGAGCAGCACCGGTGTCGGCTGCGGCCACATCGCCCCGTCCGGCGTGTACTCGGCGCCTTCGCTGTACTGGTCACGCACGGCCTGGGGCAGGTAGTTCATGCCCACTCCGTCCTCGCCCATCGGCACCAGCCGGGGCCAACCCGGACCTTCCGGACCGATCGGGCCGCCCTGCTCCCGCTGCCAGCGGAAGAACGCCTGAACCGCATGGTGGGCGCCGCGTAGCACCGCCAGGTTGCCTCGCCCGAACTCGGTCTGGTCGTTCAGCGCCACGCCGACGAAGGCGGTGAAGCTGCCGATCGACAGGCGGCAATCCGGATCCTGGAACAGCGGCGTCATGTTGCGGCCGATGACCGTCGCGTCGCCGGCGCCGAAGTGCTCGGTGCGCGGCGCGCTCCAGTCGTCGACCTCGCCCTGCGACTGCGGGATCGCACCAGTCCACAGCCCGTCGAGATGCGGGAAGAAGCCGTAGTTCGGAAGCTGGTTGTCCGGCAGACCGTGGTGGCCGATCTCGAACGACGGATCGCTCGGATACAGCACCATCGGCATCGCCCGTTGCGGCGGATCGTACGGTCCCATCGTGTTGCGCAGGATCTCGCCCAGGCAGGACTCGTTGACGAGAGCCGGAAACTCCGGCGACCCCGAAAGCTCGCCGTAGTAGTCGAACAACCGGCCGGAACGCCCCGCGATGACGTTGATCCGCCGCTTCGCCCGGTAGGTCAACTCCGGCTCCACCGCGTTCTTCAGCACGATGAAGCCGTCGCGGTAGAACCGCCGTTTCTGCTCCGGCGAGAGTTCGGGCGGGTGGAGTGCGGGAATCGCTGCGCTCATTCGTGGCCTCTCTTCAGAAGTAGAGCTGAATCGCCTGACCGTGCAGTTCAGCGAGTGTCGAGCGCTTGCTGATCCACATCGGCTCCACGAGGTCCGCCTCCCAGGCCGCAAGTGCCGCTTCGAGGCGTTTGACCACCTCGGGGTTCTGATCGGCCACGTTCACCCGCTCGCCGACGTCCGCCTCGAGGTCGTGGAGCACCGTCAACTGGCCCTGGACCGACACCGGCGGGTAGTCCTCTTCGGGCAGAAGGCGGCCGCCGCGGCTCAGCACGGAGGCCGGATCCTGGTCGGTCAGGTCGACCCGCCACAGCTTCCACTTGCCCGAGCGGACCGCCGCGTTGGGCAGGGACCGCCAGAACAGGTACTCATGCGGCGGTCCCTCGATCTCGCCGCGCAGGTACGGCAGGAGGTTCACGCTGTCATCGGTACCCGCGTCCGACCCAGCCGCCGCGGCGAACGTCGCGTACAGGTCGAGGACGCTCGCGGGCCGGCTGTAGACCTCGCCCTGGGGCAGACCCGCCGGCCACTTGACCAGGTAAGGCACCCGGATGCCGCCGTCCAGGTGATAGCGCTTGCCTCCGGAGAGCGGCGAGTTCGTGCAGATGACGGCCGGCATGTAGTTGATGCAGCCGTTGTCGGAGATGAAGACGACGAGCGTGTTCTCTTCCAGTCCCCGCTCCCTGAGCGTCGCGGTGACGCGACCCACCATGTCGTCGACGGACGAGACCATGGCCGCGTAGATCCGGGCCCCTTCTTCCTCTATGTGCGCGTACCGGTCCACGTACCTGCTCGTGGCCTGAATCGGCGTGTGAGGCGCGTTCGGCGCCAGCATCAGGAAGAAGGGCTCGCCGGCGTTACGCTCGATGAATGAGACCGCGCGGTCGGCGAACACGTCGGTCAGGTACTCGTCGACTTCCACGACCTCGTAGCCATCCAGGATCGCGCGCGGGCCGTCGCCGCGGTCGCCGGTGACCGGCGCCGGAGTGATCTCGTTCGGCTCGGTCGCGGCGGGCTGCCTCCGCGGCCAGCTATGGCCGTCCGGGTCGTTGGGGTCGAGGTAGCTCGTGCCGCCGCCCAGATGGCCGAAGAACTCGTCGAAACCCCGCTTCAGCGGGTGGTATTGCTCGCGGAAGCCCAGGTGCCACTTCCCTACCAGGCCGGTCGCGTAACCGGCCTCGCGCATCATGTCGCCGAGCGTCGTTTCGTCCTCCGGCAATCCGAGCTCGGCGTCGGCGTTCCGCTCGTAGTTCGCCGTCGGGTTGTACTCGTAGCCGAACCGGTTCTGGTAGCGGCCCGTGTAGAGACCCGCCCGCATCGGACTGCAGACCGCCGCCGAAACGTAGCCGTCGGTCAGCCGGACCCCGTTCGCCGCCAGTTCGTCGATGTGCGGAGTCGAGATGACCGTCGATCCGTTGGCGCCGATGTCGCCGTAGCCGAGGTCGTCGGCGAGGATGACGATGACGTTGGGCGGAGGCGGCGCGGGCAGCGAACCTCCACCAGCTTGGGGATCCGGGCCGCAGCCCGCAATCAGGAAAGGCAGGACGAGCAACGGTGCGGCAGCAACTCTCCGGCCGATCCTCATGTTCTGCTCCTAGTGTAACGCCCGGAATGATGCGGCCGCCTCGGGGCGTTGCTCTTCATCAAGTCAGTGAGGAGGTACTGCCATGCCGATCCGGTTCCTTGGATTCGTCGCCGCCTGTCTCGTTGCCGCCACTCCAGCCGCGCCAGTCGGCCGAACGGACGACTGGGGCATGACGCCTCTTCACCGCGCAGTCGCGGAGAGCCTCGAGCCTGAGGCGATCCGGGCTCTGCTCAACTCCGGCAGCGATGTTCACGCCGTCGACGACCATGGCCGGACGCCCCTCCACCTGGCCACGGGTAAGGAGCTGGATCCGGCCGCTGTCCGCCTCCTGATCGATGCCGGCGCAAGAGTGGACGCAGTTGATCGAGCAAAGCAGACCCCGCTGCACAACGTCGCCCAGCGCAACAGAAACACAGACGTGGCCGCGACACTCCTTGCGTCCGGTGCGCCGGTCGACGCCCTGAACGGCCGGGAGAGGACGCCACTCCATCAAGCCGTGGCTGAGCACTGGGAAGGCGACCTGGTGCCCATGGTCCGGCTGCTGCTCGCCTACGGAGCGGATCCCCAAACAAGGGACCAGGAAGGCGAGACCCCGCTGCACCACCCGAAATCCGGGCTCGAGGTCGTCCGTCTCCTGATCCAGGCCGGGGCCGACGTCAACGCCGTGAGTCAGTACGGCGACTCTCCCCTGCACGAAGCCGCCGCCTGGGCCAAGGATCTCGAAGTGGTGAAAGCCCTGCTGGCCGCCGGAGCGAACGTAGACAGCACCAACAAGAGGCGCAGAACGCCGCTCGTGGAGGCGGCCGAGTGGAACAACGACCCGGGAATCCTGACCGCTCTGCTCGACGCCGGGGCAGGTGTCGACGCCAAAGGCTCTCGCGGCCGAAGCCTCCTCAACCTCGTCGCGTCGAGATACAAGGCCCCGAGCCTCGTTCAGCGGCTGATCGCAGCCGGGGCCGATGTCGATGCCATTGACCACGAAGGCATAACGCTCCTTCACATCGCGGCCAGCCGCACGGACACCGACCTGCTTTCAACGCTGATGACCGCAGGCACCCACCCGGTCGACGTCACGGACAAGGCCGGCAGAACTCCGCTGCATCTCGCACGGGATCCGGTTGTCATCCGACTCCTGGTCGAAAACGGCGCCGACATCCACCGGCCGGACAAGGAAGGTCTCACGCCGCTCCACTACGCGGTGCGAAGGGACACCTTCGCCAGCGTCGAGGCTCTGATCCAGGCAGGCGCCGATACCGAGGCCAGGGATGCCAGGGGACGGACACTCCTGCATCGAGCCGCGGAGCCTCGTCACGGCGAGGGCGGCAGTGCTGCGGTGGAGGCGCTGATTCGCCTCGGGTTCAAGGTCGACGCCAGCGATGCGGGAGGGAACACCCCGCTCCACTTGGCCACAGGTTCAACCTATGTCGGCGGAAGCGTTGAAGTGGTCGAAACGCTCATCACCGCCGGTGCCGGTGTCGACGCCACGAACGGGGAAGGCAGGACACCCTTTCATCTGGCCGCACACCACGGCGCGATCGACATCCTCATGGCTCTGGCGGCGGAAGGCGCCAACATCGAAGCGAGAGACGAGCGGGGAAGAACAGCCCTGCACCTCGCGTCCCGGCGCATCTATGGAGGAGTCGGCTGCGGACCCGGCTACTCGAATCACTTCTCGAGCTTCGACCATCTCAAGGCCGTCCTCAGCTTGGGAGCAGACGTGAACGCCGCCGACCTGAGCGGGCGCACACCGCTGCACTACGCCTCCGAGGCCAGCCCCGATCCCGCCCCGCTGGAGGCGCTCATCGCCGCAGGCGCCGACGTGAGCGCGCTGGACAGCCGCGGCGCGACAACGTTGCACTACGCGGCACGCAACATCACCGGCTCTACGTATGACGGCAGTGTGCAGAGCGGGCACGACATCGACGTGATCACCGCGCTGATCGGAGCCGGCGTCGATATCGGCGTTCGGGACGGGGACGACATGACGGCGCTGCACGTCGCAGCCGCTCACAATCGCACCGCGGATGCAATCACGTCCCTTGTCCGTGCCGGGGGTGACGTCAACGCCTCACTCGCCGACGGCAGAACTCCGCTGCACTTGGCCGCGGGCGCCAACCTGGAGCATGCGGGCGCACGAGTCGTTGAACGGCTGCTAGGCGCCGGAGCCGATGTACACGCCGCGGACCAGGACGGCAGAACGCCGCTCCACTACGCTGCCGCGACGGCCGAGGACGTCGGGGTTCTGAAGGCGCTACTGGAGGCCGGCGCCGACGCCAGCGCAGCGGATCACAGCGGCAACACGGCTTTCCGGTATGCAAGCAATCGATCCGACAAGCCGGACATCGCCGCGGCGCTAGGACCGAGCGTGACGACCCAGAAGTCGCTGGAGACGGCCGGCAACTAGCCGGTCACTCCGCTAACGGCAACTCCAGTTGCCCGCGTCGTTCACGTCGCCCTCGCCGTTGTACTTCGCCGCCTCGGGCCAGGCGCAGAGCGGCCGCGTGAACGCCGGCTCCGGACCCGGCCGGCTGGCTTCGATCCGCTCGGGCGCGACGCCCCTCTCGGTCCAGGCGACCAGCGGGTCGACGTAATCGGCAACCCAGGCGCCGGGGCCGCGGGCGCAGTGGATCATGCCGGGCACCATGAACAGGCGGAAGAACTCGCCGGCTTCGTCCGCCCCGCCGCTTTCCTTCTCGACGTCGTGCAGGTAGTCGATCGCGCGCTGGGGACGGAGCGGATAGTCGTTCCATCCCTGGTACATCAGCAGCTTGCCGCCGCGTGCCCGGAACGCCGACAGGTCGGCCGTGAGCACGTCGAGGGGCGCGGTGACGGCTGTCAGGAGGTCGCGGTCGGCGACCGGATCGAACGCCTCGACGTCGAAGTCCGGCTCGAAGCGCATCAGGGCCTCGAGCAGCACGTCCATGCCGTCGATCAGTGACTGGTCCGGGGCCCCGCGCCGGGCGGTCGGCAGCATCCACGTCGCCCAGTCGCCGGCGTCCTCGGCGCCCGGCGGCACGCCCGGCGAAAGGACGTTGCCTTCCGCGTCGACCACGTCCGCATACATGTAGCGGGCGGTCTGGAGCTGGCCCGCGGTGAGGCAGTTCCTGGTCGAGTCCGGCGGGCACTGCAGGGCGTTCAGATCGAAGACGTCGGCGGTGCACTTTGTCGGATCGTCGATCACGCCGTCCTCCACTCCATCCAGCGCGTCGCACGCCTCGCGGGACGCCTTGCCGAGCAACTGGAACGACTCCGGGGTCAGGGGATGCTTCGCCTGAAGGCGCGCCCCGCCGATCATCCACGGCACGAACTCCTGGAAGCGGAAGGCCGGCGCTCCGGCCAGGACGCCGTCGTAGTCGTCGGGAAAGCGGGTCGCCTCGAGCATCGCCGCACGCCCGCCGTTCGAGCAGCCCTTGACGTAGGAGTAGTCGATCTCGCGGCCGTAGTAGCGCTGGATCACCCGCTTGGCGGCCGCGGTCGCCAGGTGGACGCCGCGGTAGGCGTAGTCGAGCAGGGCCTCGGGCTGCCGCACGTAGTCGCGGTCCTGACCCTCGTGGCCGGTGTCGGTCGAAGCCATCGCGAAACCGCGGCCCAGCAGGCTCGTCGTGTCGCCGATGAACCCCGCGGCGCCGCCGACCGTGCTGAACATCATCCGGCCGTTCCAGTCGTCCGGCAGCGTGACCTCGAAGCGGATCGCCCGGTTGACGACACCGCGCACACGGCAGTGGGCTGGCGCCCGTTCCGACGCCGCGACCCGCATCCCGGGCTCGATCGCGTGGTCGAGGTCGGTCAGGGCGACCAGGCCGCGGCAGTCGCGGCCGATGTCGTTGGCGGCAAGCGGAGCCGCGACAACCGCGAGGAGCAGCTGGGCGAGAGCGAAGGGTCGGGGCATCATGTGGTGCTTCTCCAGGGAGGGGTGTCGAAGATCAGGCCGCAACGCCGGCACGGGCGATGAGCGCCACCGTGCCGTCCGCCTTGGCGATCCAGACGAAGGCCGCGGTGCGTTCGGGATCGTCCGGATCCGGGCCGGTCACGACGCCGTTGACGGTGATCGTGTCCCCGGGCCAGACAGGGTTCGTGAACTTGAGGTCGAAGGAGCCGTTCCGCCACCATGCCTCGCCGAAGCGCTCTTCGAGGATGTGGCCGACGTAGCCCATCGTCATCCGGCCGCCGACCACGACGTCCTGGAAGCCGAGTTCGCGGGACGCTTCCCTGTCGGTGTGGTAGTTGGCATTGCCGTGAAAGAACTGGCCGCACATCTCTAGTGAGATCGTGCGCTCCAGGCCGCCGAACCGTTCACCCTCCGGCACGTCGAAGCGGCGTGCACCCGGCTTCTTCCGCGGATCGCGCAGGTCGACATCGCCGGTGTAGTCCTGGTCGCGCAGGAAGCTCTGGTGATGGTGGGTCTCCAGGACCTGCCGGCCGTCACCGTCCCGGAGTCGGACCCGGTAGTCGACGACGACGCGGTTGCGCCGGTCGTAGATGTCGCAGATGTCACCATCGACCGTGTAGACGGTGCCCGCCTTCATCGGCGCCGAGAGCGCCCATTCCTCGCGCATCCAGAGATGCCCGGTCTGGTTGGCGAACGCGATCTCCCGGAAGTAGTCGCCGTCCGGGCCGCTCGCGATCGTGGAGGGCAACAGGCCGGAAGTCGGCGGTTCGAGATCCAGGCCGCCGTAGTAGTCGGCGAGCACGGCGTCATCGACGACGAAGGTCCCGCTGCTCAGCCGTTTTCCAACGTACGGCCCGTTTCCGTTCGCCCCGTCCATCCTCTTCTCCCCGCTTCTGCTTCGCCCGAGAAAGGCGGAGCCTATCGCTCCAACGCTGCAGGCCGCGCCTCGACGAGCAGCGGCCACAGGCCCGCCCCGCCGGAACGAATCGCCATCTCGCCGACCCGCTGCTGCCAGTAGCCCTCGTCCCCGTCGGCGTCCCGCCAGGCCCAGAGCCGGCGGGTGAAGCGGTGCAGGTCGTGCTCGCGGGTGTAGCCGATCGCGCCGTGGAGCTGGTGCGCGATCCGCGTGACTTCGTAGCAAGCCTCGCTGGCACGCGCCTTGGCGCACGCCGCCACAAAGGTGGCGTCGCCGGCGTCACGGTCGAGCACGGTCTCGACGGCGGCGATCGCCGTGTCCGCCGCGACGCCGACCACTGCGGCGTGGCTCGCCATCACCGCGACCAGTTGCTGCACCGCCTGGAAGCGGGCCAGCGGACGCCCGAACTGAACCCGCCCCTGAACGTGCTCGATCGTCAGATCGAGGATGCGCTCCATGGCGCCGGCGATCATCGCGCTACGGGCGACCGCCATCACGGTGGAGGGAGACGGTTCCGAACTCAGGTCGCCCGACTGTCCCGGAGGGATCGGCGGTGGCTCGCGCAATCGCCCCACCGGTTCACCGGCACTGTTCGTGCCGCGCTCGGACTCGACTTCGCCAGCGGCGACCCAGCCGACGCGGTCCGCAGCGGCCGACACGGCCAGCGCCGAGATGTTGTCCGGCCAGGCCACCTCGAGTCGGCCCGCGGCCGTCACCATTCCCAAGGGGCCCGCGGGCGCTTCGAGACCGGCGTCGAAAAGCAGCCACCGGCCGATCATCGTCTCCACGAGAGGCAACGGCAGCGCAAAGGCGCCGGCGGTCCGCGCTACCGCCATCGCGTCGCCGAAGTCGACGCCGGCGCCCCCGGCTTCTTCGCGCAGGAGCATGTCGACCAGGCCGTTCTCCTCGATCGCCCGCCAGTGGTTCTCCGGGAAACGGCCTTCCTCGACCGCCTCGAAGACTTCGTCCGCCGACGCCGCCTCGAACAGGCGCACCGCCGTGTCCAGGAGGAGCTGCCTCATGTCGCTCATCGCAGCCTCAGTCCCCGTGCGACGATGCCGCGGAGGATCTCCGTCGCGCCGCCCTGGATCGTGTACGAGGGCGCTGCCAGGACGACCTGACGCAGGATGTCGAGGACCACCTCGTCGGCAACCCCTTCATCAGCCACGACGCGGCGGACGATCTCCGGTACTTCCTGCTGGAAGTTGGTGCCCAGGTCCTTGACCAGGGCCGACTCCACGTTCGGCGTCTCGCCGGCCTCGAGCGCCGCCGCAACCGCAACTGAGGCGGCGCGCAACGCCCAGAGCCGGCTGACAAGCAGCCCGACCTCACGCTGCGCCCCCGGCGACGCGCTCCCATCCAGCGCGTCGACCAGCGCGCGCAGCAGATGGAAGTTCGTCAGGAAGCGCTCCGGACCGCTCCGTTCGTAGGCCAGCTCGGACGTCACCTGTTCCCAGCCGTCCCCGGGATTGCCCAGCAGGCAGTCGTCCGGCACGAAGGTGTCCTCGAAGAAAACCTCGTTGAAGTCGTGGCGGCCCGGGAGGTCGATGATCGGACGCACCGTGATCCCGTCCGAGTTCTTCAGATCGATGATGACCTGGCTCATGCCGGCGTGCCGCTTGTCCGACTTCGGTTCCGTGCGCACCAGGGCGACGCAGTACTCGGCCTCGTGCGCGTAGGAGGTCCAGATCTTCGAACCGTTGAGTCGCCAACCGCCGTCCGCGCGCTCGGCGCGGGTACGGATCGAGGCCAGGTCGGAACCGGAATCCGGCTCGCTCATGCCGACCGCGAACGAGAGCTCGCCACGGGCGATCGGCGGCAGGAAGCGCTGCTTCTGCTCCTCGGTGCCGTAGCGCAGGATGCTCGGGCCGATCTGGCGGTCGGCGAACCAGTGGAAGGCGGTCGGCGCACAGGCCGCCAGCAGTTCCTCGGTCACGACGTAGCGCTCCAGGTAGCTCCGCTCCGAGCCGCCGTACTGGCGCGGCCACGTCATGCCGATGAAGCCCGCGTCGCCGAGCGCGCGGCTGAGCACCGGGTTGCGGCCCCACCAGGAGAGTCCCTCCGGTAACCAGACACCCTCGGCGCGCGTCTCTTGGAGTAGCTCCCGAACCTCGGAGCGGAGGTTCTCGGCCGCTTCCGGCAGAGCCGCGGGCAAGAAGCGGAGATGGACCGTGGGGGCCTTCACAGAGGGACGGCAGAGTAGCAGCGACCTCCGTACCGCCAGGGAATAGGATGCCGGCAATGACCAAAACCAGGAAACGAAGCCGCTTCCTCTCCTTCCTGAAGTGGACCGGCATCTCCGTGGCCGCGCTCGCCGGCCTGGCGCTGGTGCTGAACCTGACGACGGGGATGCACCTCCAGATCACGGGCGGCTTGATGCCGCAACTCGACTTTCACCACGAGGACCGCCACTACCGGGCGATCGAGACGCACCGTGAACAGAGCCCGGATATCGCGCCAGTTGCCAGCCCCGCGCCGCCCGAGTCGGTGGCCGATGAACCCGACGAAGCCGTTCTCGAAGCCGAACAGACCGAGGCGCCTGAATCCGGCCTGGACCCCGCAACTCCGTCACCGGGCTCCTGGCCCTACTACCGCGGCGTCCACATGGACGGCCGCTATCCCCAGCCGATCAACACGGCCTGGCCGAACGAAGGCCCGCCGGAACTCTGGCGCATCCCGGTCGGCGGCGGCTACGCCTCCTTCGTGGTCGGAGACGGCCTCGCCTACACGATCGAGCAGCGGCGGGAACAGGAGGTCGTCGCCGCCTACGACCTGCAGACCGGCGTGGAACGCTGGAACGCGAGTTGGGACGCCCGTTTCGAGGAGAGCATGGGCGGCGACGGCCCACGCGCCACGCCGGCCCTGTATGAGGGCACCCTGGTCGCACTCGGCGCCACCGGCGAACTCCAGGCGCTCGACGCCGCGAGCGGAGCTTCGATCTGGCGCACGAACGTTCTCAAGGACTCGGGCGCGGCGAACCTGACCTGGGGAATGGCGGCCTCCCCGGCGATTCTGGACGGAGCGGTCCTCACCGCGCCTGGCGGCCCGAACGGAGCCGTGATCGCCTACGAGCTGGAGACCGGGGCGATTCGCTGGCGAGCTCTCGACGCCCAGGGCGCCTACACCGCGCCAACGGTCTTCACGCTGGACGACCTTTCCCAGATCGTCCTGATCGGCGCCGATCAGGTCGTCGGGCTAGCCACTGACGGCAGCGAGACGTACTGGAGCACACCTTGGGCAACGATGAACGGCATCAACGCCGCGCAGCCGCTCCAGGTGGCGCCGAACCGCATCTTCGTGTCGTCCGGCTACGGCCACGGCGCCGCGGTGCTCGAAGTCGACGCGGCCCCCGAAGCGAACACCGCGTCGGTCAAGGAGATCTGGTTCAACAACCGGATGAAGAACACCTTCTCGACCTCCGTCTTCCACGACGGCTACGTCTACGGGCTGGACAACGGCATCCTCGCCTGCGTCGACGCCGAAACTGGCGACCGCATGTGGAAGGGCGGCCGCTACGGCCACGGCCAGCTTCTGCTCGCCTCAGGCCACCTGCTGATCACCACGGAACGGGGTCAGCTCGTCCTGGTGCGCGCCACGCCCGAAAGCCATCAGGAAGTTGCGGCCCTACCGGCGGTCTCGGGCCGCACCTGGAACAACCCCGCGATCGCCGAGGGCATCCTGCTCGTGCGTAACGACCGCGAAGCCGTGGCGTTCGACATTCGGCCGCAGACGTAGCGGCTTGCCAGGCAGGCCCGCCGAAGAAAGGCGCCGGCCGTTTCGCCCGCTGGACTTTGTCCATTTCGCCCGCTGGACTTTGTCCATTTCGCCCGCTGGACTTTGTCCATTTCACCCGCTGGACTTTGTCCGTTTC
>VXSP01000045.1:0-194717 GCA_009837885.1 Holophagales bacterium | reverse complement strand
GACTTTGTCCGTTTCACCCGCTGGACTTTGTCCGTTTCACCCGCTGAGCTTGTTCGATGCCCTACCTTCCACGGATTGTCGAGACCGAACTCGACGACTGCCTGGCCGCTGCCGGCGCCGTGGTCGTAGAAGGCCCCAAGGCATGCGGCAAGACGGCGACCGCCAGACAGAGGGCTGCGAGCGAGGTTCTTCTTGATGTCGACCGCAACGCACGTCGGCTCGCGAGCGTGGACCCCGACACCGCGCTCGCCGGCGCCACACCGCGACTGATTGACGAGTGGCAACTCGAACCATCGATCTGGAACCACGTTCGTCGCGCGGTCGACGACCGGACCGACCCCGGTCAGTTCATTCTCACCGGCTCCGCCGTGCCCGCCGACGACGTGACGCGGCATTCAGGA
This sequence comes from Holophagales bacterium, assembly GCA_009837885.1. Taxonomy (GTDB): domain Bacteria; phylum Acidobacteriota; class Thermoanaerobaculia; order Multivoradales; family Multivoraceae; genus Multivorans. Next base: position 194,316 of record VXSP01000045.1, on the reverse strand, counting down.
GCGGGGCGCTTCACCCGTATCCGGATGCGTCCTCTGTCACTCGTCGAAGCCGGACGTTCCAGCGGTGAGATCTCTCTGGCTGCACTGCTGAACGGTTCGCCCCAAGGAGCTGAAGCGGTCTCACTCAGCATTCCGGAGCTTGCCGAACTCGTGGCAATCGGAGGCTGGCCGGGCAACCACGGCCAGTCGACGAGCGCAACCCTGCGATCGAACCTGGGCTACCTGAACGAGATACGCCGCACCGACATCTCCAGAGTCGCCGAACGACGAGCAGACCCGATTCGGGTCGGCCGGCTTCTGCGGTCGCTCGCCCGGAACACCGCGACGGAAGCAACGCTCTCCAAGCTGGCCGCCGACGTTGGCGCCAGCCAGATCACCATGAAGCCAGAGACTGCTGCCGGCTACCTGGACGCGCTCGAACAGCTCATGGTCGTCGAGGATCAACCTGCGTGGTCACCTCACCTGCGCTCGCGGGCAACCCTTCGGGAAGCCCCCAAGCGTCACTTCGTCGATCCGTCGCTGGCCGTAGCCGCTCTACGGGCTACGCCGAAGCGCCTGTTGAGTGATCTGCGCTTCCTCGGCCTTCTGTTCGAGTCGCTCGTCGTCCGCGACCTCAGGATCTACGCCCAGGCCAACGACGCCGAGGTCTTCCATTACCGCGAGAAGGGCGGGCTTGAAGTCGATGCCATCGTTCAAGCCGCTGATGGGCGCTGGGCCGCGTTCGAGATCAAGCTCGGGGAGCGCTGGATCGACGAAGGCATGAAGAACCTCCGACGCCTGGCTCAGCGGGCTCCGCGGGCCATGAGAGACGCGCCGAGCGAGCCTTCGGCTCTCGCGGTCATCGTGCCGAACGGCTACGGCTACACCGGAAGCAGCGATCTAGGGGTCGTTCCGATCGGCGCGTTGGGTCCGTAACGCAGGTCCGCCCACGCGGTCAAGAGCGAGGTCCGAACAGGCGTCCAAGCCTCGCTTGCGCGCCATTCGTGAAACGTAACTCGATGACGTCGGGGCTAACCAGAGCACCCTCTGCGATGAGGTCTCCCTTGGACAGCCACTCCTGCCAGATCCATATCCGCCCGCCGTCGGTCTCGAAATGGTGGTTCCGCAAGGCGCCGTCTTCGTCCCTGAAGACGACCTGGAAGGCACGGTTCCGTTCGAAGAAGACGTGGCTGATGTTCTCCGTCTGTTCACCGAGTACTTCCCAGGTGCCGTCGATCTCCGTCGGCAGCCGGTTGTTGAAGTTGGCGACCCAGTAGGTGAACGAGAAGGCCAGCACACCTGCCAGCACGACGCCGCCTAACGTGGCCATCCGAGTCGCACGAATCGATTCGTGGTCGATGAACAAAACGGCCAGCAACTTCCGCACATGGGGTATCAACAGATAGACAAGTCCGCACATCAGGACGATCGCCATCGGCAGCCCAGCCTGCGCCACCCCGAAGCCGACATCGATCAGCACGATGTTGACGGTTGCCGCCAGCAGAACCAGCGTCCCAAGGAGTGCCGTGCGCCGAAAAGCGAGCAGCACGCCCCCACCGATCTCGATCAGCGCGATGAAGCCCTTGTACAGACCGGAATAGCCGAAGAAGTACCAGACCAGCCAGAAAGCCGAGACGTCCTGGAGCGGCGTCGCCAACTGGGAGTCGAGGACAGTGAACTGCGAGCCGTTCACCTTGGCGAACCCGTAGATCATGAACTGCACGGCGCAGAACCAGCGCACCACCGCCCGCACGATCGACTCCCGCTGCCCACCCCCTGGCCGCGCAAGGCCGGATTCTGAGCGATTCACTCAGCGTCTCCGGCCTGTACGCGGAGTTGGTGCGGAGAACGAGTAGCCAAGTTGCAGCATGGCACCGAGGTCGTCCTGAACGGCCCAGCCAGCAGCCAACCGCTCGCCGCGGCTCTGAAAGAAGACCATCGCAGGCAACTCGACGGAACGGCCAGATCGGTGCCGACCGTGAAACGTCAGCCTGACGGCCTCGGTTCGCTCGGCCGATTCGCCCTGGTCGATCACATGATCTTCCACGTCCACAGAACACTCAGGGTACTCGACGCGAAACGACCCCCACGTCTTGACGAACGCAGCACGGCTCTGAGCGCTGCCGCTCCTCCAGGACCATGCGAAGTCCTTGGTCAAGAGATCCTTGAAGTGGTCTGGCTCGTCGCCGCACCATGCAGCCAGAAACCGCTCGACGAGTTCCTCCGAATGGTCGGACGCGGGAGAAGGCGCTGATGTCAGGAGTCCCAACACACTGACCGCGAGAACGGGGACGGCTTTCTTTCTCATTCCTACAGGACGCCCCTGACGCGTCGAGGATTACTGCGTGGCGTCGCGCTCGTTGGTCGCTGGGACGACTCTCCTGCCTCCGCGCAACCGAGTGCGCCAACCACTCTAGCCAGGAATCTCGACCACCAGGTACTCGCCCTCGCGGGTGACAGGGTAGGTTTCGGCCGTGTACGGACCCTTGACCATGCCGGGGGCCGGGGCGTCGGGATGTTCCACTTTTGGCGCCTCGGCGTCGGCCGCCTCAGCGATCTCCTCGCCGGCGACGGTCTCGACTTCGTAGCGGCGCACTCTGAGCCGCTCGGGCGCGCACCAGGACTGGCCGGTGCGAACGTGGAACTCCCAGCCGTGCCAGGGGCAACAGAGGATCTCGCGGCTCGGGCGGTACTCGAAATCGCCCGGGCGTTCGGAGCGGATGACACCCCAGAGCTTGCCCTCGCAGAGCTTGCCGCCCTGGTGCGGGCAGCGGTTGCGGAGCGCGAAGAACTCGCCGTCGAGGTTGAACACGCCGATCGAGCGGCCGGCGACGGTCACGACCTTGCGCTCGCCCGATTCGATCTCGGACGCCTCGGCGACGACGTACTTCATGCGGGTGCCGCCGGCGCCGACACCACCCGCCGCAGGGGCCCTAGAGCCCGTAGAGGGCCCGGGCGTTCTCGCACTGGATGCCCTTGACGAGTTCCTCGTCGAGCCCGGAGGGCAGGACCACGTCGGGGTTGTCGCCGTCCCAGTGCGGATAGTCGCTGGCCAGCAGGATGTGGCTCCGAAGGTCGCCGAAGTGCTCCATCAAGGCCAGGAAGTCCTGGCGCCTCGGCGGCTCCTCGATCGGCTGGGTCGTCACGTAGACGTGCTCGGCGATCACCTCGGACGGCAATCGCTGGAGGTGCGGCGCCTCGTCTCGCAGCAGACTCCAGGCGGCGTCGAGACGCCACATCAGCGGCGGCAGCCAGGCGAAGCCGTTCTCGACCGAGATCATCCGCAGGCTCGGGAAGCGGTCGAACACGCCCTCGACCACCATGCTCGTGATGTTCGCCTGGACGGCCTGGGGCGGGCTCGTGTGATCCTCGATGTAGTAGGACGCGTGACCGCCCCCGGTGATCGGATGGCCGTAGGCGCCGAACGCGTGGGACGCGACGTGCATCCCCGTCTCGACGCAGGCCTCGTAGATCGGCCAGTATCTGCGGCGACCCATCGGTTCCTGCATCCGGCCCATGAACAGCACCTGGGCGAACCGCCCGTCGGCCCCGCAGCGCCGGATTTCCGCGGCCGCGGCAACCGGATCCTGCGGAGTGACGACGGCTGAGGCCCTCAGCCGCGGCTCCGGATCGAGCCACTCGGCGATCTGCCAGTCGTTGGCGGCGGTGGCGAGGGCCGCTCCGAGGTCCAGGTCGAGCGCCGAACTGACCGGAGACAGCGGGTTCAGGATGGCGTACTCGACGTTGTACGGATCGAGAAAGTCCTCCGCAGCGAAGCCGACTTCCGAACCGGGAGTGCGTCCCGACGGCGGCCGCGCTTCCTCGCGGTGATCCATGAAGCGCGGGTAGTAGCCGCTGTTCGGATGGCGGATGCCGAAGGTCTCGAGATGGTCGCGCCAGCGCTTCGAGAGATACGGATACAGATCCTTGATCGAGTCGAGCTCGTTGTGGAAGTCGCAGTCGATGATCGGCGGCCGTTCGGGCTCGGCCCCGGCCTTCAGCACCGAGGATTCGGTCGACGGATCGAGCAGGGTGACTGTCATGGCTACCCTCCTTCGGAAAGACGGTAGAAGCTGCGTGCGTTCTCGGACCTGATCTTACGCCCTAGAGACTCCGGCAGCAGCCGCAGCAGGAGATCCCCGGCGTCGCACGCGTGAACGTGGGGATAGTCGCTGGCGTAGAGGAGCAGGTCGTCCGAGCCGAGCTGGTCGACGATCTCGCACAGGTGCGCCGGGTCGGGCGGCGCATCGAGCGGCTGGATGCCGACCCGGACGTGCTCGCGGAAGTAGTCGGAGGGCGGACGGCGCACCCAGGGCACCAGCCGCCGCAGATTCCGCCACTCCTTGTCCATGCGCCAGAGATGAGACGGGATCCAGGTGAAACCGGATTCCAGGAACACGACCCGCAAACCGGGACAGGCGTCGAACACGCCTTCGACGATCATGCTGGTGAGCTGAGTCGCGAACACCTGCGCCATCGCCGTGTACTCCTCCAGGAAGAAGGACGGCCAGCCCGTCGGCGTCGGCGGCATGACGGGCGCGCCGCCGAAGTGGACCGCCGCGACCAGGCCACTCTGCTCGATCGCCTTCCACAGGGCGTGGTAGTGACGGCTTCCGAGCGAGTGCTCGGTGCGGACGGGAATCAGGACCTGGACGAAGCCGGGCCTGCCGGCGCAGCGCTCGACTTCCTCGACCGCGGCGGCCGGCAGCCCGATCGGCACGACAACGGAGCCTCGCAGTCGGGGTTCGCGCTCCAGCCACTCCGCGGCCTGCCAGTCGTTCGTCGCGGTCGCAAGCACCGCGGCAACGTCCGGGTTGTGGATGCTGTCGACCGCGTAGAGGCAACTCGAGATCGCCACCTCCGCGCCGCCCCGTTCAAAGACGGCCTCGCGCAGCTCCTCAAGGCCACCGCGGCGACCGCTGACGGGCGACTTGGGCGGGTAGTACTCCTGAGAGGCGCCCTTGTCCATCGTGTTTTCGAAGTGCTCGACCCAGTGCTCCGGCAGCAGGGGGTAGAGGTCACGAAGGCGGGGATTCGGGATGTGAACGTCGGCGTCGATCATGGCTGCGAGAGAAGGGTCACGGCAGCGCCAGCGCGACCAGCTTCGGCGTCGTCTTCTGAGCCGCCAGCGCCGCGATCTGCTCCTCGCTGAAGTTCAGGCCGGGATCCTCCGCGATCTCGCCGAGATCGGCGAAGAACGAACCGCCTCCCACCGCAACGACGATGTACTGCCTGCCCTCCACCATGTAGGTGATGGGGTTCGCGTGCGGCGTATCCGGCAGCGGCACATGGCCCAGCAGCTCCCCCGTCCCCTTGTCGAAGACGTTGAGGCGTGGCGAGTTGTGTTCGCCCCGTCCCCGCCGCTGGGTCACGAAGAGCAGCGACTTCGTGAGCAGCGGCGCTCCGCTGCCTCCGCCGAGCAGCGGCAGGTCGAGGCCGGCGAGAGCCGGGTGCTCCTTCGGGCCGTGGCCGTTCGGCGTCATCCAAATGTGCTCGCCAGTGTTCAGATCGATCGCGGTCACCCTGCCCCAGGGCGGTTTGACCAGCGGCAATCCTCCCGGGCTACCGGTGGGGGCGAAGAAGGAGCCGACGTAGTTCAGGTTCGAGCGCGCGGGATCGGGCTTGCTCAGTGGATGGACGCTGATCGACGTCGACGACGGAACGTAGAGCACACCGGTTTCCGGATCGACAGCGGCGCCCGGCCAGTTCGCCCCGCCGCCCGCGCTAGGCAGCATGAGAACGCCGCTGCCCGTGCTCGGCGGCGTGAAGAGCGGCCCCATGCGGAAGCCAGACGCGATCCTCTTCGCCTCGGCGAACAGCTCCGGCGTCAGGTCGATCAGGTCGTCCTCACCGACCCCCTGGCGGTCGAATGGCGGCGGCTTCGTCGGAAACGGCTGGGTCGGCGACGCCCGTTCGCCCGGGACGTCGGACTCCGGCACCGGCCGTTCCTCGATCGGCCACACTTCTTCCCCGGTCACCCGGTCGAAGACGTAGGTGAACGCCTGCTTGGAGACCTGGGCCAGAGCCTTGATCTCCCGACCGTCCACCGTGATGTCGACGAGCTGCGGCGGCGTCGGGAAGTCGTAGTCCCAGAGCCCGTGGTGGACGGCCTGAAAGTGCCAGACCCGCTCGCCCGTGTCGGCGTCCAGGCAGACGATGCTCTCCGCGAACAGGTTGTCGCCCAGCCGGTGGCCGCCGTAGAAGTCGTTGGTCGGCGTCGACACCGGCAAGTAGATGTAGCCCAGCTCTTCGTCGACCGTCATCATGTTCCAGACGTTGGTGTTGCCGCTGTACTTCCAGGAGTCGTTCTCCCAGGTGTCGACGCCGACCTCGCCCTCCTGCGGGATGGTGTGGAAGATCCACTTCAGCTCGCCGGTACGCACGTCGTAGCCGCGGACGTGACCCGGCGGCGCGGCCTGGCGCAAGGGTCCGTCGCTGACCACCGAGCCGACGACGACCGTGTCGCCAACCACGGCCGGGGGCGAACTGTGGGTGATGGCGCGCGGGTTGACCCGGCGTCCGAAGTCCACCATGCCCCGCTCTGCCAGCAGGTCGACCTGTCCGTCCGTCCCGAAGCCGCCGACCGGCTCCCCGGTTACGCCGTCGAGCGCGATCAGCCGGCGATCGTGCGTGGGCAGGAAGACCCGGATCTCGTCACGACGGCGGCCATCCTGTTCGACCGGACCGCGCCACGCGGCCACGCCGCGGTGCTGGAAGCCGACGTTTGCCGGCCGGCCAGCGCGCCAGGACTCGGGATCGTAGGTCCAGAGCGTCTCGCCGCTGGCCGCGTCGATAGCCGCGGCCTGGGAGACCTCCGTGGCGACGTAAAGCACGCCGTCCAGCATGATCGGAATCGGCTTGAACTGCCCGGGCCGGACTCCCCGGTTCGCCTCGGCGACGGCAGTCGACGGGGACTCCCACTCCCAGGCCACCTGGACTTCGTGGAAGTTCGACCGGTCGATCTGGTTGAGCGCCGAGTACTTCGTGTTGTCCGGGCCGCTGCCGAACGCGGGCCACTCGACCATTGCCTCGGTTTCCTGACCCGAGCCCGGCGACGCCGACGCGAGTGCTGCCACCGCCAGAACCGCAACTCGGGCCGCCCGGCCGCGCCACCGTTCCCCGTGTGTCCGTTTCCGGCGCATCGCCGGAGCCTACAGCCCGGCCGCCCGCACGTTCTACTGGAGCATCAATCCGTTCCGGCGGAGATCATCGCGACGATGACGGTCTCGCTCACGCCCGCATCGCCGAGGGCCTTGAGGTCGGCCGTTTGCAGTGAGAAGTCCGCAGCGGCGTTCTCGATCCGTGCGACGATCACCGCGTCCGGGAGACCCGCTTCGACCATCTCCACGATGTCGGCGTTGGTCAAGGTCCGGGCCACCTCGGCCGCGTCGGCCTCGCGCTCCGCCTCCGCCCGCTTCGCGAGGAAGAACTCGCGCGATTCAGCGAGCGACTCCGTCTCCTCGTTGAACTCCCGAATCGCCTCGCTGGCTGCCGCCGCGGCCCGCGTCTCACGCATCGCGTCCGCGACGATGGTGCCGGGACGCATCCGCTCGGCCTCGGCCAGGTTCAACAGCGCCTCTTCATAGTCGCCCCGAATCGCCTGCACCATCCCGAGGTTGTAGTACGCGTTCGCCACGACCTTCTTCTTGGCCCTCCGCTCACTGCGGCAGGAGTCCAGGTTCTGCTTCGAGAGGTCCAGCGCTCGCTCCTGATCGCCCACCTCGAGCGCCCGGTAGGCGGACTTGAGGCCGCATCTGTCGTTGTTGTAGAAGACAACATACCGGCTCTCGGACCAACCGAAGAACATGCGGCGCACCTCCGCGAGCACGTTCCCGATCGCGACGTCCATCACCGCCGACTCCAACGGATAGGCCGGCTCCGATTCGTCGAACATGCCCTGGAGTTCCATGGATCTCGTGAGCCCTGGAGACGAGGCGAAACTGCGTCCCGCGAAGACTCTTCCGGTGGTCAGATCGACGACGCGGACCGAGACGCGCAGGTCGACGCTGGTCCTCGCCGTGCGGACGAACACCTCGCGCATCTCGTACTTCGTTGTCTTGTTGCCGTCCTCGTCGGTCGTGGTCCCGACCGCGACCCGCTTCGTCGTGACTCCCTCCGACATGTCGCGATCCGAGGCGCAGCGAGTTCCGCGTACCGACACGAGAGCCGAAGGACCGATCACTTTACCCACCTCGAGGATCGTCGCCGGGTCCGTGAGGCCCCGGGACGCAAGGTCATGCTCCACAAGGATCGCGCCGAGGTGCTCCCGGTCGACCACCTCAAGGCCGGCATCGAGGAAATCATCCACGAGTGCCTGCGTCACCTCTTCCCCGCATCGGCCGAGAGCATCGCCGAACACGATCGTGTCGATCTGAAGGTTCAACTCCGGCGGGTGCTGAATCTCGACCTCGATCTCCGGGTTGGTCAGCCGCGCCAGGACCTGCGAATCTGCCGCGCCGGCGGAGCAGAGACACAGCGCAAACAGGCACGCCGCCTGCACCAGGCGCGACTCTGTTGAGGTACTACTCACTGTCCGGAACCACTGGCCAGGGGTAGCCGTTCTTCTTCCCGATCTTCCTGGCTTCCTTGGTGTACTCCTTCGTGGCCGCGAACGAACACGGATAACGAATCCCCGCGGCCGCGCCTGTCAGCGCGCTTGCCGGAAACAGCGGAGCCACCAGTGAATCCAAGGCTGGAATCGGCTGCTACAGGCTCGCTGCATGCAACTCGTTCCTGCCCTGACCGACCGCCTCCGGCCCTATTCATCGGTCGGAAACGGGTTTTCCGGCACCAGTTCCTCGCCCTGACTGGAGGAAGACGACTGCGGCGGGCAGACGATTTCGAGCCGCATCCTGGCCGCCGCGGCCGCGTACTCGTCGCCGAGAAGACCCGCGTCGGGCCCCAGCGCGATCGGCGGGAAGATGTCGGCGGAGTATCTGAAGCCGCTCGTTCCAGGTTCGGCGACGATATCGAGCATCGCCGCCGTCTGCGTGCCCTCCTCCGGGCAGTAGTCGGGGTTCGCCCGGATCGTGATGACGGCCCGCTGAGCCGAGTCACTGCTGTCATCCGCACCCTGACGGTCCAGCGCGATGCCCGCTTCGCCGAGCTCCGGCGGGTTGACGACCCCGACGATCGACCCGGTGAAGGCGGCATCGAGCCAGTTCCTCTCGTGATCCGGTTGGTCGTCGTCGGTCTTGCCCAGCCAGCCCCTGCGGATGTCGGTCTCGCTCCCTCGGTCCGCTGCTCCAGTCCCCTCCTGCTCAACGCCGGCGGCCGACAGCGAGATGCTGCCGGTCTCGTTCACCCAGAGATCCGCGGTGATCCTGATCTCGCCGCTAGTAGGGCGGGTCACGCTGCCCGTCATCATCGAATCGGACGATTCGTCGCCGATCTCGGACGAGCCGTCGCTGCGCATGCACGGCGCCCCGTCGAACACGTTTCGCCGGTTCTCTTCACAAAGCCGGATGAACGTCCGGCCGTCGCCGAGAGCGCAGCTCGACGTGCTCTGCGAGTTGAAACGCTCCGGCACCTCGTGCAACGGGGTCGTTCGCGGGCCGCAGATCTCCGTCGGGAGGACGGGCGTCGAGTGCGGAAAGATGTCGAAGAGCCGGTTACCCTCGTCGGTGAACACGGTCGCGCCGCCGGTACCCCGGCCGTCATCGTCGACTTCAACGTCGCGCCTGTCCGCATCGATTTCTCCCAGGTCCTCATCGAAGGGAAGGTGCCTGGGCGCCTCAGCCAGGACGTCCATGCGAATGAGCGGCGCGGAGGCGGCGACCACGTCGTCTCCGAGCGGCCTGAACATCCAGTACCAGCCACCGTCCCGGATGTTGTGGATGCGCAGATCGAGATCGGGTTGCTCAGTGTTCGACTCGCAGTCGATCAACTCCGCGACCCGGCCGGTCGTCGAAGCCGGCGTCGCCGTGGACGTAATGACCGCGGCGCCGCAGCGGTAGGTGTAGCGGACCGTTTCCCAGCCGTCGCCGGCGGGCGTCCGCTTCGCCGCGCCCACGAAACCGCCGGCGTGGCCGTTCCGCCTGGGGTTCGGATCGTCCATGAGACGGAGATCGCCGAATTCGGGCGCCGTATGCAACTCGTTCGCCGGTTCCTCCAACTGGCCCGAAGCCGGCCCGGCAAGCACGAGCAGAGCAAGGCACGCCAGCATGAAAACGCCGTTAGATTTTCTTACTCTCGTCATCTCCACGATCTCATTTGCGGGAGGGTTTCCCGCTTCTTTCAAGAGAGCTTTCTTCATTCCGAAATCCCCTTTCGTTTCAAGAGGGTAAATGCCGGTCCCGTTCCCGCGGCGCCATGGTTGGCCATCATCCACGACTCCGATCCCGGCAAGTCCTGATCCGGTCGCACATCACGACCGCCAGACCTGGCATGAGGCACGCCCGATCGGCCGACGCAGTGCAGATGCGTCACGGTCCTCAACAGCAGGCATCCGCCGCCGATGGCAGGTGAAGCGTTGCTGGACCTGCCGGCCCCGCCCAGGTCGTTCTCGGCCAGCACCTCGAACTTCTCGCCCGCCGCCAGTACGGCGACACCCCGCTGCGACGCTGCGTAGATGCGGCCCCCGCCGCCCACCAGGGACGCCCTGTACTGACCTCTCGGCAACCGGTGCCGCCAAAGGAGCTCTCCGGTGGAGGCCCGCCAGGCGCTCATCACGCCGAAGTCAGTGACGGTGTACAGGATGCCGTCCAGCAGAAGAGGCGAACTCGTCTCCGGCACCGCCGCCTTGTTGCCCCAGAGCAAGGCCGGCTCGGAACCCGCCTCACCGGCCGCGAAGCTGAAGGCCTGCGTACCCTTCACGGCGTGCGCGCCGCCCGACACGATCAGCAGATCGTTCTCGAACACCGGACTCGACGCGAGCTGGTTGATCTCGTAGTCGCGCGACCACAGCACCTCGCCGGTCTCCAGGTCGTACTCCCGCACGAACCACGACCAAGCAACGATCAGGCGCTCCCCGCGCCGGCCCTGCAGGACGAGCGGCGTGGTGTACGTGCAGCACGGACCTTCCTGCCCGGCCCATTCCACCTTCCACCGCAACGCCCCCGTCTCCCGCTCGAAGGCGGCGAGCCAGCCAGCGTCCTCGGTCCTCGTGTAGCCCCACTCCCGGTCTTGCATCGCGATGACGACATCGGACGCCAGCACCGGCGAACTCGCGGCCCCGTACCGTGAGTGGGCCGCGTAGGCGGGATCCACCTCGATCAGCCAGTCGATTTGACCGCCGTGGGAAACGCGGGCCAGGTGGGACCCGAAGTAGACGTACACGCCGTCCCGGTCGGCGGCCGGCGTCACCGCGGCGTGCGTGCTCAGCCAGTGCTTCGGCTCCGCCGCCGTCGACACGACCGGCGTCTCCCACTTGGCCGTTCCGGTCGCCGCGTCGAGAGCGAGAAGCCAGCGCTCGAACGTCTTGTCGACGCCCTCCGGGGACTCCGCCGCGCGCCGGGCCTCGGTCAGGTAGACGGTGTCGAACGCCACGATGGGCGACGAGTTCCCCCTCCCGGCGAGCGGAACCGACCAGCGCACGTTCTCGCTTTCCAGTGACCACTTGAGCGGCAGCGCTTGGGAAGTGGAAACGCCGAGACCGCCCGGACCCCGAAACTGCGTCCACTCCCGAGGCTGTTCCTGGGCGCAGCCGGCGGCTAGCAGGAGGGCCAGCGCCGGCAGTCGCGCGGAAGACGCAGGACGGTTCAACGCCCGTCCTGCGGCGAGTCCATGGTGTCCGCCGTCGCGCCCCCGGCGTTGGAGTTCCAGACCGGCGCCAGGAACAACGCGAGCAGTACGAGTAGCGCCAGCAACAGTCGCAGAAGCCGCCGAGTCGCCAGCGACCCGGCTGTATCGTCGCTCTTTCCCATCGGAAGGCGGGACGCTAATGCTCCGCTACATGGGTTAGTGAGCATCTTTCGGGCCACGAAAGCGGTACTGGACGCGCCAGGCGAGTCGAGGAAGCAGCCCCAACGATTACCCCCAAAGGAGGAGAAGATTGGACACGGACTCTTCGAAGGATGGCGGCTCGCACCAGACCGTTTCGGTCAGGGAAGCCTCGCGCACGGCCCTCGCGGAGAACACCCGCAGGGCGTACCGGGGCGGCTGGAGGAAGTTCGCCGCGTACTGCGGCCGCGAGCGGCTGGACCCCGTTGTCGCGACCCCGGAACATGTTGCCGAGTTCCTGGTTTCGGTGACCTGCGTGCAGATCTCCCGAGGGGCCACGACTCAGCGCGAGAAGCCGCTTGCCCTCGGCACGTTGAGAATCTGCCTGGCCGCGATCAACCGGTGGTACGGAGAGCGAGGCCTCGCGTCTCCGGCCCGGAGCCCGAAGGTCGCGAGCGTGCTACGAGGACTCGGCCGCCTGGCCAACGAGAGACCACGGCAGGTCAAGGCTCTGCGGGAACACGAGATCGAGGCGATCGTCGCGCATTGCGACCGACTCGCCGCACGGAGAGAGTGCCGGGTCATGGCCGTCAGGGACGCCGCGGTGATTGCAGTGGGTTTCGCCGGGGCGCTGCGCAGGTCGGAGATATGCGGGTTGCGCCTTGAAGATGCAGAGTTCTTGAACGGCCGCACAGGAGAAGGAGGCATGCTTCTTCATGTTCGACGATCGAAGACGGATCAGCTGGGCGAGGGGCAGACCGTCGCGGTTCCCGAGGGGACGTTCATCCGGCCGGTCGACCGGCTGCGGCGGTGGCTGGATCTTTCCGGCGCTACGACCGGGCCGCTGTTCCAGACACTCTGGCGTGGCGGTCATCTTCGAGGCAGACCCCTCCACCCCACCGACATCGCGCGCCTGGTGAAGCGGCACGTGAGCGCCATCGGGCTGGACCCCACCGACTACTCGGGACACTCGTTGAGGTCCGGGTTCGTGACCAGCGCGGCGATCCACTCCGCCCGTCTCGACAAGATCATGGAGGTCACCAGGCACGCGAGCGCGGCGATGGTGATCCGGTACATCCGGCAGGCGAACGCGTTTGAGGACCACGCTGGCGCGGCGTTTCTGTGAGCGACCTGGAGATCGCCAGGAGACGCGGACACCGCGCGGAAAGGTGATGAAATCGCGACGTTCTCGCGCTTGAAGGGTGCGATCACACTTTGGATTTCGGCGATATAGGCGACAGGAGATCACCATATGAGCCGTTCTGGATCCAGAAAGCGACAAAATCGTGATCCAGGACGCTTGACAACCCATGTTGACGAGCGTCAACTGAAGGCCTGCTTGACGGCCCGGAAGGCCCGGTCCACTCTGCTTGCGCCAAGGGGCAGGCGGGGCGGCGTTCGCACACTGACCTACGACCGGCAACCCACGGATGTTCCCGTCGTCATCTACGGGTTATCGTTGCGCCCGCAACGCACAGTCAGGAGGCCAGCCATGCCAGCACTCGACGGTCTGCGCATTCTCGATCTGACGCAGTACGAAGCCGGTACGTCCTGTACCCAGGCCCTGGCCTGGCTGGGCGCCGACGTGGTCAAGGTGGAGCGTCCCGGCACCGGCGATCCAGGCCGTGGTCTGGCCGGTGGACGCAGCACGGACGACTCCGAGTACTTCCTCAACTGGAACAGCAACAAGCGCAGCATCGCGATCAACCTCGCCACGGACGAGGGCCGCGGACTGCTGCTGAAGCTCGCGCCCCGGTTCGACATCCTGGTCGAGAACTTCGGTCCCGGCGTCGTCGAGAAGCTGCGCCTCGACTACGACGCGATTCGCGAGGTCCATCCCGAAGTGATCTACGGTCGGATCAAGGGCTTCGGGAACAGTGGGCCCTACAGCGACTACAAGTGCTTCGACCCGGTCGCCCAGGCAGCGGGCGGGGCGATGTCGATCACCGGCGACCCGGACGGGCCGCCGCTCCGCCCAGGCACGACGATCGGCGACTGTGGCACCGGCGTGCTGATGGCCCTGGCGCTATGCGCCGCACATGCCAACAAGCTGCGCACCGGCAAGGGCCAACTGGTCGAGATGTCGATGCAGGAAGGGGTGACCTGGTTCATGCGCACGGCGATCGCGATGGGCGGCGAGTTCGGCGAAAAGGCGGCCCCGCGCAGCGGCTCCGGCCGCGGCGCGATGATGAACATGTACCCCTGCAAGCCGTTCGGCCCGAACGATTACGTCTACATGCTCGTGGTCAACGACCGGATGTGGCAGGCGCTCTGTGAAGCAATCGATCGCCAGGACCTGGCCCACGACGAGCGCTACGCCACGCCCAGGCTGCGGCACGAGAACGCCGACGAGCTGTTCGAAGCGATCGCCGAATGGACCGGCCGCCGTACGAAGCACGAAGCGATGGCCACTCTCGGCGCGGCCGGAGTGCCGGCGAGCGCCGTTCTCGACACGCTCGACCTGTTCTCCGACCCCCACCTCACAGAGCGCGGCTTCGTCCGCACGGTCGAGCACGAGATCAGGGGGCCGGTGCGGGTCCTCGGTTCGCCGATGAACCTCAGCGACAGCCAGGTCGAGATCGAGGCGGCGCCGCTCCTGGGCCGCCACACCGACAGCGTCCTGGCCAACGAACTGAACCTCTCTCAACCTGAAATCGACCGGCTGCGCGCGGACGGTGTGCTGGGCGCATTGCCCACTCCCGGCGCCGACGGCCAGGAGACCGCTACCAGATGACGACGACCACCGGCGCCGCCCTGATCGCCCAAAGCCTGAAGCAGCAGGGCGTCGACTACATGTTCGGCATCGTCGGCTTCCCCGTCTACGGGGTCGCCCACGCCGCCCAGCAGGCGGGAATCCAGTACTACGGCTTCCGCAACGAGCAGGCCGCCAGCTACGCGGCGGGCGCGGTCGGCTACCTGACCGGGCGCCCAGGAGCCTGCCTCGCCGTGTCCGGGCCGGGCATGGTGCACGGCATCGCGGGCCTGGCCAACGCGCAGAAGAACTGCTGGCCGATGGTGCTGCTAGGCGGCGCCAACGACCGCTACCAGAACGGCCAGGGCGCCTTCCAGGAGTGCCCCCAGGTGGAGGCGGCGCGACCATTCTCGAAGTACTCGGCCGAGATCGATGCCGCTCACCGGGCGCCGTTCTACGTCGAGCAGGCGGTGCGCACGTCGATCTACGGCCGGCCCGGCGCCTCCTACCTGAACCTGACGAACGATGTCCTGACCGCCCAGATCGACGAGGAAGACGTCGAACAGCCGCCTCGCTGCCCGGAGCCACCGACCTCGCTCGCCGACCCGAGGGACGTCGAGCGTGCCGTGGCGGTTCTGCGCGAAGCAAAGAACCCGCTGGTCATCGTCGGCAAGGGCGCGGCCTACGCCCGCGCGGAGCAGGAGGTGCGCCGGTTCGTCCAGCGCACGAACCTGCCCGTGCTGCCGACGCCGATGGGCAAGGGCGTCGTCTCCGACGACGATCCCCACCTGATCTCGCCGGCGCGCTCCTTCGCGCTCCAGAACGCGGACGTCATCCTGCTGATCGGCGCCCGGCTCAACTGGATTCTCCACTTCGGTCTGCCGCCGCGCTTCAGGAAGGGAGTCCGGGTGCTCCAGATCGACCTCAACGCCGAGGAGATCGGCACGAACGTTCCGACCGAGGTCGGCATGGTCGGCGACGCTCGGGCGGTGACCGCGCAGTTGAACCAGGCGCTGGACGCCGAACCCTTCGCCCTGTCGGCCGACAACGAGTGGCTGGGGAACCTCCGCGAAAGCGCGAGCCAGAACCAGGCAGCGGTGCAGGCGATGCTCGAGGACGACAGCGAACCGATGGGCTACTACCGCGCCCTGCGCGAGATCGCCGACCGCCTCGAGCCGCAGGACATGCTGATCGCCGAAGGCGCGAACACGATGGACATCTCGCGCACCGTGCTGCCGAACATGGAGCCGCGCAAGCGGCTCGACGCCGGCACCTTCGGCACGATGGGCGTCGGCACCGGACTCGCCATCGCGGCGGCAGTGGTCCATCCGGACCGGCGCACGATCTGCGTTCAGGGCGACTCCGCGTTCGGCTTCTCCGGCATGGAGGTCGAGGTGGCCTGCCGGTACGAAATGCCGATCACTTTCGTCGTCATCAACAACAACGGCATCGGCGGCGGCGTCAGCGAGTACATCCCGGGCAAGCCCCTGCCGACGTCCACGTACACCCTGGGCGCCCGCTACGAGCGCGTGATCGAGGCCTTTGGCGGCGTGGGCTACTGCGTCGAAAAGGTCGCCGACCTCGGGCCGACGCTCGACAAGGCCCTGGCCTCCAATCGACCGGCTCTGGTCAACGTTCTGATCGACCCGAAGGCGCAGCGCAAGCCGCAGAAGTTCGCCTGGCTCACTCGCTGAGGCGTGGGAAGAGAGCAGCGCATGGGCATCAAGATCGGCGACGTATCGATCACACCGATCATCGAGATCGACTACCCGGTGCCGGCGTCCTTCCTGCTGCCGGACGCGACGCCGGAGAACCTGGCGCCCGACCTCGACTGGCTCGAACCGCACTTCGTGACGCCACGCGGCGAGCGGCTCAAGATGATCATCCAGGCCTTCCTGGTCGAGTCCAGGGGACTCAAGATCGTCGTCGACACCTGCGTCGGCAACGACAAGAAGCGCGCGCTTCCAGCCTGGAACGAGCTCGACGGCCCGTTCCTCCAGGAGATCCGCGACGCCGGCTTCCCGCGGGAGCAGGTCGACCTCGTCGTCTGCACCCACTTGCACATCGACCACGTGGGTTGGAACACGATGAAGGTCGACGGCGAGTGGGTTCCCACCTTCCCGAACGCCCGCTACATCATGGCGCGTCCCGAGTTCGAGTACTGGAGGGATGAAGGGGAGGCCAACTGGGGCGACGTCTTCGGCGACTCCGTGGCGCCTGTGTTCGAGGCCGGCCTCGTTGACCTCGTCGACTGCAACCACCGGATCAACCCCGAACTCCAGTTCTTTCCCACTCCCGGCCACACCCCGGGCCACTGCAGCATCGCCGTCTCCTCCGGCAGCGAGGAAGGCGTGATCTCCGGGGACGTGATGCACCACCCCTGCCAGTGCGCGCACCCGGACTGGTGCTCGATCGCCGACATCGACCGCGATGCCGCGATCGCGGCCCGGCGCAGCTTCTGTGAGCGCTTCAGCGACACCGGCATCACGGTCGTCGGTACCCACTGGGCGTCGCCGACCGCGGTGCGGATCACCGCCCACGGTGACGTCTGGAGGACTGCCGTTTGAGGGAGGGGCGTCCGGTACACTCCCCGCCCGTCATGAGTGGCCCCCGCAAGCTCCCGGCCCTGACCGTCGCCCTCGCGGCGCTGGCGCTCGCTTCGTGCCGAGCCGGGGAGGCCGGGCCGCCGTTCCGCGAGGTCGCCGGCACGAGGCTGTTGATGGCGTCGGTCATGGAACCGGCCGCCGACCACCTCTGGGCCTCGGTCGGCTGGATCATCAGCGCCGAGGGCGAAGAGAAGATACAGCCTCGGACGGACGAGGAGTGGTTCCTCGTTCGCAACGCCGCGGTCACGGTCGCGGAGTCGGGCAACCTCCTGATGATGGACCGGCGCAAGATGGACGACGAGGACTGGATCGCCTGGTGCCGGGACCTGATCGACGCTGGCGACGCCGCGATGCAAGCGGCCGACGCGCGCGACGTCCAGGGCGTTTTCGACACTGGCGAGCAGGTCTACTTCGCCTGCGCCGGGTGCCACGCACAGTACTGGGCCAACGACCCGAACCAGTTCCGGCAGTAGGCCCGACCGCGTTGCGGCGCGCCCTCACACTGCTCCACCGCTGGCTTGGCATCGCCGGCAACCTGCTGTTCGTGGTCTGGTTCGCCTCGGCGCTGGTCATGATGTACGCGCGGATGCCGGCGCTCGATCCCGGCGAACGCCTGAACCGGCTGCCGCCTCTCGATCTCGACGCCGTGCAGGTCGGCCCGGCACAGGCCGTGGCCGCAGCGCGTCTGGACGCCGAGGGTCTCTCCGCGGTCCAGGTCCGGCTCGGTATGGCCGGCGAGCGGCCGGTCTACCGGCTCCGCACGGCGCGCGGCTGGACTGCCGTGTACGCGGACTCGGGCAGCCCGCTGCTCCAGGTGTCCGAAGGGCAGGCGCTCGAGATCGCTTCTTCCTGGGTCTCCGGGAACGACCCGTCAGCGCCGCCGACGGCAGCCACCCTCACGTACGACGCGTACCTGACCCGTCCCGACCAGTGGTCCCTGCAGATACGGGCTCTGCTGCCGCTACACCGTGTCCGCGCGGGCAACGACGTGCTCTACGTCTCGGACCGCACCGCCGAAATGGTCATGGCCACGACGCCCGAATCCCGCTTCTGGGGCACCGCGGGCGCCGTCTTCCACTGGCTCTACTTCACTCCCCTCAGGACCCACAGCGCGTTCTGGTACCAGTTGATCGTCTGGACGGCGAGCCTGGGCTGCGCGCTGACCCTTTCCGGCCTCGCGATAGGCCTCCTGCGGATCAGGCGGAAGCGCTCACCGTACCGGGGCATGCTGCGCTGGCACCACTACAGCGGACTGGCGTTCGGCGCCACCGCCTTCACCTGGGTGCTGAGCGGCGCCCTGTCGATGGACCCTTTCGGCTGGCAGGCCGGGAGGACGACGAGTCCCGCTCAGCAGGCCGCCGTGGCCGGTGGAGTGGTTCCACTTCACCGCCTCGAGCCGCACTCGATCCGCGCCGCGGCCGGGTCGATCTCGGAATCGTTCCCGCCTCGCGAGCTCGACCTGCTCCAGTTCGCCGGCGAACCTCTCGTCCTGGCGTACCGGCCTCCCGGCGACGAGCGTTCCTATGGGGACTCCTACGCGAGCGGTCCTCTCGCCTTCCTCTCGGCCGTTCAGCCCTTCGAGAAGCGCCTCGTCTCACTCGAAGACGGCAATCCGCGGCGGTTCGACCAGCCTGAGCTGCTGGCGGCCGCGGCGGACGCAGTCCCCGAGTCGAACGTCATCGACGCGACCGCACTCCAGGAGTATGACTCCTACTACGACGATCGCAGGCACCGCCTCCTGCCTCTGCCGGTCCTGCGGGTTCGCTTCGACGATCCGGACCGGACATGGCTCTACCTCGACCCGGCGCTGGGTCGCATCGTCCACCGCGAACAGCGCCGGAGCCGGCTCGACCGCTGGCTCTACAAGGGCCTGCACCGGCTCGACTTCCCGGGTTTCTACCACCGGCGTCCCCTTTGGGACATCGTCGTGGTCGTCCTGCTGCTGGGCGGGCTGTTCTCCTCCGCCTCTTCACTCGTCCCGGCGGCCAAACGCCTCAGGCGGCACGCGGCGCGCCTGAGGCGTCAGGAGAACTAGGAGCCAGGACGCCAAGCGGCCCACCGCGGCTCCTCGTCGGAGCCAACGGTGAGCACGCGTGGACGCTCGGCCTGGTGTGACCTACCGAGGCGGCTCGGTCGGGTCGCGGCCGTCGCGCGGCGCGCCGGTGCCCGAGGAACCCATGAAGATCTTGCTGCCGTCCTCGAAGGTCACGTCACGGCCGTTCGCGCGCCGTGAGCGGTCCTTGCTCTGGTAGCCATCAACGATGATGACCGTCCCGGCAGTCAGGTCATCCCGGGAGAGGCCGCGGCGCAGGAGGGTGTTCGGCGTGCCGCCCTCGACCATCCAGACGTGCTTCGTGCCGTCTTCCTCGGTGTGCTCAATGTGAATCCAGGTGTGCGGATTGACCCACTCGACCTTGACGACCGGGCCCTTCAGCAGCAGCGGACGGTTGGGATCGAACTCGGCGCCGAACGCATGGTGCGCCGCCAGGGGCACTGCCACCGCGATTGCAGCGACGACGAGGCTGATCCCCGTGATGATCATGGCTCGCTTACTCATGGGTGTCTCTCACTCCTCGGTTGTGGTGTAAGTGGGGGAAGCCGACTCTAGCAGGATCGGCTGGTGGTCACTCTCCGGAATCCGCCGCGCCCGCCACCGCCAGCGCGTCCTGCTCCAGCAGGCGGGCGCCGCGCATGATGTTGCCCAAGGCGTAGTTGCCTTCGTGGCAGGCGTACTCGTAGAGGAGGGCATCGCTCCGCGGCCAGGTGTACTCACCGCTCCACGGCGCCGTCCACACGTTCGGATCCTCGACCGTGAACTCGTAACGGAGGTGGTCCCGGCCCATCGGCGTGAACCGTTCGACCACGTGCAGGTCGCGGGTCGCCGAACGAAGCGCCGGCCTGTCCGCGAAATTCGTCGTGTCGACGACCAGCGTGTCGCCTTCCCACCTGCCGATCGAATCGCCCATCCAGCGCCGCTCAGACGAGGGAGCGTGCTCACCGCCGATGCGGACGACGCGGGCATCGTGGACCATCTCGACCAGGATCATCATGTGATGCTCGGTCTGGACGATTCGCTTCAGGTTGTTGTAGAGCGCCGGCAGCATGGGCGGTCCGCCGGTGGAGCTGAAGCCGAGCAGGCAGCGTTCCGCCAAGGGTCGGAGCTCGGGGTCGTCGTAGGGGCCTGGCCCTTCGCGCTCCAGCCACCAGGCCTCGCCGGTGTTGGCGCGGAAGAAACCCCGCCGGGCGGCAAATCGTTCCCTGGCCGCCTCGGTCAGCGGCGGGTGGCGGCCGTTCTTCGGGTCGATGATGATCGAGGTGCGGAACTTGCCGTCGACCTCGAAGACGTCCGTTCCCCGGTCGATCCAGAACGCGTTGTAGCCGCCGACGTTGCCGGCCGCTCCGGGCGAACCGTCGCCGCCCTCGGGAGGCGCCTCGCGGTTGGGATCGCTGACCTGGGCCTCAGCCTGCATCCGCTTGCGCTCTTCCTCCGCGATCCTGTCCGCCTCTTCCCTGGTGAGATAGAGGTTGTCGCCGAAGGCCCGCGGCCGCGCCAGCGGGGTCAGCGTGCCGACGTCGTAGTGGCCGGAGATGTCCGGACGGCCGGAAGCAGTCCGTGGGACTTCCTCGTCACCCGCCGCTGCCAGCGGAGCAGCCGTCGCGGCCAGCACCACGGCTACGAACGCGATCAACCTGCGATCAAGCATCGGCTCTCAGCTCCTTCCACTGGACGGCGCGGCGCCGCGCCGGAACTCCGGCTAGTCGACCAGCTTCATCCGCGGGAGCGGGGTCCGCCGGTACTCGCCGTACATCAGCTCTTCCACGAACTCGACGCAGCGGAAGTCCATCAGCCGGGCGTTCGGCTCCATCCGCCGGTAGAGCGGCATCTCGATCGTCCACGGCTCGGTGTACGTCTGCGGGTCCGTCAGAGTGGCCTCGTAGTGGATGTGGTTGGGGCCGGACAGCGTGTACCGTTCGACCACCGTCAACTGGTTGCTGTAGTGGTTGCCCGAGCGGTCGAGCCAACCGCCGCAGCCCGGCATGTCTTCCGGGCGCTCGGCACAGTCCTTGGCCAGCAGGCCGTTGACCTCGACGACCAGTGTGTCCCCGTCCCAGCGGCCGTACGACATGCCCATCCAGCTGTCGATCTGCGCCGGCTTCGGATCCTCCAGGTAGACGTCCCGGACCGCGCCGGCGTACTGGTAGGCGATAAAGATCGCGTTCTCGCTGTGGAAGATCTGGAAGGGCTGCGGCATGTAGGTCGCCCGCGGCACGCCCGGCAGGTAGCAGAAGACCTCCTGATCCCGCGTGGACCAGTTCGCCATGTTCTCCATCTTCAGCGCCTGGGCCGCGTCCGTGTACGGGATCTTCCCGCCGCCCTTGATCACGCCCATGCCCGGCGGCACCGAACCGACCGCGCCGAAGTTGAGAACCTCGGCCGCGGGCAGCGGACCGTGCGGACCCTCGCGCAACTGCATGGCGGCGCGCGCCATGTGCAACTCGAGGTCGTAGTTCGCCTCGTTCAGGGCCTGCCAGATGCCGTTCAGGTCCGGCTTGCCGTCGGACAGCCGGTTCGGCTCAAAGTCCTGGGCCGCAAGCGGCGCCACCGTCAGTACGAGAACCGCGGCCACGGCCACGGCAGTTCGAGAAGACACGCTAGTTCCGAGTTTCATGACGTTGGCCATACTCCTCTTCGGCAGAACGCCGGGTTGTCCAGGCAAGAATGCGCGAACCCTGTCACCTTAGGCGCATGGGGTCAACCCCGACCCAGGCGTCGAACGAAGGCGCGCCGCGGATCGCTACCGACCGTGCTTCTCGAGGTGCCGCTGCTCCAGGTACCGCGCGCCGCGCAGCGTGTTGCCCATCGAGTAGTTCCCCTCCTGGCACGCGAACTCGTAGAGGAGATCGTCGGTGCGCGGCCAAGGCAGCGACCCGCTGTAGGGGGCGGTGAACTCCGGGTCGTTGACCGTGAACTCGTAGAACAGGGTGTCCTTGTCCTGAAAGCGTAGGCGCTCGACGACATGGGCCCCTTCCCGGTGGAAGCCCCAGTCGCCCAGCAGGTTCCTCGTCTCGATCACCAGGGTGTCGCCTTCCCACCGGCCAATCGAGTCGCCCGCGTAGGAGCGGTAGTCCTCCGGAATGTGGTTCGCCCCAAGCCGCACGATCCGGGCCCAGTGCATCCACTCGATCAGGATGACGACGTGGCTATCGGTCTGGACGATCGTCTTCAGATTGTTGTAGGCCCTCGGACCGATCGGCATCGTCGATCCCTGGTGGAAGACGCAGCGGTTGCCGAGGGTGAGCGATTCCGGCCCGTCGTAGGGATCGTCCCCGTTCTCCAGCCACCAGGCCGTGCCCGTGTTCTCATAGCCGAAGGGCGGCAGCGTGTCGAAGCGCGCCTGACCGGCCTCGGTTCGCGGCGGCAACCGGCCGTTCGGCGGATCCGTGATGACGGAGGTCCGGTACTTGCCGTCGACCTTGAAGGCAGCGGTACCGCGATCGAGCCAGAAGGCGTTGTAGGCACCGACACCCCGGTATCCCTCCTCCGACCGCCCCGCGATCACGTCCCGGTCGGGATCACGTACTTCCTGATCGCGGGCGTTGGCCGCAACCATCCCATCGGCAATCGCTCTCGCCTCCTCTTCGGTGAAGTACTCCCGGTCGCCGAACCTGGGATCGCGCTCCAGCGGCGTCAGGAAGGAGACGTCGTAGTTGCCCGAGAAGTCCGGGCGCCCGCTCGGCGTGCGCGGAATGTCCTCGCCGGCGAGGCACGGCACGAGCAGCAGGCTCGCGGCTGCACACAGGGAGAGGGCTCGGGTCTTCATTCTCGACCTCCTGGTACGCGCTGGTGGTGGGGTGGAACGAGCGTAGCGCACCCTCACCGGCGTCAGGGCAGTGCGAACACGAACAGCGTGTTGTTCGAACTCGGCCGGAGTTCCGACGTCAGCCTCCGGTAGGTCGAGGTCGAGCCGCCCTCGGCACCGGTGCCGACCGCAACGTATTGCCTACCGCCCACTTCGTAGCTGACCGGGAATCCGGTTACCGAGGAGCCGAGGTTGATCTCCCAGAGCACCTCGCCGGTTTCCTGGTCCAGGGCCCAGAAGCGGCCGCCCACGTCGCCGCCGAAGACGAGGCCTCCGCCGGTCGCGGCGAGCGACATCGTCACAGCCAGACGCTCGTGCAGCCACAGCGTTTCACCCGTCTCGGCGGAGATCGCGTAGACCGTGCCCAGCGTTTCCTTTCCGGGAGCGAACCGGGTCTCGTTGACCAGTGCGTAGTGCATCGCCCCGCGGCCCACGCGCGTCGTCATCTGGGAGCAGAGGTTCCGGAGCGGGTAGTACATCGTGTTGGTCAGCGGACTGTAGGCGCCGGCCTCCCAATCCTTGCCGCCGAGGAGCGACGGACAGATCAGACGCTCCTGTTCCAGCTCGGTGAAGACGACTTCCGCGTTCTCGACAACGGCGCCCGTTTCGCCGTCGATCCGCTCGATCACGTTCTGGGGCACCGTCGGCCTCGCCCACAGGAACTCTCCCGTCTCGCGGTCGAGGGTGTAGACGAGGCCGGTCTTGCCCGGGACGCCGGTCACGACCTTGCGTGTCTCTCCCGCCTCGATCCGCGGGTTCCGCCACGCGACGGCCTCCGCGTCCGGCGCGACGGCCGTGTCGACCAGCAGCCGTTCGAAGGGATGGTCCAGGTCCCAGTGGTCGTTCAGGTGCTGGTAGTACCAGCGGACCTCGCCGGTGGCGACCTCGAGAGCCAGGGTGCTGTTGTGGTACAGGTGCCGCTTCTCGTGGCCGCCAAGCAGGAACTTCGGCGCCGGGGACGTTACCGAAGTGCCGGCGATCAGCAGTTCGAGTTCGGGGTCGTAGCTCGGCGCCATCCAGGATCCGACGTGGTGCCGGTTCTCGAACGGCAGGTCGCCCCAGGTCTCGTTGCCCGGCTCTCCCGGCCCCGGAATCAGAGGCCGGCGCCAGAGTTCCTCGCCCGTTGCCGCATCGTGGGCGGCGATGAAGCACGCCTCGGGGCCCCGGTGCGGACGGCAGCTTCGCCCCGAGATCACGCGGCCGGCGGCGATGATCGGTCCGGTCGAGTGCCTCGCCGGGTCCTCCTCGTAGTCGACGATCTGGGTCTCCCAGGCCAGTTCGCCGGTCACCGCGTCCAGCGCGTAGACGTAGCCGTCGTTGGCGGTGTCGATGATCAGACCGCCGTAGATCGCGATGCTCCGGTTGACCGTTTCCAGACCGCCGACGTAGGTGGCGATGTCCCTCGGGATCGGCCGCCTGTACTCCCACAGAAGATCCCCGGTCACGGCGTCGATCGCCTGGGTGACACTGCTCGGATTCGGGTAGTACATGACGCCGTCGTAGACGAGCGGCGTCCCCTGCTGGCTGCCCTCCTCCAGTCCGCGCGACCAGGCGAGCGTCAACTCGCCGACGTTGCTCCGGTCGATCTGCTCTAGCGGGCTGTAGGCCCAGCCGTTCTGCGTCCGGCGCCAGTGCAGCCAGTCGCCGGGAGCGGGATCCTCGAGCATCGCGTCGGTGACGGGGACGAAGTCCTCCCCGGACTGCGCGTGCGAGGCCGGTCCGACGGCGGCCAGAAGCGCCGCGGCAGCCGCTGCGAACCGAAGGACGGGCTCTCGACTCATGCTCGACTCCCTCATCAGGGCTCCTGAATGGCGAACGGCGAGCGTAGCGCAGGCAGCGGCGCTATCCTCGCGCGATGCCCGCGACGGACAACGGCCGGATCGTGATCACCGGACTCGGCGCGGTGACCCCTGTCGGCAACGACGTGGACACCTTCTGGCGCCGGATGAAGGCCGGCGACTCGGGCGCCGGGCCGATCACCGCGTTCGACACCGACGGCTTCAAGGTGAAGATCGCCTGCGAGGTTCGCGACTTCGAGGCCAGGGAGTGGCTGGAGGGCAAAGCGGCTCGACGCCTCGCGCGCGCGACCCACTTCGCCGTGGCTTCCGCCAAGCAGGCCGTCGCCGACGCGGAACTCGCCATCGAACCCGCCACGGCGCACCGCTGCGGCATCACGTTCAACACCGGCGGCGGAGGCCTGGCAAGCATGGAGACCGGCACACGCCGACTGGTCGCGCGGGGGCCGCAGCAGGCCAATCCCTTCCTGGTCACCGACGTGATGCCGAACGCCGTGTCCTGCCTGATCTCGATCGAACTCGGGCTGACCGGGCCGACCACGACCTCGACCCTGGCCTGCGCCAGCGGCAACTACGCGCTGCTCGAGGCCTACCGGCTCCTGCGCTCCGGCGAAGTCGACGCAGTCATCGCCGGCGGCACCGAGGCGGGCATCACGCCGCTGATCATCGCCACCTTCTCCCGCCTGCAAGCCCTCTCGACCCGCAACGACGACCCGAAGGCGGCAAGCCGGCCGTTCGACGCCGATCGTGACGGTTTCGTGTTCGGCGAGGGCGGTGTCGCCTTCGTCGTCGAGACCGAGCGCCACGCGGAGCAACGGGGCGCCAGGGTCTACGCCGAGGTCCGGGGCGGCGCCGTCACCGCCGACGCCCACCACCTGACCGCCCCTCGTCCCGACGGGTCCGGCGCAGCGGCCGCGATGAGCAGGGCCCTCGAATCGAGCCGCACCGACCCCGGCGAGGTCGACGCCGTCTTCGCCCACGGCACCGCCACGCCGCTCGGCGACGTGGCGGAAACGCTGGCCATCAAGAAGGCGCTCGCCGGCCGGGCCCCGGAGGTCGCGGTCACCGCCACCAAATCGCAAGTCGGGCACATGCTCGGAGCGGCCGGAGCGGTGTCCGCCCTGGCGGCGGTCAAGACGATCGAGGAAGGGACGATCCCGCCGACGATCAACCTGGACCGGCCGGACCCGGACTGCGACCTGGACTACGTTCCGAACCGGGCCCGGGCCCACTCCACCGGCGTGGCGCTGGTCAACGCCTTCGGCTTCGGCGGCCAGAACGTGGTGATCGTGCTGGGCGGCGCGAACTAGCCGGCGACGTGTCCAGACTGGGTGCGCCGGCGTTCCACTCACTCGCGCGACAGCACTCTCTCCCGCACCGCCGCCAGCACGCGCCGCAGCGCGCGCGGCGCCGTGTAGTCCACGATCCACGCCGGGAGGCGGCCGCCCGGGTCGGTCAGCACACGGTAGACGACGACGGTCCGCTCGGAATCAAGCGGAATCAACGTCCAGGAGCCCCTGCTCTCCCGCACGTTCCCGGAACCCTCCACGTAGGTCCAGCGAGCCTGCCAGCCGGTGCCGGCACCGGTCTCGACGGCGCCGGTCTCTACCCGAACCGTGTAGCGCCGATCCTCGACCGGGAACGGCATGTCCAGGATCTGCCGGTTCAGGTAGACGCCTGGGGAGACCGGCTCGACGTCGGATTCGAGAACACGCGGCATGAACTGGGCGAAGTCCGCCGCCGCGTCGACGACGTCCCGTACCGCACTCAAGGGTGCTTCGATGACCCCGAGACCGCAGCCCTCCCGGATGCGGCCCGCTGCTTCACGTCTCAACACGCGCCACTTCCCAACCGCAGGCAAGTCCCATGTCGGGGCCCTGTCGCTGAGACGTTCTTCTGTCGCCGATCCGAGATCGACCTCACATGGATCGATCGCCCGCACCGGAGCGACGGCGAGCGCGAGACAGACCGCAACGGCGCCCGCCGCTCGTTCCATGGCGCCGCCCGCCGGCGGGTTCAAGAACCCCTTCGCTCCGCCCGCAGCCGGTCGAAGTAGTCGGTCGCCGCCGCCTTCACCTTGGGCGCCAGGAGCAGCGTTGCGATCAGGTTCGGCACCGCCATCATGGCCAGGGCGGTGTCGATCATGTTGATCACCATGCTGGCGCTCCACCAGGCGCCGACGAAGATGCCGAGGAGGTAGAACCAGGTGTAGAGCCCGTCCCGCTTCGCGCCGAACAGGTAAGCGAAGCAGCGCTTGCCGTAGTACGAGTAGCTGACCATCGTGGAGATCGCGAACATCATCACGATCAGCACCAGCAGGGCGCGGCCCGGTGCGCCCAGGGCGCTCTGGACCGCGTCCGCGGTCAGCGACACCCCGGTGATCTCGCCGACGGTTTCGAGGCCGCTCGAGAGGATGACGAAGGCGGTGAGGGAGCAGACGACGATCGTGTCGATGAAGGGGCCGAGCATCGCCACCAGGCCCTCGCGCACGGGTTCGTTCGTCCTCGCCGCGCCGTGCGCGAGCGGCGCCGTGCCGAGGCCCGCTTCGTTCGAGAAGGCCGCTCGACGGACACCGATCATCATCGCCTGCTGGAAGCCGATCCCCATCGCGCCGCCCGCTGCGGCGGTGCCGGTGAAGGCTTCGCGGAAGATGCGGCCGAACACCTCCACCGCGATGTCCGAGCGCACGAACAGCACACAGAGCGCCATGCCCAGGTACAGGACACACATGACCGGCACGAAGCGTCCCGTCACCGCGCCGATCCGTTCGACGCCACCGAACGCGACCAGCGCGACCAGGGCCACGCAGCCCACGCCGGTCAGGATCGGATCGAGTCCGAACTGGGCGTTCAGGAGTTCCGCCACCTGGTTGCTCTGGAACATCGGCAGGCAGCCGAACAGGCCGAACGTGCAGAACATGATCGCCAGCGGCTTGAACTTCTTCCCGAGACCGAGTTCGATCGTGTACATCGTGCCGCCGAGGAGCGCGCCCCTTTCGTCCCGGCCGCGGTAAATCTGCGACAGCGTGCAGGAGAAGAACTTGGTGCCCATGCCGACGACCGCCGCCACCCACATCCAGAACACCGCGCCGGCGCCACCCTGGGTGACCGCGATCGCGACGCCGCCGATGTTGCCGACCCCGATCGTGGCGGCCAGCGCCGTCGACAGGGCCTGGAAGTGGCTGATGTGCCCGGGATCGTCCGGCGAGTCGTACTTCCCGAGCGTGACCGCGGTCGCGTGCCCCATGTGGAGCAGCGGCCGCAGGCGCACGTAGAGGCAGAAGAACGCGCCCGAGCCGATCAGGAGCACGACGAGGGGCATGCCCCAGGCGTAGCCGACGGCGGTTTCCAGGAACCGGTCGAGCGAGGCCAGCATCGGGGTCAGGCCGGCCCGACCACTGCGCCGGGCCTCACTGGCTCACCGTTTCCAGAGTCACGGGATCCCGCTCCGGCAGCATGGTGACGCCGCCGCCGATCTTTCCGGCCACCTCGGCCATCGTGGCGCGGCCGTCGGCGTCGCCCGGCTCGATCTCCTCCCAGTCGCCGACGATCAACATGACCAGCCTGTCGGGCAGGAGATGCCGCTCGGCCACGCGCTTGACGTCGGCCGGCGTCACCGCCTCGACGTTCGCGCGGTAGGTCCGCCAGTAGTCGTGGGGGCGGCCCAGGAACTCGTCTTGGGCGAAGATGGAAGCGATGGCCGCGGCCGACTCGAAGTTGCTCGGGAAGGTCTCGATCGCCGCCGCCTTGACCGTCTGGAGTTCGTCTTCGGGGACGAGTTCCATTCGCATCCGGTCGACCTCTTCAAGCGCGATCTTCGCCGCGAAGGCGACCGTCTCGCTCTTTGACTGGAACGTGATGCTCAGGTTGCTCGGCCAGTAGCTGCCGATGCGGAAGTTGGAGTAGGCGCCGTAGGCCAGCCCCTCGTCCGAACGGATCCGCTTCATCAGCCGGGTGGTGAAGCCGCCGTTGCCGAGCACCCCGTCCATCATCGACAGCGCGAAGTGGTCGGGATGACCCCAGTCCTCGCGCTGGAAGGTGCGGTGGCCGATCTGCACGCGCCCCTGCGGGATGTCCTGCTGGGCCACATAGACGCCGGGCGCCGGCTCGTACGCCGCTCCCTGGGGCGGCCACGGCGCCTGGTCGCGGCCCTCTTTCCCGAAGCGCCCGAGCAGTGCCGAGAGCTTGGCCGCGAGTTCGTCGCTGTCGAAGTCGCCGGCGGCCGCCACGACCATATGACCGGGATGGACGTAGCGCCGGTGGAACGCCACCAGGTCGTCGCGGCCGACCGCCTCCAGCGACGCCGCGGTGACGAAGCGCGAGTCCACGTGGTCCGGACCGTAGAGCAGCCACTGACCCTCTCGGCCCGCCACAGAGACCGGATCGTCGTTGCGCTGCTTGAGGCTCTCCAGCTCGTTCTCCTTCGCCAGGTCCAGCCGGTCGCCGTCGAAGCGGGGCTCGGTGAGCATGGAGAAAAACAGGTCGAGGCACTCGTCGAGCACCGTCGTCAGGCAGTTCATCGACATCCCGGCGCTCGTGCTGCCGATGAACGCCGAGAAGTTGCCGGCAACCGCCTCCACCGCCTCGTCGAAGGCCTTCGCCTCGAGCTCGCCGGCGCCGCCCGTCCGCATCAGTTCGCCGGTCAGGGAGGCCAGCCCGGTCTGATCGACCGGCTCCAGCCAGGACCCGATGCGAAACCGCACCGTGATGTCGACCAGCGGCAGCGAACGGTCCGGCACCAGGTAGGCGGGAACGCCTCCAGCCAGCTCGCGGCGAAAACCGTCCGCGTCGGGCAGCTCGAAGTCCAGCGGACCATAGGTCAGTTCACTCGGGTGCGCGACGATCTCGGCGTCGCCCTGGGCCCCGGCCGACGACGCCGGGCCGAGGCAGAAAGCGACGAGAGCCAGCACTCTCACAAGGACGCGTACGCTCACTGCTCACCTCCTTGATCTTCCTGTAGTTCGGCCAGCCGCCCCTCGATCACGCCCCGCATCCAGTCGAGCGCCGGGCGCATCTCTTCCGGCACCTGGGCCGACTGGGCCTCCATCTGCTGGAGGACCATCTCGAGTTGCGCAGGATCCTCGATCTGGGCGATCGCCTCGGCCTGGGACATGAGAGCCGTCCGCATCTCCGGCGGCAGGGCCTCGAGCTCGGCCGGCGTCTCCGTCGCGTCGGTTCCCGCCTTCCGGTAGTACAGGCTGACCAGGCGCTTCGAAGGCTCGAAGTACTTCGCCGCCACGCGCTGCACGTCCTCGGCCGTGACCTCGTTCGTCCGCTCCGCGACGGTGTTCAGGTAGCGCCAGTCGCCCAGCGCGTCCATGATCGTCAACTGGATCATCAGGAAGAACGGATCCCGGAGCTGGCGGTACGTGTCGGCAGACACCCGGGTCTTCACCTTGGCCAGCTCGTCCTCCGGCACCGGCTCGGCGATCAGTTCCGCGACGATCCCGTCCCAGGCGGCGAGGAGTTGCTCGGGCGTGGCATCGCCCTTCGTCTCGGCGCGCAGATTGAAGACGCCGGCGTACTTCCTCGCCTCGTAGAAGGCGCTGGCGTTGGACGCGATCTCGGCGCCCTCCACGATCTGTTCGTAGAGACGGCCGGTGCGGCCGTTCAAAACACCCGCGACGACATCGAGCGCGTAGCCGTCGCCGTGGCCGAACGGCACCGCGTGGTAACGCACCTGGAGCTGAGGCTGGCAGTCGCACTCGGCCGTCATCCGCTTCTCGGCCAGTTGCTCGGCTTCCAGCGTGACGACATCAGGCACAAGCCGCTCGGCCTGCGGGAGGCGGCCGAAGTAGCGCTCCGCCAGTTCCCGCACTTCGACCGGGTCGAAGTTGCCGACCAGCACGGCGCTCAGGTTGTTCGGCGCGTAGTAGGTGGCGAAGAACTCGTCGGCCTGGGACTTGCTGATCACCTCCAGGTCCGAAGCCCAGCCGATGACCGGCCAACTGTAGGGGTGGGACTGCCAGAACATGGCGTCCGCCTGCTCGTCGTAGCGGCCGGTCGGCGTCGACTCGGTGCGCAGGCGCCTCTCTTCGTAGACGACGTCGCGCTCGGCGTAGAACTCACGGAACACCGGATTCAGCAGGCGATCCGACTCGAGCCAGAACCAGAGTTCCAGCCGGTTCGACGGCAACTGGTTGATGTAGACCGTGAAGTCGTTGCTGGTGAAGGCGTTCAGGCTCGTGCCGCCGCCGTCGGTGTAGACCTTGTCCAGCTCATCCTTGACCATGATCTCTCGCTGCTCTTCCACGAGTTCCTGGAACTCCGCGCGCAGCGCGTTCAAGGTGTCGGTGCGGTGCGCGGGATCGTAGGGATCGTTAATCTCGCCCAGCCGGTAGCGGCGACGTTGCTCGCGCAGTTCGGCGCGGATCTTCTCCTGAACCGCCTCCTGCTCCGCGATGATCTCGAGATCGCGCTCGATGTCCTTCGTGCCGATCGTATGCGTGCCCTTGAACATCATGTGCTCGAAGAAATGGGCGAGACCGGTGATCCCCGGCCGCTCGTCAGCGGAACCGACGTGGGCCACCCACGCCGCCGCCACCGTCGTCAGTTCCGGGCGGCTCACGAGCAGGAAGCGCATGCCGTTGTCGAGTTCGAACTCCTCGACCGGCACGGCGGCCGCGGTCGGAGCGCTCTGGGCCGCGCCGCCGGCCGGCCAGACGAACACGGCCAGCAGAGCGAGCAGAGCGATCCCCATCGCCGCAGCGTCGCCTTCTCTTCGTTGAGGCCAGATCACAGGCGAGTCTCCTTTCCGGTCCCCTGCACCGGAGACCGCGTCAGCGGGACCGGCAGACTCTACCGCCTGTGCCGCGAGCCGGCCGCGCAGCGAAGTGTCCTGGACTGTTGACATTCGGGCTTCCATGTTTCTATTGTTAGCACTCGCCCAGGGCGAGTGCTAACAGGCGCTTCGCCCGGCCACAAAACCACATCCACCGACACCAACCCAAAGAGGAGGAGATCGCTGGTGAGTGTACGTCCGCTTCATGACCGGGTACTCGTCAAGAGGCTCGAGGAGGAGGAGCAGATCCGGGGAGGCATCATCATCCCGGACGCTGCGAAGGAGAAGCCGCAGGAGGCCGAAGTCGTCGCCGTCGGCCCCGGCAAGCTGCAGGAGAACGGCGAGCGGTCCGCGCTCGACGTGAGTGTCGGCGACCGCGTGCTGATCGGCAAGTACTCCGGCAGCGACATCAAGATCGACGACGAAGACATGGTCATCCTGCGCGAGGACGAGATCCTCGCGGTCGTGGGATAGGCCGGAACTGGAGAGCAGATACATGGCAAAGCAGATCGTCTACTCCGAGGACGCGCGCGGCGCGGTCCTGCGCGGAGTCAACAAGCTCGCCGACGCCGTCAAGGTGACGCTCGGCCCCAAGGGCCGCAACGTCGTCCTCGAGAAGTCGTTCGGCTCCCCCACGATCACCAAGGACGGCGTCACCGTCGCCAAGGAGATCGAACTGAAGGACGGCCTCGAGAACATGGGCGCGCAGATGGTGCGCGAGGTGGCCTCGAAGACCTCCGACGTTGCCGGTGACGGCACAACGACCGCAACGGTCCTGGCGCAGGCGATCCTGCGCGAAGGCGCGAAGAACGTGACCGCCGGCGCCAATCCGATGGAGCTGAAGCGCGGCATCGAGATCGCGGTGGGCTCCGCCGTCGGCGCCATCCACTCCCTCGCCAAGGACGTGAAGGACAGCGAGGAGATCGCCAACGTCGGCACGATTTCCGCGAACAACGACGCCGAGATCGGCCAGATCATCGCCGAGGCGATGGACAAGGTCGGCAAGGACGGCGTGATCACGGTCGAGGAGGCCAAGGGCCTGCAGACCGAGCTCGAGGTCGTCGAAGGCATGCAGTTCGACCGCGGTTACCTGTCGCCCTACTTCGTGAGCGACGCCGACCGCATGGAGTGCGTGCTCGAGAACTGCGTCGTGCTCCTGCACGAGAAGAAGATCAGCTCGATGAAGGACCTGCTTCCGGTCCTCGAGCAGGTCGCCAAGCAGGGCAAGCCGATGCTGATCGTCGCCGAGGACATCGAGGGCGAGGCTCTGGCCACCCTGGTCGTCAACAAGCTGCGCGGCACGCTGCAGGCGGCCGCGGTCAAGGCGCCGGGCTTCGGCGATCGCCGCAAGGCCATGCTCGAGGACATCGCGATCCTCACCGGCGGCCGGGTGATCACCGAGGATCTCGGCATCAAGCTCGAGAACGTCCAGTGGCAGGACCTCGGCGAGGCGAAGAAGGTCGTCCTCTCCAAGGACGACACGACGATCGTCACCGAGTCGGGCGACACCGGCCGTCAGGCCGCGATCGCCGGCCGGGTCAAGCAGATCCGCAACCAGATCGAGGAGACGACCTCCGACTACGACCGCGAGAAGCTCCAGGAGCGGCTGGCGAAGCTGGTCGGCGGTGTCGCCGTGATCCGGGTGGGCGCCGCGACCGAGACCGAGATGAAGGAGAAGAAGGCTCGCGTCGAGGACGCGATGCACGCGACCAAGGCCGCCGTCGAGGAAGGCGTCGTGCCGGGCGGCGGCGTGGCCCTGCTGCGCGCGATCGAAGCGGTCGCCGGGCTGACCGAGAACGGCGACGTGGGCATCGGCATCTCGATCGTCAAGCGCGCGCTCGAGGAGCCGACACGGCAGATCGCCGAGAACGCCGGCGTCGAGGGCTCGGTCATCGTCCGCGACGCGAAGGCGCAGACCGGTTCGGTCGGCTACAACGCGGCCAATGGCGAGATGGAAGACCTGATCGCCGCCGGCGTCATCGACCCGGCCAAGGTCACCACGACGGCGCTGCAGAACGCCGCGTCGATCGCCGGCCTCATGCTGACCACGGAGGCTCTCGTCTCCGAGATCAAGGAAGAGAAGCCGGACGCCCCGCCCGCTCCCGACATGGGCGGCATGGGCGGCATGATGTAGCCAGGCCGGCTACCGGCAGCGAGCAAGGGCGGCCTTCCGGGGCCGCCCTTTTTCGTTGTTCGTTACGCGCCGTCGGCCGGTTTCAGCAAAGCCGCGACGACCTCCTCGACTGCCACCCCCTCCGGCTCGCCACGAAAGCCGGCGAGCCGCACGTAGGCCTCCGCCGCGGCCCGATGGAACCCATCCGGCAGCCCCGCCGCCTCGAGGGTCGAGGCGATCTCCTCCATCTCGCCGGCGAAGCGCCATGCCTTGGGTGCCGCCGTGGCCGCCGCACGCACGCTCCTCTTCTCGAGGCCCGGTTGCGATCTGGCCCATTCCCCGAGCAGACCGCCCTCGACGCCGTATGCGCTCGCGGCGGCCCGCAGCGAAAGCAGCAAGGCCGCGCTGCCCTTGGTGAAGCCGGCGTAGCACATCTTGAGCGCCGAAGCAGCGCCGACGTCCGCCTCGAGATCGATCGCCTCGAGGGCCGAGTCCTCGAACAGGGCCGCCAGCTCCACCGCGGCGTCTCCCGAGAGATAGAGGCGCGTGGTCCCCGGCCGGATCGCCGGCGGCCCGACGATGCCGCCGTCCACGAAGCGAGCTCCGCCCGCCGCCGCGGCTGCCGCGATCTCGAGCGCCGTCGCGGGCGAGACCGCGTTCGCATCGACATAGAGGCCATCGAAACCGGTCGCGGCGACGGTCTCGGCGAGCGCCAGTGCGCCGTGAGGAGGGCAGACCGAGAGCACCGCGTCGGATGCCGCGGTCACAGCTTCGAGCGTGCCCAGATCCTCGAAACCGGCGCCCGCGGCCCGGGCACGGGTCTCCCGGCTGCGTCCCCCGGACGCCCACACGACCCGGACCGGCTCTCGCACCGCCGCGCCGGCGGTGACGCCCATCGCCCCTGGATGGAGCAGGCCGACGGTGGCGATCGTCAAGGCAACGCGCGCGGGTCGACGACCGGCCTCAACCGCCCGAGGTCTCCGCCCTGGCGGCCGCCTCGGCTTCGGCGTCCTCCGCCCGAGCGCCGCGCAGCAGGTTCAGCATGCCGTAGTTGCCCTCGTGGCAGGCGTACTCGAACATCGGCAGAGGATTCCTGCTCATCGGAATGACCGCCGTCCAGGGACGCTCGAAGGACTCCGGGTCGTCGATCGTGTACTCGTAGACGAGCCGGTCCTCCCCCACGCGGGTGAACCTCTCGGTCAACCGCATGTTCGGGCCCGACCCCCGGAAGCTGGTCTCGCCAGTGAAGTTCGTCGTCACGACGACCAGGGTTTCGCCCTCCCAGTGGCCCCGCGAGTCGCCCCGCCATTGCCGCACGTCCTCCCGCAGCGTCGGACGCCCATCGAGAGGCACGATCCGCGAGTCGTGGACCATTTCGACCAGGAGCACGACCGTATCCTCGGTCTGAAAGATCTGGACGTTGTTGTTGTAGGCGCTCGGGCTCATCGGCGGGCCGGCGTTGAAGCCCAGGATGCACCGCTCGGCGACGCCGCGATCCTCGGGGCCGTGGGCCGGCCGGCGACGCGCCGCGACGCGCTCCGCGACCCGTTGCTTCGCCGCGTCGGTCAGCTCGGGAATCCGGCCGTTGGGAGGATCGACGATGAGCGACGTGCGCCGGTCCTCGGTCAGTTTGTCCCCATAGTCCCACCAGAACTGGTTGTAGGCGTTCGCGACGTCGGCCTGGGCCGAGAGGCCGTCGGAGGTGCGGCGGTCCTTGTCCCGCCGCGCCAGCGTCCGCTGCTCGAACTCGGCGGCCGCCTCGGCGCTGCCGAACCGCTCCTGCTCGCCGAGCTCTTCCGGCCGCTCGAGCGGCGTGATCGTCCGGAAGTCCCAGATCCCGCGCAGGTCGGGCGCGCCCCAGGGCGTGCGCTCCAGCTCCGGCCCGTCCTGCTGCGCGGCGAGGGGCGTCCCAGCCAGCACGACGATGGCGAATGCTGCGATCGGCGCCTTCCGCTTGCCCATGCGACTCTCCTCCTTACCGTGTCTTTGCAGTCTACTGCTCCGTCTTCGACTCGTCCGTCAGCACGGACCGGTCCGGTGGCCGGCAGAACCAGATCGAGGCCGCGCCCAGGACGGCCAGGGCGGCGAGGGTCCAGAGCGCGCCGGCATAGGAACCCGTTCGATCCGCCGCCGCGCCGGCCAGGACCGGTCCGATAGCGCCGATGACGCCGATCAGGAAGAGCCGGACGCCGGTCGAGCCGACGAACGCCGCACGTCCGAAGAACAAACCGAACACGACCACCTCGCTCGTGTAGGCGGTGCCGTAGGCCACGCCGATCGCGAAGACGCAGGGATACGCCACGACCGCGGAGTCCGCGGAGACGAAGACCGACAGGGCGACCGCGTTGACCAGCAGGGCCAGCGCGAGGAGCCGCATCGGCGACATGAAGTCGCCCAGCGAGCCGGTCAGCCGACCGAACAGGCTGGCGCCCACCCGCACGCCCAGGATGGCCGACGCGGCGAGCGTCGTGAATCCGAGGTCTTCCAGGTGAATGCCGCCGTGGGCGGACACGACGCGCCACGGCACGGAGTTCGCCGCCGTCGCGAAGGTGGCGATCCAGAACTGGGGAGTGCGCAGAGCCCACATCAAGGCGCCCTTCGGCGCCGACTCGCCCGCCGCTTCGGCGCCGCCGCCCGCCTGCGCCGACTCCGCCCGGCGGCCCGGCCCGACCGGGGTCGGATCGTCGGCCTCGGCCGGCGGCAGCCCGTCACGACGCTGACCGATGTCGCTCGGCTTGTTCCGGATGAAGAGCACCGCGATCGCCGCGACGAGCAGGGAGAGCCCCGCGACGATCCGCCAGCCGACGCGCCAGTCCCACGACTCCAGCACGAGCCCCGCCGACGGCTGCCACAGGAAGCCGACGACCGCGGCGCCCGTCAGGATGATCGCCGTCGCCCGCGCCCGGTACCTGCGGAACCAGAAGACCGGCATCGACTGGGCGGGCAGGAGAGTCGAGAAACCGATCCCGATACCGCCGACGAGCGAGTAACCGAGGTAGAGCTCGGTCGCGCTCGAGGCTTCGCTCACCAGCCAGAAGCCGCTGGCGGCGCATAGCGCGCCCGCCGTGACCGTGGCCCGGATGCCCCAGCGGCGGATGACCGCCGCCGCGATCGGACTGACCAGGCCGTACGTGAAGGTGAAGGCCCCGAACATCTCGCCGATCTGCTGGCGGGTCAGCTCCAGATCCGCGATCAACGACGACGCGAAGATGCCCAGGCCGTAGTACGCCGGAGCGATGCCCAGGCCGTAGGTGACGAAACCCACGGCGACCATCGGCCAGCCGTAGAACTTCCGTCGAGTTCCGAGCGAAGCGGTCAAGTCGCCAGCTCCCCGGGCCTGACCGGCGCCGCCGGGGGCGGCGACGCATCGGCGTACAGGTGGCAGGCGACCCGCGCCGGGCCAACCGCTTCGAGCGGTGGTTCAACGCTATTGCAGTGGTCGAGCACTTTCGGGCAGCGCGGGTGGAAGGCGCAGCCCGGGGGCGGCTTGCGGACACTCGGCACTTCACCGGCGATCAGCCGGTGCGGCCGCGCCGCCTCGATCACGGGATCCGGCGTCGGCACGGATGCGAGCAGCGCCTCCGTGTACGGGTGCCGGGGCCGCTCGAACAGTTCGTCCCGCGTCGTGATCTCCACAATCCTCCCCAGGTACATCACGCCGATCCGGTCGCTGATGTGGCGCACGACCGACAGGTCGTGGGCGATGAACAGGTAGGTCAGGCCGAGCTGCGCCTGCAGGTCCATCAGGAGATTGAGCACCTGCGCCTGGATCGAGACGTCAAGCGCCGACACCGCCTCGTCGCAGATCACCAGATCGGGCTCGAGCGCGAGGGCGCGGGCGATGCCGATGCGCTGTCGCTGGCCGCCCGAAAACTGGTGTGGGTAGCGGTTCGCCATCGCCGGCAGCAGGCCCACCAGGTCGAGCAGCTCCGCCACCCGCGCGCGGTAGCGCCGGCGGTCGCCGGCCAGGCCGTGGACCTTGAGCGGCTCGCCGACGATCTCTCCCACTCGCATGCGCGGGTTGAGCGAGCCGAACGGGTCCTGGAACACCATCTGCATCCGCCGCCTGACACCTCGCAACTGCTTCTGGCTGTACGCCGTCACGTCCTCACCCCCGAACACGATCCGGCCGGCGGTCGGTTCGAGCATGCGGAGGATCGCGAGCGCGGTCGTCGACTTTCCGCAGCCGCTCTCCCCCACCAGGCCAAAGGTCTCGCCACGCCGGAGTTCGAACGACACCCCGTCGACCGCCTTGACGGAGCCGACGCGCCGTCGCATGAGCACTCCCTCCGTGACGGGAAAGTGGACCTTCAGGCCATCGACCCGAAGCAGCACCTCGCTCCCGGGAGATGACCGCGAAGCCGATGCATCCACGGCAACGTCCGTCGTCATCATGCGCTTCCGGCGCCGGTCAGGCCGCCGGCTCCTCTTCGGCTCGGTAGCAGGCCCAGGCCCGGGCAGCACCATGCGCGACGAGCGGCGGCGGCGCCTCCAGGCAGCGCTCATGCGCGTTGGGGCAGCGCGGCTCGAAGGCGCAGCCCGCGGGCAGCGCCGACAGGTCCGGCGGCTGGCCTTCGATCGACGCGAGGCGTCCGCCGGTGTCGCCCTCGAGCCGGGGCACCGAGCGCAGGAGGCCCTGAGTGTAGGGATGCCGCGGATCCGCGTAGAGCGCCCCGGCCGGCCCGCTCTCGACGATCCGGCCGCCGTACATGACCGCCACCCGGTCGGCGTAGCGGGCAACCACGCCGAGATCATGGGTGATCAGGATGAGCGCCGAGTCGGTCTCCCGGGTGCGCTCCTTGAGCAGTTCGAGGATCTGCGCCTGAACCGTGACGTCGAGCGCCGTGGTCGGTTCGTCCGCGATCAGCAGGCGCGGGTGGCACGCCAGGGCCATCGCGATCATCACCCGCTGACGCATGCCACCGGAGAACTGGTGCGGGTAGTCGCCAAGCCGCTTCTCCGCGTCCGGAATCGCCACCGACCTGAGCAGGTCCACCGCCTGATCGAGGGCCTCGCGCCGCTTGAGCCTTCGGTGCAGGCGCAGCGGCTCGGCAACCTGGCGGCCGATCGTGAGCACCGGGTTGAGCGAGGACATCGGCTCCTGGAAGATCATCGCGATCCGGTTGCCCCGCACCGCCCGGATGCCGGTCTCGTCGAGAGCCAGCAGGTCGCGGCCCTCGAACTGAATCCGGCCGTTCTCGATCCGCCCCGGTTCCGGGATCAGGCGCAGGATCGAGAGCGCGGTGACGCTCTTCCCGGAGCCGCTCTCCCCCACGATCGCGAGCGTTTCACCGGCCGCGACCTCGAGCGAGACCGAGTTCACGGCGCGCACCGGCGGCCGACCGCCGAAGCCCGAACGGAAGGCGACGTCGAGATTCTCGACCCTCAGCAGCGGCGGCGCTCCGGAGCTCAGAAGCCCATCTCCCGCTTCATCTCCTGGTCGATCCAGAGCCGCGCGTAGATCGGACCAGGGCGCACGGCACCGGCGCGCAGCTCGCCGCCGTAGTTCTTCACCCACGGCCACCAGGCCGTGTAGATGTACGGCACGGGCAGCCAGAGATAGGGCGCCTCGTCCAGCATCTCCTTCGTGATCTGCTTGACGATCCGCTGCCGCTCGGTCTCGTCCCGGGTCAGGAACATCTCGTGGATGCGACGGTCGAGCTCCGGGTCGGACCACATCGACGGATTCCATGTCTGGCCGGTGACGAAGTTCTTGCGCAGGGTGGTGGTCGGGTTCACATGGCCGCTGGCCATCAGGTAGCCGGGACCGTGGGTGCGGGTGGTCATCATCGACAGGTAGGCCGCGTACTCCACGACCTCGATCTCCATCGTCACGCCGATGCGATCCAGGTAGCTCGCGAGCAGCGGCGCCAGCTCCATCCGCATCGCGTTGTTGGCCGACACCTGCATCCTGAACGTGAAGCCGTCGGGGTAGCCCGCCTCGGCCAGCAGACGGCGGGCCTGCTCGGGCTTGTACTCGAACAGCTCCTGCACGGACGGCGGCATCGCCTCGAGCGGCTCGAAGTACCCCTCCCATGAGGGATGCTGCGGGTAGGCGAACAGCTCCGCGTTGCCGCCGAAGAACAGTTCGACGATCTCCCGCTGGTTCACTGCGAGGTTGATCGCCCGCCGCACCCTCACATCGTCGAACGGTTCCTGGTCGACCCGCATGACCATGAAGGTGCCGCCCGTCGACAGCCAGCGCGACCAGCGCAGTTCGGGAGTCGTCTTCTTCAGGTGGTCGACGGCGATCCAGCGGATGTACTCGAGGATGTCCAGCTTGCCCGTGCGAATGGCGGTCAGGTAAGTCGCCTCGTCCTTGATCGTGCGGTAGGTGAGCTTGTCGATGAAGGGAATCTCGTAGGTCTCGCCGCCGACGGTGGTCCGGTCCCAGTAGCCCGGTCTGCGGGCGTAGGTCTGCGAGTTGCCCGGGATGAACCGCTCCAGCGAGAACGGGCCGGTACCGGTGACGTTCCGCCAGTCCTTGGCGTCGACGTCGCCGAGTTCCCGGGGCACGATGCCCGAGAAGTAGCCGTAGCCGAAGCGGTAGTCCCACTCGGCGTTGAACTCGCCGAACTCGAAGACGACCGTGTGATCGTCCCTGGCCACGACACGGTCGATGTGGTCGAAGTAGGTCGGGATCGCCTTCGGGCTGTCGCGCAGGCGCTCGTAGCTGAACACGACGTCGTGGGCGTCCAGCTCCCGCGCCCCCATCACCCCGGGCTTGTCCGGGAACATCATGCCGCGCCGGACCTCGATGACCAGGGTCAGGGGGTCTTCCCATTCCCAGCTCGCGGCCACTTCGCCGCGGATCGTCTCGGGGGACATGTACGCCTCGGACACGAAGCGCTGGTCGCCGCCCCGGACGGCGGCCTGGTCGAGATCGGCGACGAAGAGCTGCTCGTAGAGCATCCCCGTGTCGTGGTTCTGCTTCCAGTTCCAGTCCGTCGTGTCCCAGGACAGCGCTGACAGGGTGACGTAGACCGTGCCGACGTTCAGTTCGCCGCCGTAGCGGGGCGGCTCCACCGGCGCCGGGCCGGGCTCAAACGAGAGATCGGCTCCCAT
The DNA here is from genome assembly GCA_009837885.1 of Holophagales bacterium. Lineage (GTDB taxonomy): Bacteria > Acidobacteriota > Thermoanaerobaculia > Multivoradales > Multivoraceae > Multivorans. The sequence goes on along the minus strand of VXSP01000045.1, from coordinate 153,544 downwards.
GTCGGTGCCGCCGGCCGGCGACGGGGAACGGGCGGGGGGCGCGTCGCCGCAGGCGCCGAGGAGGAGGGCGAGGGCCACCGGACCGACCAGGGACAGGCGTTCTTGCATGACGTCAGGTTCCTCTCATCCGTGGATCGAGCAGGTCGCGCAATGCGTCCCCGAAGACGTTCGCGGCGTAGACGACGACGGTCAGGCAGATGCCCGGCGCCAGCGCCAGCCACGGCCCAAGGTACAGGTAGGTGCGGCCGTCGCCGGAGAGCATGCCGCCCCACGTCGGCGCCGGCGGCGGCACGCCGAGGCCCAGAAACGAAAGCGCCGCCTCCGACAGGATGACGGCGCCGACGCGGGTCGTGAACAGGACGATGACGACCGGCATCACGTTGGGCAGAATGTGCCGGCGCAGAATGTGGAACGTCCCGGCGCCGACCGACTGCGCGGCCTGGGTGTAGACGTGTTCGCGCACCGAGGTCACCGCGCCGCGCACGATGCGGGAGCCGGCGATGCCGTAGAGCAGACCCAGGATGATCACGATCTGGGTGATCCCCGGTCCCACCACCGACACGATGACGATCAGGAGCACCAGGTCGGGGAAGGTCATCCAGGCGTCGACCAGGCGCTGGCTGAGCATGTCGAACCAGCCGCCGAGGTAGCCCGAGAGCACGCCGATCAGGATCGACACGACGGTCGCCAGGGCGGCCGCGCAGAAACCCACGATCATCGACAGGCGGGCCCCCATCAGGACCCTGGAGAACAGGTCACGGCCCAGGTGGTCGGTGCCGAGCAGGAACTGGCGCGATGGCGGCTCGAGGCGATGCGCCAGGTCGGTCTCGTTGATGCCGTAGGGAGCGAGCACGCCGGCGAAGACGCCGGAAAACAGGAAGATCGCGAAGACCACCGCGCCCGCCGCACCCAGCGGCTTGGTCCGGAACAGGCGGACCGTGAAGCGCCACCAGCGCGGTTGGTCGCGTGCCGGCATGGCGTCCGGAGCGGCTGCGGCGACGGTGGTCACGACATGCTCATCCGTAGCGCACCTTGGGGTCGAGCCAGCCGTAGCTCAGGTCGACCAGCAGGTTGATCAGCAGCACCGCGACGCCGACGACCAGGAAGACGCCGGAGATCACCGGATAGTCCCGCTCGTAGACCCCTTCGAGCAGCAGCAGCCCCATGCCGGGAATGACGAAGATCTGCTCCATCACCACGGCGCCGCCGATCAGCAGCGGCGCCTGCAGCCCGATCAGCGTGACGACCGGGATCAATCCGTTCTTGAGCGCGTGCTGGACGACGACCGCCCGCTCACGCAGGCCCTTGGCGCGGGCGGTGCGCACGTAGTCCTGGCGCATCACCTCCAGCATCATCGTCCGGGTCATCCGCATCGTCACCGCGGACAGGGAAAGGCCGAGCAGGATCGCCGGGACGATGAGGTGCGTGAGGTTCGCGATCGGATCGACGAAGAACGGCGTGTACTCGAGTTCCGGCGCCCAGCGCCACCACACGGACGGGAACACCATGACCAGGGTGCCGAGCCAGAACCCCGGGATCGCCAACATCAGGAGCGAGAACGATCGCGCCGTGTAGTCGACGGCCGAGTCCTGACGCGTCGCCGAGAGGATGCCGACGGGCACTGCGACGGACAGCGCGATGACCAGGGCCAGCAGTCCCAGTTCGAACGTCACCGGCAGCCGCTCCAGGATCTGCTCCAGCACCGGTGTGCTCCGCCAGAGCGACTGACCCAGATCGCCGCTCAGCGCGTTACCCGCCCAGCGCACGTACTGGGAGACCATCGGCTGGTCGAGGCCCATCGCCGCTTCCAGCGCTTCCCGGTCCAGGCTGGTCGAGACATCGTTCTGCGCCAGCATCAGGTCGATCACGTCGCCGGGGATCACCCGCATCGACACGAAGACGATCAGGCTGGCGAAGAACAGCGTCGGCACCATAGCCAGCAACCGACGCAGGATGTATGTCTTCATAGGCTGTATGTCTTCATGGGAAGTGTCAGAGAATACAGGCCCGTGCCACCGCCAGGGGACGGCAGCGTCCACAAAGTCCGACGGCTGCCGACCTTGCCAAGGAACCGTTGTCGAAGATCAAAGGGCCCGGCACGGAAGCGGAACTTCTAACCCCGGCCCGCATCTTGCAGACTCCACGCCAAACACCTCGGCTTCCCCTGGAGATGTCGCCAAGCACCGATTCATCGCGTTCGTTCCTCCCAGCGCGCCGGCAGACAGCTCTAGGCACAGCTCTGCTGGCTATCGCCGTCTGGACGGCACCCGAGGAGGCGGTTCACGCCCAGGCGGGGTCGGCTCAGGGCACAGTCGGGTTCGGCACCGATGCGGTTGCCCTCGCAGGACTGGAAGGCACCTGGGTCCGCGACACCGAGCTCAGCGAGGACCCCGTCCATCGCATGGCCACGGATTCCCGGGAGGCCGCCAGCCTGCCTCCGCCGCTTGCGTACTACGCCGAGGAGCTCTCCCTGCGGCGACGCGGCCTACGAATCGAAACGAGGGGCCACCGGGTCTTCATGCAGAACGCAGCCGGCGAGAGAATCCACCTCCCGCTCGACGGCGTGGCAAGGAGCTTTACACCCGGTCGCAAGAGTGCCGCGTACGCCGGAGGTGGCGTCCTCGAACTCGCCACGACGGGAGCGAACTCGACCTGGCTCTGGCTGGAGACGTTCTACCGGTCGGGGCACCAGCTCGTTCACGTCTCCGAGTCGCGCAACTTCGGGTTCCCCGACCTGAGCCTTCGCACTGTCTACGACCACGCCGACGGCAGGCCCCCGCCGGCAGATCCGGTCAACCCTGAGCGCCTCCAGCCCAGCAAGCCGGCCGCTATCCGTATCGTGCCGCCTCGACGCACATACCGAGAGTTCCTGTACGGCCCGGTCGAGGTCCAGACCCTCGTGGTCGACCCGCTGATCACGATGGTCGAGTTCCTGCACGACGGCAGGCCGGTCAAGCAGGCAAGGAAGCCACCGTTCAAGGCCCGCCTCCGGCTCAGCGATCCGCCCCGCGAAGAGACCGTTGAAGTCCGCGCGTACCGCGACGACGGAGCCCAGGTCGGCGCCGACCGGATCGTGCTGAACCGCCTCGACTCGGCTTTCGCCGTCCGTATCGCAAGTCTCCGTCCGGTTGTAGCTGGAGGTTCTTCCGCTGCCAGCGTCACGGTGCGGATCACCGTGCCACGGACCGCGGTTCTGGCCCGCGTCGAGATCTACCGCGGCGAACGCCGGGTCGCCGCGTTCGATGATCGGGACTGGAGAACGGAGCGACAGGGAGCAGACACGGTACGTGTCGAGGCACTGGTTGAGGACGTCGAGCCCGATGACTTCGTCCGGGTCGTGGCGAGACTCGCCGACGGTCGGCAACAGGAGGATGCCGAACTCCTCCAGAGAGCCGAGTACAGCAGCGAGATCGACGTGCAACTGGTCCAACTCCAGATTCTGGCAGTCGACCGCGACGGCGAACCCGTGAGCGACCTCCGGCCTGGGGACTTCGAGATCCGGGAGAACAGCGAGAGACGCCCGGCAGAGAACCTGCACGTCTCGAACGACGTCCCTCTCGTCCTCGGCATCACCATCGACTCCTCGGTGAGCATGGGACTCGTCTGGCAACGACTGCACACGGTCGTCCGGAGGTTCATGGCGGGTGCCCTCGACGCCGGCGATCGAGCGTTCCTGGTCGACTTCGACGACACCATCCGGCTGCTTCAGCCGCTGACCGGAAACAAACCCCTCCTCGCCGCGCGGCTCAATCGCCTACTGGTCGACGGAGGCACGGCGCTGAATGACGGCCTTCTGTTCTCGCTCCTGCAGTTCCGCAGCGAACCGGGACGCCGCGCACTGGTCGTTGTGACCGACGGCAACGACGGAGACAGCCGCTTCACAGCGGCCCAGGTCAGAGACTTCGCCGAATCGATGGGAGTTCCCATCTACTTCATCGGCGTGGGCTGGAACGCACCTCCGCCCATCCTGGCACGAAAGCTCACCCGACGCACCGGCGGCCAACTGTTTCGGATCCACCCGGACCTGCCCCCATCAGAACTGGCCGCCGAAATGGAACGGGTGTTCGACCGGATCGACACGGACCTCCGCCACCAGTACGTCCTGACCTACTACAGCAAGGTCGCGCGAGGCGAGGCGGTTGAGCCGGAGGTTCGGAGTCTGAGAAGGGACGTTAGGGTAAAGAGCGTTTCTCCGCTTCAAGGACTCGAGTAGGTAGAGGTTGAGCGCTGCCGCTACGGCGGAGCGCGTCGCACCACAGTTACCGGCCAGTTCTCCCGGATGCTCCCGGCAGCGATTCTCGCGACCGTTCTCCTGACCGCCGTCATCTCCGGCGTGCTCGGCATGGCCGGCGGTCTGATCCTGATGGCCGTGCTGGCGAGCGTGCTGCCGGTCACCGGAGCGATGATCCTGCACGGCGCCGTGCAGGCGACGTCGAACGGCGCCAGATTCCTCTTCCTGCGTGACCGCATGATGTGGTCCGTGCTCCCCTGGTACGGCGCCGGCGCCGCCGTGGCAGTGCTGCTGTTCGTGGCGATCGCTTTCGTACCCGACCCGGCGCTGGTCCTGATCGTCGTCGGCAGCTTCCCCTGGGTTGCCCGGCTGCTGCCGGCGCTGCGCGGACTCGACGTCCGCAACCGGCGCACGGCCACGCTCTGCGGGCTGACCGTCACCGGCGCGCAGCTTCTCGCCGGCGCATCCGGCCCCCTGCTCGATGCGTTCTACCTCGAAACGAAGGTCGACCGGCGAACGATCGTCGCCACCAAGGCGTTCACCCAGACCGTCGGTCATCTTCTCAAGATCGGCTACTACGTGTGGGTGTCCCGCACGGTCCTGCCCGAACTGCCCGACCAACGGCTCTCCCCCTGGCTGATCGCTGGCGGCATGGCGCTTGCGGTGGCCGGCGCGCGGATCGGGACCCGCCTTCTCGACCGGTTCGACGACCGTCAGTTCCGGCGGGTCACCGGGCCGGTGATCCTGGCGCTGGGGACCGTGTGCGTGTTGAAGGGGGTGCGGGACTTTCTGGCGACCTAACGAGCTCCTGGCGGAACGCAAGCCGCTGGCCTGTATCCTGCATAGGACATAGAGGCGGTCAACATGACGAGGAACGACGAAAACGGGCGAAACCGGCTTCGCTCCCTCCGCTCCGCAAGCACGTGGCTGACAGCGAGCGTCTTGAGCCTGCTCATCGCGCCCTCCACAGCACCGGCCCTCGCTCAGGAGGCCGCTCCACAGCAGACGTCGGCCGCCACCGTGGTCGACGACCCGGTCGCCGCCATCCCGGGCATCTGGGTCCGGGACGAAAGGCTGAGCGAGGATCCGATCGAGAAGCTCGAGGAGAGCTACGGGCAGACCTTCGGCGGCGGTCCGGGCCGATCACCGGGCGCAAACCCCGGCAGCGGACGCACCGGCGGCTTTGGCCGCGGCGGCCAGGGCCCTTCCGGCCGCGGGGGATTCGGCGGCGGCCGCGCCGGCCGACAGCCGGGCGCCACACAGGACGGCCCGTCGGGAATGCGCGAGATGGCGCGAGAACTCGCCGAGCGGCTCGACGTCCTGCTGATCCGCATCGACGACCCCCAGCTTCTGATCCGCAACGCGAAGCGCGAGGACCGCATCCTCTACCTCGACGGGCGCGACATCGCCGACGGCTTCGGCGGCCGCAGCCGCGCCCGCCTTCTCGGTGACTCGCTCGAGGTCGAGACTGCCTCCCAGGGGCGCCAGCGGATCGAGACCTTCTACCTGGAGGGCGATCGGCTCGTTCTCGTAACCGACCTCCAGGGAGGACGCTTCGCCGATCTCTCGTTCCGCACCGTCTACGAGCGCTCCGGCGACGCGCCCGCGGTCCCGGTTCTGGCGTCCGCGCCGCGCGCGAGCGAGGCTGCCGCCGAACCGGACGAGGACGGCTTCAACAAGACGGACTTCCTGCCGCCGGTCGAGGGCGGTCGCGGCGGGAGGCGGCCGGAGCGCGCGGACAGCGCACGCAGCGCGCGGCCGGCGACGATCCGCATCCTGCCGCCCGAGCGCGGCTACCGCGAGCTGCTCACCGGCCGGGTCGTGATTCAGACCCTCACGATCGACCCGCAGATCGCCGTCGTCGAGTTCCTTCTCGACGGCGAGCAGGCGGCCCGCGTCACGACGCCGCCCTTCGAGGCACGGGTCAGGCTCGCCGATCCGCCCCGCGAGCAAACGATCGAGGTTCGCGCCACCGGCGCCCGGGGCGCCCACGCGGGAACCGACAGGATCGTTCTGAACCGCCTCGATCCCCCGTTCGCGGTGCGTATCGCCGGCATCAGTCCCGGCGACGCCGACGGCCAGACGACGGTCCGCGTGGAGGCCGGCATCTCCGTGCCGCGCGCAGAGACGCTGGAGCGCGTCGAGTTCTACCGCACGGAACGGCTCGTCGCGTCGTTCGACGACTTCGAGGGTGAGGCCGGGCCCAGCGGCGTGCGCTCGGTGGTGGCCGACGTCCCGATCTCCGGCGTCACGCCCCAGGACTTCGTCCGGGTCGTGGCGCGCCTGGGAGACGGCCGGGAACTCGAAGATGTCGAACTGCTCCAGGGCGCCCGGTTCCAGGCCGAGATCGACGTCCAGCTCGTCCAGCTCCAGGTACTCGTCGTCGACCGAAGCGGCAACCCGGTCGGTGATCTCACGCCGGAGGACTTCGAGGTCCGCGAGAACGGCCAGCGGCGCCAGGTCGAGAATCTCTACGTCTCGAACGACATCCCCCTGTCCCTGGGGCTGGCGATCGACTCCTCCGGCAGCATGGAGCCGATCTGGCGCCGGACGAACGCGATCGCCGAGGCCTTCCTGAACGGCGCCCTGACCTGGCGCGACCAGGCCTTTCTGGTCGACTTCGACTCGACGCTCCGCCTCGTGCAGCCGCTCACCGACAGCAAACCACTGCTGGCGCGGGGACTGGAACGCCTCTTCCCTCAGGGCCAGACCGCCCTCTACGACGCGATCCTGTTCTCCCTCCTGCAGTACGGAGAGACACCAGGCCGGCGTGCCCTGGTCGTCGTCACCGACGGCTTCGACTCGAACAGCCGCTCCGACCCAACCCGCGCGATCGATTTCGGCAAGCGGCTGGGAGTGCCCGTCTACGTCGTCGCCATGCGCTCCCTCGGCTTCGGCCCGACGACGATGGACGACGCGAACCTCCGCAACAGCATGCGGCTGATCACCGGGCCGACCGGCGGCCGCCTGTTCCAGATCGAGTCGATCGACCAGATGGCCAGCGTGTTCGACCACATCGAGGAAGAGTTGCGGCGCCAGTACGTCCTGACGTACTACAGCGAGCGTCCGTTCGGCTCGGCCGTGGAGCCGGAAGTGCGGATGATCCAAAGAGGCCTCCGGGTGCGAAGCGCGTTGCCGCTCGAGACGATCGAGTAGCCACGGCGGCAGTTCGCCGATGATGAGCCCAGGTCGAAGGTGGGAGCGGCCCGCGAGGCTGGCGGCAGCGTCGGCACTGGCCCTCACGGCTCTTCTGCCGGCATCCGGCGCGGGACAACCTCAAGACAATCAATCGTTCGGCTTCCTCGACGTCAGCCAGGAACTCCGCTTCTCCAGCATCTTCGGGCCGTGGATCAGGAACGACGCGTTCAGCGAACACCCTGTCCACAAGGTCGAGAGTCTCGACCTCGAGTCGGAACAGGACCTGTCGAGACTGCGCGAGATCGCTCAAGGAGTCGCCGACAGCTTCGCGACGCTCATGATCCGCACTCTCAAGAGCGAAGTGGCCCTGCTCGACAGCCGCGGCGGAACACGCCGTCTCCCATTCAACGGCAAGTGGCGCCGCCTCGGTCGTGGCGTCAGGGGGCGTGTTCTCGAAGCCGGTGCAACGCTCACCATAGAGATCGTCGAGCCCAACGGACGTCAGGTCGACACCTTCTTCCGCGAACGCGAGTGGCTCGTGCGGTGGACCGACCTGGAGCCCCACGACCTGCCCCCGTTCCAGGTGGACACGGTCTACCAAAGGCCGGGACCGTTCGATCGGGAGTCCCTGATGACCGACCCACCGGCCGCCATCCGCATCGTGCCGCCCGAACGCCAGTACGGCGAATTGCTGAGCGGAACCGTCGAGATCCAGACGCTGATCATCGATCCGCGCATCGTCGACGTCGAGTTCTTTCTCGACGACGCCTCAGTGCGCCTGGTCCGGAAGCGGCCCTACAGGGCTCGCATCCGCCTTGCTGACCCGCCTCGCCAGCAGCAACTCGAAGTCCTGGCCTACGGTCGGGACCGCGTGTATCTCGGCCGTAACGAGTACCTGCTCAACCAGGTGGATCTGCCTTTCGCCGTCCGCATCGCGACCATGCGCAACGTCCAGGTAGGCGGAGAGCCCAAGATCCGCGTAGTCGTGTCCCTTTCGCTGCCCCGCACCGCCAAGCTGGAGCGTGTCGACTTCTATCGGAGCGACCTTCTCGTTGAAGCCGTGCGCGATTTTGGCCGCGAGGCAGCCACCGGCGCCGCGCGAACGACTCAGGTCGAGGCGTTGATCGACGGCGGCCGGCCCGACGACTTCATCCGTGTCGTCGCGAAGCTCGGCGACGGCCGGGAACGTGAAGACGCACAACTCCTCCAGGGCTCCGAGTACCAGAGCGAGATCGACATCCAACTCGTCCAATTCCAGGTGCTGGTGACGGACGGCCACGGCAATCCGGTGAACGGACTCTCGCCCGGGGACTTCGAGATACGCGAGAACGGCCGGAGCCGCTCCGCGGTGACCCTGCACACCGCCCACGACGTGCCGCTCGTTCTGGGCCTCGCGGTCGATTCGTCGGACAGCATGCTGCCCACCTGGAATCGCCTGAAGTACATCGCGCGGAGCTTCCTGGAGGCCGCCGTGACGCCGGGGGACCGGGCCTTCCTGGTCGACTTCGACGACACGGTGCGGCTCGTCCAGCCGCTAACGGAGAACGAGCCGCTTCTCTCTGAGCGGCTGGATCGCCTGATGCCGATGGGCGGCACGGCCCTGAACGACGGACTCCTCTTTTCGCTCCTCCAGTACGGCAGCGAGCCCGGGCGGCGGGCGCTGGTCGTCATCACCGACGGCGCCGACCAGCACAGCCGCTCCCGTCCTGAACAATCCAGTGAGTTCGCGGAGCGGCTGGGCCTGCCGATCTACTTCATCGAACTCGACAACTCCCGCGCCGGGGACCCCGGCGTTGCTGTTCTTCGCCGCAACCGCGAGCGACTCCAGCGCATCGCCGAGGAGACGGGCGGACGCCTGTTCCACCTGGAGCTCCAAGGCGACACGCGCTGGTGGGCCGAACCGATCGAGCAGGTCTTCGGCCAGATCGAAGAGGACCTGCAACACCAGCACGTCCTGACGTACTACACCGACCAGCCACGCGGCGCGCCGGTCGAACCGGAGATCCGGGTCACCCGGCGCGGGCTGACGCTTCGCAGCGCCGTGCCGCTGCCGGGGATCGACTAGGCGTGCAGGAACGGATGCAGGTAGGTGCAGTGGGCCACCTCACGCTGGCGTTCGCGATCTGGTTGCCGACCGTGCACGCGGGGTGGCCACAGCCCGCACCGGCCAGCGACCCGGCCGCCCCCTACGGTGAAGCGACGCACCGCGGCGTTTCGCTAACCCCCCTGCTCGGCCCCTGGATCCTGAACGCAGAACTCAGCGAGGATCCGGTTCTCAGGGCTCAGCAGGCGGCACGGGAGGGACGGTGGATCTCGTCGACCCTGCAGGAGCAGGCAAGGGACTACGCTGCTCGACGCGCGTCCATCCTGGTGGGAATCGAGGACGACTCGCTTCTCATCCTCGACGACCAGGGCGAGACCCTCGCCTTCCCACTCGACGGCTCGTGGCAGTCCCTCGACCGCCAGAACCAGGGTCGGGCCCTCGGGTCCGGCGACACGCTCTCCATCGAAACCGTCGCCAACGAATGGCTCGGAGTCGACACGTTCGTCCGAGAGCAGGACCAACTCGTGCGCTCGACTCACTTGCGAAGCCGCGGACTGGCCAATGTCGGTGTGAGGTTCCGCATGGTCTACGATCGCCCGGTAGTCGGCTCGGCATCGGAGCATCCGTTCGTCGACACGGTAGACGGCCTTGCCCGGCCGTCGGCGATCCTGATCGTGCCGCCGGAACGCGGCTACCGCGAACTGCTCAGCGGCAGGGTCGGGTTCCAGACGCTGGTCATCGATCCGGTCATCACCGCCGTCGAGTACCGTCTCGACGATCATCCCCCGAAGCGGATCAGGCAGCCACGCCATCGGACGCACATCGAACTCGCCGACCCGCCACGCGAGCAGACGCTGGAGGTCTTCGCGTATGACGCCGACGGCGACCTCCAGGGAACCGACAGGCTCATTCTGAACCGCGTCGATGGGCCTGCCGCGATCCACATCGCGAGCATCCGTAGTGAACCGGAAGGCGGCGCCCCGGCCGTCGTAGTCGGCGCAACTGTCTCACCGCCCTGGTCAGCACACCTCGAACGGGTCGAGTTCTACCGTAGCGAGAGCCTCGTCGCCGCCCTGGAGGACTTCGGCGAAGCCACACAAACGCGGCCCCCGCAGACGATCCACGTCGAGGCCTTGATCGAAGACCCCGAACCGGACGACTTCGTTCGCGTCAAGGCGAAGCTCACCGACGGCCGGGAGCTGGAGGACGCCGAACTCCTCCAGGAGGGCGACTACCGGGCCGAGATCGATGTTCACCTGGTTCAGATCCAGGTGCTCGTCACGGACCGCGAAGGCAACCCCGTGAGTGCACTGAAGCCGGAGAACTTCGACATCCGGGAAGGCAGCAGGCGAATCAAACCGGAACGGCTTCACAGCGCAGACGACGTCCGCCTGCTTCTGGGTCTCGCGATCGACTCGTCGGAGAGCATGCGGCCCGCATGGGGTCATCTGCGGCACGTGGCCAGGAGTTTCCTCGCAGGCGCCCTGGCGCCCGAGGACTCCGCCTTCCTGGTCGACTTCGACGACACGGTCCGTCTCCTCCAACAGCCAACCGCGGACAAGCGACGGTTGGAAGCGCGCCTCGGACTGCTGGTCCCGGGCGGCGGCACGGCCCTGAGCGACGGGCTTCTGTTCTCGCTGCTCCAGTTCCGCCGTGAGCCGGGGCGCAGGGCTCTGGTCGTGGTCACCGACGGCGTCGACCTGGACAGCCGCTCGCCCTGGCAGCAGGCCCCCGACTTCGCCGAGCGCCTGGGGATCCCGATCTACTTCATCGAGCTCGACCGGTCGGTCAAGCCCGTGATCGGAAACGGCGATCTCGCCAGCAGAACGCCCGACACGACGCTGCTGCGCGAGCAGGCGCGCAGACGGCTCAGACGAATCAGCCGGCACACCGGCGGGCGCCACTTCCACATCGACCTCGTCGCCCACGGCGTGTCATGGACGGCGCGAGTGGACCGGGCGTTCGACCAGATTGAAGAGGACCTGCGGCACCAGCACGTCCTCACCTACTACACCGACCAGCCATCCGGCGCTCACGCCGAGCCCGAGATCCGGGTAACCGAACGCGGACTCACGCTCCGGAGCGCGGTGCCTCTCCGGGCGATCGAGTAGTTCACGAGCGCGAGATCACAAGTGGCAGTCGTCGTACCAGTCCGGGCCGAAGCCATCCACGCGATGGCTCGTGTTGCGTTCGTCCTGATGCTGTCGCTGCCGGGCCTCGTTCCCGGCCATGCCCAGGACGTCCCGGCGAACACCAACACCTCAGCGTCCGCCCACTCTGCCGGGGAGGACGTGCCGCTGGCCCCTCTCCTGGGGCCCTGGATGCGGAACGAGGCGCTCAGCGAAGATCCCCTTCTCAAGACCGAGAGGACGTGGCCGGGACCGGACGCCACAGCCGTGCTCATGCTGAAGCTCGCCGAGCAGGCCGCCGCTCAGCTCGACACCGTTTCGGTCCGGATCATGGAGAACAGCCTCGTTCTACTCGACGATCGGGGCGACGTCGCGCGCTACCCCCTGGATGGACGGTTCCAGGGCGGGGGCGTCAGCGGACGGGTCGTTCGAAGCGTCGACTCGGTCACCATCGAGACGATCGGCGCCGACTGGCAGAGGATCGAGACGTTCTACCGTGACGGAGACCGGCTGGTGCTGATCAACGAGCTCCGGGATCGCCGGCGTCGCAGCGCGGAGTTCCGCACGGTCTACGAGCGGCCGGGCAGACTGCTCAGTACGGACCCTCTGCCAGGGGAGGGCGCCGTCACGGAGGGCGCGGCCATCCGCCTCGTGCCACCTCAACGAGGACGCAGCGAACTGCTCGGCGGCAAGGTCGAAGTCCAGACGTTGATCATCGATCCACTGATCGTGGCGGTCGAGTTCTTCGTGGACGGGCGACTCGCCGGGCGAACCAGGAAGCCTCCGTTTTCTGCCCGCCTCCAACTGGCCGTTCCGCCTCGCGAGCAGACGCTCGAGGTCCGGGCCTGGAACACCATGGGTGCTTTCGCCGGCAGCGACCGGATGACATTGAACCAGATGAACACGCCTTTCGGTGTGCGCATCACACGGATTCGTGGCAACCCAACCGACAGCTTCGACTCTGCCCGGGTCGAAGCCGCGATCTCGGTGCCGCGCACCGCTACCCTCCAGCGGGTCGACTTCCACCGCGGTCAGGAGCGGGTGAGGACCGTACGCGACTTCGGCGACCAGGCTGCCGCCGGCCTGGCGCGCACGGTCATCGTGGAGGCCGAGATGGAGTACGGGCCCGCCGACGGCTTCGTCCGCGTCACGGCGACTCTCGCTGACGGCCGCTCGATGGAAGACGCGGAGATCCTTCAGGGCGCCGACTACCGGAGCGAGATCGACGTCCAACTGGTCCAGCTCCAGTTGCTGGTGACGGACCGCAAGGGCAACCCCGCAAGCGGCCTGGCGCCCGATGATTTCGAGATCCGGGAGGGTGGCAGGCGGTACCGGCCGGAGGCGCTTCTGAGCGCCCGGGAGGTCTCCCTGGTCCTGGGACTGGCGATCGATTCCTCCGACAGCATGCTCCGAGCCTGGAGCGAGGTGAGGGAGGTCGCGGCGAACTTTCTCGACGTGACGCTGGGGCCGGACGACCGGGCTTTTCTGGTCGACTTCGACGACACCGTGAGCCTGCGCCAGCCACTCACGAACGACAAGGCACGGCTCATCCGGAGCATCGATCGACTCATCCCCTTCGGCGGCACCGCGATCAACGACGGGATCCTGTTCTCCCTCCTGCAATACGGGCGTGAACCCGGCCGCCGCGCCCTGGTCGTCGTAACGGACGGCGCGGACGAGCACAGCCGCTCACGCCCCGAACAGTCCGCGGACTACGCGGCGCGACTCGGCCTGCCGATCTACTTCATCGAACTCGATCCGACCGTCACCTGGACCGAGAGGAGAGGCGGCCGGGTCATCACCCGTTACCCGGTGCAGCGGCAGAAGGCACGGAAGCGACTCGAGCGGATCAGCCGGGAGACGGGGGGGCGTCTCTTCCACGTCCCGCTTACGTCCGACGATCCGCCGTGGGCCCAGCGAATCGAAGAGGTCTTCGACCGAATCGAAGAGGACCTGCGCAACCAGTATGTTCTGACGTACTACAGTGACCGGCCCCTGGGTGTGAGAGCCGAACCCGAAGTCCGATTGGCCCGGCGCGGACTCAGGCTGAGGAGCGCGGTGCGGCTCGAAGGCATCGACTAGGCCTGCCAGCAGAGATGCAAGCAACACCTTCGCCTCCAGCCTGGACGAACGCAATCCGGACGACGACACCCGTCGTGCTCGCGTTGGCAATCTGGCTGCAAGCCATCCACTCCGCGTGGCCGCAACCCGCACCGGTAAGCAGCGACGCCTTCCCGTACGGCGAAGAGACGTACGACGGCGTTTCACTGACGCCTCTGCTGGGCCCCTGGATACGGAACGAAGGACTCAGCGAGGATCCGGTTCAAAAGACCGCGAGTCTGTACCCCGGGAACAACTACGCCGCGCGGCTCCTGCGGAGGTTGGCCCGGGACGCCGCCGATCGGTTCGACACGTTCCTGATCCGGGTCAAGGATGGGTCGCTCGCGATCCTCGACGGCCGGGGCTCCCTCCGTTGGTATCCGCTCGACGTCGGGCAGTACCACCGTCATCCCAAGAAGATCGAGGGCCGCATCCTCGACCTCGACGAGTCGCCCGAGATCGAAACCTCGGACTCGGAGTGGCGGCGGGTCGAGACGCTCCGCCGCGACGGCGACCGACTGGTGCGAATGGCCGAGTTTCGTGGCCGCACGACGGCAGGCGTGAAGTTCCGCACCGTGTACGAGCGTCCGGAGCGCGTCTTCGGATCGAGTCCTGCCGACATCCGCGGGCCGCAGCCCCTCGCCAGACCGGTGGCCTTGCAGATCGTGCCGCCCCTGGGCCGATACGGCGAACTGCTGAGCGGCAGGCTCGAACTCCAGACTCTCGTCATCGATCCGCAGATCGCAACGGTTGACTTCTTCGTCGACGGACAGCTTGTCGGGCAGGTGAAGAAGCGACCCTTCGCGACGCATCTCAAACTGGCCAATCCGCCCCGCGAGCAGAGACTTGAAGTCCGAGCCTGGGGGCCCGTCGGCGAGTTCATCGCAAGCGACACGGTCGTCCTGAACCGGCTCCACAGGCCGTTTAGCGCCCGAATCACGAAGATTCGCCCCGCCCACTCCGGCGAGAACGCCCCGATCCGGGTCGAGGCAGCTGTCTCGCTGCCGCGCGACGCGGTGTTGGAGCGGATCGACTTCTACCGCAGTGACGAACTCGTCTCCACATTGGATGACTTCGCTGAACAGGCAGCGCTCCGCGCCACGGGTACGGCCCACATCGGGGCGCTGATCGCCGACATTGACGCCAACGACTTCGTCCGCGTCAACGCACGGCTGGCCGACGGTCGCGAACGGGAGGACGCGGAACTCCTCCAGGGCGCCGACTACCAGAGTGAGATCGACGTTCAACTGACCCAGATCCAGGTCCTGGTGACAGATCGCCGGGGCAATCCGGTCAGCGGCCTGGCGCCCAGCGACTTCGAGGTCCGCGAGAACGGCCAACAGCGCCCTGTGGAGACAGTGCACACTGCCCGCGACGTCCCGCTGGTGCTGGGTCTGGCAATCGATTCGTCGGACAGCGTGCTGCCGATCTGGCGAGAGCTACACGCCATTGCCGCGAACTTCCTCGAGGCCATCCTGGCGCCGGAAGACCGGGCATTCATCGTGGACTTCGACGACGTGGTGAGGCTCCTCCAGCCACTCAGCCAAGAAAAGGAACTTCTGTCCCGCGCTCTGGGTCGACTGACCCCGTGGGGCGGCACCGCCGTGAACGACGGGCTCCTGTTCTCGCTCCTGCAGTACGGTCGCGAACCCGGCCGCCGCGCGCTCGTCGTGATCACGGACGGCCTCGACATCCACAGCCGCACGCGACCCGGACAGTCCGCCGACTACGCGCAGCGCCTGGGGCTCCCGATCTACTTCATCGAGCTGGCCCAATCCGAAGAGACGTACACCGTTCATGACCCGTTCGCGTGGGGGGCAAGGAGGGTGGAACGGGAGGCGAGCGGCCGGCTCAGGCGGATCAGCCGGCAGACCGGCGGGCGTGTCTTTCCCGTCCGACTCCTCGACGACGATCCGCCTTGGGTCGAGCGGATCGAACAGGCGTTTGACCAGATCGAAGAGGACCTGCGGCATCAGCAAGTTCTGACGTACTACAGCGATCGGCCACTGGGCACCGCCGTCGAACCCGAGATCAGGGTGACCCGGCGCGACCTCAGGCTGCGGAGCGCGGTGCCGCTCGCAGGGATCGAGTAGCCCGAAGAGGACAAGCAGGTGAGAGCCTTACCATCACTCCGGGTCGGCGTCGCGGCAGCGGCCATCCTTGCGCAGGCTCCGGCGCTCTCTGCCCAGGATGCCATCCGCATCATCCCGCCCGACCGCGAGCACCGCGAACGGCTCAGCGGTCGGGTGGAAGTCCAGACTCTGATCATCCATCCGTCGATCACCGCAGTCGAGTTCTCCCTGGACGGCGACCGCGTACAGCGAGTCACGGAGAAGCCCTTCACGACGCACATCGAACTCGCCGACCCGCCCCGCGAGCAGGCACTCGAAGTTCGAGGCTTCGATGATCAGGGGAACCACCTGGGCAGCGACCGGATCGTCCTCAACCGGCTCGACGTACCCTTTGCCGTGCGCATCCTGGAGATCCGCCGCGAGCAGGCGAGCGAGTACGCGACGGCCCGGGTCGAAGCCGCCGTATCGGTGCCGCGATCCGCGACTCTGGAACGGGTCGAGTTCTACCGCGGGGAACGCCTGGTCGAAGCCCTGCGCAACTTCGGCGAGGAAACGGCTACCGGCGCGCCGCGTACGATCGCCGTCGAGAGCCTGATGGAGTGGGTGCCAGCGGACGGCTTCGTCCGCGTCGTGGCGAGGCTCGCCGACGGCCGCGAGTGGGAGGACGCGGAGCTCCTGCAGGGCGCCGAACATCGGGGGGAAATCGATGTTCAACTGGTTCAGCTTCAGGTGCTCGTGACCGACCGCAACGGAAACCCGGCGAGCAATCTGCGGCCCGAGGACTTCCAGGTCCGCGAGAAGGGCGAGCGGCGCCCGGTGGAAGGTCTTCACCAGTCCACCGATGTCCCGCTCGTCCTCGGGCTCGCAATCGACTCCTCAAGCAGCACACGGCTCATCCGGGGGAGTCTGATCGAGGTCTCCGCCAGCTTCCTTGAAGCCGCTCTGGCGACAAGCGATCGCGCCTTTCTCGTTCACTTCAACGACGCTGTAGCCGTGCTACAGCCTCCGAGCGGGCACAAGGAGCTCCTCACCAGCCGATTGCACTACCTCGATCCGAAGGGCGGTACGGCGCTCAACGATGCGATCCTCTTCTCCCTGTTGCAGTACCGCGACGAGCCTGGGCGCCGCGCGCTCGTCGTGATTTCGGACGGTCTCGACGAACACAGCCGGTCCGAACCGAATCAGGCCGCCGACTTCGCGAAGCGTCTCGGTGTGCCGGTCTACTTCATCCAACTGGAGCCGCTGCAAGCCTGGGTCCTCGTCAGCAGATCAAACAGATCACGAGACAGGTCTTACTCCACTACCGCCAGGCTGCGAGAACATCGGAGGGCCCGGCAGCGTCTCCTGCGGATCAGCGAGCAGACCGGCGGGCGCCTTCTCCCGGTCGGACGTTCAACCGGAAGCTTGCCCTGGCCGGAGCAGCTCGCGACCGTGTTCCGTCGGATCCAGGACGATCTGCGGCACCAGTACGTCCTCACCTATTACAGCGACCAACCAACCGGCACCGCGATCGTGCCCGAGGTCCGAGTGACCCGGAGGGGACTCAAGCTGCGGAGCGCGGTACCCCTCGAGGCGATCGAATAGCAGTTGCCGGCGCCCGGCGGCAGGCTCGGGACCTGGCCCCTACTGGCCGCCCGTCGCCGCCGCTTCCCTCTCCTGGGCCCGGGCGCCGGAGAGGATGTTCGTCAGGCCGTAGTTCCCCTCGTGGCAGGCGTACTCGAAGATCGGGTCCTCCGTTCGGGCGAGATCGATCATCATCGTCCAGGGGCGGACCCAGGTCGTTTGATCCTCGTATGTGATCTCCCACTCGATCGTGTCCGGACCGGTGCGGGTGAAGCGCTCGACCACCTTCAGACCGTCCGTCGCCCTGCCGCTGGCTCCGCCGGCGGCGGAGTAATTCTCCGTCTCGACCAGCAGCGAGTCGCCCTCGAACCAGCCGCGCGAGTTGCCGTGCCAGAGCCGCAGGTCCTCGGGAAGAGCTGCCGGGCCCTTGAGCGGGATGATCCGCACGTCGTGGATCAGCTCCTGCAGGATCGCGACGTGATCCGCAGTCTGGAAGAACTGGAAGTAGCTGTTGTAACCGGCCAGGGTGTTCGGGACTCCGAAGGTGATGCAGCGCACGCCGAGGGTCATGTCTTCCGGGCCATCAGGAACCTCGTCGCCGTAGGCCACTGCGGCCCGCATTCGCTCCATCGCCTGCTCGGTAAGCGCCGGAATCCGGCCGTTCGGCGGGTCGACCACGAGCGAAGTGCGGTTGGTCAGTTCACGGTCGACGAGCCAGAACGAGTTGTAGTTTCCGGTGACCTGGTCGAAGCCGCGGAACTCGGGATCCTCGAGGACCCGCTGGATCAGGTAGTCGCCGAGCAGGTCACCGGCCTGCGAACCCTCCCGGATCTCGTCCAGCCGGCGCTTGAGATCGGCGAGCTCCTCGTCGGTCAGGGTCGCCTTCTCGCCGAAGGCCTTCGGCCGCTCGAGCGGCGTCGCGCTGTTGTTCGCCCAGATGCCCTGGAAGTCCGGGTGGCCGTCGGCGGTCCGCGGAGTTGACCAGTCCTCCGCTCCCGACGTCGTTGCGACCAGAAGCAGGATCAGGAACATCGGCACCAGCGCATGAGCGGAGTCGGTTCTCGGCGTCATCTCAACCTCCCTCGTCGACGGAGTCACGAGTATACGGACGGCCGGGTATCCTCCCGGCGCCAATCGCGGGGGAGACCACAGCCATGCAGCTCAGCCAGTCCGTCGCCGTCGAACGTCACGAGGAGCCGGGGCGCGGAATCGCCGGCGCGATCTGGATCGACAACCCGCCGGTCAACGCGCTGAGCCAGCACGTACGCGAAGGGCTCGCGGCGGCCGTGCCAGCAGTTGCCGACGACTCCGAGATGCAGGCGGCGGTTCTCGTCTGCCGCGGCCGCACCTTCATCGCCGGCGCCGACATCCGCGAGTTCGGCAAACCGCGCCTGCCCCCGGACACGAACGAGGTCCGGCGGATGATCGAGAAGTCGCCCAAACCGTTCATCGCGGCGATTCATGGCACCGCGCTGGGCGGCGGCCTCGAGATGGCGATGGCGTGCCACTTCCGGGTCGCCGACCGCAACGCGCGGCTGGGCCTGCCCGAAGTCAAGCTCGGGATTCTCCCGGGTGGCGGCGGCACCCAGCGACTGCCCCGCCTCGTGGGCGTACCGCGGGCACTCGAGATGATCACGAGCGGCGAGCACATCACCGCCACGGAGGCGCTCGACCTGGGACTGATCGACGCCGTGGTCGACAGCGAGGAGGAAGGCGGCCTCGAGGCCGGCGCCATCCGCTTCGCCCTGCGCGCCGTGGCCGAGGGACGCGGCCTGCCACGGGTCCGGGACATCGAGAGCCACCGCGAGGTGCTGCGGGAGAACCGGACGATCTTCAGCGATTTCCGGCGCCGGATCGCGCGCCGGACACGGGGCTTCAACGCTCCCGAGGTCTGCATTCAGTGCATCGAGGCGGCGGTCGAACTGCCGTTCGACGACGGGCTCGCGCGCGAAGCCGAGTTGTCACGGACACTCCACGCGGACCCGCAGTCGCGGGCCCAGCGCTACTACTTCTTCGCCGAGCGCGCCGCTCGCAAGATCCCCGACATCCCGCCCGACACCCCAGTGCGCGAGATCGCCAGGGTCGGCGTGCTCGGCGCCGGCACGATGGGCGGCGGCATCTCGATGGCCTTCGCCAACGCCGGGTTCCCCGTCTCGCTCATCGAGCAGAACCGCGACGCTCTCGACCGCGGCCTGGCCACGGTGCGTAGCAACTACGAGCGCAGCGCCGCGCGAGGACGCTTCACGGCCGATCAGGTCGAGGAGCGGATGGCGCTGCTCGACGGCGGCACCGACCAGGACGCGCTCGCCGAGTGCGATCTCGTGGTCGAAGCGGTGTTCGAGGACATGGAGCTGAAGAAGCGTGTCTTCGGCCAGCTAGACCGGATCGCGAGGCCCGGCGCGCTGCTGGCCACGAACACCTCCTACCTGGACGTCAACGAGATCGGCGCTGTCACAGGCCGCGCGGAGGATGTCGTCGGCATGCACTTCTTCAGCCCGGCGAACATCATGAAGCTGGTCGAGGTCGTGCGGGGCGAGAAGTCCGCGGCCGACGCGATCGCCACGGCGATGTCGATCTCCCGCGCCATCGGCAAGGTGCCGGCCCTGGTCGGCGTCTGCCACGGCTTCGTCGGCAACCGCATGCTGTTCCAGCGTCGCCTGCAAGCCGATCGTCTGGTCCTCGAGGGCGCGCTGCCCTGGGACATCGACCGGGTGCTCTACGACTTCGGCATGCCAATGGGTCCCTTCCGCATGAGCGACCTGGCCGGTCTGGACGTCGGCTGGAGCGCGGAGACATCCTCCTCCAGCACCTTGCGCGAGATGCTCTGCGAGCGCGACCGCCGCGGCCAGAAGACGGGCCGCGGCTACTACGTCTACGACTCGGCGACGCGAGCCGCCGCGCCCGACCCGGAGGTCATGGACCTCGCCCGCGACCTGGCGGGCCGACTGGGCATCGAGCAGCGCGAGATCGGCGACGAGGAGATCCTGAACCGCTGCCTGCTTTCCTCCGTCAACGAGGGAGCGAAGATCCTCGAAGAAGGCATCGCGCTCCGCGCCAGCGACATCGACGTCATCTGGATCAACGGCTACGGCTGGCCCGTCTACCGCGGCGGCCCCATGTTCTGGGCGGACGAGTTCGGCCTCGACCGCATCGTCGGCGTCCTCGACAACTACGCCGTCCGCTTCGACGCCGAGCAGTGGCAGGCCGCGCCGCTGCTGCGGGAGACGGCGGCCGCTGGCGGCCGTCTCAGCGGCTGACCGCGCGCGGCGTCGGCAAGCGAGCAGCTAACCTAAATCCGCAAGCCTGCTAGCCATATCCTGACCCCGTTTACTGAGCCCTGGGGTCCAGCCTGGATACTCAGGCGCAAGCGCGCTTACGTCGTCGAGTTTCTCCATGTCAGCCGTTGATAGTTCCACGTCAGCTGCACCGAGATTCTCGGCTAGCTGCTTTTCATTGCGAGCCCCGACTATCGCGCTTGAAATGCCCTGCTTGTGCAACATCCAGGCTAGAGCTACCTGCGCTACGGAAGCTGCTTTCGCCTCGGCAATCTCCCTAACCACTTCCACAATGTCATAACCCCGTTCCTCATTGACGGGTGGCAGACTGACCGCGGCTCGCCGACCTTCGGCGGCCGTATCGCGAGAGTACTTGCCGCTCAGGAATCCGCTCGCCAGCGGGCTCCATACGAGAATGCCGAGACCCAAATCCAAGGCGGCTGGAACGATCTCCCTTTCCAACTCTCTACCGACAAGCGAATAGTACGCCTGCACTGAGCAGAACCGTTCGAGACCAAGCCGTTGGGAGATGCCGTCGGCCTTCGCTATCTGCCAGCCGGCATAGTTCGACAAACCGATGTAGCGCACCTTGCCTTGCTGCACCAGCGCGTCGAGTGACCGGAGCGTTTCTTCAAGTGGAGTTGTGTAGTCAAAACTGTGTACCTGATAGAGATCGATCCAATCGGTACCAAGGCGACGCAGACTGTTCTCGCACTCCCGTATCGCCGATATCCGCCCTGCGCCCATCGAGTTGGGGCCGGTTCCCATTGGGTTGTTGTACTTGGTCGCCACGATGACGTCGCCGCGACGAGTACCGAGTGCCTTGCCGAGCATGACTTCAGACTCACCCATGCCGTAGATGTTTGCCGTGTCGAAGATGTTCACCCCGGCATCGATCGCGCAGTCAACCATGCGTGTGGCGAGCTCCTGGCCCGTGCCGCCGAGCATCTTGCCGAAGATGCCATCGTGCCGGTCAAACGTCATTGCCCCCAACGCAAGCTGCGAGACGTAGAGACCCGACTTGCCTAACGGTACGTACTTCATCTCTTGCTTACTCCCAGTTGTTCAAGTTCTTCACAAGTTCACTACGGGGCTGGCGGCGCCACGGGCACGTCCAGCCAGGAACCGCTCTCGCCCCGGTGGATCGTCACGGTCGGCGCGTCGACGCCTTGCGGATCCGGGTAGAGCGCGTGGTTGGCGGCGTCGGCGCCGGCGATGGTCAGTCGCAGGCGATGCCCTTCGTCGATCGTGACCGCGGTGGCCATCAGGTCGATTGCCAGTTCGACGGGTTCGTCCGGCAGGGGTTGGAGATCCTCGGCGTGGCCGCGATGGAAAGGCAGACCGAGGTCGTCCCAGGGCGCGTCGCCGACGGCTCGGTAGGAAGCCCGCAGCGCGCCCTCGGTGACGTAGTGAGAGCGGCCGTCCGCGTCGACCTCCTCCAGGTAGACGAAGAAGTCGCCGTCGTCGTGGGTAGAAGTGACGGACAGATGGACGACGGGGTGGCCAACGATGGTCATCGCTTCGGCCATCGGTCCGGTGGTGTAGGTGAGGGCCTTGGCGTTCTCGCTGGAGCGCTCGTCGAAGAAGGTCGTACCTTGCCGGTCCTGGCGGCTGGCGCCGTGGCCGTTCATCCAGCGGGAGAACGAGCCGACGGAGGAGGAGTAGTCGACCGTGTACTCGTCCCGGCCGGCGTCTCCGTCTGAAGCGGAACTCAGAGTTCCCTCGCCGGCGAGAGCGAAGCGCCGGTTCGAGAGGCCCGCGGGGGGCCAGGAATCGGCCGCGGTCCAGGCTACGGGGTCTTCGGCCCGCTCCTCGTCGAGGCTCAGGGCTGCTTCCGGGTCGTCCGGGAGCGTGTGGCTGCCCTGCATGACGTAGTAGTGGACCGGGGCTTCGTCCATCACGCCGTTGTCGATTCCCTTGAGCCAGTGGTCGTACCAGCGCAGGAACTCGGCATTGTGGACGTCGCCGCCGTAGCCGCCGCCGTGGATCCAGGGGCCGATCATCATCTTCTGTGACGCGTTCGGGAGGTTGGCGAAGGCCATTGGCTGCTGGGTGGCGTAGATGTCGAGCCAGCCGGCGAGGTGGTAGATCGCGATGCCGGACATATCCATCGCGGTCCAGTCGTCGCTCGTACCGGTCGTGTCCCAGGACACGTGGTCGCCGTCCTCGATGTTGAGCTTCCAGTCCCGGAGGCCGGCGCCGGCTTCCGCCAGCATCTCGTGCGCCCACAGGTTGCCGGCGTGCTCCGCCACCGCGGCGTCGCGGAGAGCGCCTTCCGGGTCGGCGTCCACCGGCGCGGCCCGGGTCGAGAGATCCGCCGACTTCGTGCCGGCGCCCCAGGTGCCGATGAACTCGTTCTTGTAGGTGCCGCCCCGGAAGACGAAGTCGTAGGGGGTCGGCCCGGCCATCTCGGCGAAGATCGCCTTGAGCGCCGCCGGCCTCTGCGTGGCAGCCTGGTACTGGGTCATGCCGGGGTACGAGCGGCCCTGCATGCCGACGTTGCCGTCACTCCACGGCTGCGCGGCGATCCACTCGACGATGTGGTACGAGTCGGCGGTTTCCTCGATCGAGAAGGCGCCGTTGTGGACGCCGAAGGAAGCGCCGGTGCCGCGGGCGTCGGCGACCGCGACTGTGTAGCCCCGGTGCAGCATGTGCTGGAGCACCGGATCGCGTTCGGCCTGCGAGAGGATCCGGACGTTGCCGTCGTCGTCCTCGACCTGGAAGGCCCGCGTGTAGCGCGTGTAGTGGAGGATGGTCGGCAGCGGCTCCGACGCCTCGACGCCTTCGATTGTCGGGATGAAGTAGTCGACCGAGACGCGCACGCCGTCGGGCATCGGGACGTAGATGGAGTACCGGTTGGCGCCATCGTAGGTCGCTTCCCGCGTGTAGGCCCCGAAGCCGGCGTGCTCGCCGCCGGCCGGAAGGTCGCCGCCGGCCGGCGCGCAGGCGAGGATTGCGGCGAGGAGGGGGACGGTACAGAGCGTCAGGAATCCAGTCTTCGGTTTCATCGGATACTCCTAGATGGGCAACCGGTAGGCGATCAGCTCGAACGGAGCCCCGCGCCCGCCGAGTGCGAACACGAGGTACTGCCGGCCTCGATGCAGGAACGTGATGGGACTGCCGTCGGTGTGTGCGGGTAGTTCGATTTCGCCGACGAGCCCGCCGGTCGCCTTGTCGAACGCGCGCAAAGCCGGCGTCTCGATTCGCCAGTCGTCGCGTCCGGCGCCCTCGGCCGTCGCCTCCCGGTCGACTCCGCGAAATGCGAGTGACCGACCGGAGGTCACGAACAGCAGCGTCCTTGTCGCCACGACGTGGCCGCGGGCGCCGGAGCCCAGGGCGGGCAGGTCGAGCCCGGCAAGTGCCGGATGGCGCCGCGGGCCGTAGCCCAGAGGCACGGTCCAGGCGATCTCGCCGCGGTGCATGTCGTAGGCGGTGATCCGGGAGTAGGGGGGCTGGACCAGCGGCAGACCGCGGGGGCCGCGGACGTCGCTGGTGATGCGGCCCACGTAGTCGAAGGACGAGCGGCTCGCGTCCGGCTTGCGAAGCGTGTTCACCACCGGCCAGGTGAAGGACGGCACGTAGAGCATGCCGGTCTCCGGGTCGAAGGCGCCGCCGGGCCAGCTCGCGCCACCGCCGTAGCCGGGCATCAGAAACGTGCCGCGCTCCGTGGGCGGCGTGAAGATCGGCCCGTACTGGTAGCGGCCAAGGATGGCCATCGCTTCGCTGTGGAGTTCCGGCGTGAAGTCGATCAGATCGTCCGGGCCGATTCCCTGACGTTCGAAGGCCGGCGGCCGGGTCGGGAAGGGCTGGGTCGGCGACGTCCGCTCGCCGACGATGCCCGTCTGCGGCACTTCGCGCTCCAGGATCGGCCACACCGGTTCGCCGGTGCCGGCGTCGAAGACGTAGAGGAAACCCTGCTTGGAGAGCTGCATCGCCGCCCGGATGGCGCGGCCCTCGACCTCGATGTCGCCGATGATCGCTGGAGTCGGCAGGTCGTAGTCCCACAGGCCGTGGTGAACCGTCTGGAAGTGCCAGCGCCGCTCCCCGGTCTCGCAGTCGACCGCGACCAGCGACTCGGCGTAGAGGTTGTCGCCGAGGCGGTGCCCGCCGTACCAGTCGTTGGTCGGCGTGCCGAACGGCAGGTAGGCGAGGCCAAGCTCCGGGTCGGCGCTCATCAGCGTCCAGACGTTCGTGTTGCCGCTGTACTTCCACGAACCGTTCTCCCAGGTATCGCGCCCGGGTTCGCCCTGCTGCGGAATCGAATGGAACGTCCAGAGCTGCTCGCCGGTGCGCACGTCGAATCCGCGGACGTCGCCCGGAGCCGCTTCCGGCGCGCGCGGACCGTCCGAGATGGAAGAACCGACGATCGCGACGTCGCGGCACAGGGTGACGGGCGAACTGACGCTGTAGACCCGGCGTGAGACCTCGCGGCGCAGGCCGAGGGTGAGATCCACACTGCCGCCGTCTCCGAAGGAGGCGATCGGTTCGCCGCTCAGCGTGTCGACCGCGCGCAGGAAGGCGTCGCCGCCCGCCCAGACCAGCCGGCCTCCCTCGCCGGGCAGGTCCGGGTCCTTCCAGTACGCGGCGCCCCGGTGCGTGAAGCCGAGGTTGGTTGGCCGGCCGTGAGCGTAGGCCCGTGGGTCATAGGTCCACAGACTCGTCCCCTGCTCGATGTCGATGGCCGCGATCTGCCCGTAGCCGGTCGTCACGTAGAGCCGGTCGCCGATCTTGATCGGAATCGCCTCGTGATTCCGCGGCACCATGCGCCGGCCCGTCGTCTCGCCATCCCCGGTCATCAACTCGTTGTCCGGCGACGACCATCGCCAGGCGACTTCGAGCACGCCGAAGTTGTCCCGATCGATCTGTCCAAGCGGCGCGTACCGCTGACTCGCGTTGTTGCCGGTCACGACGGACCAGTCGGTGTCCGTGGGCTGACCGAGAGCCACGGAAGTCCCGGCGAGAACGAGGGCCAAAAGGGCGTGACGCGCCATCGTTGGACTCCTCATTCAATCCAGTCGTCGTTCGCGGAAGCGCGGATCGTAGCAGCGGTGCGCGTCACGTTCAGTCGCAGCGATCAGGCGAACAGCCGCTGATCCCACCACACGGGCGTCTCCAGACCGACCTCGATTCCCAGGCCCTCGTAGTCCGGATGGCGGGTGTTGATGAGGACGTTACTCTCCGGGCGCGCGACTACCGACGGCACGAAGAGCAGCACGCTGCGGCGTTCCAGATACCAGTCCCCGCCGAAGCGCTGCGAAGCCGCCAGGTTCGGCCGTTCCCAACCGGGAAGAACATCGGCCGTGACGACCTCGTAGCTCGTTCCGGCGGGAATGACCGCTTCGACGAAGTGCTGGTTCGACGGTACGGGCGACGGCCAGTTGACCAGTGTCTCCAGCATCGCCGTCGAGTAGTTCCGGGAGGCGTGGATCACCTCGGCGCCGTACTCATGCCATCGGCCGTTGTAGCGGCGCGCCCCTTCCGCGCTCCACACAGGGAACTTCCCGTCGGCGTCGCCGATGCGATACACCCGCATCGGCGACGCGAGGAGCCTCGCGGTCACACGGGAATGCCGTCCTGGGCGCGGTGAATCAGTTCGAGCACATGGCGCGCGCCGGCGGAGCTGGAGCACGCGACGTCGAGCGCTCTCCGGCCTTCCAGGAGAGGATGGCGTGCCGTGAGGTAGGCCATGATTCCCTCCCGGTCCCCCCTGTACGAGCGGCTGAGGGCCTCGACGATGCGGCTGAGCTCGTAGAGCCGCTCGCTCATCTCTCTCGACAGCGGCTTGGCCTCGTTGCGAGCCCGTCGCAGCGTCGCCTCGGGGATCACGGGTCCGACGACGTTCGCACGGCCGAGAATCTCCATCAGCACGGTCGCCGCGTCGGGATGCAGGCCGCCGCCGACTCGGCGCGCGAGCTCAAGGTCACTCAGGACGGCGGCATCCTCGATCCCGAGCAGATCCCCCAGACGGGCAGCCTCGGTCGTCGGCAACTCGGCCCGGTTCGCGTAGCCCGCAAGTATGGCAGTGGCATCGCCCTGCGTCATTCGACGACGATACGGCCGTCATTTGACGTGTGTCAAGGGCCTTCTTCGAGCCGGGAACTCCGCGAACGCCCACTGGCGGTCAGGACGGAATCGCGACGACGGTCCACATGCGCGACGCGCCGCCCGCGGCCTCGTCAGCCTGGCCGCCCGTCAACACGTACCAGCCGACGAGGCGCCGGACCGCCCCGTCCTCGCTCGCGACACTCGTCCGAAGCCGCAGCGCCCCGCGGCGACCACCGCCGTCGCCCGCCTCCCGCCGTTCCAACTCGACATCCGAGAACCCGAGCACCTGCCGGTAGCGGGGAAACAGGGCCTTGTACGCGCTCTCCTTGGCCGAGAACACGAGCGTGAACATCTCGGCCTCGGTCAGGCCGCCGGCGCCTTCCTGACGGAGGCTCATCTCCCGCTCGTTCAGCACCCGTGCACCGAGCCGCCCTGCCTGCCGTGCGGACACGACGCGTTCCACGTCGACGCCGAGGCCCCGGTACCGGTCAGCCGCGGCAACGGCGGCGAAGCCGAAGCCGGCGCCGTGGGAGATCGAGCCGACCACGCCCTCCGGCCACCGGGGAACATCGTCATCGTCGCCGACGATCTGGCCCTCCGACGCATCGGGCCCCAGCAACTGCCTCAGCGCATGCCCGGCGCTGATCCGGCCGGCAAGGTACTCCCGCCGCCGCTTGTCGATGGCGTTTTCGAGGGCGGCAGGCAGGCTGAAGCCGAGCTGTCGAGCTTCCTCGATCAGCTCCTCCAGCGGGCCGATCTCAGAGTCCGCGACGCTGATGTCGCGGGGAAGGCTGCCCGCCAGGCTCGGGGGCACTCCCCGGGCCGTGCTCACGCGAGGAAGTAGCGCCGCTGCTCCGGCGTGGGTACGGGACACTCCGCCAGCCGGCGGCCCACCTGTTGGCGGTTTCGCGCCAGGATCCGGTAGCCCCAGTCGAGCACGGCTCTCGGCGCGACCCGCGCGAGCAGGGCGAGCCAGCGCTCCGGGCCGTCCAACCGCTCCGCCAACCACAGCACCGCTTCGCTGCGGACCTTGATCTCACCCGGCAAGGACGAAGCTGGAGTAGCGCCCGCGTGCGTTGCCGGCAGGATCTGAAGCACCATGCTGTCCAGATCGGCAAGATCGGGCCGGGCAGCGGTCAGCCGCTCGAACGCCTCACCGTCCTGGGGCGCGAACCGGACACCGGGCGGTACGCCCCGGGACAGGCACCGCGCCACCGACCAATTGCAGAGCCCACAGTCGCCGTCGTAGTAGACGATGGCCCTCGGCGGCCGGCGTTCGCGGCGCTCGTCCATCCAGCAACCGGCCTACCTGTTGGCCGCCTCGTCCAGCACCCTCAGGAAGGCCCTGCCGCTCATCAGGCGGGGTTCGCCGTCGACCATCTCCATCCGCTCGACGTACGAGGCCGTCTCGCCGTCGGCGCTGTACATGACCAGGGTCGGATAGCCGCGCACGCCGAACCTCTGCGCCAACTGGCTCTCCTGTCCCCCGGACTCGGGGTTCATCCGCACCGCGAGCACCGCGTCCAGGTAGCCGTCGACCTCATCGTCCGTCAACAACTCACGCTCGAACTGGCGGCAGTACGGGCACCAGTCGGTGTAGATGTACAAGAACAGCGGCAGGCGGTCGCGCTGCTGGATCTCGAGCGCCTCCGCCAGCCCGGCGGCCCCTTCGTACCAGCCCTCGAAGTCGGGCCGCCCCGGCGGCGAGTCGGAGGCCACCACCGGCACCGCGAGGGAATGCGCAAGCAGGGCTGCCATGCCGGCCAGGAGGAGCACCGCGAGCGCTCCCCAACCGATCCTCTGAAGCCTGGGACAGCACTTCATGGCGTGCTCGAGCGTATCAGCGCGCGGCTGCGGCTCCGCGCCCCAACCGGCCCCCCGGCAAGAGCGGCGCGGCCCGCCCCATCGCCTCCTCGGCACGGTCGATGAGCCGTCCAAAACCGGCCCGCGTGCGCGCGCTGACCGCGACCGCGTCGAGCTGGCCGGCCATCCGGCGCACGTGCTCGTCCGTCACCAGGTCGCACTTGTTCAGCACGACGAGGAGCGGCTTCGAGTTGAGCGACAGCTCCTCGATCAGCCGTTCCACCGCCTCCACCTTCGCCCGCCAACCCGCATCAGCGGCGTCGACGACATGGAGCAGCAGATCCGCGTCCCCGAGTTCCTCCAGCGTGGCGCGGAACGCCCGCACGAGATCGGGCGGCAGCTCCGCGATGAAGCCGACCGTGTCGGTGATGACGACTTCGCCCTCACGCGGAAAACGGATCCGCCGACTCGTCGGGTCGAGAGTGACGAAGAGCTTGCCGGCGGTCTCGACCTCACTTCGCGTCAACGCATTGAGCAGCGTGCTCTTGCCCGCGTTCGTGTAGCCGATCAGGGAGAGAACCGGCACCCGGCGGTCGCGGCGTCGGCTGCGGGCCACGTCCCGTTGCCTGGACAGCTTCTCGACCTGCCGCTCCAGGTTGCGGATCCGGTCGCGGATCCGCCGCCGGCCGACCTCGAGGACCGTCTCACCGGGCCCGCGCCCGCCGATGCCGCCCGTCAGTCGCGACAG
Source organism: Holophagales bacterium (assembly GCA_009837885.1). Taxonomy (GTDB): domain Bacteria; phylum Acidobacteriota; class Thermoanaerobaculia; order Multivoradales; family Multivoraceae; genus Multivorans. The sequence continues at coordinate 124,396 of VXSP01000045.1, read as the reverse complement.
CCCCGCGTCCTTCTCGGTCAGCCGCGGCAGCGAATAGCGCAACTGCGCCAGCTCGACCTGAAGCTTGCCGTCCCGCGAACGCGCCCGCTGCGCGAACACGTCGAGGATGAGTTGGGTGCGGTCGATCGCCTTGAGACCGGTCGCGTCCTCGAATGCCCGAGCCTGGGCCGGCTTCAGGTCGATGTCGAAGATCGCCACTTCGGCGCCCGCGCGCATGCTCTGCAGAACGATGTCGGTCAGCTTGCCCCGGCCGACGACCGTCCTCGGATGCACCCGCGAGCGACGCTGCCTGAGCTTCCCCGCGACCTCGACGCCCGCCGAACGGACCAGTTCGACCGTCTCGGCGAAGTGGTCGTCCTCCGGCCTCACGCCGATCACCAGTGCCCGCTCCTTCGTCGCTTCGCGGCCGCCGCGATAGCGGCCGAACTCGCGCTCGACTTCGCGGATGGTGGCTGCGAAGTCCAGGTCCAGTTCGTAGACCCGGCGCGCCTCGACGCGCAGGAAGGGTGACTCGGCCCCTGCTCCATCGTCACTGGCGGCCTCCGGCGCCGCCGCACCCGCCGCCGAGGGCGCCAGGTACGCGACCTCGATCGCGCCGGCGGACCCGTCCGCCTCGGCCTGCACCACGGCGACCAGGTCGAGCCGGAGTAGCGCGAGGTCGTTCAGATCGTCGGTCGAGAGCCCCTCGCCCCGCAGGTGCGTGTGCACCAGGCGCAGTCGCCGGAAGCGTCCGGGGCCGCCCCGCAGCCGGCCGATGTCGGGGATCTCGAGTTGACGCGCGTCGCCGACGATCACCTTGCTGACCGCGCCGTCGCGGGTCAGCAACACCCCTACCTGCCGGCCGATCTCGCGGGAGAGCGCGCACAGGTGACGCGCCAGTTCCGTCGAGACGACCTGGTCCGGGTTCACCTTCCGCCGGTAGGTTCGTTCAAGCGCTCCTCGCTGCGCGGCGCGCAGGCCGCGGACATCGCCGTGGATCGGTCTCATCAGCGACCGGGCTCGGATCGAAGCCTCAAGTGCCGGAAACTGCTATGCTTAGCCACGGCGGCGGCTCTGGCCTCAATCGGCAAGTGTCGCGCAACTCGATAGTACGAGTCAGCGCTTGGCTTCAGCCTCTCTCCTTCCGACAGTTCGTCCACTCTGAGGAAACTCGCGTGAGACGACTCGCGTCGCCCGAGGGCCGCTCCGACAGCCCGTGGTGAACTCTACGCTACACCCGCCGCCTCCGACGACGACCCGGCTCGAGCGCCCGGTCGCGCAGTCCCATCTGCTGCGAACCGAGATCCGCCGGCCCGCAGGCTCCCCTCGGGGAGTCGCGCCGCGCCCTGGCGCCCACGCGTCCGGGATCGTCCCCACCGATTCAACCGACGGCGCAACCGCCGTCCCCCGGAGATTTTGTGACCCGAAGAATGCTCATCAACGCGCGGAGTTCCACCGAACTCCGCATCGCCATCGCCAACGACTCGGTGCTCGAAGACCTGAAAATCGACATCGCCGAGCGGGGGCTGACCCGCGGGAACATCTACTACGGCAAGATCGCGAACATTGAACCGAGCCTGAACGCCGCCTTCATCGACTACGGCGCTCCGAAGCACGGCTTTCTTGCGATTCAGGACGTCGTACCAGACGCCTACTACCAGGCGGCTCCGAAGTCCAAGCGGCCGAAGATCGAGGACGTGCTCGTCCGCGGCCGGCCCATCGTGGTGCAGGTGACCCGCGAGCCGGAAGGCAACAAGGGCGCGGCCCTGACGACGAACCTCAGTCTGGCCGGGCGCTACCTCGTGCTCTCGCCGTTCGACAAGACCTGCGGAGTGTCCCGGAAAGTCGACACGGAGGAGGTCCGCCTGAAACTGAAGGCGATGGCCGAATCGCTGCCGGTCCCCGACGGCGGCGGCGTCATCGTCCGCACGAATGCCCTTGGGCAGACCAAGACCGCGCTCAACCGGGACATGAACGCGCTGCTCCGCCTATGGAAGCGCATCTCCCGCGACGCGCGCGATTCCAAGGGGACCAAGCTTCTCTACAGCGACCAGGACATCGTCCTGCAGGGACTGCGCGACTATCTCGACAGTTCGATTCAGGAGGTCCTCGTGGACGAGGACACCGCCCACGGGCGTGCCGAGCAGTACATGCGAGCCTTCATGCCGCGCAGCAAGACGGTCCTCAACCGCTACACGGGTCGCAGGCCGCTGTTCTCGGTGTACGACCTCGAGCCGCAGATCCAGAACATCTTCGAGCGCAGAGCCGATCTGCCCTCGGGCGGTTCCATCGTCATCGACCCCACCGAGGCCCTGACCGCCATCGACGTGAACTCGGGGCGCTCGAAGAAGGGAGCGAGCCAGGAGGAAACCGCGGTCGGCACGAACGTCGAGGCCGCCGCGGAAGTCGGCCGGCAACTTCGGCTCCGCGACATCGGCGGCCTGATCGTCGTCGACTTCATCGACATGCGCAGCCCCCGCAACCGCCGCAAGGTCGAAAAAGCGATGAAGGACGCGATGAAGCCGGACAAGGCCCGCTTCACGGTCAGCCGGATCAGCGCCAACGGCCTGCTCGAGATCAACCGCCAGCGCATCCACCAGGCCTTGCAGATGCGCACCCACGGGGACTGTGCCAACTGCGGAGGCACCGGCCGGGTCGCCAGTCCGGACCTGATCGCGCTGCGTCTGCTGCGCAACATCGAGTCCCACGGCGCCGCCGGCTACATGCGGGGAGTACGCATCGCGATGCAGCCGGAACTCGCCGACTTCCTCCAGAACCGGCATCGCGAGGCGCTGGTCAAGCTGGGACAGGAGTTCGAACTCGAGATCGAGATCTCGGCACAGCCTCAGCTTCACGGCCAGGAGCCGGAGATCAGTTGGCTCGCCCGCGACCTGGCCGACGTCAAGAAACGCGAGCGGGAAGAGGCGAAGGAGAAGAAGCTGGAACAGGAGATGCTGGCCACTCCGTCGATCGGCGACACGGAAGAGGAACCGGAAGACGAACCCACACCGGCCGAGGAGACCGCTCCGGAAGGAACACCGAAGAAGCGCCGGCGCAGAGGCGGACGAAGGCGCCGGTCGGCGGCCGCTCGCAAGGCGAAAGCGAAGGCCAAGCCGAAGGAAAAGGCACCTGCGGCGGAGCGCGCGGCCACGGGCGGCAACGGCGCTGGAGCCACCGAGGACGGCGCGGGGACCGATGCGATCAAGGTACCCGGCATCGATTCTCCCGGCGCCGACAAGGGCGCCCAGAGCGACAAGGCCGGTGCGGCGTCGAGCGGCAACGGCGCGACGCGCCCCAGCAGACGCCGGCGACGACGCCGGCGACCGAGACGGTCGCAAGCCCCTGAAGGGGGCGGCGGCGACAAGCCGCAGCCGGCCGAAACGGGCACGAACTGAGCGCGGCGGGCGCGGCGGCCCGTCCTAAGCTGCTGAAAACAAGGGGGTTTGACAACCGCCTCAAGAATCGAGCAGCATCGGGGCCATGTCGTTCCGCAGCGTCATGAGGCGTGGCGGCGGTCCCGGGGTCAGTCGGGGCGATCCCGAGGCCGGGCGGGGTGGGACCCGCCGATTAGTGGATTAGCCCGGAAAGGAGGTGGTCTAGTGGAGTACTGCAGATGCGGCTTGATGGAGGTGGCGGCTCCCTAGGAAACCCCTACCAGGCGTAGGACATCTCCTCCGGGAACAATCCCACGCCATCCCATCGGCCCAAACACGCTCAGCCGAGCCGCGCAGACCGCGGTCCAAGAGCGTCACCGGAGCCCCGAGGCGCACCAGCCTCGGGGCTCTCCTCTCTTCCCGGAGTCCGCCCCTTCCCCTGGCGGCCCAGTTCCGTAACAATCGCTCACTCCAATACTGGCCCCCGACTCACCTTCCCCACAGGCGGAGACAGCAGATGACAGCGATCGGCACCCCCACCAAGCTCCTCGAGGGCGCGCCCAAGGTCAAGGGCTCGCTCCGTTTCTGCGGCGACCTCGACCGGCCCGGGCTCCTCCACGCACGCCTGGTCACGAGCCCTCATGCCCACGCCGAAGTGCTGAGCATCGACACCGCCGCCGCCGAGGCGATGCCGGGGGTGGCCGCGGTCATCACCGCCGCCGATCTTCCCGCGCTGCCGCCCAGTAACCGGGCAACCCTCCTTCTGGCGCGCGAGCGGGCGATCTTCGTCGGCCACCCGGTCGCGCTCGTTCTCGCCGAGAACGAGGCGGTGGCCGCGGACGCCGCGGATGCCGTCGTGGTCGACTACCAGCCGCTCGAGGCCGTCGTGACGATCGAACAGGCGGAGGCGCCCGACGCCCAGGCGGTCTGGCCTGACGGTCTTCCCGGCCAGTCGGAGGAGGCGGCAGCACACGGAGCCGGCGACGTGTCGGAGGGAGAAGAGGCGGTCGCCTCGTCGCCCAACGTGACGAACAGGATGCGCTTCGAGCGCGGCGATCTCGAGCGCGGCTACGCCGAGGCGGACGCGGTCGTCGAACGCGTCTTCCGCACCGCGTCCGTCCACCAGTCCTACATCGAGCCCCACGCCTCCCTGATCGATCCTGATCCGATGGGGAACGGGATGACCGTCTACTGCTCGACCCAGGCGCCGTTCTTCATCCGCGATGCCATCGCCGGCGTGCTCCGGATACCGCAGGACCAGGTCAAGGTCATCGGCACTCCGGTCGGCGGCGGCTTCGGCGCCAAGTTCGTGTTGTACGAGCCCCTTCTCGCGCTCGCCGCGGTCCAGCACCAGCGACCCGTCCGCCTGGTGATGACGCGGACCGAGGAGATGCTGGCGGCGACTCCGGCTCCTTCGACCCGGATCACGATTCGGGCCGGAGCGAAGCGCAGCGGAGAGCTCACCGCGCTCGAGGCGGAACTGGCGATCGACTGCGGCTGCTTCCCCTCGTCGATGACCGCCCTTGCCGGGATCCTGCTGGGAAGCTCCTACCAGACACCCAACCAGGCCGTGGGCGGCTTCGAGGTCACGACGAACAAGCCGTCGGTCGGCGCCTATCGCGCGCCGCTCGCTCCCCAGGCGGCGTTCGTGGTCGAAACGGTCCTCGACCAGCTCGCTCGCGAACTCGACCTGGACCCGGTCGAGTTCCGGCTGCAGAACGCCTCGGAGAAGGGCAACCCGATGGCGTCCGGCATGCCCTGGGCCGGGATGGGCCAGCGGCAGGTCCTGGAAGCTCTCCGTGATCACCCGGCCTGGCAGAACCGCGAGCAGGCGCGGGCCGAAGGGCGGGGCGTCGGCATCGCTCTCGGCGCCTGGCCCGGCGGCACGGAGCCGGCGTCCGCCGCCTGCGCGTTGCAGACGGACGGCACGCTGAAGGTCCACATCAGCACCGCCGACATCAACGGCACGAACACGAGCATGGCGCTCATGGCGGCCGAGGCCTTCGGCCTCGACCCGGACAAGGTGACGGTCGCCACCGGCGACACGTCGTCGGGGCCGTACGCCGGGGCTTCGGGCGGCAGCAAGACGATCTACACGGTCGGCCCGCCCGTCATTCAGGCGGCCCGCGAGGCGCGCCAGCAGACCCTGGAACTCGCGGCCCAGACCTTCGAAGCGGATCCCGAGGACCTCGAGATCGTCGACGGCGCCGTCCAGGTGAAGGGCTCGCCCGACAAGGCGATTCCACTCAAGAAGATCGCCCAGCGGACGATGCGTTTCGGCGGCCGGCAGGCGCCGGTCTTCGGTCACGGCCGGCACGCCCAGACCAGCCAGGCGCCGGGCTTCTGCGCCCAGCTCGCGGAGGTGAGTGTGGACCAGGAGACCGGACGGGTCGACGTCGACCGGGTTGTCGTCATCCAGGACTGCGGCAAGGCGATCAATCCGGCCGCAGTCGAGGGCCAGATGATGGGCGGCGCCCTGCAGGGCATCGGCTGGGCGCTCTACGAGGAAATGGCGTACAGCGAGGACGGCCAACTCCTGACGGCAACCCTGAACGACTACGCCCTGCCCCACTCCGCCCAGAGTCCGACCGAGCTCGAAACGGTCCTGGTCGAGGTGCCGTCCGACCACGGGCCCTTCGGCGCCCGCGGTGTCGGGGAGCCGCCGGTCGTCCCCACCGCGGCCGCCATCGCCAACGCCATCGCCGACGCCTGCGGTGCGCGGCCGACGGAGCTGCCGATGACACCGCCGAGAGTGCTTCAGGCGCTGAACGGCGGCCAGTAGAGCAGAGCCGGCCGCCGCTAGCGCCCCGAAACCCGTCGCAAGCGCCGTGTTTCGGCCCATCCCGTCCGCTCCCAGGAGCTTCCGCCGCGAACTTGCTGCGCCGCGTTTCGCGGCGCAAGCTCCTAGAATGCGGCGGAGATGGTCCGCCGCGGAATCGATGCCTGGGCGCTGGGGGCGGCCGTCGTTCTCGGGGCGATCACACTCGCCGCGCCGCTCGTGGGCGTCGCCGCCTGGCAACCCGCCGCGATGGCCGGAGCGGTGGCGGCGGGCCTGCTCTATGCCACCTGCCGGGTTCTGGCCCTCGAGCCTCAGCTTGAGCGCGCGGCCGGCGCCCCTCGGCCCCCGCTCGTCTTCCTGCTGCTTCCCTTCGGGGTCTACCTGGCGCTGATTCCCTGGTCGATCCACGAGCGCGCCCCCGACGGCGACGAGCCCTGGTTCCTCCTCACCACGCACAGCATCGCGTACGACTTCGATCTCGACCTCGCCAACAACTACCGGAATCAGGACTCGCTCGCGTTCATGCCGCGCGCGATCGAGCCGCAGCCCGGTGATCCCGAGACCGACGACGGCACCATCCGCTCACGCCACGGCGCCGTCCTGCAGGCGGTCATGGCTCCCGCGTACCGCATTGGCGGCAGGGCGGGCGCGATGGTCGTAGTCGCCGCACTGGCTGCCCTGGGAGCCTGGCTGGTGCTCGATCTCACCGCGTTCAGCCCCGACGCTCGGGCCCGCCTTGCCGCCTACGCGATCTTCAGCTTCGCCGCGCCGTTCCTGATCTACAGCCAGCAGATCTGGGCCGAGGTCGCCGCCGTCGTCCTCGCGGTGGCCGCGTTCCGGTGGATCGACCGTCTCACCGGCGCCAACGGGAGTCCGACGACCGGAACGGGACGGGCCGAATGGAGCACGTGGGTCTTCCTCGCGCTGTCGCTGGCGGTCCTTCCCGCGATCAAGCTCCGGCTCGCCCTGATCAGCGTCGCCCTCGCGCTGATCGTCGTACTGCGCCTGGCGCCCGCCCGACGACGCGGCGGACTCGTGGTGCTGGCGGCCGTCGGCGTACCGTCCGCCCTCCTGGTCCTGTGGTCGAACCGCGCCGTCTTCGGCACCGTGCTCGGCATGCACTCGTGGGGCGAGCTCGAGGTCTACCGGCAGCCGGCCTCGAAGCTCGCGCTCGGTCTCAACGGGCTGTTCTTCGACCTCGCCTACGGACTCGTCGCCTGCGCGCCGATCTGGTTGCTCCTGTTCCCCGGCGCCGTGGCCAGCTTCCGGCGCAACCGGCGGCTCCTGTTCGAAGTCGCGCTCATCGCCGTACCCACGCTGCTCCTGGTCGCCTCTCGCCGCGAGTGGTACGGCGGCTGGTCGCCTCCGTTCCGCTATGGCCTCGTCGTCCTCCCCTTCCTCGCCCTGCTCCTGGTGCCCCTGTTCGAGCGGAGGCCAGATCCTGGGCGCCAGGGCGCCCCAGGTTCAGCGGTCCGGTCGCCGGCGGCCGGCATCGTCGCCCTCGCGCTCGTGCTGGCGCTTCTCTCGGGCGCACTGACCGTCCTCTTCGTCGTGGAACCGGGATGGACCTACAACCTGGCCGACGGCCGTCACCACTTCCTTCATCACCTGGAAGCACGCACCGGTCTCGACCTGGCCCGTCTGCTGCCGTCGGCCACCCGGGCGCGGATGGCGACGTGGCTCCTGCCTGTGCTCGCGGTCGCCGTGGCCATCCTCGCGGCGCGAGTGCGGAGAAGGACCGTGGCCACGGCCTGCGCCGGCATTCCGCTCCTGTTCCTGGCCGCCCTGCCGGTGCTCGCGGACTCGCTGCCGACGCGGCGCCTGGAGATCGAAAGCGCGGCGGTGCATCGAACCGGGGGCAATCAGGAGCCGGAACGCTGGACGCTGGACCGCACGCGCTTCCCCGAAGCGTGGGTGCTTCCCGAAGGAAGCCGCGCCGAAGCGACGGTGATCCCGGGCGGCGACCGGGTGGAGATTGCGGTCACCCTCCAGGCGATCAGAAACCGCGCGGCGCCCCTAACGCTGATCGCACGAGCCGGCGACCGCGAGGTCGGACGGCTGACGTTCGCGGAAGGCGGTGAGACCGGCTGGCATAGCCGCACCTTCCCCGCGGCGCCGTGGCCCGCCGGCGCTCGCCTTGTACTTGAGGTTCCCTACGGTGACGCGATGCCGGCCAACGGCGTGAAGATCGACCGCGTCGACCTGCGCTGGCACTGAGGCCAGAATCGTCGCCGCTGCGCGGCGCGTGGTTCTCCGCGGGTCAGCACCCGGCTGGCGCGCCCCAGCGCCAGCCGCGTCACAGTCCGAGCGCCCGTCTTCGGGCGGTCGGGTGTCAGACCCGCGGTCACAGACCGGCGGGGACGCCGGCGTACCCAGTGTGCTCCGTTCAGGTCAGGGCCGGACTTCGTAGTACAGGTTCGCCGGGTCGTCGAAGTCGTGCATCCGGAAGCGCGTGAAGCCGGCTTCCCCCACCATCCGCTCCGCCACGACCGGGTTGAACCCCAGCGTTCCCAGACCCATGCCGTCCGGCTCGGACAGGGCGGACGACATGCAGGCCGAGACGGAGAAGCCGTAGAGCAGCGCCAGCACCGGATTGCGCATGTTGTCCTCGAACCGCGGGCTGCTGCGGATGTCCTTGATCAACCAGGTGCCGTCGTCCCGGATGGCGCCGCGGATGGCCGCGATGACGAGGTCCGGCCGCGTCATGTCGTGGATGCAGTCGAAGGTCACGACCAGGTCGAAGCTCGGCTCCCGGGGCAGATCCTCGCCGCGGGCGATCTTCCAGTCGACGTTCGTGACGCCCGCTTCCCGGGTGCGTTCCCGAGCGATGTCGATCGCGTGAGCGGACGGGTCGTAGCCCACGAAGCGCGAGGCCGGAAATGCCTGGGCGAGGGACACAAGCGCCACGCCGCCGCCGCAGCCGACGTCGATGACGTCGATCCCTGCCCGCAGCCGCTCCTCGACTCCGTCGAGCGCCGGGATGATCCGCGGCACCAGGGCCTGCCGGGTCCAGGGGCCCAGCATCCGCTCGGTGCGATGGGCGGCGCAGCACCCGAGCTGCTGGTAGGACAGGCCGATTCCGGTGCTGAACGCCTCCGCCGTACCGTCGATCACATCGTGCTCGGGCGGATAGCCGAAAGCGCCGGCGGCGAAAGCCACGGAGTTCTCCTCGTCCGCGAGCACCGCGGCGGCGACGCCGTCGAGCTCGAAGCGCGGTTCGCCGCCGTTCTCGGCGCCGTGGTACTCGAGCAGTCCGGCGGCCGCCTGGCCATGCAACCACTCGCGCAACCAGCGTTCCTTCAGCCCGCTGGCTTCGGCCAGCTCCACCGAGCTCACGGGACCGAGGCCTTGCAGGGTCCGGTAGAGCCCCAATCGGTCGCCGAGGTGGATCATCAGGGAGACGAGTTCGCCCTGCTTGAACAGCCACACCTTCAGCGCGAAGGCGCCGACCTGCTCCGGGTCGAGCCGGCCGTAGAGTGATCGCGTGCCGCCGTCGTCGTCCGTCATCTCTGGCTTCTCCTTACTGGGTGCGCGGGTCTTCTCAAGCACACGAAACGGGCCGCACGGTATCATCGCCGCCCGCACGAACAGCCTCGTCCAGGGAGCCTTCGCGACGCCAGGACGTTTCAGGAGATTGTCCATGCCATACACCGCTCTTGCCGCCAGGAAACCGGGCCCGTACGCCATCACCGGAGTGCTCACTCTGCTGCTCGTGACCCTTCCGCTCGCGGCCCAGGAGGAGGGCGTCGCGGCCGAGCCCCAGCACCACTGGCCGGCCGCGACCGCGGTCGGCGACGGCGCGGGGCCGGTCGACCAGTCGATGCTCGAGGCGGCGCCGACGCGCGAATCCTGGCTCCACTATGGCGGCAACTACGCGAGCTGGCGCCACTCGCCGATCACCGAGCTGACGCCCGAGAGCGTCTCCGACCTCCGCGTCGCCTGGGTCGCCCAGACCGGCGTCTCGAGTCAGCTCGAATCCTCACCCGTGGTCTACGACGGCGTGCTCTACCTGACGTCCTCGATGAACCGTCTGCTCGCCTACGACGCCGCCGACGGCACCCTGCTCTGGCGCTACGACCACCAGAACCCCTCCGATCTGCGCATCTGCTGCGGCCCGGTGAACCGCGGCGTCGGTATCGGGGGCGATCTCGTCGTCATGGGCACGCTGGACGCCCGGCTACTCGCCTTCGACCGCAAGACCGGCGAACTCGCCTGGGAAACCGAGGTCATCCCGTACGCCAAGGGCTTCTCGATCACGTCGGCGCCGCTCATCGCGGAGGGCGTGGCGGTCATCGGCATCGGCGGCGGCGAGTACGGCGTCCGGGGTTTCTTCGACGGCTACGACCTGGAGACCGGCGAGCTGCTCTGGCGCCACTACACGGTGCCCGAGGCGGGTGAGCCCGGCGTGGAGACGTGGGCGGGTGAGTCGTACAAGACCGGCGGCGCCGCCACCTGGGCCACCGGCAGCTACGACCCGGAGACGCAGACCCTGTTCTGGACCACCGGCAACCCGTCGCCCGACTGGAACGGCGACACCCGGCTCGGCGACAACCTGTACAGCGACAGCGTGATCGCGGTCGACATCAAGACGGGCGAACGGAAGTGGTACTTCCAGTTCACGCCCCACGACGTCTGGGACTACGACGGGAACTCCGAGGTGTGGCTGGTCGACGTCCAGGTCAACGAGCAGACGATTCCGGCCCTGGTCCAGGCGAACCGGAACGGCTACTTCTACGTCCTCGACCGCCGCGACGGCGGCTTCCTGCACGCGAGTCAGTACGTCCATCAACTGAACTGGGCGACGCTGGACGAGAACGGCCGGCCGGTCGTCGACCCGGTGATGAAGCCGGCCGACGAACCGACCCAGCGGGTCTGCCCCGGCCTCGCCGGCGGCAACAACGCCGCCTACGCGGGTGCCTACAGCCCGGAGACGGGCCTCGCCTATGTGCCGACGATCGAGAGCTGCATGATGTTCCGCAAGGGAGTCGTCGTCTTCGTCGAGGGCATCCCGTTCTTCGGCGGCGAGCCGATTCCGAGCGATACGGTCGAGGGCAAGTCCTACGGGCACCTGTCGGCGATCGACGTCAGCACCGGCGAGACGAAGTGGAGCTACCGCGATCCCGTGCCGATGCTCGCGGGCGTGCTCAGCACCGCCGGCGGCCTGGTCGTCACCGGCAACGCCTCCGGTCACCTCCTCGGCTTCGACGCCGAGACCGGCGAGGAAGTGTGGCGCTACCAGACCGGCTCCGGCATCCGCAGCCACCCGATCGCCTACGAGTACGAGGGCAAGACCTACCTCGCCGTCGGCTCCGGCGGCGGCGGCATCGTCCAGACCACGGTGGGCACGGCACCGTCGCTGCCCGAAGGCAGCGTGCTGCTCGTCTTCGAACTCGATTCGTGATGGCGGTGGTGTCGGCAGCGAGGCGGCGAGCGCCCGCGGCCGGCGCGCTCGCCCTGTTGCTGGCGGTAGCCTCTGCGCAGGCCGAGGACCTGCGCGTCTGCCTGCTCGAGGACGACCTGCCCCGCGCCCACCGCGCGGACGGCAGCGGCTTCGACCACGATCTGTTCCGGGAAGCCGCCGAGCGGCTCGGTCGCGACTTCGTTCCGGTCTGGCGGCCGACGGCTCCGCCCTACTCCGAGATCGACGACACGGATCTTCCGCTCGAGGCGCTCCTGGAAGGCGAATGTGACCTCGCGCCCTCCGTACCCGGCCGGCTCGCGCTTGGGCGGCTCGCGGGAGCGATCGATCTCAGCCCGCCCTACTACGCGGCCGCCTTCGAGATCTACATGCCGGCGGCGGAGAACCTGGACTGGACCGGCCTGCCGGCAACGGTGGCGGGCCGCAAGGTGGCGGTGCGGCTGCAGTCGCTCGCCCATTTCGCCGCCCAGGCGGCGGGGCTGGACTGGACCTCGCAACCGAGCGCGGCTGAGGTCGTCGGCGCCGTGGACGATGGCCGGGCCGCCGCGGCGTTGATCTTCGGCCCGGCCCTGGCCAGCCTGGGCAAGGATCCGGTGACCACCTTCGAGCCGCCTCCAGGACTCCGCTTCAACGAACACGCCGCCGTGCGCGCCGGCGACGCGCTCGGTGACGGAATCACGCGCGTACTCGAGGACCTGCGTCACGACGGCACTCTGGCGCGGCTGGCCGCGCGCTATGGCATCTTTCGCATCGAACCCTTCCCCACCGTGTCCTCGCCGGAAGCGATCCGCGCGCTGGGCATCGGCGGGCCCTGAACTCCGAGGAGCAACGCCCTGATCACCAAGAGCGAACCGCCCAACACCAACGAAACGCCAGCCGGGCAGGCTGGCTACTCCTCGCTGATCGTCCTGGCCCTGACGGTGCTGCTGGCGGCCTGCGCCACCGGCGGCGGACCGGCGCCCGAGGAGCCCGCCGCCACGGCCGCCGCCGACGCCACGACAGTGGCAGCAGCAACCGCGGAGGCAGAGCTCACCGCCGCGCCGGAGGCTCCGGCCGCGGCAGACGTCGCGTCCGCCGCCGCCGAACCAGAAGCCGCTTCCTCGCCGGTCGCCGCTTACCTCGAGGACCCCGCCGCGATCACCGCCGGCCGGCGCATGTTCCGCGCCGTCTGCACGGGCTACTGCCATTCGACGACACCGGGCGTCACCAAGGACGCTCCGAACCTCTTCGACTGCGCCTGGGACCACGGCAACACGGACGCCGACCTCTACCGCGTGATCAACCAGGGCGTGCCGGACACGGAGATGCTCCCCTTCGAGGGGAAGATCCCCGAGGACACGATCTGGAAGGTGATCGCGTACATGCGCTCGAACAGCCTGGACTGCGGCTGAATCTCCCGGGCAAGTCCCGGAACCGCCGCTGCTACCGTTGCTCGGAGCGATGACGAGCACGCGGGCGGGAGCGCCGCCACTCACACGCAGGCAGGCGATCGCGGCGGCGGGAGCAGCGGCAGTGCCCCTCGCCGCCTCGCCCGGTCTCGCCATCCAGCCGAGCGGCGTCGCCGAGGGGAAACTGAGAGTCGAGGACATGGAGTTCACGTGGGTGCGGGTGACCGAGCGGACGGCCTGGATGTTCGTTCACCTGCACACGAACCTCGGCCTGTCGGGACTCGGCGAGTGTTCTCTCGGCAGGCGGCGCGAACTACCGGCTCTGGGCGAGGCTTTCGAGTCCGCCCGCGGCCGCTCGCCGTTCGACATCGAGGCGTACCGCGCGGCCGGACGCGAGCACGCCGCGGCCGGCGACATCTTCGCGGCCACAGCGTTCTCCGCCATCGAACAGGCGCTCTGGGACCTCGTCGGGAAGGCGGTCGAGGCCCCTGTTCATGAACTGACCGGAGGCAAGCTCCGCAATCGCCTGCCCGCCTACGCGAACATCAACCGCGCCACGCGGGAACGCACGCCCGAGGGCTTCGCGGCCAACGCCCTTGCGGCGGCCGAGGACGGTTTCACCGCGATCAAGGCCGCTCCGTTCGACGGCTTCCCACCGCTCGACGCGCCCGCGGCTGACGTTGCCGCGGCCGCCGATCTGGGTGTCGCCTGCGTCCAGGCGATCAGGGAGGCGGTCGGGTCGGACGTGGACATCCTGATCGACTGCCACAGCTTCTTCGACGTCGGCCTGGCCACCTCTGTCGCTCGCCGGCTCGAATCCCAGAGGCTCGCCTGGTACGAGGAACCGGTCGCGCCCACCGATGTCGCCGCCACGAAGGCAATCGGAACCGGCATCGAACAGCGGTTGGCGGGCGGCGAGTTCCTGTTCGGAATCGAGGGCTTCGCCCAACTGTGCCGGGAGCGAGCCGTCGACGTGATCATGCCGGACGTCAAGCACTGCGGCGGGCTCCTCGAAGCACGCAAGATCGCCGCCGTCGCCGAGCTCGACGGCGTCGCCGTCTCGCCCCACAACCCGAGCGGCCCCGTCTCCACGGCCGCCTCCGCACAGCTCTGCGCCGGCCTGCCGAACTTCGAGATCCTCGAGATGCAGTGGGGCGAAGCGGCCTGGCGCGGCGACCTGGTCGATCCGCCGGAACGCTTCGAGAACGGCTCGATCGCCGTGCCGGACGGCCCCGGCCTCGGGGTCGTTCTGAACGAGGCGGTAGCTCGCGAGCGGCGGATATAGTCCCGTCCGCCTTCTCGCAGTCCTCCGACGCGCCCGGATGCGTCCAACCCTCCGCCGGAGAATCCCGTGCTCGAGATCCAGACGATCCCCGTTCTGAGCGACAACTACTCCTACGTGCTCCACGACACGGGCAGCGGGAAGATCGCGGTCGTCGATCCGCCTGAAACCGGGCCGATCGAGGCGGCGCTCGAGGCAGGGGGCCTGGGCATCGACTGGATCGTGATCACGCACCACCACATGGACCACATCGCCGCGGTGCCCGCACTGAAGGAGAAGTACGGCTGCCAGGTGGTCGGTCCCGCCGCCGACCAGCACCGCATTCCGGGCCTCGACCTCCTGGTGCGCGAGGGTGACCGCTTCCAGCTCGGCGAAGCCGAAGCACAGGTGTTCGACACGCCCGGTCACACCACGGGGCACATCACCTACTGGTTCGAGGACGAGCGGGCGCTCTTCTGCGCCGACACCCTGTTCGCCCTGGGCTGCGGCCGCGTGTTCGAGGGCACGATGGAACAGATGTGGGAGTCGCTCGCCAAGCTGCGCGCCCTGCCGGACGACGCGATCGTCCACTGCGGCCACGAGTACACACTCTCCAACGCCCACTTCGCCGTCACCGTCGATCCCGACAATGACGAACTGATGGACCGGGTCGCCGAAATCGAGGAGCTCCGGCGAGACGGCATGCCGACCGTGCCCTCGAACCTGGGGGTAGAGAAGAGGACCAACCCCTTCCTGCGACCCGACGACGCGGGCATCCGCGCGCAGCTCGGCATGGCCGGCGCCACGAACGCCGAAGTCTTCGGCGAGATCAGGACCCGTAAGGACAACTCCTGACACCCGCCACCGCTGGATGGCCCATGGAACACCTCCCGTCTTCGTGAATGTAGGAGTCACACGCATGAACGAACAGGAAGCCGTCTGGCTGGCCCGCACCCGGGAAAAGCCGATCGACCCGGATCAGGAGATCTGCGACCCCCACCACCATCTCTGGGACTACCCGGAATCGCGGTACATGCTGGCGGAACTCCACGGCGACACCGGGGCCGGCCACAACGTGACCTCGACCGTCTTCGTCGAGTGTGCTTCCGGCTACCGGGAGGAAGGCCCCGAAGAGATGCGGGTCGTCGGCGAGACGGACTTCGTGCTGGAAGTCGCCAAACGAAGCGACGGCGCGGGCGCTTCGATCGCCGGCATCGTCAGCCACGCGAACATGCTCCTTGGCGATGGCGCCAAGGCGGTTCTCGAAGCCCACATCGAGGCCGGCGGCGGCCGCTTCCGCGGCATCCGCCATTCCGCCGCGTACGACCCCAGCCCGGACATCCGGGTGTCCCACTCCAAACCGCCGCCGAGCATGCTGCTGCGCTCCGACTTCCGGAGCGGATTCGCCTGCCTGGGGCCGCTCGACCTGAGTTTCGACGCCTGGCTCTACCACCCGCAGATCGATGAACTGACCGACCTCGCCCATGCCTTCCCGGACACGCGAATCATCCTCGATCACGTCGGCGGGCCCCTTGGCATCGGGCCGTACCGGGGCCGGCGCCGGGAGGTGGAAGCAGCCTGGCGCAAGTCGATCACCGACCTGGCGCGCTGCGAGAACGTCGTCGTCAAGCTCGGCGGCCTGCCGATGAAGATCTGCGGTTTCGGCTGGCACAAGCAGGACGCGCCGCCTTCCTCGGCCGAGACGGCGGAAGCTCACCGTCCCTACTACCTCCACTGCATCGACCGCTTCGGAGTCGACCGCTGCATGTTCGAGTCGAACTTTCCGGTCGACCGGGCGGGAGGCGCCTACACGCTGCTCTGGAACTCCTTCCAGCGCATCGTGGGCGACTTCTCCGACGATGAGAAGGCGGCACTGTTCCGCGACACGGCGCGCCGCGTCTATCGCCTCGATCCCTGAACCGGAGCTTCGTCCGGGCGTCCTCATGCCACGACTGGAGAAGACGCTCGACGAGGTGCGCGACCTGCTCGCCGACGCGGACGTCGGTTCCGAACTGCACGGCGACGGCGGGTTCATCTGCCGGTCGGTCGCCTCCCTCGAACAGGCCCGCCCCGACCAACTGTCCTTCGCCAAGGACGAACGGACGCTGAAGGCCACGAACACCCGTGCCGGCGCGCTTGTCGTGCCGGAGGCAACGCCCCGGCTGGTTGCACACCAGATCGTCGTCGGCGATCCATTCGCCGCCTTCGTCGTCGTGCTTCAGCACCTCGACCGGGAACGCCGGCGGGAGAACGCGGGCGTGCATCCGTCGGCCGTCGTTGCCGAAAGCGCCGCCCTCGGCGCCGACGTCTCCATCGGCGCCGGCGTAACGGTGCGGGACGGCGCCGCGGTCGGCGATCGCACCGTGCTTCACGCAAACGCCTACGTCGGACCACGGAGCCGGATCGGCAGCGACGCCGTCCTGTTTCCGAACGTCGTCGTCATGGAGGACGTGACGATCGGCGATCGCGTCGTCGTCCACGGCGGCACGGTGATCGGCTGCGACGGTTACGGCTACCTCCAGCGCGGCGGCCGTCACGTCAAGATTCCCCAGGTCGGCACGGTCGAGATCGGCGACGACGTCGAGATCGGCTCCCAGGTCACGATCGACCGGGCGGCGCTCGACGCGACGACAATCGGCCGTGGCTCCAAGCTCGGCGACCTGGTCCACATCGCCCACAACACGATCGTCGGCGAGCATTGCCTGATCCTGCCCCTGGCCAAAACGGCGGGGGGCGCCCGGCTCGGCGACGGCGTGGTCCTGGCCGGGGGCGCGGGCGCCGCTGACGGCGTTACGGTCGGCGACGGCGCGATGCTCGGCGGCAACACGATCAGCTACCGCGACGTGCCGGCCGGCGCCGTCCTGTACGGCGATCCGGCCCGGCCGAAGTCGCGGCAGTTGCGCATCGAGGCAGTGTTGAACCGCCTCCCGCAGATGGAGCGCGACCTGCGTGCCCTGCTGCGGCGGATGGAACGCGGGAGCGAAACGGAGTGAGGAGAACGGAGTGAGCTGGCGGCCTGAAATCGAGGAACTGAAGCGCCGCCGTGAACTGGCGCGGGAGATGGGAGGCCCTGACAAGGTCGAGCGCCAGCACCATTTCGGCAAGTTGACCGTCCGCGAGCGCATCGACGCGATGATCGACGCAGGCAGCTTCCACGAGATCGGTGAGATCGCCGGCCGCGCGGAGTACGCGGAGGACGGCGAACTCGAGTCATTCAAGCCCTCGAACTTCGTCTTCGGGACAGCCGAGATCGATGGCCGGCCCGCCATCGTCTCGGGCGACGACTTCACGGTACGCGGCGGTTCGGCCGACGCTTCGATCCCGGCCAAGCGGACGCGGTCGGAAGGCCTCGCGCTCGAAATGAAACTCCCCCACGTGCGCCTGGTCGACGGCATGGGCGGCGGCGGCTCGGTCAAGACGATCGAGATGGCGGGCCGCACCTACATACCGGAGCTTCGAAGCTGGGAAGTCGTCGTGCGGCACCTGGCGGTCGCCCCATCCGTGTCCCTGGCGCTCGGTTCCGTCGCCGGGATCGGCGCCGCCCGGGTATGCACCGCCCACTACTCGGTCATCGTCCGCGAGACGGCCCAGATGATGATCGCCGGCCCGGCCCTGGTCGAATGGGCCGGCGGCGGCGTGGTGCCGAAGGAAGAACTCGGTCACGCCCGCATCCACACCGCGAACGGAGCGATCGACGACGCGGTGGACACGGAGGCCGAGGCGTTCGACCGCGCCCGCCGCTTCCTCTCCTACCTTCCAACCAACGTCGATCAACTGCCGCCGCGGCTCCCCGAGTCGGAGCACGCCGACGACCCGGAGCGCCGGGACCCGGAACTGCTCGACTTCGTGCCGCGCGACCCGAAGCGCACCTACCGGATGCGCAAGCTGCTCGGACGGATCGTGGATCGCGGTTCCTTCTTCGAGATCGGCCGTGACTGGGGCCGGTCCATCATCACCGGCCTGGCGCGCCTGGACGGCTGGCCGATCGCGGTCTTCGCCGAGGACGTGAACGTCTACGGCGGCGGCTGGGATGCCGACTCCTGCCGCAAGCTGTCCCGGCTGATCGACCTGGCTTCGACCTTCCACCTGCCGCTGCTCCACCTCGAGGACTGCCCGGGCTTCCTCATCGGCCGCGAGTCCGAGCACACCGCCACGATCCGCTTCGGCTCCCAGGTCCTGGCGGCGCTGGGACAGTGCACCACGCCGTTCTGCTGCGTCGTGATCCGCAAGGCGTTCGGCGTCGCCGGCGGCGCCAACCACAAGCCGGGCAGTCACCACTTCCGCTACGCCTGGCCCTCCGGCGACTGGGGCTCGCTGCCGATCGAGGGCGGCATCGAGGTTGCCTACAAGGCGGAACTCGCCGATGCCGAGGACTACGACGCTCACCTGGACCGGATCAGGGAGCGCCTGAACCGCGTCCGTTCCCCGTTCCGCTCGGCGGAGTACTTCGAGATCGAGGAGATCATCGACCCGCGCGACACCCGGCCGATCCTCTGCCGCTGGGCCAACCTGGTCGCGGAGTCGGTGCCGGTCGGCCCGCAGGCCTTCACCTACAGGCCCTGAGCGGGAGGCATACACTAAGGGACGCCCTGCCCCAGGGCGACCCACCGTGCGCAGCCGCGTCCTCATCCGAGCCTTCCTCATCGCAGCAGCCGCGCTGCTCCTCGCCGGCGGCACGGCATCGGCCGCGAAGAAGAAGCGGCCGCCCTGCCAGGACGGCCGCCAGCCCTCGGTCGAGAGCCTGCCGTCCCACCACCGGCAATGGACCGAGGAAGTCGCCCTGCTGCTCAGCGACGAGGAGATCCACTCCTTCCTCTGCCTGTCGCAGGACTACCAGCGGGACGCCTTCATCGCCGAGTTCTGGAAAGCGCGCGATCCCTACCCGGACACTGGCCGCAACGAGTTCCGGGAGCACTGGAGCGAGCGACTGGCCATGGTCCGCCAGTTATTCGAGAACACGGACGACGAACGGGCGCGCTACTACCTGCTGAACGGCCCGCCCGGCGTCCACGTGGAGATCTGCCCCAGGCGCTCGGCGACCAGCATCGAGGCCTGGTTCTACGGCTTCCAGGACTTGAGCGAGGTGATGGGCGCGATCTTCTCCCGCCGGCTCCGGCACGACCAGTACGCGGTCATCTTCTACCGGCGGCTCGGCGTTGGCGCCTGGCGGGCGTGGTACCCGAGCGAGGAACTCAGCATCTCGGCGCTCCAGCCGGGAGGCCGGCTCGACCTGCCGGGAGCTGGAATCGGCGGTCTCCGCAGGGAGGACCTCGGCGCTGGCTGCAAGGAGGAGGAGCTCGGCTACGCGCTCCAGATCATCCAGATCCTGAACGACTGGGGCGGCATGCTCGGCTTCTTCTACGAGCGGATGATCGGCGAGAAACTGGAGCCGATCGAAGCGCCGTCCGACGAGTGGCTGCGCACGTTCGAGTCGTACTCGACCGACCTGCCCTCTGGCGCGCCTGAACTGGCCGCCGCGCTCGACGTCTCCTTCCCGGGCCGCAAGGAGAGCCGGACCGTGGTCCAGACCCTGGTTCAGGTCGAGCCGGAAGGCGCTACCCTCGCCGACCTCGCCGGAGCCCGCTCCTACGCCTTCGAACTGATCGGGGAGGTCCTGCGGGCGGACGCGGACACCGGCGCCGACCGCCTCTTCGAGAGCTTCCGCTACCGCTTCGAGTTCCCGGTCGAAGGCGACGAGGCGTCGGGCGAAACACAGCCGGCCATGCCCCTCGTCGCCCAGCGCTACCTGCGGCCCGGCGACTACAAGCTGATCCTGCGCGTCGACGACCTGAACGGCGACGCGGTCTGGCGCCACGCCGAACCGCTCGAGGTGCCGAGGGTCGAACAGGCCGCCGGCTGGACGGAGGCCGACCTGGAGCCGATCTTCGCGGAGGCGAACCGTTCGCTGGCCTCCGGCGAGCCGACGATCCGGATCATCCCGCCGGGCGGCGAACTCGTGTCCGGCTACCTGCGCTTCGACACGGCGGTCACCGGCCCCGTCGACAAGGTCCGCTTCACCCTGGACGAAAAGGACCTCTTCACGACCAAGCGGGCGCCCTACAGCGTCGACGTGCGGCTGGGCGAACTGCCCCGCAGCCAGATGCTGCGTGCGATCGCCTTCGACCTCGAAGGCAACCAGATCGCCAGTGACTCCTTTCTCATCAACGGCTCGCCGCACCGCTTCGACGTTCGGATCATCGAGCCGATCCCCGGGAACCAGTACAGCAACAGCGTCCGCCTGCGCGCGCAGGTCACCGTACCCGAGGGCCGCAGCCTGGAGGAGCTCCAGGTCTTCCGCAACGCCGACCAGGTGGCGACGCTCTACGAAGAACCCTTCACCGTCCCCGTCGAACTGCCCGGCGGAAGGGAGCTCACGATCATCCGGATCGTGGGCAAGCTGCTCGACGCCGAAGGCCCGGCGGCCTTCGTCGAGGACACGGCGATCATCAACGGACCGGCGACCCTCGAGGAAGTCCAGGTCGACTTCGTCGAGCTCTACACGACGGTCGACGACCGCGACCGGCGACCGCTGCTCGACCTCGGCCAGGACGCCTTCCAGGTGCTGGAAGACGGCGTGGCCCAGGAGATCCTCCGCTTCGAGCGCGTCGATGACACGCCGCTCGTCGGTACCATCCTGCTCGACGTTTCGGCGTCGATGGAGGAGCGGCTCGCGGAGTCCGTCAAGGCCGCCGCCGACTTCTTCCAGCAGGTGATCACCGAGCGCGACGAACTCTCCATCGTCACGTTCAACGACCGGCCGCATCTCGCGTCGCCCTTCACCCGCGACCGGATCGAGTTCGCGAAGGGTCTGATGGGGCTTCGCGCGGAGCGTGGCACGGCGCTCTACGACAGCCTCATCTTCACCCTGTACCACCTGAACGGCCTGCCCGGCCAGCGCGCCGTGCTCCTGCTCTCCGACGGAGTCGACGAGCACAGCCGCTACGACCTCGACGACGCGCTGGAGTACGCCCGCCGCTCGGAAGCCGCCATCTACGCGATCGGACTGGCCCTGCCCAAGAAGGCGAAGGAAAGCCCGAAGAAGGTGCTGGAGCAGTTGGCGCTGGAGACCGGCGGCCGCGCGTACTTCGTGGAGAGCACCAGCGAACTCGCCGCCGTCTACGACCAGATCGGCCTCGAGTTGCGCTCGAAGTACTTCCTCGCCTACCAGTCCTCGAGCAGGGCACCCTCAGACGCCTTCCGGCGGGTCGAGGTCGTGGTCGACGAGAGGGGCGCGAGGGCACGAACGATCCGCGGCTACTACCCGTAGTGCCGGGGCGCACACGCTGCGGCTGGGTCAACGACGACCCGCTCTACCTCGCTTACCACGACGAGGAGTGGGGCGTTCCGCTCCACGACGACCGGAAGCTCTTCGAGATGCTCGTGCTCGAGGGCGCCCAGGCAGGCCTGAGCTGGTACACGATCCTCAAGAAGCGCGAGGCGTACCGCCGGGCGTTCGACGGCTTCGATCCGGAACGCGTCGCGCGCTACGCCGACAAGAAAGTCGCTTCGCTCCTGCAGGATCCGGGAATCGTCCGCAACCGCCTCAAGGTACGGGCGGCGGTCGGCAACGCACAAGCGTGGCTGGAGTTGCGGGAGTCGGGCGTTGATCCCTCGGCCTTCCTGTGGGAGTTCAGCGGCGGCTCACCCGTCGTCAACGCCTGGCGCCGGCTCGAGGAGATTCCCGCCTCGACGCCGATCTCCGAGGCCATGAGCAAGGCTCTCCGCAAGCTCGGATTCCGCTTCGTCGGCCCCACCATCTGCTACGCCTTCATGCAGGCCGTGGGCATGGTCAACGACCATGTCACGTCGTGCTTCAGGTGGAAGGAATGCAAGGCGCTGGCGGAAGACTCTCGATGAGCGTGCGAACGGCCCCCGGCGTGGCGCTGGCCCTGGCCGCGGTCGCCGCCGCCCACGCCGGCGAATGGCCGCAGTTTCGCGGCCCAACCGGGCAGGGGCACGCGCCGGACGCGTCGGTGCCGCTCACCTGGAGTGAGACGGAGAACATCGCCTGGAAGACGGCCGTCCCCGGTCGCGGGTGGTCGTCGCCGGTGATCGGCGGCGGCCTGATCTGGCTGACGACGGCGGTGACCAACCGCGAGACGGGAACATCGCTGCGGTTGCTCGCCTACGACACCAGCAGCGGCGGCGTGGCGATGGACGTCGAGGTCCTCGCCATCTCCGACACGACCCTCCTCAACCAGAAGAACAGCTTCGCTTCGCCGACGCCGGTGATCGACACGGGCGACGAGCGCGTCTTCGTCCACTTCGGCGCCCAGGGGACAGCAGCCGTATCCCCGAACGGCGAAGTTCTCTGGCGAACTCGTTTCCCCTACACGTCACAGCACGGCAACGGCGGTTCGCCCATCCTTCACGAGGGTTTACTGATCGTGAGCATCGACGGCTACGACACCGCATACCTGGTCGCCATGGACGCCGAAACCGGTGAGGAGCGCTGGCGGGCGGTTCGGCCGGTGCCGATCTCGCAGGCCTACTCCACGCCGCTCGCAATCCGGGTCGGACAGGCCAAGCAGATCGTCAACGTCAGCGCCTTCCGCGCTTCGGCGCATGAGCCCGCGACCGGCCACGAGATCTGGCGGGTCGAGTACCCGGGGGGCTTCTCCAATGTCTCGCGCCCGGTGTTCGGCCATGGACTCGTCTACCTCTCGACCGGCTTCAACGAACCCGTCTTGCTAGCCGTCCGCCCGACCGGCCAGGGCGACGTGACCGGCTCCGAGATCGCCTGGCGGCTCCGCCGCGGCGCTCCGCTCACCGTGTCGCCGATTCTTGTCGGCAAAGAGCTCTACACGGTCACCGACAGTGGGATCGCCACCTGCATCGACGCCCTCACGGGCGAGATTCGCTGGCAGCACCGGCTCGGCGGCAACCACTCCGCCTCGCCGATCCATGCCGGCGGCCGGATTTACTTTCAGAGCGAGGAAGGGGTGACCACCGTCATCGAACCGGGCGACGAGTTCAGGCAATTGGCCAGCAACGAACTCGACGGCTCGACTCTCGCCTCCATCGCCGTCTCGGACGGCGCCTTCTTCATCCGTACGGGAACTCACCTGTACCGCATCGAGGATTGGCCGCGAGCGCCCAGCGCGGTCGGCGGGCAGTCCGGGGTGGACGACCGGCCACGAGACGGGCCATGACTCGGCCTCCGACAGTGCTGTATACTGCGCTGTATGCCAGCGACACGCACCCAGATCTACCTCCAGCCTCTGCAGCGCCAGCGCCTTGATGAGATCGCCGGCTCGCGGGGCCTGAGTCTCGCGTCAGTGATCCGCGAGGCCGTCGACCTCTATCTCGCCAAAGCACCTGCCGATACGGCCACCGCGCTCAAGAACACGTTCGGCGCCGCTCCCGATGCCAGTGTGCCCAGCCGGGACGAGTGGGATGAGCGGGAACGCAGGCTGTGGAAGACGGACTGACATCGTGGCGAGTCTCCTCGTCGACACCGACGTCTTCATCGATCACCTGCGCGGTTTCCGGGAACTCTCGGCCGGACGAGACAGAATCCACTACTCGGTCGTTACCCGTTGCGAGCTGCTCGCGGGAAAGGTGGGGCCGGCACTCGTAGCGGAACTGCTGGGTCCCCACCGGGAACTCGATGTAGACCGCAAGGTGGCCGAGCGCGCCGGGAGGATCCGTCGCGAGACGGGCATCGCGACGCCCGACGCGTTGATTGCGGCAACAGCTATCGAACACCGGCTGACCCTTGTCACCCGCAACCTGAAGCACTTTCGGGCCGTCAGACAGTTACGCATCCGACGATCATCGGGCGAGGGCGACCGTCGAACCCCACGCAACCGACCTTCGTCCTTCCACTAGCCCAGCCTCAAGCATCTCCTCTGAAACCAGACCAGGACACTTCATGCTCAATGCCCGCAACGCACGACTTCACATCCTGCCCGCTGCAGCGGTCGCGGCCTCGATCGCGCTCTCGCTAGTCACCACCCGGTTGGGTGCACAGACCCTCGACGCTGCCGGGCACTGGGAGGGTTCGATCGAGGCGCCGGGCCAGCCGCTCGTCGTCATGGTGGACCTTGCCGAAACCGACGGCGCGTGGTCGGGGACGATCGACATCCCCGCCCAGGGTGCCGTCGACCTGCCGCTCAGCGGCGTCGCCGTGAAGGGCGAGACCGTGCGCTTCACGATCAACGGGGTCCCCGGCGAACCGACCTTCGAGGGCACGCTTGCAGGCGGCGAGATCACGGGCGAGTTCCGCCAGGGACCGGCCCGACTCCCCTTCCGGCTCGGCCGTGAGGCGGTCGAAGTCGAGGCACCGTCGCGCCCGCAGGAACCGAAGCCGCCCTTCCCCTACGACGACGAAGAGGTCGAGTACACGAACGGGAACGTGAAGATCGCCGGCACGTTGACCCTGCCTCCGGGCGATGGCAAGGTCCCGGCGGCGCTGCTGATCTCCGGCAGTGGCGCCCTGAACCGCGATCTCGAACTCGCGGGCCACAAGCCCTTCCTCGTGCTGGCGGACCACCTGACCCGGCTCGGCACCGCCGTGCTCCGCGTCGACGACCGCGGCGTCGGCGGTTCCACCGGCAGCACGTGGCAATCGACCTCCCGGGACAAGGCGAACGACGTTCTCGCCGGCGTCCGTTTCCTGCGTGATCACGACCGGATCGACCCGGAGCGGGTCGGCCTGATCGGCATCTCCGAGGGCGGACTCGTCGCTCCTCTGGCGCTCAACCGGGTCGAGCCGGGCACGATCGCTTACGCGGTGCTGCTGGCCGGGCCGGGAGTGCCCGGCGGTGACCTGCTGCGTCAGCAGCTCCGGCGAATCGCGGAGGCGAACGGCGCGCCCGCGCCGATGATCGAGGAACTGGCGACACTTCAGGATCGTGCGCTTGAGATCATCGGCTCCGGGATGCCGCCACAGGAGGCCGAAGCCGCCCTGCGGGAGGTCGTTATTGAGCAACTGTCCGCCTCGCCCGAGACTGCGCAACTGAGCGGCGAGGCCCTGGAAACCGCCGTGTCCGCTGCGGTCGAGTCGAACCTCAGCCCCTGGTTCCGGTTCTTCATCCGCTACGATCCCCGGCCCGCCCTGGGAGGGCTCGCCGTGCCGACGCTTGCCCTGTTCGGCGGCAAGGACACGCAGGTCGACGCCGATCAGAATCAGTCCGCCATGGAGGCCGCGCTCGCGGCGTCGGGAAACCACGACATCACGATTCGCCGCTTTGCCGACATGAATCACCTGTTCCAGACCGCGGTCACCGGCTCCCCCGCCGAGTACGCACGGATCGAGGAGACGATGGCGCCCGAAGTTCTGGAGCTGATCGGAAACTGGATCGCCGAGAGGTTCGTAGACTGACCGGCCGGCCGGTCGAATAGACTCCCGTTCCCCGGCCCGAGCGGCCGGCAGTGCCCCAAGCGAGACGGGGGCAGGCACGATGCCAAAGATCACCTACATAGACCAGGACGGCGGCTCGCGCGAGGTCGAGGCGCCGGTCGGCGACTCGGTCATGGAGTGCGCGGTCGACAACGAGGTCGACGGCATCGTCGCGGCCTGCGGCGGCAACTGCTCCTGCAGCACCTGCCACGTCTACATCGACGAGGCCTGGGTCGAGGCGGTCGGTCCCCGGCACGACGAGGAGGAGTTCACGCTCGAGTACGGCATCGACGTGCGCCCCACGAGCCGCCTGAGCTGCCAGATCCGAGTGACCGAGGAACTGGACGGCCTGGTCGTCCATCTGCCCGCCGAACAGGCGGAGTAAAGCCAGGGAACACCGCGGTCCGTCGAACGAGGGCCGCTCCCAAGGGAGGAATCACGCCATGACCCTCGAACTCACCTTCCTCGGCCATTCCGGCTTCCTGATGAGCGACGGTGGCCACACGCTCGCGGTCGATCCATTCCTCACCGGCAATCCGGTGGCGACGATGGCGGCCGGAGACGTGAAGTGCGACGCGATCGCCCTGACCCACGGCCACGCGGACCACTTCGGCGACACCCTGGCGATCGCCCGGGCCAACAACGCCAACGTGATCGCAGCGTTCGAGATGTGCAACTACCTGCAGGAACAGGGGCACGACAACGTGAATCCCGGCAACCCGGGCGGTCGGATCGACACGGAGTTCGGCTGGGTCGCCTTCACGCACGCCTTTCACTCGTCGTCGTACGAAGGCCGGTACATGGGGATGCCGTGCGGACTCGTCGTCCATATGGGCGGCAAGACCGTCTACCACTGCGGCGACACGGGGCTCTTCGGCGACATGAAGCTGATCGGGGAGATCTACAGGCCCGACGCCGCCTGTGTGCCGATCGGCGACCGCTTCACGATGGGGCCGGATTTGGCGACGAAGGCGGCCGAATTGATCGGCGCACCGGTAGCGATCCCGATCCACTACGACACGTGGCCCCCGATCGCGCAGGACCCGGCCGCTTTCGCCCCGGCCGGCGTCGAGGTCAAGGTCATGGCGTCGGGCGATACGCTCGCCATCTGACGGCACCGTCACGCGCCCGCCGGATCGCCGTCGCGATCCCGCGAAACAAGCGCCGCGGCGTTGCGTAACAGCAACCTGACAGCCAATGCTCGTGTTCGACCATGTCAGCAAGTGCTTCGGCGACCTGCGCGCGGTCGACGACCTGTCGTTCGAACTGGAGGCCGGCGAAGTGTTCGGGCTGCTGGGGCCGAACGGCGCCGGCAAGACGACGGCCATCAACATGGCGGTCGGTCTGTTCGAGCCGGACGAAGGGGTCGTCCGTTTCGCGGACGAGGCCTTCGACCGGAACCCGCGCGACGCGGAGAACCGCAGGTCCCTGGGTCTGGCCCCGCAGTCGATCGCCCTCTATGAGCAGATCAGCGGCGCCGACAACCTGCGCTTCTTCGGCCGCCTGCACGGTCTCCGGGGAACCGACCTGGAAGAACGGGTCGCCGCCTGCCTCGACTTCGCCGACCTGACGGACGTCGGGAAGAAAGTCGTATCCAAGTACTCCGGCGGCATGCAGCGGCGACTCAACCTGGCGGTCGCGATCATCCACGACCCGGAGCTCGTGCTCCTCGACGAGCCGACGGTCGGCGTCGATCCCCAATCGAGGAACGCGATCTTCGAGCGCGTCGAACAGCTCAGGGACGGAGGCAAGCAGGTCGTCTACACCACCCACTACATGGAAGAGGCCCAGCGTCTCTGCGACCGGGTCGCAATCATCGATCACGGCCGGCTGATGGCACTCGACACGGTGCCGGCACTGATCGCGGCCCATGGCGGTCCCGGTAACCTGGAAGTCTGGACCGGAGACGGCGAGTCACGCCACGAGACGACCGATCCGCTCGCAACGCTCGCAGACCTCCAGGCCCGGCAGGCGGTGGACCACTTCCAGTACCTGCCGCCGGATCTGGAAACAGTCTTCCTCAATCTCACCGGCAGGGCGCTGCGGGACTAGAGCCGCCAGGGAGAACACCGTGAACAAGATCGTCGCAATGGCCGCGAAGGACATCCACATCCTCTTCCGGGACAAGCTGGGCTTCTTCTTCACGATCTTCTTCCCGTTGATGATGGCGATCTTCTTCGGCGCCATGTTCGCCGGCCTGAGCCGCGGACCGGCGAGTATTCCGATCGCCCTCGTCGACGCGGACAGGACCGCCGGTTCAGCGCGCTTCGTCGGGAGGCTCGAGGCCGCCGGCGGACTCGCCATCGAGCGGATTCCAGCCGACCAGGCGCTGGAGCAGGTGCGCCGGGGCCAGACCGCCGTCCTGGTCACCTTGAGACCCGGCTTCGGGGCCGCCCTGGACAATCCCTTCGTGGCGACACCCGAAGTCGAGATGAGCGTCGATCCAACGCAGTTCGCCGCTGCCGGGATGGTCCGCGGCGTCCTGCTCGAAGCGGCCGGAGCCGAACTGCAGGCGTTCATGAGCGATCCGTCCCGCATGTCCGTAACCAACGAGCAGAACCGGCGCCTGATCGAGCAGTTCAGCCCTCCCTCGGAAGCTCGCGACGACCTCCTGAACGTTCTCGACCAGATCCCCCGCATTCCGGTGTTGATCGACGAAGTCGGGCTGGGCTCGGTCACCACCGGTGCGACCGGCGGATTCGGCCCTCCACTCGAGATCGAACAGACCCAGGTCCAGGCGCAGAGACGTGGACCCACCAACTCCTACGCCACCTCCTTCGCGCAGGCCATGCTCTGGACCCTGATCGGCGGTTCCGTGTCCTTCAGCATGTCGATCGCGATCGAGCGGAGCCGCGGCACGCTGATGCGGCTGCTGGTGGCACCGATCACGGCCCGTCAACTCCTGGCCGCCAAGGGACTGGCCTGCCTCGGCGCAACCCTGTTCACGAGCTCCGCCCTGATCACGCTCGGTATCACCGTGTTCGACGTGACGCCCACTTCCTATCCACTTCTCGCTCTGGCCCTTCTCTGCGGCTCGATCTGCTTCTGCGGAATCATGATGGTGCTCAGCGTCATCGGTCGCACGGAGCAGGCGGCCGCCGGAGTCGGATGGGGCATCGCGCTTCCCTTCACCATGCTCGGCGGCGGCATGGTGCCCTTGTTCCTGATGCCGGAGTGGATGCAGACCCTCGGCAACGTCAGCCCGATGAAGTGGACGCTGATGGCGTACGAGGGCGCGATCTGGCGCGGCTTCACGCTGAGCGAGATGCTGTTGCCCTGCGCCGTTCTCGTGGCCATCGGGGTCGTCGCCTTTTCGATCGGCGCCACGCGCCTGCGCTGGGACACGGGCTGAGCTCTTGGCCACCCCCCTGCTCGTCATCGGCTCGGTCAACTACGACCTGATCTTCCGGCATTCGCGCCTGCCCCGGCAGGGCGAGACGATCACAGGCGCCGAACTGTTCGAGTCCTGCGGCGGCAAGGGCGCCAACCAGGCGGTGGCGGCGGTCCGCTGCCGCGGCGCGCTCGGCGACACCGCACCGCCCGTTCTTTTCGGCGGCGCGGTCGGCAACGACGCCCACGCCGTGGCCCAGCGGCGGGTCTTTGAACAAGACGAACTCGACACCCGGTACCTGCTCGTCCTCGACGACTGCCACACGGGTCTCTCAGTCGTCTGGGTCGAGGCCGCCACCGGCGACAACCGGATCATGAACTCGCCGGGGGCGAACAGTCGGCTGACGGCGGACGCGCTGGCCGCGGCGCCGATCGAGGAGGCGGGGCTGCTGTTGATCCAGAACGAAACCCCGGCAGACGGTGTCCGGAGCGCCGTCAAACGCGCTCACGGCGCCGGCGTGCCGGTGATCTGGAACCCGGCGCCCATCGACGAGGCGAGCGACCCAGGGCTCGATCCCCGACACGTCGACTGGGTCACACCGAACGAAGTGGAGTGCGCGGTGCTGTTGGGCCGGACCGGTGAGCGGATCGACGCCGACAGCGCCGCCGACGCCGCGGCCGAGTTGCTCAGGCTCGGCTACGGCGGCGCGATCCTGACCCTGGGCCCGGCCGGAGTCCTGGTCGCGAAGCCGGGGTCGCCGGCGGAGCTGATCCCCGCGCCGCAGGTCGACGCCGTCGACACGACCGGCGCCGGCGACGCCTTCAACGGCGCTTTCGCAGCCGGCCTGCTTGCCACCTCCGACAGCCGGGAGGCCGCGGCCTTCGGCGTCCGCTACGCCAGCGACTCGGTGACCCGGCACGGCACGCAGACCTCCTTCGCGCGCTGGTAGCGCCTGGGAAGAGCGGGTACTTCGTCCGCGCCCGTGGGCCGAGGGAACTTGCTAGCGTCGCGCCGTGACCCGCGGTTCCAGTTCCAGGCTCGCCCTGTTGGGCGGCACGCCGGTTCGGACCGACTCCTGGCCGCAGTGGCCGGCGCGCGGACCGGAGGAAGAACGAGCCGTCATTGCCACGCTCCGGGACGGCGACTGGGGCGGCTTCCCGCTGCCGAACGAGCGCTCGGCGGTCTTCGCCGACGCCTTCGCCGAACGCCACGACTGCGAACACGCCCTGTGCGTGGCGAACGGCACGGTCTCGCTCGAAGTCGCGCTCCAGGCGATGGGCGTGGAACCGGGCGCCGAGGTCATCGTGCCGGCCTACACCTTCGAGGCGACCGCCTCGGCCGCCCTGTTCTCGGGCTGCGTGCCGGTGTTCGCCGACATCGACCCGGAGACCTGGTGCATCGACGTGGAGTCGGCGGCGGCCCTCGTCACCGACCGCACCCAGGCGATCGTGCCGGTCCACCTGGCGATGACGATCGCCGACCTGGACGCGATCGGCTCGCTCGCCGAAGAGCACGGACTGGCCGTGCTCGAGGACTGCGCGCACGCCCACGGCGCCCGCTGGCGCGGCCGCGGCGTCGGTTCCTGGGGCGATGCCGGGTCCTTCAGCTTCCAGACCTCGAAGCTGATGACGGCCGGCGAAGGCGGCATCGTCACGACGTCGGACGACGCGCTCCTCGACCGGCTCCACGCCCTCGTGAACTGCGGGCGGCAGCGCTCGGGCGCCGCGGAGCCGGCCCCCGTCATCGGCCACAACTACCGGATGACGGACTTGCAGGCCGCGATCCTGGAGGTCCAACTCGGACGACTGGACGCACAGCACGCAAGCCGCGGGCGGAACGCCAACCGCCTGCGCGCGGCGATCGAAGACATCGACGGGCTCACCAATCTCCGGATCGACGACCGGGTGACGACCCAGGCCATCTACCAGTTCGTGTTCCGCTTCGACCGCGAAGCGTTCGGCGATGTCGACCGGGACGTCTTCGTCGGCGCCCTCGAAGCCGAAGGCGTCCCCGCCGACGGCCGGTTCTACGAAGCGCTGCCGGTGAGCGAACTGCTACGCCCCAAGCCCGCCCGCTACCCGGCGTGGAGCGCTGCGCTAGCCGCCGCGCCGATAGCGGACTGCCCGAACGCCGAGCGCGTCGCGTACCGGGAGTCCGTCTGGCTTCCCCACCAGCTCCTGCTTGGCACGGAGGCCGACGTCGACGACATCGTCGAAGCCGTGCTCAAGGTACAGCGCGTCGCCGGCGACCTCGCCGGACTCGAGAGCGCTGAAGTCGAGCGCCTGCGGCGGGCGCGATCGGCGAGGTAGAAAGCGTCCATGGCCTTGGTCACGCGTTGGCGCAGGCCGCAGCCCTGCTCAGCGGTTCCTGATCTCAACGGCTTCCCGA
Organism: Holophagales bacterium; assembly: GCA_009837885.1. GTDB lineage: Bacteria > Acidobacteriota > Thermoanaerobaculia > Multivoradales > Multivoraceae > Multivorans. Next base: position 93,133 of record VXSP01000045.1, on the reverse strand, counting down.
CCCGGTCGACAACGCCGGCTCGACGTCGGTCAGCGAGAAATCGTCGCCCTTGAACAGGAGCGCCAGGTCTCTCTGCCGGGCCAGGGCGTAGGGGAAAACGTCTCCGAGGTTCAGGCGAGCCGGATGGCGGCCTTTCCCGAAGCGCCGGTACGCTTCGACCGCGATCAGCGCCTGCTCGGCGTCGACCGGTTCGATCTCGACGAAGGGGAACGCGAGAAACTCCAGCAAAGCGCGGTTCGCGCCGTCGTCTCCACTGGTCACCGCTCCCAGTTCGGCCACCGAGCCGGCTGAAAGGAGGCCGCCCGCAGCGTCCGCGATCCGTTCCAGATATCGCGCCGAGTCCGGCTCCCCCAGAAGGATCGACACGACCACCGAGGAGTCGACGACGATCACTTCGGCAACCCTCGCTCATCGTAGAGCTGCTCGAAGAGCGCCTCGGACAAAGGCCGGTCGGGATCGAGAGTCGGGTCAGCGGCAAGCAGGGCCGCGCGCAGTTCGGGTCCCTTTTCGCTGAACTTCGTCAACGCCTCCCGAATCTCCTCGGGGCTGCACTTTCTGAGGCCCCGTTTCTCCTCCAGCGCCTCGATGGCGCTCTCGATCACCTTCACCTTGCTGCCGCGGGCACCTCCGTGCAGGACCTTGGCGAGGTACTCGACCCGTTCGTCGAGGTCCGGCCGATGGACTATGTTGATTGCCATCCAGAAGTCTCCGAAGGTCATCTCTGCGACCTTGGCGGATATCGTAGCATCGATCGTAGCGAACGGCGCGCTGACGCGGGTCAGCACCAAGCGACAGGAGCGACGCCTCCGCCGCGAAGCAGCGATCAGTCCGCTAGGCCCAGGTCAGCGCGCTGGTGCTCTGACCGAAGGCATCCGTCTCGACGCCCATCGACTGCAGCATCGTCACGTAGAGATTGCACAACGGCGCGTTGTGCCGGCCCTGGTGGACGACGTGCTGGCCGTGGCTGAAGCCGCCGCCGGCCAGCAGGATCGGCAGATCCTTCGGCTCGTGCGAGTTCGCGTTGCCCAGGTTGCTGCCGAACAGGACCATCGTCTGGTCCAGAAGCGAACCGTTGCCGTCGCTGCGCTCCCCCAGATCGACGAGCAGATCGTCGAAGCTCTCGACGATCTCGGTCTCGATCTTCTTGAGCTGCGCGATCTTCGCCGGATCCTGGCCGTGGTGCGACAGGCTGTGCTGGTCGAAGTTGACGCCGGGAACATCGATCACCACGCCGTGATCCTGGATCATCAGGCTGACGACCCGTGACGAATCGGTCTCCAGAATCAGGGGGATCATCCGGAACATCAGCTTGATGCGACCGATCAGGTCGTTGCGCGACGGAATGTCTACGGGCGGTTCCACGTCGACAACCGGCTTCGGCTTCTGCTGCCACGCCTTGACCTCGGCGAGATCGAGTTCGGCGGTCCGCACCGCGTCGAAGTAGGAATCCAGCTTCACCTGGTCGGCCATGCTCACGCGCCGCCGCAGCGCCGAGGTCTGCGACTTGAGCCGGTCCAGGATGCTGCCTCCGTCGTTCAGGCTCTGCTTCTCGCGTTCGACTTCCTCGGGCGTCCCCTGCAGGAACAACTGGCGGAACAGGTTCGCCGGACTGGTCTCCGCCGGCACCATGGCGCCGCTCCTGGTGTAGGACTGGCTCTGGGGCGCCGCGGTGCCCAGCACGATCGACGGGAACCGCGTGGTGTAGCCGAGGTGGTTCGCGGCCACCTGGTCCAGCGAGATCGTGTTGCGGAAGCCATCCAGGCCGGGGCGCCGGGCCGCCGTCAGAAAGGTGATCTCCGAGTTGTGCGGCTGGCGTCCGGTCTGCTCCTCGTGCGAGAACCCGGTGAACAGGGTGAAGTTGTCGCGGTGCTTTCCGAGCAGCGAGAGGTACTCCGTCGTCTCCCAGGCCGCACCGGCTGTCTTCGGGAACCAGGCTTCCCTGTAGAGGCCGAGCGTGTTGCAGATGTTGACCATCCGCCTGGGCCCGGTGGCCGCGGCGTGGGCCAGCCTCGGGCTCATCGACTCCAGCATCGGCAGCGCCAAGGCGACGCCCGAAGCGCGCAGGAAGGTTCGCCGATCCAGGGGCTTCGTCAGGTTCATCGCTACCTCGTCCTGAAGAGATCGCTGTTCGCGACCTCGTGAATCATCGTACGGAACGGGAACCCGTCGTCGCTCAGCTTCGCCACGACGTCCTCGACGCCGTCCCGGTCCGCGAACTCGATCTGGGCGCCCGTCGAATAGACGATGAGCTGGGACACGAGATGACGCGCCACCTGCTCCACGTCCCTGCCGAGCAACGCCTTGTACTCCTCGATCCCCGCGAACGGCTCACCGTCGGCCGTCACGCCGGCGGCGTCGACCGCGGGCCCTTGCTTGTACGGCATCGGATAGACGAATCCGTCCGGAGTCGTGCCCTCACCGCCTGCCGCACGGTAGTGGCTGCGATAGCCGCCGATCACGTCGAAGGACTCGAGCGCGAAACCTGGCGGGTCGATCACCCGGTGGCAACTGTTGCAGACGGGCTCGTTGCGGTGCTTCGCCAACTGCTCCCGGACCGTGATGGCGCCGCGCGTATCCGGCTCCAGGGCCTCGACACTCTCGGGCGGCGGAGGCGCCGGCTGGCCGAGCAGGTTCGCCAGCACGAAGTTGCCGCGCGGGATCGGCGACGTGATCGTGCCGTTGGCGGTGATCTTGTGGATGCTGGCCTGGGTGATCAGACCGCCGCGGACGCTGTCCGGCGGCAGCGTCACCTTGCGCATGTACTGGCCTTCGACGCCCGGCACGCCGTAGTGCTCGGCGAGCCGGCGGTTGAGGAACGTGAAGTCGGCGTCGATCAGGCTGCCCACGCCGTGGTCCCCGGCGATCAGTTCGGCCAGGAACAGTTGCGTCTCCTGAGTCATCGCCTGTCCCAGGCGATCGTCGTACTCCGGATAGAGCCCGGAGTCGGGGTTCGTCGCCTTCATCTCGTAGAGGCGAAACGCCTGGCCCGCGAAGTCCTTGACGAAACGCTCCGACCTGGGATCGTCGAGCAACCGCTCGACCTGGGCCGCGAGGACTTCCGGATCGGACAGGCTGCCGTCGTCCGCACTGGCGAGCAGCGCATCGTCCGGCAGGCTCCGCCACAGGAAGTAGGAGAGCCGCGACGCGAGCGCGTGGTCGTCCAGCCGACCGGGATCGCCGGTTTGGAACAGGAAGGGCGGCGCGCTCAGGATGGCGCGGAGCGGAATCCGCACCGCTTCGATGAACGGCCTGCCGTCCTCCAGAAGGGGCTGAGCGAGACTCGCGTAGGCCTTGAGTTCATCTTCCGCGAGCGGTCGCCGGAAAGCCCGCGGCCCGAACGCGGCGACGATGTCGACCACGTGCTCGTACGGGGCCTTGCTGAGTGTGACTGCGCCTGCGTCGTCGAAGTCGACGCCGGCCAGCAACCGCCGCGTGCTCGGCGGCGGCCAGGATTCGAACAGCGGCCCCTCGATCGTCAGGGAGCGGAGCGCGATCCCCTCGCCCTTGTAGTTCTCGACGTTCGTTTCCGGAGCGAAGTAGTTGACGTACTCGCCCGGGGGCCGGTCCGCTTCGGCAAGCGATGGTGCGAGGAGGTCGCCCGGCCGCAGGAACGTCTCGAACTGCACCGTCCGCGGCGTCTCGCCGACGAGATCGGCGTAGGTCACCAACTCGTCGAGCGAGGCGGCCGCCGCCTGCTTGGACCCCAGGTAGACGGTCAGGGTCACCGGCGCGGTGGCCTGATACGCCCAGCCCTCGATCGTGGCGCGATAGCGGCCCGCGTAGGGCACGTTGTAGCCCTCGGTCTCGCTGTGCATGAGGTACGTCGACCCGCCGTCGAAGAACATGACCGCCGCATCGTCCAGCATCTTGGTGATCCCGCCGCCCAGGATCTCGGCCGTGCTCATGAAGGTGAGGTACTGGGAATCCGCATAGGCGATCTCGCGTCGGCCGGTCTCCGGCCGGGGTCCGACCTTGAGGGCCTCGTCGAGCGCCCGATCCGCCACTTCGAGATAGCTCCGGACGTGCAGAGGCGACATGCTCTGGTTCGCCGCCACCGTGTCGAAACCGCCGGAGTCGGCCTCGGCCGGCAGCGACTGACTCAGTTCCATCGCGACAGCTTCGTCGATCTGCAGCAGATCCTGAATCGTGTAGGCGTACTCGAGCCGGGTGAGCCGTCGCAGCGGCACGCGCTGGCCGCCGCGGGCGGCGAGATTCGCCTCGACCAGCGCGCCCTCGAGCGACGCCAGTGCCGCCTCGATCAGTTCCGCCTCGGGCTTCGGCGCCTCGGGTGGCGGCATCTCGCCGTTGGCGATCCGGTCGTGAATGCGCTGCCAGGTGCGGAACGTCTTCGCGTCCGTCAGGTCATGGCTCAGGCGGGTGATGCTGAGCGGCGTCGCGGTGCGGTTTCCGTGGCAGCGGATGCAGGAACGGTCAACGAGCGGCGCCACGCCCTCGAAGAACCCGGCCGCTTGCGAGGTCTCCTGGGCCGCGACGGCCGGCACGAGCAGGGCGAACGGCAACAACGCGACCGCAATGCGATTCTGCTTCATCCCTCTTCCCCTTCGGACGCCGCGCGCCGGGCTGGCTGGAACTCGCCTCGGAAACTTGTAACACCCTACCACCTTCCAGCTACACGCTTGCAGGCAGCAGAGGTTCCGGTCGGGTCGTCTCAGCCGCCCTCAAGCGGCAGCACCGTGCCGACGTGGTCCCGGATCCACCTGGCGTCGAACCACTCCAGGGGATTCACCGGCAGGCCGCCGAGGAGCACCGCGAAGTGCAGGTGGTCGCCGCCGGCGAGCCCGGTCTCGCCGCTGAGTCCCAGGCGCTCGCCGGCCTCGACTTCCTGGCCCGCCTCGACGTCGATCCGGGACAGGTGCGAGTACAGGGTCTGCAGGCCGTAGCCATGATCGACGATCACGGTGTTGCCGTAGATGCCGAAGTACTCCGTCAGCACGACGACGCCCGAGTTGGCGGCCGGAACGTCGTCCTGGATACGTGACGCGAGGTCGAAACCGAGGTGATCCTGCGTGTCGACGACGCGGCCCTCGTAGAGGTACTGCCGGCGAGTCGCGAACTGGTCCATGACCTGGGTGTTCCGCATCTGCCGGAACGGTCCGCTCCAGAGCTGGCGCGGCGCCGAGTCGGCCGCGATCTCGACCAAGCGTTCAGCGTTCGTCCGTCTCAGCTCCCCGTTCAGCATGAGATAGTTGTCGAGCAGGCTGCCCCGATCTTCGAGCTCCGGCGTCTGGGACATGATCGCTGGCACGACGCGCGCCATGAAGCCGTCGCTGAGCCGGATGGTCGAGGACCGGAGCGGCGACGGCTCCACCTCCCCGAGGAACCGCACGTTCGCCTCGTTGCCGAGTTCGTCACGCGCAACCAGCCGGAAGGGCGATGGATCGGCGCTGTCGTATGGAACGCCGAAGAGGGCGAAGCGCTCCTGTGGGCCCCCGCCGGGCAGCAAATGGCCCGGGAACCGGTACGGCCCGACCTCGACTCCACTCTCCACCGCGCTGTCGCCGACGAGATAGCGCAGGACGCCGCTACCCGACTGGGTGGGCGTCGCCGTCACCCGCACCGAACTCAGCTCCGGCGGCCGGAACCGGACCGGCAGGGGGAGTTCGGCCACCCTGGGCCTGGGCCGGCGCAGCAAGGTCCCGGGGCGATCAACCGTGACCCTCACGGTGGCCTCGCCCTCGACCAGCCCCGGCGTCGACTCCCTGCCCACCTCGACCTCCAGCGTCGCTTCGGCGACCGGCTCGCCGCCGAGCGAGAATGGTCCGGGCGGCCGGTGGATCCTCTCTTCGAGCAGCACCGGCTCGCCGCCCTGGATCAGCTCCACCCGGATCGAACCGAGTCCCCGGCCGCCGGCCTCCGCCACCGAGGTCACGACGGTCCTGGGACCGATCCCGGGCAGGTCGGACCTGATCGTGACGACGGGTTCCGGTCCGATGCGAATCCACAGCACCGCGCCCGCGGCGACCAGGATCGCAACGAGGACCGCCGCGATCGCCGTCCAGGGCGGGCGGCCGCGCCGGCGCGGTTCCAGGCGAACGGCTTCCCTTCCCGAAAGCGCCAAGAATCCGCGACCCGTCAGCCGACCTGAAGCAGCTCGACCCAGTTTCCGTCCGGGTCCTCGATCATCGAGATCTTGATGCCGGGACGAATCTCCCGCGGCGAGATGACGACCTTGCGGCCCGCCTCCTCGGCCTGGGCAGTCGCCTCGTCCAGGTTCGAGACCGACAGGGTCCAGTAGCGGTAGCCCGTCGCTCCTCCGATGCCTCCCGGCGGCGCCCCGGCCTCCGGCTGTCTCGACAGGGAGACGAGCTTGATCAGGCTCGTACCGCAGAGCAGGCGGTGCATCGTTCCGCCCGGCATCGGGATCTCGCCCTGGTCCTCGAGCCCCAGAATGTCCCGGTAGAAGTGAAGCGACGACTCCGCGTCGCGCACCACGATGCCCAGATCGATCGAGTCCTTCGTCAGTTGCACGCCCAAACCAGTCTCCTCGTCGTCGTCGTGGCAGCGGATGTTATCCGCCAACGACGCGCACCCAGCGGCTCTCAGGGATCGGCTCGTCGGGCTTCTCCCTCCCTCTGGCGCGACACGACAGCACGGAAGAGCAGGAAAACGCCGACCGCCATGACGGCAACCGGCCAGAAGTCGAGGACGTCGTCGACCCAGATGAAATCCGGAAGCGCCGCGATGACGAGAAGTCCGCCGGGAATCAGCGGCCACCAGCGGTTCTGCCGCTCGTACAGCAGGGAAGCGACATAGATCAGGATGAACCCCAGTCCGAGGCCGAGAGCGACGTTGTCGCCGTGCACGAGTGGACCGGTGTGGAGATCCTCGAAGGTCAGGCCGCCTCCGATCCCTAACAGCAGCGCACCGGGAATGAGCAGTCCGAACGCCCGCTTGTAGAGGTAGCCCGCAGCGAAGACGCCCCCGATCAGGATGAACAGCAGGTGTGCATGGGCGCCGCTCTGAAGACGCTCGAGAAGCAGCAGAACGCCGCCCAGCGCGATGAGGGCCAGACCGGCGGCAACCTGACCAGCCAGGCCGGAACCCGTGTCTGCCGCCGGCGGCTCTGACGGCTGCGCCGGCGGTTCCGGCGGTCCGGCGGATGTCGACGATTCGGCGTCGGAGCCTGCGGACGAAGAGGTGTCGTCGTTCATCTCGTCATGTTCCATCAAGTCGTTCCTCCCTGCTGCACTCTACGCACGATCAGCCGGCGAGGTTCCATCTACTTCAATCTCGGCGAGGTCCCGGTCGGCATTCCGCTGGTACGCTTGAGCCAATGCCGGTCTTCGAACGGGGCGATACGCGGATCCGGTGGTGGGAAGCCGGCGAGGGCTTCCCCGTGCTCCTGTTCGCACCGGGCGGGATGCGCTCGGCCGCCGACATCTGGGGGACCAGCCCGTTCGACCCGCGCGAGGCGCTCTCGGGTTCATTCCGGGTCATCTCGATGGACCAGCGCAATGCCGGCGGATCGAGCGCGCCGGTATCCGCCGCGGACGGCTGGCATTCGTACACGGAGGATCACCTCGCGCTGCTCGATCATCTGGGCATCGAGCGTTGTCACCTGATGGGCGGCTGCATCGGCTCCTCTTACTGCCTGGGCGTGCTTCAGGTGGACGCCGCCCGGGTGAGCGCCGCCGTGCTCCAGAACCCGATCGGTCACCACGAGAACCAGGACCTGTTCTACGCCATGTTCGACACCTGGGCCGACGCCCTGCTCGAGCATCGGGACGACGTGAAGCCGGAAGCGCTGCCTCCCTTCCGCGAACGGATGTACGGAGGAGACTTCACCTTCAACGTGGACCGCGACTTCGTGGCCGGAATCGAGACGCCGCTTCTGATTCTGGCCGGCGACGACGCGTACCATCCCCGGCCGATCGCGGAGGAGATCGCCGCCCTCGCTCCCAACAACGAGATGATCCTCGACTGGAAGAGCGAACAGGCGGCGACCGCCGCGGCGGCCGAGGTGAGGGCCTTCCTGGAGCGGCACACACCGTAGCCATTCCGGAGACGACACGATGATCGGAGCGACTATTCTCGGCACGGTCCTGGCCCTCGGAACCCCGCCGGCCCCGGCGACGCTGGCTGAGGCAGGGCAGGAGGCTCCGCTCGGCCGGGGCGTCGGCGAACTGAGCGACGTCGTCGAAGTGACCGTGGTCAACGTGGACATCGTCGCCACCGACCGTAGCGGGCGTCCGGCGGAAGACCTGTCGCGCCAGAACTTCCGGGTCTTCGACAACGGCGCGCCGGTCGAACTCAGCTACTTCAGCCGCGGGGGCGGCGCCGGCGACACGGACCCGGACCTCCTGCATGAACCGCTGTCGATCGCGTTCTTCTTCGACAACACGCATCTCTCTGTCGCCAGCCGCTCCGCGGTCATGGACCAGATCAAGGACTTTGCCCGCGGCCAACTGGAAGCCGGGAACCGTAACGTCCCCGTCTACGCGATGGTGGTCGCCTTCGACGGCGAGCTGAGGCTGCTCCAGGACCTGACGACGGACTACATCGCCCTCGCCCAGGGGCTGAACCGGGCCGAAGCCGCGCACCAGGTCTTCACGGAAGCTCAAGGCCTCAAGCGCAGGTCCCAGGAGAGCTTCCTGCAGTTGATGGACCAACTGAACGGGCGGCGGCAGGAGTCGGCCGGCAGCATCGGCGCCCTGCGCGCGACGCTTGCCGAGTTGCTCGCCTACGCGCGCGTCGTGCATCAGGACAGCGCCCGCACCGCCGACGCGATCGAGGACGTCGTCGAGTCGCTGGCCCTCGTTCCCGGACGCAAGGCCTTCTTCCTGATCAGCGACGGCTTCGCGGCGCGGCCGTTCGACCGCCTCCTCCAGAACGTGCAGAAACGGGTGGCCGGTCGCCGGGAAGAAACCGGCATCGAACTGATGCAGAACCGCGAAGTCGACGCTCCCGAGGGCTTCGACGCACCGAACAATCTCTACACGAGGAACTCGAACATCCAGGGCACAGCGGCCCTCACCGCCACCTCCTTCCAGCAGGATCTGTCCAACTTCGATCTCAGTGCCCGCTACGCTGGCCTGGCCGCGCTTGCGAACTCCCATCGTGTTTCCTTCTACGCCTTCAAGCCGCCGGAGGTCGAAGTCGCCGCGGCGGCTCTGTCCGAACGCGTGTCGGACCAGCAGAAGCTCACTTACCTCTCCGATCTCCGCGGCGTTCTGAACGGGCTCGCCCACGACACCGGTGGCCGCGCCTGGGTTTCCGGCCGCAACACGGGGGCTTTCTTCGACCAGGTGGCGGCGGACCTCGGTTCCTACTACTCGCTCGGATATGTCCTCGACGAGTTTGTGGAGGGTTCGATCCACGAGGTGCGCGTCCGGCCGCGGCCGCGGAACCTGCGGCTGCGCCACCGAACGAGCTACGTGGCGCGGTCCCTACGCGAGCGGCTGGCCGAGCGCACCGTCGGCGCCCTCCTTCTGGGCTGGACCGAGAATCCCCACGGACTCCACATCGACAGCATTCAGTGGGACACCGGCGGCGGCGGCTTCTACGACGTCGACTTCACCGTCTCGGTGCCCCTCGACCAACTCGTCATGATCGAGCAGGCGGGAGCACGCACGAACCAGGTCCGTGTGGTCGCCGTCGTGCTCACCGAGGACGGGGAGCAGTTGGCGCCGAGCCACATCGTGCTGCCCCTGGCCATCCCCGACCGGGACTGGGCGGAGGCCCGCGACCAGTTCTTCGCCGTCAGCTTCGAGTACCCGATCCCGCGCGGCAGCCACCGGCTGGCGATCGGTCTCTGGGACGAGAACGGCGGCAACGGTTCCTACATCAGGAGAGAATTCAGTGTGCGCTGACCTTGAAACCACCACCGAGCCCGCCCACCTCGCCGAGGCGGAGCTGACAGCCGGCTTCGGCCACGTCCTGGGCTCCCCCACCGACGGCGGCACGCTGGAGATGATCGTCCGGCGGCCCGGCGTAAACCAGCGCGAGATGCTCGATGAGGGACGGCTCACCACCGAGGAGGGCCTCGAGGGAGACTCCTGGAAGGGTCGCCGCGGCTACTCGCTTCCCGACGGCTCACCCGATCCCGACGCGCAGCTCACACTGACCAACGCGCGATTCGCCGACCTGATTGCCGGCGGCCGCGACCGGTGGCCGCTCGCAGGCGACCAGCTCTACGTCGACCTTGACCTGAGTGAGAGCAACCTGCCGCCGGGAACCCGTCTCCGTATCGGCGACGCGACGATCGAGGTCACGGCCCTCCCCCACACCGGCTGCAGCAAGTACCGGCAGCGCTTCGGCCTGGAGGCGCTCAAGTTCACCGCCACACCCGAGGGCAGGTCGCGGCACCTGCGCGGCATCTACGCCCGCGTGGTCGAGCCGGGAACGGCGCGCGTCGGCGACACGATCCGGAAAGTGGACTGACGGCAGTGGCGATCACCAGGGGCGTCCGGCAACTCGTCGCCGAAGCCGACGACGCCGTCGAGACGGTCACGGTCGCGGCCGCGCTCGAACGGCAGCAGGCCGGTGCGCTCATCGTCGACCTGCGCGACATCCGCGAGCGGGCCCGCGAGGGCTTCATCCCCGGCTCCTTCCACGCCCCCCGCGGCATGATCGAGTTCTGGGTGGATCCGGACAGCCCCTACTTCAAGGAAGTCTTCGGCGACGACCGGGAGTTCATCTTCCACTGCGCCAGCGGCTGGCGCTCCGCGCTCGCGACGAAGGCGGTGCAGGACATGGGGCTGGCGCCCGTGTCCCACATCAGCGGCGGCTTCACGGCGTGGAACAAGGCCGACGCGCCCGTGCTGCGAACGGAAGACGGGCGGGAGCCCCGCGCTTGACAGCACGGTACCGATTCCTTACCCTCTCCGCCCGTTTCAACGCCGAACCGCAAGATGCGCGTCCTCTTCACCTCCGCCTCGACCGCTCCCCTCGCCAAGGGAGATTGCCGCGGCGCGAAGCGTCCGGGACACGATCCTGGGTGACCTGGTAGATCGAGAACGCATCTTCTCCTAGAGGCCGGCCATCCAGAAGGATGAGCCGGCTTTTCTCTTCCTGAACGCAGAGGAGACATCGCAATGGAACTCCAGACCGTCGACGCCGACAGCGAGTGCCCCGAGTGCTTCGAGTCCGTGAGGCTTGAGGCAGTGATGCAGCACGAGATCGTCCAGTGCGCCGGCTGCGGCGTCGACCTCGAAGTGATCGAGCTCGACCCCGTCAGCCTGGAACTCGCGCCGGAAGAGGAAGAGGACTGGGGCGAGTAACGGAGCCGGAGAATGCGCATCGGAGTCCTCTACAGCCGGGTCCGGCCCGAAGAGAAGCTGCTCTTCGCCGAACTCGAGCGTCGGCCGGCCGACGTCGAGCTGATCGACGACCGGAAAGTCGTTCTCGCGCTCGGCGGCAGCAGCACGCTCGAGCCGGCATTCGACTTCGATGTCGTCTTCGACCGTTCAATCAGCTATAGCCGGGCCCTGGCCAACCTGCGCATCCTGGCCGACCGCGGCGTAGCCACTGTCAACCCCGCCTGCGTGATCGAGAACTGCGGTGACAAGGTCCGCACCTCGAGCCTGCTCCAGGCGGCCTCGGTGCCGACACCCGCAACCCGCGTGGCCTCGACGCCGGAGGCGGCCCTGCGAGCGATCGAGGAACTCGGCTATCCGGTCGTGATGAAACCGACCGTCGGATCCTGGGGCCGTCTGGTGGCGCGCATCAACGACCGGGACGCCGCCGAGGCGCTGCTCGAGCACAAGAGCACGCTCGGTTCCTACCAGCACTCCATCTTCTACCTGCAACGTTACGTCGACAAGCCGGAGCGGGACATACGCGCCTTCGTCGCCGGCGGCCGGACCCTCTGCGCGATCTTCCGCCGGGCGCCCCACTGGATCACCAACACGGCCCGCGGCGCCTCCACCGAGAACTGCCCGATCACACCGGAGATCGACGACCTCTGCAGGCGAGCCGCGGGCGCCGTCGGCGGCGGCCTGCTGGCGGTCGATCTGGTGGAGGACCCGGAGCACGGTCTGCTGGTGCTGGAAGTCAACCACACGATGGAGTTCCGCAACTCGATCGAACCCACCGGCGTCGACATCCCCGCGCGCATGATCGACTTCGTGGAGCGGGTGGCCACGGTGGGCTGGGACGAGGCGCAGGCGCCGTGACTGTTCGCGCATCGATCGTCGGCGGCTCCGGGTATGCCGGCGGCGAGCTGCTGCGGCTGCTGCTCGGCCATCCCGGGTTCGAGGTCGGGCAGGTCACGTCGCGCCGGCTGGCCGGCTCCTTCGTGCACTTCACCCACCCGAACCTGCGCGGCCACACCGATCTGCGCTTCTCGACCCTAGACGAACTCGAGCGCTGCGACTTGCTCTTCCTCTGCCTGCCGCACGGCAACGCCGCCAGGGACATCGACCTCTACTCCCAACTCGCGCCGAAGGTCGTCGATCTCTCGGCCGACTTCCGGCTGCGGTCGGCAGACGCATGGGAAGACTGGTACGGCGACCCCCATCCCGCGCCGGAGTGGCTCGACCGCTTCGTGTACGGACTGCCCGAGCTGGACCGCAAGGCAGTGGCCGGCGCCGCTCGCGCGAGCGGCGTGGGATGCAACGCGACCGCTACCCTGCTCGGTCTGCTTCCCCTGCTCGAATCCGGGCCCCGGGAGAACGATCTCGTCGACTGGAGCCGGGGAGTCGTCACTGAACTGAAGGTCGGCAGCAGTGAAGGCGGCGCCTCCTCGTCGGACGCCTCCCACCACCCCGAGCGGTCGGGCGTCGTGCGCAGCTTCCGGCCCACGGGCCACCGGCACACCGCCGAGGTCGAGCAGGCGCTCGCGAGCCGCGGCGTCGAGGTCAAGGGCAACGTCCACCTCTCGGTGACCGCGGTCGAGATGGTGCGCGGCGTCCTGGCGACCAGCCACCTCTTCCTTGCCGGCGTGACGGACACGAAAGCCGCCGAGAGGGAACTCTTCCGTGCCTACCGTTCCTTCTGCCGACAACATCCCTTCGTGCGCCTGGTCAAGGACCGGCGCGGCATTCACCGTTATCCCGAACCGAAGATCCTCGCCGGTAGCAATCACGCCGAGGTCGGCTTCGACCTCGATCCGAGGACGGGGCGCCTGGTCGTCATCTGCGCCATCGACAACCTGATGAAGGGCGCGGCCGGCAACGCGGTCCAGTGCGCCAACCTCATGTGCGGGTACGAAGAAACCCGGGGCCTTGACTTCCTCGGCCTTCACCCCGTCTAGGAGCTTGCGCCGTGGAAACGCAACGCAGTGAGTTACGAGGCGCAAGCTCCTGGAGAGGTGGGGGCTGGGGCCAAACATGGCGCTTGCGCCAGGTTTGGCGGCGCTAGCGCGATGGCCGAAACCAGCCCAGACAACTCCGCTGAACCGCTCGTGGTCAAGGCCGGCGGCGGCAAGGCGCTCGACATCGAAGCGATCGCCGCCGATGTCGGATCCCTGTGGCGAGCCGGCCGGCGCGTCGTCCTGGTTCACGGCGGCGCGGAGACGACGAACGAGGTAGCCGAGCAGCTGGGACACCCGCCGCAATTCGTGACCAGCGAGAGCGGCTACAGCAGCCGGCGGACGGACCGCCGCACCCTCGAGATCTTCGAAATGGTCTACTGCGGACTGCTGAACAAGCGCTGGGTCGAGCTCCTGCAGCGTCAGGGCGTTGCGGCGGTCGGACTGTCCGGACTCGACGGTCGGCTGTTCGAGGGGCGCCGCAAGGACAAGCTGCGCATCCGGCACGGCGGCCGGCGAATGGTGCTGCGCGACGACTGGACCGGCACGGTCGAGAAGGTCAACGGAGAACTCCTGAGCCTGCTGCTCAGCGGCGGCTACCTGCCGGTGCTGACGCCCCCCGGCGCGTCCTTCGACGGCGAAGCCGTCAACGTGGACGGGGACCGCGCCGCCGCCGCCCTCGCGACCGCGTTGGGCGCCTCCACCCTCGTCTATCTCTCCGGCACCCGGGGACTGCTTGCCGACTTCCCCAACGAAGACTCCCTGATCCCCCGCTTCGAGGTCGCCCGTGACGCGCTCTCCGGCGGCGCCCCCGACTCAGGGCTCGAACCTCTGGCGGCCGCGGCCGAAGACCGGATGAAGAAGAAGGTGCTCGGCGCCGCCGAAGCGCTCCGCGGCGGGACCGGCCGGGTCATCTTCGCCGACGGCCGGGTCGAACGGCCCGTGCAGGCGGCCCTCGACGGCGCGGGCACTCACGTCGTCGTCGGGCGAGGTCCGCGGGAGGATGCCCCATGAACGAACAGGTCACGCCGGCGTCGGCCGGCGCCGAGGACCGCCGGCTCGGGACCTGGGCGCCCCGCCGGCCCACCCCGCCGATCGTCGGCGGCGAGGGCTGCGAACTGATCGCGGAGAACGGCGAGCGCTACCTGGACCTGACCGCCGGCTATGGCGTCTGCTGCCTGGGCTACAACCACCCGACGATCGTCGACGCCATCAAGAACCAGGCGGATCGGCTCACCTTTTGCCCGCTCAACGTGTCGAGCGCCGTCCGGGCGGAGTACGTCGAGGCGCTGGCCGCGGTCCTGCCCGCGACGCTCGACCGCGTGTTCCTGTGCAACAGCGGCACGGAGGCGGTCGAGGGCGCGCTCAAGTTCGCGGCGCTGGTCACCGGAAGGACCCGAACGGTAGCTCTCCGGAACAGCTTCCACGGCCGCACCCTGGGCGCGCTGGCGATGACCTGGAACCCGGCGGCCCGCAGGCCCTACGACGGCCTGCTTCACGATGCCGTCTTCGTTCAGCCGGAAGCCGAGGCGATCGAGCAGGCGGTCTCCGAAGAGACGGCCGCGGTCGTGCTCGAACCCGTGCAGGGCGAAGGCGGCGTCAACGTCCTCAGCGACGATCTCCTCCTGGCCGCGCGCCGCGCCTGCGACCGGCACGGCGCGCAGCTCATCCTCGATGAAGTGCAAACGGGTTTCGGCCGCTGCGGCAGGTGGTTCGCCCACGAGCACACGACCGGACTCGAGCCCGATCTGATGGCGATGGCGAAGGGCATCGGCAGCGGCTTCCCGCTCGGGGCGATCGCGTACGGCGACCGGGTCGCCGAGGCGCTGCGCCCCGGCAGCCACGGCTCGACCTACGGCGGCAACCCGCTCGCCTGCGCGGTCGGCCTCGCCGTGATCGAGACGCTCCGGCGCCTCGATCTGCCGGCAAGGGCGGAGACCATGGGAGCGCGTTTCGCCGATTCGCTCAGGAACCGGTTCTCCTCGAATCCGCGGGTGCGGGAAATTCGGGGACGCGGCTTGATGATCGGGATCGTCCTGCGGGAACGCGCGGGCCGCCACATCGCCCGCCTCGCCAGCGAACACCGGATCCTGGCGCTTCCGGCGGGCCCGAACGTGATCCGCCTGCTGCCGCCGCTGATCGTCACGGACGAGGAACTCGAGCGCGGCGTCGAAGCGATCCAGGCCGTGCTCGGAGGCCAGTAACTGTGGATGCCGCGACCGTGGACGCCGAACGGCACCGCGCCGAGATCGAACTGGTGCGAGGACTGGTCGCGGTGCCGTCACTGTCCCGGCACGAAGCGGCGGCCAGCGGCTGGCTGGCCGACCAGATGGCCGCGCGCGGCCTCGAACGCTGTCACGTCGACGGCGCGCTGAACGCGGTCGGCGAACTGGGCGACCCCGCGGCCTCCCGCCTGGTCGTCCTCCTCGGGCACATCGACACCGTGCCGGGGAACATCCCGGTCCGGATCGAGGATGACGGATCGGCTCACGGCATCCTGCATGGCCGGGGTTCGGTCGACGCGAAGGGGCCGCTCGCCAGCTTCGTGGCGGCGGCGGCGCGACTCGGCGGAGACTGGGCCCGCGCCCACGACCTGCGAGTGATCGTGGCCGGCGCGACGGAAGAGGAGGCGGCGAGTTCCCGCGGCGCCCACTTCCTGCTGAAGCGGCTGAACGGCCGCGACGAACCGGCGCCCGACTTCTGCATCATCGGCGAACCCAGCCACTGGCACCGGGTGACTCTCGGCTACAAGGGACGCCTGCTGATCGACCTGCTGGCCCGGCGTCCGAGCAGCCATACCGCCGGCCCGGAGGTCGGCGTCGGCATCACTGCGTTCGACCTCTGGCGGCGTCTGGAACAGGTGGCGGAGCGCCACGGAGGCCGGACACCCTTCGAGCGGGTGCTGCCCAGCCTGCGCTCGATCGGGACCACCAGCGACGGTCTCTACGACACCGTACGCGCCGACTACGGCCTGAGGCTCCCCGTCGACTTCGACGTCGCCGCACTCGTCGACGAGTTGACGAACTGGTTCGGCGGCGCGGCGGCGGACATCAACGGACCGCTGTTCTCGGACCTCGACCCGGATCGGGCCACCGGGACCATCCGCTGCGAGCAGGGGCACGCCGGCCTGGAACTCAGCCTGCGCGGCTACGAGATCGGGGTCCGGGCCGACCGGCACTCGCCGCTGGTCCGCGCGTTCCTCGCCGCCATTCGCGCGGTGGGCGGCCCCCAGGTCGCGCCGAAGTTCGTCGTCAAGACCGGCACCTGCGACATGAACATCGTCTGGCCGGTGTGGCGATGTCCCATCGTCGCCTACGGACCGGGAGACAGTACACTCGACCACACCCCGAACGAGCACCTGGATCTGAACGAGTACCTGCTGGCGGTCGACACCGTGGAACTTGCGTTGAGGAACCTCGCCGCGGCCTTGCCGGTCACCGGCTGACCGCGTGGCTCCCCGCCCACCCCGCATCGACCGCACCGCCTTCGGCGTCAGCGTCGCGCTGATCGTGCTGGTCTGCGCTCCCCTCGCGCTGGCGCCCGAGGCTGGCGGCGCCCTCGTGGTCCAGGCCTACGAGTCCCTGACGGAGCGCTTCGGCCTCATCTACCAGTGGGCGACGCTGGCGGTCACCGTGTTCCTGGTCTGGCTCGCCTTCAGCCACCACGGCAAGCGGAGGCTCGGCCACGAAGACAGCCGGCCGGACTTCAACATCTTCAGCTGGATGGCGATGCTCTTTTGCGCCGGCATCGGGGCCGGACTTCTCTACTGGTCGACGATCGAATGGGTGACCTACCTCGACAAACCGCCCTTCGAACTCGCCCCGAACTCCACCGGGGCGGTCGAATGGGCGGCGACCTACGGCATCTTCCACTGGGGCATCTCGGCCTGGGCGCTGTACTGCTTCCCGGCCGTGGCGATCGCGATCCCCTACTACCGGCAGCACGCGCCGGTACTCCGCCTGAGCACAGGCCTGCATGCGCTGATCGGCCGCGACGGCTACGACCGCCCCCCGGCACGGATCGTCGACGTCCTGTTCATCCTGGCCCTGGTCGGCGGCACCGGCACTTCACTCGGGCTGGGAACGCCGATGGTGGCGGCCTGCGTCAGCGAAGTCCTGGGCATCGAACAGACCTTCGGACTTCAGGTGACGATCCTGCTCGTCTGCGTCACCCTGTTCGCGGCCAGCGTCTACCTCGGACTCGAACGAGGCATCAAGCCGCTGTCCGACGGCTCGGTCCTCGCTGCGATCGTCCTGCTCGCCTTCATCCTGATCGTCGGTCCGACGAACTTCCTTCTTCGCAGCGGCACCAACTCCATCGGTTTGATGCTCGAGAACTTCATCCGCCTGAATACCTGGACGGACCCGGTAGCGCGCACCGGCTTCATCGAGGACATGACCGTCTTCTACTGGGCCTGGTGGATTGCCTACGGACCCTTCATGGGCCTGTTCGTGACCCGCATCTCCCGGGGCCGGACGGTGCGGCAACTCATCCTCGGCATGCTGGTCCTGGGCACCCTCGGCTGCGCCCTTTTCTACGCCGTGCTCGGCAACTACAGCATGCACCTGGACCTGTCGGGCGCGCTTCCCGTGCGCGACATCGCCGCTCAGGCCGGCACCGAGACAGCGATCGCCCAGAGCATCGGCTTCCTGCCGCTCGGGCCCCTCGTCCTCGCCGTCTTCGCGCTCGTGGCGATCGTCTTCATTGCCACGACCTACGACTCCGCGTCCTACTGCCTGGCGGCGTCGGCCACCCGTAACCTGCCCGAAGGAACCCATCCGGCCCGCTGGCACCGCCTGTTCTGGGCCGTCGCGGTCGGCGTTCTGCCGGTCACGCTGATGTTCATCGGTCAGGAGGCCGGCAACAATCAACTGCGAGTCATCCAGTCGGCCACCCTGGTTGTGTCGCTGCCTCTCCTCGTCGTCGGAGCGCTCATGGCGATGTCACTGATGCGCTCGCTGCGGGAAGCGGACCGCGAGTCCGAAACCTGACCCGCCCGAGGCGCCGACACCCCGCTCGCTGCCGTCAGTCGAGTCCGGGCTCAGCGGTCACCTGCGAGGCGCCAGCGCCGACCTGAGCTCGGCGATCGCGCCCGCCATCGTGTCGAGCGCGCTCTCCCAGTCCGACCAGTGGAACGCATGACCGGCCTCGATCGCCTCGTCCCACGAGGCGTTGATCGCGAACAGCGCATCGGCCGCCTCGTGGCGCTTCGAGGGGTCCCTGAGCCGCAGAACGGCGCGACTGACCTCCGCCCGCTGCTGGCCCAGAGTCCGAAGCCGCGCCAGGTTGCGCCCGCCCCGCGCCAGCGCTTCCTGGCCTGCTTCACCGGGAATGCCGACCTCTTCGTGATCGGCGTCCGGGCCGTGACAGCGATTGCACTGCGCCTGCAGGCCACCTTCGACGCCCAGCGACTGAGCCGCCAGACTGCCGTGGCAGGTCGTGCAGGTCGGAGCGGCACGGACCTGGCGCTCGAGCAGAGCGTAGTGGGCGCTCTGTTGCAGCGCCCCGTACTCGGCGTCATGGCAGCGCCCGCAGGTCCGCGGCAGGTTCCAGTGGTTGGTCGGGCTGTCACCGTGGGCGCTGTTGAGCACGCCCTTGTGGGCGCGCAACTCCACGAACGTCGACGTGTTGCCCCCATGACAGTCCGCGCAGGAGACGCCGGCGGAGGCGTGAGCCGAGTCGCGGAACTGCCGCAAGTGGACTTGGGCCACTTCGTCGAGTTCCTGGGCGGCGTGGCAGTCGATGCACGGATCCTGGGCCGACGCGACGCCAGCCAGGGTGGCGACGGCCAGAATCGCACCCGCCCGCTTCAGAATCCCTCCGGTCCCGTTCACGATGTCAGGTTACCAATACGTGAGAGGCCCGACGTCTCGTCATCGCCAGTCGAATTCCGGTGTCAGCGAGACCTCGCGATCCGCTCCGGACATCTTCGGCAAGCGCAAGCGGTAGTAGTTCAGCGGAATCCCGCCGTACCAGTAACGGTGCCGCGCGATCCGGGTCGGTCGCTCGAGGAGATGGCGCACCGTTGGCTGACCCGTACCCTCGCCGACAGGCGCCAGAGTCACCGTCAGACGTGCAAGCCGCACCGGCGAACCGACCAGAATCTCGCCGTCGGCGGACGGCCGATAGCGGATCCCGTCGGGACCGTGCGGCCAGACGCCGTCGCCGATCAGCCGGACGCGGAGGTCGCCGTGCTGGGTGTCCGCCGGCGCCGACCCGAGGTGAATCTGGGACGTCTCGAGCGGCAGGATCCCCTTCGCCGCCGCCGAGACGTAGCGCAATCGCCGGGCGCCGTGCTCGGGATCGATCTCCAGCGGAAAGGAGGCCGCCGTCCGCCACAGGGGCAGGACGAACAGCGCCGCCACCACTGACATCGCCGCGAGCCAACGCCTCGAGGGCGGCCGCTCGATCAGGAACCAGCAGGCCGCGTACAGGGGCAGGAACCACCGGTTGGCGATCGCTCCCGCTCCGCCATAGAAGTTGTACGGGTTCTTGATCACGAAGGCCAGGAAGCCAATGGCGATGCCGAGAAGCAGCCACCGCCGTCGTGAACCGCGCCGCAGGCAGGCGCAGGCAAGGAGGAGCGGCAGGAAGTACGGGACGATGCCAATGCTCCGGCCGATCAACGCGTACACCACATTGTGGCCGAGCAGCGCCACGTCGAAGTCGGGCAGCAGGAAGCCCTCGCGAGCCCAGGACGCATCGCCGCGCACGGACAGCAGCTCGGGCCAGCGCTGCCGTTGGAAGTCGACGTCCGGATAGCCCGTGGCGCTGCTGAATCCCTGCCGCTCGCTCACGTAGGGAGTCCACGCGCCGCCGCTCGCACGGTGAAACCACGCTGAACCGGCAAGCAGCAGGATCGCGCCGCCGATGACCAGCGCAGCGGCTCGACGGCCCCACGCCTGACGCAACGTCGGCGCGGTCGCCAGGAGCACGGCGGCCAGCACCGCCAGGTAGAACGGCCGGCCGGCCCCGGCAACCGCCAGGAGGGCGCCCCCGGCGACCAGCCGCGCCGGAGGGAGTTGCCTGCCCTCGAACCAGGGATCCAGGCAGCACAGCCCCAGCGCCGTGACGACCAGGTAGAAGAGGTCCGCGTGGATCCAGAACACATGGCCGAAGGTGACCGAGAAGAAGAGCAGGAACGCCGCCACCAGCGGGCCGTCGGCGCCGATCCGGGCGGTCAGCAGGCAGTCGAGCAGCAGCGCCGCGAGCAAGAACAGCAGAAGGTTCGCCAGGATCGGCCCGTGCTGGGGCGCAAGTCGGACGAAGGGCGCCAGATAGAGCGAATAGAAGGCCGGCTTCGCATAGACGAGCGTGGCGCCATCGTCGACGGTCTGGAGAATCAACGGGTCGGGCACCTTGCCCGTCAACCCCTGGTAGCGCCGAAAGTCCGCTTCTTCGTAGCGCCGGTCGAGGTCGAAGGCGAGGCTCTGGGCCTGCATCGCGTAGACGCCCTCGTCGCCCACCGTGTAGGGCCAGTCCGACGGATCGAAGACGGCTGCAACGGCGGCCAGCACGAGCAGTAGCACCCAGAGCACGACCCGCTGCCAGGTCGGCGCTCCGATGCATCGCCACGTTTGCCCGCTCCCCGAGACTCCCCCCATCCGGCCAGGACGCTAGCAGCCGGCCGTGGAGTGCTGTAGTCTCGAACGCGGTCGACGTGCAATCGAACAAAGGAGCACTTCCCATGAGGAAACCTGAAGTCGAGCCCCTCCGCCTGTCGTACCTGCTGGTCCTGTTCCTGACGTTCTGTCTGGCCGTACCAGTCATGGCACAGGAAGGGGACAACCAGGACGAGTCCGAGGCCGAAGAACCGCAGGAGTTCGAAGAGACGATCGTCGTCGTCGGCACCCGGACGGAGGGACGCACCGTCACCGCATCGCCCGTGCCGGTCGACGTCATTCCCGAGACCGAACTGGTCAGCCAGGGAAACAACGACCTGACGGACCGGATCCGCACCGTCGTCCCGTCCTACAACGTCGGCACCCAGCCGATCAGTGACGCGGCCACCCTGGTCCGACCCGCCAACCTCCGCGGCCTGGCGCCGGACCACACCTTGATCCTCGTCAACGGCAAGCGCCGTCACCGCGCCGCCGTCATCGCCTGGCTCGGCAACGGCATCTCGGACGGCTCCCAGGGGCCCGACATCTCCGTCATTCCGGCCATCGCGCTGCGTCAGGTCGAGGTCCTGCGCGACGGTGCCTCGGCGCAGTACGGCTCCGACGCGATCGCCGGCGTGATCAACTTCCAGCTCAAGGACGCGAGTTCGGGAGGCAGCGTGGAAATCCGGTCGGGTCAGTTCCAGGACTCGAACCCGGGCTCCAGCTCCGGCTTCGGCGGCGAGTACACCTTCGCCGGCGACAAGGGCATGTCCTACGCCGTCGCCGCGAACTTCGGCATGCCGATGGGCGAGAACGGCTTCTTCAACCTGAGCATGGAGTACGGCGCCGCCGACCCGACGAGTCGCAGCGTCCAGCGGAACGACGCGATCAACATCATCAACACCGGCAACAGCGACATCCGCAACCCGGCGCAGGTCTGGGGCTCGCCGCTGGTCGAGGACGACATCAAGCTGTTCGCCAACTTCGGCAGCCTGTTCAACAACGGCACCCAGTTCTACGGCCACGCGAACTACGCCAGCCGGACGACGACGGGCGGCTTCTACTTCCGCAACCCGAACACGCGGACCGGCGTCTTCACCTACTCGGACCCGGCGAGGCGCGGCAAGTTCCTGCTCGTCGGCGACCGTGAATGGGCTCGCACCGGCATCGAGGGCGCAGGCAACTGCCCCGCGATCCCGGTCGTCGACCACGTTCCCGACGCCGCCGCCCTGGCTGCTGTCGAAGCGGACCCCAACTGCTTCACGCTGCGGACCCGCTTCCCCGGCGGCTTCACGCCGCAGTTCGGCGGCGACCTGATCGATTCCTCGATCGTTGCCGGCCTCCGCGGCTACCTTGACAGCGGCATGACCTGGGATCTCAGCGTCAACGTCGGTAGCAGCGAGGTCGACCAGTTCATCTACAACACGGTGAACGCCTCGCTCGGCTACGACACGCCGACGTCGTTCATGCCCGGCATCTACGAGCAGACCGACACGAACGTCAACTTCGACATTACCTACCCGGTGCGCGACAACATGAGCCTCGCGGCCGGTCTGGAGTGGCGCAACGAGCAGTTCCGGATCGGCGCCGGCGACCCGGCTTCCTGGGAGATCGGCCCCTACGCCGCCCAGGGCTTCAGTTCCGGTTCGAACGGCTTCAACGGCTACCGCGCCGACGTCACCGCCGGAACCTGGGATCGCGCCAACGTCGCGATCTACGGTGATGTCGAGATCGACTCGCCGGGCGAGGTGTGGACCGGCACCGCCGCGCTGCGGGTCGAGGACTTCGACGGCTTCGGCAACACGATCAACGCGAAGGTGTCCAGCCGCTGGCAGGTCGCCAGCGTCTTGGCACTCCGCGCCGCCGCCAGCACCGGCTTCCGGGCGCCGACGCCCGGCCAGCAGAACGCGTTCAACGTGACGACGGCCTTCGATCCGGAGACCGGCGGTCTCTCGAACAGCGGCACCGTGCCCTCCAACTCCGCGCCCGCGGCGCTGCGGGGCGGCGAGGACCTCCAGCCCGAGGACGCGGTCAACTTCTCGGCTGGTCTGGTCGTCGACAGTGGCGCGTTCACCCTGACTGCCGACGTCTTCCACATCGACGTGGACGACCGGATCGCCCTGTCCGAGACGTTCCGTCAGTGCAACATCCTCGCCGTTCCGGAACCAGGCTGCGTGACGGATGCGGAGATCGAACAGTTGCTCTCCGGCGGCTTCGTCGAGGCGCGGAACCTGAAGAACTTCCGGTTCTTCGTCAACGACTTCGCCACGCAGACGCAGGGTCTGGACGTCGTCGGCACCTGGACGCCGCCGGAGCTCGGTGGCGACACGAGCTTCAGCCTCGTGTTCAACTACACGAAGACGGAGGTCACGGACCACAATCCCGACACGGTCGGCCCCTTCCGCATCGCCACGATCGAGCAGGGCCTGCCTGAGTTCCGCTGGAACCTGGGGATGAACCACAGCGCCGACAACTGGAACCTGATGGCCCGCGTGAACTACTACGACGGCTGGTGGGACAGCGAGGACGCGCAGAACCTCCTCGGCCGGAACAACGCGCCGATGTACGGCGACTACAGCGGCGAGTTCCTGCTCGACGTCGAACTCGGCTTCCCGCTGCCGAACGACACGTCGATCGCCATCGGCGTGCAGAACCTGCTGAACACCTATCCGGAAGACAACCCCGGCGCCGCCGACGGAGTCGGCAACCGGTACGGCCAGTTCTCACCGTTCGGCTTCAACGGGGCCTACTACTACGTCCGCTTCAACTACGCCTGGGGCCAGCGCTTCTAGCTCGCGTCTCAGCGTTCGAACTACCTCAGCCGCCCGCCGCCGACTGGATCGGCGCGGGCGGCTGTTGCCTTTCCAGGCTCTGGAGCAACCAGTAGCGGCGGTACAGCTCGTTCGCCGCGTACAGCTCTTCGTGGCTGCCGGCGGCCACCAGCCGCCCCTGGTCCAGGACGTGGATGCGCCGGGCCCGGCGCGCGGTGGCCAGGCGGTGGGCGATGACGACCGTCGTCCTGCCCTCCAGCAACTGCTCGATCGCCCGCTGGACCGTCGCCTCCGAGTCCGGATCGAGAGAGCTCGTCGCCTCGTCCAGCAGGAGGATCTGCGGGTCGCGCAGAAAGGCGCGCGCGATCGCGACCCGCTGCCGCTGGCCGGCAGAGAGCCGCACACCGCGCTCGCCGACCTCCGTTTCGAAGCCCTCGTCCAGGCGTTCGATGAACGACGCCGCGCCCGCCGCCTCGGCGGCCGCCCGCACCTCGTCGTCGCCCGCATCCGGCCTGGCCAGCCGGATGTTCTCGGCGACGGATCCCGAGAACAGGAAGATGTCCTGGGGCACCAGCGCCATGCGGCGCCGCAGATCGGCCAGCGCGACATCGCGAAGCGGCCGACCGTCGAGCAGCAGTTCGCCCTGCTGGGGCTCGTAGAAGCGCAGCAGCAGCGAGAAGAGTGTGCTCTTGCCGGAACCTGAGGGTCCGACCAACGCCGCCAGTTCCCCCGGCTCGACTTCCAGCGACACGTCGGTGAGAGCGGGCTCTTCGGCGCCCTCGTAGCGGAAGCCGATCGAACGGAGGCTCAGGGAAGCGGCGTCCTGCGCTAGCCGAATGGGCGAGGCCGAATCGACGATCGCCGAACGCTCGTCGAGTAGCTGGAAGACGCGCTCGCTCGATCCCCGAAGTCGACGGTAGCCGGCGTAGAGCGATCCCAACTGACCCACCGATGTCGCGATCGCGAACGTGTAGAGGAGAAACGACGTCAACTGACCCGCCGTCATCGCCCCGTCGATCATCAGGTTTCCGCCGTATCCGAGCACCAGGGCGAAGGCGGTGAAGCCGAAGAACGTGATCAGACCGCTGAACGCGCCGTAGAGACGGACGTTGCGGAACTGAATGCCCAGCAGATCGATCAACCGTTCGCGGTAGCGACCCCGAGCTTGTTTCTCGGCCGAGAACGCCTGCACGGTCCGAACGCCGGCCAGCGCCTCCTCGGCCCAGGCGGAGGTTTCCGCGACCGCGTCGCGCTCTTCGACCGCCACCCTCTCGAGTCGCCGGCCGAAGACCATCGCGAACACCACGACCGGAGGCACCACCAGCAGGGCGACCGCGGTCAACCGGGTCTGCATGACGAGCAGGATCGCCAGCACGCCGACGAAACGCGCCATCGCCTGGAGCCCGGACGGGATCTGCTCCGTCAGGGCGGTCTGTACCACCGTGAGGTCCGAGTTCATCCTCGACAGCAACTCACCGACCCGACGCCGGTCGAAGAAGTCGATCGACAGACCGACCAGGTGATCGAACAGGCGGCGGCGCAGATCGCGCAGCAGCCGTGCGCCCGCCGCGCCGAGAAGCCAGGTCTGGAAGTAGCCAAGCAGGCCCAGGACCGCGAACAGGCCGATCAACCAGGTGACGATCTGACGAAGCTCCTGAACGGAACCGGACTCAAGCGCGCTGTCCACGAACTGCCCGGCCCGCATCGGTATCAGCAGGAAGACGCCGCTGCCGGCGAGCAGGAGGACGGTGCCCCAGCACAACGGCTGCAGGTACGGTCTGGCGAGCCCGTACAGCCGGCGGAACGGTACCGGCGCGGAGGACCGCTCGTCCCCTTCGCGGCCTGTCGAACTCACCTGCCGACCGTCAGCGTGATGACGAGTTCCGGCCGCTCCGCGGCCGCGACGATCTCGTCGAAGACGGCGGCGTCCATCGCCAACGACAGCTCAAACGCCACCGAACCATGCTCGATCTGCTCCGGGATGTTGCGGCCAACTCGGCCCGCGGTAGCGCCCGAGGCGACCGGGTCGTCGTCGTCCGGGCGACCGGCCCGCCGAAGGTCGACGCCGACGTCGATCCGCCGGGCGGCACGACTACCGTGGACAGCCAGCTCCACCTCAAGCTCGACGCGGCCGCGGCGCTCGCGGCGTTCGATCTGTACACCCCGGATCGTTACCCCCTCGCACAGGTAGGGAGCGGTGTCGCGGGTGATCCAGCCGTACCCTTCGGGAAGCGACTCGACCGCGCCCAGCGGCACGCGAAGCACCATGGGCGAGGCCATGGCGATGCGTTCGATCACCGCCGCATCGACGGCGCGGGCGGAACCGGGCGTCACGTCGCCCGCCGCCGGTGCGGTCGGAGGCGGTGCGACGGCCACCGGGGCAGGCGGATCCTCGGGCACGGACGGCCTCGCGGCAGTTTCGACCGGACGGACGGGCCGCGGTTCAGGGGTGCGGGCGGGAACGTAGTGCCCCTCGAACAGCACCGTCGAAGGTCGGTCGCGGCGGCCGGCGCGCCCCGACCTGCCGGCGCTCCGAGCGATCCGTCCGTCGGCTTCGATGCTCAACCGTTCCCGCCAGTTCGAACTCCGTCCATCCGCGGCAACGTACTCTCCGTCGAACACCAGCTCTTCCCCGTCAACTGTGCCGTCCGAACGCACGATGATGCCGCGGTTAGACACGCTGAACCGTCGCCACGCCCTGGCGGCCGGATCGAAGGAACTGTAGGTCCGGCCCGACCTGCCATCGACGAAGGACCAGGTCTCCTCGATCAGGCAGCCGTCCTCCAGCTTCTCCGCCCGGCTGTGGCCGACCGTCTCACCGCCCGACACCAGGCGCCATTCGCCGAGCAGGAAGTCCAGAGCCAGGTAGCTGTCGTCCGTTGCGCACGGGCCGGGGGCCTGCGCCGAGAGCGGGAAGGCCGCCACCAGACCGGAACCGCACAGCAGCACGAGCGCCAGAAGCCAACTCCTCGACCGTTCCATACCGTCTCCCTGGTCAGGTGCCCAGAAGGGCGATCTTGATGATGAACACGACCGCGAGTATCGCCACTGCCGGACGCAGTTGACCGAATCGGCCGGCCAGCAGCTTGATCGCAGTGTAGGTGACGAAGCCGGCCGCGATGCCGTGGGCGATCGAGAAGCTGAACGGAATCGTCACCGCGAGCACCACCGCCGGCACGTACTCGGTCGCGTCGCTCCAGTCGATCTCGATCAGGTTGCGGATCATCACGCTGGCAACGAAGAGCAGGGCCGCCGCTGTCGCGAACGGCGGGATCGTCGCAGCCAGGGGCGACAGGAAGAGGGTCAGGACGAACAGGGCCGCGACCGTGACGGAGGTCAGCCCGGTACGCCCTCCCGCCTTTACGCCGGCAGCGCTCTCGATGTAACTCGTTACCGAGGAAGTGCCCAGAACCGACCCGAGCACGGAAGCGCCGGAATCGACAATGACGGCGTGCCTCAGGCGCGGCAGGTTGCCGTCTCCGTCGAGCAGGTTTCCCTGCTTCGAGACGGCGATCAGAGTCCCCGACGTGTCGAACAGGTCCGTGAACAGGAAGGCGAAGATGATCCCGATGAAGGCCGCGTCGAAGGCGGCAAGAATGTCCAGTTGCCAGAACGTGGGGGCCAGCGACGGTACGGCGGATATCGCTCCCTGCCAACTCGCCTCACCGACGAGGATGCCGATCAGGGTCACGGCGAGGATGCCGATCAGCACGGCGCCTGCCTTCTTCCGGGTATCGAGCGCCGCGATCAGCACCAGACCCACGACGGCCAGGATGACGCTCCAGGACGTCACGTCGCCGAGTCCGACCAGCGTCGCCTCGTTGGTGACGACCAGGCCGGCGTTCCGCATCGCGATGAGCGCGAGGAAGAAGCCGATGCCCGCGGCCGTCGCCATCTTGAGAGAGCGCGGGAAGGCGTTCACGATCCAGGCCCGGACCGGAAAGACCGAGATGAGAACGAAGCAGACGCCGGAGATGAACAGGGCTCCCAGCGCGACCTGCCAGGGGTGCCCCATCCCCAGCACGACGCCGTACGTGAAGTAAGCGTTGATCCCCATCCCCGGCGCCAGCGCGATCGGGTAGTTCGCGTACAGACCCATGGCAGCGCAGGCGATCGCCGCGGCGAGACAGGTGGCGACGAAGACCGCCCCTCGGTCCATCCCCGCCTCGCCAAGGATCTGCGGGTTGACGACCGCGACGTAGGCCATCGTCAGGTAGGTCGTGACGCCGGCGCCGACCTCTCTCCTGACCGTCGTCTCGTGCCGGTCGAGACGGAAGAGGTGGTTCAGCACCCGGCTCCCCCGGCCGTTACCGCTCCTGGTATGTGGCCCGCCCGCCGCAAGCTGCCGGTCAGCCTTCCGCCGGCCTCACGACGAAGAGCAGGTCACCCTGGTTCACGACTTGGCCGTTCGCCGCGTTGACGCGCATCACCTCGTATCGGGAATGGCCTGCGAACAGCTCGGCGCCAGCGTCCAGGGACGCGAGCGACACCGGCCTGAACAGCTTCATCGCCTCGATCAGGCACAGGGTCTTCTCCCGGCTCACGATATCGCCAGCGCGGACGAAGGGCGGATCGTTCGGGGAGGCGGCGCCATAGAAGAGACCGCCGGACGGCGCCTTGACCTTGAGTTCGTCGCTACCCTCGATCTCGATTTCGGCCCGGTCGACGCTCGCCGCCACGCCGGCGAAGCGCTCAACCTCGCGGACCAGCTCGTCCCCGGAAATGCGGTCCAGGAAGTTGGTGAGGAAGCGCGTGTCGTAGTCGCCCGACCGGAACTGCTCGTCGCACAGGACGCGGCGAAGCAACGCCAGGTTCGTGCACACTCCCTCGATGACGACCTCTTCCAGATAGGAAACGAGGCGATCGATCGTGTCCGCGCGGTCTCTGCCGTGGCACACGACCTGCGCGACCAGGCTGTCGTAGTAGGGCGACACGACGGTGCCCGTATCGATCGTCGCCAGCACGTCGATGTCCTCACGTTGCGGGAAGTCGCAGCGGGTCACCGTCCCGGGCGAAGGCAGGATGTCGATCCCGTCCGCCGAGACGGAGGCGCGCTCCGCGTTGATCCGGACCTCCATCGCGTAGCCGTCCTCGGCGAGGGGCGCGTCGGCGATCCTCGCCCCGCCGGCGATCTCGTACTGGGCCTTGACGATGTCCGTGCCGCTGACCGCCTCGGTCACGGGATGCTCGACCTGAAGCCGCGTGTTCATTTCCATGAAGTAGAGCTTCTGGTCCTTGAGATCGAAGATGAACTCCACCGTGCCCGCGCCGACGTAGCCGATCTCCGCGGCGATCGCCGCGGCGAAGCGGAAGCTCTCGTCGCGCAGCGCCTCCGGCAACGCCGTCGACCCGGACTCCTCGATCAGCTTCTGGTTGTTCCGTTGCACACTGCAGTCGCGAAGGCCGAGCACGCGCACCGTACCGTGCTGGTCGGAGAGCACCTGCACTTCGACGTGGCGCAATGAGACGACGCACTTCTCGAGATAGCAGTCCGCGTTGCCGAAGGCGCTCTCCGCCTCGACGCGAATCTGCGCGAACGCTTCCCGGAAGTCCTCCGCCCGGTCCACCCGCCGAATGCCCTTGCCGCCGCCACCGTGGACCGCCTTGAGCATGACCGGGAAGCCGATCTGTTCGGCGACGGCGAGCGCCGTGTCCGCGTCGGTCAGGATGCCCTCGCTGCCAGGCACCACGGGCACGCCCACCTGGACCGCCGTCTGGATCGCGTTCGACTTGTTGCCCATCCGCCGCATCGCATCGCCGGTCGGACCGATGAAGTTCAGCCCGTGGCTCCGGCAAAGGTCGGCGAAGGACGCGCTCTCGGACAGGAATCCAATTCCGGGATGGAGCGCGTCGGCCCCTTCCCGCTCGGCGATGCGGATCACCGAATGGGCGTTCAGGTAGCTCTCGTCCGGGGTGCTGCCGCCAATGCAGACCAGCGTGTCGCGCTCGCGCAGCATCGTTGCGGCGGGCGAGTCGACATCCGGGTCGGACTGGACGAGGATCACTTCGACGCCGGCCCGCTGCGCCACGCGCACGAGCTTCACGGCCGTGCAGCCCCGCGCGTGAATCAGAGCCCGCTGCACCTGGCGCGGAGCGACTGGAGGCGCGGGCTCGTCGACTTCCGCGACTTCCTGCCGCCGCAGGCGGGCGGTCAGGAACTCGACGCGCCGTTCCTCCTGAAGGAGCCGCTGGAGAACGGCGTCGACGGTGTCCTCGGGAACCGGAATCTGCGAGTCGATCTGACGTAGGTGCTCATCGAGCTCCTCACCGAACGGGTGCTCGACGAGCCCGTGCATCGAACCCTCGACCTCGCTCAGGTAGTTCGAGAGAGTCGAGGCCATCGGCAGGTGGGAGGGAACGACGATCTGCCCGGCGAAAGGCATGTTCGAGCCCGAGAAGTACCAGGTCTGGACCAGGGGATGGGTAACCAGGCTGGCCTGGGCGCCGCCGGTGCAGTCGCCGTAGCCGAAGCAGATCACCGGCAGATCGTTGTCCCGGACGAAGCGGGTGATCCGGTCGTTGACGATCGACATCGAGAACAGGGCGCCGGCGCCTTCCTTGGTCAGCATGCCGCCAGAGGAGACGAAGCAGACGACCGGCAGGCGCTCCTCCGCGCAGCGGAGCAGGAGCTTGCAGAACTTCTCCGCGCTCGCCATGTCGAAGGAGCCTGCCTGGAACGCGAGGTTCGAAACCAGGACGCCGACCCGGTTCCCCGCGCCGCCGCCGTCCTCTCCGTCGGCCAGGCCGCCGGTCCGGATCCGGGCCAGAGCCGCCACCGTCCCGCAGGGTGTGACTCCCTGCTCGAGCGCCCGCTCGATCGATACCCGCAGTCCCGGGAAGCTCACCGGATCGGCCGTCATCCGGTCCGCCTCGATTTCCTGGACGTCGTAGAAGAAGCGATCGAGGATCGCCTGGGGCCGGCGCGGCGTGTTCCGCTTCTGTTCGGCCAGCACGTCCTCGAGCAGCAGGTCGCGATAGGCCGCGTCGAGACGGTTCCAGAAGTCCTTGATGCCGATGTTGCGCGGCGAGATGCGACCGTCGTAGCCGCGAACGCCCTGCTCGTCCTCGTAGAAGTTCGGCAGCAGGCGTTCGAACAGGAACGTCACCAGGCCAAAGAGCGGCTCCGAGATCCGAGGCATCTGGAGCCGCTTCCACTCGGCCACCGCCTTGAGCAGGCGTCCGCGCCGCGGATGCCGGGAGAAGTGGCGCAACCAGGAGCGGAACTGCCTGCGCAGGCGTGCCTCGGCCTTCTCCGCCGCGTCACCATCGAGCCCCGCCGTCAGCTCCCCCATCGCCGCGTTCAGGGAGTGGCGCAGCAGGAGGTGAACCGACTCGCGCGCGATCACGTTCTCCTCGCGCGCCTCGCGGGCGATCGACCGCAGGTGCAGGAAGATGTGGTCGTAGAGCCGGTCGAAGCAGATGAAGTTCTCGCACTCGCGGCGAAACAGCCGCAGGAGTTGCGGCTGGAGGATCACGTCGAGCACCGAGAGGTCGGCGGCCTGGGAAACGTCGCCCGATTCGGAGGCCGAGGCTAATCCCGCGCCGCCTTGCCCCTCGGCTTCCCGCATGACCGAGAGCAGGCGGCCGAAGTTGTCCTCCGCCCCGTCCTTCCACTGGTTGTACAGATGGAAGCCGTATTCCAGCAGCAGTTCAGCCCGGGCGCGGTTGAAGTGGTACTCGCGGCTGCCGAGCAGGAAGGACGCGAGCCGGCCCCGTCCTTCGTGCAGCGAGTCCCGCGCGGCCGCGTAGCGCTTGTAGGTCCGGCTCAGGACATCGTCGTACCGAACGGCCAGTGGATTCTCGAGCCAGCGCTCGAACGAAAGTCGGCGCTGCCGCTCGCGGCGGGCCCTGGCCGCGCCGGCCGGCACCTCGGCCGCGGCCAGGCGGCCGTAGCCCGAAACAGTCGTCGAGGTCAGACGGCGTCGCAGTCCCAGGTAACGCAGGTAGCGGAACGCGACGCCGAACACGTTCGCCTGCTCCGCCGGGCTGTGCAGACGCGACAGGTCGGCGAACTCCTCGAGCACGGAGAGACTGCGGGAGGGATCGACGTACCGGCGCGTGTTGCGGCGATAGTGCTCGAACACCGCCGGCTCGTCCCGTACGAACACCTTCGCCCGCCGCTCCACGAGAGCGATCGACGTCGTGACGGCGGCCTCGAAGCAGGCCAGCCGGTCGCCCCCCTCGCCGGGAACGAAGTCGATGACGCCGTCGAGATAGCCCTGCTCGTAGAGCTCGTAGGCCGACACGCCGACCGCCTTCGCGCACTCTTCCCAGGACAGGTCGTAGCGCCGCACGATGTTCGCCAGTCCGCGCGGCTGGATCGTGTTGAACACGCCGTCCCGCACCGACAGCAGGACATTCGTCGTGGCGAGCGGGATCGCGCCGCCGGAGTAGCCGTTGCCGAGCACGATGCCGACCGTCGGCACGTGAAGCTGCGCCATCTCGGCGATCAGCCGGGAGATCGCGTGAGCCTGATTGCCGCGGTTCGCCTCCTCGCCGGCATCCGCCCCGGGCGTGTCCATGAAGGCAACCACGGGCAGAGCCCGGCGGGCGAAGGAACGGATCACTTCGACCGCGAGCTCGTGGTGTTCCGGCATCCACACGCCGTTCTGCACGGAGCGTTCCTGTGCCAGCACGCCGAACCGCCGTCTGTGGCCCTCGATCCCGGTCTCGAACACGCCGGCGTAGAGCGGGCCATGGTTCCGCTCCTCAACCAACTCCCAGCTCGTCGCGGCCAGCACGGCGCCGGTGCCGACGCGACCCGGATCCTCGGCCGGCGCCACCGTCCGGCGAATGTACTCGTCGACCTCCAGCCTGGCGAGTCGCTTGAGCGTCTGGCGGATGCGCCGCTCGGAGATCAATCCCCCGATGCGGGCATCGCCGTCGCCGACCTGCCTGTCATCCGCCTCCGGAAACAGGGAGAACGCCCGAGCCCGCTGCTCCGCCTCGCGGAACAGCGGGTCGACGTCGCCTCGTGAAGGCTCCGGCTGGCTCTGGAGCAGTATCGTCATACGAACCGCGTAGTCTACCCGCTCCCCGGGCGGTAAAGGACCGGCAACGTGTAACTTGGCCGATTCCGGGCGCTATTCCAGCGCGGCAGAAAACTGGGTGCGCCGACGTCCCCGCCGGCATCCGGCGCGAGAGCGCCGGCTTCCGGTTCTTCTGCCGCGCTAGTTTCCCCGTTCCTCAGCCCGGGTCGGACCGATCTCCTGCAGTGTCTCCAGGCTGGGAGCGACCATCACCCGTGCCGCCGTCTCCTCGTACGCCGCGTACATCTCCGGCAGCTTCTGGCGCAGGTCGTCCTGGTCGAGGATGGTCCACTCGTCTTCCCAAACGGGGCCGTAGGGCGCCTGGAGGTTCCAGGCCGTCGAGATGAACCAGTACGCGAACTCCTGCATCTGGACCCGGAAGCGGACCTCCTCGTCCTCGAAGTCGAGGTACTTGTCCAGTACGTAGTAGCCCTCGTCGTCGGCCTTCCTCATCGCGCGGGCGAGCTCCGAGTCTTCCGAGATACCCCAGACCTCCGGGAACGTGTAGTGCAGGCCGATGTCCGTCACGTAGTGCAGGATGTGCTCGACCACCTCCATCACCTGGCCCTCGGGCCCTACGGGAGTGCCCTGCATGATGATGTCGCAGACCGAGTTGTTCTTCTCGATCTCGGCCCACTGCTCCTCGTTCTCCTCCGCGAAGCTCATGTCGTCGCCGAGCGGAACCGGAATCAGGGCCCTGTAGCGATAGTGGTTCGCGAGCAGCTCGCGCTGGAGATCGGCGTCGAGGCCGGCATCCCGCGGAAACGACTCGGCGATCGTCCTCGCAACCAGGCGCATGAAGTCGTCCGA
Organism: Holophagales bacterium; assembly: GCA_009837885.1. Taxonomy (GTDB): domain Bacteria; phylum Acidobacteriota; class Thermoanaerobaculia; order Multivoradales; family Multivoraceae; genus Multivorans. The sequence continues at coordinate 59,712 of VXSP01000045.1, read as the reverse complement.
GATGTCGTCACGGGCGGCGAGCTTGAGGCCATAGACCTGCAGTTCCTTGGTGAAGGGAGGCATGGCGTCGGTGGCGACGACATCGCCGTGCTCGTAGACGTCGTCCGGGACGTCTCCCTTCGGGTCGAGCAGGATGCAGCCGCCAAGATGGGTCGGTGCGCCAACGACCACCGCCGCTGCCTCGTCCGCACCTGCGTCGGCGACGACGTCGGTCGACGGCGCGTCGCCGCAGGCGGTTACCGCCACGACCAGGAGTGTGTGTGCCAGGGCTGGTTTCATCTCGGATCCTCCGGGGGTCTGATGATCGCGTGGCCGACCTCAGCGTAGCGGACGCCGGCGCCGGCCCGTCGCCGGAATCGAGGGGGCTGCGTGTCGGCGCGCCGGCGACTCTCCGTGTTACCCATGCGAAGCGACCGTGCTAGTCTGCTTCGCAACACGACGCATCGGACCCGCTGCCCATCTTGGAACAAACGGCGGCCGATACATCTTGACGCCAGGGACGCCTCGTGCGTCCCTGACATCTTTCTGGGCCCCCGCATGATGACCTCCGGGCCCAAACCTACCCATCGCGACACCGCCCGGGCGGGGCGCTACGGTGTTCGCGTGTTCGTCGACTTCTGGAACTACACGCTGTCCATGCGCGAAGTCGACCCGGCCTTCCGGACCGACTGGTCGAAGCTGGGCCCGGCCCTCTCACGGGCCACGGCAACTGTCGTTGGAAGCGAAAGAACACCCGAACACCAGGGCCTGAACTTCTACGGCTCCTACGACCCCTCGAGCGACCAGGACCGGAAGCTCCATCGGTGGGCGACGAAGGTAGTCGCCAGCTTCCCTGGAAACCGGGTCGTCATGTCGCCCCGTCCCAGAAAGCTGTCCCCGCCCGGTTGCCCGGCGTGTCGAGAACCGCTCGCCAACTGCCCCGCCTGCGGCGCCGACATGCGGGGAACCGAGGAGAAGGGCGTCGACGTCCGGATGGCCACCGACATGATCAGCCTCGCCTGGTCGGACAACTACGACGTAGCCGTCCTCGTGTCCTCGGACCGCGACTTCATTCCAGTCGCCGAGTTCCTCGGCGACCGGGGCCTCAAGGTGATTCACGGCGCCATCCCGCCGAAGGGCGCCCACCTGTCCACCGCCTCCTGGGGCAGCATCGATCTTGGCGGGCACAAGACGAAGGTCGAAGCCCTGCTCGAAGGGGTGGCTCGGGACGCCGCGGAAGCGCTCCGAGAAGCGCTCGGCGTAGCAGTGCGCGCAGCCCGCACTGACCTTGGTGCATCCGAGCACCGGGTTCCAGGTGGCGTCGGCCCACTCGATCGCGCTCTTGTCTGACACGCCGGTTCTCCCGAAGGCCGTTTACGCGTCCGGCTACCGTGGACACAGAGTTGTACAGGACCATGCATTGAAGCGCAACTACAGCGTAAATCGAAGCCGTCAACGTGCGCGCCCGACGGCCTCGTCCGGCATACTCTTGGACAAGCCGATCACGGAAGGTGAAGACGTCCATCACCCTCCGCCGGCAGTTCTTTCGTCATGAGCATTGGCGTCTTTGTCCAGTTCACTTGACGAGACCAGCTGATCGTTCCTCCAAGGACCTCGCATGGACTTCCTGCCCCAGATTGTCGGCTCCTTCGCCGACCCCGCCGCCGAGAACCCGACCGTGGAGATGGTTGAGGCGGCGTTTCGTCACCACAATCTGCACTGGCGCTACCTGAACTGCGAAGTGTCCGCGGACCGGCTGGCGGAGGCCGTGGCCGGCGCCCGCGCCTTGGGCTGGGCCGGTTTCAACTGCTCGCTCCCCCACAAGGCCGCGGTGATCGAGCATCTAGACGGCCTCGGCGAGTCGGCCCGCCTGATCGGCGCGGTGAACTGCGTCGTCCGCGACGGCGACGGCCGATTCATCGGCGAGAACACGGACGGCAAGGGCTTCCTCCGTTCACTCGAGGAAGTGACGCCGGCGGCCGGCAAGCGAATCTCGATCTTCGGCGCCGGCGGTGCCGCGCGGGCGATCGCTGTCGAACTGGCGCTAGCCGGAGCAGCCGAAATCACGATCGTCAACCGCACCCGCGAGCGGGGCGAAGAACTGGCACGGCACATCGCCAGCCACACGGCGACCCGAACCGGGTTCGAACACTGGCGAGGCGCCTACCGGCTGGCGGCGCACGTCGACGTGGCGATCAACGCCACCTCGATCGGCCTGTTCCCGGACGTGGACGCCGAGCTGCCGCTCGACCTCGACTCTCTCCGACCCGCGATGGTGGTCGCCGACGTGATTCCGAACCCCCCCAGGACCCGCCTGCTCGACGCGGCCGCAGCACGCGGCTGCACCGTGCTCGACGGGCTCGGCATGCTGGTCAACCAGGGAGTGAGCGGGATCCGCTACTGGACCGGAGTCGAGGTCGATCCCCGGGTCATGCGCGCCCGCCTGGAGGCGATCTTCGGCTGAAGCCGGTCGAGCAGCACCGCGGCGAGGATCAGGGCTCCGAACACGACTTTCTGCTCGTAGGACGCGACACCCGCGATGTTCAGGCCGTTCTGGATGACGGCGATGATCATCGCGCCGATCAGTGTCCCCGCAATCCGGCCGCGGCCGCCGGCCAGGCTCGCGCCGCCGACCACCACGGCGGCGATCACCTGGAGTTCGTAGAGCTCGCCGGCGTTCGGCCGTCCACCCTCGAAGCGCGAGGCGTCGACGATCCCCGCCAGGCCGGCGAACGCTCCGCACAGGCAGTAGACGGCGAGCAGTACCGCGGTCACCGGCACGCCCGACAGGCGCGCCGCCTCGACGTTGCCGCCGACGGCGTAGACGTAGCGTCCGAACATGGTGCGCGTCATCAGCAGGTGGGCGGCCACGAACAGGACGAGCATGAGCACGATGGGGTTCGGTACGCCGAGCACGGCGCCGTTGCCGAGCCAGGCGAAGGCCGCCGCATCGACACGCACAGCTTCCGGCGTTCCCTCGGCGCCGCCACCCACCAGGCGCCGCTGATGACCGACGGCGAGGATCAGGGCCAGACCGCGCGCGAGCATCATCAGGCCCAGGGTGGCGACGAACGGCGGCACCCGGAACGCGGTGACCATGGTCCCGCTGAGGAGACCGCCCAGGGCAGCGGCCGCGACACCCAGGAGCATCGCCGCCAGAAGCCCAGCCGGTGACGCCGCGGCGCCGCCGAACCACTCCTGCGCCGCCACAGCGGCGATCACGCCGGCCAACGCCAGCAGGCTGCCGACCGAAAGATCGATTCCCGCGGTCAGGATGACCAGGGTCATGCCGAGCGCGATGATCGCGATGTCCGCGTTCTGGTTCACCACGTTGAGCAGGTTGCGTGGCGTCAGAAAGGTGGGCCAGTAGTAGCTCCTCGGCGAGAACACCCGCGCCCCAGCGCTTCGTACGGGTCCCCAATCGGACGCGATCCGGTGGGTGGCGATCGCATCGAGCGAACCGTCGAGCCCGGCAAGCCGCTCCAGTTCGAGCCGCACGTCACGCGGCTGGCCGAACACGCGGCCGGCGATTCGGACGCCGGAATCGTCGAGGCCTTCCTCGATCGCCCGCGCGAACACCCGGTCGGCCTCCGTGTCCCGCGCCACGACGAGCACCGAGCACGGCGCCGGGCACGCCTCCAGCACCTGGCGGGCGACCGCGCCGCCTGAACGACTCGTGATCGGGTTCTGCTCGCGCCAGGTCGCCACGCTCGAGATCAGGCAGAGGAGGGCCAGGACGACGACCGAGAGGTTCCGGCCCAGGAGGTCGAGCAACCTGCGGCGCCAGCGACCGGCGGCGGATTCACCGACGTCTTCAGGCAACGGAGGGTTCCTCCGAACGGTCGATACCGGCCGCGATCCGCAACACACCCGCCGGATCGGCGCTCGCCGGACCCGGGATCTCGCCCCGGATGCGGCCCTCGTGCATGACCAGCACACGGTCGCTCAACCCGAGAACCTCCTCCAGCTCCGAGCTGATCAGGAGCACCGACTTGCCTTCCGACGCGATCCGGCGGATCCACTCGTAGATCTCGTAGCGCGCCCCGACGTCGATGCCCCGGGTCGGCTCGTCGCAAAGAACGACCCTGGCGCCGCGTTCGAGCCACCTGGCGATCACGACCTTCTGCTGGTTGCCGCCCGACAGCGTCGCCACCCGCTGGCCGGGCCGGGCAAGCCGGATGTCCAGTTGCTCCCTCCACCGGCTGAAGGCTTGCCCCTCGCGGCGGCGATCGACCAAAGTCCGCCAGCGCCGGAAACGGTCCAGGTTGGGAAGCGCGAAGTTGTCCCGCGCGCTACGACTCAGCACAAGACCCTCGCCCCTGCGATCCTCCGGCAGCAGGCAGATGCCGCTCCTGATCGCCTGCCGCGGCGACCGAAGGTCGAGCCGCCTGCCGTCGAGCCGCACCTCGCCGGCGTCGGGCGCCGTGGCGCCGGCGATCATCCGCGCCACCTCGGTCCGGCCCGCGCCCACCAACCCGGCGAGCCCCAGAACCTCGCCGCGACGAATGTCGAAGGAAACGTCGCGGACCCGGCCTCCGGCCGACAGCCGCCGGACTTCGAGCCGTGTCTCACCGATCGCCCGCGGGAGTCGAGGCGGAAACTCCATGCTCAGACTGCGGCCGACCATCGCCTCGATCAACTCGTCACGGTCCAAGGGCAGGCGACGATCGCCGTCGCCGGCAGGTTCATGCCGGTCGATGCCGTGCACCAGTTCGCCGTCGCGGAGCACGGCAACGCGGTCGGCGACCGCTTCGATCTCCTCGAGCCGGTGGCTGATGTAGATCGCGGCAGCACCCCGGCGCGCCACTCCCCGCACCTGGCGCAGCAAAGCCCGCGCCTCGCGTGGCGACAGCGCCGCCGTCGGCTCGTCCAGGATCAGCAGCCGCGGTTCGAGCGCCAGGGCCTTCGCGATCTCGACCGCCTGGCGGGCGCCGAGCGACAACTCCGAGCAACGGGCATCGGGATCGACGTCCATCTCCAGCCGGCCGAGCAGACGCCGTGCCTCCCGGTACTCCCAACGCCGGCGCAGGATCCCCCGCCGGGACCAGCCGGCGCCGAGGAAGAGGTTCTCGCGCACGCTCAGTTGCGGCACCAGGCTGAGCTCCTGGTGGATCACCGCGATTCCTCGTTCGCGCGCGTCCGCGGGCGCCGCGAACGCGGCGACCTCGCCCTCAAACTCGATCCGGCCGCCGTCCGGCCGCTCGGCGCCCGAGACGATCCGGATCAGGGTGCTCTTGCCGGCGCCGTTCTCGCCGACCAGGCCCAGCACTTCTCCGGCGCCCACCGCCAGACTGACGCCGCGAAGGGCGTCCACGCCCGGGTAGCTCTTGCTGATCCGATGGAGTGCGAGCAAGTGGCTGCCGGCAGGCCGAAGCCCTAGTCGAGTGTCGGATCCTGCTCGGCGTCGGCCTGCCGGTAGAGCTCCGTCGGGATCAGGTGGACGCGCTCGAAGTCCTCGCCGTCCAGGTAGCGCACGATGTTCTGCACCGTCATGACGCCCATCCGATCCGGGTACTGGATCGGATCGGCGTAGATCTTCTCGTCCCGGATCGCCTGCCGGCCCGCGATCTCGCCGTCGAAGCCCACGATCCTGACCTGGTCCGCCCGTCCCGCCTGCTCGAGCGCGGTGCGCGCGCCCAGGGCCGAGGGATCGTTGATCGCGAACACGCCCGCAAGGTCCGGATACGCCTGGATGCCGTCCGCCATCGCCCGGTAACCCTCGTCGCGCAGGCCGCCGCCCTCGAGTTCGGCCACGATCTCGATCCGGCCCTCGGTCCGATCCCGGTTGTACTCCCCGATCGCGTGGCGGAAGCCGTCAACCCGCAGGACGCAGGAGTTGGCCTGCTTGAAGTGCAACACGAGCACCTCACCGCCCGCCTCGCCAAGCGCCTCGATCATCGCCTCGCCGGCCAGCAGCCCGCCCTGGTAGTTGTCGGTGCCGACATGACCGGCGATCTCGACACCGTCGGCGACGGCCTGGAGATCGGACGTGAACACCGGCACCCCGGCTTCGTTCGCCCGCCGCACCGCGGGACCGATGGCGATCCGGTCCACCGGGTTCAGCACGATCGCGACGACGCCGGAAGCCAGGAAGTTGTCGACCTGCTGCGACTGCCGGTTCACGTCGCGCTCGGCATCGGTGACCACGACGTCAAAGCCGTGGCGCTCCGCCTCCGCGGTCAGACTGTCCGCGATGATCTTGAAGAAGGGGTTCTTGAGCGTCATCGCCGAGAAGCCGATCGTGCCCCGCGTGACGCTGCCGCTGCCGTCGCCCCCGTCCGTGCCACCGCCGCAGGCGCCAAGCGCGGCAAAGGACATTGCCACGAGCATCCAGGTCAGCATCCGCTTCACGATCCGTTCCCCATGGCTACAACCTCCCTCGACATCCTGGCACCTGAACGCCGGATTGTGACACGCAGCCCGGAGGGGCCGGATAGAGTCACGCCAATGACCGAAACCGGTGTGTCCTCGTCGCCGGCCGCGGCGCCGCCGCTGCTCCAGATACGCGAACTCCGGACCTGGTTCCACGGCAAACACGAGACGGTCCGAGCGGTCGACGACATCGACCTGACCATCGAAGAGGGCGAGACGCTCGGTCTCGTCGGCGAGTCCGGGTCGGGCAAGTCGGTCACGTCGCTTTCGGTGATGCGCCTGCTGGAGAGCACCGCCAACATCGAGACCGGCGAGATCGCCTGGTTCGGCCGCGATCTGGTCCATCTGCCCAACCGCGAGATGCGGGACCTGCGCGGCAAGGACATCGGGATGATCTTCCAGGAGCCGGGCACGTCCCTGAACCCGGTGTTCCGGGTCGGCGACCAGGTGGGCGAAGCGCTGCGCGTCCATCTCGGCATGAACCGCAAGCAGGCCCGCCAGCGAACGATCGAGCTGTTCGAAGAGGTCGGCATCCCGGAGCCCGAGCGCCGGATCGACACCTATCCCCACGAGATGTCGGGCGGCCAGAAGCAGCGCGTGATGATCGCCATGGCGCTGTCCTGCAACCCGAAGCTGCTGATCGCCGACGAGCCTTCGACGGCCCTGGACGTCACGATCCAGGCGCAGATCCTCGACCTGATCCGCCGCCTGCGCGACGAGCGCGGCATGTCCATCCTGTTCATCAGCCACGACCTGGGCGTGATCGCCGAGATCGCCGACCGCATCGCGGTCATGTTCCGGGGACGGATCGTCGAGCGCGGCTCGGTGACCGACGTGTTCAGCAACCCCCGGCACCCCTACACCAAGGGACTGCTCGCCTGCCGGCCGCACCTCGACCGCGACTTCCGCCGTCTGCCCACGGTCGCCGACTTCATGGACGTGGACGACGAGGGCGACGGAGGCGAGATCCGGATCACCGAGCGCGAACTGACGCCGGAGTCCCTCGCCGAGCTCGTAGGGCGTGGGCGCGGGCGGCTGCTTCACCCGCAGAGTGCGCTCGAGAACCTGGGCTACGCCCAGAACGCTGGCCCCGGCAACAAGGTCGCGGGCGGCACCGAACCCCTGCTTCAGGTCCGCGATCTGAAGGTCTACTACCCCATCAAGAGCGGCTTCCTGCGCCGCCAGGTCGGCGACGTCAAAGCCGTCGACGGCATCTCCTTCGACGTCTATCCGGGGCAGACGCTGGGACTGGTAGGAGAATCCGGCTGCGGCAAGACGACCACCGGTCTGGCACTACTGCGACTGATCGACATCACCGGTGGAACGGTCCGGTTCGAGGACCAGGACGTGACCACGATCCCGGCGAGCCGCCTCAGGTCCCTGCGCGGGAAGATGCAGATCATCCTCCAGGACCCTTACTCTTCGCTGAACCCGCGCATGACCGTCGAGGCCATGCTCAGCGAAGCCATGGCGATCCACAAGATCGGCGACAGCCGGAGCGACCGTCGCGACCGGGCCGCCCGACTGCTCGAAGAGGTCGGCATGGAGGCCGGCCATCTCCGCCGGTACCCGCACGAGTTCTCCGGCGGCCAGCGCCAGCGGATCTCGGTGGCCCGCGCGCTCGCGGTCCAGCCGAAGCTGATCATCTGCGACGAATCCGTGTCCGCGCTCGACGTTTCGGTGCAGGCGCAGGTGCTGAACCTGCTCAAGGACCTGCAGGAGGAGCGCGACCTGACCTACATCTTCATCAGCCACGACCTGTCGGTGGTCAAGTTCATGTCCGACATGATGGCGGTGATGCTCGACGGCAGGATCGTGGAGCAGGGACCGTCCGAGGCGATCTACATGACACCCCGCGAGGAGTACACCCGCCGCCTGATCGAAGCCGTTCCAGACGACTCGATCGCCAACATCGAGAGCCGCCAGCAACAGCGGAGAGAAGCCCGCAGCCGCCGCCACGCGAATTGACCCCCTGCCGGCGACAACGGTCATGACGACCACCAGCCCAAGCCGATTCCCCGAGGCCCTGGTGCTGATCTTCGCCATGATCGTGGCGGCGCAGGTCCTCACGTACCTGCTGCCGGCAGGCGAGTACGAACGCGACGGCCGGCAGGTGCTGGCCGGCACCTACCACGCGGTGGAAGCCGCGCCCCTGCCCTGGCATGCCGCCCTGACCAAGGTGCCGCGCGGGCTCGAAGCTGCCGCCGAGATCATCTTCTTCGTCTTCCTGGTCGGCGGCGCGATCGGGGTCATCCGCGCCACCGGCGCGATCGACGCGGCGATCGGAGCCGCGATCAGGGCCCTTGGAGGCCGGCCGATCCTGCTCGTCGGCGGCATGACGACCCTGTTCGCGGTCGGCTCGTCGACCATCGGCATGGCCGAGGAGTACATGCCCTTCGTTCCGATCCTGGTCGCCATGTGCATCGCGCTCGGAATGGACGCGGTCGTGGCTCTCGGCATGGTCTACCTCGGTGCCGGCATCGGCTACGGCACCGCGGCGATCAACCCGTTCACCGTGATGATCGCCAAGGACATCGCCGGCCAGGACCCGAGCACCGGCTTCGGACTTCGCTGGGCGCTGCTGGCGGTCATGCTGGTGATCGGAATCCACCACATCCTTCGCTACGCGCGCCGCATCGAAACCGACCCGGAACGGAGCCTTGTGCGTGACATCGACTACTCCGGCGGCGCACACGAACTGAGCGCCGCCGATCTCACGCCGGCCCGGCTCGGCATCCTCGGCTCCTTCGCCGCGATGATCGGCGTCTTCATCTGGGGCGTCAACGTGCACGGCTGGTACCTGGTCGAACTCGCGGCGCTCTTCCTGGGCGTGACGATCCTCTCCGCCGTCCTGGGCCGCGTGTCGGCGAACCGGACCGCCAGGGCCTTCACCAGCGGCGCCGCCGAACTGACCGGAACCGCCCTGCTGATCGGCTTCGCGCGCACGATCGAGGTCGTGCTCTCGGACGCCCGGGTCATCGACACCGTGATCCACGGCATCGCCTCGCTGCTCGAGCGGGCCGAGGCGCTGGGTTCCGGCGCTGCCGTCGTCGCCGCCTGGGGCATGCTGGCCGTGCAGAGCGTCTGCAACTTCCTGATTCCCTCGGGCAGCGGCCAGGCCTACGTGACGATGCCGATCATGGCGCCGCTCGCCGACCTGACCGGGGTCGGCCGCGAGACGTCCGTGCTCGCCTATCAGCTCGGCGACGGGTTGATGAACCTGATCGTGCCCACGAACGCCCTGCTCATGGGCATGCTGCTCCTGGCGCGCATCCCCTACCAGCGCTGGCTGCGGTTCATCCTGCCCGCGATGGTCAAGCTCTACCTCGTCGCGATGCTCATCCTCGCAGTGGCGGCGCTGATGCGGTTCGAGTAGCCGCCTGCATCGCGGGGAGTCGGCCGCGACTGGGTGCGCCGGCGCCCCCGCCGGCTGCCGCCGCAGGCGGCCAGAGTGCAGCGCCGGCCGTAGGCCGGCTCCGCGTGGGCGGCCGACTCCCTGCGATGCAGCTACAGGTTCAGCTTCGCCGGCAGGTACCGGTCGATCAGCCCCTGGTAGTACGGCCGCAATTCGGCGGCATCCGGCGGACGGTCGCTCTTGGAGTACAGGTCGTAGCCGTTGAAGAGTCGCACCCAGGCGAACATCTCGCGGTCACGGTCGTTCATCAACTCCCGGTATGCGCCTTCGCGGTGACACGCATAGAAGGAGTGGTAGCGGATCATGTAAAGGGCCGGCTCCGGCAGGTAGTCGCGGAGCACCTGGTAGAGGTACTCGTCGTGCCCCCAGGACAGGTGAACCTGGTCCAGCCCACAGCCCGGTTCGTACACGCCAACAGGTGTCGAGTAGGTCGGATCCGCCGTGTCCGGATTGCCCTCGAAGAGCTCCGGATAGACGATTCGGTCCGAGAACGCGCAGCCAACCGGAAACGTGTCGCCGACCACCGCCCATTGCGGCTCGCCCCACAGGCAGAGCACCTTGCCCAGGTCGTGTACCAGTCCGGCCAGCACGAACCAGTCCGGGTGTCCGTCGGCCCGGATCGCCTCGGCCGTCTGCAGCAGGTGGTCGAGCTGGGAGAGGTCCAGATCGGGGTCCGAGTCGTCCACCAGGGTGTTCAGGAACTCGAGCGCCTCCCAGGCCGGGAGTTCCGCCCGGTCGAGCGTGAGGTACTCCGCCTTCTTGTCCTGAACGAAGTCCCAGGTCTGGTGGCGGTGGTTCAGCCGGTAGAACTCGCGCACCGTGTCGCGGGGGGACGCCTTGAAGTCCCGGTAGTTCTCCCGCCGCTTGCCGCCCGATTCCGCCGACGTCGGATAGAGCTCGGCAACGAAGTCGTCCCAGTCGTCGAGTCGCTCAAGCGGCGGCATTGGCGATACGCTAGCAGGCAGATGCCCCACCAACATGGGGAGGACCCAACCCGATAGTGCCCTACATGGTCTACAAGCTCCTGCACGTGCTGGGAGCGGTCATGGTGCTTGCGGCCGCGGGCGGTGTCGCGGTTCACGCCGCGAACGGCGGTCGCCGGGAGGACAACCAACTGCGCGGCCTGCTCGCCGCCATGCATGGAGTCGGCCTGATCCTGAGCATCGTAGCCGGTTTCGGCATGCTCGGCGGCAGCCTGCCCGGTTGGGCCTGGGTGAAGCTGGTGATCTGGTTGTGCTTCGGCGCCGCGCTCACGCTTCCCTATCGCAAGCAGGCCCTGGCCCGGCCACTGGTTGTCATCCTGCCGCTGCTGGCAGCGGCCGCCGCTTACCTGTCGCTGTACAAGCCGTTCTGAGGAGCTGACGGGGAGCGCTGGGGCCCCGGTCACATCCCCGTCAGACAGAGGTCAGGCCCCTGGCCTCCCCCCGACGGCGAGAATCGGGAATCCCGGTCGAACTCCGGCCGTTTCTGTTCGTACATATGAACGGGCCCGTGCCACAAAGGGGCAAGGCACGGACCCGTTCGGCGCCGGGTGGTGCGAGCGTGTCGTACCGCCCGGCGCCACCTTCGCTCGTGCGGTGCTCCGTACCCGGCCTCACAGGAAGATGCAGGTCGGACAGTCCCCCGCGGCCGCCGCTAGCGCCCGGTCGGCCTCGCACTGGTACTCCGGGCTGCCCGACCGATCACTCCGGGTGTCGCCGCCCAGCATCGTCTCGCGCTTCCAGTCGTCGTCGCGCGACCAGCGATACGGCAGCATCTTCACGGCGCCCGGCTGCTCCAGCTCCCCAACGGCCGCCAGCGCGGCGGCGACGATTTTCCGCTGCAGCGCCGGGTCCTTCGCCTTCCCGGCCGTGTGACCGAGGGGATAGTCGAGGAAGACGGCGCGCGGAGGATTGACCGAGCGGGTGATCGAGAGAGCGGAGGTCAGCGACGTGGTCGGAATCCCGTCCGCCTCGACCCGACGCGCTATCAGTCCCACGGACTGATGGCAGACCGGTCACACCGGGACCAGCAACGCCAGATCGACCTGGTCCTCGGCGAGCCTGCGGCTGATTTCCGGCGCCAGTGCATCCCGGACGCGGCGGGCCGAGTAGATCCCCCCCATGAAGGCGTAGGCGCGCGGCGACAGTTCCCCGATCACGCACTCCGCCACGAGGGTGCGCAAGGTGTCGACCGGAAAAACGACGTTCGGATCCATTCGCGCGTCGGCCTGATCGTAGGCGAAGTGGCTCGTCCGCAGTTCCGAGACGGGAACCGACGTATCGATCACACGCAGCGAGATGTCGTCCCGATGATGGAAGGCGACCTGGCCCGCCCGATACACGCCCCCGGAGGCCACGAGCCCCACTCGGCACTCCCGGAGCGGCTTCGCCAGCTCGGTCCAGGGAGGCGGGCCATCGTTGCGAACCCACCGATAGGGATCGTGGCCCAGGCTCGAGTAGAGGTCGCGCGTACGGACGATGTGGTCCACCGGAGGTCGTCGCGTCGTCATGGCGCCCATTCTGCCCCAAGATAGGATGCCCGCTGCATGACGACCGAGGACCGCCAAGCGAGCGGCCGGCTCGACCTCCCCGAATCCGAATGGCGGGAAAGACTCGGCGACCAGGAGTTCCGGGTCCTGCGGCGGGAGGCGACCGAACGCCCCTTCACTTCGGCGCTCAACCATGAGTGCCGGAGCGGCATCTTCCTCTGCGCCGGCTGCGGCGCCGAGCTGTTCCGCTCGGATGCGAAGTTCGACAGTGGCACCGGCTGGCCCAGCTTCTTCGAGCCCATCGCCGGGGCCGTCGACACGAGGCGGGACTTCAAGCTGATCGTTCCCCGAACCGAGTACCACTGCACCCGCTGCGGCGGCCACCAGGGCCACGTCTTCAGCGACGGGCCGGCGCCAACCGGCCTGCGCTACTGCAACAACGGCGTTGCCCTGCGCTTCCGACCGGCGCCGGAATGCGAGCCAACTCGAGCCAACCCCCCAGGCGGGGAGGAGTAAGACGATGTCGACGAAAGCGACAACCCGCCGAGCCGGCGGAGCGATTCTGGGAACCTGCCTCGCGCTGACCCTGGCCTGCGGCGGCGAGCAGGTCGAACCCCTCACCACGAGCGTCAACACGGAGCTCGGTGCGGTCGAAGGTCAGGCGCTCGAGTCCGGAGTCCTCAAGTTCGCCGGCATCCCGTTCGCGGCGCCGCCGGTGGGCGACCTCCGCTGGCGGGCGCCGCAACCGGCCGTCGCCTGGGCGGGCAGCCGTGACGCCACGAAGTTCTCCGCATCCTGCTGGCAACCGCTGTCCCCACCCGGTTCCTTCTACGACACCGGTGAGATCGAGCGCAGCGAGGACTGTCTCTATCTGAACATCTGGACCGGCGCCGACCACGCCGAAGCAGCTCTTCCGGTCATGGTGTGGATCCACGGGGGCGGCCTCCAGACCGGCTCCGGCAGCACGCTGCTCTACGACGGGGAGAGCCTGGCCGACCGAGGCGTCGTGCTGGTAACGATCAACTACCGGCTCGGACCGATGGGCTTCCTGGCTCACGCGGAACTCTCGGCCGAGACCGAGTCGAGAGCGTCGGGGAACTACGGCATACTGGACCAGATCGCGGCGCTCAGGTGGGTGCAGTCGAACATCGCCGCCTTCGGCGGAGACCCGGGGCGGGTCACGATCTTCGGCGAGTCGGCGGGCTCCTGGAGCGTGAACTACCTGACCGCGACGCCCCTGGCGGCCGGCCTCTTCCATCGCGCGATCGGGCACAGCGGCGGCATCTTCTGGCCCATGCCGCAGCTTGGAGACGCGGAGTCCGAGGGTGCGCGCGTCGCTGAGCGCCTCGATGGCGGCGACCTCGCGGCCATGCGTTCCGCCACCGCCGAGGAGATCTACGAAGCCGCCGGTGCGTCCGAAGCGCTTGTGTTCGTCGGCGTCAGCGACGGCCACGTGTTCCAGCGCGACATCTACGATCTGTTCGCCAACGGCGAGCAGAACGACGTCGACACGATCGTGGGCTTCAACAGCGACGAGGGAACCGCCCTGTTCGCCGGACCCGCTGAAACCACCGTCGCCGACTACCGGCAGTTGCTCGTGGACACGTATGGAGAGCACGCCGACGCGATGTTCGCCGTCTACCCCGCCGAGACCGACGAACAGGCACGGGTCGCCGCCTACGAGAACACGGCCGACCAGTTCTTCGCCTGGCAAATGCGGACCTGGGCCAGGTTGCAGAACCGCACCGGACAACGCCCCGTGCGAATGTACTTCTTCTCCCGGGTGCCGCCATGGGGCGAGGCGGACACCTACGGTTCGTACCACGCGGCGGAGATCGCCTACGCCTTCGACAACCTCCACCTCAGCGGCGAGTTGAGGGACGACATCGGCCCCTTCAACCACGCCTGGGACGAGACCGACCGGGCACTCGCGGACACGATGGCGAGCTACTGGGTGAACTTCGCGGCCACCGGCGACCCCAACGGCGACGGCCTGCCCGACTGGCCCGTCTACGACCCGGACGCCGACGGCGTCCTTGAGCTGAGCGACAAGATCGGCGTCATCCAGGGCCTGCTCAGGGATCGGCTGGACACCTTCGACGCCTACTATGAGGACCTGCGCGGGAACGGGTAGGGACGCCTTTTGTGCTAGCGTCCCGCCATTAGGCAGTGGGTGCAGAGCTCACGCGGCGAACCAGGATGCGCCTGTCGTTCTCGTGCGTGGATCCACAGTGGAACCCCAAGGCCGAGAAACAGGAGCAGCAGATGGCAACGAGAATCTATGTGGGGAACCTCCCCTTCGACACGACGGAAGAGGCGGTTCGCGCGCTGTTCCAGGCTCATGGCGAGGTGTCAGAAGTCTCGCTGATCAACGACCGTGAGACCGGCCGGCCGCGGGGCTTTGGCTTCGTCGAGATGGCGTCCGGGGGCCAGGAGGCAATCTCCGCTCTGGACCGGCAGCAGTTCGGAGGTCGCACCCTCCGCGTCAACGAAGCCCGCCCGCGCGAGGAACGCCGGCCTCGCTGGTAGCTCGACCTGGAAGCTCGCGTCGCCGAACGACGCGCAGCGAGTTCCGCTGGCGCGGGTTCCAGGGAGGTGTGGGGCTGGGGCCAAACATGGAGCCCGCGACAGGTTCGGCGGCGCTACAGGTTTGGCGGCGCTACATCTGCGGGTAGAAGAACTGGGCCACGACAACGTCGGCCTGGGGCGACGGCTTCAATTCAATGATGTCGTCGCGGGAGCCGCCCTTCGTCATCCTGAAGGACGCGTTCACCAGTTCGGGAGCGTCCCAAAGTACGATCGCGAACTCGCCGTTCTTCTCGATCGGACCGCTCGCCTGGAAGGCGCCGTCACCTGAGGCGATCGCGACCTCGCCGCCGCCCTTGACCGGCTTGCCGCGCCTGTCCTGGACCCGTCCCGCCAGCACCGTGCGGATGCCCTGCGACACCATCGACTCGCCCTCCCGGAAGAGGATCGGATAGAGCTGCTGGGCTCCGTCGCGCTGGACCCTGACGCGCGCAATGACCGAACGGAAGCCGTTGCGCTCGAAGGTGACCCGAACGGTGAGCCCTTCGTAGTCCTCCCGACTGAAGATCCGGCCCATGTTGCGCAGGAGGTAGGTACCGGTCTTCCGGCCCTTGGCGCGTAGCCGCGGCGCGGGCATGTTGTCGTTCTGGAACCAGATGTCCACATCCGGCAGCGGGTTACCGCTCGAATCGAGAATCGTGCCGAACACACGCGTGTTGTCCCGGCCACCGACCGCGCCGGTGACGTCGCCGCCGCGCAGGTCAGCACCGACATTGGCAGGGCCTGGATCCTGGGCCAGAGCGGGGACCGCCAGCAAGAGCAGCGGGATGAACAGGAGCGGGAAAAGGAGTCTCTTCGGCATTCTCGAGGCCCTCCGAACGGTCTTCGCGCAATGAGTCCGCGCACACCGGCTACAAGCATTCCGGAACCTATCAACAACTAGGATCGCCCGATGCGGTCACCTGAAACCGTTCCGGCAACGTCGCCGCGGCCCAGGCAGATCCTGGCGGCGGCAGCGATCGGTGTAACGGCGGCCCTGCTGGTCCTCCGGTGGACGGCGCCGGATAGCGCGCCCGTCGCCTCCGACGAGACGTCCCGATTCGTCCCGGCTCCGCTGCCAGCCCGCCCGGAGCCCGAACCGCCACCGCCCCTGCCGCGCGAAGTCAGCGATGCGCTCGACCTGATGGCCCAGGGAAGACTCCGTGAAGCGCAGCGCCTGATGCTGGACTTCGACGCCAGTCCCGCCGCCGGCGAATTGCTGCCAGACCATCGCGAGACGATGAACGCGATGCTGGAGCGCCTCGGGAACGACCCGGTCCTGCTGGCCGCCGTAGAGTTCGAAGCCGGCTTCGAGGAGGCCGACCTCGACCGTCTCCGCCGCGCCCTGGGGTCGCTGTCGCGCGAGCGGATGATCGCGCTCCGGCGCGACCCTCAGGCCTCCCGCTACGTCGACGACGCGCGGCGGCTCACCGCGGAGGTCGACGCGATCGAGGGATTGCTGGGCAGCGACCGGCTGGCAGCGCTCAGACTGGCTCAGGACTTCGGCCGGCGCCACCCGAGATTCGCGGCCGGCCTTGCCTTCGAGGACCGCGCCGCCGAGGCGATCGAGGACACGGCCGGACGGTTGATGGCGGCGAACCGCCTGGAAGAGGCTCGAACGCTGCTGCTCGAACTCAGATCGCTTCGCGGCGACGCGGCCAGGGCGACCGCTTCCGTCGATACCCGGCTGGCTTCCATCGAAGCGGTGTTCCAGCGGCGGAGCGACCTGAACGCCGAGATCCGTGAGATCGAGATGCTGGGTTGGGAACGACCGCACGAGGCTCTGGAGTTGCTCGGCGCCATGGAGCGAACACCCGAGAACCGTCGTCGCCTGGCTCAGGTGGAGTCCACGCTCAAGTTGCTGCTGGACGACCTCGACCAGGCAAGCCCCGTCATCGAGATACTCGCCGCGGACGGTTCGAGCCTGGATCAGGTCGAGTACGATCGCCGCGAAGATCTGGTGCTGCGCATACGCGCCCGCGACGACTACGAGGTGGTTTCGGTGCGTTTCTTCTGGCGCTGGTTCGACCGTGAAGGAGAAGGCGACGTCGTCGAAGCCGCACTTAGGCCGATCGAACCTGTGCCGGCGCCCGCCACGGATGGCGCGGGCGATGGCAGAACCGCCGGGATCGCCTTCGAGGTGACTGTAACGCAAGCCGAACACGGGGGCCGGAACATTCAGTTCTGGGCGGAGGCGACCGACCGTGGCGGCCGCATCGCGAGAAGCGCCGAACCGCCGCAACAACTCACGCCTGCGCGGCGAGGCTTCCTGCAGCGGCTCGGCCTTCGCCGCCGCCAATGACCGCTCACAGGCGTGAAACCACTGACTACCAATCACTTACAGGGGCCAGGCGCACTGGTATGATGACCGCTGTGGCGAACGGTACATGCGCCCCGAACAACGCCGGTGAAACACCTGCAGAGCCGGCGATACCCCAGCATCACGTCGAGACGACCGACAGGGACTTCGGCAGCCTCGGGCTGAATCCGGAGATCCTGGAGGTGCTCGCCGAGATCGGCTTCGAGCACCCGACGCCGATCCAGGCCGACGTGATCCCCGACGCGATCGCCGGCAGGGACCTGATCGGTCTGGCCGAAACCGGCTCCGGCAAGACGGCCGCCTTCGTCCTGCCGATCATCCAGCGGCTCGGCCGGGGCAAGGGCGTGCGCGCGCTCGTCGTTTGCCCCACGCGCGAGATCGCCCTGCAGACCAAGGCCTTCCTCGACGTCTTCCGCAAGAGCCGCCTGCGAGTCACCTCGGCCTGCCTGATCGGAGGCGTGAAGATCGGACCCCAGTTCGACCAGTTGCGCCGGGACCCCGATGTCCTGGTCGCAACGCCCGGGCGACTCCTGGACCACACCGAACGCGGCACGGTGAGCCTCCGCAACGTCGAGGAACTCGTGCTGGACGAAGCCGATCACATGCTCGACCTCGGCTTCATGCCTCAGGTGCAGCGGATCGTGACCCAGGTGCCCAGCAAGCGGCACACGATGCTCTTCTCGGCCACCATGCCGCCCCCGATCGAACGTCTGGCCCAGCGCTACATGAACGACCCGCTCCGGATCGATCTGGCGCCCCGCGGCGCCGCTTCCGGAATCGAACACCGCCTCTACCTGGTCGACGAGAAGGACAAGAAGAGCTGCGCCCTGGCGCTGCTCGATTCGGTCCCCGGCTCGACCCTCGTCTTCACCAAGCGCCGGTCCGACGCCGAGTGGTTGTGCCGCGTGCTGGAGCGAGGACGGCACAGCGTCGCGCGCATCCACTCGGACCGCTCGCAGAAGCACCGGGTCGACGCTCTTGAGAGTTTCCGCGCCGGTCGTCATCGCATCCTGGTGGCAACGAACATCGCGGCCCGCGGCATCGACGTCCAGGGCATCGAGCACATCCTGAACTACGACCTTCCCGACACCGCCGAGGACTACATCCACCGCGCCGGCCGCACCGCCCGCGGCGCCGCCGAAGGGGTCGTGTCGTCGATCGGCACCTGGCTCGACAAGCCGATCGTGCGCCAGATAGAGCTGGCGCTCGGTCACCCACTGCCTCGTAGCGAAGTCGAGGGAGTGTCCCCCTACCGTGAAATGCGGTCGCTCAACGAGCGCCGCCGCCGCTCGCCGCTGCGCCGCTAACCCCCATGATCCCCATCCCGGAGCTCCTGAACCGGGAGCCCTTTCTCGGCATCGACCGGGAGGCTCTGTCCGACCTGCTCGGCCTCGCCATTCTCGGCCGGGAGATCGGCACCGAGTTCCATGACCTGATGGCGGAGGCGGAGACGCCGCCCACCACCTGGCGGCCCGAGTTCTTCGAGCAGGACCTGTTCATCGACCGGCTGATCGCGGAGAGCTTCGAGATCAAGATGGACGGCGTCCAGTACCCGATCAACGAGCGCTTTCTCCGGCGCGCGCTATCCGCTACCCCGACCGATCTGCAGACGATCGAGTTCCGGCAGTCGATCCTGCGCGAGATGGACGAGAACGACGAGATCCTGGCGTCAGCCAAACAGCTCTACCGCGAGCTGTTCGCTCTGCTGTCGCTTCACCGTACGCCCCGCTATCACCGCATCGTCGACACGGCGGCCCACAACCTGGACATCCTGAAGCAGAGCCGTCTCGTCATCGACCTGATGCACGACCGGTTCGGATCCGCCCGTTCCGGTCTCAGGCGCCTCCACGAGGGAGCGGCCGCGATCCACGAGACGGAGGAGTACGAGACCCTCGCCGCCCTGCTGGACTATGAAGACCAGCTCGCCGAACTGAACCTCGACATCTCCCTGGGCGGCGACGGCCGGATCCGCCGGGTCGAGGTGCGTTCCCTCGAAGAGTGCAGCGACAACCGCTTCTGGACGCGGCCGATCAAGCGCTTCTGGGGCCGGCTGAGGTTGGGGATCGGCGGCTACTCGATGACGAACCGGGAACTCCTGAACCGGGTGATCGAGCGGGTCTACGTCTCCCTGTCCCCGGCCCTGATCCCGCTGATCCAACTGCTTGGCCAGATGGAGCTCTACCTGGCGGTGCGCGCGCTGAGAGACCGCGCCGCTGGGCGCGGCCTCGCGATGTGCATCCCCGAACTCCTTCCCGACTACGACACCGGGCCGGCGTTCGTCTGCGAGGACCTGTGGAACCCCCTGCTGCTGCATCAGGAGCAGGCGCCCGTCCCCTGCACTGTAGGTACCGCCGGCAGTGTGCCGATCACCGTCGTGACCGGGCCCAACTCGGGCGGCAAGACGCGACTGATCCAGGCGATCGCGCTCGCCCAGTTACTCGCCCAGTCGGGCCTCTACGCACCATGCGCCCGGGGCCGCCTGCGGGTGCAGAACGGGCTCTTCGTCTCCCTGATCGAACGCGAGAGCGCTGACCAGGTAGAGGGCCGCCTGGGCCGGGAACTCGTACGCATCCGCACCCTGTTCGAGGAGATGGAGCACGGCTCGATGGTCATCCTGGACGAACTCTGCTCGGGCACCAACCCGTCGGAGGGCATCGAGGTCTTCACCCTGGTCCTGCAGTTGCTCCGCCGCGTCGATCCGGTGGCCTACGTCACGACCCACTTCCTCGACCACGCCCGTTCCCTCGAGGAGAACCACCACGAACTGGGTCTGGAGTTTCTCCAGGTGGAACTCGACGACGCCCGCCGGAGCACCTACCAGTTCAACGGCGGCGTCGCCCGGACGTCCCTCGCGGCGCTCACCGCCGAACGCCTCGGGGTTACGTTCGAGAACCTCTCGACAGCCGTCGACAGCCGCCGCACCAAGGCGAGCTAGCGCGGCAGAAGGTCCAGAGCCGGCGCTCCGCGCCGGATGCCGGCGAGAACCCGCGTGGCGCGTTCCGCGCCACACGCGTCACAGTCCGTGCGCTCGTCATCGGGCGCACGGATGACACGCCGGCGCACCCAGTCTTCTGCCGCGAGGGCACCTTGCCTTCAGTACGGGACGCCGGTCGCCCGGCAGACGAAGCGCATCAGGGGCGAGGCGGCGACGCAGAGTCCCGTGAACTCGTCCAGAAAGCCGGCGCCAAGCAGGCGGGTCTGGTTCAACCGCGCGACGGCCATGAAGGACTTGCGCTTGATGTCGTCGATTCGGGGATGATCCGCGTCAAACCCTCGCGGGGCCCGCTTCAGACTTTCACCGCCCAGTTCGAGCTCGCCACCGAGCCCGGGATCCCCGGTGACCTCGGCCCAGCCGTCCGCGTCTCCCACGATCTGCTGCCGGATCGCCCGCAGCGCCTCCGGGTGGGGCCGCCACATCCCGCCGCCCATGAACACGCTGCCCGGTTCGATGTGCAGGTAGAAGCCGGGCGCATGGGCGTCGCGATGCTGCTCGTGACGGAAGTGGATGCCGACGTGGGTCTTGTAGGGCCGCTTGTCGCGAGAGAACCGCACGTCCCGGTGGATGCGGAACAGGGAACCGCCTACCTTCTGCGGCACCGCCAGAAAGTGGCCGGAAACCTCGTCGATCCGGGTCCCGAAGTCGCTGATGAACTGCAGCGCCGGCTCACGCACGACATCCTCATAACGCTCACCGTTGGCCTTGAACCAGTCGCGCTCGTTGTTATCCGCGAGTTCGCGCAGAAAGGCGAAGGTCTGTCTCGAAAACGGGTTCTTCCATCGGTCCATCGTCTACTCCTCGGAGTCGCCTTGGGGCCGGGCTCTCGCCCACGCGAAGTGTATTCTCGGTCCCTTCGCTAAAGGAGACCCGAATGGACATCTTCGTCGCCGAGCTGGTCGGCACCGCGCTCCTGATCATCCTGGGTGACGGCGTCGTGGCCAACGTGGTCCTCGCCCGCACCAAAGGGAACGACAGCGGCTGGATCGTCATCGCGACCGGCTGGGGGCTCGCCGTAGCGCTGGCGGTTTACTGCGTCGGCCGGATCAGCGGCGCGCACATCAACCCGGCCGTCAGCGTCGGCTTGTGGTCGATCGGCGAACTCGAGGCGGCCCTGTTGCCGGCCTACATCGGCGCCCAGTTGCTCGGCGCTTTCGCCGGCGCGGTCATCGTCTACCTCACCTACAGGCCCCACTGGGCGGTCACGTCGGATCACGCGGCGAAGCTCGGCGTCTTCTGCACTGCTCCGGAGATTCCCCGGCGCCGGACCGCGAACTTCGTGACCGAGGTGGTCGGCACCGCCGTTCTGGTCTTCGGGGTGCTGGCCATAGCGGCCAACGCCTCCGAACTCGCCGGTGAGATCGACCTGTCGGCGGTGTTCGCCACGGGGATCAACCCTCTCCTCGTCGGTTTCCTGGTCTGGGGAATCGGACTCTCGCTGGGCGGTCCCACTGGCTACGCGATCAACCCGGCGCGCGACCTGGGCCCCCGCATCGCCCACGCGGTCCTGCCGATCCCGGGCAAGGGCGGCTCCGACTGGGGCTACGCCTGGGTGCCGGTGGCCGGGCCGCTCGCCGGCGGAGTGCTCGGTGCCCTGGCCTTCCGCGGTCTCGGCTGGTAGACCCGGCAGACATGAACTACGTCCTCGCCCTGGATCAGGGCACCACGTCAAGCCGTTCCATCCTCTTCGAGCATCAGGGCACCGCCGCCGCTTCGGCACAGCGGGAGTTCCCTCAGCTCTACCCGTCGCCCGGCCACGTCGAGCACGATCCCGAAGCGATCTGGAAGACCCAGCTCGCCACCGCCCGCGCCGCCATCCGGGAAGCGTCCGCCTCCGCCGCCGACATCGCCGCCATCGGCATCGCGAATCAGCGCGAAACCGTCGTGCTGTGGGAGCGCGACAGCGGCAAGCCGATCGACAACGCGATCGTCTGGCAGAGCCGCATCACCGCACCGCTCTGTGAGCGACTGAAGCAGCAGGGACACGAGGATCTGTTTCGCGCCAGGACGGGCCTGGTGCTCGATCCGTACTTCTCAGGCACGAAGATCGCCTACCTGCTCGACAAGCACAAGCTCCGCGCCCGTGCCCGCCGCGGCGAGATCCTGGCCGGGACGATAGACACGTTCCTGCTCTGGCGCCTGACCGGCGGCGAGGTCCACGCCACGGACGCGAGCAACGCCTCGCGCACCCTGCTGTTCGACATCCACAAGCTGGACTGGGACGATGAGCTGCTCGGCATCCTGCGCGTGCCTCGCGCCATGCTGCCTGAGGTACGGGACTCGAGCGGCGACTTCGGGCGGACGGACCGGCGCCTGTTCGGGCGGCGGATTCCGATCGCCGGGGTCGCCGGCGACCAGCAGGCGGCCACCTTCGGTCAGGGCTGCTTCCGGCGCGGCATGGTGAAGAACACCTACGGCACCGGCTGCTTCATCCTGATGAACACCGGGAGTCGCGCGGTTTCATCGAAGAACGGCCTCCTCACCACCGTCGGCTGGGTGCTCCTGGGCAAGCCAACCTATTGCCTCGAGGGTTCCGTCTTCGTGGGCGGCGCCGCCGTCCAGTGGCTGCGGGACGGGCTGGGACTCATCGAACGTTCGGACCAGATCGAGGAACTGGCAGCGAGCGAACCGGACAGCGGCGGCGTCTACCTGGTCCCGGCCTTCGTCGGCCTCGGCGCGCCGCACTGGGATCCCTATGCCCGGGGGCTGCTCATCGGACTCGAGCGTTCGACCACCGCCGGCCACGTGGCCAGAGCCACGGTCGAGTCGATGGCCTACCAGAGCCTCGACGTCGTCCGCGCCATGGAAGCCGACGCCGGCTCGCGGATGCGCGAACTCCGGGTCGACGGCGGCGCCGCGGTCAACGACAGCCTGATGCAGTTCCAGGCGGACCTGCTCGGCAAACGGGTGCAGCGACCGGTCGTGGCCGAGACAACCGCGCTCGGCGCCGCCTACCTCGCCGGGCTCGCCGTCGGCTTCTGGAGCGACCAGGCCGACGTGACGAGCAACTGGGCCCTCGATCGGGAGTTCGAAGCGCAATCGACACCCGCGGGGCGCCGGCGCCTCGCCGCCGGCTGGCAGCGGGCGGTCGAGAGATCGCGGGCCTGGGCCGAGGCCTAGCTGCGGTACGCTCTCGCCCCTTGAACCGACCACGCATCCGGAGATCGCAATGACCGACGTAGCCGCCCGCCCCCGCCTCACCGTTGACATCGAAGCCGGCGTCGCCGATGTACGTCTCGACCGCGCGGACAAACTGAACGCGCTGGACGGCGCGATGTTCGACGCCCTGGGCAGCACCGCCCGCGAATTGGCCGAGGACTCGTCGGTGCGCGCAGTCGTGCTCTCCGGCAACGGCCGCGCCTTCTGCGCCGGCCTCGATTTCGGCAGTTTCCGCGCCATGCAGCAGAGCGGCGACGCACCATCCTCGACGCGCGAACTGGTCCAGCGGACCGACGAGAACCCCGCCAACCGCGCCCAGTTCGCGGCCTGGGGCTGGCACGCGATGCCCGTTCCCGTCATTGCTGCGGTCCACGGCGTGGCCTACGGCGGCGGCTTCCAGATCGCGCTCGGGGCCGATCTGCGGGTCGTCCACCCGGAAGCCAGGCTCTCGGTGCGCGAGATCGTCTGGGGCCTGATTCCCGACATGGCCGGTCCCCAGTTGCTGCAACACCTGGTGCGCTCCGACATCGCCAAGGAACTGACCTTCACGGGACGCGTGATCAGCGGCGTCGAGGCGGCGGAACTCGGGCTCGTCACCCGGCTGTCCGAGAATCCGCTCGACGACGCCCTCGCCCTGGCCCGCGAGATCGCCGCCAACTCGCCGCACGCGATCCGCGCCGCCAAGCAGGTGCTCGACACCGCCCCGAGGGTCGGCGTCCGCGAAGGTCTCGAAACCGAGGAGCGGCTGCAGGTCGGCCTGATCGGTTCGCCGAATCAGGTCGAAGCCGTGATGGCGAACATGGAGAAGCGGGCACCCGACTTCGCCGACGTCGACTGAAGCGGAGACGGCCGACGCCGACCGCTACTCCAGGTGCCAGCCGTGGCTGCCCTGGAGCAGCGCCCGCTGGGAATCCAGGGGCTCGCTGCCGACCTCCGGCTCAACTCGCGTGTAGCTGCCGTCCGACTCCAGACGCCGGCAGTTCGCAGTGTCGACCAGGTGCGGCGCCAGGATGTCCTGGAGCGCCGCTTGCCGCAGGCCCGGTTCCAGGATCGGACACAGCAGTTCGACGCGGCCGTTCAGGTTGCGAGGCATCAGATCGGCGCTGCCGGTGAACAGCTCCTCGTCGCCGCCGTTCCGGAAGTAGTACAGCCGCGAATGCTCGAGGAACCGGCCAACGATCGAGGTCACCGAGATGTTCTCGGACAGGCCCGGCACACCCGGACGCAGGCAGCAGATTCCACGCACCTGCAGCAGCACCTCGACGCCGGCCTGGGAGGCGCGGTACAACGCATCGATGCACTCGCGGTCGACCAGCGAGTTCATCTTGAAGATCAGGCGGCCGTCACCGCGCAGCCGGTGGCCCTCGATCTCCCGTTCGATTCGCCGGATGAGCTCCCGCCGCATTTGATCGGGCGCGACGAGTAGCCGGCTGTAGTGCTCCTCACGGGCGTATCCGGTGATCGCGTTGAACAGCTTGGCCACGTCCGAGGTGATCTCGGAGTCGTCGGTCAGCAGCCCGATGTCCGTATAGATGCGGGCGGTCACCGGGTTGTAGTTGCCGGTCGCGAGGTGGGCGTAGGAGTGCAGCTTCCCCGCCTCCCGACGGACCACGAGGCACATTTTGGCGTGGGTCTTGAGCCCCATCACGCCGTACACGACATGAACGCCGGCGGCTTCCAGCGCCCGCGCCCAGCCGATGTTGTACTCCTCGTCGAAGCGCGCCTTCAACTCGACCAGGACCGAGACCTGCTTGCCTTTCTCGCGCGCCTCCATCAGGGCCTCGACGACGGGTGAGTTCGCCCCAACACGGTAGAGGGTCTGCTTGATCGCGATCACGTCCGGGTCGGCCGCCGCCTCCCGCAGCAACCGAACGACCGGGGAAAAGCTGTCGTACGGGTGATAGAGGAGGTGATCGCGCCGGCGGATCGCCTCGAACACGGATTCGTCACTCCTGAGCGCCGCATGGCGCACGGGGCGGATCGCGCTGTCGCGGAGTTCGGGCAGGTCGAGGAACGCGATCTCGCTCAGGTCGGCCAGACCAAGCGGCGACGGCAGCGTGTCGACCTGGAACCGCGCCAGCCCCATGTTCCGCTCCAGGATCGCCCGGATGCGCTTCGGCATGTCCTCGCGCACCTCGAGGCGCACGACGGAGCCGAAGTGCCTCTGCCCGACGACCTCGACGATCGCCGTCAGCAGATCGCCCGCCTCGTCCTCCTCCACCTCCAGGTCGGCGTCTCGCGTGACCCGGAAAGGGTAGGCGGCCGCAATCTTGAAGCCGGGGAACAGCAGGTCGAGATTGGCCGCGATCAGCTCCTCGATCCACACGAACCTGCCCCGCCCCGACTCCAGACCGAGTTCGTCGCGGCTGCTGCCCGGCGCCCGCACCAGCCGCGGCAGTACCTGCGGCACCTTTACGCGGGCGAAGCGCTCACCGTGACTGCCATCGTCGATGACCACCGCCAGGTTCAGGCTCAGGTTCGAGACGTGAGGAAACGGATGGCCCGGGTCGAATGCCAGCGGCGTCAGGACGGGGAAGATGTCGCGTTTGAAGTACGCCCTCAGCTTGCGCTTCTTCTTGGCCGAAAGGGAGTCGTAGGAGACGATCTGGATCCCCGCTTCCTTCAGCTTGGGCAGCAGGTCGTCGTGCCAGAAGACATAGGCGAGCCGCCGTTCGCGCTCGAGGTGAGATCGGATGCCGGCCAACTGCTCCGACGGCGTCATTCCGTCCGGCGGCGCTTCCAGCGCGCCGCGTTCGAGTTGCCGCACCAGGCCCGCGACGCGGACCATGAAGAACTCGTCCATGTTGCTGCCGTAGATCGACAGGAACTTGACCCGCTCCAGCAGCGGATGCCTGGAATCCTGCGCTTCCTCAAGGACCCGGCTGTTGAAGCGCAGCCAACTCAACTCCCGGTTGATGTAGTGCTCGGCGAGACCAGGCACGATGGCCGGCACTTGCCGCTTCGCGGGCGGGTCCCCCTCCGCCTCCAATGGTTCAGCCGCCTCCAGTGGTTCGGCCGGAACCGTCGCGGTCGACGGTTCGATCAGATCTTCAGCGGTCGCACCTTCCGGATTCATCGAAGTAACTGCCGGGGTCGCCACGGTAACCGTTGATTCTACACCGGTTTCGGGCTTCCGCGGTCACTCCGGCGGCCGGCGCCTGACCACGACGAACGTCACGTCGTCGGCGGGCACTCCCTGCGGCGACAGCTCCTCCACCCAGCGTTCGAACTCCATCACCGCCTCCCCCGCCGGACGTTGCCCTACCTTCCGCCAGCGCTCGGCGACCGCCGCGTAGCCAATCGGCTCGCCATCCTCGCCGAGCATCTCCGGCAAACCGTCGCTCATCAGCAGGGCCGCATCGCCGGGTTCAAGCCGCACCCTGCGATTCTCGTAGGACGCGTTCGCCAGAGTGCCGAGCGGCACGCCGGACGTCATGATCTCCTCGACCTCACCCGCCGGGGAGCGGCTTACCAGCACCGGCGGCATGCCGGCCGACGCCAGGTCGAGTGCCCCGTCCCGGTAGCGCGCCAGCACCAGGGCCATCGCCCGCCGCCCCAGGTTCATCGAGCGGATCGTGGCTGTTGCGTGGGACAGGAAGTCGGCCAGGTCAAGCAGTGCGGGAGCACCGGGCGCCGCGGGCGCCGGCGCGGCCGTGCCGCTGACCGAGCGGAAGTGGCCCATATCCGCCGACGACAGCAGCGATTTCACCACCGTCACCATCGTCCCCGCGCGGGCGCCGTGGCCGGTTGCGTCGCCGACCGCGATGGTCAGCAAACCGTCCGGCCGGAGCCGGCTGAAGTCGTAGTAATCGCCCCCGACTTCCGAGGCCGTGCGCAGGAATACGGCGATCTCCAGGTCCGGGTGCTCCGGCAACGCAGCGGGCAGCAGCGAGAGCTGGAACCTCCGGGCCTCCTCGAGTTCGCTCGTCTGCCGCTCGTTCTCCGCCTCCAGCAGGCGACGGTCGACTTCCTGACGACGGCGCTCCCGCTCCTGTTCGAGCAACTGCTGCCGGCTCTTCTCCTGGTCGCGAGCCATGCGGTTGAACGCTTCGCCCAGTTTGCCGACCTCGTCCCGGCCGCCGAGTCGCGCCCGGGCCGCGGCGTCGCCGCGGGCCAGCCGGTCGACCTGCCTGGTCAGGTGGCTGAGCCTCCGTGTCAGGCGGTTCGATAGCGGCGCCACAGCCAGCAGGGACAGGCTGAGGATCCCCACCCCGACGCCCAGGTTGCGGAGCGATGCGTTCCTCATTTCGGCCAGCGACGGGCCGATCGGACGCACGATGCCGTAGATCAACTCGCCTTCCGCGGCAGCCTGCGTGGCGACCACCCACTCGCTCATGCCCTGACAGAGGTCCTCGTGCCCTGCGGCGAGCGCCTCGAGAAGGGGTTCGTCGCCGGCGCAGTGCACCTCCTCGAGGAGTTCCAGCTCCTCCGGCTCGGAGGTGTAGATCTCGCCCTCCGCGTCCAGCGCGAACGGCACCGCGCCGCCGCTGCGCGGAATGCGCCGCAGGACGTTTCGCATCAGGTTCTCCGGCCGGATCGCGGCTTCCAGGTGCGCCACGACGTCACCGTCCCGGTGGACGGGAGTAGAGACGGGGCCACCGAAGACCCGAGCTGCCCAGTCACGGGCCCTGCGTGCCCACTCGGGGTCCGCCTCGTCGTCCTCCACCTCGCCCCCTTCGACCATGGCTCGTTCACCCGGGCGGCCACCGGTCGGCAGACGTTCCGGACCGCCCCTTCGTGACCAGAAGACGCGCCGGCCCTCCATGCCCCGGAGTCCCCGTGGACCAGGGCCATCGGGACTCCGGCCCGGCTCGGCGCCCGGTCCCCGCTCCGGCGTGACCGCGGGAACGAGTTCGAGCCCATCGACGAAGTCCGCGCCATCGCCCATGGTGCTCCAGAGAAACTCCACGAGGGCCTCCGGGTCAGCGTACTGGGGGTCATCGAAGGGCAGCATCGTGCCAAGCCTCCGCATGTACCCCTGCACATCGTCCCTGGTCCGGAGAAGACCGACCGATATCTGCCTCGTGACCTCGAGCGACTCCGCCTCGACCGCGGTTCGAAACGCCCTTGCCGAGGAAACGTACGTGTAGCCGACGATGCCGGCCAGCGGCAAAACCGCCAGCACCAGAAAGGCGAGGATGAGTTGGCTACGCAGCTTCATCGTTCGGTTCAACCCGATCCACGGTCGCCATCTTCCCCGGGCGCCTCGGCCGCGAGGGACGGTTGCCGGACCAACCCGCCGTCCTTGCGGCGACCTGACAGCGAACTGACCACGCCGTGCAGCGCCCGCACCTCGTGCTCCCTGAGTTCGGCGCGGTGGAGGATGCTCCTCAGGTTGCGAACCATGATGCCACGCTTCTCCGCCACCCGCAGGAAGCCGGAAGCGTCGAGTTCCTTCTCCAGGTGCTCGAACAGGTTCACGAGCTGCGCCGAGGTCGCGGGAGCTGTCGCCGAAGTCTGCTCGTGGGGCGTCGCGGCGCCCGTCTCTGCCTCGAACCAGGCGTAGGCAACCAGCAACACGGCCTGGGCCAGATTGAGGGACGAGTACCCGGAATTGAGCGGTATGTGGACGATGTGCGAGGCCAGAGCGACATCGTCGTTGTCGAGCCCCGCCCGCTCCGGACCGAACAGCACGCCGGATCGCAGTCCCTCGGCGGCACGGTCTCTGATCTCCGAGGCCAGATCCCGCGGACCGATTGCCGGCTTGAGCATGTCGCGGCGGCGGGCGGTCGTGGCGTACACCCGGTGCAGGTCGGCGACTGCCGCCGCGGTGCTCTCGAAGACCTGCGCCCGGTCGACGACGTCGCGCGAGGCGCCCGTGGCCATCGCCTGCGCCCGCTCGTTCGGCCAGCCGTCGCGAGGCGCAACTAGCCGCAGCTCGGTCAGCCCGCAGTTCAGCATCGCTCGCGCCGCGGCGCCGACGTTCTCGCCCATCTGCGGACCGACCAGGACGATCACGGGCTGCTGCAATGACACCGCGGCACCGTTGCGTTCCCGAAGCACAGCCCCCTAGGCTACACAGGTGACTGGCGCTAGCCTGGCTGATCGGCTGCCCGAGACCGCGGGGACGATCTCACCCGACGTCATCCTTGAGCTCTTCCTCGACCGGGTCGCCGGGCTCGGCTTCGAGCTGTTCCCCGCCCAGGAAGAGGCGCTGCTCGAAGTGATGGCCGGCCGCCACGTGGTCCTCGACACGCCGACCGGCTCGGGCAAGTCGCTGGTCGCGATGGCGATGCTGTGGAAGGGACTGTGCGAGGGCGGGACCGGCTTCTACACGGCGCCGGTCAAGGCCCTGGCTTCCGAGCAGTTCTTCCGCATGTGCAACGAGTTCGGCGCCGAACGGGTGGGCATGCTGACCGGCGACGCCAGCATCAACCCGAAGGCGCCGATCGTCTGCTGTACCGCCGAAGTGCTCGCGAACATGGCGTTGCGGCGGGGCGCGGACCTGCCCGTCGACTACGTGGTGATGGACGAGTTCCACTTCTACGCGGACCCGGAGCGCGGCGTGTCGTGGCAGGTGCCCCTGATCACGCTTCCCGACACGACCTTCCTCCTGATGTCGGCGACGCTCGGCAACATGGCGCCGATCAGCGAGGCACTGGAGCGCGCGACCGGCCGCCCCGTGGCGCGCGTCAGCAGCCGGGATCGACCGGTGCCGCTCGAGTACGAGTACCGCGAGACGCCGCTGCACGTCACGATCGAGGAACTCGCGAGCGCCGGGCGGGCGCCGATCTACGTCGTCAACTTCACCCAGCAGGACTGTGCGCGCCTTGCCCAGAGCCTGACCAGCCTCAGACTCTGTTCGCGGGAGGAGAAGAAGGCGATCTTCAGGGAGATCGGTGACTTCCGTTTCGACACGGCCTACGGCAAGGAGATGCGGCGCTTCCTTGGCTTCGGCGTCGGCGTCCACCACGCGGGCCTGCTGCCGAAGTACCGGTTGCTCGTCGAGAAGCTCGCCCAGTCGGGGCTGCTCAAGGTCATCGCCGGCACGGACACGCTGGGCGTGGGCGTCAACGTGCCGATCCGCACCGTCCTGTTCAGCCAGCTCTGCAAGTTCGACGGCGAGAAGGACACGATCCTCAAGGTACGGGACTTCCAGCAGATCGCCGGTCGCGCCGGCCGCAAGGGGTTCGATGACCTGGGCTGGGTGGTCTGCCAGGCGCCGGCGCACGAGATCGAGAACCGGCGCAGGAGCCTGAAGGCGAGGGACTCGCCGCGGGGAAGGAGGCGCGGGCAGGTCCGCAAGCGACCGCCGCGCGGTTTCGTGCCCTGGGACGAGCGCACCTTCCAACGTCTCGTGACCAACCCCCCCGAGACGCTGGAATCCCGCTTCCGCCTCCGTCACGGCATGGTGTTCGACCTGATCCAGGCTGACGAGTCGTCCCGCGACGGTGGCCGCCACGCGAACTTCGCATCGCTGCGACGGTTGATCGCCGCCTGCCACGAACCCGCGGCAACCAGGGACCGTCTGATCGGCCAGTCGGCCGAACTCGTGCGGGCCCTGCACCGCGGCGGCATCCTGCGGATGGCAGCGCGCGCCGGCGGCGGCTACGTGGTCGAGGCCGACCGGGAACTGCAGATCGAGTTCTCCATGCACCAGAACCTGTCGCTCTACCTCGTCTCGACCCTGGAACTGCTCGACCGCGAAGACCCGGACTACGCCCTGGACCTACTCAGCCTGGTCGAGGCGATCCTGGAGGATCCCGGGATCGTGCTCCGCCGTCAGGCCGCCAGGCTGCGGGACGAACTCGCGGCACGGCTCAAGGCGAAACGCGTACCGTTCGAGGAACGGATGGAACGGCTGCGGGAAGTCACCCATCCCCGACCCCTGGTCGACCTGATCGAACCGACCTTCGATCAGTTCCGGCGTTCCCATCCGTGGGTGCGCGGCGACTCTATCCGGCCGAAACGGGTCGGCCGCGAGGTCTACGAGGACTCCCTGAGCTTCAACGACTTCATCAGACGCTACGAGCTGCAACGGTCCGAGGGCGTCGTGCTCCGCTACCTCAGTCGGCTGTTCAAGGTCCTGAGTCGCGGTGTTCCGGACCGTTTCAAGACGAACGCGGTGTTCGACCAGCTCGGCTACTTCCACACCCTGCTGACGCGCGTCGACAGCAGCCTGCTCAACGAGTGGGAACGGCTGTGGTCGCTCGAAGGCCAGGCGGACGGGTCACGGGCGGCATCGTAGCCGTCAACGGCTCCGCCCGACTCCCAGCCTGGGGCACCACTCCTCGACCGGACAGCGGGAACACCAGGGGCTCACCGGCAGGCACAGCTTCTGGCCGAAGCTGACCAGGGTCTTGTTCAGGCCGATCCACTGGCTGCGCGGCAGTTTCGCTCGCAGCGCCATTTCCGTCTCGAGCGGGGTCTGCGTGTCCACGTAGCCCCAGAGGTTCGTGATCCGGTGCACGTGGGTGTCGACGCAGATGCCGGGGCGGCGAAAGCCCTCGGTGACGACCAGGTTCGCGGTCTTGCGGCCGACGCCGGGGAGTTCGACCAGTTCCTCGACCGTCCTGGGCACCTCACCGCCGAACCGCTCGCGCAGCACCGCCATGGCCAGCTTGAGGTTCTTCGCTTTCGTGCGGTAGAAGCCGACCGGAAAAATGAGCCTCTCCAGTTCCTCGAGCGGCAGCGCGCCGATCTCCTCCGGCGTCGACGCCGCCTCGAACAGCCGCCTCGTTGCCCCCGCCGTCGCCTCGTCCTTGGTCCGCGCGCTCAGGATCGTCGACACCAGCACCTTGAAGGGATCGCGCTCGGTCTCCGCGATCAGGGTCACGATCGGCAGTTCCGAGCCCTCCAGGTGCCGCCGGATCCGACGGAGCATCGCCGCCAGGCGGCGGTTCGTCGGCGGCGTAGGCGGCGCGGGCACAGCGCTCGCGAGAATACCGTCGCCGGTTCCGACTGTTACCTTGATGTGATGAACGTGGCCTTGAGCGGCGCCTCGGGACTCATCGGCAGCGCGCTCACTCGCAGTCTGGAAGCCTCGGGCAGTCGTTGCCATCGGCTCGTGCGCCGCGAGCCGTCGCGGCCGGGTGAGCTCGAGTGGCGACCCGAACGCGGCCTGGCCGAATCACCGGCCGCCGAGGGCCTCGACGCGCTGATTCACCTCGCGGGGGAGAACGTCGCCGCCGGCCGATGGACCGCCGCGCGCCGAAGCAGGATCAGCGCCTCGCGCGGCCGCGCGACCCGGCGGCTGGTCGAGTCGCTGAGCCGCCTCGAGCAGCCCCCGCGGGTCTTCGTCTGCGCCTCCGCGGTCGGCTGTTACGGCCACCGGGGCGACGAGCTACTGGACGAGGGCTCGACGTTCGGGACCGGCTTCCTCGCCTCGGTGTGCCGCGAGTGGGAGGCCGCCGCCCGGATGGCGGGCGCGGTCTGCGAACGCGTCGCGATGCTCCGGTTCGGGGTCGTGCTTTCGGCCCGCGGCGGCGCCCTGGCCAGGATGCTGCCGCCCTTCCGGCTGGGCGTTGGCGGGAGGCTCGGGTCCGGGCGGCAGTACTTTCCCTGGATCCACATCGACGACGCCGTGGCCGCGATCCGGCACGTGATCGAGCGCGACATCCGGGGACCGGTCAACCTGGTCGCTCCGGAACAGCTCACGAATGCCGACCTGACCAGGGACATCGCCGCCACACTGCGGCGTCCGGCTCTGCTCCCGGTGCCTTCATCAGCCCTCCGCCTGGCCTTCGGGGAGATGGCTCAGGAGACCCTGCTTGCCAGCGCCCGCGTCTTTCCCGCGGTCCTGCAGGAGACCGGCTTCTCCTACCGGCATCCAACCCTCGGCGCCGCACTCGCCCGTGAGTTGCTGCCCAACCCATCAGCGAGGACAGGCAGCTAGAATCCGGGAAGCGAAACGCTAACCGGCGTGTTGCGTATTCGTGAGTGCTGCCGGCAGCCCCCGTACCGGCGCCAGGACAGAGCCGGCAGCGAGTGGAGCCCGGCGTCAGTAAACCGCTACCACCATGGCCTTCAAGCTCGAGCGACGCGAGACCACCCGGTCGAAGTTCGCACCCGGTTCCCTCCATCTCGGTGGATCGCCATACGAACTCGAGCCCGAGAACAGGACGCCGCTGCGAATCGCGGTCATCGCGACGATCGCCTTCCACGCGCTGCTGTTCGTCATCAGCTTCCCCAGCATGAGGCCGCGGGCACTTCAGGCCGCGCAGGCACCGAAGGCGTTCGTCGTCCAGGCCGTGCGCTTCAAGCCGCCGCCACCCGCCAAGGCGGAGCCCATTCCCCAGCGCAGGACGAAGAAGATCCCGATTCCCGACCCGACTCCCGACGAGCCCGAACCGCTCATCCGGGAACAGCTCTTCGAGGCGCCGCAACTGGAGATCGACGGCATCGCCGACGTCCTGTTCGACCTCCCCGAAGCCCCCTCACCCGCCGGACCGCCCGGCACGATGTGGGTCGAGGGCGATGTCCTGCCCCCCAAGAAGACCTACGCTCCGCTGCCCAACTACACCGAAGAGGCGCGCCAGGCACGCATCCAGGGCGTCGTCATCCTGCAGGCCGTCGTTGATACCGTGGGCAACGTCGGCTACGTCAAGGTGCTCAAGGGCCTGCCGGAAGGTCTCACCGAGTCCGCCGTCCAGGTCGTCCAGGAATGGCGCTACGAACCCGCCACCCTGAACGGCGAACCGGTCCCGGTCTACATCAACCTGACCGTCAACTTCTCGCTGCAGTAGCGCGGCCTGGCGGACGCCGCAGGCGCCGCATCGGAACCACCCGCCCGCGCCGAGGCCCGGAGGGAGGGTCCCATCGGACGCTCGCGCCCTCTTGGTGGATGAGGAGACCTGGCGCTCGCTTCGGTCGGCTGCGCTCCGCCAGGCAGTTGGTCCATGGACGGGCATCGGCAGTCGCTGGCCTCTAGCCCGCTGGGACCCTTCCCTCCGGGCCTCGGCGCAGGCTGGACGGTGTCGGCGTTGTGTTGCACCTGTGCAAGTCAAGACTACTTGTGGGACACTCTTTTACACGAAGTGTTCCCCAAACCAGCTTGACGGACAGAAGTGCTCCACAACGAAGATCTCAGTTCCCGTCCGTTCCGGTCGTCGTGCACCACTTGTACGTCGACGAGTTTTGTGGAACGATTCCACGGACAAAATGTTCGACAAAGCAGTTTGTCGGACAAGAGTGCTCCACAACGAAGATCCAAGTATGGGGACCCAAGCACGCCCATGACGCCAACTCACTACCAACCCACGAGCTTTCCGCCCGACGACCGGCTCGACTGGGCCTCTCTGGTGCCCTTGATCGGCTCGGCGTCGGTCGCGGTCGCTCGGTACGACGGCTTGCTGGAGGCAATACCCAACGCGGACATCCTCGTCGCACCGTTGGGCGACCGTGAAGCCGTCCTGTCGTCTCGCATCGAAGGTACGCAGGCAAGCACGCGCCAGGTTCTCGAGTTCGAAGCGGGCCAAGCACCTCCTTCCCCCGAGC
The DNA here is from genome assembly GCA_009837885.1 of Holophagales bacterium. Taxonomy (GTDB): domain Bacteria; phylum Acidobacteriota; class Thermoanaerobaculia; order Multivoradales; family Multivoraceae; genus Multivorans. The sequence continues at coordinate 25,001 of VXSP01000045.1, read as the reverse complement.
TTCGCGACGACATCATCGAGATCCTGAACTACCGCGCCGCGATGCGCGAGGCCCAGACCCTCCTGAGAGAGCTCCCGCTATGCCTCAATGTCATGCGTCTCGCCCACGGCGTCCTCCTGCGCGGCGCCCGGGGCAGAGGTCGCTCTCCCGGCGAGTTCCGGCGCATTCCGAACTGGATCGGCCCACCCGGCTGCCCGATCGACAAGGCCACCTTCGTTCCCATCGAAGCCGGCGAGCTGCCCGCCGCACTGGACCGGTGGGAGAAGTACCTCCACGAACGCCGGCTGGACCCACTGGTCCAACTCGCGGTCCTACACGCCGAGTTCGAGGCCCTGCACCCCTTCCTCGACGGCAACGGCCGGCTGGGACGCATGCTGGTGCCGCTCTATCTCTGGCAGAAGGGCATCATCCATCGGCCAAGCTTCTACATCAGCGGGTTCCTGGCAGCGAATCGCACCGTCTACTACGAACGTCTTCTTGCCGTGTCCCGCGACGACGACTGGACCGGCTGGTGCCGGTTCTTCCTGGAAGCGATGCTGGCTCAGGCCCAGGACAGCACGGCCAAGGCCCGGAGAATCCTCGATCTGTACGAAGAGACAAAGAGTCGCGTAGCGAGCCTGACTCACGCTCGCCACGCCATCGCCGCACTCGACTTCGTCTTCCAGAACCCCATCTGCACCGCCGCCGACTTCAGCGCTCGCCGAGACGTTCCGGTCTACGCCGCACGCCGCATTCTGAACGCATTCCGCGAAGACGGCATTCTGCGGTTCACGCGCCCGGCCAGCGGGCGTCGCTCCGCGATCTTCGAGTTCACCGACCTCCTCGAAATCGCGGACGGCGATCTGGAAGCCTGAAGAACGCCCACGCCAGCCGCCGATGAGACTCTCCTGGAACGAGAGCCGCCCACCCGCGAGGCCGCGTTCGGCCCCGGCGGCTACTCGCTGCCGGACCCCGTGCTCGCTCCCTGGCCCTTCTTCTCGTAGTACTCGTTCTCCAGCAGCCGGGCGCCGCGGAGGATGTTGCCCATTGCGTAGTTGCCTTCGTGGCAGGCGTACTCGTAGAGGAGGTCGTCGGTTCCCGGCCAGATGAGTTCGCCGCTGTAGGGCGCGGCGTAGTCCGTGTCATGGACCGTGAACCCGTAGAGCAGATCCTTCGCGCCGTGGCGGCTGAAGCGTTCGATGACCTTCAGGCCGTCGCGCGGGTCACTCTGGCTGTCGAGGAAGTTCGTCGTCTCCACGACCAGGGTGTCGCCTTCCCACCAGCCGATCGAATCGCCGCCCATGGAACGGTACTCGGCCGGTGGGTGCTCCGCGTTCAGGCGGACGACCTTCGCCCAGTGCATCCACTCGACCAGGATGACGACGTGGTCCTCGGTCTGGGTGATCGTCTTCAGGTTGTTGTAGGGCAGTGAACGGACCGGCGTCGTGGCGACGCCGGTGTAGATGCAGCGGTCCCCGGGCGTCAGCGTCTCGGGGCCGTCGTAGGGATCGTCCCCGGCCTCGATCCACCAGGCGTCGCCGGTGTTCTTGTAGAGGTACGGGTTCACGCTGGCCCGCCGCGCCTTGCCGGCCTCGGTCAGTTCCGGCATGCGGCCGTTCGGCGGGTCGGTGAGGACCGATGTCCGGTACTGGCCATCGATCGGATACGCCTGGTTACCGAAGTCGAGCCAGAAGAAGTTGTAGCCGCCGACCGCGCCGGCGGCGCCCGCGGAGCCGTCGCCGCCCGGCGGCGGCGCCTCACGGTCCGGGTCGCTGACCGCGTTGGCGCCTGCGCTGGCCGCCGCCATTCCGGCGGCGATCCGTTCCGCCTCCTCCGCCGTCATGAACTGCTTGTCGCCGAGGCGGGGATCCCGTTCGAACGGTGTCAGGTTGGCGACGTCGTAGTTGCCGGACAGGTCCGGCCGGCCGCTCGCCGTGCGCCGGACGTCGTCGTCGCCGGCCGCAACGGCGGGCGAGGCGAGGAGCGACAAAAGGGCGAGGGCAACGAACAGGCTGAAGACGCTTCGGCGAAACGGCATGGTGGCTCTCCTTGCGGGGGAATGGCTGCGCCCAGCCTAACGCAGGAGACCGGCGAAACGACGGTCAGCGCGGCGGGAGCCAGCCGCGCGGAGGGCGGAAGTACGCCTTGAAGTTCGCTTCCCGCCGACGCTCCGGGGACAGGTTCTCGAACACCCCGTAGACGAAGGTGCCGTGCTGGTGACTGTGAATCACCGGATTGCCGCGCCAGGCAGCCTCGCCGATCTCGCACGGCTGCTCCGGCAGGCAACTGCCCCGCCTCTCGAGATCCGCGGCCTCGTACTGGAAACCGATGAACCGCGCCCCTTCGGGCAGGAAGATGCCCAGGACCTGACAGGACCGTTCCGGATCGACGATTGGCAACAACAGTTCCTGCGTTTCGGTACGAACCTCATCCGGCAGCAACCGCAGCACGTCGTTGCCGGTGGGTTCGGCGAGCGACCCGGCGTACACCCGGAAGTCGACTGGCAGCGACTCCTCGACGAGCTCCGCCACGCGCTCCATCCGCACGGCGAGATCAGGGGCGCAAGCGATGGTCTCAACCGTCCTCGGCTCGGCGGGCCAGTTGCTCGCGACCGACCACTCGCCGGGACCGCACTCGGGACAGGCGCCGGCGCGCAGCAGCGTGCGGTTCGGCAGCAGCCGGACCACGAGTGGTTCCGGTTCGGGCTCAGGTTCGGGCGACGCCGCCGCAGGGCGCTTCTCCGCCGCCGGCTCGGCAGCCGGCTGTTCCGCCACCACCGCAAGCTCGGCCGCCGATGTCTCCACAGGTACGGACGCTGGTTCCCTCGGTTCAGTTTCGGCCTCAGCCACGGCCGTTTGCGCTGGCTCCTCCACCGGCGCCTCACGCGGCTCCGGGGCCTCCCGCGGCAGCTCTACGACCCTGGCCACGTTCTCCCGTCGCAACCGGCGCGCCCGTTGCTCTGCCCGTCGCTCGGCCCGCCGCTGAGCCCGGGTCACTGCCTGCGCCGAACCGGCGCGGGCCGTTGTGGTCGCCAGGCCGACGCTCGAGTAGCCGACGTTCATCGGCGCCCAGAAGGGGCCCGTGCGCTGGCGCGACGTGAATCCGACCTGCGGCCGCTTCCCGTCTTCGAGCCTCAGGTAGGAGCTCACGATCATGAACCCCTCGCGCCGCAGTTCGACCTGCCACTCGCCCGCCGACAGACCGCTGACTTCCGCCACGCCGGATGCGTCGGTCAGCAGCGGCGGCGGTCCGCCGGAACGATCAGGCTCGGCCAGGAGAACCATGACCGTGACCCCCGGCAACGGCTGTCCGGCGTCGTCCGTGACCACAACCCGAAAACCGTTGCTGCCGCTCCACTCCTGGGCCGGCGCCGGGGCGGCCGCGGTGAGGACCACCGCCAACGCCAGGAGGAGCCGGCCGATCGTCATCCAGACGTCTCCGGCGGCGTCACGTTCTTCTCCGGCGGACGTCGACGATCGCGCCAGGTGCCGGTCATCAGCGTGAGCAGCCCCAGAATCAACTCGTCGACGAAGGGCAGCACGTCGGGGACGAACAGGTCGATGAGGAAGACGACCGCCAGAACGACGAACAACTGCGGGAAGCGCAGGCGGCCCAGGAAGGAGAACAGCGACGAGTCGCTGGGGCCGCGGCTCGGCGTCGTCTGATCGGCCATCATTTCGGAGTCTATCTTCGGAGCGTTAACCTCCTCGCCGTGAACGAGCCGGTGATCGTCTACCCCGCGCTCGCGCTCGCCGGCTGCGTCGCCGGCGCCTTGAACGTGGTCGCGGGGGGCGGCTCGTTCCTCACGCTGCCGATCCTCATCTTCTTCGGTCTCCCTCCCGGCGTCGCCAACGGCACGAACCGGGTCGCCATCCTGCTGCAGAACGTCGTCGCCTCGTGGGGCTTCCACCGCCACGGCGTTCTCGACGGGCGGGCAATCCTGTGGGCGGCGCTGCCGGCCACTGCCGGCGCCGGGCTGGGCTCGTGGGCCGCTCTCGTCATCAGCGACGACGCTTTCCGCCGGGTGCTCGCGGCGCTGATGGTCGTGGTTACGCTGTGGACTCTCTTCTCGCGGCGCAAAGAGCCGGACGAGCAGCCAGCGTCCCTGCGAGTCGGTCTGCTGGCGCTCGGCTTCTTCGGAGTCGGCGTCTACGGCGGCTTCGTGCAGGCCGGAGTCGGCTTCTTCATCCTCGCCGCGACCTCTCTCGCCGGCCTGGACCTGGTCCGAGGCAACGCCGTCAAGGTGCTCAGCATCCTCTGCTTCACCGGCCTGTCGCTGCTGCTCTTCGCGCTCTCCGGCCGCGTCGACTGGGCCTTCGGCCTGGCGCTCGCGGTCGGGAACATGGCCGGCGGCTGGCTGGGCGTACGGCTCACCGTACTCAAGGGACACGCCTGGGTGCAGCGGGTCGTGACGGTGACCGTCATCCTGTTCGCGGTCCGCCTCTGGTTCGGCTAGCAGCCCGCGGGCCGCCCGGCGGCGCTATGCTCCGCGCCGCATCGACGAACGACGGACGGGACGGAAGAGGGAGAACGACCTTGGCTTACGACGCATTCGATCTGAGCGGAACGGTGGCTCTCGTCACCGGCGGCAACTCCGGTATCGGCCTCGGCTTCGCCGAAGGGCTGGCCCAGGCGGGCGCCGACGTCTGCATCTGGGGCACGAACGAGGAGAAGAACGCGAACGCCCGGGAGCAGTTGGCGCGCCACGGCACGCGGGTGGAGGCCCTGCGCTGCGATGTCGGCGACGCCGACGCCGTGGCGGCCTCGTTCGCGCGCACCGTCGAGCTACTGGGCAAGGTCGATTCCTGCTTCGCGAACGCCGGAATCGGCGGCCGCGGCACGCCATTCATCGACATGTCGATGGAGGAGTGGCGGCGGATCTTCCAGGTCAACATGGAGGGCGTCTTTCAGACCTTCCAGCAGGCGATCCGGCACATGGTCGAGCGCGGCAAGGGCGGCTCCCTGGTCGCGACGAGCAGCCTCTCGGCGGTCTTCGGCGCGCCGCGCAGCGAGCACTACGCGTCAACCAAGGCCGGGCTCAACGCGATGGTGCGCGGCCTGGCGGTCGAGCACGCGCGCCACGGCATCCGGGTCAACTCGGTACTGCCCGGCTGGATCGCCACCGCCATGACCGAGCGGGCGATCAACACGGAAGCGTTCCAGACGAAGGTCCTGCGGCGGGTTCCGGTGCGCCGCTGGGGTGTCGGCGAGGACTTCAGCGGCATCGCCGTCTACCTGGCGAGCAGGGCCTCGAGCTACCACACCGGCGACGAGTTCGTGATCGACGGCGGCTACGCCTGCTTCTAGGGAACTGGCCGCCCACTGGGTGCGCCGGCGCCCCCGCCGGCCGCCGCCGAAGGCGGCCAGGTAGACGCACCAGCCGTCAGGCTGGCTCCGCTCTGGGCGGCCAGTTTTCCATCGAGCGGAAGACCGGGACGACGACTTCCGGCATCCGGCAGTGGTTGCCGGACGCCTTGTCCACCCAGACGTGGTCCGTCCGGCCTTCGACCAGCACCCGCTCGTCGACCTCCACCCGGTAGCCGAAGCTCATCGCGCGACTCTTCAGCCGATCGAGCCAGCAGACGACGCGAACCCTGTCGCCGTAGCGGGCGCCGCCCCGGTACTTCAACTGGACCCCGGTGACCATCAGCCAGTAACCCTCGTCCTCGATCTTCCGGTAGGCCATGCCGGCGACCCGGCAGTGATGGGTACGGGCGAGTTCGAACCACACCAGGTAGTTCGAGTGGTGGACCACTCCCATCTGGTCCGTTTCCTTGTACCGGACCTCGATCTCGACTTCGCTGGCCGGCACCTCCAGGCCGGCGGCGTTCACGGCACTACCCGTCATCTCGCTCATGTCGGCCCGCGACTGTAGCGAAACACGGTGATTACGATCTTCCAGCCGGCGCGAACGGTGCCCAAGACCGTGCCGGTGATCTTCGAGACGCCGGTCCGGCGGCGGTAGCTGACCGGCGCCTCGGCCACTCGCAGACCCCGCCGCAGCGCCTTGACCTGCATCTCCGCGGTCCAGCCGAAGTTCGGATCGCCCATGCCGAGCGACTCGAGCGCCTTCCACGAGACGGCGCGGAACGGCCCCAGGTCGGTGTAGCGGTGGCCGTAGAGCATGCGCACGAGCAGGCAGGCGAACCGGTTGCCCCATCGCGCCTGGGGCAGCAGTGCGCCCGGTTCGGCCTTTCCCAGCACCCGCGAGCCGATGACCAGGTCCGCCTCGCCGCGCGCGATCGGCTCCACCAGCCGCGGCATCTCGTCGGGGTGATCCGAGTAGTCCGCGTCCAGGAAGACGACGATCTCGGGCGGTCCGGTCCGCCGCAGATGATCGAGTCCGGCCAGACAGGCGCTGCCATAGCCCTGCACCGGCGCCGGCACGACCTCGGCCCCGGCGTCGCGCGCGCGCACCGCCGTCGCGTCCCGCGAGTTGTTGTCGGCGACGACGACCCGACGCACCAGGTCGGCCGGCAGGTCGGCGAGCACCAGGCCGATCGACTCCTCCTCGTTGTAGGCGGGAATGACGACGTCGATCGACGGCGCGGTCACAGGGTGACGCCGAAGCGGTTCCGCAGCGCGAACGCGAACGCGAGGGAGAGGATCAGGAAGGCGATCAGCCAGTGGACGTCGAACAGCCCGAAGAACGAGATCGCGGCGGTGCCGTACTGCACATCGATCCGCTCGATCGGCCCGCCGCGCGGCAGGGAAGGCTCGGCCGGGTAGAGCAACTGGTCGAGAATCGCCGCCCGGCGCCTGGTCGGTGAGCGGCGTACCCACTGCGCTGCGCCCTCCGGGTCGGCGACGAAGAGGCTCTTCGTGAACGCCCCGCCGTCCGCGCGCACGAGGAGTTCGTGCCGGCCCGGCTCGTCCGCCCGCAACCGCCATACGACCTGCCGCAGGCTCGGCACCCAGACGCCGGCCGTCTCCACCGCGACGCCGGCCGGCGCCTCCAGCTCGATCGGCGGCCGCGGCGCGGTTTGATCCACGCCTGCGTCCGCCGGCGCGAGGTCGACGACCAGCAGCGTGCGCTCGCCCACTTCGAGCCCCTCGTAGCCGTAGTGGAACTGCAACTGGGCGATCAGCAGCATGAAGGGCACGATCATCCACAGGAGCGGTACCAGGTTCAACCGCAGGTAGGTCAGGTTCTCGCGCAGCAGTCGAAGCTGGGCCGCCAGCACGGCCCGCAGGTCGTCGTTGAACAGCCGCACCTCGAGCAGGTGGCCGAACAGCCGCCGCTTGACTGCGGCGATCGCAGGCTGGTTCGACGTCCAGCGGTAGACGAGCAGCGCGAAGATGCCCGAGACCAGCGCCACAACGGCCACCGGCACGATCGGCGGCAAGGCCGCGAAAGGCCGGAGCGCCACGTCGAAGACGGCGCGGAGGGCGGCGTTCAGAAGGGACATCGGCGGCGTCTTGGCGGCGCTAGGAGATGTACCCCAGGCCGCGGAGCCGCTTCTCGATCTCCTCCCTCGACTCGGCGCCTTCGAGCTTGGCCAGCTCCTTCTCCAGAGCGTGCGTGATGAACTCCTCGACGGACGAGTAGCCCGCGATGTCGCTGTACCGCTTCACGCGCGCGATGAGTTCCTTGTCGAGCTTGACCTTGCCGCCGCCGAACATTCCTCTTCTCCTTCCTTACCGATCCCGTTCCCGCCGGTTCAGGGCGAACCCGTCGCGGCGCCGCCCGCCAGGGGCGGGAACCCCTCCACGCCGTACTCGGCCAGGATCGAGCCCGGCAGGTCGACAATGCTCCGCGCGGGGCGGCCAAGCGGACGGCTGAGCAGGAGCACGCCCGGCACCAGGCGGTGGTCCATCATGTGATCGCCGCTCCAGGCGCTGTCGTTGTCGCTGAAGACCTCGCCCACGACCTCGCCCGACGCAGACTCCGTCGCCCCGCGATAACCCTTGCCGTAGCCGACGATCAGATCGGGACCGATCGCGGTCCCTTCCTGGAAGGCGTAGTCCTCGCGAAGGTGGACCTCCGTGATCGCGGGTTCGCCGGTCTTTGGATCGACGACCGCCAGCAGCTCCCGCTTCAACTCCCGGACCAGGTCGAGGCGCTCCGCCGCCGTCACCGTGCCGTCGCGCTCACGGCCGCGCAGGTTGACGTAGAGACCCGAGAAGCCGATCCCGTAGGCCCGGGTGTTGTCCCAGTCGATGTTCAGGAGGAAGCCCTCGTCCGCGTAAGGATCCGGGCTTCGCGCCGTCAGGTAGCCCCGCTCGAGCAGCCAGGCGTTCAGGTGGAAGGCGCGGCGCCAGGAGGCGAAGCCGTGGTCCGACATGGCGATCAGCAGCGGCTCGTCCGCGCCGCCGTCACCGAGGCCGGCTTCGGCTTCGAGCCGATCCAGCGTCTGCCCGACGATCGCGTCGAGCCCTTCGTAGAGGGTCGGGATCAGGTCGGCGTGGGCCGCATCGGATTCCGGGTCGTAGGCGGGATGCTCCGGATCGCGTGACCGCCAGCGGACGTGGCCGATCTGATCCACGTTGCCGAAGTAGTAGAAGAGGAAGCCTCCCCGCTGTTCGAGGAAGCGGTCCAGGACGTAGCCGTACTGCTCGGCGACCTCGTCGCCCGCGATCTTGGCCTGGGCCAGGAACTCGTCCGGGGTGAAGACGCCTTCGGTCAGGGTCTTCGTGTCCTCGGGCATTCCCTCCGTGTAGAAGCGGTCGACCGCCTCCGCCAGCTCGGCCGCGAAATCGGGCGGCGTCGAGATCGGCGCCGAGGGCGAGATCGGATCGTGGTCGATCGGGCTGACGTAGAGCTCGAACTCCGGCTCGAGCGCGCGCAGGTACATCCGGCAGATTCCGCGCAGGTGCTGGGTCGGCATCATCTCGAAGTCGACCTCGAGCCAGTTGCTCCACTCGCCGACCTCCAGCACGATCTCCTGGTCGCCGAGCTCGATCTTGGCGCTCTCCGTCTCCGGATCGAGGTAGACGGTGAACGGCACGGTCATCTGTTCGGGCTCGCGCAGCAACGGATTGTCGGGCCCGAGCAAGTCGGCCTCAACGACGTTGTCGTAGATGTCGAGTTCGACGATGTCCCCGCCGCTGATGTCACGGTCGGCAAAAAGCTCCGACGTGTAGAAGGTGAACGTGCCGTCCGTCCCATGGATGTCGCTCGTCCCCATACCCGAGAGCTCACGGCTCGCCGTACCCGAAACCGGGAAATTCGCCGGCATGCGGATGACCGTCGTGCGCACTCCGTGCTCCTCCAGCACGTCCCAGAACGGGGTGCCGTGCCGGAACCGCTCGTAGTCGCCGCCAGTGAGCGGGAACTGCCAGGGGCCGACGTCCAGGTAGAGGCCGCCGGAGGAGGCGGCGGCGGTCGACGGGTACGGGATCATCGTCTCCGGATCCCGGTGCAGGAAGTCGAAGATGCCGTGGCCGCCCGGGTCCATGCCGGTGATGAAGCTCGACCAGGCAACGGGGCTGTGCGGCGGGATCGTCGTCTCCAGTTCCGTGAAGCCGCCCATGGTCTCGAGCCGGGCGAAGTTCGGCAGCCTCCCTTCGTCGATCAACTGCCGGGTGAGCGCGGGGTCCAGGCCATCGAAGCCCAGCACGATGACCTTCGGCCCCTCGGACGGACCGACGCCGCCGCCGCCGCACGTGACCGCCAGGCCGGCCAGGAGCATCGTCGCCGCAAGGGTGACCAGTCGCTTCACGCCGCCGCTCCGGCCGCCCTGCTCTTCAGAGTCGCACGGTCGAGAGCCGCCGGATCGAAGACCGGCTCGCCCTCCATGTAGTCCGGCTTGTCGACGCCGAACAGGGCCAGCGCGGTGGGCGCCATGTCGAGCAGCGACAGGTCGTCGCCGCGGTCGACCGGGCGGCTGCTGAAGAAGATTCCCGGAACCAGCCGCGGGTCGACGCAGTGGTCGCCGCTCCAGGCCTTCGTGTTGTCGGAGAAGACCGGACCCGCGACCACGCCGACGGCGCAGTCCCAGGAAACTCGGTAGCCGTCGTTGTAGCCGACGATCAGGTCGGGGGCGTTGCCCTTGTAAGGGCCGGTGTACAGGTCCTCGGCGTCGAAGGCGGCGTTGATGCCGACGGCCCGCCGCTCCTCGTCGCGCAGGCCGGTCCAGGCCTCGATGAGTTCGCGTTTGAGCTCCCTCGCCTCTTCGCCCGGTTTCACGATGCCCGAGGCCTCCCGGCCCTCGAGGTTAAGGAACACGCCCGCGAGCCCGAGCGCATAGGCGCGGGTGCGCGACCAGTCCACGCCCTCCAGCCACTCCTCGCTGCCGTTGGCGTCCTCGCGAAGGACGAGGTAGCCATGGTCGAGCAGCCAGCGATTCAGGTTCACGCCGCGCCGGAAAGAGGCGAAGCCGTGGTCCGAGAGCACGATGAGAACATCGTCGTCGCCCAGCTTCTCCATCACCCGGCCGACCAGGGCGTCGTTGTGCCGGTAGTGCTCCTCGATCGTCCGCCGCTGCTTGCCCGTCTTGCGCCCGTTCGCGGCCGGGTGTCCGTTCTCCATGTAGCGCCAGAACATGTGCTGGATGCGGTCGGTGGCGTCGAAGACGCAGGTCAGGGAACCGCGGCGCAAACGCTCGAGCGCCGCGAAGAACATCTCCTCGCGCTCGCGGTCGATGTCGTACGACTGCTGGAGGAACGTCGCGTCGTCGGTCACGCCCTCGTTGAGCGCCGTCGTGTCCTCGGCCAGGCCCAGAGTCGCGAAGTCGCCGACCCGCTTGGCCAGGTAAGGCGCGTAGTAGGACGGATGCGAGATCGGCATCGCCGGCTTCTCGGGGTCGATGTGAATCGCGGTCAGGTAGAGCGACGTGTGCTTTCCCGCTTCCGTCAGCATCATCCGGGTCAGACCGTGGACCTTGACCCCGGGCGCGGCCCGGAACTCGAGACGCACCCAGTCGGAGAGCTCTCCCAGGCGGAGTTCCACCGTCTCCCCCGCCATACTGACCGACGCCGTCTTCTCCTTGCGGTCGACCTCGATCGTCATCGGCGCGCGGAGAGGAGGCGGCGGATCGCCCTCCAGGAAGCTGTTCTCCGGCCCCTCGACCACGCAGTCGAAGTGATCGGGACCGGAACCGTTGGAACTCAGCGGCACCCGCAAACCGCCCTCCCGGATCGTGTCCGTCGCCGGACGCGTCGTGTAGAGGAGGAAAGTGCCCTGACTGCCCACGAGGTCCGGAACGCACATCGCCGCCAGTTGGGCCCCGTAGAAGCGGTCCGGCGGGAACGTGATCGGTACCCGCAGCACCGTGCTCCAGACGTTGCGCTCACCGAGCACGGTCCAGAACGGCTTCGAGCGCCGGAGCATGCGGATCTCGGGCTTCTGCAGCGGGATCTTCCACTTGCCCAGCTTCAGGAAGCGCTCCACGCGACCGATGTGGGCCGAAGACAGCTTCGGCAGGTAGCTGCGCAGGTCCCGGTCGAGGAAATCGAAGATGTTGTGCTTGCCGGGATTGGCGCCGGTGGCGAAGGTCGACCAGGCCACCGGCGACAGCGCGGGATACGTGCTGGCGATCCGCCGATAGCTCCCCTGTTCGCCGAGGCGCTGGAAGTTGGGCAGCTTGCCCTCCTTCATCATCCTCTCCGTCAGGCGCGGATCCTGACCGTCGAGTCCGACGAAGACCAGCCGCCTGACGTGCGCCTTCGGCGGCTTCTTGCGCCGCACGACCCGCCACAGGGTCCGCACCGGCCACGCCAGCAGCGAGACGAACGCCAGCGCCACGGTCGCCAGCAGCACCAGGAACGACGACATGAGCGCGAACCCGGCCCCGGGACCGATGTAGGCGGCCGCTGGCGCGGCGGCGAAGAGCGCCGCCAGAAGCGCCAGCGCGACGGTTGCAGGACGCGGAGCTGGCAACGGTTCCTCCATGATCGCGCGCCTGGGAGCACCCGCTGCCAGACAGCGCGGAACGGTGCGGAGCATACCAAGCCGCGGGTAGCATCCCGTGGCCATGAACGGGAAGACTCTCTGGCGGCGGCTTCGCTTCGGCCGGCCGATCATCGTCGTCTCCGGTCTCCCCCGCTCCGGCACCTCGATGGCGATGAAGATGCTCGAGGCCGGCGGAGTGGAGATCGTGACCGACGGCGAGCGCGAAGCCGACGAAGACAACCCGCGCGGCTACTACGAGGACGAGCGGGTCAAGGACCTCGCGACCGCTACCGACAAGTCCTGGCTCCGCGCTTCACGCGGCCGCGCGGTCAAGGTCATCTCCTTCCTGCTCAAGGACCTGCCACCCAATCTGAACTACAGGGTCATCCTGATGCGCCGCGACCTCGAAGAAGTGCTCGCATCCCAGCGCAAGATGCTGGACCGCCGGGGCGAGACCGACGACACACCGGACGAGCGGATGATGGAGCTCTGGCAGGACCAGCTCTGGCGAGTGAACTACCTGCTGCGCACGGCGCCACAGTTCGAGTGGATCGAGGTCGAGTACGGCGAGGCGCTACGGGACCCGGCAGGGGCGGCCACGCGAATCGCCAGTCTCGTGGACGGCCTGGACGAAAGGGCGATGGCCGAGGTGGTGGACCCGTCGCTCTACCGGAACCGCGCCGCCCCCTAGCGAGCGATTCCTAGTACACCCCGACCGTCGTCGCCGACGCCAGCCTCGCGAACGGCCGTACGCCGCTGACGCCGTCCCAGGGGTAGTCGACGTAGGGCTGCTCCCGCTCGCCCTCGTCGCGCTCGAGGAAACCGGGCACAAAGAACTCGCGGGTCAACGTCGTCAGCCGGACGCGGCCGGTGGCGCCGTAGTCGACGACCTGGTCCGGGTCGTCGGGGTCGACGACTTCGAGCACGGCCCGCGGCTGCGGCGCGTAGTAGGCGATCGTGTAGCCGTCCGCCGCCGTGACCGGCCGCGACGCGGCCAGACCCATCAGGGTGTTGCCGTACGTGGGCGTCATGTAGACGCCGTCCAGCAGCTCTTCCACCGCGAAGCGGGTCCATTGCGGTGTGAACTCGGTGCCGCCCGAGAAGATGCCCTTGATCCCGGTGTCGGCGAGAGTCTGGCCCCGGTCCTCCAGCGCCAGGCACAAGGACTCGAGCAGCTTCGGCGTCGCGAACATCGCCTGGATGTCGTGCCCGGCCGAGAGGACGGACAGCGCCTGGTCGATCACGTGGTCCTTGTACGCCTCCAGGTGCTCCATCCAGCCCTTCTTGATCAGCTTGATCACCCAGCGCGGGTCGAGATCGACACAGAAGCAGATGCCGCCGCGGTACTGGCAGAGGTGCTCCACCGCCAGGCGCAGGCGGCGCGGGCCCGACGGCCCCAGCATCAGCCAGTTACCTCCCGGCGGGAAGTGCTCGTCCGGCAGGCTGGCGCTGAACAGTTCGTAGTCCGTGCGGAAGTCGTTGAGCGCCACGCGGCTCTTCGGAATGCCCGTCGTGCCGCCGGTCTCGAACACGTAGATCGGGTCGTCGGCCATGGCCTTCGGCACCCAGCGCCGCACCGGGCCTCCGCGCAGCCACTCGTCCTCGAAGGGCGGGAACCTGCGCAAGTCCGCGTAGCAGGCGACGTCACTGCGCGGGTCGAAGTCGAGCTTCGAGGCGAAGTCCAGCCAGAACGGCGTTCCGGTCTCCGGGTTGAAGTGCCACTCCATCATGTCCCGGACATGGGCATCGAGTCGTTCCCTGGCCTGGGCCTGGGCGTCAGCGCTGGCGACTTCCATTCGCGAACTCCAATCGGGTCGGTCCTGCTGTGATCGGCTGCCTGAAGCGGCGGCAGACTACAGCACCGGCCACGGGTCGTCTTGCTCGCCTGTCAGATCCCCTCCGCGGCCAATTCTTCCATCAGTAGGTGGAGCGGCAGTGTCTCGACACCGCCCGGCTGCGGAAAGGCGTCAGCACCGCCGTAGACCACGATCCTCCGCTCGGCGCGCAGGTCGTCGCAGGCGACATGGAAACCCCTGGAAGGCCTCACCCGGCTGGTCGAGCGCTTGATCTCCACCGCCCAGCACCGGGTCGGGCCGAACTCGAGGACCAGGTCGACTTCGGCGCCGGAATGAGTCCGAAAGTGGAGCGGGTGGATCCAGGACGGGAGAATGGAAAGCAGGTTCTCGACGACGAATCCCTCCCAGCTCGGCCCCGCGACCGGGTGCGCAAGGACATCCTCAAACGTCCGAAGACCCAGCAAGGCGTGGACGATGCCGCTGTCTCTAAGGTAGAGCCTCGGCGACCTCACGAGGCGCTTGTGGACGTTGCCGGACCAGGGCTGCAGCCGCCGCAACAGCAGCAGATCCTCCAGCAGGTCGATGTACCGATTCAGGGTTCGCACGTTGATGCCAAGAGACGACGCAAGACGCGAGACGTTCAACGTCTGCCCCTGAAGATGTGCCAGCATGGTCCAGAGCCGGCGCAAAGTCGAGGCCGGCAGCCTGGCGTCGAACGTCGGAATGTCGCGTTCAAGGTACGTGCGAACGAAGTCGAGTCGCCAGTCGAAGCTGGCCGTGTCGTCGGCGGCGAGGAACGAACCCGGGAAGCCCCCCCTCAGCCACAGGGAATCCGCGGCCGCGATGCCGACCTCGCCGGCGTCGAGGGGACCGAGCTCACGATAGGCCACGCGCCCGGCGAGCGACTCCGCGCTCTGTCGCAACAGGTCCGGCGACGACGATCCGAGCAGGAGGAAGTGCCCCCGGCCGAGGCCCTGGTTGCGGTAGCGGTCGATGAGGCCGCGCAGGGTCAGGAAGAGTCCTGGCAACCGCTGCACCTCATCCAGGACGACCAGTCGATCCTGATGCGCAGCGAGAACCGACCGCGGATCGGCGAGAACGGAAACCGACTCCGGATTCTCGAGATCGAAGTAGGCGGTGTCCCGCTCCTTCGCGATCCTGAGGGCCAGCGTCGTCTTGCCGACCTGGCGCGGCCCCAGAAGCACGACGCCCGCCTGCGCGGCCAGCGCGGTCTGAATCGATTCTTGGAGTCTCCGCGGAACGTAGATCATCGTAAATCGCGCATTATGCTACACGATTTTCAATGAACACGCGACTCTCCTCTACGTCACCGTCCCCCGTCCGGCAACGCGAAGACCCAGAGCACGCCGCCCTGCGGCACGTAGGTCCGGGTGCCGATCGCACCGTCCAGGTGGTTCGTGCCACGCTGCGCGTCGACGCCCCAGCCCGACTGGACGGCGATGTACTGCACGCCGTCGACTTCGAAGGCCGTCGGCACGCCGGTGACGCCGGAGTTCGTGCGCTGGCGCCACAGGAGCTCGCCGGTCGCCGCATCGAAGGCGCGGAAGTAGCGGTCGCTCGTGCCGCCGACGAAGACGAGACCGCCGCCGGTCGTCAGGACCGGCCCCCACAACTTGCGCTCGAACTCGACGGTCCAGACCTTCTCCCGGGTGTCGAGGTTCCAGGCCTGGAGCTCGCCGTAGTGGTCGGCGCCCTCCCGCGACACGAAGCCTCCCTCCATGCCCATGAAGGTACGCCCCGGCCGGTACTCCGCCTCGACCCCTTCGAGGTACGAACAGGTGTTCTCGTTGGCCGGGATGTAGAGCAACCTCGTGTCCGGGTTCCAGGCGGCCGGCGGCCAGTTCTTGGCGCCGGACCAGGACGGACAGAACACCGCCCGCTCGCCGGTGCCCGGGGTCTTCGCCGGGTCGTACTCGGGGCGGCCGGTGTCCGGGTCGATCGACGTGAACACGTCCTGATACACGAAACGCGTCGCGTCCAGGAAATCGATCGAGTCGGCGCTCCGTTCCAGCACCCAGAGGTAGGCGTTGCGCCCGGGATGGACCAGCGCCTTGTGGGTCGAACCGCCGCGCTCGACGTCGATCAGCAGCGGCGGATCGACCTCGTCCCAGTCCCAACTGTCGTTCCAGTGGTACTGGTGATGTGCCTTCAGTTCGCCGGTGTCGACGTCGAGCGCCAGCACCGAGGTGGCGTACAGGTTGTCGCCCGGCCGGGCGTCGCCCATCCAGGGACCGCCGTTGCCGGTACCCCAGTAGCTCAGTCTCAGTTCCGGGTCGTAGGTGCCGGTGACCCAGACCGGCACGCCGCCGGTCCGCCAGGTGTCGCCGGACCAACTGTCATGGCCGGGCTCGCCTGGACCGGGAATCGTGTAGGTCTTCCAGAGTTCGTCGCCGCTGTCGGCGTCGTAGGCGGCGACGAAACCGCGGATGCCCCACTCGCCTCCGGACACGCCGACCATCACCTTGCCCTCGACGGCCAGGGGCGCGAGCGTCATGTAGTAGCCGCGGGCGTAGTTCTCGACCGCCGTTTCCCAGGCCACCCTTCCCGTCCGCGCGTCGAGCGCGAAGAGGCGGGCGTCGACGGTGGCGACGTAGACCCGGTCGCCCCACAGCGCGACACCGCGGTTGGTCGGATGCATCTGCTGCAAGTCCTCGGGGAGCTCCGGAACGAAGCGCCACAGCAGCTCGCCTGTCCGGGCGTCGAGCGCGAGGACGCGGCTGCCCGGCGTGGTGATGAACAGTGTGCCGTCGTTGACGATCGGCGGCGCCTGGTGGCCCTCGTTGATGCTGGTCGAGAAGGTCCATGCCGGCGCCAGCGAGGCGACGTTCGACGTGTCGATCCGGTCGAGCGGGCTGTAGCCCCAGCCATCGTAAGTGCGCCGGTACATCAGCCAGTTCTCGGGCTCGGGGGCGAGCAGCCGCTCCTGGGTGACCGCGCGGTAGGGCTGCTCCTGGCCGATCGCCGGCGCCACCACGGCGCCGAGAACGAAGAGAGTGACCGTCCGTCGAAGCACTGCTTGCCGATCCACCATCGTCAGAACTCCTTCTCGAACCGGATCGTCGCGCTGAAGCCGCCGGCTGCAACCAGCACGCCCCCTTCCGAGCGAAGCGGCAGCGACGGCAGCCGGCGCGGGGCCGGGCCCGAGATGACTTCGGCGCCGTCCCGAGGGTCGAACTCCGAGTCGTGACAGGAACAGACCAGGAACTCCGCCTCTTCGGACCAGTCCTCGATGTCGCAGCCGGTGTGGGTGCAGATGCCCGAGTAGGCGACGACGCCGTCCGCGGACGCTTCCCGCGTCTCCGGGGTCAGCGAATCGGGCTCGAAGCGCAACAGCAGCACCTGGTTCAGGCGCGAGCCGTCACGCACGGCGCCGGACGACGGGTCCATCGCGTAGCAGATGAGCTGCTCGCTCGCCAGGGGAACGTCGTCGACCCGGACCGTCTCGCCCTGGCGCGCCCCGAACGCGAACACGAAGCGGTCCCCTTCCTGAGGTCGAGCCCTCCGCGGATCGTCGGTCTGCGCGTGCAGCACATTCAGGCCACGCACACCCAAACCCAGCGCCAGAGCCGATTTCAGAACGGTGCGACGGTCCTCCATGGCCGGCGAAGGCTAGCAGTAGAGTCGCGGCGTCCGCGCCGCGCTGATGCACAGGGAAAAGGCCTTTTCCATACAGCCCGGTGCTACCATTCCGCCGCTTCCGAACGCTCGATTCATCCTTCGGCCACCCGGCCGGCCGCCTACAGGTAACCAGCATGATCGACATCCCCGCCATCCGTTGGGGCAAGCCCTACGAGTCGCTCGAGAAGGCGACGATCGTCCACTTCGAGACCGGCGAGGAGCTGGCCACGCTGCACCAGACCAACCCCGGTCTGGTGCAGCGCGACATGCGCCGCGCCCAGCGCGCCCGCGACATCCTGCGCGAGATCCCGTCCAGCGAACTGATCTCGATGGTGATCGAGGCCGCCGACCTCTACCTGAACGCCGACCTGCCCCTCGGCAGCGGCAGCCAGACCCCGGAAGACTTCGTCCACTACCAGTCGGCGACGACCGGCCTGCCCGAGCACATGTGCCGGGCGAACATGGACAAGAACCACTTCGTGCTGACGAACATGGGCGAGGTGCTGGAGGCGCTGACCCGCGGTCTCGACCTGGACATCCTTGCCCGCGGCCACGGCGTCGAGGAACGCGGCGTGCCGGTCAGCTACCAGGCGCAGGCGCCGGTGATCGGTCTGGTGCTGCCGTCCAACTCGCCGGGCGTGCACACGCTGTGGATGCCGGTCATCCCGCTTCAGATCGGCCTCGTGTTCAAGCCCGGGCCCCAGGAACCGTGGACGCCCTACCGGATGACCGAGGCCTTCGCCCAGGCCGGCGTGCCACGCGAGGCGATCTCGATCTACCCGGGGGAAGGCGACATCGGCGCGGCCGTCCTCGCCTCCTGCTCGCGCAGCATGATCTTCGGCGGCGCGGATACGGTCGCCCGCTATCAGAACGATCCCCGAGTGCAGCCGCACGGCCCCGGCTTCAGCAAGATCCTGCTCGGCGACGACGTCGTCGACGACTGGGAGCAGTACCTCGACGTGATGGTCGACAGTGTGCTGGTCAACAGCGGCCGGAGCTGCATCTCCTGCTCAGGCGTCTGGGCTTCGCGCCACACGGAGGAGATCGCCCAGGCCCTCGCCGAGCGGCTGGCGCCCGTGCTGCCCAAGCCGGCCGACGACCCCGAGTCTCCGCTCGCAGCCTTCACCGTTCCGGGGATGGCGAAGGCGATCGACGGCATGATCGAGCGGCAGGTCGACGTACCCGGCGTGCGCGACCTGACTTCCGAGATTCGCGGCAACGGTCGGCTCGACGAACGCGAACGCTGCGACTACCTGCTGCCGACCGTCCTCCACTGCGCCGACGCAGGAATAGAAGCGGCGAACGTCGAGTACATGTTCCCCTTCGTCTCGGTCGTCGAGTGCCCGCAGCAGAAGATGCTGAGCGCGATCGACGACACCCTTGTGTGCAGCGCGATCACGAATGACGAACGCTGGCGGCGCCAACTGATCGACGCTACCCATGTCGACCGCCTGAACCTCGGTCCGGTGCCGACGATTCAGCTCAACTGGCTACAGCCGCATGAAGGCAACATCATCGACTTCCTGTTCCGGGCGAGGGCCTTCCAGGAAGCCGGGGTGGTGTAGCTCAGGCGGTCAACTCGCCCTGCGGCTGCTCTCTGGCACTGACGACCCTCAACTCGTCGTACCAGGCTTTGACCCGTTCCGGCGACCAGAGCGTCACCGCACAGTCAGCCACGAAGTAGACCTGGTCCGCGATCTCCTCGACGAGTTCGAGGCGATGGGACGACAGCAGCACTCCCCGGCCGTTGGCGGCGAAGTTCCGGAGCATCCGGCACAGGCGCGCTACCGCGACCGGATCGAGACCGTTGAACGGCTCGTCGAGGATCAGCAGTTCCGGCTCGTGCAGCAGCGCCGCGGCCAGGGCCAGTTGCCGGCGGTTGCCCGTCGAGAGTTGATGGCAGAGACGATCCGACCCGGGCACTTCCATAGCCTCCAGGAGATCGACGGCGCGCGTACGGGCCTTGCCAGCGTCCAGACCGTACAGCGCGGCGCAGTAGTCCAGGAACTCGAGCGGCCGCAGGAAGTCGAACAGCTCATCCTCCTCTAGCAGGATGCCGACGCGGGCCATGACCTCCGGATGAAGTCGCGGGTCGTAGCCGAACATCCGCACCGTGCCCGCTCTCGGCTCGGTCAGGCCCAGCCCGAGTCGCATCAACGTCGTCTTGCCGGCGCCGTTCCGGCCCACCAGGCATTGGACTCCCGCCCCGATCTCGAGGTTCACCGAGCGCAGGACCTCGAGATCACCGTAGGACTTGTCCACCGAGTCGAGCCACAACATCGTCGTCATACCGTCACCGCCCATTCCCGCAACCGCCGTCGCAGCCAGTCGCCCCTGGCCAACGAAACCACCAGAAACCCGCAGCCTGCCGCCGCCAGGAGCAGCAAAACCGTCATCGCGGTTACCGCAGCCGTCGAACCGCCCAAGCTCCGCGCCGCGGCCAAGACGCTCCCGACGACCGCCATCTGGATAAACCAAGCGGCCACCAGCACGACCAGACCCAGGATGCTGCAGAAGAAATCCCTCTGTTCGTGCAGTTCCGGCTTCCTTGGGAACAGGATGGAAACGACCGTCCCGGCACCGGCCAAGCCGACAAGGGAGATAGCGCCAACAAGGAACGGAAGCGCCCGGTCGGCGGCCGGAATCCGATCGGCAAGCAGCACGGTCAGGACCGTCGTCTGGGCCAGCACCAGGCCCCCGACGACAGAGACAACCCCCAGCACTTTGCCGGGCAGGCAGTCAAGTAACGCGTTCTCCGCCGACATCGCGAGTCGTCTGGCCCCATCCGCAGTGAAGCCCAGGAGATTGGCGAAGAACGCGACCCAAACCACGCCGAGAAAGGCCGCGACTGAGGCCGCCATCCACAGGGCGAACTGCCCCCCGCCGCCAGGAAGCTCTTCGCCCCAGAACACAAAGACCATGACGACGGGCATGGCCCAACTGAACACCAGGTTCAGGCGCACCTGGCGGAAGCGAAGCATCATCCGCGTCTCCGCCAGCGCAACGACAAACGTGGGCCTCGACCAGAAACCGGATGGTGAGCGGGCATCGGCGCGGGCGCCGCTCTTCGTCGCCCGGCCCCCACCGTCGTCAGGACTCCTCTGTTCGAGCGGGAAGGCCACCGCCAGAAGCGCCGCTAACAGAGTCAGACGTCCAGCATGGATGAATGCCCCGGCCCACAATGAACTTCCCGCCCAAAGCGGCTCCACCGTACTCGCCCCGAGTACAGCAAGAAGCGCGAGGCCCAGGCCCGCGCCGAGCCAACGTCTGCCGCCCTGACCTCCAAGAATCACGGCGCCGAGCGGACCCGCGGCCACCATGGCGATCACGGCACTCACAACATCCATGCCCTCGAAAGCCCACTCCAGGCCTCGAGGCCGGCCCGCGCCAGTGAACACGCGGGCCAGCAGAGCGTTCAGTACCACGAGAAGCATGGTCAGCCCCACCAGGTTCGTACCGACGGTCAGCGCCGCCCGGCGACCCGCCGTCAGGCCGAACCGCGCCCCTTCGCGCCGGCTGAACCACCGCCCGAGCGGTGCCCACTGGAACAGCGTCAGCAGCACGAAGAAGGTAATCAGCCCGAACAGCATGTCTACGGGGATCCCCCGGCCGGGCGCCTCCTCCATGGCGCGCACGCTGAACGTGTAGTTGGTCGCCAGGAGCACGCCAACGATCACGCCGAAAACGAGCTTCCCCTTCTCGGACAACGCCTTGCGCCAGCCGGCACGAAGGCGAAAGCCGACCACGGCCGCAACCGCTCGCAGGCCACCCGCAAGCCCCAGACGCGAAGCGCCAATCCGCTCGCTTCGTCTCATCATCGCCTCGCCAGCGCGATCAGTAGCGACGGCCTTCCCCGATCAGCTCCTGAATCGCGAGTCCACCCAGGCTGTGCGACTCACGGAACTCCCTCAGACTATCGATCGCGGTGCGGATCTGCTCCCTGTCGACGCCTCGGTAGGGAATCAGCTCGGCAATCGGCCGCTTGTGCCGCGTGATGACGAACCTCTCGCCGGCCTCCACGCGCTTCAGCAGCCGCGGCAGGTGGGCCCTAGCCTCATGTACACCGATCTCTGACATGGAACGACTCCTTCCGACTCGCGCGAGTCTAATCTCGCCTCAACATGGCCCGCGTTGAGAGCGCCACGCCGATGGCGACCAACGCGCAGGCGCCCCAGAACACCGAGTCGAAGTCCCTAGCGCAGAATCGAAGGCCTACCTGGATCCCATTGACCGCAGCCAGCAGCGTTCCGGCTACTCCCTGCAGAACCAACCTACGCTCGGTCCGTCCCGTTCCTATCCCTGCCCGTCTTCCTTCCATCGAATAACCTCCCTGTTGACCTCTATCTTCTCTACATCTTCCAGGCAAGACCGTCGCTCCTCGACGCCCAACTCGGAATGGAGGAGGAGTGCAGGCTTCATCCTGGCCTCCACTCCTCCTCCGGTCAGATCGCCCTAGCTAAGGCCTTCGCACCCCAGGCTCGCGAGGCCAAGACCTCCGGCGCGCCGGAACAGTCAGCCCGTCGCGGCGCCTCCTGCAGCTAGAAGCACGCAAAGAGCGCACTGTGAAACGAGAGCGACCAACCCACCGCGACGAGCATGCCGGGCGCTCACGAACCTCCAGGCGCCCGCCGCTCCGGCAGCCGTCGCGCGCGGGGCGCGGGCTTGTACGATCGCCCACCATGCGCAAACGGCTGGCTTCCGGCATCGAGCTCCGGAACGCGAGTTCCGAGGAGGACTACGCGGCGATCGTCGATCTCCAGCGCGAGACCTGGGGCGACAGCTTCGACGACGCGGTGCCGCCGCCGATGCTCAAGATCTCCCAGAAGATGGGCGGCGTGGTCGCCGGCGCCTACGACGGGGCCGGCCGGATGCTGGGCTTCATCTACGGCATGAGCGGCTTCCGCTTCGGGCAGCGGGCCCACTGGTCCCACATGCTGGCGGTGACGCGGGACGCCCGCGGCCTCGGGCTGGGCCGCGAACTCAAGGCGTTCCAGCGCGAGTTCCTGCTGGAACTCGACGTCGAGACGGTGTACTGGACCTATGACCCCCTCGTCGCCCGGAACGCGAACCTCAACCTGAACCGGCTCGGCGCGCTGCCGGTCGAGTACGTCGTGGACATGTACGGCGAGGACACCGGCAGCATCCTGCACAGCGGACTGGGGACGGACCGTTTCATCGTCGCCTGGGTGATCGGCAGCGAGCGGGTCGCGGGCCTGATGGAGGGAGGCCCGGCGGCCGGACCGACCCGGGACACGCCGCCCTTCCCCGTCGACGAGGCGCTGGTCAACACTGCCTGGGTCGAGGTGCCGCCGAACATCGGCTCCATCCTGCGCTCCGCGCCCGAAGACGCCTCCGCCTGGCGGCGGCGCACCCGGGAGCAGTTCCAGGGGCACCTCGGTAGCGGCTACGCGGTGACCGGGTTCACCTGGCGTCCCAACGACGGCGCCCATACGTTGCTGGACCGGCGCTACTACTACCGGCTCGAGAAGCTCGAAGGAACGGAGACGCAATGAGCCTTCAGATCGACTCGATCACGCTGCGCGAGATCCGGCTGCCCCTGGTCGAGCCCTTCCGCATCTCGTCCGGCGTCACGACGACCCGGCGCATCCTGCTGCTGGAGCTGGTCGACGCGGACGGCGCCTCGACCTGGTCCGAGTGTGTCGCCGGCGATTTCCCGAACTACTCGCCCGAGAGCATCGACACGGCGACCCTGGCCATTCGCGAGTGGCTGGCGCCGCGCGTACTCGCCCGGCGCTTCGAGACGCCTCAGGAAGTGTCGGCCGCCCTGTCCGAGGATCTCCGCGGCCACGAGATGGCCCAGGCCGCGATCGAGATGGGGGCCTGGGCCCTTGCGGCAACGAAGGCGGGCCAGAGTCTGTCGTCGCGGCTCGGCGGCACCCGGCAGCGAATCGGCACCGGCATCTCGATCGGCATCCAGAGCTCGCCCGCTGAACTCGCCGCCAAGGCCGAGAAGGCGCTGGGCGAGGGCTACCGGAAGATCAAGCTGAAGATCAAACCGGGCCAGGACCTCGACTACCTCCACGCCGTCCGCGAGCGGCTCGGCCCGGACGCGCCGCTGATGGCCGACGCGAACAACGCCTACACCCTCGCTGACGCTGACCACCTCGTCCAGCTCGACGACCTCGACCTGGTGATGGTCGAGCAGCCCCTGGCCTGGGACGACGTCGCCCGCCACGCCGAGCTCCAGAGACGCATGCGGACCCCGATCTGCCTCGACGAGTCGATCACGAACATCTCTCGCGCCGAGGACATGATCCGGCTCAGAGCCGGCCGGATCATCAACATCAAGCCCGGCCGGGTCGCCGGCTTCACGGCCTCGAAGGCCATCCACGACCTCTGCCAGTCAAACGACATCCCGGTCTGGTGCGGCGGCATGCTGGAGAGCGGCATTGGCCGCGCCTACAACGTCGCCCTGGCCTCGCTGCCGAACTTCACGATTCCCGGCGACGTGAGCCCCAGCAACCGGTACTGGGCGCGCGACATCGTGTCGCCCGAGTGGACAATGGACGGTGACGGCTGGGTCGACGTGCCGGACGGCCCCGGCCTCGGCGTCGAGGTCGACCGCGAGCGGATCGAGGCGCTGACGGTGCAGCGGGAAACGCTGCGGGCCGGCTAGCACGGCGGAGGTCCAGAGGCCGGCGCTTCGCGCCGGATGCCGGCGGGGGCGCCGGCGCACCCAGTGTGAAGCCTCCCGGGCCTAAAGGCTCCAGCCGCCGTCGACCGTCACCGTATGGCCGGTGACGAACACGTTGCGCTCGATCAGGGCGAGGATCGCGTCGGCGCAGGTTTCGGGAGTCGCCACGCCCCTGAGCGGAGACCCCGCGCTCACGTGCTGCTGGGTCTTGTCGTAGTTCTCGTCGCCGAGTCCGCCGCGTAGCCAGCGCCCCTCGATGAAGCCGGGGGCGATCGTGTTGACCCGGATCTCCGGACCGAGCACCCGCGCCAGCGACTTCGTCATCACGATGACCGCTGCCTTCGACGCGGCATAGGGGATGCTGCTGCCGCCGCCGCCGATTCCGGCGATCGAGGCGACGTTGACCACCGCGCCCTCGCCCGCCGCCTTCATGTGCGGCGCCGCCGCCCGCGTGCAGTTGAAAACGCCGTGCAGGTTGGCGCCGAGGATGTCGTCCCAGACCTCGTCGGTGACGCCTTCCAGGTCGTCGTGGGCGATGAAACGGGTCATCCCCGCGTTGTTCACGAGGATGTGCAGCGCGCCGAAGGCTTCGACGGCCGATGCGATGAGACGCCGGCAGTCAGAGTCCTTCCGCATGTCGGCCTGGACCGCGACGGCATTGCCGCCCCGGTCGCGGATGCCGCCGACGATCCGTTCCGCGGCCCCGGCGCCGCTGTGGTAGTTGACGACCACCGACGCGCCCAGGCTCGCCAGTAGCTCGGCCGTCGCCTCGCCGACGCCGGAGGACGAGCCGGTGACGACGGCGACCTTGCCCTCGATCTCCATCGGACCGCTCCGGCGCGGCCTAGCGGCCCTTCCAGTTCGGCGGCCGCTTCTCGGCAAACGCCTTCGGACCCTCGACCAGGTCCTCCGACTGGTTCATCTGCGCCGTCCACGGGAAGATCGAACCCGCCGCCTGCTCGAGCGCCATGCCGAGGCCCTTGTTCGCCGCTTCCTTGCTGGCGCGCACCGACAGCGGCGCGCACTCCAGGATCTGCGCCGCCCAGGCCCGGGCCCTGTCGAGCAGCTCCTCGTGCGCGCAGACCTCGTTGACGATTCC